>JAJQGJ010000012.1:0-133363 GCA_021200565.1 Oscillospiraceae bacterium
AATCCCACATATCCAGTTCCGGCAACAGCAATTTTGCAATTACTCATAACTATCTCCTCAAATAAGTATTGTGCTGATTTCCTCACAGCAGTAATATCTATATAAACTGTGTTAATCACAGTCCTATCTATCTCATCCGCATTATGAAACTCTCAACTGGGTGTACCCTACGATAGAAGTTTCATATTTGCCCTTTCGTACATATCTTCCGAGGTGTTTACCCAACACCAGAAGTTTTAATTCTACATATCTTCTGACAGGTCTACACTACGGCAAAAGTTTTCAACTTTTCGTCTCCAACACCGATGAAAAACATATGACAGGTCTACCCAACAGAAAAAGTTTTAAATTCAATACTGTTCACATCTTCGGATAGGCTTACCCAACAGAAAAAGTTTCAGCCAATTTCTTGTGCATTTATTACAAAATCATCTCTATCAATTCAATCCTACTTCGTAATACTCCAACAAATCATTGATTAGTCTCAACACCCATGTCTACCCTACGTTTCGTTTTCCATAGCCTATGAAACATTCGTTACCATAGGTCTACCCTACAAAACGTCTACCATAGAAGTTTTACTTTTCCGGGGCTTTTCAGGCTGCCAAAAAACTGTGTTTTCCACTGGCGCTGACGCTGAGATTTAAAACTTTTTTTGTTGGGTAAACATTGGCAAAAAGTTTGACCGCCTCAGCTTCCGTAAAGCCCATGATGAGAGTGTCGATGTTTTCCTTGATTGCTCCCTCTTGGAGTAACCTAGCAAAAGTGTTTGCGGCTTCTACCAGTCTTGCGTCGTTTACATCAGTGCCGACGATAATTCTCGAGGGATAAAGATTGTCGTAAAGAGCCTTGGATTCTCTCAGGAACTCAGGGCTGAAAATGATGTTATCGCAGTGGAACTTTTCTCTGATGCTTACCGTGTAGCCGACAGGAATCGTCGATTTGATAACCATGATGGCATTGGGATTGTTTTCAATGACAAGTTTGATTACGTCCTCAACTGCGCTTGTGTCAAAAAAGTTCTTCTTGCTGTCGTAGTTAGTCGGGGCAGCTATGATGACGAAATCGGCATCTTTGTAGGCGGATGCGCCATCTAATGTTGCAGTCAGGTCAAGGTCTTTTTCTGCCAAATATTTCTCTATGTACTCGTCCTGAATCGGGGATTTCCGCTGATTGATTAGGTCTACTTTTTCTGGGATGATGTCCACGGCTGTGACCTTATTGTGCTGTGCCAGCAGGACTGCTAGGCTCAGACCCACGTAGCCTGTACCAGCAACCGCTATATTATAGTTATTCATTTAACATTTGCTCCTTTTCGAACGTTTTTCATTTGTCCCTCATTAGTTAAGTTATATTTCAGTTTGTTTTCTCCTGCTGTGAGGGAGCATTGTCTTCAGTGAAGCGAGCACTCAGGCGTGCCTCGGCGGAGATCCGTGTATTCTTCAGACATCCTAGTTTGACGGCGTTACTTATACAACGCAAAATCGGCGTAAGGAACTGGTCTTTTTACGCCGTGTGTCTTCTATTCTCCTTCTTTATTGAAGATGACCGCAAAGGTCCTGAAGATGAGCTTCCAATCTTCTGTGAAGCTGTACTCACGCACATACTTCGCATCAAGCTTCATCCACTCTTCAAAGCTGACTTCATTCCTTGAATGATGAGTCTGCCAGTAGCAGGTAAGACCAGGGCGCACAAGAAGCCGCTGACGTTCGAAATCGCCATACTGCTCAACCTCTCTCGGGAGCGCAGGACGGGGTCCGACGATGCTCATGTCGCCTCTCAGAATATTCACCAGCTGAGGGAGCTCGTCAATACTTGTCTTCCTTATAAAGCTTCCAACCGGAGTGATTCTCGGGTCTTTCTTGATTTTGAAAACAGGACCGTCCATCTCGTTCTGATCCATGAGTTCATTCAGCTTACTCTCAGCGTTAGGAATCATCGAACGGAACTTCCAGAGCTTGAACGTCTCGCCGTTCTTTCCGACTCTCTCCTGCTTGAATATTGGGCTTGCGCCGGGGCTTGTTACCCAGACGATAAACGCCACAACAAGCATAGGAATGCAGAGGACAATCAGTGCCAGAAGTGAGAGGACAACATCCTCCGTTCTCTTTACAACACGATAAATCCTCTTTGAGGATTCGACCTCTTCCCGGGTGATAAGCTCGCACTTACCCGCCTCAAGAGAAATCTCCTCTCCGAAGCTCGTTACTTCAATTTCATATGTATCATCATGCGCACCGTCATTTTCACTCACGGGCACACAGGTCTCTCCCTCAAATTCTACTGGGGAAGCAGTTGTCAATACATCAGCTTGCATTGTTTTTACCAGCCCTTCCACAAGCTTTTTCAAATACAATGTTGAAAATACAATATTCCAATTTTCTCAAATCTCGCTTTACCAACAAAGTGAACCTCCTATCGGGCTCACCCACCAACCACATTTTTATGCCTCTATTATAACAGAGATTATATCGGTTGTCAACACCGCACTTTATTCTTTTCAAACGGTTTGGAGAATCTGCACAAACCGATCTTTTAGGCACTAACCAAAATTATTGATTTGACGACGCATGTGGGGAATGTCCACTTGCTCCCATAAAGAACAGCAGTGTAAGCGTTGCAAACGCTCCTCCAACCATCATTCCTAAAACAAAACACAGCATCTTCATAAGACCTCACATATAATAATAGCATAGTCTGAACTATGCTACTATTATATTCAAGAAGAGCGTCAATACTCGCTTACTATCAAAAATAATACTATCTGGACTTCAACAGCTCCACAACCTTGTCTCGTCTTTCAAAAAGCACACAGCCGCCGGCATGGTCTTCGATGAGAACGTCACCGTCTCTCAGCTCTGTAAACAGCTTTGAGTGAAGAGCTTCCCTGACGGACGTGTCTTTGACGCTTATATCCGAATATGGTGAGAACGGACAGGGTTCAGCTCCTCCGTGGGAATTAATGTGGAAGAATCCTCTTCCTGCTGCCAGGCAGCCGCCTGTCGCCTTTTCGTCTCCCGGGAACGAGACAAAAATCATTTCCTGATACTTCTTGCGAAGCTCGGTCATCTTGTTTCTCAGGAACTCTCTTTCGGAATCTCCGGGAGCGAGTTCTGTACTGTCGTCGGTCACCGGAACAAATTCCACATAAATGACCGCTTTACAGCCCCGCTCCTGAAGCTCCGTCAAAAACTCTTCCGAAACTACTTCGTTAATATTTGAGGTTGTGACCGTCACCGATGCGCCAAAAATCAGGTTGTTCGACTGTATCTTATCCATAGCCTTGATCAGTAGCTGATAGATGCCATTTCCTCTGCGCTCATCGGTCTTCAGCTCATCGCCCTCGATGCTGAGAATCGGGACGAGATTTCTTGCACTATCGAAAAGTCTGATGTATTTGTCGCTCATAAGAGTTCCGTTGGTGAAAACCGGAAACAGGATTTCCGGGTAATCTGCTGCCTTTTCGAGCACGTCCCGACGCATCATCGGCTCGCCACCGGCAAGGAGTATGAATCCAATACCCAAATCTCTTGATTCTTCAAAGATTCTTCCCCACTCGTCAGCTGTGAGCTGGTCATATGCAGCTTCGTCATTGCAGGCATGGTTCTCTCTGGCATAGCAGCCGGCACAATGAAGATTACAACTGCTGGTGATGCTGGCAATGAGAAATGGAGGAATGTGCTCGCCCTGCGCTTCAAGCTCTGCGCGTCTTTTCGTTGCCTTGCGGCTCGAAAGGGCAAACTTCGCCATAAAAGCACTCTCTTTCGGATCTTTCAGAGTTGCCCTGATAGCTCCCTTGACAAGATTTTCAACGCCTCCTGCCATATATTCCGACAGATTAAACTCTTTTTCAGCCATAATTACTCTCCCTTAATGATTTTAGCAGCAAATTTCTTTGCGGATTCCAGGTCTTCATCGTTCGGGTGTCCCTTGTGAAGTGCAGTGAATTCACCTCTGCAATAGAAATTTTTCTCTTCAACCTTGATACCCTTGCTCAAAAGTCTCTGCTTGATCTGAGGGAATGCCCGCTCAGCAAGTGCTGATGTTGAGAAGACAACCACCTTGCCGATTCTGTCTTTATCCAGCTTGTCTATAAACTCCTTGACTTCGGAGCTGATTCCGCCCCAATACACAGAGGCTCCCAAAAACAGCACATCTACATTTGCGTCAACAGGTGTAGATATTGGCATTGCTGTGCAGCCTACAGAATCAGCTATCGCTTCCGCCACTTTCTTTGTGTGTCCTGATTTTGAAAAATACCGCACTGCTACTTTCAAATCACTCATATGAATACCTCCGATTTTCAAATTTACTCTTAAAAAAGTCTTTACTCTTAAATAGAAACCTGCTATAATGTTATTATAGCACACAATGGTTTTATGTCAACTACGCAGTTTTTGTGGATTAAGTAAGAATAAAATTACCTCAGGAGGAATCTATATGGCACATGAACACGTTTGCCCTTGCACAGTTGGGTGTCCCTTGCAGAAGACGATGAGTGCAATCGGCGGAAGATGGAAGATGCCGATTATATGCTCTCTTTCAAATGACGGTGCGACGAGATATAACGACCTCAAGCGCAAGATGAATGGAATATCGAACACCATGCTTGCTAAGTCTCTGAAAGAGCTTGAAGACGATGGACTCGTAAAGAGAACCGAATATATGGAAGTGCCAATCAGAGTTGAGTATGAGATAACCGATTCCGTGCAGTCTCTTATTCCGATTCTGTCTGAACTTGCCGTCTGGGGAAGCAAACTTCCCGATACTGAAAAGAGCGACCCTTGAGTCGCTCTGCTTTTTATTTGTTCTCTTCCGGCAGATTTTCTCAACAACCGGGATGAAAACTCCGCCGACGACATTTCCCAAAGAAACAACCAGCAGCCGGAGAATTGACTGCCCGAAATCTTCAAATATCACTCCCGAAATGCACCAATAATACATGTCGGCGATGCTGTGCTCGGTTCCACTGAGTATGAAGACGGAAACTCCCAAGAACAGCGAGAGATACTTGCCGAGATCATGTGGGCAGTTTGCAAATCCGTTCACAGCGACGAAGATGCAGACGTTGCAGATTATTCCCAAAACAAAGAGCGACAGAAGCGGCGAATCCATCTTCGAAAGAACCATCTCCAGGGCTGTCAGATTGATTCCCGACTCCGAGCCACAAAGCCCGGTGAGCTTCTCGAGTCCCGCCATCAGCATGCAGCCGCAAAGGTTTCCAAGCCAGACGACTGCGAGAAACAGGAGGTATTTCGGTTTGTTGTCGAATATGTAGCAGGCTTTGCCAGTGAAGAGGTTGTAGCCACGGGTGCAGATTATGAAGAGCCCGATTGCGAATAGCATCGCACCGACAACATTTCCGCCGGTGAAGGCATCCTTGAGCCTCAGATATACCGTTCCTCCCAAACCGATTGAGAAGCCGGCGAGTATTGCCAGTAAGAAATCACGCAAGTATTTTTTCATGTTTTAGTTACACCGCCTGTCAAAGGTTTTTTAATATTATAGCACAGGCACCGGCATAAATCAAGGAACGCATATTATAACATCATTGCCCAAGCTGACCTTGAAGATGTTGATGTTGAAATCGGATAAGTAGAACCAAGCCCCACCCAAGTTAAAACTCAGGTGGGGTTCATTGTCACAAAATATAGCTCGTCACGCAATCATACCAATGAACAAACTTGTTGCCCTTGACAGTGATTGTCTCATTTTGTGGTAGGAGCTCGCTCCAGGGCTTCTTGTATCTTCCGATTGCCCAGTTGTCGGCGTTAAAGCGGCGCCAGAGGATGGTTCTGCCGTTTTGGTCGAGGTACTGCTCGCTTGCGACGCCGTCCTGATAGTTCTCGATGTCCATCACGCAGACTGTATCATAGCTCTTACCACCGATGGTGACGGTGTAGCTCCCGACGACGTCAAGGACATTCTTTGAGCCGGTGCAGGTGATTTCGCTGCCGTTCCGGGTTATGATTCCTTTTGGCGTAAGGTTCACCTCGTTGCCGCAGTTGTCCTCGCCGAAGCCCCAGTTATCTAAGAAATCGTCGCCGTCAAGGAATGTATAGAGCTTCCTGACTCCGTCTTCGACATGACTTTCAGCTAAGATTCTCGAATGGGTGTCGGTGAGCTGGGCTACAAATATGCGGTGAACGGGGTTGTCGCCGGTGGCATTTGCCTCCATCGGATCAGCTTCAGTGGCGTGAATCTCCACTCCCTCGATGCCGTGAACACTAGCCTTTCCGGCGACCTCCATCATGACCTCCTCAGTCTTTTTCTTTTCTGGGAAGTCATACATCGCCCAGCTGAGCTTTTCCCCAAGTCTCGGGACGACGAACCAACCCATCATCTCTTCCCACTTAACTGGGAACGGCTTGAGCGGAGACCTTTCGATTCTGTAATCCGGGATGGATTCCGGCATGACGTTCAGTGTGTTGTTCATAATAACCTCTTCTTTCCTGACGTGAAGCCGTTCGGGAAATTTTTTCTGTAAACGGCTTTTTGCATAATGGAGACGACTTTTGACTGTGCCGACAGGGATTCCGAGAATTCTCGAAATGTCCGACTGTGGAAGCTGCTTCAGATAATAGAGCCGGAGGATTTCGCTGTCACGGTCACATAGCTCGCTGAGAGCCTCTGAAACGTCGCTTTTAAGCGAGATTCCATGGATTCCGACAGAAAGCATTTCTTCGGGGACGCTTTCAATATCCACAAGATCAAGTTCTTTTGCCATCTCACGATACCTGTCACGGCACTTGTTTCGGGCGATACCGATGATCCAGGCTTTGAAATTGTCGTGGTTCTCAAGTTTCCGGAAGCCTAAGTACGCCGCAAGATAAACCTCCTGCAAAACGTCATCAGCTCCAGCATCCGCCGGGATTTTAAACCTGACATAACGCTCGACGGCTGTTTTATTCTCCTTAAGAAGCTTCTCAAATTCAGTTGCCAAAAGCCTCACCTCCCTGATGATTATTAAAACCGGTTTCACTTATATAGTCGCCAGAAATGCGAAAAAGGTTCAACACCTTTCAGAAAAAGCAAAAAATAAAAGCGGCTCCATAGAACCGCAAGGTTCTGCCGAAGCCGCTTGATTCTGGGGTGGATAATCGGACTCGAACCGATGGTCTTCAGAACCACAATCTGACGCGTTAACCAACTACGCTATACCCACCAGATGCACAACACTGAGATTATAGCATAACTTGCGGGAAAATGCAATAGGTTTTTGAAAAAGATTTTGATTCTATTTTTTGCCCCCGTCAGCCCATGATGGTCCTATATCAGCTCTGCATACCGTGTCCCATCGGCGTCCCATTCGTCGCCTCCGGCGGAATAGTTGCCGACCGCCTTGACGCCGTCTGCCAGAAGCAGGAACTCATACATCGAGACAATCTTTCCCTGCGCACCGGTGACTCCACAGAAATGCTTGTCGCACACCACAATCTGATCCTCCCTGAACGGGCTGACATAATCGCCGACGACATCGCCGTCTTCATGATAGGTGTAGCCGGTGACGTTTTCAAGCCTGCACCAGGTATGAACCCTGTACTTGCCCGCCTCTTCAAGAATTGCAGCCGTCTCCTCTTCAGTGTACTCGACATCAGTCATCTCCGGCAGCGCCTCCTGAAGCTTTTTGCCCTTGAACCGCTCTACCTCATCGATTGTTTTGAATTTCATATTATCTGTCCTTTCTGTTAGGGTTATTGTGTCAACATTGTTACAATCTCCCTTGTTGCCTCAATTTCCCGATTATTCTGTGCAATAGCGTCTTTTACAAAGAGCTTTTTGACAGCGGAAACGAAAACTTCCATATAAGCTAAATCAATTTCGCCGTCTTTGACCGGAAGCTCCACTATCTGCTCTTTAAGTACGCCGACATTAAACTGTGTGATTCCCCACGCAAACTCGGAAAAAGTTCTTTTCATCGAAGCTAAGAAGAAATGGGCATTCTTCTCGCTAAAGCCGTCAAACTTTGGGCTCAGGATTTTAATCTTGTCCCCAGTGAAATAAGGCACCTTCTGATAGTACATTGTCGCTGTATCCTGTCCGAATGAAATTGTATTACCATCATTCAGAAATTTGTCGCTTTCATTAAGAAAGCCTTTCTGACCGTTATTTGTCCCCAGTCGTACTATGTACGGGTGCTGTCCATGTTCGAGTACAGTAACCTTATTGGCATCAAATCTTTTAACCGGAGTTTTTACGTCAAATAAGTCTCCCAGCCTATATCCTTGCCATTCCAGATACTTATACTTTTCAAGAGCCCTCTCTTCTTCCTCTGTCAGCAAAGTGTCCTCAAATCCGGTAACAGTCAAATAAGCCAGTATTTCCGCTTCCTGCCTCCCCTCCATCTCCACAACAAACCGCCTCTCCATCTCAGCAATAAAGCTCTCCATAAAATCAAAGTCAATTCCGCCGTTCTTGGTAGGAAGTAAGAACCTAACTGATTCTGCAATTTTCCAATGCCTTGAATATCCTCTGTTTTCTATGCACTTTTTCCAAGCAGAAGTGATATACATTATCTGAGACTTTGTTAATTGCACTTTTGACTTTAAGATCTTGACATTATCGGCAACACAAAAATCCATATCTGCTATGCAGAAATTTCTCGTGTGATCACAAAATATCAAATACAAAGGCGTTTTTTCACTTACTCGGTAATCTGGTTCTTGCTCGGTATATCCCATAATGCCATTGTTATCTGATTCAGCAGAAAAAATCGGTGTTTTGCCGTAAGCAGAAATATCTGAACGTGATAGCTTTCTCTTAACAGCAACAGTGCTGAACAAGCCATCATAAGTATACTCGCCCCACTCAACAGTTTTTAGTTTTTCATTGAGTGAGGCATCTATTTTCCCAGGCGGTTGTCCTCATGGTTCTGATGCTGGAGTAAAGTGGAGACTTCCCAGGCGAGATAGTCACCTACGGTCTTCTTGAAGTCGTCTAAGGTTGGTCTGGTGTCTATCGGCGCAGACTGATTCCAGTCGGCACCATTTTCCGGGTCTATTGCGCCTTCATAGTAATCCTGCTCGGTGAAATAGTGAAGCTTCTTTTTGCCGAAATAAACCAGGTCAACAACCTCCTGATAGCGTTCCTTGGCGTGGTCGGTGTCACGAAGATTGATAGCTGCTTTCTTGCGGTTGGTGCGGGTGTAGCCGTCGTTTGAAAAGTCGATGAACCTCACTACAGAATCCTTGTGATGAGCCTCACCTACTCTGAAAACATAAATCCTAGTCTGCGCACTTGACTTGCCGATGAAAAGATCACCCGGCATCTTGATGCTGGCAAGAAGAGTATTGTGTTTCAAAATCCGGCGATTGTAATCAACTGCTTCTCCAGAACCTGCTGAGCTTAGTATGATGATGGCGGCGTAGCCTTTGCTCATCATTGACAAGGCTCTTTCAACAAATACCATCCCTTTTCCACTTGCCGAATATGGAGGATTCAGGACGAATGCATCTGCCGGGAATTTATGATCGGTTTCTCCGAAGCCGTAATTGCCGTTGAAGTCTTTCAAAGAGTCTTCATTCAGGATGTTTGAGCTTCCGTCGCCCATCAGAATCATGTTAAGAACAGCAAGCATGTAGATGCTTGGAAGAATTTCAACGCCGAGAAGCTGAGTAGCTTTTATCTTTGCTGATTTCTTTATGAATTCATCCGGAGATTTTATCTTCCTTTTTGCGTCACTCAGCATTTCATTCATGGCGGCTACAAGCAAGCCCGCAGAACCTGCAGTAAAATCCCATACATACGAATCCATGTTTACACGTGCAAGTCTGACAAGCAATGTGGCAACATACGACGGCGTTAAAACAACGTCGTTGAGCTTGTCCTGCGTAAATCCAAGCCAACTGTACATCTCGTTGAAAAGCTTACCAGTAAAGTCGGTTGTAAGCCCGATTTTATAGTAAATGCCGAGGTCATCGACAATCTTCACAAATACACGCTTTAGCTGACTTTCGCCGTTTTCCGGTTTGTTGATTCTGTCGGTGGTCAATGTATTTTCTAACGTCCTGACTATGAGCTCTTGTTTTTCCTTGGGTATATGCTTCTTTTTCAGGAAAGCCGTAATCTTTCTGACAATTATGTCGCCATCCCTGTTTCCATCTTCAGTGGAGGATTTGAGATCGCTTTTCTCCAGTGGCGCAACCTCCCCGGGAATACCGATGGTGGCAATAATTGAAGCGGCTACAAGATAGACTCTGTCTTCCTCACGAAGCCCTTTTTCCGTCTGGAAAATCTCATTATTGAGCTTGACAAGGCTTGCATTGATCTCCTGATCTCGTTTTTCCTTCAGCTTATCGAGCTCTTCCTGAGTGAGCTTCATGCTCTTGAGCTTCTCTATGAAGGCATCAAAGTTTGATTTCTTTAGAAATGAAAGGTCAGTATAGTCATCCACCTTTTGTCCGACGCCGAGATTTGATTTTGAGACATAGTAAACGCCGATGGAATGAACCAGCTTGCCGTTGTCGTCAAGATAGCCGGTAACTCCTATCGCTATGATGTCAGAATAGTTCGTGTGATGCAAAATAGCATTGGCATAATGAACAGCACCATTGACAGCATAAGATTTAATATTCGAGAAATGAGGTTCATTCTTTGCGGTTTTATTTTCGACGTGACCGTCGGCGTCCAGCTTCACAAGTTTGTCCTTATGACCCTTATACTCAATAAGAATTGGATAATAATCAGAATTCTTATCACGCAAAAGAAGCTTGGCGTCAGGTCTGTTGCCGCCAGCACCACCACTTTTGGAAAAGTAGTCCTCAAGAGCCTTGTCTATTTCGTCGTTTCCGATGGGCTCTTGCTCTAATTTATAGTCCAAGCCGTACTCTTTCAGCCATCCATTGCATAGCTCCGCAATGCGAACCTCTTCCGAGCGTTTAGTTTTCATGATCCTGTCTCCTGTCCATTCGAATCGGATTTTAAAGATACTATAATACTATCACATATGACAAAATATTTCAAGGAAAAGATGAAATATAAAATACGAACCCCTCTCCAATCGGGAATGGGTTCGGATTATTGTTGATTTGATTGCATCAAGTGAAGAAGCACCCTTTCGGGTGCATTAATGAATGTGAAGAAGCCCAGAACAAAGTTCTGGGCTTCTTTAGCAGAAAGCAAATCTTTGATTTGCTTTCTGTGGTGCCGCTGACCGGACTTGAACCGGTACGCTTTAGGGGCGAGGGATTTTAAGTCCCTTGTGTCTGCCGATTCCACCACAGCGGCTTTACCGTTAATTATATTATCACAAACCGGGCGCTTTGTCAATCGTTTTCAGAGAAAAAAGGGACTTTCCCGAAGAAAAGTCCCTTATAGTTCATAAAACCTGATTAATCCGAAATTATCTCTTTACATGAAAAGCGTTGAGTCCCGGATAAACAGCGGAGTTGCCGAGCTCTTCTTCAATTCTTAAGAGCTGGTTATACTTCGCAACACGGTCGGTTCTGCTGGGAGCACCGGTCTTGATCTGTCCGGAGCCGAAAGCAACTGCAAGGTCAGCGATGGTTGTGTCCTCAGTCTCGCCGGAGCGGTGAGAGAGAATGTAGGTGTAGCCTGCGTTCTTAGCCATTCTGATAGCCTGAGCGGTCTCGGTAAGAGAGCCGATCTGGTTGACCTTGACGAGGATGGAGTTTGCAACGCCCTTCTCGATACCGGTTGCAAGTCTCTCGGAATTGGTAACGAAGAGGTCGTCGCCGACGAGCTGAACTCTTCCGCCGATCTTATCGGTGAGGAGCTTCCAGCCTTCCCAGTCGTCCTCTGCCATGCCGTCTTCGAGGGAGATGATCGGGTACTTGGTGCAGAGCTCTGCCATGTAGTTAGCCATTTCTTCGCTGGTGTAGATTCTGCCGGACTTGGGCTGGTGGTAGCACTTAGCCTCGTCATCCCACCACTCGGAGCTTGCAGCATCGATAGCGATGAAGAAGTCCTCGCCGGGCTTGTAGCCGCAAGCCTCAATAGCCTTGCAGATAGCCTCGATAGCGTCCTCTTCGGAAGCGAGGTTAGGAGCATAGCCGCCCTCGTCGCCAACGCCAGCAGCGGGAGTGCCGTTCTCCTTAAGAGTGGTCTTGAGCATATGGAAGACTTCAGAGCATCTTCTCAAGCATTCCTTAAAGCTCGGTGCGCTTACAGGCATGATCATGAATTCCTGGAAGTCAACATTATTGGAAGCATGTGCGCCACCGTTCAGGATGTTCATCATAGGAACAGGGAGAATGTTGGCATCAACGCCACCGACATAACGGTAAAGCGGGATTCTGCAGGAAGCGGCAGCAGCCTTTGCGGTAGCCAAAGAAACAGCGAGGATTGCATTTGCGCCGAGGTTGCCCTTGTTGGGGGTTCCGTCAGCCTTGATCATAGCCATATCAACAGCTTCCTGATCGAGAGCGTCGAGACCTACAACAGCCTTAGCGATTTCGTTATCAACATGCTCAACAGCCTTGGTAACGCCCTTGCCCTCGTAACGGCTCTTGTCGCCGTCACGAAGCTCAACAGCCTCATGAACGCCGGTGGATGCACCAGACGGAACAGCTGCACGAGCAGTGATACCATTTTCAAGTGTTACTTCAGCCTCAACGGTAGGATTTCCACGGGAGTCGATAATTTCACGACCATGAGCCTTAACGATTGACGTTTTCATAGTAAATCTATCCTTTCTTTTTCGGGCAGGCACCCCTACCCGTACTTTTTGACAGTACCCATTATATCACGCTTTTCTCAAGTTGTAAACCTCAAATTGCTGAAAAGTCTGTGAAATGGTGAAAAAAGCCGGCACCCATTAGGATGCCGGCATGGTCTAGTACTTGCTCGAAAACTTCATTAATTTTTTGTGCATGAAGTTACAACACTCGTAGATTTTACATTCCATGTTGCGTTAGTCTTCCATGACGGATCATACGAATACATGAATGCAGTCCTGGCTTTGACAATCCAGCTTGAACTACGGCAATACGAGAAAACAGTGTCAACACTATACGGAGTAACCGTAATTATGTATGTTGCATTTTTCTGTAGCGTCATAGAAAATGTTTTTGAATATCTCCATGAGTCATAGCCCGTACTAGTAGCACCGTTATCCTTAATGCATATGTATGAAACGGTATATGCACCGTATGTGCTGACAGTACTAGTACAATAGGCATTGTTTGTGTACTTTATCGTACCCTTTGACTGCGTGAAAGTTATCTTGCCGTTGCTTTTCCACGAACTTCCTGTTACAACGGTAAACGTAGTTTTACTTGCACTACTGCCGGAAACGTTCACGCACACATTTTTTGCAAACACCGACGATGTCATCGTGACACACAGCACGACTACCAAAAGTAACGAAACAAGCCTTTTGAGTTTTTTCATGATATTTCCTCCTAAAATTTATTTGTACGGAGGAAGACAATAAAAAATCCCCCATACACTATTCTGTGTCGGAGGTTAATGGGTAAGTTCAGTTACCCCCCGCTGGATTTTTCACCCAGTTAAGACAACCGCTCAAATCGTCCTATTTACATCATTATTATAACACTACATTTCCACATTGTCAACAGCTTTTGAAGATATTTTTCATATTTTTTGTATGCTGTACAGACTTTTATATGATGAAAATAAAGCTTGTACCTGAAAGTGCTTATAAAGGGTTCTCTCTTGACATAATAGCGCAAATCGGTTATAATATAGTCAGAATCTTGATGCTAAACATTATGGGAGGCGAAAAAAATGATTACTCGTTCGTCTGCGGAAATCCGCCAGAACTATGATGAAATCGCAGATATTTGCAAGAAGACTTCTGCGCCGGTTGTCCTCACCAATAATGGAGAAGAGGAATTAGTCGTCATGGATTATAATTCCTACCGCCGTAAAAAAATGCAGGAGCTTCGCCGGGAGCTCGAGGAAGTCGAGGAAGCGAGAAAGCGTGGAAGCAAGGACTACACCATCGAGGAAGTAGATGCTATGCTTAAAAAAGTGATAGAAGAGGCTTAAGATGGCGGAACAGAAGACGTACACTGTAAATATTACGGAAAAAGCAGAAAGCATGTTGGAAGGACATATCCGCTTCATCGCAAAAGTCAATAAGGAAGCGGCGCACGCAAAAAGAAAAGACATTATGAATGCAATTCGCTCTTTAAAGCAGATGTCACAACGGTTTCCATATATTAATGATGGTTCTGTCGAGTATGACAAGTATCACAAGATGTTTGTTCCCAAATGGTATATTGTTATTTATCAGATTTTGGATGATACCGTTTACATAGAATACATCATCGACTGCCGTCAGGACTACGGCTGGTTATTGCAATAAATATTGAGCTCCCCACCAAAGGTTGGCGGGGAGTTTTTGTTATTCATAGATTCCACCCTTAACATTCATCATATAAAGCCTTGCCCCATCTTCCTCTTTGGTGTTATAATCAAGCCCTAGGTCCTGGGCGACAATACGTGCAAGGTCGGAGAAGAGCTTGCAGGTGTTGATTGTGCTTGTCCAGATTCTTGCTGGGTCGGCGGTGGTGTAGGTTTTCAGGTACTTCCCATAGATGCTATCGGGGAGGTAATTTTTAAAATACTTCCCCATTTTGCCGGTTGAAACGGAGAAGTCGGAGATGGTGCCGATGTACCAGCTGACTATATTGTTGAGCTGTGGGCGAAGAGTCTCCTCAAACATCGACTTGGCATATGGAATCTCTCCCCTTCTTAAGCCTTTTGCAACGTTCCCTAGGCACCACCAGAATTCGTTGCAGCATGCAGAGAACTCAGCCTGAGTGGGTCTGTGAACCATATAGCACTCGTTGTCGAGGTTGTCGGAAAGGTGCCCTTCCCTGTCGAAAAGAACCTTCATCGGTTCATTGCCCCAGTCGGGCATAGTCGTTGTGAAGGTGAGGTCGATGCGCACTCCATCCTCAAAAATAGTGAGATATGTGAAGTGCTCGGTGTTCCCAAAAGACAAATCGGGATTGTCGTTGATGTCGGGCAGCTGCATGATGAGGGCTTTGCCGAAGGTCTTCTCAATGTAACAGGGATTATTGAAGTATGGCTCGAGGTCGCTAACAAGAAATGCGACATCGTAGTCCTGGTAGACGTCTTTGGGTCTTGAAATATCCGCCCTCGAACCACTCAGGACAGCTGCACGGACATTTTCATCCTTCTCCGCCGTGTCGGTAATGAGCCTTAACATTTCCTCAGTTGTACGCATAATTAGCCCTCCTTGTGCTTTGTTAAAATAATTATAGCACAAAGAGGGAGGAATTTCAATGCGTAATGCAAAATAAGTCATATGGTTCAGCAACTTATAACGAAGAAAAGTACTTGAAAGCTTGCAGCCACTGGTCTAATTCCGTGGTCAGTTCGGATAGCTTATTTGCGGCATTCCGGATACGGAGTTCATCCGACATCCCATACAGCTGTCGTTCGCACATTTCAAGTACAGCTTCCGTGTCAGTACTCTCATATTCCAGCAGTGCAGTCTGAAACCCCGGGCTCTCATATACTGCCTTATTGTCGATTCTGTCTAAATCTATGCTTTTAATCGCCGTGTAGATTGCCCTTGCCTGATAGATATTTGCTTCCAGCTCCCGACGCATCTTCTCCATCTGCTCCCTATGTTTTTGCTCCTCTTCTTTCTTCTTTTTCTCCTCCTGCCATCTTGCCCTCTGCTCCATTACCTGTAGGCATTCCGCAGTGCTCAGATAACCCAGTTTGTGTGTCGTTGTCGTAACTGTATTATTCTGCGTTTTTTGAGTTTGCCATTCCTGATAAGCCACTGCAAGGTAATTTCCAAACCCGAGAAGAATTGCCATGACATCTGCACGCTTCTTGCTCATATCCGAATCGCTCCACCCAAGGCTGTGATTGTCCATGAAATAACACGTACATACAAAGCAGAGAGTCGCAATCAGCTGCTCCGGATCGGAATGATTCAGTCCACTGACCATAACATAGCGTTCACTGCCTTTGTGCCTGTAATAACCTCTGATTTCTTCTTTTTTCTCTTCCGCAATAGGTTCTATCCGCAGAGATATAGGATACAGCTCCAGATACTTTTCAATCTCCAGCAGAATCAGGCTAAGCTTTTCCTTTGTGGTTTCGGGATTGCACATATCTTCTGGCTTGAACAAGACTGTGCACTTGAAATCAGAAAGCATGAACTTATTCAGCCCTTTTTGTTCCATGCGTTCCAGCATTCCCTCGACCAGCACCGTAATTGTCAAATCCTCATTTTGCTTTGGATTCTCCCTGAACTCAGAATTCGTCCGTGACTGGCTGCCCCGTGCACTTTTGCTGTGCGTAGCATTTTTCTTCCAGCCCCAAGACCCCGTTCCGTCCTTTTTATCTTTTTTTGAAAAGATGTTTTTCACTCTGTCACTCCCTCTTTTAAAGCAACTTAAGCAAAATCCTTACGAGAAGAGCTCTTCACTATGTTTTGGGCATAATTTGCCCTGCTCAATTTGATGTTGATATAAGTATATCATAAAAGAAGCAGAAAAACAATGCGTAATTCAAAAGTCGTTTTAAACTTCTGAATTACGCATTACGAATTACTAATTACGCATTAGATTAAACTCTTCCGCCGGAGCTGGAGCCGGAGTCGCTGCCGCTGCTTCCGCTGCCGAAGTTGAAGCCGAAGTTTCCGAACATGTCGCCCCAGGGCGATGTGCTGTCCGACTGGCTGTCAGAGCCGGAATTGGAGCCCGAATCAGAATCGGAATCGGTGTCAGAATCAGCGCTTGAATCGGTGGTAGTTGAATCAGGGAGTGCAGATTGAGTGGTCGAACCGACGGTCACTACTATCACTCTTGTTTCGCCGTCTCTGTAGACCTCCAAAACGAGCTCTGCACCGACTTCAAGGGAACCAACATAGTTTGAAAGCGAGCTTGCGCCGGTTACTTCTGTGTCGTCAGCCTTGGTGATTATGTCGCCAACCTCGAGACCTGCTTCATCAGCGGGTGCACCCTCGGTTACGCTGTAGACAACTGCGCCGGAGGTGATGCCGGTGCTGTAGTAGACACTGGTGGTTACGTCGGTGACGGTTACGCCGATGTAGCTCTTTTCATAGGTGCCGGTTTCGATGATGCTGTAGACTATCTCCTTGACGGTATTTATAGGAATTGCGAAGCCGATGTTGTCGATAGACGCTTCTGAGGATGAGCTGCTGCTCGAATACTTCGCATTGGTGATGCCGACGACCTCGCCATACATGTTGAAGAGTGCGCCGCCCGAGTTGCCGGAGTTGATTGCGCAGTCAGTCTGGATGAGATCCATGGTTGAGCCGCTGGAAAGTGTTACAGAGCGGTTGAGAGCACTAACAACGCCAGCTGTGAGGGTAAATGTGAGTTCACCAAGAGGATTGCCGATTGCGACTACTGAATCGCCGACATTGAGAGCGTCGGAGTCGCCAAGGGTTACGGTGCTGAGGTCTTCTGCGTCAATCTTGAGAACTGCAATATCGTTGGATTCGTCATAGCCGACCAAAGTTGCTGAATAGCTCTCGCCGTTATAGAGGCTGACGGTTATCGAATCGGAATCCTCAATAACATGGTAGTTGGTGAGGATATAGCCATCCGAGCTGATTATGAAGCCGGAGCCGGATGCAGCAGAGGTTGTGGTATAGCCCCAGTAGTTGGTGGTTATCGAGGTGGTGATACCGACGGTTGCGTTTACGTTCTGAGCGTAAACCTCAGCTGCGGTCATCTCTTCGCCCGACTCAACCTCATTCAGTACAACCTCGTTTGTGTGGCTGCTGGTGTTGATGACGGTTCCGGAGGTAGTGCTGCTGACCGAGTTCGAAGAGGTCGAAACAACTCCGCTGTCGGTTGAGATAAGCATAGTCGCTGCCGAGCCGATTCCTCCGCCTAAGATTGCGCATACTAATGCAAGAGCAATCATTGCGCCCCAGGGAGTTCTATTAGACTTCTCCTTCTTCTGCTTCTTTTGCTTAGTCTTGGTGGGCTGCTCATAGACGACATATTCTGTCTTGGGCTGGGAAGTGGTCTGCGAACTCTGCCACTGGAAGTTGTAGTCGCCCTGATAGGCAGTCTGCTGAGGCTGCTGAGCCGTGGTTTCAGCCTGAGCGGCTTCGTTCTGCGAAACAGTCTCGTTCTGCGAAACGGTTTCCTCTGTTACTTCGTTAATATTTTCATTGTAGTTATCCATGATGATTTTTCTCCTTTACTTATGTTGTGAGCATATTGTAATGCCGGAATATTAAAAGTAAAGGTGCATTTCATTAACGATTGATAAACACTATTTGAAGAGATGGTGATAATTTGGAGAACCCCTCCACCACTGCCTACGGCGGCGGTCCCTCCTCCCCTTGACAGGGAGCTTAGATTCGCGCGATTATGGCTCCCCTGAAAGGGGAGCTGTCGCCGCAGGCGACTGAGGGGTTTCAGATGGTCAATACACTTCCCTCGGTCTCAAGTAGTATCAGAATATCCTCTTCCTCGCCCGTTTCTGTGTTCACGTAGACTAAGACAGTTTTTCCGTCGGTGGACTGGCATTTGTATTCGTAGCAGAGCTTTTCTTCAACGCTGTCGGATGGAATTATTGCTATGCCGGAGCTTACGACACTCAGCATCGGCGAAAGGTTCGACTGGCATTCAGTTTCCGAAAGCGTCGGCTCGCTCAGGGTTCTTTCAATGTGGTTCATCAGGAATCCCCTTGCATCATAGCCGATTATCTCGCCGTCATCAAGGGCGACTGCCACTTTTATAAGATCAGTGTAGCAGACAACTCCATCCTGAGAATATGCGAAATTCACCGTGCAGACGCCGTTATAGGTTTCATAGTAAGTTTCTGACATGTCCTCGATTCCGAGATTTTCGAGGTAGGTTTTTGCAGATTCCACCGCCTCTTCGGCACTCATGTTGCTCGTTCTGACATTCTGGCGCCTGAGCATATAACACACATAGCCGCCATTTTTGGTCACCGAGCAGCTGATGCCGTTTGCAGTGAATCTATAGGACGGCATTGTGCCCTCCTCAGCATATTCGGCAGTTTTAAGCTGATAGGATTCGAGACCGCAGTAGCTTGCGGCTATTTCCCTCGCTTCATCTTCCGAAATTTCCTCTGCATTCTCTAACATCTCTGAACTCTTTTCTAAAATATGGTCGGAAAAGGGTCCATCATAGATAAGCTTAGGGGTGTTCTCGAAGCCGTCCTCAACCGCCAGCAGGCTGTCAGTAAGGAACGATTCGCCGCCATCCTCGAGGTCAGAGAAAAGCTCAGAAATTGTTCTGTCGTTTGAAAGAAGCTTCGACTTGAGGCTCCAGAGCTCATCGCTGAAAGCTTCAGCATTGTCGCAGAGGGTGCTCATCGTCTGGTAGTCCTCATAGGACGGGCTGGTTCCGTCGGCAGCTGCCTCGGAAAGAGAAGTGGCGTAGTTCCCTATCTGCGAGAGAAACTTCTCGGTCTTTTCAAGGTTCGAGGTCGCAACCGGAAGCTTCGTCAGTGCATTCTTGGCGGTTGTCGCCTCGCTCATGAGCTCGCTTGAAAGCTTCTGCATCATCTGGGGCGACGAGGCATAAAGCCCTTTTGTCAGTGTCGCCGAAATCCTGTCGGCACTCTGTGCCAGCTCCTCAACTGCCTCCTGATAGCCATATTCTATCGACTTCTCAGCCCGTGAAAGCCTGCACATATACATAATATCCGCCGCCGCAAGAACGCAGGTTATTGCCGTTGCAAAAGAAATTATCCGCACCAACGTGCGGCGTGAAATAATGGTTTTCAAAGTGATCATCCTTTCTTGCTTTTTCTTAGCTTTTCACAATCTGGGATGAATAAACTTGGAAAAATTTGTGTAGGGGCTGGATATACAGTTAGCGTTGCTAACTGCCCACCCGTTTTTGGTCGAAGCGTAGTTTTCGGGCGGATAATATCCGCCCCTACATGAAATCCCACATAGAAAAATCCCCGCCGAAAGGCAGGGATTCTTTCTCTTCTGCAAGCGGATGCCGTGGTGGGCATTTCTTGATCTTTTGGATGGAAAGACTCTTGACGGGTTAGCGTCTCAAACAGAAGCTGATATTTGAAGAAAACGAACTATCAATTATCTTCTCTTGGAAGAAACAACTGCGAAGCCTGCGATTGCCATCGGAACGAGGGCAAGAGCTACACCGGTGGTCGGGTTGGTCTCTTCAGCAGCAGGAGTCTCATCCTCAACAGTGAGGTCCTCGCCATCTTCCTCAGTCTCGGTCTCGCCTTCCTCAGCGGGTTCGTCAACACCTACATCCTCGCTGACTATTGTTCCAGCAGGAACATAGACAGATACGTTTGTGATGGTGTAGGAACCGGAGGTGTTGGAGATGAGTACATAAGAATCGAGGTCAGCCATTCCAGCAGCTTCAAGAGCAGCATAGACTGTTGCGCCGTCATAGATAGCAGTGGTTCCGTCATCGGAAGTGAATGCTACCAAGCCTTCCTCATCCTCAGTGGTGGTACCAACTGTAGCGAGGTCAACATGGTTGCTGTCGTCCTTACCGATCATGAACTTCTCATAAGCCTCACCAGAGACATAGGAGATAGTGCTCTCAGAATCTCTTGTGATAACGAGCATTGCGCCCTCGGTGCTCAAAGCAGTAGCGAACGAAGAATCACCAAGCGAAACCTTATTCCAGTTGCCAGCAGCAGCGTTTACATCACTCGAGAAAGCAGCGTCATACTCAACGCCATCAATAGTAGCAGTACCAGCCTCTTCATCAGTGCCGATATACATCTTGCAAACTGTGCAGTAACCGTTAGAGTTTACAGTGTGCGGTACCAAGCGAGGTAGGTTCTTGAACCCAGCTCAACATCAGTCCTGGTGATGAGAACTCCGTGGTAATCTTCGTTGACGTAAATGACACCGTTGGTGCGGGAGGTGGATTCGCCGGAAGCCTGAGCAGTATAAACTCGAATTTCGGTAACATCCAAAGTACTGCCACCCTGAATCCAAAGACCACGTACATTCGTGAAATTGCTAACTGCTGCCAAGAATTCAGCAGATGTAATGGTTATAGTTACGCTTGTACCGCCACTAACAGATGTGGTAGTTGCGTTACAAGAAGATGACCAGCTATAATCTGTATAGCTAATTCCAACTTGAATCCAGTCATAATCGACGGCGTCAGAACTTGCATCAATCTCAATATAGCCACCATTCTGTGCTGCTTCACAAAGCTCAGTAACGTAGCTCGTCAAATATGTGCCCTGGTTCTGATATGAAATAGTCTGACTTGCAACGAGATCATACTCCGTCGCAAATACACCTATCGGCAACAGTGACACAACCATCAGTACGCTGATTACAACGCACAAAAGTTTTTTTGCCATAAAAAATTTCCTCCTCAAAATGTCTTTTAGACCGTCTTAGGAGGAATAAATATAGAAAAGCCCTCCAAAGCACGTGTCGTGTTCGGAGGTTTGAAATTGGGCACCCAAAAACCAGTACCCCCCGCCGAGTTCTCACCCGGTTAGAAACGCAGAATTATTTACGCTTCTAAATACGTTTATATAGTAGCATTTTTTGACCCGAATTGCAAGAGGAAATTGCCTCTCTTTTTCGATTTGTGGAAAGTGCACAAATTTTGAAGTGGATTTTGTGCAGGTTGTACAGAGGTGTTGCACCGGACATAACCCGGAGACAGCGGGCGGATAATATCCGCCCCTACAAAAATTGATATTGCAAACCGCCGAGAAATGGTGTATAATGGTTCTCGTAAGTTCTGTGCAAGGCAAAATTTGCCCTGCTATTATAAACGGAGGTAATAATAATGCTCGTATCTGCAAAGGACATGCTGAACAAGGCTCGTGACGGTCATTATGGCGTCGGACAGTTCAACATCAACAATCTTGAATGGACAAAGGCTGTACTTCAGACCGCTGAGGAGCTCAAGGCTCCTGTTATCCTCGGTGTTTCCGAGGGTGCCGGAAAGTATATGTGCGGCTACACCACAATCGTCGGAATGGTCAAGGGTATGATCAACGAATTGGGAATCACTGTTCCTGTCGCTCTTCACCTCGATCACGGCACTTTTGAGGGAGCAAAGAAGTGCATCAACGCTGGCTTCAGCTCTATCATGTTCGACGGCTCTCATTATCCTATCGAAGAAAACATCAAGCTCACCACTGCTCTTGTAAACACCTGCGACATCCTGGGAATTTCCCTCGAGGCTGAGGTTGGAGCTATCGGCGGTGAGGAAGACGGAGTTGTAGCTATGGGCGAGTGCGCTGATCCTGCTGAGTGCAAGCAGATTGCAGACCTCGGCGTTACCATGCTCGCTGCCGGCATCGGCAACATCCACGGCAAGTATCCTGAGAACTGGCCCGGTCTTTCCTTCCCGACTCTTGAAGCTATCAAGGCTGCTGTCGGCGACATGCCCCTCGTTCTCCACGGCGGCACCGGAATCCCTGCTGAGCAGGTCAAGAAGGCTATCTCCCTCGGCGTTGCAAAGATCAACGTCAACACTGAGTGCCAGATCGCATTCACTGCCAAGGTCCGTGAATACATCGAAGAAGGCAAGGATCTCACCGGCAAGGGCTTCGACCCGAGAAAGGTCTTGGCTCCCGGCGTTGAGGCTATCAAGGACACTGTCAGAGAAAAGATGGACATGTTCGGATGCATTGGAAAGGCGTAATAAACTGCTTTTCAGGCAAAATTTTACCGGCTCGGTACTTGGTACTGAGCCGGTTTATTTTGTAGGGGCGGATATTATCCACCCGCATATGTCGCCATGCTGTGGTTCGGGCGGATGATATCCGCCCCTACAGATTATTCGGTATCCGCCAGAATTTCTTTCAAAAATTCATACGCAGTTTCGCCCATCTTCTGGTATCCTGCATCATTCGGATGGAGGTAGTCATTCCAGATGGAAACGTAGCCGTCGAGTAGCTTTGAGGTGTTGTCGGGATCCTGAAGAGCTAAATCAAAGTCGATATAGCCGTCAAACTTCGATTTGCTCGAACGGATATACTCATTCAGGGCTACCCTTGTCTCGTCGTGGAGCTCGCTATAGTAGGAGCTGCCCTCGATAGGAGTCAGGGTTCCGGCATAGATGAGAATGTCGTTCTCGTGGCAGAGCTCGATAAGCTCTTCATAGGCGTCTATGATGCTCTCGGAAAGGTCCTCCGACTCATAGCCGATGTCGTTGATGCCGATAAGAAGGATGCAGTATCTCTCACCTGTCGTGTCAGCCAGAACGTCGATAACGTCACGCTGGAAGCGGTCAACCAGAGCATCGCCCAAGCCGCCGAAAACTGCGTTGCCGCCGATTCCCTTGTTGACGACTGCAACATTTCCGACGCTGTCGTCAGCTGCAAGGAGTTCCATGAGTGTGTCGGGATAACGGCAATAGCCATTCTGGGTGGAGCTTGCGCCGTCTGTGATCGAGTCTCCGATGCAGACTACTGTCTTTGTTCCGGCTTCCGCCCAGGTCTCAACGCTTTCGATATAGTAGGTCGAGGTCATGACGGATGCGCCTGTGAGGGTTTCATCCGAAACATGATCGCCTTCGACAATCCATGTCGAGCAGCGTGCTGCTGTGTGACAGGTGATGGTTCCTCCGACATAGTTGCCGAACTTGATTGTAATTGCGAGGCAGTCGAGAGCATCGAAGCTGAAATCGACTTCATCAGAAACTATCTTCTCCCCGCCGGAAAGGTCGACGCTTTCAGAACCGCCGTTGAAGGTGATGACAGTGTCGGTTGTGGTGTCGATTGTGGATGAAGAAGAGTCGACAAGGTGAGCGATGTGGACAGATTCGATATTGAGCGGAATGTCACCGTACTCATTCGAAAGGGTGATTCTTATCTTGTCGCCGCCGATGGACACTCTGACCTGCTGGCGAGCTGTGTTCTGCTTAAGAGACGGGCTTGTCGGCGTTTCGTCGACGCTCGCTGTCAGCATGGCTGTTCCCCAAGTCGTGAACCAGCCGTCCGCTTCAACGATGTCTGCGCCAACCTCACTTCCGCAGCCGGTTGCTCCGATAAGAAGCATGGCAGCCAAGACAAGGCTCAGAAGCCTTTTTGTGATTGATTTTAGCATAGAAAGCACTCCTTATGAAATAAAGTTCTTAAGATAGTTGTAGATTGTGGTTCCGACATATCTGTAGCCGGTTGCATTGAAGTGGAGGTAGTCATTCCAGGTGGAAACGTACTTCGAAGCCATCTTCGAGGAATCTGAGTCTGACGCCACAGCGGACGCAAGGTCGATATATCCGTCAAATTCAGAGCTTGAGGATGTTATGTACTTATTGACCGTCTGGCGGATCTGCTCATGAAGCTCAGAGTAGTAGCTGCTACCGTTGAACGGGGTTATCGTGCAGCCGATGACCTTGATTCCCGCCTCGTGGCACTCATCGATGAGCTTTTCATAGCCGTCAATTATTTTCTGTGAGATGTCAGTCGTAGCATAGCCTATGTCGTTTACACCCATGAAGACTATGCAGTACTTGACTCCGGAAATCTCAACAATATCCCTTGTGACTCTTCCCAAGCCGGTTGAGTTGTCATATGTGCCAAGGAACGGAGTTCCTCCGACGCCCATATTTATGACCGAATAGCCGCTGAGCTTTGAATCTGACTGCAGAAGCTCCGCCATTTTATCAGTGTATCTTGCGAAGGAGTTTGTGTCGATGCTTGCACCGTCTGTGAGAGAATCTCCAAGGCAGACTATTGCGCCGCCGGTTGAGTCAGCCATAACGTCAAGTCCTGCAAGGAAATACCACATGGTGAATTCCGACGCCGAGGACCAGCTGTTGTCCGAAACATGGCTTCCGGATATAATCCAGTTGGTGCAACGTGACGCACGGTGAAGGGTTATCTTCGACGGCATTGCGCTGACCTTCATAGTGACTGCTATATCGTCAAGAGCATCGAAAGAGAAGCTTATAGTGTCGGTGGTTATTGTCTGTCCGGCAGGAACGGTTATTTTCGAGCTGCCGTTATAGGTGACGGTGACGCAGGTCGAGGTGTCAATCTTGTAGCTTGAGGAGCTTGAGAGCATAGCGAGCTCCATGCTATCTATTATCAGAGGAGTTGAGCCATACTGATTAGAAATGGTGAGCCTCAGCTCATCGCCGCCAAGAGAAGGTCTTATCTGCTGGCGGATGGTTACTGTTCTTCCGCTTGTCGCCTCAGACGGGATGGTGTCGCTGTCATAAGCCGTCTGCATTGCAGTTCCCCATGAGGCTATCCATATTTCGGTGGAGCTTGTGCTCGCCACTGCTTCTGCCGTCGTCGCAGCTGTTGTCGTTACTGTGGTTGCGACGGTGGTCGTTGCGGCGGTAGTAGTGGTTGCTGCTGTGGTTGTGGTGGCAGCTGTAGTCGTCGTTGCGGCAGTTGTTGTCGTCGCAGCAGTCGTTGTGGTTGCCTCGGTTGTGGTAGTAGCCTCTGTAGTTGTGGCTTCGGTTGTTGTGGTGGTGGCTTCGGTGGTCGCTTCCGTTGTGGTGGTGACAGCCTCGGTGGTTGTCTCCTCAGTTGTTGTGGTGACTTCTTCTGTGGTTGTTATCGCTTCGGTGACTTCCGGGTCGGTTGATGCGACTGTCACCTCTTCCTTTGAACCGCTTCCGCAGCCGGTGAACACTGTCAGAGCCATTATCAGTGCAACTATCAGGGCGAAGCTTCTCATTTTTTTCATAGAACATTCTCCTTCAGATAGTTGTAGATGGTGGTTCCAAGAAGACCATAGCCAGTTGCATTGAAGTGGAGATAGTCATTCCAGGTGGAGACATAGGTTGAGTCCATCTTTGAGGAATCGCTTTCCGATGCAACTGCCGATGCTAAATCAACATATCCGTCGAATGCGGAATCATCCGACATGATATAATCGTTGACAGTAAGGCGAATCTGCTCGTGCAGCTCAGAATAGTAGCTGTTGCCGTTGAAAGGCGTGATGGTGCAACCGATTACGGTTATTCCCGCTTCGTGACATTTTTCGACAAGCGTTTCATAGCCTGAGATTATTTCCTCGGAAATGTCGGTTGTTGCACCGCCAATGTCGTTGACGCCCATCAGAACCACGCAGTACTTGACTCCGGAAATGTTTATTATGTCTCTGTCAACTCTTCCCAAGCCGGTTGAGTTGTCGTAGGTTCCTAAAAACGGTGTTCCGCCGACACCCATATTGATGACCGAGTAAGAGCTCAGCTCATCGTCAGCCTGCAAAAGCTCCATAAGTGTGTCAGTGTATCTGGTGAACGAGTTCTCGGTGATGCTGGCGCCATCAGTGAGTGAGTCGCCGAGGCAGACTATTGCTGCGCTTTCTGAATCAGCCACTACATCCATCACCGACAGGAAGTACCACATCGAGTATGTAGAAGCCTCCGACCAGTCGTTATCGCTTACATGCGAGCCTGTGATGATCCAGTTGGTGCACCTTGATGCTCTGTGAAGCGTGATTGTCGAGGGCATTGAGCTTATTTCCATCGAAACTGCGATGTCGTCGAGTGCAGAATAGGAGAAGCTCACCGTGTCGGTTGTTATCGTCTCCCCTGCAGGAACGGTTATAGTTGTGCTGCCCTCATAGGTGACGGCGACTATGCTGTCGGTGTCAATTTCGTAGCTCGACGGGGAGTTGAGCATTGCTATCTCCATGCTGTCGATGACCAGGTCAGTGCTACCATACTGATTGGAAAGCGTAAACCGAAGCTCGCTTCCTGACACTGACGGTCTTATCTGCTGGCGGATGGTGATTGCCTCGCCGCTTGTTGCTTCTGCAGGAACCGAGTCGGAAGACCAGACGGTCTGCATCGAAGTTCCCCAGGCAGCAAGCCAGGATGAAGTGTCGGTTGTCTCTTCAGCTACTTCTTCAATCATATCTTCCTCTTCCTCCGTTGCATCGGTGTCGCTTGCAGTGCTCCCGCAGGCTGTAAGCATAGTGAATGCCAGCACAAGAGCTATTAAGCGACGCAATTTCTTAATCATAATATAAATCGTTCCTTTCGGTTTGAAGCTTTGCTTCATGTAAAGATAATTGTATCACATTGTGAGAAAAAAGTAAACAGTTTTTTCACCCCTCAGTCATGCTTAGCATGCCAGCTCCCCTTGGCAGGGAAGCCAAAAGCAAAACCGCCACACAGTTTAGCTATGTGACGGCTTTGCTCTTCAAATATCAGCCTCTGTAAGGCAAATCAGGTTGTCGACCAGAAATTCAGCAGACTTTCATAGGCTTCCTCTGCCATTCGCTTATAGCCTGCATCTCCAGGATGAAGGTAGTCGGCGGTGGAGCCGTTATACTCGTCAGCCATCTGGGCTGAATCCTCCTCGCTGGCGATAGCTCCTCCAAAATCTATCACTCCGTCAAAGCCGGAGTCCTCAGACATTATGAACTCGTTGACGGCTGTTCTTATCTTCTCGTGAAGCTCGGAATAGTAGAAGTTGCCCTTGACAGGCGTCAGCGTTCCGGCATAAACCTTCAAGCCCGCTGCGTGGCACTGGGAAATTATCTCTTTATAGCATTCTATCATTTCCTCGGAAATATCCGACTGTGCGGTTCCGACATCGTTGATTCCTATCAGAAGTATGACATACCTAACTCCCGAAACGCTCAGAACGTCCCTTTCGAGCCTGTTCACAGCCGAATCGGAGTTGTCGCCGGTTATCATGTTGCCGGAGATTCCCATATTGACAACGGAAATATTCTGGGTTTCGGAATTGGAATTAAGCATCACTGCGAGCTGGTCGCACCAGGACTGGTACTGGTTATATGTCGAGCATGCGCCGTCGGTGATGGAGTCTCCGAGGCAGACTATTGCTTTCGTTCCAGCCTCGCTCCAGACGTCGAGCCTTGTTATATAGTACCAGCTGCTCATTACCTTGACCGCTGAGAAGCTCTCATCCGAGACGCAGTTGCCCTCGGTTACCCACGACGAATAGTTCGAGAGCTTATGGCAGGTTACGGTTCCGCCGGTGTAGTCTCCAAGGTGGATTGAGACTGCAATGTCCTCCAAAGCTTCTGCATCGAAGCTTACGGCGTCGCAGGTGACTGTCTCACCAGCCTCAAGAGTTACGCTTTCGGAACCGTTGAACGTGAGCACAGTGTCGGTGGAGGTGTCGATAGCATCGCTGCCCGTTGATTTCAGCTTGGCGATGTGCACGCTTTCAAAGACAACCGGAATCGTGCCGTATTCATTCGAAAGAGTTATAGTAATAGTGTCGCCGGAGATGCTCGGGCGGATGACCTCACGGACGGTGTTATTCTTGAGCCCTGGGTTTGATGGAAGGGTGTCGACATCCGAAGCCTCGGGAGCCGCAGCCCAGGCTGTCACCCAGCCGTCCTCGTCGGGAAGAACAACCTCAGTCTCTCCGCAGGCGGAAAACGCAGCCAAAATTATTGTAAAACAGACTATAACCGACAAAATTCTTCTGATATTAGACACAAAAAGTCCTCCCTCGGAGAGATATTACAGAGATTATAGCATTATTTTCACCGGTTGTAAAGTGCCATATTGTGAAAAAGTCCGGTCAGGAGAAGATAAAAAATTTTTTTGAAATTTGGTATTGACAAGTCGGAAAGTCGGTGCTATAATATAGAAGCTGTCCACGAGATAGAAGCTTCGCTTCCATCTCAGCGAGCAAACATGCTTCGCATTTTTCTCGCGGGTTCAAACGAACTCCCGTAAAAATCCTCAGTGGCAGCTTAACATATATGCGGCAGTGCTGGAATAGGCAGACAGGCACGTTTGAGGTGCGTGTGTCATAGACGTGTGGGTTCAAGTCCCACTTGCCGCACCAGTGATGAAATCCCTGAGCAAAAGCTCGGGGATTTTTCTTGCTATTCACAACAATTTATGATACACTGTATCTATGGAGGTATTGAATATGAAACTGAAACGATTTATTTCTGCGATGCTGGTTGTCACCATGGCTCTGAGTCTCTGTGGATGCGGGAATGGGGCTACTGAGGAGGTAGTCACAAGCGATCCTGTAGTCACTACTCTTCCGGAGGTTACAACCACAGTGGAAACCACTACAGAAGAAGTGACCACCACAACTGAGGCGACCACTGAGGCTACGACCACAACCGTGGCGACGACCACAGAAGCCACCACAACCACGACTGAAGCCACAACCACTGTGGCTACAACCACCACCAAGGCAACTACCACAACAGCGGCTACTACAACTACTGCGGCTACAACGACTACTGCCGCAACTACTACAACAGCTGCTACCACCACAGCCGCCGCCACTACGGCTGCAACCACTGTGGCAACTGCTGCTACAACTTCTATCCAAAGCTCAGCAAAGGCTCACGTTGACGACATCATCGAGATTGGTGCCGAAGAGCTGATCGCGGCTATGGGCATCGGATGGAACCTTGGCAATGCACTTGACACGACAAACAAGAGTGAGACCTACTGGGGCAACCCGAAAACCACAGAAGATATGATAGACGCCATCAGCAATTTAGGCTTCAACACCATAAGAATCCCTGTTTCATGGAGCTACCACTGCGACGATGATTACAACATCGATGAATCATGGCTCGAGAGGGTTCAGGAGATTGTCGACTGGGCTCTTGAGAACGACATGTATGTCATCATCAATTCGCACCATGACAACGATACCTATTATCCATCGGAAGAGAACCATGATCAGGCTGTTGAGTACATAACAAAGATATGGACTCAGGTTGCAGAGTACTTCAAGGACTATGACGAGCACCTTATCTTTGAAGTTATGAACGAACCGAGACTTTCCGGAACCAATTATGAATGGTGGTACTCAAGCTCTAATTCCGAATGCAAGGCAGCTATGCAGACCATCATGGACTGCAATCAGGCGTTTGTTGACGTTGTCCGTGCTTCGGGCGGAAACAATTCAACAAGATACCTCATGGCTTCTACATATTGCGGAGGCGCATCCTCTGCCCTTAACTCCGACTTCAAGATGCCGACTGACAAAGCCGGAAAGACATTGCTTTCTGTCCACGCCTATACGCCTTATAATCTCTGCCAGAATTCAGATATGAGCTACACCACTTTCGACAGCACAATGAAGAGCGAAATCTTCAGCCTCATGCAGCAGCTCTACAACAAGTACGTCAAGAAAGGCACCTATGTCTGCATAACCGAATTCGGCTGCATCAACAAGGACAACCCTGACGACAGATACAACTGGGCGAAGTACTTCGTCTCGACTGCCAAGGACTTCGGCATCTCCTGCGTTGTCTGGGACAACAACTATTGCGACGTCGGTGAAGAAACCTTCGGCATCTTCAACCGCAAGACCTTAAAGGTCTATGACGATGCCCTTCAGTATTACAAGGGACTTATAGCCGGCATAAAGTAAACCGCTAAGAATAAATCAAACCCATCCAGAGCAAATCCGGATGGGTTTTCTTATGCCTTGCTTATTCTTCAACTGTATCCAGTGCAAACCAACCAAAAAGCTCATCGTCAAGCTCCGAGAGAATCTCGTAGTACTCCTCTTCAGAATCTATGGCACCGACGTCGATCAGGTTCTGCTTTTCAGAGGCATACTCACCTTCGGTCAGGTTGCCGGAAAGATAATCGTACTCGACGCTACTTACATAACACTTTTGCGCATCGTCAAGATAGACTTCATCATAGTAGGCGATCAAAGTGGTATAGCTGTCATAATCTATGACATAAAAATAGTCATCAATCACAATGTAGTAAGAATCTCGGCGTGTGAACGATACCGAGATAAGCTCACCGGTGTTCAGCTCGACTGTGTATTCCTGAGTCCATCCGCCAAGCAGCACATTCTCATCAACAGTCGGTGTTGAATCCATATCTGCGTTCTCAAGACATGCGACAAATGCAGCGGTGTCTTCATCATCCATGATAATCTGGTCTGTGACACCGCCCCAGCCATAGTGGTGGATGAAAACGATGCATCCGCTATAATCTGCGTCGATAAGAGGATTCACCGGCGAGTTGAGCTTATATGTCTCGATGTGATCACTAGTGAGGTCTATCTTGATAATGTCATCAGAATTGCCCGAGTCAATCTCCAGCTCTGGCACGGCAGTCATGCAGAATGCGACGCTGATGCCGATTACTGCAAGGGCGACTGCCGAGAGGATGCCGAGAGCTATCTTTTCTCCTTTTGTCGTCTTTCTTTTCCCGTCTTCCGTGATGAGCTCAAGCCTTTCGGCAAGGCTCTTTGCGCCCTTGCTCAAATCTGTGCAGAGGATGCTTTCCCGCTTCTGGGAGGCGAACTTGAGAAGAAGTCCACCATAGGCTTTTCTGCCGGTGTGATCGAGGTCTGATGACAGAATCTCGTCGACTGTGAGTTCGCTGAGCTCGGAGAGCTTGTTTGCGTAAATGTAAAATGCCGGGTTGAACCAGTTGAGGCACTTGAGCATCTCGGCAACGAACTTTTTCTGGATGTCGTGGCGTTTATGGTGGGTGAGCTCGTGCCTGATGGCAAGATCAAGCTCCGATTCGTTCATCGGCTTCTCAGGGAGAATAATTCTCGCCCGGAAGAAGCCCATTAAGAACGGAGAAGTCGCCACCGGGCTTGTGAACACTGGTACTCCAGCTTCAATATCGTACTTTGTGAGGCTCTTTTTGAGATTGTGGGTGAATCTCAGATAGGATACTATCTTGTGCATAGCCACAACTGCAACTCCTGCAAGCCAGATCCAAGTGATTACAGTCAGAATAGTCTCAAAGTCTGGCGCAGAGCTGACTGCGACGCTGACAGTGGTGCCCTGAACAGCCGAAGTAGTCGTTTCAGTCACTGGTGTCACCTTTGCTACGAAGTTGTCTGTGACTGTAGTGCCGGTTGAAGGTGACGTGACCGTTTCCGTAATGGTCTCCTCCACCTTACCGAAAATGTCCTGTGCGAGCGACAAAGCCGTAGCGACAACGAGAATCAACGGCTGAAACGCAAGCATAAGTGTTGCTGCAAGAGTCCTCTTCTTCGGCAAAAGCTTTGTGCCGAGCCTATGGTCGGATGCGCATAGAATCAGCATTATAAGCCCTGTGAACAGGGAGGATATGAGGACAAGTGCGAATACATCTTTCATATTATATCACCTCTCATTGAACCACCGCCTGAGCTCCTCAAGCTCTTCCTCGCTCACTGCTCCGCCGTCAACGAGAGCAGCAATGAAGCGTTTTGCAGAGCCGCCATAATTCTTCTCAACAAACTCGCTCGCCTCCTGACTCTCGAATTCAGACTTCGAAATCAGGGTTGAGTAGATATTGGCGTTGCCACGCTTATGGGATTCGAGATAGCCCTTTGAGACGAGTCTTGTAAGAAATGTGTTGAGTGTCTGGGGCTTCCAGCCCTTTGAGTCCTCAAACTCAGAAAGAAGCATTGAAGCCGTCACCTCGTCCCCTGTCTCCCACATTACCTGCATTATTTCTCTTTCGGCTTCGGAAAGCCCATGGGTGATTCTGTCAAAAGTTTTCATAGAGTGCACCTCAAAGAATATTACTACAGCTTGTAGTATTTATAGTATACTACACTTTGTAGTAGTTGTCAAGAGGAACTTTCTGAGATTTACAAAAAATAATTCCCCACTCTTGCGAATGGGGAATGTTCTGGCTTTAAAACCTTTATTCCAGCTCAAAAGCACCAGTATAAAGCTGATAATACTGTCCCTTGGCGGCGATGAGTTCGTCGTGGGAGCCACGCTCGATGATTCTGCCATGGTCGAGAACTATAATTACATCCGAATTCTTGACCGTAGAGAGGCGGTGAGCAATAACAAAGACGGTTCTGCCGATCATGAGGGCATCCATGCCTTTCTGGACGATCTGCTCGGTACGGGTGTCGATGGAGCTGGTTGCTTCGTCTAAGATCATAACCGGCGGGTCGGCAACTGCGACTCTGGCAATCGAGAGAAGCTGCCTCTGACCCTGCGAGAGGTTCGAGCCGTTCTCGGTGAGCATGGTGTTGTAGCCGTCGGGAAGACGCTCGATAAAGTCGCTCGCACCGGCAAGCTCAGCCGCTGCCACGCACTCTTCGTCGCTGGCATCAAGCCTTCCGTAGCGGATATTGTCCATGACCGTTCCGGTGAAGAGGTTTGTGTCCTGCAAAACCATGCCGAGGGAATGACGGAGGTCTGCCTTCGAAATCTTATTGATATTGATGTCGTCATAGCGGATCTTGCCATCGGCGATGTCATAGAAGCGGTTTAAAAGATTCGTGATGGTCGTCTTGCCCGCTCCGGTTGCTCCTACAAACGCAACTTTTTGTCCCGGCTTTGCATAAAGTGAAATGTTGTGAAGAACCGGCTTGCCCTCTTCATACTCGAAGTCGACGTCATAAAGCCGGACATCGCCTTTGAGAGGCGTATAGGTGACTGAGCCGTCTGCAGCGTGCGGATGCTTCCAAGCCCAGAGACCTGTTCTCTCCTCGCACTCGGTATAACTGCCGTCGGCATTCTCCTTGGCGTTGACCAAGGTTACATAGCCGTCGTCAACCTCCGGCTCCTCGTCCATGAGATCTAAGATTCTCTGAGTGCCAGCCATACCCATGATGACGGAATTGAGCTGGTTCGAAACCTGGCTGATGTTTCCGGTGAACTGCTTGGTCATGTTGAGGAACGGAACTACTATACTGATGGATATTGCAGCACCACTTATACTTGGGTTCGGGATTTTGTAGAGCAGAAATACTCCGCCTGCAAATGCTACCAGAGCATAGAGAATGTTGCCTATGTTGTTGAGGATCGGTCCCAATGTGTTTGCATACTTGTTTGCTCTTGCAGAGTCCTCATAGAGGGCGTTGTTGAGCTTGTCGAAGTCAGCCTGGGCTTCCTCCTCGTGGCAGAAGACCTTGACGACCTTCTGACCGTTCATGAGCTCTTCGGCATAGCCCTCGACCTTACCGAGAGCCTGCTGCTGACGGACAAAGTATTTCGAAGAGCCGCCGCCAATCTTCTTGGTGATAATCATCATGATAATTACGCCGCATACAATGACCAGAGTCATCGGGATGCTGTAGTAGAGCATGATGAATGCCAAAGTGATTACACTTACACCCGACATTAGCATCTGGGGGATACTCTGGGAAATCATCTGACGGAGTGTATCAATATCGTTGGTGTAGTGGCTCATGATGTCGCCGTGATCGTTTCTATCAAAATACTTGATAGGAAGCTTCTGCATATTGGCAAACATCTTTTCACGGAGCTTTGCCAATGTTCCCTGTGTGATGACAGCCATCATCTGGGTGTAGGCTACATCGGCTATTATCGAAAGAATGTAGAAGGTTGCCAGAACTGCGACGAGCGACAGGATACTGCGGCTGACGTCGCTCCATGTCATATTTGCACTGTCTTCGATGAGTGCTATAACCTTCTGCATGAAGACTGACGGGAGACTTCTGACTATGGCGTTGAACACTAGAAGCACCAGCATGCAGGGAAGCATGACAGGATAGAAGCTCAGAAGAAGCTTGAAAAGACGTGTTAAAACGCTCTTTCTCTTGACTTGAACCTTGGAATAATCTCTAGCCATCTATACTCGCCATCCTTTCATCTGAGCTTGCCTTGTTCTGGGAGACATAGATTTCACGGTAAATGTCGCTTGACTTGAGAAGCTCGTCGTGTGAGCCGATTGCAATGATCTTGCCGGAATCCATTACGATTATTCTGTCAGCGTCTTCAACGGAAGCCGTTCTCTGTGCGATGATAATCTTTGTGGTCTCGGGGATATACTGCTTCATAGCATACCTGATTTTTGCATCGGTCTTGGTGTCGACGGCACTTGTGGAGTCGTCGAGGATGAGAATCTTCGGCTTCTTGAGAAGTGCACGGGCGATGCAGAGTCTCTGCTTCTGACCGCCGGAGACGTTGGTACCTCCCTGCTCAATATGGGTGTCGTACTTATCGGGGAAGGTTTCGACGAATTCGTCAGCGCATGCAAGCTTGCAAGCCTCGATTATCTCTTCGTCTGTAGCTTCCTTATTGCCCCAACGGAGGTTCTCTTTGATAGTGCCTGAGAAGAGAAGATTCTTCTGGAGTACAACTGCGACATTGTTTCTGAGAACTTCAAGGTCATAATCCCGGACATCCACTCCGCCTACCTTGACAGAACCCTCGCTTACGTCGTATAATCTTGATATAAGCTGAATGAGCGACGATTTCGAAGAACCGGTTCCGCCGATTATGCCTATTGTCTCACCGGACTTAATATGAAGGTCGATGTCCGAAAGTGCATACTTCTTAGCCGACTGAGCATACTTGAAGCTGACGTTGTCGAAATCGATTGAGCCGTCCTTGACCTCGGTGATAGCATTATCAGGGCTTGTCAAGGTCGATTCCTCGGCAAGAACCTCACACGCACGCTTCATCGACTCATTCGCCATCGTTATCATTACGAAGACCATTGAAACCATCATTAAGGAATTCAGCATCATGAAGCTATATGTGAGAAGTGACGAAAGCTGTCCGATGTTGAGATTGAGCCCTGCAGAGGTTATAATAGTATAGGAGCCGAAAGAAAGAACGAAGACCTGTACTACATAGAGGCAGAACTGCATGAGAGGGCTGTTGAGTGCCACGATTCTCTCAGCTATTGTGAAGTCCTTCTGGACATCACGGGCAGCAGCATTGAACTTATCCTGTTCAAAGTCTTCACGGACAAAGGATTTTACTACTCTTATGCCCTTGATGTTCTCCTGAATGGAGCTGTTTAAGTTATCGTACTTTCTGAATACGCTCTTAAAGCGGGGATTTGCTCTCGATGAAACGAGATAGAGTCCTACTCCAAGGATAGGCACCACGACAACGAATATCCAAGCCATATTTCCGCCCATGATAAACGCCATTATAAAAGCGAACACAAGCATAAGCGGGCATCTGATAGCCGTACGGATAATCATCATGAATGCCTGCTGGATGTTTGTAACGTCGGTTGTAAGCCTCGTTACGAGAGAAGAGGTTGAGAAGTGATCGATATTCTCGAATGAATAACCCTGAATCTTGGCAAAAAGATCGTGCCTTAAGTTCTTTGCAAAGCCACATGACGCCTCGGCACAGGTGTAGCCCGCCAACGCTCCGAACATGAGCGACAAAAGCGCCATGATGATCAGGATGATTCCATTCGAAATCAGCTCCGGCATTTCAGCACCAGCGCTTATTGCGTTGACAAGGTTGGCGATTCTGAACGGTATGTAGCATTCGAGAAGTACTTCGCAGCTTACGAGTATCGGAGTAAGAATCGTCTGCTTCTTGAACTCACGTATACACTTGGCAAATGTTTTTAACATACTGTTACTGATTTTCTCCTTTCAAAAATTCAACACGGTCTATTGCAATAAGCCGTGTCGCGGATAAATTACTGTTTCATTTTCAGTACCATGTTATTATAGCACATCGCCACGAATATTTCAACATCATATTACACGAAAATAAAGAACATTTCGGGCTGGCAATTTGTGAATGATATGTTGGTGACTTTCCACAAAATATTTTTTTGACCGGATGCAATAATTCCCACGCCAAAAGTGTATTGCTTTATGAAGAGACACTTAAGTCTCTCTGAAAAAGAATAAAATCAAGATCTTGGAGGATCACAAAATGAAAAGAAATCACAATTTATCTAAAACCCTCTTCGCAGTCGCCCTCTGCGCTGTGATGACCACTTCCGGCTTTGCTATCACTGTTGTAGACGAAAACGGAGACAGAGTATACTCAACTGATGTTGAAGGCATTGCAAACGACACTTTTGTAGACCTTATCGAATCATGGTCGGATGCCGACGGAAACACCGTTTATCCCGACTACTATGCCGGAGCTTACTTTGACGGCTCGGAGCTTATCGTTCTCGTCACCGAACTTACGGATGAAGTAAAAGCTGAGCTTTCTTCGATTATCGACCTTGAAGGGATAACCATCAAGGAGGCTACCTACAGCTTTAACGAGCTCTTAGCGGCTAACGATGAAATCGTTTCCAAGATGGATCCGAACTCTGACGACCCGTTTATTGCGGCTATCTACGGCGTTGGAATCGACCAGGAGCAGAATGTTGTCTATGTCGACCTGAACACCGAAAATCCCGAGGTTGCGGCTATTGCTGAGGATGCGGAGCTCCTCAAGGCTACCGTCAAGGAAAAGCTCACCGACTTTGAGGGCGTTTATGTCGACGCCACCTATGGCGGAATCATGGCGCTTACTGAGGATACCACCGAGGCTCAGGATGCAGTCGAGACTGAGACTCCCGACACCGATGCAAATGCCGGAATTATGCTGATTGATGATGACATGGATGATGTTTCAAATCCTGCTACAGGTGTTGCTCTGGCGCTCGTCCCTGCGGCTGTTGCTGCTGCGATGGCGGTTGTCTGGAAGAAGAGAAGATAATTTTCAAATCTGTAGGGGCGGATAATATCCGCCCGAAAATCCTCGGTAATCGGTAGCGGGCGGATAATATCCGCCCCTACATTTGTCTGCACCTGCAAGGTTACTGAGAGATTCTGATAGTGCAATAATTTCATATAAAAATCCATTGCATTTTGTGCAAAATTCGTGTATAATGATTTCATCACTTTTTGTCATGTCGCAGGAATCTGTGACAGGTACGACGGCGTACACACTACCGCCGAGAAAGGAACATTTAGCATGAAGAAAAGAATTTTGGCACTCAGCCTGGCTGTAATCATGATTCTGGCTCTGGTCGGCTGCGGAAGCACCAAAAGAGAAATTGTCTATCTGACGCTTTCCACCGAAGATGCAACGGCTATCCTTGCCGCTGCCGGAATCACTCTGCCGGATGTTGAGGAAACCTCTGCCGCAGGAACAGAAATCCAATGGTTCTCATGGTATGACGACTTCCACAACTACTCTGAGGATGAAATCATCAACACCGGTTACTTCACTTTCACCGAAAAGTATGGTTGCACAATCGAATGGATTGAGACTACATATGAAGACTATTCCGACGACCTTGCGAACCTCGTTCTGTCATCGAACTCACCCGACTTTGCCCTCGCCGGAACTTCTAACACTGCAACATTCCCCTACAGCTGCATGAAAGGAATGTATCAGCCGGTTGACGACTATGTCGATTATTCTGAGCCCCTCTGGTCGGGCATGGCAGATGCAGCTGAGTACTTTGCTCTTGGCGATCAGCACTTTGCATTTGTTACCGACGTAGCCTTCAAGTCTATCGTTCCCTACAACCGCAGAGTCATCGAAGAATACGGCTATGACGATCCCGCCGAGCTCTACTGGAATGATGAGTGGACATGGGAAGTATTCTATGAAATGTGCATCGACTTCTCTGATCCTGACGATGACAGATATGCTCTCGACGGCTGGTACTATGTAAACAGTATCGTTGAAGAGTCGACCGGACGCACCATCATCCAGAAGGATGAGGACGGTCACTTCTACACTAATCTTGATGATCCGCTTATCGAGATTGCTGAGAACATGATTTATGACCTCGTAAAGAACGACTGCGTCTACCATGAGGGTAACGATTACTGGGCAGGAAGAAACGACTTTGTCTATGGCTCAGGCGTCAAGGAAGGCTTGTGCCTCTTCTGGATCTGCGACGTTCCGACAGGACTCAAGCTCACCGTTGAAGAGATGAACCAGATCTGGGGCGACATCGAAGCCGGTGAAATCATGTTTGTTCCGCTTCCTCGTTATGAAGACGGCGACGGCATCTATTACCTCAACTCGCTTCCTACCGGCTACATGCTTATAACCGGTTCATCCAATCCCGAGGGCGTTGCACTCTTGGCATCCTGTGAGAGATTCAAGACCATCGACCCGACTGTTGTCAACATCGACAAGAAGCAGCTCAAGGAAACATATCTCTGGACCGACGAGATGCTCGAAATGTATGATGAGTGCTATGACCTGGCAGTTGCAAACGTCGTCATGTACTACACCGGCGACCTCGGAACCAGCCTTGACTCAGCATACAACTCATTCGACTGGGGCATCAACCGTAACGGCGGCAGCTACACCTGGGCACAGCTCAAGGAAACCTACGGCGACAGACTCGACTACTATGTAGATGAGCTGAACGTAATGATTGATGACTATCTCGCTACAGGAGAGCTTATCGAATAATACAACACCCCTCCACCACCGCCTTCGGCGGCGGTCCGAGGTTTGCGAAGCAAAACTGTCTCCCCATTTTAGGGGAGGCTTTTTTTGCCCTTATGAAAGTTTGTACGAATACAAAAAGGCTCCCCTGAAAGGGGGAGCTGTCGAGCGAAGCGAGACTGAGAGGTTTTATAGATTCTCCGGATAATCTCCGTTTGCATGAAGCTTTCTGAGCTTCTCCTCAACATCTGCCTTATCCTCTTTGTAGGTGATGCCGAACCACTTGTCGTGGGAGGGTCTGGCTTCTACGGTCATGGTTTTCTCACTCAAAAAGTCGTTGACCATGACGGGAAGGAGGCATTCTGCCTTGATCTGGTCGGGTGTCAGCGCCTTAAGGAAGTCCTCGAAATACTTCTCCATCATCGGGAGAGTTTCATTATGGAAGCCCCAGAAGTTCATTGAAACCTCTGCGTCAGGGTCAACCTCACCGGACTCAGAAACCATCTTGTCGCCCTCGGGCTTGATGCCGCTTGTTTCGTCAACCTTGACGAGCTTGCCGTCATCAACACTGCAAACGCCTCTTGTGACTGTGCCATTGAGACTTACGGTGTTCTTGAGGATATAAGTAACCATTGCGGCTTCGCTTCCGTCTTTAAGACCAGCAAGGAGCTTATACATGATGTCGAAGCACTCTTTGCCATAATAGTCATCGGCGTTTATGGTTGCAAACGGCTCGGTGAGAGCATCCTTTGCTGCCAGAACTGCGTGAACCGTGCCGAAAGGCTTTACACGCTCAGCCGGAATCTTATAGAAGCCCGGAACAGTTGAGTAGTCCTGAACGCAATATTCAAGCTCTACCCTATCCTTGAACTTCTCTCCAACGGTTGAGCGAACCTTTTCGACCATCTCTTCCTTGAGAACGAACACAACCTTCTCGAATCCAGCCGCAATAGCGTCATGGATGGAATATTCCATCAGAATTTCGCCGTGAGGTCCGACGTTTGAAATTTGCTTGTCTCCGCCAAAACGGGAGCCAAGACCAGCTGCTAATACCAAAAGTGTAGCTTTCATATCTGTTACCTGCCTTATTATTTGTTTTATTCGGGTCTGAAACCCTGCCTAAGAACATTTTATACCAAAATCGTCAAAATGTCAACTGAAATTCTGTTGAAAATATCTACTTTTCTTCCGGAAGATCGGTTTTCTTTTTGCGGAAAATGAGAAGCTTCTGCACAGCGAAGTTTATGACGAACATGATGACCTCCGCTATCGGCTTTGCAAGCCACGTCGGGAAGAGGAAAATTCTGACCATCACTTCCAGCAATACAAAAGTCTTCACAGTAAAGCTGACAGCTGCCAGTGCGTAATATCCGCCCATCTCAGCCCAGACGCTTTTTTCGGAGCGGAATACCCATCTGCGGTTGATATGAAAGTTCACCTGCGACGAAACGCAGAACGCCGCCACAGCAGCAATCTCCATAGCCAGGCTGAAATCCCCGAGCAGCCATTCAACGATTAGCAGTATTGTGTAATCGATGACGAACGCTACCACGGATGAGATTCCGTAGCGGATGGGCTGCAAAGATAGAGCTTTTTTAATCAGAGCCTTTATTTTAATCAAAATGCTCACCTTTCTGGAGCCGCTTATGGCTTCCCTGTTAAGGAGAGCTGTCAGCGCAGTTGACTGAGAGGTTCTCCCCTTAATACGCCTTTCCCCACATTACCATGCACTTCGCAGGCTTGCCGCAGCAGACGCACTTGTCATCCAAATGCTCCTGCTCGAACGGGATGCAGCGTGAGCCGACGCCGGTCAGCTCTTTTACCTTGTCCTCACAGGCTTCGTCGCCGCACCACATTGCCTTGACGAATCCGTCGCCATTCTTCTCAAGGGTTTCGTTGATTTCCTCGATCGAGGTGCAGGAGTAGGTCTTTGCCTCACGGTTTGCAAGTGCATTCTCTAACATGCCGTCGTGAACTTCTGTAAGTGCGTTCTTGATTCCCTCAACCAGATTGTCAAGAGCGATGAACTCCTTCTTGCGGTTGTGTCTCAGAACCGCCACACATTGGTTCTCTTCGATGTCTCTGGGACCGATTTCAATTCTTACAGGAACGCCACGCATCTCATACTCGGCATACTTCCAGCCGGGAGAGTTCTCGCTGTCGTCGAGCTTGACTCTGATGCCTGCGGCACTAAGAGTGTCATAGAGCTCGTGAGCCTTGTCGAGTACGCCCTCCTTGTGCTGTGCAACAGGCACGATTACGACCTGGACAGGTGCGACTGCCGGAGGAAGAACCAAGCCGTTGTCATCGCCGTGTGTCATTATGATTGCGCCGATAAGTCTGGTTGTGACTCCCCAGGATGTCTGGTAAGGAATCTTGACCGAGTTGTTTTTGTCTGTATAGGTGATGCCGAAAGCCTTGGCGAAGCCGTCTCCGAAGTAGTGGGAGGTGCCAGCCTGCAGAGCCTTGCCATCGTGCATGAGAGCTTCGATTGCATATGTCGAAACTGCGCCAGCGAACTTGTCGCTTTCGGTCTTCTTGCCCTTGACAACCGGCATTGCGAGTTCACATTCGCAGAATTCTGCATAGGTTTCGAGCATCTTCTCTGTGAATGCTTCCGCTTCCTCGGCTGTTTCGTGGATGGTGTGACCCTCCTGCCAGAGGAATTCACGGGAACGAAGGAACGGTCTTGTGGTCTTTTCCCATCTGACAACAGAAACCCACTGGTTATAGAGCTTCGGGAGATCACGATAGGAATGGATTATATTTGCATAGTGCTCACAGAAGAGGGTTTCGGAGGTTGGTCTGACGCAAAGTCTTTCCTCAAGCTTGTCGTTACCGCCATGGGTGACCCATGCAACCTCGGGAGCAAAGCCCTCAACATGGTCTTTTTCTTTATTTAGTAAGCTCTCGGGAATGAACATCGGCATATAGACGTTCTCGACTCCAAGCGCTTTGAATCTTCCATCCAGAAGCTTCTGCATATTTTCCCAGATAGCATAGCCATAAGGGCGGATTACCATGCAGCCCTTGACGCTTGAATATTCAATAAGCTCCGCTTTCTTAACTATGTCCGTATACCACTGCGCAAAATCCTCGTTCATAGAGGTGATCTGGGATACGGCTTTCTTGTCATTTGCCATTAGTATATCTCCTTCCGAAATTTCGGTTATAAGCACAACTATGATAGCACATAAATTGAAGTTTGGCAAGTATTATTTTTCCCATAAAAAGGGGGTGCCTACGAGTCGAAACGACCCGTAGGCAAAGAAAGGGAAAAATATGAAAAAGCTTTCGCGATACTGGCATTTTAAATGTACATTGTACATTGATTTAAAGGGGGCGCTCACGGGTCGAGACGGTTTCCCGACCCGTAAGCAAAGAAAGGGAAAAATATGAAAAAGCTTTCGCGTAACTGTTTGTCGGGGATATTTCCAAGGATCAATCCTGTGGGAGCCTCCCCTCCAGGCTCGTGATACCTAATATGTCAATCAAACGTCAACACAACGCTACAGTTGTCTTCCTGCGTTATGCCACGCCGTATCACAATAGAATCAGGAGGTTATCTCCATTAGCTCAACCTCTAAGTCGATATAGGTTCCGTTTCTATAGATATTGAGGGTTATGGTGTCTCCAACAGAGTAGTTATTCTTGATATTTGTGAGCTCATCCATCGTTGTGATGCTCTCATCGTTCACGCCGACGATTATGTCGTAAGGCTGAACTCCTGCCAAGTCTGCGCCGGAATCAGGTTCAACGTAGCGAACCATGACGCCCTGCGGGATTCCATAGTAGAATGCAACGTAGACTGTTATATCCTCACCGGTGATGCCGATTGAAGGTCTTCCTGTGACGTAGCCATACTGAATGAGATCGTTTATAATCGGCATTGCGTCATCTATCGGAATTGCAAAGCCAAGTCCTTCGCCATAAGAAGAGGAAACCTTTGCGGAGATCACTCCAATAACCTGACCATAGGCATTCACCATAGGTCCTCCCGAGTTGCCGCTGTTGACGGAAGCATCGGTCTGAATAAGGGTCATTTCGGTTCCGTTGATGTTGAGAGTGCGGTTGAGTCCCGAAACGATTCCAACTGACATCGAGCCATAGAGGTCATAGCCAAGAGGATTTCCTATGACTATTGCCACCTCGCCGACCTTGAGGTCGCCAGATGTTCCGAGCTCGACTGCCGTCAAGCCATCGGCGTCAATCTTGAGGACTGCGATGTCCGACTGTGAATCCTCGCCGATGAGGGTTGCCTCATACTGGTTCATGTCTGCATCGACGATTGCGATGCTTGTTGCGTCCTCAACGACGTGAGCACATGTGAGAATGTAGCCATCCTCAGTCATGATGATTCCCGTTCCGGTGGCGCTTCCGCTGTCGGTTGTGGAGGAGACTCCTACAACTGACGGGGAGACCTTTTCGTATATTTCAGTGAGGGTGTAGTCGCCCTCAGCGGTGAGAAGCTGATTGAGAGTCGGATATTCCTTGGTGGAGGCTACGGCTTCGCTGCCGTCATCAGTGGCAACTGTGTCGACAGAATCCTCGTCTTCGCCTTCATCCAGGGTTACTTCATCCTCCTGCTCAGAAATGCCAGGAGTCGTTGTGACGGAATTGTCGCTCTGCTTGCTGTCGTCATCCCGGATTGTCCCGAAGGCGGTGTCGCTCAGTGCAATGAATGCAGAGATTGATGTTACCGATACTACAAACACTGCCAGTATTCCGACGATGATTCCTATTGCAATCTTTCCGCCGTTGCCCTTTTTCTTGGGAGTGGGAGCGTTGTAGACATACTCGCTTCTGTTTCCGGTCTGACTCTGACTATAGCTGCCGTAGCTGTAGCTGCTGCTATAGCTGTTAGCGCCTCCTGAATAGGAGTATGGATTCTGAGTGTAGCTGTTACTGCTTTTCGGCGCAGCTTCCTGCACGAAAGAGCCGGCGCCGGAATTCTCTTCAGGCTGAGCTTCCTCGGTCACAGCTTCAACCGTTTCTGCCTGCTCGGACGGCTTATCATCAGTCACGGCATCTTCAGCCTGAACATTTTCATCTATTCTATTTTCATTATCATTGAAGTTATCGTTCATAGTATGTCCTCCATTCCCGTTCCCCTATGCTATTAATTATAAGCCTGAATGTGTAAAACACATGACGGAATACAGAATATTTTAGGATTTGAAACGGGGAAGTTCGTGAGAAAGCTTGATATGTCTGTGTTTTTGTGGTACAATTAGGATACCGTCTACCGAAGGGAGATCTTAGTTTGTCGTACACCGACCTTATATTTGTTTTCTGCTTTCTACCTATATATATGATACTGTCACTGCTGTGCAGTGAGACCAGAAATAAAAATCTCATTTCGCTAATTATGTCTGTGATATTCATAGCATGGGCAAGACCGCTATATTATGCGCTGATTTTAGCCGTAATATTCCTTATCTACCTTTCGGCGAGGCTCTGCGAGAATGGAAGGATGCCGTGGCTCAGAATTCTTGCGGGTGCTGTTACGGTCATAGCTTCGCTCTTCCCTGTTATAAGCTTAGGCTCACTTGGGACAATAAGCGGAACCGTTTCGGCAATAGGGTTTATTCTCTTCGACATCCGCTCGATTCTCTATCTCAGAGATTCCAGGGAGGACGGAGCCGAAAAGAACTTTATCGACCTCGCTGTATATCTCATATCATTTGAAATGATGGCAATCTCGCCGATCTTGAGCTATTCGGAGCTTAAGGATGCGATTAAAGAGCGCAAGACTGGGCTTGCGATGCTGTCAAGTGGACTAGAAAGATTCATCTGCGGGCTTGCGGCTGTCACAATTCTTGGCTTCTCGCTTGAAAGGCTGAGAAGCGCTGCACTGTTCAGCGGTTCACTTCCGACACTTAACCTTATCCTAGGAGTCATATTCACGGCGGTTGAGATATATGTCGTGGCTTTAGGCTATCTTTCGATGTCAGAGGGACTTATGCTGATGAGCGGCTATAGAATCGAGCTCCACAGCGGCTGCTTTATGCCGAAAAGCCTTATGATTGACCATGTCTCAGCTGTAAGTCCCACCTGCAGAACGGCTTCCGAGAAGCTCACAGTCAATCCGCTGTGGCAGATTCTTTTGTCTGTCGGGCTTTGTCTGGTTGCGGGAATCTCGCTTGGATTCGGTGCGGGAGGAGTTGCACTTGTCTTCATAGCAGGCGTTGCTGTCCTCCTGCAGAAATTCTTTGAGACGAAAAAGTCGGTCTCGGCTGGAATATTCACATTTATGGTATCGATACTTGCCGTCATCCTGTGTGCGTTCTCAGGCTTCGGAAGCTGGATAGATTCCCTCTTCAGCGGAAGCTACTATTATCTCATAAGCTACAACCTCTGGGACGAGCTTTCGAGAGGATGGATTTATCTTCTGATTGCGATATTCTATATTTCGCCGCTGAGACCGTTGGCGGGAATTCTCAAGCGAAAGATTATGACCGAAAACGAATCGAGCTATGGCACTGTAAGAGTTGTGAGCACGGTTCTTGTTACGCTACTTCTTGTTGTCTCTACCATTTCAATGGTAACGGCTGTCTGATAAGGGGGATCAAAAATGGCTAAAAAGAAAAAGAAGAACGTCTCCATTCAGCCGGAAGAGATTAAGGCTCCCGAAGCTAATGCTCCCGAGTTCGAGATAGGTCAGAAGGGTGACGAATTCGACATAAGCTACTCCCGTGCTGTCAGAAACGCAAACGCCGACACCGACGAGCTTCTCAGCGACCTCAGCCAGGAGCAGGGCGCAGACAGATATAACTTCTTAGGATTTGCGATTCCTGTTTTGGTGCTACTGTTCTTTGCTATAAGCTTCATTCTTATTAACCGCTCCGATTTCTCGGAGGTGCACACAGTCAAGCTTTCGACTTCCACCGTCATGGACGGAAGCTATCTTAGCAGCCTCACCGAGGCATACAACACAACGCTGCCTTTCGGCGACGGGCTTTCGGAGATGGGCGAGCTCCTCGGGCTTGCTCCAAAAACCGATGACGAGGAAGAAGAGGAAGAGCCTGTGGAGGAAGAACCAGCTGTCGAGGTGGAAGAGCCGGTTGTAACAGAGCCGGCGGTCACTACTGTAGTAACAACTACTGAAATCATCACTACTGCGACAACGGAAGTCACCGAGGAAGAGATTCCCGATACATACGTGATGTACGCTTCCGGAACTCTCAACATAAGGCTTGAACCGTCGAGCGAGGCTATGATTTTAGGCTATTTCAGCATCAATAATGAGGTTAACGTCATCGAAATCCGTGAAGACGGCTGGGCGGAGATATACTACAGTGGAATCAGGGCTTATGTCGATGCGGATTACCTGAGCGAGGATAAGGTTGTTGTCACAACCACTACCGAAGCGACAACGGAGGTCACCACAACTGAAGCTACCACCGAAGCGACTACCACCGTTCCCGAGGAAACCACCGAAGAAACCACTACCACTACCGAAGAGACCACTTCGGCGACCACCACTACAAGATACACCGGCTACACCGGAACTTATAACTACACCACTCCGGCTACTACAACCACTCCTGTAACGACCACCGAGGCTCCGACAACCGCTTCGACAACATCTGCCGAAACGACTACTCCCGCTACTACGACAGAAGCTCCGGTGACTACGCCTGAAATTACGACGACAACTCAGGCTGTCGAGATTCCCGAAACCGGGGCGCAGGAATGAACCCCTACGGAAGAAAGCGGTATCTGTCTCTCGACTCGGTTTTAAAGAGTGAATTCGGCGGGAAGACAGTCAAGATTCCGCTGAATGTCGGGCTTACATGCCCTAACAGGGACGGAAAAGCAGGATTTGGAGGCTGCAGCTACTGCTCAGCTGCACTTTCCGGCGAATTTGCCGGAAATCCGGAGAAAAGCATCGCTGAGCAGTTCGGGAAGACAAAAGAGCTGTATCTCAGGAAATGGGGCGAGACGAAATACATCGCCTATCTTCAAGCCGGTAGCAACACCTATGCGGATGTCGAAACCCTCCGGAGAATTTACCTATCCTGCCTCGAGCTTCCCGTTGTCGGACTGTCGATTGCAACAAGAGCTGATTGCCTCGGGGAAGATGTCCTCGATTTGCTCTCGGAAATAAACCAGAAAACATATCTGACGGTTGAACTGGGGCTTCAGAGTTCCAATGACGATACGGCTAAGCTCATAAACCGTGGGCACACATATTCTGAGTTTCTTCAGGGCTACAATGCGCTTAAGAAACGAAATATCCGGGTTTCGGTGCATATTATAAACGGTCTTGTCGGCGAAACTAGAGAAAACATGCTGGAAACCGCACGTGATGTTGCAGATCTTCAGCCGTATGAGATAAAAATTCACCTTATGCACGTTATCCGTGGCACACTTGATGAAAAGAGATACCTTTCGGGAGAGCTCATGACTCTTTCAAAAGAGGAATATGTCGGCATCGTCTGTGACCAGCTTGAGCTTATTCCGCCGGGAACGGCTATCGGAAGGCTCACCGGAGACGGCGACAGAACAACTCTTGTGGCGCCTCTGTGGAGCATGGACAAAAGAAGCGTCTTAGGTGCGATTGACCACGAGCTAAAGCTGAGGGATTCGTGGCAAGGAAAGCATTACAAAGTGAATTAGAACGCATATCGCATATGCACAAAAAGCCGCCCCATCGCAGGAGCGGCTTTCTTATTTACTTCAGAGGCTTAGTCTTCGTAATCGTTCATTGAGTACGGGTCGTATGCTGCGACCTGCTCATTCAGCTGATTTACGTAGTACTCGATCTGTTCTGAGTAGGATTCCTTCATCTGTGCCCATGTGGAGGCGTCAGAGGAGGTTGCGAATCTCTCGAGAGAATCAACTACTGAGTAGAGCTTGTCGCCGTAGCCTTCGCCATAGGTAACTATAACGCTGGTAGCGGTTGCGAGAGCATAGCACTCATCATACATTTCGAGCATTTCTTCTGTCCAGAGGTAGGTTTCTTCGAGCTGGAGTCTGTCGATGTCGACAACAGTCGGGTCAAGAACCTTGAATCTCATGCAGGCAGAGAGGAGTGCAACGCCTTCAGGGTTGGTAGAGCCCTGGATGATGCAGTAGCCGGTAGGAATGGACTCGGTGTAGTAGTTGCCGTCGCCATCGTCGTCACGAGGAAGCGGAACGAACATGAGCTCGCCGTCCTCCATGTCGCCCCATACAGAGCTGATGGTGTCAACAGTGCCGGTGAACATCCATGTGCCGCCGAGATAGAAGAGGCAGAGACCTTCGTTCATGCCGCCGCCTTCGACGCTGTTTCTTATGGTCCAACCGTTATCCCATACAGGATACAAGCAGTTGTTCTTTGAAAGGTCATAGAGAAGGTTAGCAGCACGCTCGATAGCTGCGGAGTCGACATTCGACTCAAACTGCTGAGTCTCGGTGTTGTAGTTTACGATGGTTTCGCCGCAGGAATGCATGAGTGCCAGACCATAGTACCAGCCGTCGAGAGCATATCTGTTCTCAGACTCATCGGTGAAGTCGATGCACATCTCATAGAATACATCCCATGTCCACTCATTGTTCCAGTAGAGCTCGGCAGGATCGTCATAGCCATACTCTTCAATAACTCTTCTGTTGTAAGCGCAGACATTGTTGAAGGTATTGTCATAAACGATAACATAAGGTCTATCCTTGATGGAATAGTAGGTGTAGGCATAATCCTTCTCGCCTGCCCAGAGAGCGTCATCATAGTCTATGTAGTCGTCAACAGGAACGAACATACCCTTGATACACTTGGACGGGAAAATATCATCATGTCCGGGATAGAAGTCGGGCGATGTGGAAGCGAGGATCAGGGTTGCAAGCTCGTCAAATCTTGTGTCCCATGTGCACTCAACCCACTCTACCGAGCAACCGTACTTTTCCTGGAAGGTCCAGTAGCCGGAATTGATAATTTCGTCATCGCTGTAGTTCTGCATATCGTCATACCAGGCGAACCACTTGACGGTGGTTCCGGCTGCCGCTGTTTCCTCAACATCGGGAAGCATGATTCCTGCTGCCGCAAGAATTGCTTCGGCATCCTGGGTGGCGAAGGTGAGCTGAACTACTTCTCTCGAGGAGCTGCCGCAGCCAACCAAGGCTACGATCATGATTCCTGCGAGGAGCAATGCAATAATTTTCTTCATAAAGCACCTCCGATAAATTTTGCATTAGAGATTTCTCTAAAACTGCGTCCGAAATGCAAAAATGAAACTCTTGCTGATTTCATGTAACCATTTTCAACGGTTATTAAAGTGTTATCCCCGATATTGAAAAATGAGCATTTCGAGATAGAATGATTATACACCTTTTCACATTAGATTTCAATCGTCATTTTGTACAAGAAACGCTGATGAAAGTTGTGCAAGGTGCATAATAAACCGGTCAGGCATAACTAAGCACACCCGACCGGATTTTGTTTTCATAAAGAGAAGTTTCGAGATGATGTTAATATTTTAGCAGGTTCCCGCTTTCATACCCGAGACATACTTCTTGAGCTCCTCGCTCGCATTTTCCCCGTTCTTTGCAATAATCTTAACGATTGCACTTCCGACTATTGCGCCGTCGGCGTAGGTGGTGTATTCACGGACCTGGTCGGGGGTGCTGATGCCGAAGCCGATGAAGACGGGGATGTCGGTGGCGGCTTTGGCTTTTTCTACTATCGAGCGAACGTCTGTCGTTATCTTCTCACGGACGCCGGTTACGCCCATGGAGGAGACGATGTAGAGGAAGCCTTTCGCTTCGGAGGCTATCTTCGTGATTCGCTCATCGCTTGTGGGAGCTATCATCGAGATAATGTCGATGTGATGAGCTTCCGCTTCCTCTGAGAACTCCGCTTTCTCTTCAAACGGGACATCAGGAACGATTACACCGTCGATCCCGACTTCCTCGCACTTCGAGAAGAATCTGTCCTTGCCATAGGTATAGACGGGATTTGCGTACGTGAGAAGAACCAGAGGCACCTGGGTCTTCCTTCTTACCTTTTCGACACAGTCGAAGATGCCGTCTGTGGTGGTGCCGACTGAGAGCGCCCGGATATTCGCTTCCTGAATCACAACTCCCTCGGCTATCGGGTCGGAGAACGGAACGCCTATTTCGATGAGGTCGGCTCCCGCTTCAGCCATGTCGAGGATATAATCATAGGTTTTATCTAAATTCGGGTCGCCTCCTGTGAGAAAACCGACAAAGCACTTTTTGCCCTTGAGGCTCGAAATTCTACTCATATATATCAACTCCTCTGTAGCGTGCGATTGCCGCAACGTCCTTGTCGCCTCTGCCGGAAAGGCAGATTATGATGCTGTCGTCAGGGCTGAAATCACGGGCTATCTTCATAGCATGTGCGACTGCGTGAGAGCTCTCTATTGCTGGGATGATGCCCTCGGTTCTTGAGAGATACTCGAAAGCGTCAACCGCTTCGTCATCGGTTATCGGGACATATTCGGCTCTGCCGGTGTCCTTCAGGTTTGCATGCTCGGGACCAATTCCGGGATAGTCAAGACCGGCTGAAATGGAATAGACCTCATCTATCTGACCGTATTCGTTCTGGCAGAAGTAGGATTTCATGCCGTGGAAAATGCCTAATTCGCCTTTTGCCATGGTTGCGGCGTGCTTGCCTGAGTCAATTCCCTTTCCTGCAGCTTCGCAGCCGATAAGGCGAACTCCCTCATCCGGAATGAAGTGATAGAACATTCCCATGGCGTTGCTTCCGCCGCCGACGCAGGCAAGAACCGCTGCCGGGAGCTTGCCTTCTTTCTCTAATATCTGAGCCCTCGCTTCACGGCTGATGACGCTCTGAAAATCTCTGACTATTGTCGGGAACGGGTGCGGTCCCATGACGCTTCCAAGGACATAGTGGGTATCGCTGACTCTGTTCGTCCACTCTCTCATAGTCTCGTTAACTGCATCTTTAAGCACTCTGGTGCCGCTCTCGACTGGATGAACCTTTGCGCCCAGGAGCTTCATCCGATATACATTAAGAGCCTGCCGCTCGCAGTCGATGGCTCCCATATAGACCTCGCATTCCATGTCCATAAGTGCGGCAACTGTAGCGGTTGCAACTCCGTGCTGACCGGCTCCGGTTTCGGCGATGACTCTGGTTTTGCCCATCTTCTTTGCAAGAAGAACCTGTCCTAAGACGTTATTAATCTTATGCGCTCCGGTGTGGTTGAGGTCTTCACGCTTTAAGTATATCTTGGCGCCGCCTAAATCTTTGGTCATCTTCTCGGCATAGTAGAGAAGCGACGGACGCCCAGCATATTCACGCATGAGTCTGTCGAGCTCCTTGTTGAATTCCGGGTCGTTTTTATAGTAGTTATAGGCTTCTTCAAGCTCGTTGACGGCGTTCATCAGCGTTTCGGGGACATATTGCCCGCCGTGGATGCCGAATCTGCCTTTGCTTGTGGTATTAGTACTCATAAGCTCTCACTCTCCTGACTGTTTCTTGTATCTTGAGTTTATCTTTTAATCCGTCCGTCTCGACTCCGCTTGAGATGTCGAGAGCGAATGCGGATTTTTCGGTTGCTATCTTAAGTGCTTCGTCTAAGTTTCCGAGATTTATTCCTCCTGCCAAGAAGAACGGTTTCCGAACGTCTCCTAAAACGCTCCAGTCGAAGCTTTCGCCGGTGCCGCCATACTCTCCGGTTCTCTTGGTGTCAAACAAGTAGTAGTCGGCGTCATAAGTCTTGACGTCTTCCCGAATGGCGATTCTCTGGGCTTTGATTATCGGCAAGTTGCAGACGGTTCTGAGGTTTTTGATATAGTCGTTATCCTCGTCGCCATGAAGCTGTACGAAATCTATCACCTGTTCATCGGCGAGCCTGCGGATGAAACCCAGATCTTCGTTAACAAACACTCCGACGGTTTTTGTTTCCGGATTCAGGATTTCACGCAGAGCTTTCGCCGTTTCGAAGTCTATCTTTCGCTTAGCGCCTGCGAAAACGAAGCCGGCGAAATCGGGCTTGAATTCATTAAGGTATTCGGCATCCTCACGCCTTTTGATGCCGCAGATTTTAAGCTTTACTGGCATCTCTGACCTCTCAGTTCACGGAGCATTGCCGCCTTGTCTGGGCTTCGCATGAATGTCTCGCCGATAAGGACTGCATTGACGTTTTCATCTTCAAGCCTCCTGACATCATCCCTCGTTTTGATTCCACTCTCGGAAATGAAGATGATGTCACTTGGCACAAGCTTGCGAAGCCGGGAAGAATTAGTGATGTCGACGGTGAAATCTTTCAGGTTCCGGTTGTTCACTCCGACAATCCGGGCACCTGCTGAAAGTGCAGACTTAACTTCTTCCTCATCATGAGCCTCGACTATGCAGGACAGCCCAAGCTTGTCGGCGATTGAGATGTATTTCCTGAGCGTGTCGGTGTCGAGAAGTGCACAGATCAATAGAACTGCATCGGCACCGATGGTGAGAGCCTCATAAATCTGGTATTCGTCGACGGTGAAGTCTTTCCGGAGGATTGGTATGGATACTTCCTGACGGATTTCGCTGAGATACTGGTTACTCCCAAGGAAATACTCCGGCTCGGTGAGAACGCTTATGGCATCCGCTCCTGCTTTTTCGTAGTCACGTGCGATTTCGAGATAGGGAAAATCGGGAGCTATCAGACCTTTTGATGGCGAAGCTCGCTTGACTTCACATATAAACGAGATGCCTTCTTCTCTCAGCTTTTCTTCCAGATAGAAAGGCTTTTCTTTTTTTATCGAGAGCGCCTGCTCCACTATTTCAGGGGCTTCGAGCTTTCTCTTTTCAACCCGCCTGACTGTCGAGCGGGCAAGTTCGTCTAAAATCATCTTTATTCCTCGTTCGAAAGCTTGACAAGCTCTTCTAATTTCGCATAAGCCTTGCCGGAGTCGATAAGCTCTCCCGCCAGTGAAACACAATCTTTAAGAGTGCCATTAGCTCCTCCAATATATAAGCCTAAAGCACTGTTGAGTAAAACTGCATCTCTCTTTGCTCCACGCTCTTCACCTCTGAGAATTCGACGTGCGGTTTCGGCGTTTTCTTCAGGAGTGCCGCCACGGAGTGCGCCCGGCTCTGCTCTCTTAAGACCGACCTGTTCGGGGCTCAGGAAGAAGCTGACGGCTCTGCCATTATTTATTTCACTGATGGTGGTGGTGTCACAGATGGTGGCTTCGTCGAGCCCGTCATGACCGTGAACTACCATCGCTCTCTTGATTCCAAGCTTTATCAGAACTTCCGAAAGCGGAGTTACGAGCTTTTCGTCATATACACCCAAAACTTGAAGTTTTGCTTTTGCCGGGTTTGCAAGAGGACCTAAGACATTGAATATATTTCTGATTCCTATCTCACGTCTTACCGGAGCGGCAAATCTCATAGCCGAATGATAGGTCTGTGCGAACATGAAGCACATGCCCATCTTGTTTAAGAGATCGAGGTTCTTTTCTGGTGTCAGATTGACGTTTACTCCGAGACGTTCGAGGCAGTCAACGCTTCCGCACTTTGAGGACATGCTGCGATTGCCATGCTTGCCTATCTTTACTCCGCCGGCACCGATTACGAACGCCGAAATTGTCGATACATTGATTGTATAGGCTGCATCTCCGCCGGTGCCTACTATGTCGAGTACGTCCATGTCACCGGTATCCATAGGGAGGCTCTTTTCACGTAAGACCGTTGCGCAGGCGGTTATCTCGTCTATAGTCTCGCCTTTCATTCTGAGCGCAGCCAGGAACGCACCCATCTGTGCGTTGGTGGTCTTGCCCTCCATGATGTCGCCGAAAACAGCTTTCATCTCGTCGAATGTAAGGTCTTCTCTCTCGACTACCTTAGCAATCATTTCCTGAATTCTTTCCATGTCAAAGTACCTCCGTTTTAATAAAGTTTTCTATTATTTCTTTGCCCATCGGAGTCATTATCGACTCGGGATGGAATTGAATTCCGAATGTTGGAGCGTCACGGTGCTCCACCGCCATCACCGTTCCGTCGTCCGACTCTGCTATTATTCTGAGCGTGTCGGGGATGGTGTATTTGTCAGCAGCAAGTGAATGGTATCTTGCCGCCTGAATTATCGGTGGAAGTCCACGGAAGATTTCGCTTCCGCTCGCTATGTGAATGTCGCTCTGCTTGCCATGCATAAGAGTTGGAGCATAGGTGACAGTGGCGCCATATACCTCGCAGATTGCCTGATGCCCGAGGCATACTCCCAAAATAGGATATTTTCCGTTAAGCTTTTCTATAACCTCTTCGCAAATTCCGGCGTCATTTGGCTTTCCCGGTCCGGGAGAGATTACGATTCTGTCGGGGTTCAGAGCTTCAATCTCAGAAACGGTGATAGCGTCGTTTCTCACAACTCTCACGTCCGGATCGAACTGACCCAATAGCTGAACGAGATTATATGTGAAGCTGTCGTAGTTGTCTATAAGTAAAACCATCTCACCGCCTCCTATCTCACTTCGGAAGTGCGCTTGATAGCTTCCGCCATTGCAGACGCCTTATTGATGCACTCCTGATATTCGCTTTCGGGAACGCTGTCATAGACGATTCCTGCTCCCGCCTGAACATAGACCTTGCCGTTTTTCTTACTTGCCATTCTTATAGCGATACACATGTCCATATTGCCCTTGAAGTCGATATATCCGACTGCTCCGCCGTAGACTCCTCTGTTCACGCCCTCAAGCTCGGAGATTATCTCGCAAGCCCGGTATTTCGGAGCTCCCGAAAGGGTTCCCGCCGGGAGAACTGCTGAAAGTGCATCGAACTGGTCGAGTCCCGCTCTCAGCTTTCCACGAACTGTCGAGGCTATGTGAATTACATGCGAATACTTGAGGATTTCTTTGTAGCCCTCGACGTGAACGGTGCCGTATTCGCTGACCTTGCCGATGTCGTTTCTTCCAAGATCGACGAGCATGTTGTGCTCGCTGAGCTCTTTCTCATCCGAAAGAAGCCCGGAAATGAGTTCGGCATCTTCAGCCTCTGTCCTGCCACGCTTTCTCGTTCCCGCAATCGGGAAGGTGGAGACAGTGCCATCGCTGATCGAGACTATCGTCTCGGGCGAAGCGCCGGCAATCTCGCAGTCGTCATATTTCATATAGAACATGTAGGGCGAAGGATTTATAGTTCTGAGAACACGGTAGGTATTGAGAAGGCTTCCCTCAAACTCCGCTTCAAGTCTGTTTGAGATGACTGCCTGGAAGATGTCTCCCTCACGGATATACTCTTTCGTCTTGGTGACCATCCTGCAGTACTCTTCCTTCGAGAAGAGCGGCTTGAATTCGCCCTTGATTCCGGCGTATTCTTCAGAATAGGAGTGCTCTGTTTTCAGTAGTGTGCAGAGGTGGTCGAGCTCCATAACGCCACGGTTGTAATTCTCCTCGAAATTGTCGGTTTTAATGTTGTTGATAACGATTATCTTTTGCCTGAGCCGGTCAAAGCAGATGACCTTGTCGAAGAGAAGTAAATCGAAATCATAGAAATTGCCGTCGTCACGAAGATCGAGATTCAATGTCGGCTCGGCATAGCGGATGTAGTTATAGGAAAAGTATCCGACGAAGCCGCCTGTGAACGGCGGGAGCCCCTCAACCTTCGGGCTCTTATACTGCGAGAGAATATCACGAAGAACTGAATTCGGGTCGGATGACTTCTGCTTTATCGTCACGTTCGAGATAATCTCAATGTCTTCTCCCTTGCCTCTGACTTCGAGAGCCGGATCAAAGCCTAAGTATGAATATCTTCCCCACTTGTCGCCGCCCTCTACGCTTTCAAGAAGATAATATTTTACGCTCATTTTCTTTAAGATTTTCAGTGTCTGAATGGGTGTCCGAAGGTCGGAATAAATCTCTTCAGACAGCGGTACGACGCTCATGCCCTCAGCTAATTTCCTGGCTTCTTCATAACTTGGACTCAGCAAAAAAATCAACTCCTACAAATAAATATAACAAAAATCGCCCTCAGTCTTTTTAAGACCAAGGACGAGAAACTCACTATTCCCGCGGTGCCACCTTGATTCATTTCCCACTAAGAGAAATGCTCTTTTCAGAGTACAAACATACTCCTTGCGCTTCACGCACGCATAACGTCATGGAATACTCAGGCTGTCCGGAATTATATGCCCTGCGCAACGACCCGCACAGCAATCCCCGGCATCAGACCCTTTAACCATGCCCTCGGCGGTCCATTTGACAAGCTGCAATTCTACGAGGCTCCCAGCCTTGTCGGTCTCCATGCCGGTTTCCGACTGTCCCCGCTCTCTGTTAGCGCACACGCTTCCCTTCGGGAAGCCACCTGCCGTTATCTCCGCTTCATCGGTTTAAAGTAGTTATCTGTTGATATTATACGCTATTCTGACTGATTTGTCAAGAGGAAATTTTGAAATATTTATGTAGGGGCTGGATATACAGTTAGCTTCGCTAACTGCCCGCCCGAACCCCTCGCAGGAACCCACAGCGGGCGGATAATATCCGCCCCTACAAGATTACTCTGTAATCTCAAACTCATGCTCAGTTTCGAGCGCATTTTTCTTTTCCGCACCAGCCGCATACTTGTTGACCGTTGCACTCGACTTCTCCACCGGTTGAAGCGTTCCCGCTCCGGCTACACAGCCGCCGGGGCATGCCATTCCCTCAAGAAGATAGCCGTTGTACTTTCCGGCTTTCGCAAGCTGCAGAAGCTTGCGGCACTCCTTCAACCCTTGAGCCGACTCCGTTTTGACTTCACGCTCCGGGTCGAGTTTGTGGATAACGTCGGTTACCGCCTTGATGACCCCTCCGGAAACGGCGAAGATTCTGCCGTCGGCGGTGCCTTCATTGAGAGGAACCTCTTCATCGGGAGTGATCTCATCAAAGTTAATCTCCTTTGCCTCGAACATGCCCATCAGCTCTTCGAATGTAAGAACAAAGTCGACATCGCTTCGGATTGTCCTTCTCGAAGCCTCAAGCTTCTTTGCGGCGCACGGTCCGATGAACGCTATGCAGGCGTTAGGGTGCTCACTCTTGACCATTCTGGCTGTCAAGACCATCGGAGTTAAAGCCATCGAGATATATCCTGCGAACTCCGGAAATAGCTTTTTCGCCATTACCGACCACGAAGGGCAGCAGGATGTTGCCATAAACGGCTGATTTTCGGGGACGTTCTCAACAAAGTCCTTCGCTTCGTCTATTGCGCACAGGTCTGCTCCGATTGCGGCCTCTGTCACTCCGGCGAAGCCTAATTTTTTCATTGCAGCCGTCAGCTTTTCAGGAGTTGCCTTTGCGCCAAACTGACCGACAAATGCAGGAGCCACTATCGCTATTACCTCCTTGCCGGATTTTATGGCATGGATAAGCTGGAATATCTGACCTTTGTCGACTATAGCTCCGAACGGGCAGTTGACAAGACACATTCCGCAGGAGACGCACTTGTCATAGTCGATCTGGGCTCTCCCCTGCTCGTCTGAATGGATAGCGTCCATTCCGCACGCCGATGCGCATGGGCGCTCCATCTTGTTTATTGCTCCATAAGGGCAGACTGATGCGCACTTGCCACACTTGATACACTTAGACTGGTCAATAACCGACTTGCCATGTATGATTTCAATAGCATGCTTCGGGCAGACCTCCTTGCAGGGGTGAGCAAGGCATCCTTGGCAACAGTCGGTGACGTGGTAGTGAGTCTCCGGGCAGGCGTTGCAGGCGAATTTTATGATGTTTACAAGCGGCGGGTCATAGTATTTTTCGGAAATCGCAGAAGCGTCGATTCCGTCGGCAACCGATTCGTGCTGATCGATGGGTCTTAGTGGCAGACCGATTGCGAGCCTGAGTCTTTCCTCAACGATAGCTCTCTCCAAAAATATTGATTCTCTATAGACCGCTTCGCTTCCCGGAACTATTTTGTAGGGAAGATCTGTTATCTTCTGGGCGTAGTCCCCGCCCTCATATGCCAGGCGTGCTACTTCCGTGAAGACCTTACGGCGTATATCTGTAACCGAGTTGTATATTCCTCTCATAGCCATAGTGATGACCTCTTTCTTTATCTTTCTCTCGAAGAAAGTATACCATATATGAGCTCAAAGTTCAATATAAGATTTGTGCCAATTTTCGAGAAGAAAGAGCCGCTACTCTTGACTTGAAGCCTCGAAGAAGTTATAATATCGGGTAGAATACATTTGTGAGGATTGAGATTTATGATGAAAAAGCCGCTTTTTATCGCCATTGAGGGCTTGGACGGTTCCGGAAAAGGGACGCAGATTGCTATGCTCGCCCACCGGCTTGAAGCTGAGGGTACAAAAGTATATCTTACGAGCGAGCCGACGCAGTTCACAACTGGTGGGCTCATAAGAGACGCACTTGCAGGGCTCACTCATAGAACTCCTGCCGAGCTTGCCGGGCTGTTTCTTTCCGACAGAATCGCACACTGCCAGTCGCCATCAGTCGGCATCAGGTGCATGCTTGAAGCCGGCGTTACTGTCATCACCGACAGATACTATTATTCTTCATTTGCATATCAAGGGATGGACACGGATCTCAACTGGGTCATGAAGGCAAACCTTGATTGCCCGGATATTATAAAACCGGATGTCTGCATCTTCCTGGACGTTCCCTCCGATGTCTGCGACTCAAGGATCGAGAGTGGCAGGGCTTCAAGGGAGATTTACGAAAAGCGTGAAACTATCGAGAGAACGAGGCAAAAGTATTTTGAAGTCTTCTCGAAGCTTCCAGACCACAATATAAAGATTGTAAACGCTGTTGGCGATCCGGATGAGATTGCAGAAAGGGTTTATGAAGCGATAAATAATGTACAATGAAATTAAAAAGCACGCTGGAGCTATTTGCAACAGCGTGCTAATTTTAATTACGCATTACGAATTACGAATTACGAATTGATATTATTCGTATTCGACTACGTTTACCCACGAGAGGAGGAATTCCCTCTCTGCTTCATTGCCCTTTACAGACTGGGAAGCGGCTACAATGGGCATCCACTTCTCGACATACTGGCGGGCGGTGTTTGACTTCTTGCAGAACATATTGAGATACTTCTTTGCAAGAGGCATGTTGCCCTTGAGGCAGAAGAGAAGATATGTCCTTGCTACGTCTGCGGAAGCGTTGCCCTGAGTAGCGTGCGACCAGTCGATGACGTGAGGAACGCCGTCTTTATCAATGATGATATTACTTGGTCTGAAGTCGCCGTGGCAAAGCTTGTCGTGGTTGGGCATAGATGCCAAGCGCATTCTCAGCTCGTAACGGGTTGTAGCGTCGATATTGGCTTCACCCATCTTGCGGTTCATCTTGTCCTTGAGCTTGTTGAGGCTCGGGCTCTTGAGGGAGTGCATCTTAATCTGGAGATCAACGAAGAGTTCGAGATACTCATCCATCTTTTCGGGATGCTCATCCATGAGATCCTGGAGTGTTTCGCCCTCGATGAATTCAGAGACTATTGCCCACTGACCTTCATGAGTGGTGACCTCAATGATGGCAGGGATGTCAAAGCCAGTTTCCTCTACTCTTGCCTGGTTGAGAGCCTCGTTTAAGATGTCAGCCTTTGAGTAGCCGGGCTCGAACATTTTGATGCAACGGTCACCGTCACGATATATGGTTTTTGTCTTTCTTACGGAAACAACATTATCAAGATTCATTTCTGTCACTCCTCTCTATTACTTGCCCGTGCATTCGCACGTCGGCATAGCCTTCTCGGTGAAAGTGCCGCCGTAGTATGCGTCAAGATAAATCTGCTTGAGTTCACTGATGAGCGGGTATCTCGGGTTTGCACCAGTGCACTGGTCGTCGAATGCGCACTCGGTCATCTCGTCAAGAGTCTCAAGGAACTTCTTCTCATCAACGCCATACTCAGCGATTGTGTCCTTGATTCCGACACGGTGCTTGAGCTCATGAACTGCCTTGATGAGGTTCTCAAGCTTCTCCTGATCTGAATTTCCGCCGAGATTCAATGCATCCGCAACCTCAGCATATCTGTGAAGAGCGTTCGGATGATCGTACTGGCTGAAGGTTCCCATCTTCTGGGGAGCTTCGCTTGCGTTGTATCTCATGACGTCTTCGATAACGAGAGCATTCGCAACGCCGTGTGCGATGTGGTGATATGCGCCGAGCTTGTGAGCCAAAGAGTGGCTGATTCCTAAGAATGCATTTGCGAACGCCATACCTGCCATTGTTGCGGCATTTGCCATCTTCTCTCTGGCTTCCTCATCGGTCAGACCGTTGTCATAAGCACGAGGGAGATACTCAAATATTGTCTTCAGAGCTCCGATAGCGAGGCTGTCGGTGTAGTCGGTTGCCATAACTGAAGCATAGGCTTCGAGTGCATGGGTTACAGCATCGATACCAGAAGCGGCTGTCAGACCCTTCGGTGCTGTCATATGGAAGTCGATGTCTACGATTGCCATGTTGGGCATGAGCTGATAATCGGAAAGAGGATACTTGATGCCGCTCTGCTCATCGGTGATGACTGCGAACGGTGTGACTTCTGAACCAGTACCAGCAGAAGTAGGAACTGCGATGAAGTATGCCTTTTCGCCCATCTTCGGGAAGGTGTAGACACGCTTACGGATGTCGATGAATCTCATAGCCATATCCATGAAGTCAGCATCAGGATGCTCATAGAGAACCCACATGATCTTGCCGGCATCCATTGCGGAGCCGCCGCCGATTGCTATGATGCAGTCGGGCTGGAAGGAGGTCATAGCCGCAGCACCTGCCTTGGCACTTGCAAGTGTCGGATCGGGCTCAACATCGAAGAAGGTTGTGTGAGCGATTCCGAGCTCATCCAATTTATCGGTAATAGCCTTTGTAACACCGCTGTGATAGAGGAATGAGTCGGTTACGATGAAGCAGCGCTTCTTACCCATTACATACTTGAGTTCGTCAAGAGCAACAGGCAGGCAGCCCTTCTTTGTGTAAACCTTCTCAGGTGCACGGAACCAAAGCATATTCTCTCTCCTCTCAGCGACTGTCTTGATGTTGATAAGGTGCTTGACGCCTACGTTTTCACTTACGCTATTGCCGCCCCATGAGCCGCAGCCAAGGGTGAGTGACGGCGAAAGCTTGAAGTTATACAGGTCTCCGATACCGCCGTGGGATGCCGGAGTGTTGACTAAGATTCTGCAGGTCTTCATCTTGGAAGCAAACTTATCAATCTTCTCACGCTCGGTGACTGCGTCAAGGTATACAGAAGAGGTGTGTCCGAAGCCGCCGTCGGCAATCAGATGCTCAGCCTTTGCGATAGCATCGTCAAAGCTCTCAGCATGATACATAGCGAGTACCGGCGAAAGCTTTTCGTGGGCGAACTCTTCTGAGATGTCTACAGACTCGACCTCGCCTATAAGAATCTTGGTTCCCTCGGGAACGGTGATGCCGCATATCTCAGCAATCTTCGGAGCCGGCTGACCGACAATTTTAGCGTTGACAGAGCCGTTGATGATGATGGTTTGTCTGACCTTGTCCTTTTCCTCATCATTAAGGAAGTAGCAGCCTCTGTAGGCGAATTCTTTTCTGACTTCGTCATAGATGTCATCAAGGACGATGCAAGACTGCTCTGAAGCGCAGATCATGCCGTTGTCGAAGGTCTTTGAATGGATTATCGAGCTTACTGCGAGCTTGATGTCTGCAGTGCTGTCGATGATTGCGGGGGTGTTTCCGGCACCGACGCCCAAAGCTGGCTTGCCGGAAGAATATGCCGACTTGACCATTCCGGGTCCGCCGGTTGCAAGGATGATGTCAGCCTCTTTCATCAAAAGAGATGTCATGTCAAGGGTCGGAGTGTCGACCCAGTCGATGATGCCCTCGGGAGCTCCGGCTTTTACTGCGGCTTCAAGAATGATTCTTGCAGCTTCAGTTGTGCTCTTCTTAGCTCTCGGGTGAGGGCTGATGATGATTGCGTTTCTCGTCTTGAGGCAGATGAGGCACTTGAAGATTGCAGTCGAAGTCGGATTGGTTGTCGGGATAACTGCTGCGACAACTCCTATGGGCTCGGCTATCTTCTTTGTGCCATAAGCCTTGTCCTCCTCGATGACTCCGCAAGTTTTGGTGTTCTTGTAAGCATTGTAGATATGCTCAGCGGCGTAGTTGTTCTTGATAACCTTATCCTCAACAACGCCCATTCCGGTTTCTTCTACAGCCATCTTGGCAAGCGGAAGTCGCGCCTGGTTTGCAGCGGTAGCGGCAGCTAAGAAAATCTTGTCGACCTGCTCCTGGGTATAGGTAGCAAAAATCTCCTGAGCCTTTCTTACACGCACGATTGCAGCCTCAAGCGCTTCAACGCTCTCGATGGGAGTTCTTTCGGTTTTTGCCGATTTCGCCATCAGTATACTTACCTCCTATTGTATTTTCGCAGCCGCAGGAGAGCTTTTCTCCTTAAGACTACGTAAGACTTAAATTTTTACAGCTACCATTATAGCAAACCGATACCGTTAAATCAAGCGGAATCGGCATTTTTCCACGGTTTCAACAGTTTTTTCAAAATTACTGACGACTTTTTGTGTTCATGGCTTTTATTGATACACAAAATCTGAAAATCCGGCAGTTCCTCCTGTTTTTTCGACTGAATACATAAACAGTCCGATTCTGCAGCCGACGAAATGCCTCAGATCAAAAGTGGGATGAACCGCTTCTCCGAAATCTGTCCATTCGCCGTTATTAAGATAGCTGAATCGCACTTCGCTATGTCCAAGTGAGAACCTGCCTCTGACTCCAAGGGTCACTGTGTCACTATCGAACGGGATTTTAGCACAAGTCTTTTCACGGGAGCGCATCACAAGATATAAGCTTCCCTGTTCTTTAGTGAGCCCGATAATGCCGTACTGATACTGAAGCATGGTGAGTCCGGCGGTGTCGCCGTCCTGAAGACCGCTTCCGTCCAGCGTGACATGAGCTTCACACTCAGGGTATCTCGCACGCTGTGTGAGGGTGTTCCGGGCATATTCGACAGAGCTAGACAATTTCTCAGTGGTTATGGTGAATCTGCCGTCACCCGTGTGCCAGAATCCCTGCTTCGGGTTGTGGTTGAATTCCCAGGCTGGATTCAGCTTTTCGGAGGTGAAATCGTCCGAAACGAATATCGGGGAATACACATAATCCGGTCTGGTTGAAGTGTTTTCGACTTCGACTGTCGGCTTATCAAAGACCGGGAAGCCGGTTTCGTCAAAGTGCATAGGAACAAGATTCGGCATTCTGCCAGCTGCTCCACGGTCAGCAAATATCACTCCGAACCATCTGCCGTCGGGAGTAGAGACAATTCCGCCCTGGGCGACGCCATTTGTGTCGGGAAGCGCATAGTCGATGACGTCTCCGCCTGTCCACTCGCCGTCAAGGCTATCCGCCATGTATGCGGCTTCAATTCTTCGCCATTCGTCACGGGCGGCATGGATGAAGAAAGCGTAGTACTTGCCGTTTATCTTATAGAAATGCGAGCCCTCATAGCCTAAGAAATCGCCCGGAGCGTCACGGATGACAATTTTGTCGAATCCGCCCTCAAGAGGAGCGGACAAATCCGGCTTCAGTTCAGTTATACGGATATTCCGGTTTCCATACATGATGTAGACTCTGCCGTCGTCGTCAAAGAGCACGGAGCAGTCGTGATAGAAGCCGGCTATATAGCTCTTTTGCCACGGTCCCTCCGGATTTTCGGCGGTGAAGAAGTAGGTCTTTCGGGTGTCGTTGGCTATGAATATGACATAGAATCTGCCGTCATGATACCTGAGGCACGGCGCCCACATGCCGTTTGCATAGGCGTTTTCTTCGCCGTCAAGGTTTTCTCTCGGGGTGTCCTCAAGAGTTTCATAGACATGCGAGCAGAATTCCCAGTTTATGAGATCATATGAGCGGAGAATGACCGCACCGGGCATATAGTACATGGTGGTCGAGCACATATAGTATGTGTCGCCAACCCTGATTACATCCGGGTCGGGCATGTCGCAGCTTATAATTGGATTTGAGCCTTTTATCATAATATATTATTCTCCAAATAAATTTTGGCGCACCTCGGTTGGGGTGCGCCTGATAATTAAATTAAAGGGAAATCTTTACAGCTACAGGTGTCTTGCCAGTAAGCGAAACGCTCAGGTCATCCGGCTGAGAGGTTCCGAAGTAAAGGGTTGTTTCGGCATCCTTATCGAGGTATCTCCTGCCGTCGTTATCTACTACAGTGAGATTCTTAAGAGGGATGTCAAGAGTTACCGTCTTTGTCTCGCCCTCTGCGACTGAGACTTTTCCAAAAGCGCAGAGCGCCTGGTTTCTGACGGCATCAGGAGATGTCGACTTAAAGTAGACCTGCAAGGCATCAGATCCGGAAACGGAAGAGTTTGTGAGAGTGACTTCTGCATGAACTGCTTCATCAGAAACAGTTGTCTTAACGTCAGTTACCCTGATGTCCGAATAGGTAAGCCCGAAGCCGAACGGATAGAGAACGTTGTCTTTTGAGAGATCCTCATAGCGATAGGTTCTGTCACGCATTGAGTAGTCGGTGAATTCGGGCATGCCGTCGATAGACTTGTAGAAGGTTACGGGAAGCTTGCCTGAAGGTGAAACCTTGCCGAAGAGGATGTCTGCAACCGCCTTGCCGCCCTCTGAGCCGGGATAGAACGCCTGCAAAAGCGCATTCGGTCTGTCGTCCTCAAGGTTGAGGGAAGAGCCGCTCGCCACAATTACGATTGTGGGCTTTCCGAGTGAGAGAACCGCATGGACAAGATGCTGCTGGGATTTTGGCAGTCTCAGATCCTTCTTGTCTCCGGATGCATATGCGTTGCCGGCATCGCCCTCTTCGCCCTCAAGGCTTTCGTCGAGTCCGACACAGAGAACAACAACGTCGCTGTGCTCAGCTATTGCCTTTGCTTCGGCAATTCTGTCGTCAGGGAACGCTAAGACTTCGCATCTGTCCTTGATGATGTGCGAGCCCTCGGAGAAGAGAACTCTTCCCGGGAAAGCGTCCTGAATACCCATGAGTATTGTTTCGTATCTTGAGGCCGTGCCGTAGTAGTTGCCACGGAGTGCGCCGATATTCTGTGCATTCGGTCCTATGACGCCGATTGTCTGAATCTTGGAAGCGTCGAGCGGGAGGATGCCGTCATTCTTCAAGAGAACGCATGCGGATTCAGCAGCACGTCTGCTGACTGCGAGGTGCTCGGTGGTCTCAACGTCCATATAGCCTAAGCTGTCGAATTCGGTCTCGTCGAACATTCCAAGGCGGAAGCGGGTTCTGAAAAGATGCTCGCAGGCGGCAGTTATCTCTTCCTCGGTGACAAGACCATCCTGATAAGCCTTATAGAGATGGATATAGGTATTGCCGCAGTTGACATCGCAGCCGTTCTTGAGCGCCAGAGCTGCGGATTCTTCATAGGTTTCTGTTACATGATGGTGCTGGTGGAAGTCCTGCAGAGCCCAGCAGTCGGAGGTGAAGTAGCCGTCGAAGCCCCACTCTTCAAGAAGCGAATGGAGATATTCGCTGCCGCAGCAGGGCTCGCCGTTGGTGCGGTTATATGCGCCCATGACGCCCTCGACATCGGCTTCCTTTACAAGCGCCTCGAATGCCGGAAGATAGGTTTCTTCAAGGTCCTTTGCGTCTGCTACTGCATTGAATTCATGCCGGAGCTCTTCGGGTCCTGAATGGACTGCAAAGTGCTTGGCGCATGCGGCGGCACGGAGATATTCGCCGTCGCCCTGGATGCCCTTTACGAATGCGCAGCCGAGGCGGGATGTGAGATATGGGTCTTCGCCATAGGTCTCATGACCTCTGCCCCAGCGGGGATCACGGAAAATGTTGATATTTGGAGACCAGAGGGTCAAGCCCTTATAGATGTCACGGTCGCCCTGTTTTGAATATTCGTTATACTTGGCTCTTGTTTCGACTGAAATTACTTCGGCAATGTCGCCGATAAGCTCTTCATCGAAGGAAGCAGCCACGCCGATAGCCTGCGGGAACATGGTTGCGACGCCTGCACGGGCCGTGCCGTGAAGACCCTCGCACCACCAGTTATAAGCCGGAATTCCGAGCCTTTCAACAGCCGGAGCTCCAAACTTGAGCTGCTCGCACTTCTCCCAGACCGTCAGTCTTGAAACGAGATCATGTGCCCTTTCCTCGGGCGACTTTGTTTTATCCTTATAAATATCCATAGTTGTCCTCCTTATTAAGTTCGAAGTAAGATGCTATGGATATTATACTAGATTGCGTAGGGTGTTGTCAAGAAGTAGGGGCGGATATTATCCGCCCGCACCTCCAGCAACGACTTTTCGGGCGGATGGTATCCGCCCCTACATATCACCCATCGAGTTCTGTATCTGTTCTGACGCCCTCAACAGGATCTACAATCTCAACCGTCTCCTCGACAGCCTCAGCCTCTTCAGTGGTCTCCTCCTCAGCCGTCATACCGATATATTCCCTGCAGACCGTGCAGTAGCCGTTTTCGTCTATCGTGTGGGGAATGCATGCCAGATGCCCGTTTATAAAGATGCCGTGATATTGCTCGTTGACATAGATTGTTCCGGTGACGCCGGAGGATGCCTTGTAGAATACCGCATTGATGGTTACGGCTTCAGCAGGCATTACGAAAGAGTAAACGCCATTGGATTCAGTAACGCTGACAGGTCCACTTGCGCTGGTGACAGTCACCTCTCCTACTGCGTATCCGGCATTCGGCACTACCGTGAAGCTTACCGTGTCGCCAGCAACAGCAGAGGAGCTGCCAAGCGAAATCGATCCATTTTCGATACTCTGATCTGCGGTTACATCGTAATCATAAACACTGAGTTCAAGATACCCACCAGTCTCGTTAATGCGAATCTCATAGTCCGGGTCATCCGAGAAGAAATAATTCAAAGCGGTCTTGTAGTATTCTGTATTATTACCCAACTCTGAGGTTGTAATCTGAACCGGGTTTCCAGCCGTTGGCTTTGTATTGGTAGTGACGCCTATGCTTGCGCCGCTGGTCAGCTCCCCAAGAGTGATAAGTGCACCGTCATCGAGATAAACATTGCAGTTTACAGTATCAGTGCCTGAAGTATATGAGTTGCCGCTGATTACAGTTGCTCCTGAAATTGCTAAAGTAGAACCCGAGCCACCAACATATATACCGCAGTAGTTGGATGAATAAGTTCCGCCTATAATAGTCACAGTACCGCCGTTTTCAATGTATATTCCATATGCATATTTAACTACCGAGGAATATTGACCTTTGCTTGCACCAAAATAGATAGAACCATTACTGCTAACATAGTAACCGATATACTTTGAATTTCCCGAAGCAACATATCTGCCAGTGCCACTCCAAGTATTTGTTACTTGATAATGCTTATTCAACCCCGACGATGCAATCGGCTCGGTAGCTGAAAGCGTAGTCGTGAGCATGCAGATGCAGAGGACGGCGGCGGTCAGGATGCTTAAAAATCTCTTCATAAAAAATACCTCCCGGGTTGCTTAGGAGGCGTTTTTTAACCTCCCACGCTTTGGTGTGACGGAGGTCAGTGGATAGTGCGCGCAGCGCACTACCCCCCCGCAATATTTTGACATTCAGAGGAATTGCAATAGTAAGTGAGTACTTATTTTAATTCCCTCACTTAATTATAGCATATTCTGAAACTATTGTCAAGAGGGGGACGGGTAAAAATGATATTTCGGGAGAAAAAAAGTAGGGGGCGGATATTATCTGCCCGAAATAACGGCTCGCCCTACGGGCTCGCAAACCTCTCAGTCAGCTTCGCTGACAGCTCCCCTTATCAAGGGGAGCCAGTGGTGCTCCATCAAAAAAGGCTCCCCTGTCAAGGGGAGCTGGCTCGCCGCAGGCGAGACTGAGAGGTGCGCCGACCGAAGGGAGGCGGTCAGGCACGGAGTGCCTGCGCTATCGCCCCAATAAACTCTTCCGTCGAGACCGACTGCTTGTTCTCAAGAGTCGAGAGTGCTGCCATGTCGCCGGTCATGATGCCCGACTCAATAGTCGAGATGGTGGCTTTTTCGAGCTTGTCGGCATAGTCGCAAAGCTCAGGGATTTCGTCCAGCTCGCCACGCTTTCTTAATGCGCCTGACCAGGCGAAAATGGTCGCAACCGGGTTGGTCGAGGTGCGCTCGCCTTTCAGGTATTTGTAGTAGTGACGCTGAACGGTGCCGTGGGCGGCTTCGTACTCATAGACACCGTCGGGAGAAACTAGAACTGAGGTCATGAGCCCGAGGCTTCCATAAGCAGTGGCAACCATGTCGCTCATGACGTCGCCATCGTAGTTCTTGCAAGCCCAGATTACGCCGCCGTTTGAACGGACGATTCTGGCGACAACGTCATCGATGAGGGTGTAGAAATACTCGATTCCCGCCGCCTCGAACTTCTCTTTATATTCAGACTTGTATATCTCTGCGAAAATATCCTTGAAATGGTGGTCATAGGTTTTCGAGATGGTGTCCTTTGCTGCAAACCATACGTCCTGATGGGTGTCGAGGGCATAGGAAAGGCAGGAACGGGCGAAGCTGGCAATCGACTTGTCGAGATTGTGAACGCCCTGGATGATTCCGGCACTGTTTTTGAAATCGTGGATGAGAGCTCTGGTTTCATTTCCGTTTTCGTCGGTCACCACAAGCTCAGCTTTCGAGCCCTGAGGGACAGCAAGCTCAGTGTTCTTGTAGATGTCGCCATAAGCGTGACGGGCAATGGTGATGGGCTTTGTCCAGGTCGGAATGAAGGGCATGATGCCCTTGACGATGATGGGTGTTCTGAAGACGGTGCCGTCGAGGATGGCACGGATGGTGCCGTTCGGGGACTTCCACATCTCTTTTAGGTTATACTCTTCAACACGTGCTGCATTCGGGGTGATGGTGGCGCACTTGACTGCGACGCCATACTTCTTGGTGGCTTCTGCACTGTCGATGGTGACCTGATCGTCGGTTTCGTTTCTGTGAACGAGCCCCAGGTCGTAATATTCGGTTTTCAGGTCGACGAAGGGAGCGATGAGCTCATCCTTGATCATCTGCCAGACAACCCTTGTCATCTCGTCGCCGTCCATTTCGACGAGCGGCGTTTTCATCTGAATTTTGTCCATTTTCTTCGTTTCCTCCTTGTTGTCTATCGTTTTACAAGTAGGGGCGGATACCATCCGCCCGTTTTTATCGACAGATTGGCGGGCGGATAATATCCGCCCCTACATATTTGAATCAGAGTTTCGATTTTGTATAATCGAGCAAGCCTCCTGCAAGGATGATTTCTCTGTCACGTGCGGAGAGCTCAATCTTCAGGACAATACTCTCGCCATTGGTGAGATTTTTGAGTGTGACGGTGTCGCCGGTGGAAACGGCTTCTTTAAGACCGGTCAGGCTGAGCTTGTCACTCTGAGAAATCTTCTCATAATCGGATTCTGTCTCGAATGTCAGAGGCAGGATTCCGGCATTAATGAGATTAGCCTTGTGGATTCGGGCGAACGACTGAACAACTACAGCCTTGATTCCTAAGTAAAGAGGAGCCAGGGCGGCATGCTCTCTTGAGGAGCCCTGACCATAGTTCGAGCCGCCGACGATGATGCTGGTGCCCAAACTAAGTGCTCTTGCCGGGAATTCAGTGTCGACAACCTCAAAGCAGTGCTTCGAGATTTCGGGAATATTCGAGCGGAGAGGCAAAATCTTCGAGCCGGCAGGCATGATGTGGTCTGTCGTGATATTGTCGCCGACCTTGAGGGAACATTCAGCTTCGATGGAGTCGGGAAGCGGCGAGGTCTTCGGGTAGCCCTTGATATTGGGTCCACGCTTTATTTCAACTGCCGGAGCTTCTTCGGGAACTGCAGGGAGCTCAACCATGTTGTCGTTGATGACGAACTCCTCGGGCATCTTAAACTCAGGCATGTCGCCCAAGGTTCTCGGGTCTGTGAGAACACCCGTGAGAGCGGATGCTGCGGCGGTTTCGGGAGAGATGAGATAAACCTGTGCGTCCTTGGTGCCGCTTCTGCCAAGGAAGTTGCGGTTGAATGTGCGGAGCGATACTCCGGCGGAATTAGGCGACTGACCCATTCCTATGCAGGGACCGCAGGCGGATTCGAGGATTCTTGCGCCGCAATCGATCATGTCGGAAAGATACTCGCCCTTCGAGAGCATATTCAAGACCTGCTTCGAGCCGGGAGCGATTGAAAGCGAAACGTCCGGATGGACGGTCTTGCCCTTAAGGATATATGCTACTTTCATCATATCAACAAACGATGAATTGGTGCAGGAACCGATGCAGACCTGATTTATCTTCATTCCTGCAAGCTCGCTTACCGGCTTGACGTTGTCGGGAGAGTGCGGGCAGGCTGCGAGAGGCTCAAGAGTGCTGAGGTCAATCACAAGCTCTTCGTCATAGACGGCATCAGGGTCAGCCTTAAGTTCAGTCCAGTCGGCTTCTCTGTGCTGAGCCTTCATGAATTCATAGGTCTTCTCATCAGACGGGAAGATGCTGGTGGTTGCACCGAGCTCGGCTCCCATATTCGTGATAGTTGCACGCTCAGGAACGCTGAGAGTCTTGACGCCCTCGCCGGTATATTCAATAATCTTTCCGACGCCGCCCTTGACGGTGAGGCGTCTTAAAACCTCCAGAATTACATCCTTGGCGGAAACCCAAGGGCTAAGCTTGCCTTTGAGCTCAACCTTCACCATTTTCGGATAGGTTATATAGAGCGGTCCGCCGCCCATTGCGACTGCGACATCAAGACCTCCCGCACCGATTGCGAGCATGCCCAAGCCACCACATGTGGGGGTGTGGGAATCGGAGCCGATAAGGGTCTTACCGGGAATTCCGAAACGCTCAAGGTGAACCTGGTGGCAGATTCCGTTGCCGGGACGTGAGAAGGAAATTCCACGCTTCTTGGCGACTGAGCCGATAAACAGATGGTCATCGGCGTTCTCAAAGCCGGACTGGAGGGTGTTATGATCGACATAAGCAACGCTCTTCTCGGTTTTTACCGACGGAATCTCCATCGCCTCAAGCTCGATATAAGCCATTGTGCCGGTGGCATCCTGAGTCAAAGTCTGGTCAATTCTGATTCCTATCTCGGAACCCTTGATAAACTCACCGTCTACGAGGTGAGCCTTTAATATTTTTTCAGCTACGGTATAACCCATGCTATCGCCCCTTTATTCAGTGTTAGGTTTATTTTATTGCAGTAAAAAGCCGCTGTCAATACCAATGCTCAATCTTTGGATATTTTGCCGAATCAGACATCAAATATTTGCAAAAAAGGCGACATAAAGCCGCCTTTAGATGAGATTTTGAATTTTATGGAGTGGAGAGCCGTCATGTTGCAAAGTACGACAGATAAAAATCAGCTACAGTCGATATGCAGGGGTCCTGTGGATAATGCCTGATATTGCCGGTGACGAGAGTTGCATTGCAGAACTTTGCAACTTCATAAAACTTACGGTCTGACTCATCGACAAAACTGGCGTCAGGCAACGGCTTGGCTATTACTGAGATTCCGGAAACAATCAAATCCTCTAAGAGCCAATCCACCTGATACTTGTCAAAATTAAACTTCGGTCTCGAAAGAACCGAACGATATTCCTCCAGAAGGCGGTAATCATAGCACATCCTGAACCGTCCGGACAAAGTCGCCGAAACTATAGCAGCTGGCTTGCTTCCCTGAGACCAGAGAGCTGAGACAAGAACGTTTGTATCAAGTACGATAAACACTTCCCTATTCTCCTCTTCTTGCCGCCTGAATTTCAGCCTCTATTTCCTCATCGGACATATATCCAGCCGATGCTGCCTGGGAGCGCATACTATTGAAAGCAATCATGGCTTTAGCCTGGCGGACAGCCTGGAGCATAAGCTCCAAATTATCCCCAGAAACATCCATCATAAGTGCAGCAGGTTTGCCATTATTGGTAATGACAACTTCATTACCTCTCGACAGATTTTCCCACATGCTCTTTGATTCTGTTCTCAAATCCCTTACAGAATAGAAGTTCATCTACAGCACCTCCTTGATATTTCGCTACCATCAGTATACACTATTGTGTCCATTTTGTCAACCCTTTTGTGTGCAAAACACAAGAATAAAAGCCGGGGCAAGCCCGGCTTCTATGCTGTTTCACTCATCCACCGCATCCGGAACCTTTCTTCTTGACTTGAAGTATCCCACCGTGCCGGAGACTGTGGACATGGTGGCGAAGGAGCCGGGGTATTTCTCGATGATGTCCTTGAGGGAAACCATCTGATCTTTATTTACTACACAGATGAGGAGGCTGCGGTTTTCATGGGTATAGCCGCCCTTGGCTTCGAGAATCGTTGCGGAGTGACCGAGCTTGGTGATTATCTCCTCGGAGATTTCCTTCGGGGAGTTGGTGACTATCTCAAACTTGACCGCCTCACGGTTTCCACGAAGAATCTTATCGCTAAGGGTGCTCGAGAAGTAGCTGTAGACGATACAGAGGAGCACCGGCTCAATCTTATAATCATAGACAAAGTAGGAGGACAAAGCGACAACGGTATTCAGAGCGAACATAACCCATGCGAGATTATAAGCCGGGTGCTTCTTGTGGATGATGACGGCTATGAGGTCGGTGCCGCCGGAGCAGCAATTCGACATCATCGCATAGCCGAGGATTCCGCCGTTCAGGATTCCTGAAACTACAGGACCCAAAATAGTGCTTGTTCCGGTGTCGGTCTGGTAGATGAATCTTGAGAGGTCGACATAATCCGACTGCAGGACAATCAGCATTCCCGAAAAGACCGATATGTAGACAAGGGTTCTCAATGCAAACTGCTTGTCGACATAGAAGAATACTATCAAAATCAGCGGGATGTTGATGATAAGTGAGAGGTAGCCGACGTTGATTCCCAATACATACTGGATCATTGTGGCGATACCGTTGATTCCCGAGGGAGCGAAGCTGTTCGGGAAGATGAACAGGACATAAACGAGAGCACATGCACTTGCCAACAAGGCTATAAAGACGTAGCTCCAGATTTTTCTCAATACTGTGACGAATGACATTTTTTATCTGCCTTTCTTATTTGCTTGCTGTATCGATTATATTGACGTATTTCACGATTCTTCGCTTGTCCGGCGGGATGAGATAAAACAGTCTCTTTTCGTAATAGAGGTTGAACCAGCCGTTTGGAGTGTAGGGTGCACCGCCGATGTCTCTGGTCTTTTTGTGAAGCTCAACCGGCTCGCCGAAGACTTTGCCGACAAGATCGAAGCTTTCCATGTCCACCCGTAGATGCGCTTCGCCTGCCTCCATGTCCATATGCCCGCGCTTGTTTACAGCGCCTATCTTTATATCGTCCTCCATGACGGTATCAAGCGGCAAAAGACCTCTCTGGAGGTAAAACCACGCATTTACAGAGCGCACCATTTCGTTATCAAATCTATATTCGTCCGAAAGAGTTGTCTTAAATCCACAAGCCTCGCATCGGACTTCGTTTCCTTCAGCTTTAATATGGAATTCAGCTCCGCAGCTCGGGCATCTATATAGGATCGAATCAAGACCTTCTGCGGTTTTGTCGGTTTTGTATTGATGCCCTTTCATCACAAACTCATCGTCATGGAATATGGCTTTGTCAATTCTTTCCGAAATCTCTTCAACCGAGAGCTTTGCGACTTCCTGAGGAGAAAAAAGCCTTGCAGTTTCGACACTGATGTCGCCCTTGCGGTATTTTTTGCCCCACTTCGGGAAGACGAGCGCAGAGCCGTTGCCGGTTATCGTGTAGACCGGAAGACCAAGCTTCTTGACAAGCTCGGGTGTGCCTTTTGTCACTTTCTGAGAATGTGCAACTGCGTTCAGCCTGCCCTCCGGGAAGAGAACGATTATATTTCCCTCATTTTTGGCTCTTAATACGCCCCGGATGGTTCCGGTGTCGGGACAGAACATCTTCTTTGTGACGGTGTGACCGAATGTCCTTATCACCCAGCCGATGAGCGGAGTATACATGAAGTGCTCGCTCAGAACAAACGTCGGTCGGTGCGGCAGAAGAGTCAGCCCAACTATTATATGGTCCTTGAGCGAAATGTGAGGCGCCAGTATAAGCGACGGCTCCTCGATTTCCAATATTCCGGTGCGGTCAATAGTCAGGTTGACGCCCCTGATTTTCATAATCAGTGCGGAGATGTAGAGATAGATATTATAGATTCCCCATGTGGGCTTGCCCAGCTTCTTCGATTTATTTTTTTCTGATGCCATACTCTTTTCACCACCAGCAAATGTTCAGCAGACAACTGTCTGTGAGTGAAAGACATTTATGCAGTAAATGTCCTCCCGGTAAACTATTGTAGCATATAATAATCAAAATAGCAACAGGATTTTGCACGCATTTTGGTAAAATTTAAATCAAGACAAAACTTGACACTTTGAGATTAACATGCTATAATTTTTCGTAATGAGCAAAGGCGTTCATATAGGGGATAGTATACCCTTTTGGAATTGACGTCTTTGCTTTTTTCTTAGTATGAAAGGAAGAGAAGTCATGAAGTTGGAAGGTCAGGTACGCATACCTTCGGGCTGTGCCATATCCGCCGTTATTTCACGTGACGGCAGAAAGATGAGCGGAGACGCCATCATAAAAAGCATGATACCTATGCACGACCGCTCAAACGGTCTTGGAGGCGGTTTCGCAGCCTACGGTATTTATCCGGAATATAAGGAATTCTACGCCCTGCATATTTTCTATAACGACAATAACGTCAGGATGGAATGTGAGAATCTCCTGAAGGATGGGTTTGAGATTATCAAATCAGAGAGCATCCCGATAAGGAAAACCCCGAAAATCTCGGATGTTCCGCTTATCTGGAGATACTTCGTGGCTCCTATGTCATCGGTATTATCCCGCTTGCATGTTGACGAGAAGGAATATGTCGCAGAAACCGTTATGAAGATCAATTCCCAGATCAACGGCGCATATGTCTTCTCATCTGGAAAGAATATGGGAGTTTTCAAGGCTGTCGGCTTCCCTGAGGATGTCGGATACTTCTACAGACTCGACGAATATGAGGGCTACTGCTGGACAGCTCACGGAAGATACCCCACAAACACTCCCGGCTGGTGGGGCGGTGCTCACCCGTTTGCACTTTTAGACTACACAATAGTCCATAATGGCGAGATTTCCTCATATGATGCCAACAGGCGCTATATTGAAATGTACGGCTACAAGTGCACGCTTCAGACGGATACCGAGGTTATAACCTACATCGCTGACTATCTTTTGAGGCGTCAGGGCTTGACTCTTGAAGAGACCGCTTCAGTCATTGCAGCTCCGTTCTGGTCGACTATCGAATCGAAGCCTGAAGAAGAGCGCAAGAAGCTCAGCTATTTGAGAACCGTTTATTCAAGCTTGCTCGTCACCGGTCCTTTCTCGATTGTTTTAGGCTTTGAGGGCGGGCTGATGGCACTTAACGACAGACTCAAGCTCCGCTCGATGGTAACCGCCGAAAAGGATGATCTGGTCTTCATTGCGAGTGAGGAATCGGCTATAAGAGCAATAGCTCCGGATGCTACGAATGTCTATGCACCCGCTGGCGGCGAGCCGATTATAGTTAAGGTGAAAGAAGGGAAATACTGATGGCTATAAATTTTGTAAACCCCGAATTTGAGGTTGTAAGAAATCCCAACCGCTGCATTGCGTGCCGTGTCTGCGAGCGTCAGTGCTCAAACGGCGTTCACAGCTTCGATCCGGAAACAGGAACGATGATGGCGGATGAGACAAAGTGCGTCGACTGTCAGAGATGCGTAGCACTCTGTCCGACAAGAGCTCTTAAGATTGTCAAGAACGAATGCCAGCTCCGTGAAAATGCCAACTGGCAGCAGGACACCATCTATGAAATATACAAGCAGGCTGGAAGCGGAGGAGTTCTCCTCTCGTCCATGGGCAACCCGAAGCCTCTTCCTGTATACTGGGATAAGATTTTAATCAACGCTTCCCAGGTCACGAATCCCCCTATCGACCCGTTAAGAGAGCCGATGGAGACTAAAGTTTTTCTTGGTAAAAAGCCGACAATGCCGGAAAGAAATCCGGACGGAAGCTTGAAGACAGACCTGGCTCCGCAGCTTGAGCTCACAATGCCGGTTATGTTCTCGGCGATGAGCTACGGCTCGATAAGCTACAACGCTCACGAAAGCCTTGCAAGAGCCGCTGAGGCGTTGGGCATCTGCTACAACACCGGTGAGGGCGGACTTCACGAGGACTTCTACAAATATGGTGCGAACACCATCGTTCAGGTTGCGTCGGGACGCTTCGGCGTTCATGAGGATTACCTCAGCGCAGGTGCCGCAATCGAGATAAAGATGGGTCAGGGCGCAAAGCCGGGCATCGGCGGACATCTTCCCGGCAAGAAGATTGTCGGAGACGTTTCGAGAACCCGAATGATTCCTGAGGGCTCAGACGCCATCTCCCCTGCTCCGCATCATGATATTTACTCTATCGAGGATCTCCGGCAGCTGGTCTACTCCCTTAAGGAAGCGACACAGTACACAAAGCCGGTTATCGTAAAAGTAGCGGCTGTACATAACATTGCAGCTATTGCAAGCGGTATTGCACGAAGCGGTGCCGACATAATCGCAATCGACGGCTTCAGAGGCGGAACCGGTGCGGCTCCGACAAGAATCAGAGACAACGTCGGTATTCCTATCGAGCTTGCCCTTGCAGCTGTTGACCAGAGACTTCGTGACGAAGGAATAAGAAACAACGTATCCCTGGTTGTCGGCGGCAGTATCCGCTCGGCTTCGGATGTTGTAAAGGCTGTAGCCCTCGGCGCTGATGCATGCTATGTTGCGACTGCGGCGCTCTTAGCTCTCGGATGCCACCTCTGCAGAACTTGTCACACCGGCAACTGCAACTGGGGAATTGCAACCCAGAAGCCGGAACTGGTCAAGAGATTGAATCCGGACATCGGCTCACAAAGGCTCATAAACCTCATGACTGCATGGCGGCATGAAATTATGGAGCTGATGGGCGGCATGGGAATAAACTCGATTGAAGCCCTGAGAGGCAACAGACTTATGCTCAGAGGCGTTAACCTCAACGAGAAGGAATTAGAGATCTTAGGCATCTCGCATGCAGGGGAGTGACGGATATGAAAAGAGTTTATGTAAACGAAAAATGGTGCCTTGGGTGTCATCTCTGTGAGTACAACTGCGCTTTTGCAAACTCAGGGCTCAAGGATATGGCGAAACTGAAGGGTCAGAAGATATACCCGAGAATCAGGGTTGAGGGCGACGACAAGATCACTTTTGCTATCTCCTGCCGCCATTGCGAGGATCCGATATGCATCAAGAGCTGCATTTCGGGAGCACTTTCGAAAACTCCTGACGGAATGGTCGAGATCGATAAGTCACGCTGCGTCGGATGCTTGACATGCGTCCTCGTCTGCCCATATGGAGCGGTCATCCAGGACGGCGACGGAGCTGTTCAGAAGTGCGAGCTTTGCTTGAAGAATTCCTCGGGCGCACCTGCATGTGTTGCCGGTTGCCCGAATAACGCAATAGTTTACGAGGAGAGGTGAGCGAAATGGCAAAGAAGTATGTTATCATCGGCAACGGAACTGCCGCTGTCGGCTGCATCGAGGGCATAAGAGCCCATGATATGGATGGCTCTATAACCGTTATTTCGGCTGAAAAGCACCCTGCCTATTGCCGTCCGCTTATCTCCTACTATCTTGAGGGCAAGGCTGTTCCGGAAAGAATGAGCTATCGTCCCGACGATTTCTATGACAGAAACGGCGTCAAGGTTATCTATGGTGAGAGTGCCGAGAAAATTGACGCTGACAAGAAACAAGTAGTTCTCGGAAACGGCGAAAAGGTAGATTACGACAGCGTATGTGTTGCGGCTGGTTCAAGACCGCTCGTGCCGCCTTTTGAGGGGCTCGACACTGTTCCCGTGAAGCTCCCGTTTATGACTCTTGACGATGCACAGGCTCTTGAAGCTGCAATTTCTGAGGACAAAGATGTCTTCATCGTCGGCGCAGGTCTTATTGGACTCAAGTGCGCTGAGGGACTTTATGGAAGAGTAAAGTCAATCACCGTCTGCGACCTGGCTGACAGGGTGCTTTCGAGCATTCTCGATGTCGAAACCGCAGAGATGATGAAAAAGTGTCTCGAAGATAACGGTATGAAACTGATGCTTTCCGACACCGCCACCAAGTTCGACGGCAACGTCGCATATATGAAGAGCGGCAAGACTGTCAAGTTTGATGTTCTGGTTCTCGCTGTCGGCGTAAGAGCGAATATTTCGCTTGTAAAAGATGCCGGTGGCGACTGCGGACGTGGTATCACCGTTGACAACCATATGGCTACATCACTCTCCGACATCTATGCCGCAGGAGACTGCACAGAGTCGGTGGATTATTCCAGTGGAGCTGTAAAAGTCATGGCAATCATGCCGAATGCATATATGCAGGGGCACTGCGCCGGAGAGAATATGGCGGGCAAAGATGTCACATTCGACAACGGTATCCCAATGAATGCAATCGGATTCTTTGGATTCCATGTTATGAGCGCCGGAACTCCCGACGGAGAGCTCTGGGAAGAAAAGTCAACGGGTAGCTCGAAGAAGCTGTTTACTAAAGATGACCGGCTTGTAGGCTTCATTCTGGCGGGCGACACGACCCGTGCCGGAATTTATACAAATTTGATAAGAAACGGTATTTCTTTAAGCTCTATTGACTTTGATACCATAAAATCAGCTCCAAATATCTTTTCTTTTGGTCAAGAATACTGTAGAAATTCTCTCGGAGGTGTGGTATAATATGTTGATAGATGTTTCAGGCTTGGGATTCAGCGAGATCAACACCCTGATAAGACAGCAGGGTGAAAGCTGTCACCTCACCGGCTGCCTCAGCCAGAGGTTCATCGGTGCCGGCATGTCATACCGTGAAATAACGATTGACGGAACTCCCGGAAACGCACTCGGCGCATACCTCAACGGCGGTGAAATCACCGTCAACGGAAACGCTCAGGATGCTGTGGGAGATACCATGAACGATGGCAAGATTATCATCCACGGTCACGTCGGCGACGCTGTCGGCTATGCTATGCGTGGCGGAGAGATTTACGTCAGAGACAGTGCAGGCTACCGCGCAGGAATCCACATGAAGCAGTACAAGGAAAAAAGACCGGTTATGGTCATCGGCGGAAGAGTTGGAAGCTTCCTTGGCGAATATCAGGCTGGCGGCTTGATAATAGTTTTAGGGCTCAACAAGGGCGACAAGCCCATCGTCGGAAACTTCCCGGGAACCGGTATGCACGGCGGCAAGCTTTTCCTGAGAAATTCAGAGGGTCTTAAGTTCCCCGCTCAGGTAAATGTGAACGAAGCTTCGGATGAGGACATGGCTGAAATTATGCCGTTCTTAAAGAACTACTGCACCTATTTCGGCGCAGACCTGATGGAAATCTTGGCATCAAAGTTCACAGTGGTCACTCCCGACTCGAAGAATCCATACAGACAGATGTACGTCAACAACTGATAAGGCATAAAGGACGGTGCAAAATGAGCTATACTCCCGACGAAATTCTCCAGTATATCGAGGAAGAGGATGTCAAGTTCATCCGTTTGGCGTTCTGCGATGTTTTCGGAACGCCTAAGAACATTTCCATCATGCCTAACGAGATGAGGCGTGCTTTCGAGCAGGGTATCTCTATTGATGCATCTGCAATCGCCGGCTTCGGCGAGGAAAGCCACTCGGATATGCTCCTTATCCCCGACCCGTCGGAGATTTCAATTCTCCCCTGGCGTCCGGAGCACGGAAGAGTTGTCAGAATGTTTTGCACCGTTTGTAATCCTGACGGCAGTGTTTTTGAAGCGGACACAAGAAGTCTTCTTAAAAAGACCGCCGAAGAGCTTGAGTCTCAGGGCTTCGATTTCAATTTCGGTCCTGAAACGGAGTTTTATCTCTTCAAGCAGGACGAAAACGGCGAGCCAACAAAGATCCCATATGACCATGCAGGCTATATGGACTTAGCTCCCGAGGACAAGGGCGAAAATGTCCGGCGTGAAATCTGTCTGACACTTGAGCAGATGGGAATCGTTCCGGAATCGTCTCACCACGAAGAGGGTCCGAGTCAGAATAAAATAGATTTCAGATATTCTGACGCCCTAACAGCTGCTGACCATGCAATTACATTCCGTTCAGTTGTCAAGACCATTGCCGCAAGAAACGGGCTTTATGCCGACTTCTCACCGAAGCCGCTTCCAAATCTTCCCGGAAACGGCATGCACATAAACATCTCCGCTGTATATAATGGCGAGGATGTACTTTCCTATGCTACTGCAGGTATTTTAAAGCATATCTCCGAAATTACGCTGTTTTTGAATTCCCAGCCCGATTCCTATAAAAGATTCGGCTTTAACAAAGCACCACTCTATATATCCTGGTCGGAGCAGAACCGCTCGCAGCTCATAAGAATTCCCGCAACGATGCGTGAATACAAGCGTGCAGAGCTTAGATCTCCAGACCCTATGTGCAACCCATATCTCGCACTTTTACTACTTATGAAATCCATGGAAGACGGAATAAGAAATAAGCTTCCGCTCTGTGAACCGACGGGAATAAACCTCTTCAAGGCGACGCCAAAGGAGCTTTCAAAGTTTGAAACTCTTCCGAGAACGCTTTCTGAAGCCGCTTCGGTGGCTCGGAGCTCGGCTTTCGTGAAAGAGTGTATTCCACAGTCGATTATAGACCACTATTCTTCAAGATAAATCTGAAAGCAAGCCAGCGCCACAGTAAACCGGAGGTCGTGAAAATGGAACTCAAAGAGAAGGTCTACAGCGTTTTGGTTGTATCGTCCTCCGAAAAATTTTCCGGCGTTATAAAAAGGCTTCTTCCCGCAAATGTTTACTCCCCCGTTTCAACGGCAACCGACGTCGGCTCCGCAAAAAGACTGGTTCTCGAGAGAAGCTTCGACATCGTCATGATTAATTCTCCCCTGTCGGACGAATTCGGGAAGAGATTTGCTATTGATTTGAGCGAACGCTCCGGCTCAGGCGTGATACTTTTTGCAGGGACGGAGCATTTTCCTGAAATAAGCGAGATGCTGATGCCCTACGGAGTGCTGACCATTCCGAAGCCGGTGAGCGTCCCTCTTATCCAGCAGTCGCTTCTGATTTTAAGAGGCACGAGGGAACGGCTCAGGCGGATGGAGAAGAAGAGTCCGACATTTGAAGAGAAGATGGCGGAGATAAGGCTTGTCAATCAGGCGAAGCTTCTGCTCATCACGAAGTGCGAAATGAGTGAAGCTGAAGCTCACAGATATATTGAAAAGCGTGCTATGGATACTTCGGTGACCAAAAAGGTTGCCGCAGGGGATATAATAAAGGAATATGAATCAAACGGCAAGGAGGATATGTAATGGCAATCACGAATTCCACTACAAAATACATTTTCGTAACCGGAGGTGTTGTTTCGGGACTCGGAAAGGGCATAACAGCCGCTTCTCTCGGACGGCTGCTCAAAGCAAGAGGCTTGAAGGTGGCGGCTCAGAAGCTTGACCCCTACATCAACGTCGACCCAGGAACGATGAGCCCTTATCAGCACGGCGAGGTTTACGTCACCGAAGACGGCGCAGAAACCGACCTCGACCTCGGACACTATGAAAGATTTATAGACGAGGATCTGAACAAGTATTCAAATCTCACTACGGGAAAGGTTTACTGGAACGTACTCAACAAGGAGCGTCGGGGCGAGTATCTCGGTTCGACTGTTCAGGTCATCCCACATATTACAAATGAAATAAAAGATTTTGTCTACCGTGTCGGCAAGAAGACGCAGGCGGACATTGTCATCACCGAAATCGGCGGCACCATTGGCGACATCGAATCACAGCCTTTTATCGAAGCTGCAAGACAGATCTCCCTTGAAGTAGGACGGGAGAACAGCCTTTTCATTCATGTCACACTGGTGCCGTTTTTGCGTGGCTCTGACGAGCACAAATCAAAGCCCACCCAGCACTCTGTAAAAGAGCTCCAGGGAATGGGAATTAACCCGAACATCATAGTTCTAAGATGCGATGAGCCTCTTGAGGAATCAATATTCAAGAAGATTTCCATGTTCTGCAACGTCAAGCCGGACTGCGTTATCGAAAACATCACGCTTCCGAGCATTTACGAAGCTCCTACTATGCTTGAAAAAGCCAACTTCTCATCTGTCGTTTTAAGAGAGCTCCACATCGACGCTCCGGAGCCGGACTTATCCGACTGGCTCGACATGCTCGAGATGATCAAGAACCGTTCGGGAGAAGTGAACATCGGTCTTGTCGGAAAGTACATACAGCTTCACGACGCCTATCTCTCGGTTGCTGAAGCTTTAAGACACGCAGGCTTTGCTCTTGGAAGCTATGTCAATATCTCCTGGATCGATTCGGAGACGCTGACTGAAGCCACCTATGAGGAGACTCTGAGCCACGTCGACGGCATCATAGTTCCCGGCGGATTCGGAAACCGTGGAATCGAGGGAATGATACTGGCGGCGAAGTATGCAAGAGAGCATAATGTTCCCTACTTTGGAATCTGCCTTGGAATGCAGATCGCAGTTATGGAGTATGCAAGAAACGTCGCTGGAATCACAGACGCAAACTCGGGCGAGTTTGACGAGCTATGCCGCAACAAAGTAATCGACTTTATGCCCGGGCAGAGCGTTGACATCGACAAGGGCGGAACGCTGAGATTAGGAAGCTATCCCTGCGTCATCCAGAAAGGCACAACGATGGAGAGATGCTATGGTGAAGAGCTCATTCACGAGAGACACCGCCACCGCTACGAATTCAATAACGACTATAGAGAAGTTCTCACCTCCCACGGTCTGACGCTTTCGGGACTTTCACCTGACGGAAGACTGGTCGAAACGGTTGAACTTACCGACAGACCGTTCTTTGTCGGAGTTCAGTATCACCCGGAATTCAAGTCGAGACCGAACAAGGCTCATCCACTATTTAAAGGCTTTGTAGAAGCTGCTATGAAGCACAAAAAGGGTTGATAAGGATGAATGAAATTCATGAGGAATGTGGGATATTTGGGGTTTATGCTCCGGATACAAGGCGACTTTCTGAAATGGTTTACTATGGGCTGTATGCACTGCAGCACCGTGGGCAGGAAAGCTGCGGCATGGTTGTATGCGATGATGGGCTTTTCTATTCCCATAAGGATTTGGGGCTCGTGGGCGAAGTGTTCACAAAAGAGGCTATCGCTTCGCTTCCATCCGGTCAGATGGCTGTCGGGCATGTCCGCTATGGCACCACCGGCGGCACAAGCAGAGCAAACTGCCAGCCTATCGAGGTAAACCACTGCAAGGGAAGACTCGCTCTTGCCCACAACGGAAACTTAACCAACGCCTATGAGCTGAGGGCTCGCCTTGAGCTCTCCGGCGCCATATTCCACACAACCAGCGACACTGAAACCATAGCTTATATTGTCACGCAGGAGCGATTGACTGCACCCTCGATTGAGGAAGCAGTGAACCGCGCCGCTTGGCGTTTGGAGGGTGCTTATTCCCTCGTATTCATGTCGGCAACCAAGCTCATTGCCATGCGTGACGCTCACGGATTCCGCCCTCTCTGCTACGGAAAAACTCCGGATGGCTGCTACATCATCACATCCGAAAGCTGCGCTCTGGCGGCAGTTGGAGCTGAGTTTGTAAGAGACATTCTCCCAGGCGAGATTGTCGTTTTCGACGAAAACGGCATCCACTCGATAAAGGATCACTGCGATAAGAAGCCTGAAAGGCTCTGCGTTTTCGAATATATCTACTTTGCACGTTCCGATTCTGTGATAAACGGCGTTTCGGTTCATGCGGCAAGAAGAAAAGCCGGCGAACTCTTAGCCAAGAGCCATCCAGTCGAGGCGGACGTCGTCATCGGCGTTCCCGATTCAGGGCTTGATGCGGCACTCGGCTACTCAATGGCTTCGGGGATTCCGTATGAACTCGGGTTTATCAAAAATAAATACGTCGGCAGGACGTTTATCTCGCCCACTCAGAGCGACAGGCTTGACCAGGTGAGAATCAAGCTGAGCCCGATAAGCGAGGCGGTCACCGGCAAGCGGGTCATCATGATCGATGATTCAATCGTCAGAGGCACAACCAGTGCGCAGATAGTCAAGCTACTCCGGAACGCCGGAGCGAAAGAGGTTCACGTGAGAATCTCTTCGCCGCCGTTCCTGAATCCCTGCTACTACGGAACTGACATCGACTCGGAAAACGGTCTTATTGCTTGCAGTCACACTGTTGAAGAGATCGCCGAAATTATCGGTGCGGACACTCTTGGGTATCTCCCGACAGAGGATCTAAAAGCACTTGCCGGAAGCGAAAACATCTGCACATCCTGCTTCACCGGCGAATATCCGACAGGGATTCCTGCTCACACAGACAAGGGTCGCTTTGAGGGCAAGCTCTCAGAAGCGAAACCGCAAAAATCTCGTCTATACAAGTTGCCAAAGGCAACTTGATAAAGAATGTCTAAAATAGCCCTAATGGCTATTTTACGGCTTCGCCGCCGCCATTCTTCAAATCCAAAAAATAATATATTCAAACACTTTTAGGAGGACAATATCATGGACAAGCTTTATGAAGGAAAATCGAAAATCGTTTACGAGGGCACTGAGCCGGGTACTTGCATCATCAAGTACAAGGACACCGCTACCGCTGGCAACGGCGTCAAGAAGGAGGATCTCCCCGGAAAAGGAATCCTTAACGCAAAGATTTCGAACCTCATCTTCGAGTATCTCGCCAAAAACGGCGTCAAGACTCATCTTATCAAGGTTTTGGATGAGACTGACGTTTTAGTCAAGAAAGCAGAAATCGTTATGGTCGAGGTTATTGTGAGAAACGTTGCAGCCGGAAGCTTCTCAAAGAAGTATGGCGTTCCTGAGGGCACAAAGCTCTTAAACACTGTCACCGAATTCAGCCTCAAGAGCGACGAGCTCGGCGACCCGATGATCAACGACTGCCAGATTACTGCTCTCGGAGTTGCAACTCAGGCTGAGCTTGATGAGCTCAAGGCTGTTTCACTGAAAGTAGACCAGCTTATGACTGAGCTCTTCTTAAAGTGCGGCATCAAGCTTATCGACTTCAAGCTCGAATTCGGAAGAGTTGACGGCGAGCTTCTTTTGTGCGACGAAATCTCTCCCGACTCCTGCAGACTCTGGGATGCTGAAACCGACGAAAAGCTCGACAAAGACCGCTTCCGCAGAGACCTCGGTAATGTCCTTGACGGCTACAGAGACGTTTTAGCAAGACTTGAGCAGGCAATCTGAATCCGGAGGAAATAATGACAGATAAATACGAAAATCCACTGTGCAAGAGATATGCCGGCGAGAAGATGCAGAAAATCTTCTCCGATGACACTAAATTCTCGACCTGGCGAAAGCTCTGGATTGCCCTCGCTGAGAGTGAAAAGGAGCTTGGACTCGACATTTCGGACGAGCAGATAGCCGAAATGAAGGAGCACATCTATGACATCGACTATGAGGCAGCCGCCGCACGTGAAAAGGTCGTCAGGCACGACGTCATGGCGCACATCTACGCCTATGGCTTGGTCTGCCCGAAAGCAAAGCCTATAATTCATCTCGGGGCTACAAGCTGCTATGTAGGAGACAACACGGATATTATTCTGCAAAGAGATGCTCTTCTTAGAATCAGAAGCCTTCTTGTGACTGCAATCTCCGCTCTCTGCGACTTTGCGGAAAAGTATAAAGACCTTCCCTGCCTTGCGTACACTCACTTCCAGGCAGCTCAGCCAACTACTCTTGGAAAGCGTGCTACTCTCTGGCTTCAGGACCTCGTTATGGATCTTGAAAGGCTTGACTTCACTCTTTCGAACTTAAAGCTCTTAGGCTGCAGAGGCACCACCGGAACCGGCGCCAGCTTCCTTGAGCTCTTCGGCGGCGACAAGGAGAAAGTGAGAAAGCTCGAAAAGCTCATTGCTGAGAAGATGGGCTTTGAGGCGGCATACTCGGTCAGTGGTCAGACCTACACGAGAAAGGTCGACTACTACTCGCTGTCGGTTCTTTCGGGAATCGCTCAGAGTGCGCACAAGTTCTCAAACGATATAAGGCTTCTTTCACACTTAAAAGAAGTCGACGAGCCCTTCGAGGCGGGACAAGTAGGTTCCTCTGCAATGGCTTATAAGCGTAACCCGATGAGATCAGAGCGAATCGCATCTTTGGCAAGATACGTGACTGTTGACGCTCTTAATCCGGCTCTTACAGCAAGCGAGCAGTGGTTCGAGAGAACTCTTGACGACTCGGCTAACCGCAGAATCAGCATTCCGGAAGCGTTCTTGGCTGTCGACGGAATCCTGAGCCTCTACATAAATATCATCAGTGGGCTTAAGGTCTATCCGAAGATAATAGCAAGGCATCTTTCCTCGGAGCTTCCCTTCATGGCAACTGAGAATATACTCATGTACTGCGTCAAGAAGGGCGGCGACAGGCAGACTCTCCACGAGGCTATAAGAACACATTCTGTAGCTGCTGCAACCGACATCAAGGAGGGCGGCGACGGAAATCTTATCGCAAGAATCGCTGCCGATCCGATTTTTGGGTTGACAGAGAGCGAGATACAGAGTATTATAGATGAGGGAGGCTTCACAGGGCTTGCTTCCGATCAGGCTGAGGAGTATGTCAGCTATGTAAGAACTGAGATACTTCCCGGTGAGGGAGAAAAAGCCGACGACGTCACCATCAACGTTTAACATCAGCAAAAGCTTTAAAATAGAAAGGACAAAGGCATATGCTAACAGCAATAGTTGGAATCAACTGGGGCGACGAAGGAAAGGGCAGAATGGTTGACCTTCTGTCAAAGGACTTCGACATCATCTGCCGCTATCAGGGCGGCAACAATGCAGGACACACCGTCATCAATGAGAGAGGAAGCTTCGTTCTGAATCTCCTTCCCTCCGGAATCTTCCACGAGACGGCTGTCAATGTCATGGGCGGAGGAATGGTTGTTGACCTTGAGCACCTTTGCCACGAAATCGCATCCCTCAGAGAAAAAGGAATCGATATAAGCCCCGAAAATCTCAAGATCAGCGACAAAGCTACCATATGCCTGCCCTATCACAAGGAGCTCGACATCATGGAGGAGGAGCGTCTCAAGGATAAGAAGTTCGGCTCCACCCGCCGTGGCATAGCTCCCGTTTATGCGGACAAGTATATGAAAAAGAGCTTAAGAATGAGCGATCTCCAGAATCCCGACACCCTCGCTGAAAAAGTGAAGGACATTGTCGAATGGAAGAACCTGACATTCAGCGGCTATGGTCATGAGCTTATAAATGCTGATGAGATACTCGCATGGCTCAAGAAGTATGGCGACGAGATACTTCCGTATGTCACCGACGTTTCCTCATATCTCGAGAAAGCTGCCGACGACGGAAAGAACATCATGTTCGAGGCTCAGCTTGGAGCATTAAGAGACATCGACTTCGGAATTTATCCTTACACTTCTTCTTCCCAGACGCTTGCGCACTATGCGCCAATCGGCGCCGGTATTCCTGGAAGAAAGCTCGACTGCTCTATCGGCATCATGAAAGCTTATTCCACCTGCGTCGGCGAGGGACCGTTCACTTGTGAAATGTTCGGCGAAGAGGCTGAGGCTTTAAGAGCTGCCGGAGGAGAATACGGTGCCGCAACCGGAAGGCCGAGACGTGTCGGACCTTTCGACGTTCCTGCTTCAAAGTATGGCGTGAGAGTTCAGGGCGCTGATTACCTCGTTCTTACGAAGCTCGACGTTCTTTCCTATATGGATAAGATTCCTGTCTGCGTTCACTATGATGTTGACGGCGAGATCACCGACACCTTCCCGACTGGAGACAGACTTGAGCGTGCAAAGCCGGTTGTCGAATATGTCAAGGGCTTCGGCGACGTTTCCAAGTGCCGCAAAAAAGAGGATCTCCCCGAGGATGCACTTAACTACATCCGCCTTATCGAGCATGCAGTTGGCTGCCCGATAAAGTACGTCTCAGTCGGTGCTGAAAGAGACGAATATATCACTATGTTCTGATAAACAACAGCAAGCGTTTATCGGCTTTATTGCCGGTAAACGCCTCACTGAAATATAAGGAGGCAAACTCTAAAAGATGAAAGAGTATGACCGCAAGATAATTACGGAGGACGGAAGCGAATACCTGGGATATGGTTTCGGAAGCCCGGATGAACGGGTTCTGGAGCTTGTATTCAACACTTCCATGGTCGGCTATCAGGAGATAGTTTCGGATCCGTCCTATACCGATCAGATGGTCGTTATGACCTACCCTATCATAGGAAGCTACGGAATCAACGACGACGATTTCGAAACCAAGTACCCGACAATCGGTGCTCTGGTCGTGAGAGACTATAACGATATGCCGTCGAATTTCCGTTATATAAAGACGCTTTCGGAGCTGCTGGAGGAAAACAGTATTCCCGGCATCAGTGGCGTTGACACACGTAAACTCACACGAAGCATCCGTGATTACGGTTCCCGCAGAGCCATTATCACCGATATTTCCACTTCCCTTGAGGAGGGGCTTGAAAAGATAAAGTCAGCTCCTGTTCCGCATGACGCTGTTTCAAGAGTCAGCACCAAGAAGCGTTGGTATTCAAGAACCTCTAACCCACAGTTCAATGTTGTAGCACTTGACTGCGGAATCAAACTCAACATTGTTCGCTCCCTCAACCGCAAGGGCTGCAACGTCACCATTGTCCCCTACGACATCACTGCCGAAGAGGTCATTTTCATGAAGCCGGATGGAGTCTTCCTCTCAAACGGTCCCGGCGACCCGGAAGATGTCACTCAGGCAGTGGAGCTAGTCAAGGGTCTTCGTGGCAAGTATCCGATTTTCGGAATCTGCTTAGGACACCAGGTTATATCTTTGGCATACGGTGCGAAGACATATAAACTCAAGTTCGGTCACCGTGGCGGAAACCACCCGGTCAAGAATCTTGCAACCGGCAAGCTTGAAATAACTTCACAGAACCATAGCTACGCTGTTGACCCCGATAGTCTCAAGGGCACAGGTCTTGAAGTCACGCATATAAATCTTCTTGACAACACCATTGAGGGCGTTGAATGCAAAGAGGATAAAGTGTTCAGCGTTCAGTATCACCCGGAGAGCGCACCCGGTCCGGAGGATTCGGGATACCTGTTCGATAAATTCCTTGATTACATGAAGGAGGCGAAGAGTCATGCCGAAGAGAACTGACATAAAAAAGGTTTTGGTCATAGGCTCCGGTCCTATAGTCATCGGTCAGGCTGCTGAGTTTGACTATGCCGGAACTCAGGCTTGCCTGGCTCTCAAGGAAGAGGGCTATGAGGTTATTTTAGCTAACTCGAACCCCGCAACCATCATGACCGACACTTCTATTGCAGACAAGGTCTATATGGAGCCTTTAACTCTTGAGTACCTGGCTCGTATCTGCCGCTATGAGCGTCCCGACGCAATCGTTCCCGGAATCGGAGGACAGACTGGACTCAACCTTGCAATGCAGCTTTCCAAAAAAGGCGTTTTGCAGGAGTGCGAGATTGAGCTTTTAGGAACCGACGCCGACAGCATCGAGTGCGCAGAAGACAGAGAGCGTTTCAAGGAGCTTTGCGAGAGCATCGGCGAACCGGTTGTTCCTTCCGAAATCACATACTCGATTGAAGAGGGCTTGAAAGCCGCTGAGGATATAGGCTACCCTGTTATCTTAAGACCTGCATTCACTCTTGGAGGCACCGGCGGCGGATTCGTCAACAACCCGGAAGAAATGAAGGTTATGATGAAGAACGCTCTGGCACTCTCCCCTGTCCACCAGGTTCTTGTTGAAAAGAGCATAAAAGGTTATAAAGAGATTGAGTATGAGGTCATGCGTGACGCAAACGACACCGCAATAACTGTTTGTAACATGGAAAACCTCGACCCTGTCGGAATCCACACCGGCGACTCTATCGTCGTGGCACCGAGCCAGACTCTCACGAATAAAGAGTATCATATGCTCCGTAACAGTGCACTCAAAATTATCCGTGCACTTAAGGTAAAGGGCGGCTGCAACGTTCAGTTCGCACTTGACCCGCAGTCGTTCAGGTACTATGTAATAGAAGTCAACCCGAGAGTTTCCCGCTCCTCGGCTCTCGCTTCGAAGGCGAGTGGCTACCCGATTGCAAGGGTTTCGGCTAAGATTGCAGTTGGAATGAACCTTGACGAGATTCAGCTTGTCAACACTCCTGCATGCTTCGAGCCGTCGCTTGACTACGTTGTCACGAAGATGCCCAGGTTCCCGTTTGACAAGTTTGCAAGCGCTTCGAATGTCCTTTCAACCCAGATGAAGGCAACCGGCGAGGTCATGAGCGTCGGAAGAACCATGGAAGAAAGCCTTCTTAAGGCTATCCGTTCTTTGGAAGATGGAAAGAACCACATCCATATGGCGAAGTTCGACTCTGAGCACATGACGACAGACGATCTTCTTCAGTACATCCGTGAGGGCACCGACGACAGAATCTACGCCATTTCACAGCTTATGTGGATGGGAGTTGACCACTCAAGGATATGCAACATAACCGGAATCGACATGTTCTTCTTAGACAAGATAAAGAATATTGTTGACTTCGAGAAAGAGCTTGAGCAGTCACCTCATTCAGAAAAGCTCTTAAGAGCAGCCAAGAAGATGGGCTTCTCAGACTCATACATCGCTGAGCTCTGGAAGACAACTGAGGATGAAGTCTATAGTGAGCGTTGCAGCGCCGGAATCTATCCCGTATACAAGATGATAGATACATGTGCAAGCGAGTTTTCGAGCTATGTTCCCTACTTCTACTCTACTTATGAGGATGAAGAGGAGTCGATAGTTTCCGACAGAAAGAAGATTATAGTCTTGGGTTCCGGACCTATCAGAATCGGACAGGGCGTTGAGTTTGACTATTCGACTGTTCACGCAATCAAGACCATCCGTGATGCCGGATATGAAGCTATCGTTATCAACAATAATCCTGAAACGGTTTCGACTGACTACACCACTGCGGACAAGCTCTATTTCGAGCCGCTGACGGTTGAGGACGTCATGAACGTCGTCCACCATGAAAACCCTGTTGGAGTTATCGCAACCTTGGGCGGTCAGACTGCCGTAAATCTGGCAGCACCTCTCACCAAGCGTGGAGTAAAGATTATCGGAACCGACTGCGACGCCATCGAAAAGGCTGAAAACCGTGACGCTTTCGATGCTGTTATCCGCTCATTAGGAATTCCGAACCCGACGGGTGATGCCGTTACGAACATCGAAGACGGCGTCAAGGTCGCTGAAAGAATCGGATATCCGGTTCTCGTCAGACCGTCGTTCGTCTTGGGCGGAAGAGCTATGGAGATTGTCGCTACAGAAGAGATGCTCCGGCACTATCTCAAGAACGCCGTTGAGGTCGACGTCGACAAACCTGTGCTCGTTGATAAGTACATCATGGGAAAAGAAGTAGAGGTCGATGCTATCTGCGACGGCGAAGAGGTCTTTATCCCGGGAATTATGGAGCTGGTTGAGAGAACCGGTGTCCATTCCGGCGACAGCATGAGCGTTTATCCGCCGTTCAGCATTTCACAGGCTGTCAAGGACACCATCAACGATTATACAACCCGCCTCGGCTTGGGAATCGGCATTGTCGGACTCTTCAACATCCAGTTCATAGTCGACAAGGATGACAATGTCTCGGTTATCGAGGTAAACCCAAGAGCGTCAAGAAGTGTTCCGTTCCTCTCGAAGTCAACCGGCATAAATCTTGTAAGCGTTGCGACGAAGTGCATGCTCGGGCACAGCCTCAGAGAGCAGGGCATCACGGACATGACCCCGAAAGAAAAGAAGCGCTGGTATGTCAAGGCTCCGGCGTTCTCGTTCGAGAAGCTTACAGGCATGGATTCCTATCTGTCGCCTGAGATGAAGTCAACCGGCGAAGCTATCGGCTATGACGACAAGCTGAACCGTGCCGTCTACAAGGCACTTCAGGCTTCCGGCATCAAGATGAAGGAGTATGGCACAGTTATCGTAACCGTTGCCGATGAAGATAAAGAGGAAGCTCTGCCGCTGATTCGCAGATTCTATAACTTGGGTTATAATATCGAAGCTACAGCCGGAACTGCGAAGTTCTTAAAGCAACACGGTATCAGAACCCGTGTCAAGGGCAAGATAAGCGAAGGAAGCGACGAAATACTCGATTCCATCAGGGCAGGATATGTAAGCTACATCATCAATACCCGTGCTGTTCTCTCAGGAGTTCACTATGAGGACGGCATTGAGATAAGACGCTGCGCTATCCAGAACGGTGTTACCACGTTTACTTCGCTCGATACAGTGAGGATTCTTTTGGATGTTCTTGAAGATATGATTCCGCCGATTTCGACGATTGATGCGTAATTTGTAGGGGCGGATATTATCCGCCCGTTACGGGCACCTGCGAAGGGTTCGGGCGGATAATATCCGCCCCTACTTTTTTTATCCTCATACATCCCATTATTTGACCCTTGCATTCCCTAACACATCGTGCTATAATAATTATACATATGGGTATTGTCTGAAAATGACTATACCCTATTAAAATGACACTTTGTTTTACCTGGAGGAGTCCAACAGAAATGAATATCTATCGTGCAGGAATAGACATTGGCAGCACGACCATAAAGCTGGTCATTTTGGATGATGACAATAATATAATTTTTGGCGAATACCGTCGCCATCAGGCACGGATTCAGCCTGCTATGAGCGAGCTCTTAACTGAGGCGAAAGAAAGACTTGGGGATTTCAAACTTCGGCTCAAGATTACCGGCTCCGGCTCAATAAATCTCGGAAAAGCACTCAATATCGGTTTCGTTCAGGAGGTTGCGGCAGTTGCTTCGGCACTTGAGCTTGTGGCACCTCAGACAGACGTTGCGATAGAGCTCGGCGGCGAGGACGCCAAGATCATCTACTTCAAGGGCGGGCTCGAAGAGAGAATGAACGGCGTTTGTGCCGGAGGAACCGGCTCATTTATAGATCAGATGGCGGCGCTTCTGCAGACCGATGCAGAAGGTCTTAATAATCTTGCCGCAAATTACCAGAGGCTCTACCCTATTGCCGCACGCTGCGGAGTTTTCGCAAAAACCGACATCCAGCCGCTTATAAATGAAGGTGCGGCTAAGGAAGACCTGGCAGCTTCCATTTTCCAGGCGGTTGTTACCCAGACCATCTCCGGTCTTGCCTGCGGAAAGCCGATAAGAGGCTGCGTGGCGTTTTTGGGAGGACCGCTTCACTTCCTCCCGGAGCTCAAGAAAGCATTTATAAGAACGCTCAAGCTGACTCCCGAAAACGTTGTCGACCCGGACAATTCGCATTTGTTTGCCGCTATGGGAGCAGCTCTCGAAGCCTCGGACGAGGTTCTCACCGATCCCGACGTTCTGATTGAGCGTCTGAAATCCGGCATTGAGATGGCGTTTGAATTAAAGAGGCTCGATCCATTATTTAAAGATGAAGATGATTTCAGAGAGTTCACCGAAAGACACGCAAAAGCAGTAGTCAAAAAAGAGAAGCTCGAAGACTATTCGGGAAACTGCTACTTGGGAATAGATGCCGGCTCAACAACAACCAAGATTGCCCTCATCGGCGAAGAGGGTCAGCTTCTCTATTCTTACTATACATCAAACCAGGGCTCGCCAGTCAAGAGCTCGATTGAAGCCGTTTCGGACATGGGCAAGCATATGCCTGCGTCCGCAAAGATTGTGAGAGCCTGCTCTACCGGATATGGCGAATCGCTCTTGAAGTCCGCTTTTAACCTGGATGACGGCGAGGTTGAAACCATTGCGCACACCACTGCGGCAGCGTTCTTTAACCCGTCTGTCGACTGTGTCCTCGACATCGGCGGGCAGGACATGAAATGCATCAAGCTCAAGGACGGTTCAGTAGATACGATTCTACTCAACGAAGCCTGCTCCTCCGGCTGCGGCTCGTTTATCGAGAACTTTGCACAGTCACTCGGCTACACCGCACAGGAATTTGCCGAAAAGGCTCTTTATGCGAAGCACCCGATTGACCTCGGCACACGCTGCACCGTATTCATGAACTCGAACGTCAAGCAAGCCCAGAAGGAGGGCGCAACGGTTGAGGACATTTCGGCGGGACTCGCATATTCGGTCATAAAGAATGCACTTTTCAAGGTTATAAAGCTCTCGAGCGCTCAGGAGCTGGGATCCAGCGTTGTCGTTCAGGGCGGAACGTTCATGAACAAAGCAGTACTTCGGGCTTTCGAGAAGATTTCCGGTGCGGATGCTATTTGCCCGGACATTGCCGGAATCATGGGCGCATTCGGCGCCGCTCTTATCGCAAAAGACCGTTACAACGGCGGCGAGAGCTCGATGCTCCCTATCTCAGAAATCGAGAATTTAACATACAAGACTGCGACAACACACTGCCGCGGCTGCTCGAACAGCTGCATGCTCACTATTAACACCTTCTCCGGCGGCAGGCGGCATATCACCGGAAACCGCTGCGAAAAAGGGCTCGGGAACACAGCCTCCCAAGATAAGGGTCCCAACATGATGGAGTATAAGTACGAGCGCATTTTCGGCTATACTCCGCTTGAGAACCCGACTCGTGGCGTTATCGGCATCCCGAGAGTACTTAATATCTACGAAAACTACCCGTTCTGGGCGACTTTCTTCACGAAATTAGGCTTCCGGATGGAGCTTTCCCCGAAATCGAGCCACAAGATTTATGAGCTCGGGATGGAGAGCATTCCCTCAGAGTCGGAGTGCTACCCGGCGAAGCTTTCGCATGGTCACGTCCAGTGGCTGATTGACCACGGAATCAAAACCATCTTCCATCCCTGCGTATTCTATGAGCACATGGAGTCGAAGACAGCTCAGAACCACTATAATTGCCCTATCGTTATCTCGTATCCCGAGAATCTGAAAAACAACGTCGAGGGTGTTATCGACGGCGACGTTCGGCTCATCCGTCCATTCATCGCTTTCACGAGTGAGAAGACCGCTGCAGACAGGCTGGTTGCAGTTTGCAAGGAAGAGTGGGAAATTCCTGAAAAAGAAGTAAGAGAAGCCGTCCACGAAGCCTGGGAGGAGCAGCTGAAAGCTAAATCGGACATCAGAGCCAAAGGAAAAGAGATTCTTAAGTGGATGGAAGACAACCACAGAAAAGGAATCGTTCTCGCAGGCAGACCCTATCACGTCGACCCGGAGATAAACCACGGTATTCCAGAGATGATCGCTTCCTATGGCTTGGCGGTTCTGACAGAAGACAGCCTCCCGAATGATTTCATGACCGACAGCCCGCTTCGGTCGAACGATCAGTGGGTGTTCCACTCAAGGCTCTATGCCGCAGCTGAGTACATAAGAAACCGGGATGACCTTGAGCTTATCCAGCTCAACTCATTCGGCTGTGGGCTCGATGCGGTCACGACTGACCAGGTTCAGGAAATCCTGAACGGCTCGAACAAGCTCTATACTGTTCTTAAGATAGACGAGGTTTCGAATCTCGGTGCGGCAAGAATAAGAATCCGCAGTCTTCTCTCAGCTATGAACCAGCGTGACAGAAGCGGCATCAAGGCTGAGCCTAAAACCGCCGCCTACAACCGGGCTACTTTTACAAAGAAGATGCGTGAAGAGGGCTACACCATAATCGCTCCTCAGATGAGCCCGATTCACTTCGACATCATCGAACCTGTTGCCAAGAAGCACGGCTACAATTTAGTTGTCCTCGACAACGACAACCGCTCGGCTATCGACATGGGACTAAAATTTGTCAACAACGATGCCTGCTTCCCGTCTATCACCGTTGTCGGGCAGATTATGGAGGCGGTGCTTTCCGGAAAGTACGACACCGACAAGCTCGCAATCATCATGACCCAGACAGGCGGCTGCTGCAGAGCGAGTAACTACGTCGGATTCATAAGGCGTGCTCTGGAGAAGGTTAACCTCGGGCACATTCCGGTCATCTCGCTCAACGCAAACGGAATGGAGACGAACGAGGGCTTCAAAATTACGCTTCCGTTCCTACTCGACATGGCGAAGGCTATCGTCTATGGCGACCTGTTTATGAGGTGCCTTTACCGCACTAGACCATATGAGCTCGAAGCCGGTTCCGCCAACAAGCTCCACAACAAGTGGCAGAAGATCGCTATCGATTCACTTATTGACAACGAAAACGGAATGTCATATAAGAAGGTCTGCCAGGGCATTGTCGACGCTTTTGACAATCTGCCGCTCGACCCGAGCATCGTGAAGCCGAGGGTTGGCATTGTCGGTGAAATCCTGGTCAAATACATGCCGCTTGCAAACAATCACCTTGTTGAGCTCCTTGAGAGTGAGGGTGCAGAGGCGGTTGTGCCGGATCTCATGGACTTCATGAACTACAGCCTTTATAACGCCGTCTACAAGCACAAGTATCTTGGCACTCCATACCGCTCGCAGCTCGTGAACGAGATTGGCATCAAGGCGATAAAGATGCTCCGGAAGCCTGCGACTGACGCCCTCGAGAAGAGCAAGCGCTTTGAAGCTCCGAGCGATATAAGACACGTAGCCGAGCTTGCCAAGCCGGTTATCTCGATAGGCAACCAGTACGGCGAGGGTTGGCTCCTGACCGGCGAAATGGCGGAGCTCATCGAGATGGGTGTCCCGAACATCGTCTGTATCCAGCCGTTCGCATGTTTGCCGAACCACGTTGTCGGAAAAGGCGCAATCAAGGCTCTGAAGAAGCACTATCCCGAGGCAAATATAGTCGCAGTTGACTATGACCCCGGAGCCTCGGAGGTCAACCAGTTTAATCGTATCAAGCTGATGCTGACATCTGCTCAAAAGGCAGTAGCGAAAGAGCAGGAAGTAAAAATCAAGGCATAATAAAACAACCGTAAGGATTTGCCCTTACGGTTGATTTTTTGTTATCCAGCAATGAAATTATCAACAGCCGAAATTATCATCTCGGCTATTTCTTCGTCGTATTCGCTATTCTGAAGCTCATAACCGGAGTCGTCTAAGAGTCCTGAGAGCGATTCATCTGTCGGATCACTTACTATTTCTTCAATAGACCCGGCAACCGACTCCCAGCTCTCAACCAGGCACTCAAGCTGCCAGTCGAAATCATCGGAGCTCGCTTTCCATTCGTCTAGCAAAGCAGTTATAGCATACTCGCTTAGGACATATTTGTGAAACTCCGCCCAGTCGAGGAGGCTTCCCGCAGCGGAAACTGACCGAAGCGAGCTTCCGGCGGTTCCAGGGGCGACGTTTGCACAGGCTTCAATAATGGTGCTGAATTCCTCGAGGCAATTATCAATGAGGTACTGAGCATCATAATAGCTCTCAATTCTCCCGACAAGGCTGTAGGTTTCGGAATCATCGGGGATCATGTATTTGTTGTCGCCGATGACGATATAGTGGGCGTGACCATAAAGGCTGTTTCCGACGGGAGCAGAGACGGACATGAAGTATATTAGATATTCAGATTCGTCAGCGAACACAATCGTATACCTGGCGAGATACTCGCCGCTGACATAGAAATTATCGTCAACCGTCGGGGTTTCGTCCATTTCAAGGCTCAAAAGGAGTTCTAAGAACTCGCTCTTGGTCTCTTCGTCCATTTCAATCTGAATGTCACCCGCTTTATTTCGCTCGATGTAGACAGTTGAGCCCTCGAAATTGGCATTAAGAAGCGGGTTCACAGGTTCATCGGTCTTGTAGGGAATCATCTCGTACTCCCCGACCTCTCTGTCCTCATTGACGGTGCCGTCGTCCCGGAGAACATAAGGCAGGATGTCATCGATAGCACTTAAGATTTCGTCCATTTTGGACTTGTCTTCTTCATAGGTTCTTGTCGTGAAGTAGCTGTAATCGTCGGGATTTGCTATCAGATAAGCGTTGCATAAAATCCAGTTCCTCGCCTGATCGTAGCAGACGTCACTCCATTCGCCAGACTCAAGCTTATATTCAGCATAGCAGATTTCATGAAGCTTGTAGTCCTCAGAATAGATTTCGAGAAAGTAGCTTTCGACGTCTGCAAAGCTCTCCTCATCGATAGTGAACAGCTCGCCGTTTATTACTAAATAATAATCTGGGTCGTAAACCGCAGTGGAGTAGTTCCAGTGGCTCGATTCGTAACTGCTGAGCGAAATTTCAGAGCCATCGGAAAGAGTTACAGTATAGTGAGTGACTATGGAATCCGCATCAAAGTCTTCGAGCTCCACCGGCTCTTCGCTCATCTCTGAGCTTTCAAGAGCGCTCACGAAATCAGAAAGCTCATCATCAGTAAGAGTAATCGGGTCATTAAGAGCCTGGACATCAAACATTCTCGCAACCGTAACCGTGCAGTTGCTCAAATCAGCGTTTAGAAGCGGATTTGAGACTTCGGAAATGGGATCTTCGGTTACGTCTGTATCGCTGTAATGAGTTTCATCATAGTCGGTTACGGTAGCTTCGGCACAACCGACAAGGCTCAGAAGAACTGCCAGGCAGGTTAATATCAATAGAATTCTTTTCACAAAAAACGCTCCTTTCTCTTCTGTAGGGGCTGGATACACAGGTTAGCTTTGCTAACCTGTCCGTCCGGGCACTATCGGCGGGGATGCGGGCGGATAATATCCGCCCCTACATAGCTCCTACTTATAATACAAATCACATGCCATTATTATTGCAAAAATCCCGCAAAAATTTTCTTGCGGGACTTTTTTTATCTTACATTTCTGTACTGTGCCACGCTCTGGCGAATCAGGGAGCGCTTGAGCCTTGCTTCGGCGAGCCTTAGCTCTGTGTCGGAGGAAGAGCGATTTTCGATTATCTCTTTTGCACGGCGTTCTGAATCCTGAGCACGTTCTGCATTGATTTCGTCAGCCCATTCAAAAGTCGTGGGTATGAGAGTCACTTCGCCTTTGAGAACCGATAGCATCCCGCCGATACAGGCGGCATACTTCTTCTCGCCGTCTATGACGACTGTCGCCATGCCCATTCCAAGCGGAGTGACACAGTCGGTGTGACCAGCTAAGACTCCGATGTCTCCGGCAATGGTTCTGACTATAAGCTCTTCTGCCTGACCTTCGTACTGAAGACCGTCAGGCGTTACTATTTTAAGCGGAAAGCTCGTCATGAGTGCTCACCACTCTTGTACTTTTCGACAACGTCGTCGATGGTTCCGGCAAAGAGGAAGTATGACTCGGGGATTTCGTCATGCTTACCCTCGATAATCTCCTTAAAGCCTCGGATTGTCTCTTTAAGAGGCACATATTTGCCCTCGTAGCCGGTGAACTGCTCCGCAACTGCGAACGGCTGGGAGAGGAATCTTTGAACCTTTCTTGCACGGTTGACGGTGAGACGGTCTTCCTCACTCAGTTCGTCCATACCCATGATGGCGATGATGTCCTGGAGGTCTTTATATCTTTGAAGGATACTCTGTACTGCACGGGCAGTCTCATAGTGATCCTGACCGACAATGTCGGGTGTGAGGATTCTCGAAGAGGACGAAAGCGGGTCAACTGCAGGATAGATACCCATTGAAGCGATAGAACGGTCAAGAGCCGTTGTCGCATCAAGGTGAGTGAACGTTGTAGCCGGCGCCGGGTCGGTGTAGTCATCAGCAGGGACATATACTGCCTGTACTGACGTGATAGAGCCATTCTTTGTAGATGTGATTCTTTCCTGCAATGCTCCCATTTCGGTGGCTAAAGTCGGCTGGTAGCCAACTGCTGATGGCATACGTCCTAAGAGTGCTGAAACCTCGGAGCCTGCCTGGGTGAATCTGAATATGTTATCGATGAAGAGAAGTACATCCTGATGCTTGACATCACGGAAATACTCCGCCATCGTAAGACCGGAAAGACCGACTCTCATTCTTGCTCCTGGCGGTTCGTTCATCTGACCATAAACCATGGCGGTCTTGTTGATTACGCCAGACTGGTTCATCTCAAGGTATAAGTCGTTGCCCTCACGGGTTCTTTCTCCTACTCCCGTGAAGACGGAAATGCCGCCGTGAGCCTTGGCTACGTTATTTATAAGCTCCATGATGAGAACCGTCTTGCCGACTCCTGCGCCTCCGAACAGACCAATCTTACCACCCTTTGCATACGGGCAGATGAGGTCTACAACCTTGATTCCAGTTTCAAGGATTTCGGTTGCCGGCTGCTGCTCGTCATAAGAAGGTGCCGGACGGTGGATTGACCACTTTTCTTCCGTCTTGACAGGTTCGCCCTCGTCGATGGGTTCACCGAGAAGATTGAATACTCTTCCCAGGCACTCTTCGCCGACAGGAACCTGAATCGGATGTCCGGTGTCGACAGCGACTTCGCCTCGCCTGAGACCGTCGGTTGAATTCATCGAGACGCATCTGACGACATTATCGCCGATATGCTGTGAAGCCTCGGCAACGATGGTCCTTCCCTCATGCTCAATCTCTATTGCATTGAGAAGCTCGGGCAGCTCGTCATCAGAAAACCTGATGTCAAGAACCGGTCCCATGACCTGTATTACAACTCCAGTGTGTTTGTCCATGCTGTTCCTCCAGTTATCAGGATTCGGATCCTGCTACTATTTCTATGATTTCATTTGTTATCGCCGTTTGTCTTATCTGGTTGTACTTGAGGCTCAGGTCGTCGATCATTTCCTCGGCGTTTTGTGTTGCGGAATCCATTGCTGTTCGCCTTGCCGCCTGCTCGGCGGCTCTACTTTCGCAGAGGCAGCCATAAAGGACTCCTCCTAAGTACTCAGGGATAATGGCATCGAAGGCTTCGTGGCTACTCGGCTCATACAAGATGTCCGACTGCGTCGACTTTGTTTTGCCCTTCTCGTATCCCTTAAGAGGCAGAAGCGGAAGCACTGCCGGAGTCTGCGAGAGAACGGAAACGAAGTTTGTGTATCCGACGCATATCTCGTCATACTCGCCATTGCGGAAGCCCTTGCAGAGTGTTTTTGCTATCGAGAAGCAGTCCCCCACTCCGACTCCCTCGGCAAGAGTATAGTTCTCGGTTAAGATATTGGCGCCACGGAGCTTGAAATACTCGACAGCCTTGTTGCCTATCGGAAGGACAACGGCGTTTTTAGCTTCAATCTCACTCAAGCACATCTTCAGGATATTGTGATTATATCCTCCTGCGAGACCCCTGTCGCCTGCAATCACGATATAAACAGACTTCTTCACTTCACGTCTACCAAGATATGGCGAGCTGAGGTCGCTCTCGGAGGCGGCAATGTTACTTATCGTCGAGAAGAGAATCTCAAAATATGGGCGGGAATTGAGAACTTTAGCCTGAGCGTGGTTGAGCTTCGACGCTGCAACCATCTCCATCGCCTTGGTTATCTGCTCCGTCTTTTTCAGGCTGTTGATTCGGGTTTTTATGCCCTTTGCCGTTGCTGATGACATTCGATGTCTCCTTATTCAGTGACGTATCTTACCGCCAATTCTTCAAGCGCTGTCTTGAGTTCAGCTTCCGTTTCCGGCTCCAATTTGCCGGTACTGCGGATTGCTTCAAGAACTCCGTTATGATGATTGGTCATATGCTCCTGGAGATCAGTTTCGTAATCGGGAATCTTGTCAACCGGGATGCTCTTCAGGTAGCCGTTAGTGGTGGCATAGAAGATGCAGACCTGCTGAGCTACGTCGATAGGATTGTTATTCTTCTGCTTCAGGACTGCGACGATTCTCTCGCCAAGGTCAAGCTGAGCTTTTGTGTCGGCATCGAGGTCGGAGCTGAACTGTGCGAACGACTGCAACTCACGATACTGCGAATAGATGAGCTTTAATGATCCCGAAACCTTCTTCATCGCCTTGATCTGTGCGTTGCCTCCGACACGGGATACTGAGATACCCGGGTTGATAGCCGGCATAACCCCTGCATTGAAGAGCTCGGTCTCGAGGAATATCTGACCATCGGTGATTGAAATTACATTTGTAGGTATATATGCGGAAACGTCTCCCGCCTGTGTTTCGATGATCGGAAGCGCTGTTAAGCTTCCTCCGCCTTTTTCTTTAGACAGATGCGCTGCTCTTTCAAGAAGTCTCGAATGAAGATAGAAAACATCTCCAGGGTATGCTTCACGTCCTGGCGGACGGCGGATGAGAAGCGATATTGTTCTGTAGGCAACTGCGTGCTTGCTGAGGTCGTCATACACAACCAGGACATCCTTGCCCTGATACATGAAGTATTCGCCCATGGCGCAGCCGCTATATGGTGCTATATACTGCATTGTTGGGAGTTCCGAAGCAGTTGCGGATACGACTATTGTGTAGTCCATAGCTCCGCCGTCGGTGAGGTTTTTGACAACCTGTGCAACAGTCGAACGCTTCAAACCTATTGCGACATAGACGCAGATAACGCTTTTGCCCTTCTGGTTAAGGATGGTGTCAGTTGCTATTGTTGTCTTACCTGTCTGGCGGTCACCGATGATGAGCTCACGCTGTCCACGTCCTATCGGAATCATCGAGTCGATAGCCTTGATGCCGGTCTGGAGCGGTACTGTTACCGGCTCACGGTCAATAATTCCAGGCGCCGGGGACTCGATAGGTCTTGTTTCTGTAGTCTCTATGGGACCTTTTCCGTCGATAGGCTGACCGAGGGCGTTTACAACTCTCCCGATCATGGCTTCGCCGACTGGAACAGAAACGACATTTCCGGTTATCTTAACCGAATCGCCCTCCTTGATGCCCTGGTCGTTATCCATTATGACGACAGAAACGATGTCCTCTTCAAGATTCTGCGCCATTCCGTGCGCACCGTTCTCGAACTCGACAAGCTCGCCGTACATAACGCCGTCAAGCCCCGAAACCTTTGCTATGCCGTCGCCTACCGAAACCACAGTTCCGACATTGACCTGCTCAAGCTTCGTTTCGTAGTTCTTGATCCTGTCGCTGATTATTTTTACAATTTCATCAGATTTTATATCCATTGGCTTCTTCCTTTTTAAATCATGTCGCCTTAGAAGCGTCAAGCTTCAATAGCTCCTGAACCTCTTTCAAGCGGTGTGAAACGGTGCCGTCAATCTGCTTTGAATCGTAGCTGAGTCTGACTCCGCCGAGGCACGACGGATCGACTTTGTTCGTGAGAATTATCTTCTTGCCGCTTATAGATGCTATCTTCTCCGTCAGCCTCTCCGACTGGGAAGCGCTCAAGGGCACCGCAGTCACAGCAGTGACCGGCATGATGCCATTGTCAAAATAGTATCTCTCACGGTAAGCCTTGAGACAATCAGAGTAGTGTGTGGCTATCGACTTCTCGGTCAGTATCTTCATGAAGTTCAAAATGTACGGGTGAACCTTGCCGCTGAGGCAATCGTCGACAAGCCCGAGCCTCTCCTCCTTCGAGACATTCGCCGCCGAAAGAAGTCTCAGATACTGAGGCTGAGCTTCGAAAACCTTCTCAAGCTCGGTCATCTCATTATAGATCCTGTCGGTCAGATTCTCGCTGAGTGTTGCCGAATAGAGAGCCGAGCCGTAGTTTCCACTGAGCCCGCTCATGATAGGTCACCCAAATCGTCGATGAAGCTGTCAACCAAGCGGCTCTGATCAGCCGGAGTGAGTTCCCGCTCGACAACTCTTCCCGCAATGCTCACGGCAATAACGGAAATATTGTCCTTGACCTCGCCCATAGCTTTCTTCTTTTCGAGGGCGATGTCCTCCTGAGCCTTCTCGAGGATTGCGCTTGCCTCTTTGTTTGCCTTCGAGACTATCTCCTCTTCACGGCTCTGAGCCCTGGTTACTGCGTCAGAAATAATCTTGTCACCTGTTTCACGGGCTTCTTCGAGCTTCTTCTGATATTCGTCACGCATTTCATTCGCTTGAGATTTAGCTGTGTCGGCACTTTGGTAGAGGTCGTCAATTTCCTTCTGCCTGTCGTCAATAATCTTCATTACCGGCTTGAACAGAAATTTCTTCAGGACAAAGAACAGAAGAAGAGTGTTGGCTAACGTGAACAGAGCTGTCCACACGTTGACGCCTAAAATCTCCTCGTACAATGTCAATTCCTCCCTTCGGAAATATCGGTACCCTTATTACTTCAATGTAAACAAGATAAGGAATGCGATGATGAGCGAATAGATACCTGTGGTCTCAGTGATACCGCAGCCTAAGATCATGTTGGTTCTCAGGGTTCCTGCGGATTCAGGCTGGCGAGCCATTCCCTCAAGAGCCTTTCCTACTGCATTACCTTCGCCAACGCCTGGTCCTATAGCTCCCAGACCCATGCAAAGTCCTGCACCTATTGCTTTCAATCCTACTGCTAAAGCTTCTGCTGCACTTACATCCATTGTAGTTACTCCTTAAATATTATTGTCGGGACAAGTCCCAGACGTGTTTACTTAGTTTCGGCTGCCGTCTCGGGAGGCGGGCAAGCCTGTCCTATATATATCATGCTAAGCAGGCTGAATACAAAAGCCTGAACGAAGCCTGAAAACAGATCAAAGTACACCGACAAAACTGCGGGTATACCTAAAGATAGAATCGGGATTCCGGAAAGAAGCCTCGTGGCGTCAAGAATTCCGCACGCTCCGAAAGCTATGAAGATTCCGAGAATGATTCCCTTGAAGACGCCAATCTTCTTTTTGCGAGCCTTCTGATAAACCAGTATTCCGATGCCCAGTGCCACGATGACAATCGGGATTATGACTGTTCCGGAAACGAGGTTCAAAAGAAGTGTTGAAAGTGTGCTCAGCGCTGTATAGACGATGGCAGTGATGATGCTTCCGCCGAAGACGTTGCCGAAGTGACGGAAAGCCATCGAGATGGGCTGCGCAATCTCAGAGATAATGTTCATCGGAGTCATTATAAATACCGGTTCCGTAAAGCCCTTGAGCCAGCCCAAGAAGCCGTTGTGCCTGATGTTATTATACCAGATAATCGCCGTCGTCATGAGTGCCCATGTGAGAACCACGCTCAGGTCTGCCGTTGTCGAGCGGAAGAAGCCGAACATTCCGATAAGCGAGCCACAGATTGACGAGAGGAAAATTGTTCCGATATACGGCGTCCAGCCTACATTGTGCTCGCCCATCGAGGATGTGACGAGACCTCGGAGCATCTCGACGCCTTTTTCGACAAGAACCTGAAGCTTGCCAGGATGGGTTTTGAGATTTCTTCCAAGCAAAACTCCCGCAACGCAGAGGAAAATAGTCACCAAGAGGAGCGACAATGTGGTCTGCGTCACATTGATTCCGCCGAAAATCGGAATCGTGAAGTAGATATATGCGCCATTTATACTTATGTCCATTAGGTATCACCTTTTTTCTCAGGGTCTTCTTCCATGTCTGCTTCTGCAGTTTCAGTGACCGCAGGCGTCTCTTTCTTGCGGAAGAATTCCCAGACCGTTATCGTCGGTCGAACAAACACTATCGGCAAAACAAGTGCTATTGCATTGCAAAGCCCGCTCACAGCTCCCGCTACCCATACTATGAAGATAACTGCGTACCGAAGAACCATCGAGAATGTCATAAGGCTTTTGCCACCCTTGACATCCTGAGCGACTGCTCTGTCGGATGCCACGCAGACTGAAATTGCCATGAAAAGGAAATTGAGAACTGCAAGCACGCCGCCAACAATTCCGCCAAGCAGAACCGTTAAGTCAAAGCAGCCAAGCAAAGCGAAAATTCCGAACATTGCGGCAATGCAGACAACCTGCCCTATTGTTATAATCAACGTTTCGTGCAAAACTTCCTTGCGGGAATCCATAATCTCTCCTACTCAATATCAGTCGTGACTGTTAAAACCGGTTACCGGAGGCTTCTTGTCCTTATCGCTATCCTGACTTGTGATGTTCTCCATCGTCTTAAGCGTCGAGCGGAAGCCGCTTATTGCAAGAATTCCGCCTAGGATTGCTCCTAGAAATATCACCCAGACGCCTAAGGAGAATTTATTTCTCAGCCACACAGCTAAGATTACACACCCGGCAAGCGGAACGGCAACCGAAAGCCCAAGCTGACCCATCATAACAAGAAGGCTCACATCTTTCACGGCTTCGATCCTCACTTTCCCACGGTTTAGCTTATACAAATTTAATTCTACCACTATTGTAGCAAAAAGTCAAATCAATTTCTACCGCAAAGATTTTAAATTGTCCCACGAAAATCCGCTGAATATGAGAATATTATCTTTCGGTTATGTCCTTGTAAACCTTAGGCTTGCCGACTGCCTTGTATGCGGGGCGGATGATTCTGCCGCCGGTTACCTTCTCTTCAAATCTATGAGCAGACCAGCCTGCCATTCTTGCAGTTGCAAAGAGTGCGGTTGCGAGCTCCTCCGGGATGCCGAGCATTCGGTAGCAGAGACCGGAATACATATCCACATTTGCACAGAGAGCCTTTTCAAGACCGGTTTCACGGTGAAAGATTTCCGGCGCAAGTCTTTCAATAGAGTTAAGAAGCGAGAACTGAGGCTCGTAATCGGTTCCCTTAGCCATCTGAAGAGCGGTTCTCTTGAGTATTACTGCTCTCGGATCGGAAAGAGTATAGACAGCGTGACCCATGCCGTAGATAAGACCTGTTCTGTCGGAGGCTTCCTTTCGGACAATCCTGGTGAGCATGTCAGCAACCTCGCCCTCATCAGACCAGTTTTTGACGTTGGCTTCGATATAGTCGAGCTGTTCGAGAACCTTGAGGTTCGCACCGCCGTGGCGCGGACCCTTCAGAGATCCGACTGCCGCCGCATATGCTGAATAAGGATCGGTTCCGGAAGAAGTGAGAACTCTGCAAGCAAAAGTTGAGTTATTACCGCCGCCGTGCTCTGCGTGCAAAAGCAGGATAAGATCAAGAAGCTTTGCTTCATCATATGTATACTGTCTGTCAGGTCTTAAAAGTGACAGAACCGTTTCGGCGGTGCACTCCTCAGGTCTAACCTGATGCATATACATGCTTCCGCCGTCGAAGGCTCTGCGCTTGACCTGATATGCCGAAGTCATGATTACCGGCATCTTTGCCAGGATTGACAGCGCACAGTAGAGTTCATCCTCCGGAGCCTTTGCCTCCGGATCTTCCTCATAGGAATAAAGTGCGAGGATAGAACGTGAAATCTTGTTCATGATGTTTTTCGACGGTGCCTTGAGAATCATGTCCTCAAAGAATCCAGCCGGAAGCTCACGGTTCTGGGCAAGAAGCCTCTGGAAGCCTGCGAGCTCTTCAGCAGTCGGGAGCTTTCCCATTATAAGAAGGTAGGCTACCTCCTCATAGCCAAAGCGATCTGCGCCCTGGATTCCTGCGACAATGTCCTTGACGTTATATCCACGGTAGTAGAGCTCGCCTTCGATGTTCCACTTTTCGCCTTCGTTCATGACGTAGCCGTGAACATTACATATATTTGTGAGTCCGGCAAGAACGCCGGTGCCGTCGGCGTTTCGAAGACCCCTCTTGACGTCGTAGCGGTTATAATACTTCGGATCTATACGGTTGTTTTCAAGAAACGTAACCCTAAATCTGTCCCTTGTCGCTTCATCTATTTTTAACTGCATGATAATCTCCTCTGTTCTGAAAGTAGTCCTGACTCTGAATTGTATTATTACACAGTGTAATTTTATCACATGAAATTTTGAAAGTCAACCAAAATGAAGCTTTTGAAAGCTCAAAACTTCATTTTTCGCTCTTTTGCACTGAACGTTGAACTTTTTGAGAAGAAAAATTGAAGCTCTTGACGGGAGGAAAATGCAGATTTTGTTGAAAATCAAGGGCAGAGCGTCGGAAATTTGTCGGGAAAAGAAAAAAGCACCCGTATTCGGATGCTTTTTTGGGGGTATGGTGAGCCATTGGAGAATCGAACTCCAGACCCTTTCATTAAAAGTGAAATGCTCTGCCAGCTGAGCTAATGGCTCGGTTCACAACTACGTTATTATAGCAAACACGAGCGCATTTGTCAATATCTAAAATCGAAAATTTCGCAGTTATTATTCGATTTCCAGTTTGATTTCCCCCGTTACCGTAGTTGCCCGGCAGATTCCGCCGGAGGTAGTTCCAGGAACAGACACGTTGCCGAGATTCGTACCGGCTACGAAAATCTTTTCCGTCAACACAGTGCCAACGATGCTTCCTGTCGTGGTTTCGAGATACATCTCACCCGCATCGCAGGCTTTGAGACTTATTGTGCCGGTGGTGACGGTTGCGGAAAGTGTGCCGTCGGCGATGACGTTATCGAGATAGATTTCGCCGGTTATTACTTCAAGCGAAGCGGTTTCGAAATCAATGTCGCTCAGATTGATCATTCCCGTCGTCACGCTTGCGGAGAGTGAGGCGTAGGTGTCCTTCGGGAGATAGACCGTCACCGACTGCTCGTTGGAAAAGATGCCGATATAGTTGTACCACTTGCGGGTGTTGATCGTTTCGATAGATAGCGTGCCGTTTTCGACCTTGACAGTGTTGGCAAGGGTGTCGTCCTCATAGCATATTACCTTGCAAGTACCGTCGTCCGACGGGAGAATCGTCACTCCGGCGACTTCGGTGTTGATTGAGATGCTGTCGAAATCGTCCGAAAATTCGTAAGTATTGGTGTGGAAAAACCACGTTTCCAACTTTGAAGCGTCGAAGCCGACAGCCGCCAATGCTCCGAGGAAAATTACTCCGCCGACTGCGACAAGAATCACTGCGGCTATAATCCACTTTTTAGTTCTGCTCATTATGCTCTTTCCTTTCTTGTCAGCCCTGATTTGATTTTAAGAAATACCCATTTTGTTGCCCAGATAATTGCCTTGGTTATCCATAGGCAGATTAAGAAGCCGAGAATTGTTACTCCCACAAAGGCGATTCCCACTCCAAGCATGGCGATGCCGGAAACAACTTTACCAACAGCCGAGAACACGAACAACGAGAATATGCCGCTGACTGCGACCACTGCAAATGAGAATTCAATCGCCCAGACGGCGACAATCACGCTCCAGATGGATACATATACGGAGATAACTGCCGCTAAAGCCGCCACCAAAAGCGAAATCCAGATTGGCGAGCCGAGAATTATCAAAAGGATTTCTCCCAAGCGAAGCGCCCGGCTTGACTTCACCTTTTCCTTGACGATAGCTGTCAACGGGACTTCAGATAGAATCTGGGAGACGATTTCGTCAACGCTTCCAAGCTCTGCAACCGCCTGCTCCTCAGCAAGCCCTTCCTCGATTCTGTCGTCAATCATCTCGCTATAGAAACTCACACGCTCATCCGCATCTACCTGCGGAATCCCCGAAAGCCGGAGCCGGAGCTTCTCCAAAAATTCATTTTTCCCCATTTTCATTGTCCTCCTTGGTTATAAATTGATAGATTGCGAAGATTTCTCCCCACTCGACCTTGAACTCCTCGATTCGGCTGAGACCGGATTCGGTGATGTGGTAGTATTTGCGGAGCCTGCCGTCGTGCTCGACGTTCCTGACCGTCAGCATCTTTGACGATTCAAGCCGTTTGAGAATGGTGTAGAGAGTCGACTCGGACAGCCTGATATACGGCGAAAGGTCCTTGATAATCTTGTACCCATAGGAATCCTCGCCCTTGATTGCCGCCAGCACGCAGACGTCCAGAAGCCCTCGCTTTAATTGTGTATCCATAGAAAGCCTCCTTTTGAATACCTCCTGTTATGGTATACATCATATCACGAAGTATTGCAGTTGTCAAGAGGGAAAATAAAAAAATTTAGGAAAAATAAAAAATCCCGAGCCGAAACTCAGGATTTATTAAAAAAAGCACCCGGGTTCGGATGCTCTTCTGGTGGAGCATACGGGATTCGAACCCGTGACCTCCACACTGCCAGTGTGGCGCGCTCCCAACTGCGCTAATACCCCAGTACTTCGGATATAATAGCACATCCAACAAGAAAAAGCAAGCTTTTTTTGCGAAAAAATCAAGGGTTTCAAAAAAATTTTTACGGCAGGAGGAAAATCTCGATAATCTAACCCCAAAAAAACTCCGATTCGCCATTTGTGGGGTTGAATTCTCACGGGGAATCGGGTATGATTGCGAAAATTAGAGATGAAAAGTGGGACTGAGCTTTTCTTTACCCAAATTTTCCTTATCACCCTATTGCAATTAAAATCCCGTTGTAGTACAATATCCCTGCCCACAACTCTGTTTTTAAAATATGGGTGGGTGAGAGGACAACTTTTATGGCTATTCAGCTTTCGGATAGATTCAGCTTCAGGCGGCTCTTAAGATTCACTCTGCCGTCTATCATAATGATGATTTTCACTTCCATCTACGGCGTGGTAGACGGATTCTTCGTATCGAATTTTGCGGGAAAGACGCCGTTCACGGCGATCAATCTCATTATGCCGTTTCTGATGGTTTTAGGGGCGCTCGGGTTCATGATAGGAACTGGCGGAAGTGCGATAATTGCAAAGACCATGGGCGAAGGTGACAAAGAAAAGGCAAACAGCCTGTTTTCGCTATTCATCTACATATCGGTTCTTGCCGGAATAGTCGTCGCCACAGTTGGAATTGCGGTCTTAAGACCGGTTGCGATATTCCTCGGTGCAGAGGGCGAAATTCTCGAAGACTGCGTCATCTACGGAAGAATAATACTTCTGGCGCTTCCGGCATTCATGCTCCAATACGAATTCCAGAGCCTGTTTGTGACGGCTGAGAAGCCGAATCTGGGACTTGCAGTCACTGTTGCGGCGGGACTCACGAATATAATTCTTGATGCGGTTCTGGTGGGAGTTCTTTCCAAGGGACTTGTCGGCGCAGCAGTTGCAACGGCGATGAGCCAGTGCGTTGGCGGGTTGGTTCCGGTCATATACTTCGCTCTTCCGAACAAGAGCCTGCTTCGACTCGGCAGAACGAAATTTGACGGCAGGTCTCTCCTGAAAGCCTGCACAAACGGTTCAAGTGAACTGATGAGCAACATTGCGATGTCAACCGTCTCGATGCTCTATAACTACCAGCTTCTTCAGTATGCCGGAAACGACGGTGTCGCCGCCTATGGGGTTCTTATGTATGTCAACATGATTTTCCTGGCGGTGTTTATCGGGTACTCGGTTGGCTCGGCACCCATCGTCAGCTATCATTACGGTGCCGGAAACAAGGATGAGCTTAAGAGCCTGCTCCGGAAAAGCGTTACTATTATTTTCTGCTTTTCAATATTCATGCTTCTGTGTGCAGAGCTTCTTGCGAAGCCTCTATCACAGCTCTTTGTCGGGTATGATGAGGAGCTTCTGAGCCTGACCTTAGGTGGATTCAGAATCTATTCATTCTCATTCCTGTTTGCGGGATTTGCGATCTATGGGTCATCATTCTTCACAGCACTCAACAACGGCGTGATTTCGGCGATAATATCCTTCCTGAGAACCCTGGTATTCCAGGTCGCAGCGGTGCTCATCTTCCCGCTCATCTGGGACATAGACGGAATCTGGTTTTCGCTTGTAGCAGCAGAAATAATGGCAGTCGCAACAACGTCGGTGTTTATATTTGCGAAGAGGAAGAAATACGGGTATCTTTAATAGCAAAGCGCAGTCGTCTGATGACTGCGCTGTTTTTATACCGATTTCGCCTTCGGCTTGAACACAAGTGCCGCAAGAAGTGAGAATACCATTGCTGCCGTGATTCCTCCGGAGCAGGCTGTAAGTCCTCCGGTGAAGATTCCTAAGAAGCCCTTTTCGTCGACAGCTTCTCTGATTCCCTTTGCTATCGAATTTCCGAAGCCGGTAAGAGGCACCGTTGCACCCGCTCCGGCGAAGTCGGCGAGGTACTGATATATTCCAACTCCACTCAGGATCACTCCCACCACTACATAGAGCGTCAGGATTCTTGCTGGGGTGAGCTTGGTGAAGTCTATAAGAAGCTGACCGATGGCGCAGATGATTCCTCCGACTAAAAATGCCCATAGATACTGCATTGCGATTCCTCCTAAAGTCCGATTTCGCTTGAAAGCCAGACAAGGTGGGATATTCCGGGGATGGTCATCCCCTGCTGGCTTGAAGTGGTTGAAAGTAGTGCGCCTGTGGCGGCAAACAGGATGTTTTTAAGCTTGCCACTTCTCAGCTCCGGAAGAAAATGACCGGCTAAGATGCTTGCAGAGCAGCCGCAGCCGGAGCCTCCGGCGTGGACATCCTGATTTTCAGCGCCATAGAGCATGCAGCCGCAATCGAGGTGCCTGTCGGCGATTTCGATGCCATCTCTATGGAGAAGCTCAACCAAGATGCGTGAACCCACACTACCTAAATCTCCGGTGACGATATGATCGAACTCATCCGGCGATTTTTTTGTGTCTGAAAGAAACTGCTTTATCGTCGAATATGCTGCCGGAGCCATTGCGGCGCCCATGTTATTTGCGTCCTTGATGCCCTTGTCCTCAATCCTGCCGATGGTGACGGCTCTTACAAACGGCGAGGCGTTGCCTCTTTCTAAGATAACTGCGCCAGAGGCGGTTGCCGTCCACTGGGAGGTGGGAGTTCTCTGACCGCCATATTCCAAAGGAAAGCGATACTGCCTTTCAGCTGTGCAGAAGTGGGAAGAAGTCACCGCTGCAACTATGTCTCCAGCTCCAGAATCAACAGTGAGGGCTGACAGAAGAATTCCCTCGGCAATGGTCGAGCATGCGCCATAGATTCCTAAAAACGGCACATTGAAATCACCGATTCCGAAGCTCGTCCCGATGCACTGGTTGAGGAGGTCGCCGCCGAACATGAAAGACAGGTCTTCTGGCGTGAGATGGCACTTTTCGAGCGCCGTCTGCAAGGCAAGACCCTGCATTGCGCTTTCCGCCTTCTCGAAGCTCTCCTGACCGAAGCGGTCATCCTTGTCGACATAGTCGAAGCATTCGCCAAAGGGTCCCTCACCCTCCTTTTTGCCGACAACCGACGCCCAGCTCTTTATTGAAACTGCATTGTCCATCATTATTGTAGCTTTTCCGAGTCTTTGTGACATGAATACAACTCCCTACGCTTGATTTTGATATTATTTTCTCTGGATAAGGCTAATTTATGCGTTTTGAAATATGAAAGCTTGAATTATCCCGAAGACTGTGATATAATAAGCTTGGTATTTTCTGTAGAAACAGTGGTTTTAGCCGGAAAGGACGGTTTTTATGAAGAGAATAGTTACATTTCTGATAGCTTTTGCTATGCTTGTCTCGATGACGGCATGCGGAAGCGAGGCTCAGGAGAACGAAAGCAGCGAAAGCACAACGTCCTACAACGGAGTTCCCGACAATGTCGTGACCGCCTCAACTGACAATGGCTCAGAAGCCGTAACCTCTGTCGACTACACGGAGGCTGACACCTCATCCGAAACTGCGGCTACAGAAGAAGCTCCCGAGGTGACAACCACAGAAGCCAATTCGCAGAGCGAAGTCACCACCGACGACGAAGACACAGTTGAGCTTGACGACGAGGAAGAGGTCACTTATATTCCCGACACCATTGCGATGGACTATCTCACACTTCTCAATTCGACATCTGTCCATGCAAAGCTGACGGAGGCTGTTTCCTATGACGGCGAAACGGTTGTCATGTATGAGCGGGAATACTACATCAGCGGTGTCAACAAGGTATATATCAACAACTCGCAGAAAATAGTCATGACTTCTGACACCGTTACGGTTATAGACCTTGATGCGTATACCTACTACAGCTATGCGAGAACCTCAACGGCTTTGGAGCTTGAGTTCGGCTACAGCAAGGAGTATTACACCCTCATATCTACCAGTGAAGAGAGCGACTGCACTATCGAAGAATACACTGTCGTATCTCACGGAAGCACAATAACTTCCACCTGGACGTTCTATACAGACGGCACTTTCACCGTTGTTGATGAAAACCCCGATTCCGGTTCGTTCACGAAATACTATTTTGATGTTGCTGAGAGCGATGTGAGCGGGATGGATATGACGATTCCGTACGGTTTGACGGAGACTGAGGCGAGTGAATTTTAAGAGGGAGAACCTCTCAGTCAGCCTGACGGCTGACAGCTCCCCTTAGCAAGGGGAGCCATAAGTGCGCTATACGAATTTTGTACTAAAGGAGACGATAATTATGGTAGTAATTGAAATGGAAGATGGCGGGAAGATTAAGATTGAGCTTTGCCCGAAGGAGGCGCCGCTGACGGTCAAGAACTTCGAGAAGCTTGTTAATGAGCACTTTTATGATGGGCTTATCTTCCACAGGGTTATAAAGAACTTTATGATTCAGGGCGGCGACCCGACCGGCACCGGTATGGGCGGTTCAAGCGAAAATATCCGTGGCGAATTCCGCCTCAACGGCGTCAACAATACCCTCAAGCACACAAGAGGAACCATCTCTATGGCTCGGGCTCAGAATCCGAACTCCGCTTCCTCACAGTTCTTCATCGTCCACAAGGATTCACTCTATCTAGACGGCTCCTATGCCGCTTTCGGAACGGTTATTGAGGGGATGGACGTAGTCGACAGGATTGCTTCTGTCAAGACCGACTCGAACGACAGACCGACTGTTCCACAGAGAATCAAGACGATAAGAATCGTCAACTACTTCGATCAATGCCCTTTTTGCAAGGAGACTCTGAAGTCAGATGCGTGTGACTATTGAGGATAACCCCAGGCTTGAATACCTCCGGGAGAAGACCCGGGGCTTAACCACTTCGCCCGGGTGCTACATCATGAAGAACCATGCCGGAACCATCATATATATCGGCAAGGCGAAAAATCTCAGAAACCGTGTGCAGACCTATTTTCACGACAATGACCATCTGCCAAAGGTTGCGAAAATGGTTTCGAATGTCTGGGACTATGACTTCATCGTGACTTCATCCGACTATGAGGCACTGGTTCTCGAAGCGTCGCTCATCAAGCAGCACAAGCCGAAATACAATATTCTTCTTAAGGACGACAAGGGATATTCCTACATCAAGATTTCGGATGAAGAATACCCACGCATCACCCGTGAGATGCAGAAAAAGGGCTCCGGCACATTCATCGGTCCCTACACAAGCGGATTTACGTCGAGTCAGGCTGTTGAAGAGGTCAACCGTGTTTTCATGCTGCCGACCTGTAAACGTGTCTTCCCGAGAGATTTCGGGAAAGAAAGACCATGCCTCAATTTCCAGATCAAGCGCTGCATTGGGCTCTGCAGAGGGTGCTTCTCAAAAGAGGATTACGCCGAAATTATCAACCAGGCAGTGGAGTATATCAAAAGCGGAAGCAAGCAGTCGGTGGAAGCACTGACGGAAGAGATGAACCGGCTTTCCGAGAACCTCGAATTCGAGAAAGCGGCGGTTCTCAGAGACAGAATCGCCGCAATCAACCGCTCCGCCGACACCCAGAAGATTTTCGAGGAGAATATGCCCGACACGGACATTTTCGCCATGGCGAAGAACGGCGGCATCACCTGCATATCTGTTCTCAACTACCGTCTCGGGCGGCTTTATGACAAGCAGGATTTCATTTTAGGTGAAACGACTGACGACATTTCCACCAGGGAAGAATTCCTGATCCAGTATTATGACCGTGCCGTAAAGATCCCGAGGGAAGTCTATATCGACGAGGAGCTGAGAGAAACCGACAATATCCGGCGTTATCTTGCTGAAAAGTCGGATCACGCTGTAAGCATTGCGAATCCGAAGCGTGGAGAGATGAAAGCCCTGCTCACTCTTGCCGAAAAGAACGCAGTCGAGCAGCTTTCGGTCAGAATCGGAAGAACCGGAAAAGAGGTGGCCGTTCTCGAAGAGCTCGGCGAGCTCTTAGGGCTTAAGAAAACTCCGAACTATATCGAGTGCTACGACATCTCAAACCTTGGCTCCAGTGACATGGTTGCCGGAATGGTCGTCATGGACAAGTGCCGGTTCATGAAGAAATACTACAAGAAATTCAACATAAAAACCGTTCAGGAGCAGAACGACTATGCCAGCATGCGTGAAGTCATCTCACGGCGGCTTGACAACTATCTCGATCCCGAATGCAAAGACGAAGGCTTCAAGAGGCTTCCAGATGTCATATTCCTTGACGGCGGAAAAGGTCATGTTTCGGCAGTTCTGCCGCTACTTGAAGAGTATCAGCTCGACATCCCGCTTTACGGGCTCGTCAAGGACAACAAGCACCACACACGTGCTGTCGTCACGGCTGACGGAAGCGAAATCCAGATTTCGAAATCACGGTCCGTATTCGCACTTTTAACCAAGCTTCAGGACGAGGTGCACCGCTACACAATCACTTTCCAGAAGCAGAAGCGTTCCGTTCACACTCACGAAACGGAGCTCACCAAGATTTACGGCATCGGAGAGAAAAAAGCGCAGGCTCTTTTAAACGAATTCAAAACAAAGCAGCAGCTGAAATCGGCAACAATAGAAGACATAGCGGCAGTTATGAAAATAAGCCCCGAAAAGGCGGCTGAAGTAAAAGAAAAGTTCATCGACCAGCTACAATAGCAATACCATTTACCACTTTGCAAAATTTCAGGGAAAGGACATATAATGCAAAAAAAGATACCCGAATACTCAGGCGTTTTAAGAAGCCATATACTCAGCGTGCCAGATACGATTTACCAGTGTTCGGGAATAGTGATTTTCGGCAAGCGGATAAAGTCGCTTGTCTTCTCCACCGACGTGGCTATCATCAAAAATATCAACGCTGACGCCGTCGTTGCGGTTTACCCGTTCACTCCCCAGCCGGTCATCTCCCAGGCGATTATTTCCGTTTCGGATGTCCCGGTGTTCGTCGGAGTCGGAGGCGGGCTTACAGGCGGAGAGCGTTCTGTCAGACTTGCAGAGACCGCCGAGAATCAGGGAGCATTTGCGGTTGTTGTGAACGCTCCTATCGACCCGCAGATTATCACGCACATAAAAACAAAGATAGACATTCCAGTCGTTGCGACCATAGTTTCTGAGAAGCAGGACATCGACAGGCGCATTCAGGCAGGTGCCGACATACTGAACGTTGCGGCGTCTACGAAAACTCCTGATTTGGTTCGGATGATCAGAGAAAAATATCCCGACTTCCCGATTATTGCAACCGGAGGACCGACTGATGAATCGATTTCCGCAACCATCGCAGCGGGAGCGAACGCAATCACCTACACTCCACCGTCGAACGGCGAGGTATTTGCCGAATCGATGCGAAAGTACCGTGAAAGATACAATACTGAAAACAAATAAAAAAGAAAGGCGATCTCAGTATGAGAGTTATAACCGGCAGTCTGAGAGGAAGAAAGCTCAAAGCCCTCGAGGGCGAAGAGACAAGACCTACAACCGACAAACTGAAAGGAACAATATTCTCGATAATTCAGTTCGATATTCCGTATACAAGGGTATTAGACCTCTATGCAGGAAGCGGACAGCTTGGAATCGAGGCTCTTAGTCGTGGTGCCAACAGCGCAGTATTCGTCGAAAGAGCGAGAGACGCTGTGGGAATCATAAAAGAGAACGTGAAAGCCTGCAGCCTTATGGACAAGTCGAAGATTGTCACAACGGATGCCATCAACTATCTCAAGATGGCGGCAAGCGGACACGAGAAGTTCGACATAATCCTGATGGATCCGCCATATGAAGAAGGCTTGACGGAGAAGTCGCTTGAGCTGTGCGAGCCTGTTATGAGCGAAAAGTGCATCGTCGTATGCGAGCACGAAGCGCAGCTTACTCTTCCGGAAAGGTTTGCAGGGCTGAAGCTGAGAAAGCGTTACAGCTGCGGCAGGAAAACCGCTCTCAGCGTGTTCATAAAGGATAATGGGGACGGTGAGGAAGATGAGTGAACTTGGTAAACCAAGAATCGCTGTCAGCAATCAGCGCATTGCTGTTTGTCCCGGAAGCTTTGACCCGGTTACTCTAGGGCACGTGGACATAATCTCACGTGCGGCGGCTGTCTTTGACCGGGTGATAGTTCTCGTTTCAATCAATCCGAACAAGGAGCCGATGTTTTCGCCGGAAGAACGTGTCGAGATGATAAGAACAGTGACGAAAGGGCTTCCCAACGTCGAGGTTGAGGCATCAGGCGGGCTTCTTGCGGACTTTGTCAAAAGCCACGGTGCAACGGCTATCGTCAAGGGTCTGAGAGCCGTTTCCGACTTTGAGTATGAGTTCCAGATGGCTCTTGCAAACAAAAAGCTCTGTCCCGAGGCTGAGACGATATTTCTCGTCACACGTTCGGAGAACATGTACTTAAGTTCGAGCATGGTCAAACAGATTGCATACTTTGGCGGAGACATCTCCGACTTCGTACCGGCTGAAATAAAGGAAAGAATTGCCGCCAGGATTACAAAACTGAGCGGAAGCACTAATAAATGCGAAGGAGTAGAAAACTAATGACTATTGATGAAATTCTTGAGATGATGGACGAAATTTTAGACAAGGCGGTTACCGTTCCCTTCTCCAACAAAAAGAGCATGGTCGACACCGACCAGCTGAGGGATTGTATCGACAACATCCGCTACAATCTGCCTACAGAGATAAGAAAGGCAAAGGAAATGGTTGCTGACCGATCATCGATCATCCAGGATGCCAATGAAAAGGCTGAGCAGATCATCAAGGACGCTGAGGAAAAGGCGAAGAAGATTGTCTCAGAGGAAGAGATTGTCAAGCAGGCTAAGGCGGCAGCCCAGGATCTGACAGCTCAGTCACACGCTATGGACCTCCAGATCAAGAAGGCTATGGTTGAAAAGCTTGACGGAATTCTCAGCGACACCGAAAAGTCTCTTGCAAAGTCCCTTAATGAAATCAAGTCTGCACGTGACACCGTCAGAGCTGCAGGCAAGAAGGTAGAAGCTGAGCAGCCTCAGCAGCAGTGAAAATTTCAGGGACATTACAAAAAACGTTTGAAGGATTTTGTCTTTCAGCTGCGTACAGTTGCCCTTTCATGAAAGAATTTTTTCAGATTTCTTAGGTTTTTCTGGCAGATTTCTGTTGACTATGGGTGCGCAAAATAATATAATGTTATGAGCCGTTTCTGCAAAGAGGCTTTTGCGCCATGCATAAACAGCGACATTCACCTAACAGTAAGGGAGATTATAGTGTGTCAGTAAAAGTAGTCAAGTTCGGCGGAAGCTCACTTGCCGACGCCAACCAGTTTATAAAAGTTGCAAACATTATAAAAGCCGATCCGGCAAGAAAGTATGTCGTTCCGTCGGCTCCGGGCAAAAGAAACTCGAAGGATACAAAGGTCACCGACATGCTCTATGCCTGCTACGACATGGCAACCCGTGGCGGAGACTTTGAGGGAATGTTCTCGGCTATCAAGAGCCGGTATATGGACATAATCAATGGGCTCGGGCTCAGCATGAGCTTAGACGATGAATTCGAAACGATAGAGCGTGGCTTCAAGGCGAGAGCCGGACGTGATTATGCCGCCTCAAGAGGAGAATATCTTAACGGCAAAATCCTGGCTGCTTATCTTGGCTTTGCGTTTGTCGATGCCGCTGATGTCATATTCTTTGCAAACGATTCGAAGCTTAAGCTTGAAGAGACCTGCCATGCGGTCAAGGAAAGACTCGACGAAGTCGGAAACGCAGTTATTCCCGGCTTCTATGGCTCGATGCCTAACGATACAATCAAGACATTCTCACGTGGCGGTTCGGACATCACCGGCTCCATCGTCGCAGCGGCTATGGGTGTCGATTTATATGAGAACTGGACTGACGTTTCGGGATTCTTAGTCTGCGACCCAAGAATCGTTCCCGACCCGGTTCCGATAAAGACTATAACATATCAGGAGCTAAGAGAGCTCTCCTACATGGGAGCTGGAGTTCTGCACGAGGATGCTATATTCCCAGTCCGTCGCTCCTGCATTCCTATAAACATAAAGAACACCAACAGCCCCGATGATCCGGGAACCATGATTGTCGAGAACGCAAGCGGAGATTCAAGCGAATATGTCATCACCGGCATCGCTGGTCACTGCGGATTCGTCACCGTCACCATCGAAAAGGACATGATGAATTCGGAGCTTGGCTTCGGAAGAAAGGTTCTTGAGGTATTCGAAACATACGGCATTTCGTTCGAGCATATGCCTTCAGGCATCGACACGATGAGCATCGTTGTCCACAAGAACGAGTATGAGGAGAAGGAAGAGCAGATTATCCGTGCCCTTGAAAGATCCGTCCACCCTGACAGAATCGACGTCGACAGAGACGTTGCATTGGTTGCCGTCGTCGGACGTGGCATGCGCAAGCAGCGTGGTACTGCTGCAAGGATATTTGCGGCACTCGCTCACAAAAAGGTGAACGTCAAGATGATCGACCAGGGCTCAAGTGAGCTCAACATCATAGTCGGTATCAGCAATGAGGACTTTGAGACCTCAATCAAGGCTATCTACGATATTTTCGTCACGCAATACCTGTAATCAGAAGTGAAAGAGGGCGAATAGTACGAAAACTGTTTTTAATCGAATAGTGGCAGTTTTCATCGCCTGCCTGCTTATACAGTCGCTCCTCTGCGGCTGTTCACGTGTCAGAAGCGACACTGAGCTTTCTTCGGAGGATCAAATCGAGGATATAACCACTGCTGCCGACCCTGAGGACGTTATCTCCATCTCGGGAACACGGCACGATGGAAGCTTTTACGGAAGCTTTCTTACGATGGTTCTCGTTTCAAACGACACGAACGACTATCCGATGGCATATGTGATGCACTCCTACTCGGAAGTTGAGGAGTACTACTATGCTACAGAGAGAACCTATTCCTTTGGCGCTCGGTTTACCATCACTATGGCTTCATTCTCTGACGAATTTTTCGAAGACAACGACGTTCTGATTGTCGTAATCAGCGAGCCGTCCATTTACGTCAGCCATTCGGTTGAGGATATGGAGCTCTATGACGATGGTTCATTTGTAATCGGGCTAACGAGGCACATTCCCGACGACGCACCGCTGAGCGATGGGACAATATATCACCTTGTGTTCACCGCTCCAAAGGGTGGCTTCGACGATATTGACCCGGAAAACGTCACCGTCGATGTGACCGAGCTTATCGACGACAGCAGCATGGGCGCATACGACTCGGAGAGGTTCACCTATGTCTATCCGGAATACTGGCCCTTCACTTTCAAAACGCCGGCACTTATAGACGATGTCGACATCACTGTCGACGCTCTTGAGACATATGACGAGATGCTGAGCTTCTATGAGACCCACAAAGGCGAATTTGACCTTGACAACATGTTCGTGAAATACTTCGGTGCGGTTTTCGACAATGCGATGTATGAGGAGTACGTTCTGTTTGTAATGGTTCTCCCGTTCGACAAAACGCTCTCGAAGCCTTCAGTTTCTGATGTATTCATCTATAACCGGCAGATTTTCATGACGGTTGAAAACCTGACCTACGACTTCGACGAAGCTAACACACAGTGGTATCTCTTAGCCGTCGCCGTCGACAGGAGCAGCCTTGAGAATGTGGATCTGGATTCAATTAATATTGCGGGGGATTGATGCGCTTTGCGCACCCTCTCAGTCGCCTTCGGCGACAGCTCCCCCAGAGGGGGAGCCAAGTTTTGATTCTATGCAAGTTTTAAGAAAGCCGAAAAAAGCTCTTGATTTTTCTGTGGCGTTATGATATAATAGCTATCGTCAAAAACTGCGTTTGTGGTTTTATAATGTAAATTCCATAGTACTACTGTCTGAACTTAGGAAGATGGGCTACTATGTTTATAAGTTCAGAAAGGAGGAAATCTCATGGCTAAGGAAGGAATTCATCCTAACTACCAGCAAACAACCATCACTTGCGCCTGCGGCAATGTAATCGAGACCGGTTCCACCAAGAAGGACATCAAGGTTGAAATTTGCTCAAAGTGCCATCCGTTCTTCACCGGCAAGCAGAAGCTTGTAGACACCGGCGGACGTGTTGACAGATTCAACAAGCGTTACGGTCTTAAAAAGGACAATAAGTAATTTCGTTTGAAGAAGTGCATCAGCGGCAGCCGTTTACCAGGTTGCCGCTCTTTGTTCATTCGAGGTTTTGGGGGTATCCATAATGAGCTATAAAACGGTTCGCAATCGTGCATCTGACAGCATAACTATCGAAAAATCCGAGTTTATAGGCGTTATATCCCCTGTTAAGTCGGATGAAGAGGCAGTCGCATTTATTGAGAAGATTCGCTCGGAAAACCGCAAAGCCCGTCATAACTGCTATGCCTATATTCTTCGGGACAATTTCATTTCCCGGTATTCTGACGACGGTGAGCCTCAGGGCACTGCAGGGCTTCCGATTTTAGATGTCCTGCAAAAAAACGGGCTTACGGACGTTGTTATAGTTGTGACCCGATACTTCGGCGGGATTCTCCTTGGAAAAGGAGGGCTCACGAGAGCTTATTCTAATGCTGCAAGTCTTGCTGTGAATGCTTCGGAAGTGGTCGAGATGCTGTCGGGGTTTTACCTGACCATTGAGAGCGACTATTCGTGGTATGAAAGAATCATCCGCTGTCTTGGAGAGCAAGGTGCGAGAGTTGACAATACCGAATTTTCAGAGAATGTGAAAATCACCGGCGCCATCAAGGCTGAAGCCTGCGACAGACTGATGGAAGTGCTTGTTGACATCACTAGCGGAAGCGTGAGCATTGTCAAATCTGACGAAACCACAATCGATTTCTCCTGAAAATTTGTTAATTCATACGAATCTTCTCCTTTTGTGAATATCCGAAAGAGGAGATTTGTTTTTTATTTTGTATAAAGTAATAGAACCACAAAAGGAGGTACGTGAGCTATATTATGCAGGAAGCAAGAATGTATACAGAATCAGTAGAAGAGAGTGTTCTCTGCGAATTTGCCTCGAAATCGAAGGACTCAAAAGGCAGACAGAGATATTTGGCGCCAGACCCGCTCAGGACATGCTATCAGAGAGACCGTGACAGAATCATTCACTGCAACGCTTTCTCCCGGCTTAAGCAGAAGACGCAGGTTTTCCTCAATCCGACTGGAGATCACTACAGAACCCGGCTCACGCACACTCTCGAGGTGAGCCAGATTGCAAGAACCATTGCAAGGGCGCTCAGGCTCAACGAAGACCTGACCGAAGCTGTCGCTCTCGGGCACGACCTGGGGCACACGCCGTTTGGGCATGCAGGCGAAGCGGTCTTGAATGATCTCTCCCCTAAAGGCTTCAAGCACTATCAGCAGAGCCTAAGAGTTGTCGATGTTCTCGAAAAAGGCGGCTTGGGGCTTAATCTTACATATGAAGTGCGTGACGGAATCCTGAAGCACACAAACCAGATTGCCGAAACCCGTGAGGGCTACGTTGTCCGGCTGGCGGATGTCATCGCCTATATCAATCACGACATCGAAGACGCCATCAGAGCAGGAGTTCTCAGAAATGAGGACCTTCCAAAAGAGGCTGTTGAGGTTCTGGGCGACACTAAATCAAAGAGAATCACGACTCTTGTGTCGAATCTTGTCAAAAACGGTGCCGAAGACATTCATTTCGACCCGGACGTCGGGCATGCCGAGGACATTCTCCACAAGTTCATGTATGAGCAGGTCTACACCAATCCCTTATGCAAGTCGGAAGAGAAGAAAGCAAGAGTCATGCTCGAAAAGCTCTATAGGTATTTCCTTGACGAGCCGAAGCGGCTTCCACCCGACTATATCGAGCTTGCGAACAGGTTTGATGCCGACACAGCTGTCTGCGACTACATCGCCGGGATGACCGACAAATACTGCATCAATCTCTTCATGGATCTTTATGTTCCCAAGAGCTGGAGCGTTTGCTGACAGCATTTGCTTATACAATTTTAGTCCTATAAGCTTGCAAAGGAGGGAGAATATTGCCGAGATTTTCGGACGAATTTCTGGAACAGGTCAAGGATGCCAACAGGATTGAGGACGTTGCCCGGCAGTATGTCGACCTCAAGCGTGCTGGGCGGCTATATAAATGCAACTGCCCTTTCCATTCGGAAAAGACTCCGTCATGCGTAATCTATCCGGACAGCGAAAGCTTCTACTGCTTTGGCTGCGGCGCAGGCGGGAGTGTCATCACATTTATCTCTAAAATTGAAAACCTCGATTTTGCGGAGGCGGTTAAGTTTTTAGCCGACAGAGCCGGTCTTGCGGTTCCGGAAAACGGATATGAAGACGCAAGAGCTGAATCAAAGAAGCGGCTTCTGCAAATGAATAAGGATGCCGCAAAGTTCTTCTACCAGAACTTAAGAACTCCCGACGGAAAAGCCGGGCTTGAATATCTGATTCAGAAGAGGCGGCTAAGACCCGAGACTATAAAGCATTTCGGGCTTGGAGTTGCCGTGAACCGCTGGACAAGCCTCACTAACCACATGAAATCCCTAGGGTACACCGAAGAGGAGCTTTTAGCTGGGTCTCTCATCAGCAAGAAAAACGGCAGATGCTTTGATTTCTTTGTGAATCGGGTGATGTTCCCTGTCTTTGATCTTCGGGGAAACGTCGTCGCTTTTTCGGGAAGGACGTTAGAACCGAATCCGCAAGGTATGAAGTACTTAAATTCCCGTGGAACGGCGGTTTACGAGAAGAGCCGGACGCTTTTTGCAATGAATTTTGCGAAGAATACAGCGGCAAAGTCTAAAAGGCTTATCCTATGCGAAGGAAACTTAGACGTCATCACCCTTCACCAGGCGGGCTTCACCGAAGCTGTCGCCACATGCGGCACGGCTATAACAGCTGAACATGCACGGCTTATGGCGCAGTATTGTGACGAAGTCTACATCTGCTATGATGCCGACTCCGCCGGGCAGAAAGCCACTTCGGCGGCTATCTCGCTTCTTTCGGCGGCTGGGCTCAAGTCAAAGGTCGTAAGACTTTCAGGCGACGGAGTAAAGGACGTCGACGACTACATAAATAAGTTAGGCGCAGACCGGTTCCGGCTGCTACTTAACGGCTCCGAGGGCTCGGTTGAATTTGAGCTTTCGAAGTGCCGTACCGGGCTTGATGTTGAGACGGACATCGGCAAGGTTGAATACCTCAAGCGGGCGGTTGCCGTTTTAGCGGGAATCGAAAGCCGGGTTCAGAGAGAGGTTTACATCTCGAAAGTGGCTCTTGAAAACGGCATCTCAAAGGATTCGCTGACGGCTGAGGTCAACTCTTATCTTAAAAAGCAATCAAGAGAAGCTAAAAAGCGAGAAGATCGAGACCTCATAAGGACTGTCAGCAGCTCTGGTACGTCGAACCCACAGAGAGCTCTCACGAAGCGTGAAAAAGCCGAGGAGGGCATCATCTCCTATATTTTAGGGCACCACGGAAATCTTGATTGGATTTTTGAAAGCCTTGATGCGGACAGGCTTTCTCAAGGCTTCAACCGGGAAGCTTATGAAATCCTCAGGACTTGCCATGAAAACGGAGGGTATGCAACTGTTACAACTCTCGAAAATGAATTTAACGGTGAATATATGGACAGAATAAGTCATATTTCAGTTAAATCGAACGATATAACCATTGACGAAAACGCAGTCCTGGACTATATCCGGGTTCTAAATGACCAAGACGCTCCGACTGACGCTTCAAAGATGTCGGACGACGATTTTCTTGACTATACATCCAAACTTCGACAGAAGAAGAACTGACAAAATGGAGGAATAAACATGAGTGATAAGAAAAGCGTAATTGACAACCTCATAGAAACCGGCAAGGCGACTGGAAAGCTCTCAACTCAGCAGATTACCGATGCTCTTGAAGATGCCGACTTTGACGCCGAGCAGATTGACCGTTTCTATGACTCCTGCTCCACAAACGGCATCGAGATAATCGACGATGTCGAGATCGAACCGGATCCTTTCTCGGAAATTGACATTGACATGGAGCTTGAAGACATGCCGGATGACTCGGATGTCCCCGACGTAAATGAGGACGACTATGACATCTCTCTGGCAGAGGGAATCGCCATTGACGACCCGGTCAAAATCTACCTCAAGGAGATAGGAAGAGTTCCGCTTCTCACATCAGAAGAGGAAATTGAACTCGCCCAGAAAATCCAGCAGGGCGACAAGGAAGCAAAAAAGCGTCTTGCTGAAGCAAACCTGAGACTTGTTGTTTCCATCGCAAAGAGATACGGCGGAAGAGGCATGAGCTTTTTGGATCTCATCCAGGAGGGTAACTTAGGTCTTATCAAGGCGGTTGAGAAGTTCGACTACACCAAGGGCTTCAAGTTCTCTACTTACGCAACATGGTGGATTCGCCAGTCTATAACAAGGGCAATCGCCGACCAGGCAAGAACCATCAGAATCCCCGTCCACATGGTCGAGACGATAACTAAGGTCAAGAAGGCTTCAAGCACACTCCTCCACCAGAACGGCAGAGATCCGACTGCTGAGGAAATTGCAGAAGAGCTTGATATGCCGGTTGACAAGGTCAGAGAGATTATGAGAATCGCTCAGGATCCCGTTTCTCTCGAAACGCCTATCGGCGAGGAGGAGGACAGCCATTTAGGCGACTTCATCCCCGACGACAACGCTCCCGAGCCTACAGAAGCAGCTTCTCAGGTTCTCTTGAAAGAGCAGATAAACCAGGTTTTGGGCACTCTTACTGAACGTGAAGAGAAGGTCTTAAGGCTCAGGTTCGGTCTTGAAGACGGCAGAAGCCGCACCCTCGAAGAGGTCGGGCAGATGTTCAACGTAACAAGGGAACGTATCCGCCAGATTGAAGCGAAAGCATTAAGGAAGCTCAGGCATCCGAATCGTTCCAACAAGGTCAAGGACTTCATAGATTAAAAAACAGCTCCAGCAGAAGCATTTCTACTGGAGCTTTTATTTTGCAGCAACCTGGCTTCACTCTGGGGCTGTCAGCGAAGCTGACTGAGAATTAGTGTTTCGAGGGAAGAGGTCTTAGAACCATCTGCGCTTTCTCCTCCGCCAGCTTTTCGAGCTTCAGGGATTTCCAGAGCTTTGCCATCACGAACACTGTGATTGCCATCGCTATTATATCAGCCAGAGGTGCTGCCCAGAATACGCCGGTGACTCCGACGAGCTGAGTTGCAACGAGCGAGAAGATTATGAGAAGCACGTCTCTGAGAGCCGAAAGCGGAGCCGCTTCCTTGGCGTGACCGATGGACTGGAGGAAGATTGCCGAGACCTTCTGCAGGCAGGTGAAGAGAATGAGTGAAAGATAAATTCGAAGGCAACTTACAGCAAATTCAAGATAGAGCTCGCTGTCTGCACCGAACATGAGAATGAATACCTGCGGGATTGCTTCGAAGAGAACTGTGCAGATAATGCAGACAACCGCCGTCCACTTCACTACTAATTTCAGCAAATCCATGACTCTGTCATACTTCTTAGCACCGTAGTTATAGCCGACAATCGGCTGTGCGCCTGCGGCAATTCCGATTGCAATATTCAGAACAATCTGGAAGAGCTTCATGATTACAACGAATGCAGAAAGCGGAATATCCGAGCCATAGGCAGACATTGCGCCAAACTTGACGAGAAGGATATTGTTGACAACAGTTATGATCATGATGAAGAGCTGTGTGAGAAGGCTCGATGTGCCGAGGGACATGACCTTCTTTGTGAGTCGGAAGCTCGGCTTAAAGCTTGAAAGCGTCAGCCTGAAGTTCTTGCTTCTGAAAAGATATGCGAAGCAAATTGAGAAGCTCACGAACTGACCGATTATTGTTGCTATAGCTGCTCCTCTGATTCCCCAGAACGAAATGCAGATCGGATCTCCTATGATGTTGATAACTGCTCCGACCGTCATAGCGAGCATAGAATACTTCGGGCTTCCGTCGGCACGGATGATAGCAGCCAGGCAATTCTGGAGCATTGCAAGCGGCATCATGGCATAGACGATGAAGCCGTAGGCGTGTGCCATTCCGATGTTTTCACTTGTTGCACCGATGAGCCAGAGGAGGCTGTCGCCGGCGGTGTAGCTGATGAGGATGATGACCAGTCCTGACACTACTGTCCACATGATTCCGTTTCCTACATAGCGGTGGATGTCCTCGGTCTTGTTGCTTCCAAGGCACATCGAAAGCATCGCAGCAACGCCATCTCCGAAGAAGAGGGACATTCCCCACCCAACAACCGTTATCGGGAAGATGATTCCCGTCGCACCGTTTGCGACATAGCCTATCATGTTTCCGACGAAAATCTGGTCGACGATGTTATAGAGGCAGGAAATGATAAGAGAGCAGATGCATGGAATTGCAAACTGCCGGAGCAGCTTCCCTACTCTTTCAGTTCCCAGATAGTTACTTTGTTCCATTAGATTGACTCCTTCATAAAGATAAATTTGGCTAAACTGTATAAATTAGCCTGCAAACGCACAAAAAGAAGCGTAGAACCTGTCGTGATTCTACGCTTCCTTCGCTGTTCGACTTATGGATTTTAGCACATCGGAAAAGATAAAGTCAATCAAAAAATTTTAAACTGACGGAAACCCCTCAGTCACGCTTCGCGTGACTGAGGGGTTTTCACAAAAATGCCACCATCCGATTGGATGGCGGCATTTCTTTTAGGGTTTATTTATTATCGGCTAATCGATATTACTTCTTCTTTTTCTTGCCGGTGACGACTACTACGACGACAACGACAACGATTACTACGATAACAATGATAATTCCAACGATAACTCCTACATTTGAAGAGCTGGAGCTTGAAGATGAGCTGGTGTCAGCGGAAGTGTCTTCTTCCTCTACTACCTCTTCCTCAGCGGGTGCAGCAGCTGCCTGAGCAGCTTCTACAGCAGCAGTGAGTTCGGTTACTCTGGACTGGAGCTCATCAGCAGCAGCGGTAGCCTTGGTGTAGCCCTCAGCAGCCTTGGTTGCACGGTTAGCAGCCTTCTTGGCATCGTCAAGGGCGTCTTCCATCTCTTCGAGAGTGGACTCGGAATTGTTGATGATTTCTTCAGCAGCGTCAACTCTGTCTATGTATTCCTGCAAGGAAGCCAAGACTTCGTCGTCCTCAGCATCGAGTTCAACCAAGAATGCATCGATATCCTCAGGATATACGAGCTCGAAAGCGTCGAAGCTAAGACTGAAGGAAACGTTCTTCATGCTCGGGAGATACTGCTCAACTACGCCCTGAAGGTCAAGACCTGTTGCTTCCATGATAGGAGCGAGGATGTCGATAGCCTTGGAAGTACCAGAAGTCCAACCGCCCTCATCCTTGATGGTCCATCTTGTGGTTACAGTGTCGCCAGAGATTACGATATCATCATAGCCTTCAGCGGTGATGGTGATGTCGGAATAGGTGAATGTGAATCTTGCACTGTCACCGGTGTCGCCAGCCTGTGAATCTTCAGGAAGAGTAAGATATCCGTCGTCCTGAATCTGAATTGCGAGTGCAGGGTTTACAGTCCATCCGCTGGTATTCTCTTCGGTGAAGAGTCCATCGAAGGTGTAAGCATCATAATCCCAGCTGACATCTACGGATTCGCCGTAGCCAACAGATGTGTAGGAACCAACAGAGGTCCAGTTAGACCAGGTTACGTTTTCCTGACCATAAGCCTGTGCACCAATCTTCAAGCCCTGAACGGTGGTGTAGTTGTCAGCAGTGAGCTCCATGGGGAGATCAGCAGTCTCAACTCTTGTGTCTTCGAATTCGCCAGCAAGGGTCAAAGTCCACCAAACATCATAATCGGTGTCACGGCTGGTTCTCTGATATGCGTTATCAGCGTCGTCATTGCCGAGAATGTAGCAGGTGTAGTCACGGCTACCATCGGTAGCAGCGTTGATCTGCAAGGTCATTTCGATCTGGTTCGACTTGACGTCGGTGATCGGGAACTTAGCTTCTACAGCAAAGCCGTCATCGGTGATAACTGCTACGAACTCAGCGCCCTTGTCAGCCCAGTCAGAGCCGGTGTCAGCAGAGATTGATCCATCGTAGCAAACACGGAGCTGATACTTCGAGTTGTTGTCCATCCAGAAGAACTCGCAGGAGTCCTGCTCGTAAGCGTTAGCGGATGTGTTATCCAATGAACTGTCGTATACCTCAAACCAGACGTATACATATTCACTGTCGTTAATGATGTAAGCGCGACCTATCGGATCGTCCATGACTTCGCTTCCGCCGTTGCTTGAGCCCTTCTGAACGAATTCGAGAGCGGTAGCAGCGTCATAAGCCTCGTCCTTTGTGCCATCAACAGTGGCAGTTCCCTCAACAGACTCGTTAACGATGTCTGCTGTTGCGGCGAATGAGATAGCTGTCATAGCCATGGTCAGAGCCAGGACTACGCAGATAATACCAATTAGCCTCTTCATTATTATAATACCTCCTAAAAGTATTTGGTGAGATTTATTATAACACAAAACGTCGTGAGCTTCTATTGACAACTTGCACAAATAAAAAGCCGTTTTTTGTGCAATCTGCACAACGTGCCTGCTTTCAAGCAGATTCTCTGACGGCAATATTCAAATTTCGCACAAATAACCGTAAAAAAATCCGCCGCCCCTATGTTTAGAGACGGCAGATTTCTATATGGCGGTTTACTTGCTAACTGGATTTCTGTATCAGTACATTCCGCCCATTGACGGATCAGCTGCCGGTGCGGGAGCTGCAGGCTCCTTCTTGTTTCCAACAAGGCTTTCGGTGGTGAGAACCATCGAAGCAGCAGAAGCAGCGTTGATGAGTGCGGAACGGGTTACCTTGGTAGGATCAACGATTCCAGCGGAAATCATATTCTCGACATACTCTTCGTTATAAGCGTCGAAGCCATAGCCGACCTTGTCAGCTCTGCGGATATTGTTGACGATAACTCCACCGTCAAGACCAGCATTTGCAGCAATCTGTCTTACGGGCTCCTCAAGAGCACGGAGGATGATTCTGGCACCGGTCTTCTCGTCTCCCTCAAGTGACTCTACGAGCTTTTCAACAGCGGGAGTAGCATTGAGAAGTGCGGTTCCGCCTCCGGCTACGATGCCCTCTTCGACAGCAGCCTTGGTTGCAGAAAGTGCATCCTCGACTCTGAGCTTCTTCTCCTTCATTTCGGTCTCGGTTGCAGCACCGACTCTTATAACTGCTACGCCGCCAGCGAGCTTTGCAAGTCTCTCCTGGAGCTTTTCTCTGTCGTAATCGGAGGTGGTGTTCTCAATCTCTGCACGGATCTGAGCAACCCGAGCCTGGATTTCGGAGGAATCTCCTGCGCCACCTACGATGGTTGTGGTCTCCTTGGTGACGACTACCTGTCTTGCACTGCCGAGGTCAGCAAGAGTGGTATCCTTGAGCTCATAACCGAGATCACTACTAATAACATCGGTGCCGGTGAGGATGGCTATATCCTGAAGCATTTCCTTTCTTCTGTCGCCGAAGCCGGGGGCCTTGACTGCTACGCAGTTGAATGTTCCACGGAGCTTATTGACGATGATAGTGGAGAGAGCCTCGCCCTCGATGTCTTCTGCGATGATTAGGAGCTTCTTGCCGCTTCTTACGACTTCCTCAAGAAGCGGAAGGATTTCCTGGATATTAGAAATCTTCTTATCGGTAACAAGGATGACAGCGTCGTCAAGAACTGCTTCCATCTTGTCGGTATCGGTTACCATGTAAGGCGTGATGTAGCCTCTGTCGAACTGCATGCCCTCGACTACGTCGACATCAGTCTCAGCGGTCTTGGACTCTTCAATGGTGATGACTCCATCAGCGGTGACCTTTTCCATAGCTTCAGCAATAAGCTTGCCTACGCTCTCGTCGCCGGAGGAAACGGTTGCGACTCTCTCGATGTCTGCGCTTCCGGAAACTGCCTTGGAATTTGCAACAACTGCTTCAGTAGCAGCATCGACAGCCTTCTGGATACCCTTCTTAAGAACCATCGGGTTTGCGCCAGCTGCAATGTTCTTCATGCCCTCACGGACGATAGCCTGGGCAAGAAGTGTTGCTGTTGTGGTTCCGTCGCCTGCTGCATCGTTTGTCTTGGTGGCGACTTCCTTGATGAGCTGTGCGCCCATGTTCTCGAATGTATCGTCGAGCTCGATTTCCTTTGCAATGGTAACGCCGTCGTTGGTGATGAGCGGCTGACCATAGCTTCTGTCGAGCACTACGTTTCTGCCCTTGGGACCTAATGTAATCTTTACTGTATTGGCGAGCTGGTCAATGCCGGACTGCAAAGCCTTTCTTGCGTCCTCGCCATATAAAAGTTCTTTTGCCATTATAAAATCACTCCTTGAAATCTTTTCCCGATTACTCTACTACGGCGAGAATGTCGCCCATGCTTACTATTGTGTATTCCTCACCGTCAACCTTTACTTCGGTTCCGGAATATTTCGAAAGAAGAACCTTGTCGCCAACGCTTACCTTCATAGCGGTTTCCTTGCCGTCACGGGGTGAGCCATCTCCTACTGCTACAACCTCGGCAACCTGGGGCTTCTCTTTAGCTGATGCTGTCAGAATGATGCCACCCTTGGTGGTTTCCTCAGCTTCGGTCATCTTGACAACAACACGATCAAACAACGGTTTTAATGTCATGAATGTTTCCTCCTTTATGGATTATAATATAAAATCTTAGTTTTGGCACTCTTCACTCCCGAGTGCTAAATATATTGTACCACGCCTCGCAGAAAAATCAAGCGATATTTGTCATGAAAATCGATTTTCGGCGGTTTGCACAAGAAATCGAGCTTCATTACGGCTAAAAAGTTCCAACTTGCACCGTCAAAAAGCCGGCAAACGTTTAAATTCCGAGTTATGAGTGAAGACTCACATTGTGTCTGCCTTTGAATGTGTAAATCCTGCGTTTTGGTTTTTATTAACCTTTTGGCAACAAAATCACGACAAAACACTTGAAAAAGAGCGAAATATAGTCTATAATGTATTGTGAGAATATTTGCAAGATTGCGCCTGAGAGGAGTTGGTATTTGTGAGCGGAAGAGTTCTTATAATAGACAGTGACAGAAATATCTGCGAGATGATGCGGCTTTGCCTTGAAAAGGACGGCTACAGCGTTATGATTGCCCTTGACGGCGAAGAAGGGCTTGTGCAGTTCTCCGCTCTCAAGCCGGACCTCGTTCTCCTTGAGGTGACACTTCCTTCGGTTGACGGCTGGCAGGTCTGCCGGGAGATAAGAAAGAAATCGGATATTCCTATTATATTCATAACCTCGAAAGCTGAGATATTCGATAAGGTACTTGGGCTCGAGCTCGGTGCGGATGACTACATCGTGAAGCCCTTCGACACAAGAGAGGTCGCTGCCAGAGTCAAAGCGGTTCTCAGGCGCTATGGAATCTCGAAGCCGACTGAGAAGCAGAAGGAAATTCACTATGAAAATCTCGACATCGACATGAACCGGTATGAGCTCAGGGTCAAGGGAGAGATTATCCCGACGCCGCCTAAGGAGCTCGAGCTACTGTATTACATGGCGTCGCATCCGAACACGGTGTTCAACCGTGACCAGCTTCTTGACGAGGTCTGGGGATATGACTACTATGGAAGCTCACGGACGATTGATGTTCACATAAAGAGGCTCCGCAAGAAGATTGACGGAGTTTCGGAAAACTGGAAGCTAACGACGGTCTGGAGCGTCGGATACAAGTTTGAGCTCAGCAGCTCGAACGCCGGTAAGGAATAAGACAGGAAAGGAAAAAGCTATGATAGATTTCTTTGACGAAGATTTCCCGTTGACAAAAAAGCAGGAGGAAATGCTGGCACAGCAGAAGAAGCTTGAAGAGGAGCAAAAAGCCCTTGAAGAAGCAGAAGCCGCCGCACAACAGACAGAAGAAGTCCCCGAAGAGCCCGCAGAAGAGATTATCCCGGAGCCGGAGATTGAGCCAGAACCAGAGTTTGTCCCTGAGCCCGAGCCGGAGATTGAACCGGAACCGATGCCTGAACCTGAATCTGAGCCCGAGCCCGAACCCGAACCCGAGCCCGAGCCCGAGCCCGAGCC
>JAJQGJ010000012.1:133463-265347 GCA_021200565.1 Oscillospiraceae bacterium
GAGCCCGAGCCCGAGCCCGAGCCGGAGCCCGAGCCGGAGCCTGAGCCCGAACCGGAGTCCGAACCGGAGTCCGAACCGGAGCCGGAGCCTATTCCCGAGACCGAGACCGAGCCGAAGATCATGGAACAAGCTTCCGAAGACCCGGACAGCTCTCTTCATGAAGAGCTGCAGAGGCTTTTAGAAAAGCTTGACAACATGGAGCGTGCTGTCGATTCTCTCGAACAGGCGAGAAATGCTGCAAGCGAATCAGAAAGCGAAGCCGGATTCAGCTATGAATATGACGACAGGTATTTTGCTGAAGAGGAAACCCCGGCATACAAGTATCCCGAGTTATACAAGAAGCCGCAGAAGACGGCAACCAAGAAGACAGTCAGAAAGACCACCAAGAAGAAAAACGATCACACCGTCAGCGTCAACACCCGTACCCTCCTGCAGGTCGGTGCAATCGTTGCGGCTACCGCAGCGGCAGTAAAACTGCTCGACAGGAGAGACGACGATTAAACGCTAAGCGAATTTCGGAAAGGCAATACCATTTATGAACGAATTCACACAAGAGAATGAAACTATAGAGGCAGCTGAAGCCGCTTCTCCTGAGGAGACGCCCACTTTGAATACTCCTGAGGAAGCTGTTGAAGCCGTCGCAGAGAAGCCGCCTAAGAAAAAGAAAGCCCGCCACGAGCAGTCGGTCGAGGATGAACTGAGAGAGCTCGCATATATGGAAGCCGCAGACCTCGACTATCTCCCGAAGCCGATTACAAAGACAAGAGGAAATGGTCATCCGTTTATATTCAGCTTCTTATTCTTCCTTGTTCTCTTCATAGTCCTCTTCTTCGTCACGGCTAACGGCGTTTTCGGCAAGGGCTGGATCAAAAATATGATAAACGGCACCGGAAACTTCCAGTCGTTCACCATTCCTGTGGTTCAGCACGAGGAGCTTGAGGAAAAGTACTATCAGGAGGACGGCAGATACACCGTCGAGGGCGTTGCACTCACCTGCACACCGTCAATAGTCACCATTGAGGCTTACACCGGAAACACAATTTTTGCGTCCTACTCTCAGGGCTCAGGAATCATCATGACCTCCGATGGCTACATCATCACAAACGCACATGTCATCGAGGATGCGAATCTGACAATCATCGTCCGCCTCAGCGACGGAACGGAATACAACGCAACCGTCATCGGAAGCGATTCGAGGACGGACCTTGCGGTTCTCAAAATAAATGCCACAGATCTCACTCCCGCTCAGTTCGGAGATTCAGACCAGCTTGAACTCGGCGAACAGGTTGTTGCCTTAGGCTCCCCTGCCGGTCTTGAAACGACAGTCACTACCGGTATCGTTTCGGGACTAAACCGCATGATAAGCGTTGAATCGGACAACATAAGCATGGAGTGCATACAGATCGACGCTGCAATCAATCCCGGCAACTCGGGCGGCGCTCTTGTCAACATGTGGGGGCAGGTCGTCGGCATCACCTCATCGAAGCTTGAAGCCGTTGAGTATGACAACATCGGCTTTGCAATCTCCATCAACGCTGCAATTCCGATTATAGAGCAGCTCATCGAGAACGGCGCAGTCTTAGGCAGACCCAAGGTTGGCATCAGCTTCTACGCCGTCTCGGAGACAATGGCAAGCATCTATGGTCTTCCCGCCGGTCTTTACATCGCCGCTATTGACGAAACCTGCGACATTTCGAACACAGATTTGCAGATTGACGACGTCATCACCGAAATGAACGGCATCGAAGTCACGTCTGCAGACGATGTCTATGCGATAATCTTCGAGCTTTCCCCCGGAGACGAAATGACCGCCACCGTTATGAGAATGGACGACGACGGCAACTGGAATGAATTCGAGATAACCTTCAAGCTTGAGGAAGACACGAGCAGCTCGATTCAGGCGGTAACGGAGGAAGAGTAAAAAATAACTGTTGACAAATCAACAGCAGTGGGGTATAATTAAGACAAGAAAGCGGAACTGCGGTAACAGTTCCGGCTCGACCTCATATGTGCGGGTTTGCAGACCCAACACTAAATTTGGAAATCAGCCGTCCTTATTACTTCAGATTCGGGCGGTTATTTCTTTTTATTCCCGATGGTTAAATCGAGAATACCAAAGACAATGACCGCTATCAGATTAAGTAGTGCGAGCACTTCTAAAATCGTCATGCAAGTCACCCCCCTCAGTTTATCGAAGGTCAAACCGCTTTATACACTTTCTTGTCGAGAACAATTATAACACATAAACCGACTGCTGTCAACTAAGTAAATCAAAGAGGAGATAACCTTATGAACAATACAACTCCCGAAACTCCAAACGCTACTACCCTCGACGCTATGGAATCTGCCGAGAAAGGCGAAGACATTTTCGGACCATTTGAGGATATCGAAAGCCTAATGCAAGAACTCAACAAATAATAAAATCCCAAACCTCACGGTTTGGGATTTTTTCAAATGAATAATTGACAAAATATGTGAAAGCCGATATAATAAAGGTTAAAACAACGTTAAGGAGATGACATTATGGACTACGATTACGCATATGACAAGCATGGCGATCGTGTATACGTCGGTGACGCTGACAAAAAAGAAGAATATTTTTGTCCCACATGTGGCGGGAAAGTTATACCAAGACAAGGCAGTATCAACGAGTGGCATTTTGCTCATGCAAAAGGAGAGTGCACCGACTCTTGGCATTATGACATGTCGGAATGGCATAAACGGATGCAAGGGTATTTCAAGCCAGAGCACAGGGAAGTTGTCGTTGAATTTAATGGTAAAAAGCATAGAGCCGATGTGTTGAAAGATAATACAGTCGTTGAATTTCAACACAGTCCTATCTCTGCGGATGAATTTTTTGAAAGAAACTCTTTCTACACAAAAGCCGGTTATCGTGTGGCTTGGGTGTTTGATGTAGCAGATAAGCTAAATAGACAGATAAAATGTGCTGATCCCAATCATTTTAACACTTTTCGGTGGTCAGACCCTGCAAGATTCTTGACAGTTGCGCCCGCTCCCCATAATAAAAGCATTACTAACATAAGCATCTGTTTTTGCTTTACAACTGAATTCGGAGATGATGGCACTCATGAGGATGGAGGAATCTACAAAGTACTTTGGGCAACGCCAGACTATAAGCGTTTTAAAATAAATGATAGCTGTTATATTGATGCTGAATTAGGTCCTGATATGAATATGGATTTGTTTTTCTACACTCCTGAACAGTGGTTACAGTTTTATGCTAAAAATCTGCCAAAGTATGAAATAAAAAATTGCGGGTTTAAAGGTAAGCGATATGAAAGCTATCAATGTCCTGTGTTACATGATTGGACAAAAATCAGCAACTGTGATTATTGTCGGTACTGTGGACTAATCGACGAGTTTCATCCGACAAAAGAAAAAAGCGGGTGGCATATATACTGTTGCTATCCAAAGGTAATTAGAGAAAGTGAGGAGGGTTATGAGGAAATGTCAGATAGCCCTAACTTTCAGTGTGCACCAGCAAAAAGAATCAATAGAGAAAGCAAATGGTAACATCAACAGATAAGCCCCGCCGCTTGGCGGGGCTTACTATTTTCATTTGTCTTTACAGCAATCTTATCTTCTTCATCAGCTTACAGCTCTCTGTGAGCTTATTGAGCCTCTCGTCGATTTCGCTCTCGACCATGGTTGGGGTGATGAAGGCGAGCTCGTGCTGGGAGCGCTGCTTTCTTGGGATGAAGTCGACGTAGCCGAAGAGGTTGGTAATTTCCGACTTTAAGCTGTCTGCATCCTGATTATCGGTGCGGATTCTTGCATAGACGCTGACCTCGGCGGTCTTGTAGGGACGGATGAAGTCGCTCGACTCGCTCTCCTCCCAGTTGAGGGAGATGATGTCCTTGCCCTCATGCTTGGCGGCATCGATGATGTCTCCGACTACTGCCGAGGCAGTCGGGAACTTGCCAGCTCCTCTGCCATAGAAGAGGCAGTCGCCTACTGCATCGCCGGTCACCATGATGGCGTTGTAGACGTCGTTGACGCTCGAAAGAGGGTTGTTGACGCTGACGAGCCTTGGGCAGACGGTTGCGACAATGCCGGTTTCAGTGTTCTCGATAAGCCCGATAAGCTTTATTGCGTAGCCTGCGCTCTCGGCATACTCAACATCATCAAGGGTGATCTCACGGATGCCGGAGCAGTGGACATATTCGGGATAGATATGCTTGCCAAATGCCAATGAACCTAAAATGCAGAGCTTTCTTGTGGCATCGTGACCGTCAACGTCGGCTGACGGATCTTTTTCGGCATAACCGAGCTGCTGAGCCTGGGAAAGAGCCTGATCAAATGAGCGCTGATCGTAAATCATCTTCGTTAAGATATAGTTGGTGGTGCCATTGAGAATTCCCGCAATGCGGCTGAATTTATTGGCGGCGAGGCACTGGTGAAGTGGTCGGATAATCGGGATTCCGCCGCCGACGCTCGCTTCGAAGAGATAGTTGCAGTTATTTGCTTTCGCAATCTTAAGGAGCTCTGCACCGTGGGTGGCGACGAGCTCTTTATTGGATGTAACGACGCTGACGCCCTTACTGAGAAGCCTTTTCGTGTAGTCATAGGCAAATGTCTTCCCGCCCATGACCTCTGCGACGACCTTTATCTCCGGATCATTATAAATATCATCAAAGTTCTTAGTGAATTTAGACTCGAACGGGCTGCCCGGGAAATCTCTTAAATCGAGAATATACTTGATGTCGAGCTCCCGCCCGCAGCGCTTCTCGATGACGTCCTTATTCTGATAAAAAAGCTCAACGGTTCCCGAGCCAACGACTCCGAAGCCCATTACTGCTACTTGTGTTACTGCCATTGTTTTTTCCTCCGAAAATGTATTTACGGAACCTCTCAGTCAGCTTCGCAAAGTTCGCTTGCGGACTTCTACGCTCACCCTTGTAAAGGGGAGCCAACTGTGCTCCTGCATAAAAAAATCATCGACCATATGAAGTGCCAGCACGAATCACGCCGTCAATTCCTGAGAGCTCCTCGCAGATGGTGGCGGCGTTATAGTCGCCGTCATCGAAGCGGACGGTGACGGTTGCTGTGGCGGCGGAGTCTATGGGAATGTTCTGATTCATGGTCAGGATATTTGCGCCGTGGCTGTAGAGGCACCGGAGCACCTCGCTGAAAACTCCTGCACGGTCACACAAGGTGAGGTAATAGGTGACAATCCGGGAGCCGAAGCCGTCGCTGTAGTTGAAAGCAGAATCCTTGTATTTATAGAAAGCACTTCTCGAAATGCCGACAGCCTGGCAAGCCTCAGATGAGGTTTTGCACTCGCCGGTTGCGAGAAGCTTCTTCGCCTCTATTACCTTAATAATTACATCCGGCAGGACATCAGCCCTGACAACAACATATTTTTCGCCCAAGTCCACATCAGTCACCTTCTTGCCAAAGAGTTCTCGCTGCAAATACAACTGTATTCAGCATGAATACAATAACATACTTTCGTGAGTTTGTCAAGGGTAAAAAGCAGAAAAGTCGGCTGACGCCGACAATCTGATTGAATAAAAGAACTTTTGTAGGGGCGGATATTATCCGCCCGAAAAGATATGCGATCAGGGGCGGGCGGATAATATCCGCCCCTACAGTTAGAGCACGAACAATCTTTTTGCATTCTCCTCCGTTTTCACAACCAATTCTTCATAGCTCATGCCCAAAACCTCTGCCGCTTTTCTTGCGGTGTATTTGATCATTGCGCTGTCGCATATCTTGCCTCGGTGGGGTTCGGGAGACATGTAGGGGCAGTCGGTCTCGAGGAGGTATCTGTCTATTGGGATGGATTTCAGAACTTCGACAGATTTTTTGGCATTTTTGAATGTCAGAACTCCCGTGAAGCTTATATACATGCCGAGGTCTATTATCTCCCTCGCCGTTTCAACAGAGCCGGAGAAGCAGTGCATGACTCCCTTTGGCTTCAGCTCCCTGAGGATTTCCATGCAGTCGCCGGTGGCGTCACGGCAGTGGACTATTACCGGAAGCTCCAGGCTGTTTGCGAGCTCGACCTGTTCCCGGAAAGCCTTTATCTGAGCCTCACGGTCATAGCCTTCATAGTGATAGTCAAGCCCGATTTCGCCTATAGCCTTTGCGTTTCCGGAAATTGCAAGCTCACGAAGCCGTTCGATATAACCGTCAGTAGCATCATAAAGATTTTCCGGATGGATTCCAACGGCGGTGTAGTATTTCGGGTATTTCTCAGCCATTGAAACGCCGAATTCCGAGGACTTGAAGTCGGTTGCGGCGTGCATTATTCCCGAAATATTCAGCTCGAATAGTGCGGGAATCAGGTAATCTCTAAGACCATCGAATTTCAGGTCGTCATAGTGTGAGTGGGTGTCGAATATATGTGAAAGCATGATTTCCTCCGAAGATTTTGATATGGATATTATAGATGAAATTGGGGTGGGTGTCAATAAGCAGGGGCGGATATTATCCTTAAGAAAACTCTCCCTTGCCTTTTTCGTGAAACTATGCTATTCTATAGTCAAAGGGAGGTCGTTTCATGAATACTACTGAAATAAATAAAGCCGCTATAGTCGGCTTGGGAAATATGGGCGGAGCGATTCTTTCGGGAATAGTTTCGGGAGGAATCCTGCCGGCTGAGAATATATTTGGCGCAGACAAGTCGGATGTCTGCCGGGCTAAGGCTGAAAAGCTCAGAGTAAAAGCTTTTTCCGAGGCGAAAGACGCCGTATCTGACGCAGATTTGGTTATCCTCGCCGTCAAGCCGCAGTCGCTTGAGGCTCTGATGGCTGAGATAGGCGAAGTGAAGAAGTCGGCAGTTATCGTCTCAATACTCGCCGGAAAGAAGATTCATACACTTGAGGACTATTTCGGGAGCGACTCAAAGATAGTCAGAGTCATGCCGAACACTCCGGCACTCGTCGGAGTCGGTATGAGCGGAATCTCGAGCAATCTGAACGTTTCGGACGAAGAACTTGAGACTGTTGTCGGGATTTTCTCATCGTTCGGGAAGGCAGCTGTAGTTGATGAGAGCCTTATGGACATCGTCACCGGAATCAGCGGCTCCGGTCCTGCATACGTCTACATGTTCATTAACGGACTCATCAAAGCTGGAATCGAAGGCGGCATGGATGAAGCTGCCGCAAAGCTATTTGCCGCTCAGACGGTCAAGGGTGCGGCTGAGATGGTTCTTGAGAGTGACATCTCCCCAGAGCAGCTGAAAATAAACGTCTGCTCCCCCGGCGGCACCACTATTGAAGCGGTGAAGGTGCTGGAAGAGCAGGGATTTGAAGATATTATTGTGCAAGCGGTTGAAGCGTGTGCGGAGAAATCGAAGTTGATGGGGAAATAGTCGCCCTACGGGCGACGCTGCTCGCCTACAGCTCGCAGCACCTCTCAGTCAGCCTTACGGCTGACAGCTCCCCTAAGCGTAGGGGAGCCAGTAGTGCTCCATCAAAAAAGGCTCCCCTGTCAAGGGGAGCTGTCGCCGCAGGCGACTGAAAGGTGCGCCGACCAAAGGGAGGCGCGTCTGCTCAGTCCGTATACGCCACCGCCAGCACCTGCAAATCGCACTTGACGGTGTCGCCATAGGCGGTGAATTCGACTCTGAATTCTCCGCTTTCTTCGGCTCTATAGAGGATGCCGACGGATGGGCACATCCAGCCGCTCTCGTCATACTCGTTGAATATCTCACTGTTGACAAGCTCACCGTTGAAGTAGACCTTTACTTCAAGAGTTCCGTATTCCGAACCAGAAGAGGTCGGGTATACTACATAGGCATTTGTGCCGGTGAAGGTGAAGACGAGCGGGTCGTTTGAGTCGTCATAGGTCTTTGTCCAGCCGTCTGAATAGTGGAAGCCGGTGCTCTTTTCTTTCCATGAGCCAAGATCTTCTGCTTCATAGTTCGAGTGCTGGAGCATATGGGCGTTCTCGTAGGTGCAGGAATAAAGCGCATCGGGAATTGTGATGTCGGCTTCGCTGCCGTCGAGGCGGTCAATCTCGTCAAAGAAGTAGGCGATGAACTCGGCTACAACTGCGTTGCCATCGGCGTTCGGATGGGTGTAGTCGTCCGAAAACTCGCTCCACTCGAGGGCTTCGTTATCGAATAAGTAGGTTATGCCGTCGGCATAGCTTATCATCGGCAGGTCATAGTACTCGCCGATTTCTTTTTTCCAGTCCTGAGAGGTCCAGCCCTCCTCCATCCTAGCAAACAGGAGGATTACAGCCGGCTGGGATTCGCACTCGAGGCAGTCACGGATTAGGCTTTCGAATGCATCGTAATACTCGCTGTCGCTTCCGTCGTTGACGGCGAATTCGATGAAAACTATGTCGGGGCTATATGCCTCTACGTCATCTTCGAATCTTAGAGCTCCCAAGGTTGACGGAGTTCCGCTTATTCCGGAATTGTAGTAGTGGACGTTATCTCCGCTTCCCTTTCCGAATTTCTCCTGGAAATAGGTGAACGAGCGGTAGGCATAGCAGGTCTCCAAGCCGTCGCCCTCGGTTATAGAGCCGCCGATGTAGACGATGTTGCAATCTTCGCCGCTCTCGGCTTTCTCGATTGCGTTCTTGAGGCGATAGGTGTTGCCGGTCTGGGCCAGCGAGATTATTTTTGCGTTGTTGAGGTAATCTTCATAGGTTTCGGGATTTTCAATAGTTTCAAGAGCCACTGAGGTATCATCCTTTCCGCAGGCTGAGAAACAGCTGCACACAAGGCATACTGCCAGAATTAAAGATAAGATTTTCTTCATGCTGAATCCTTTCTATAGAAAATGCGGCTACTGTTATGCAGCCGCATTTGGTTCTATATATTCGTAATTGTAACTATCGGTTGATGCTACATCATCAGTTGATAATACATCATCAGTTGATGATACAATTATCAGTTGATAATTGTCTTCTCAGTTTCCTTGTCGAAGAGGTGGATTCTGTTGGCGTCAAGAGCGCAGGTGATAACATCCTGAGGTCTTGCAGTCGAACGGTTGGAAACACGAGCAGTGAGGTTGATGCCCTCGCAGGTGAGGTAGAGATAGGTCTCAGCACCCATCATTTCGGCTACGTTAACGGTTGCTTCGATGATACCGGTCTTAGCGGAGGAGATGAACATCTCTTCATCATGGATGCACTCGGGACGAACGCCACAGATGATTTCCTTGTTGAGGTAAGGAGCCAAAGCTTCTTCATTTACCTTAGCCTCGGGAAGCTCGATGTAGAACTTTCTTCCTCTGGTTTCCTTGGTGTCTTCAGAACCGAACTCAACGTTGTACTTGCCATCAATCTTGATGAGCTTACTGTCGATGAAGTTCATCTGAGGAGATCCGATGAATCCAGCAACGAAGAGGTTGCAAGGATATGAATAGAGGTTCTGAGGAGTGTCGACCTGCTGAATGAAGCCGTCCTTCATAACGACGATTCTGTCAGCCATGGTCATAGCCTCGGTCTGGTCATGGGTTACATAGATAAATGTGGTTCCGAGTCTCTTATGGAGCAATGTAATCTCGGTTCTCATCTGAGCACGGAGCTTAGCATCGAGGTTGGACAACGGCTCGTCAAGAAGGAAGACCTGAGGCTCACGAACGAGTGCACGACCTAAGGCAACACGCTGTCTCTGACCGCCGGACAAAGCCTTCGGCTTTCTGTCGAGGAGGTGGGAGATGTCGAGGATTCTTGCTGCTTCCTCAACCTTACGGGCAATCTGATCCTTAGGAGTCTTTCTGAGCTTAAGACCGAATGCCATGTTCTCGAAAACTGTCATATGAGGATAAAGAGCATAGTTCTGGAATACCATTGCGATGTCTCTGTCCTTAGGAGCAATATCGTTGACCAATCTGTTGCCAATGTAGAGCTCGCCGTCTGTGATTTCCTCAAGACCTGCAATCATTCTTAAGGTGGTGGATTTGCCGCATCCTGAAGGTCCTACAAAGACTATAAATTCCTTGTCCTTAACCTCGAGGCAGAAGTCAGATACAGCGACAACGCCGCCGGGGTATTTCTTGTAAATATGCTTTAGTGATAAGCTTGCCATCAAAAGGCCTCCTCGCCGAATTTTTAAAACTTGCTAATCCCTTGAATTAGCTACTGTGATAATTATACTATATTGAGACCGGGTTTACAAGACGGCGTTTTCACCAAAGTTTCCGGTGCGTTTTTATGCAAATTGACTATAGGCTTTGTTAGAAAATTTGTTTGCAGGAAATAAGTGATTTAATCTCATTTTCTTCCAAAAGTCTTGCTTTTCCCTCATCCAATTCCTCGTCCAGGATGGCTCCGCCGATCTGTATTCTCTTGAGATATATAACTGAATTCCCAGCTGCCTCAAACATTCTCTTTATCTGGTGGAACTTGCCCTCATGGAGCGTCACGAAGCACTCTTTCGGGCTTAATATTTCAAGCTCGGCTGGCAGGCACTTCTCGCCACCGTCAATCGTCATGCCACTTGCAAAAAGCTCGCAAACGCTGTCCGAAACTGGCTTTTCAAGCCGGACAAAGTATTTCTTCGGAACGTGGCTGACAGGAGACAGCATCCTGTGCGCCAGCTCGCCGTCGTCGGTTAATAGCACGAATCCGACGCTGTCCTTGTCCAGCCTTCCCGCCGGAAAAAGCCCCTGCCGTCTGAGCTCTTCTGGCAGAAGCTCCATGACCGTTGGCGTTATCTTATCCCGGACTGCGCAGACAACCCCAGCAGGTTTATTCAGCATTATGTACAGATGCTCACGATATGTGACTCTCTCGCCAGAAACGGCTACTACCGACTTCTCAGGATCAAGCTTATAGTCATATTTCTTCACGATCACTCCGTCGACGGTCACCAAGCCCTTTTTCAGGAGCTCTTTGGCACCGGTTCTCGAAATTTTGGGGAGCTGCCCTGATAAAAATTTGTCGAGTCGCATCTCTGGCATTTTAATCTTCCTCTTTTAATAGTATCTCAGCCACCTTCGCCATGTCCGGAGCAAGAAGAACATGATCGGCTTTAGGAATCGGCTCATCCGGCGAGATGTCGGATTTTATATACAAAGTATGAAGTCCCGCCGACTTGGCTCCCGCAATATCGCATATGCCATCGTTTCCAACCATGATGGTGGTGCTGGCATCAATCTGGTGCTTTTCAATGAGCTTACTGTAGAATTCCAGGTCTGGCTTTTTGCAGTTGTGGTCGGACGAGATGAAGATGTCGTCGAAAGAGAACCAGATTCCAAGATATTTCAGCTCATACTCGGTGAAAATCCGCTGTGCGTTTGAGAGGAGATAGACCTTTCTGTCACTTTCTCTGAGCTTATCAAGCATATCTTTTACACCGTCATAAAGCCTCAGGTGTCCGATAGAAAGAATCCGGAAGAACTGACCGGCATTCATAGCCAATGCGTCGTCGGCATGGACGCCTTTTTCCAAAAACAGCTCCTTGAAGACATGCTCTATCTTGATTTCACGGAACTTGGCTTCGAGATCACTTACTATCCGGAAATAACCGCTCTTAAGCTCTTCAGGAGGGTAGCTTGCCCCCTGGAAGCTGTAGAATAAAGAAAGCTTTTCCCATAGCTCCGGTTTGGTTTCGTCAGTGCGGATGTCGCAGAGAGTTCCGTAGAAGTCGAATATACAGGTTTTATACATCTTTTATCACCGTTTATGTTGTGGTCTTGACAAGCCCCTGCATGAAGCCGCCGAGCTCGGTGCAGCAGACGTCGCCGGCAATGAGCACTCCGTCACAAATCATGAGATTTACGACAATGTTGTCTTCATCGCCATAGTTATAAATTTCATAGGTATAGATTTCAACCAGACAGCCTTTATAGCCGTTCAAATCCAAGCCTTGCTCTAATTGCAGGTCGTTATACTGGTTATAGACGTCGTTCCACTCTTCAGGTATGATGACGCTCCGGACATCTATTGCAGATTCCGACGTCTCCCAGCCCAAATCGTGCAGGAATTCAAGCTGTGAAGCTTCATCCGGAAGCGAGATGGTTTTACTTCCGCCATAAAACCTGTTGAAAAGAAACACCGCCACGAACACCAAAAGCAGTGCCACGAGAATATAGCCGAGTATTTGCACCGCTTTTTTAACCTTGACCGTCTTGACAAACATACTTATCCCTCCGAAAAGTTGTCTTTTGGTGCATTATATGTTTGTCTTCGGCAAGTTAGAAGCAAAAATCAGTGTGCGAACTGGCTGTTGTAAAGCTCATAATAGAAGCCGTGCTTCTCAAGAAGCTCCTCATGCTTGCCCTGCTCGATTATGTGACCGTCCTTCATGACGAGTATCAGGTCGGCACTCATGATTGTAGACAGTCTGTGAGCGACTATGAAGGTGGTCTTCCCCTGCATCAGCTTCTCGAATGAGCGCTGTACCCTGAATTCGGTCTTGGTATCTATCGAGGAAGTAGCTTCGTCTAAAATCAGCATAGGAGGCTTTGTAAGCATAACTCTTGTTATGCAGAGAAGCTGCTTCTGACCGGCTGAAAGGTTGCCTCCCTCTTCGCCAATCGGAGTGTCGTAGCCCTGAGGAAGACGCCTGATGAAGCTGTCGGCATGGGTGGTCTTTGCAGCAGCTATCATCTCATCGTCTGAAGAGTCAGGCTTGCCGATTTTAAGGTTGTCTCGTATAGTTCCGGATTTAAGCCAGGTGTCCTGCAAAACCATTCCGTAGTTTTCACGGAGGCTGTGGCGGGTGATGTCACGGATGTCGCTGCCCTCAACCGAAATCGAGCCGCTGTCTACATCGTAGAAGCGCATGAGAAGGTTGATGAGAGTCGTCTTCCCGCAGCCCGTGGGACCGACGATGGCGATTCTCTGACCGGCTTTTACAGAGAGATTGAAGTTCTCGATCAAACTTGTATCGGGCGAATAGGAGAAGGAAACGTCCCCAAGCTCGATATTGCCCTTGACGTCTGAAAGCTTCGGAAGCCCTTCATCCGACGGCTGAGGCTCAGCTTCGATAAGCTCAAAGATTCTTCCAGCGCATGCGATTGCGTTCTGAAGCTCGGTTATGACGCCGCTTATCTCGTTAAAGGGCTTGGTGTACTGATTAGCATAGCTGAGAATGCAGGTCAAGCCTCCGACTGTTACTGTTCCGGCAACCACCGAAAGAGCGCCGGCAAGACCGACTGCAGCATAGACAACTGCGTTTACAAATCTGGTCGACGGATTTACAAGTGAGGAGTAGAAGATGGCTTTCGATGAGGTTTCTGTCAGGTCATCGTTAATCTTTTTGAAGCGCTCGTGGCTTCGCTCAGTATAGTTATAAGCCTTGACCGTCTTTGCGCCGCCAACCATTTCGTCGATGAGTGCGGTCTGACTGCCTCGGATCTCCGACTGCTTCTTGAAAAGATTATATGTCGACTGCGCCAGGAACTTGGCAACGAACAGCGACAGCGGCGTCAGGACAACCGCAATCAGAGTTATCTTCCAGCTTATCGAGAGCATGAATAAAAGCGTGCAGACGATGGTGGCGATACCGGTGAAGAATTGCGAGAAGCCGAGTAGCAAGCCGTCGGCAAGCTGGTCGACATCGGAGATGACTCTCGAAACAAGGTCGCCGTGCGGATGGGAATCGATATATTTGAGCGGCAGATTCTCAATTTTTAAGAAAGCTTTCTCTCTTAGATCCCTAACCGTCTCATAGGTGATCCGGTTATTGATGACGTTCATGATCCACTGGAGGAGTGCCGCCACGAGTGCGGTTACTGCGGCTTTCAGAAGAAAGCTTAAGACCATCCCGAGGTCGACGCCGTTTTCTGTGATATAATCGATAGCGTCTCCGAAAAGAATCGGGACATAGAGCGTAAGTACTACAGAAGCCGCCGCCAAAAGAATTGACAGTACAAGAAGAACGCTATACTTCCTAATAAACCTGAGAAGCTTCTTTAATGTCTGGGAAGCCGTTCCGGCAGTTACTTTTTCTTTACTCATAATTTCAGCTCCCCTTTCTTACGAATTCTTGATCTGCGACTGATAGAGCTCGAGATACTCAGGACAGCTCGAAAGCAATTCTTCATGAGTTCCCAAGCCTACCATGATACCGTCTTCAAGCATCATAACCCTATCAGAATGCATGACGGTTGAAACTCTCTGCGAGACTGTCAGGACTGTCGGGTGGTAATTAAGGCTGGATATTGACTTGCGGAGTGCCGCATCGGTTGCAAAGTCGAGCGCCGACGAGCTGTCATCGAGTATTAGAATCTTTGGCTTCTTGACAAGAGCCCGGGCGATTGTGAGACGCTGAACCTGTCCTCCGGAAAGGTTCTTTCCGCCCTGCTCAATCATGCTGTCTAAGCCTTCAGGCTTTGCCGCAACGACGTTTTCAGCCTGTGCTTCGCTGATAGCTTCCATAATTTCATCATCAGTTGCGTTTTCATTGCCGAATCTGATGTTGTCCCGGATGGTTCCGGAGAAGAGGCTTGAGCGCTGCATGACTACTGCAACATTATCCCTGAGTGCTTCCTCATCCCAATCCCTGACGTCGACGCCCTCGACCTTGACATAGCCGTCGGTGGCGTCATAGAATCTCGGAACCAAGCTGATAAGCGTTGTCTTGCCGCTGCCGGTTGAGCCGATTATTCCTATCTTCTCGCCGTTCTTAACTTTGACAGAGATATTTTCGAGCGAATCGGCAGCCGCTCCCGAATATCTGAACGAAACGTCGCTGAGCTCAACCGCATATTCGCTTTCAGCCGACTTTTCGCCGGTGTAGCTTCCGCTGACCATTGATGGCTGAATCTCTAATACTTCTTCGACTCTTCGGGCACATGCAAGGCTCTTCGTGACGCTTATAATGAGGTTTGCAAGCTTTACGAGCTCGACCAAAATCTGCGACATGTAGTTATAGAGTGCTATAACAAGACCCTGGGTGAGAACACCGGTGCTGACCTTGACTGCGCCTGTGTAGATGAGTACGACTATTCCGATATTTACGATTGCATAGGTCATCGGATTCATGACGGATGAAATCTTTCCGACAAACTTCTGTGATTTCGCAAGAGCGTTGTTCTTCTCGTTAAAGTCCTCGGTTTCCTCTTCCTCCATGCAGAAAGCTCTCACAACTCTTGCGCCGGTGAGGTTCTCTTTCGTTCTGAGCAGAACGGCGTCAAGCTTTTTCTGAACCGCAGTGTAAAGCGGGATGGTTCCAAGCATGATTCCGAAAACGACAACAGAAAGAATCGGGATGACTGCAACAAAGATGAGCGCTGCCTGTGCATCAACTCTGAACGCCATGAAAGTAGCGCCGAAAACGACCATCGGCGAGCGCATGAGAAGCCGAAGCGTCAGATTGACGCCCGTCTGGATCTGATTCAGGTCACTTGTGAGGCGGGTGATCAAGGTTGAAGTGCCGAGCTTATCTATTTCCGTGAACGAGAGCGACTGGATGTGATCAAAGAGAGCCTGTCTCACAGCTCCCGTGAAGCCGACAGAGGCTTTTGCAGAGAAATACTGCGCCATCAGTGTGCTTGCCAAGCCGCATGCTCCGAACAGGACAAGTATTCCGCACATCTTATAGATATACGGCTTGTCCCCAGCCGGAATGCCCGTGTCGACAATTTCTGCCACAACGAGCGGCACCATAAGTTCAAATATGACCTCGATAATCTTAAACAGAGGCGCACACACCGCCTGTAATTTGTAGCCCTTGAAATATTTAAAAAGCTTACTCATGCTATCCTCCAAAATGATTAGTGATAGTGTCGCCTACGGGCGACGACTTCGCTTTGCGAAGTCGGCAAGTTCGGCGTTGCCGAACTTGCACCCCTCCACCACCGGCTTCGCCGGCGGTCCCCCTCCCCTTGACAGGGGAGGCTTAGATTTGCGTAATTATGGCTCCCTCTGTCTAGAAGTTCGCTTGCGAACTTCGGGAGCTGGCACGAAGTGCCTGAGGGGTGCTATTTTCGCCACAGGCGAAAATAGCAAGTTTGGCGAAGCCAAACTTCACGGTTTCAAAATGCCGTTCGGAACCGAACGGCATTCTTAAATTCTTATTCTACACTGATGATGTAGTAGTACACCGGCTGTCCGCCATTGATGACGTTGATGTCGAGGCGTGAACCGAACTTTTCTTCAAGCTTCGCTCTCAAGGCTTCCGCTTCCGATTCCTTGACGTCCTTGCCGTAGATGACGGATATAAACTCACTGTCCGGCTTGATGAGACGCTTCGTGAGGCGATATGCTGCCTTGACTGCGTCCTTCTCGACAAGTGAAAGCTTGCCGTTATCCATGGCGAGTATCTCGCCCTCGTGAATCTCGACGCCGTCGAATTCGCTGTCACGTGCAGCAAATGTGACCTGTCCGGTCTGGACACGCTCAAACGCCTTGGTCATTTCGGTGCTGTTGGTGTTATAATCGGCTGTCGGGTCGAACGCAAGTAGTGCCGAAAGTCCCTGAGGAATTGTCCTTGTCTGGAGAACGCATACCTTTCTGTCTGCCAATTTCACAGCCTGCTCAGCTGCCATGATGATATTCTTGTTATTTGGAAGAACGAAAACAGTTCTTGCAGGAGTTGCCTGGATAGCAGCCAAGATGTCCTCAGTAGACGGATTCATCGTCTGCCCGCCTCTGACTATGCAGTCGGCGCCGGCATCCTTGAACATAGCTTCAATTCCCTCGCCTGTTGCAACGGCTACGAAGCCATAATCCTTCTCGGGAGGAACGGATTTATAGACCTTATTCGAGCTCGAAACGGTTACCTTTGTCTTGTCATCCTTCTTTGCCTCGTGCTGATAGCGCATGTTCTCGATTTTTGGCAGTGTCATCGAGCCGAATTCAAGACCCTTTTCAACTGCAAGACCGGGATTATTTGTATGCACATGGACTTTTATAATCTCATCGTCCTCAACAACCACAACGCAATCGCCGATGGATTCAAGATATGCCCGCAGTTTTAAAGCATTGCCGGTCTGCTTAACGTCCTTCTTGACTATGTACTCGGTGCAGTAGGTATAGTGAATCTCGTCCTCAAAGCTTCCGACTACGGATGCATAAGTCTCGATTGTGACCGCCTCAGCCTGCTTCTTCTGTGTCTCGTCAGGAACAATTCCCTCGCCCTTGAAGACCTGAAGCATGGCTCTGAAAATCATGCAAAGTCCCTTACCGCCGGCGTCTACTACTCCGGCTTTCTTTAAGGTCGGAAGTAAATCGGGTGTGGTGTCAAGGACTCTTTCCGCCTCGACGCAGACCTGCTCCCAGAATGAAACGAGATCTTTTTCTGAGCCGGCAAGCTCTCTTGCCTTGACTGAAGCAAGCCGGGCAACCGTTAAAATAGTTCCCTCTGTCGGCTTCATAACCGCCTTGTAGGCTCTCTCGACACCCTTTTCGAGCGACTGTGTCATAAGCTCAATATCGGCTGTCTCCTGCCCTGCAAGCGCCTTGTCGAAGCCCTTGAACAGCAGAGATGTTATTACTCCTGAATTTCCTCTTGCGCCTCTTAAAAGCCCGGAAGCCATTACTTTGGCTACTTGCGCCACAGTGACATCATCAGCCATCAGCTCAAGCTCTTTTCTGGCGTTGGAAAGTGTCATCGACATATTGGTGCCGGTGTCGCCGTCGGGAACGGGAAAGACGTTCAGCTCGTCAATCGACTTTTTGTTGTTTGAAATGCAGTTTGAGGCGCTTACAAAAGCGTCCCTCAGCATACTACCTGTTATCATCGTTCAGCACCAATCCTTTTTATTTAAGATTCCATGCCGTCAACAAAGACGTTAATTTTCTTTATCTCAATGCCCGTTTCGCTCTCGACGACATAGCGGACTTTGTTCACGATGCTGTCTACAATAGCGTTTACGTTGATGCCATAGGTCACACAGATGTGGAGGTCAATCGACATCTTATTCTGGTTTTCACTGTCTTTTCTTGCGGGAGTGTAGATTCTGACGCCGTTGTCGATTCCACCCAAGCCCAGAAGATTGGTTTTTACGCCCTGTCTGGCTCCTACCGGGCTCATTCTGACAACTCCGAAGCAACTTGTTGCGGCGTGACCGATAAGCGAGGTGAGATATGAATCGGTCATGGCTATCGTTCCCAGGTGATTCTCAATCTTTATCATTAAAAAGTACCATCCCTTTCATCAGGATTTTTCTGCGGATGCCGTAAGGCAGACGCATTTACTCATAATACAAAGCTATGATACCACATTCCTGCGATGATTTCAAGAGTATTTCGCCCGAAATTTCGCCGACTGACGAAAATAACGGCAGCCATGCGCAACAATCATAAGAATAAATGTCGTTATAAAGGTCTATAAGACCAACTTTTTCACCTGCCACAGTCAATATTCCGCTAAGCTCCTCCGACTGAATCTCAAGAAGCTTATCTGGGCTTGCTTCCGAAAATACAACCGGAGTTCCCATATATATGTCTGGGCTGTGCCAGAGATAGTCAAGGTAGGGCTCTATATTCATGCTTCCCGAAAAAGCTATCAGCTCCGTGTCGCCTAAGAAAATCTCTTTTCCGGTTTTCAGTGACAGCTCTTCCTCAGCCTCTGAAAGCGAATCACACTCAAAGGTGTAGACTTCAATTTCGTTTTCAGGGGAGAAGGTCTGATATGATATGGTGCTTTCGCCTATTCCGATTGCAGTTACAACGAGGCGTTTCTGGACATCGGAGCTTTCGCAGCCTGTAAGAAGAAGCATAGTAGCGACTATCAGAGCGAGTTTACGCATCTTCTCACTCCCCTTTCTATCATTAGTATCAGCGGCAAGGCTACTCCTAAAAGCAGTATTCCGCCAGTTTTGATTACGAGTGCAACTTCTCCATTGAAATCGATATTGAGATTATAGGCTGCGATTCCGGCTGCCAGAGTTATGGCAAGCGTGATGATTTCGCCCTTTCTGCCATTCATGCTTTCGCTCGCTATGAAGAGATAAATTCCGCAGACCAAAGCTGCATTCATACACCAAACGAACATGTTGACGGCATCGAAGCTCATTATGAAGACGGTTCTTGCATATGCTCCGAGTGCCAAAAGCGGATAGCCAAGGATGTCAGAAAATCTTCCGAGCACTAATATTATCAGCAGAGCAAGCAGTTCGAGCATGACAAGCTTGAATATAAGATACCCTCCTGCCGCTTTCTTTGCGCCGTCCTTCGAGCCGTTGAGATGGGTTCCAAGAACGACCAGCATCGGGAGCCACCAGCTTGAGGACAAATCCCTTACGGCATAGTCAAGAATTGCCGGAAAGTCGTTTCCGGTTATCGGGGTGAGGTTTGACATGTTGAACGTCCCCTCGCTCACGGATGCCATCGAGACAAAAAGCGCTATGAAAATCCAGAATACCACCGTGCCCGCTCTGGCTAAGGCTTCTATTCCAAGATGTGCGCAGTATGCGGCGGCTGCTGCTAGTATCACGATAACCGCAATCGGGCTGATGACTTTTCGAAACTCTGCGTGCATGAATTCTGCGATATACTTGATTGTTCCGGCGGCGATATAGAGAAAATAGAGGCTATATAGAGCTCTTAAGAAGGCATAGACCCGCTTTGAGCCGTGGGAAAGCTCTTTCAAAATATCGCTGCCGTTATCGATAAGAATCAGCGCCGGGAGCGACAGGGCGGCTTCTATGAGAGTTGTCAAAAGAAGCGTTGGGAGCATGAAGCTGCCGACTGAGAAGTCGTCAGAGTGGAAGACCATTGTGTGCATTATCCGGGCGAGGATGAGAAGGATAAACATCTGCCCTGAGCTTATCTTTGCCGAGATTTTTCGGTTCATTCTTCCCTCCCTGAGCCGTTCAGGCTTTCAACCGTCAGCTTCTGCTTCTGCATCTTCTTGTATCCCGAGCGCCAGAGAAGATCACGGGTTGCCTTCATCGTAAACGGTGCCACCGGTGAGAGGTACGGGACATTAAGGCAGTCGCTTGCGGAGGCGTTAACAAGAATCACGAGCGCGAAAACTGCCATTCCGAAAAAGCCAGCCAAGCCTCCGGCGAAGACTCCGATATAGCGAAGAATTGTCAGCTGCGGATTGAGGCTTGGGAGGACGAATGAGCAGGTTGCAGTGATTCCGATTATTATGAGGAGCGGCGAGGAGATAAGCCCGCTTGTGACTGCTGCGTCGCCTATAACGAGCCCTCCGACTATCGAAACGGCACCTCCGACAGCTTTCGGAAGCCGGAGTCCGGCTTCACGCATGATCTCGAAAAGCGTCACCACTATCAGCATCTCGAGCATCAGTGGAAAAGGCGTGTCCTCCTCTGACGAGATAAGGTTGGTCATGATTGTTTTTGCAAGGATTTCGGGATGGTGGATGGTTGCGGCGAGGTATATTCCCGGAAGAAAGCCGGCGGCAAGAAACGAAAGATACCGAAGAAGCCTCTGCAGGAAAGCAAAATAAGGCTTCTCCTCATAATCGTCAACCGCCTGGAAGTTCTCCATGAAAAGCGCCGGACAGACGACGGCAAACGGCACGCCGTCTATTAAAACTGCGATTCTGCCCTCGTTTATCTTTGCCGCTAAGGTGTCAGGTCTTTCAGTGGTCGAGCAGCCGGAGAAGAACGAGCCGGGGCTGTTCGAAAGAAACGGCTCGAGGCAGCCGGTGCCGGAAATCAGGTCGAGCCTGATTTCACTGAGGCGGGAGCGAACCTCATCAACAAGGCTTTCGGGAGCTTTGCCTGAGATGTAGACTATTGCGAGCTCGGTCTGGCTGATTTTGCCGGCTTTCATAGTTTCGAACCGAAGAAGTGGGCTCTTGATCCTGCGGCGGATGAGGGACATGCTGGTTTTCAGGTTGTCGGAGAAAGCCTCCATGCAGCCCTTGATGTTATTCTCGGTTGTCGGCTCTGAGATGCTTCGGGTCTTGAAGCCCTGTGCGCCGAACGCCACTCCCCTCTTCTCGCCGTTTATCAAAACCACTGCAAATCCGGAGCAGAGGCGCTCGGAAACGTCAGAACAGGTTCGAAGCGGCTTACTCTCAGTTGAGAACAAGCCTTTGCGCATTAAGAAGCTGTAAATATCCGACGGCTGGGCTAAAAGCTTTTTAAAATCCATAAGAGGCGAAAAGAGCATTTTTGAGAGGTCGCCTGATGAAGTCATCCCGTCAAGAGTCAGAACGGCGCACTTTATCCCGGATGCTTCAAAGCGGACTATATTCAGATCATCAGAATTGCCGAAAAGTTCACGGATTTCCTTTAAAGAGCGTTCTAAATTCTCGCTTAAATTCATTCTATCACCCTTTCATTTCTGATTAGTTTTTGCAGAGAAGCGCCGGATATTCGGAGGCTTCCTGGCAAAAATATACCCAAGAATCACTGAAAGGATCAAAGCAGCCATGCTCATAGTTTTCATAAGAGGAATTCTTGTCTACTTCCTCGTCATATTCGCAACCCGGGTTATGGGTAAAAGACAGCTTGGCGAGCTTTCGCCGTCCGAGCTCGTCATCACAATTCTCATTTCGAACATAGCCACCCTTGCAATGGAAGACCCGGAGGCTTCGCTGATAACAGGAGTAGTTCCAATCCTGACTCTTGTCTGCCTCGACATCTTAGCCTCTTTTGCGGCGCTCAAATCAAGAAAGCTAAGGCATGTCATTTCCGGCAGACCGAAAGTCATAATTTCCGGAGGGAAACTCAACCAGTCGGTCATGAAAGAGCTTCGGTTCACGGTTGACGACGTCTGCTCGGCGCTCAGGAACAGCGGAGTTTTCGACATCGATGAGGTGCAATATGCGGTTGTAGAGACAACCGGAACTATAAGCGTTCTGCTGAAAGCCGGGAACCGTCCCGTAACCCAGGAGACAATTATCACTCCCGATGAGACGGGTGACCCGCCGCAGGTTCTTATTTCTGATGGCGACATCATCGCAAGCGGCATGAGCGGCGCAGGGCTTGACGAAAAGGAGCTCAGAAAAGAGCTGAAGCGGAAGCACCTTGAGCCGGGAGATGTTCTTCTTTGCATGCTTCGCCCGGACAAGAGTCTTTATATAATCCCGAAGGAGGCTGAAAAGTGAAAAGGATTCTTATCAGCATCATAATAATTGCCGCCATCATTGCGGCAGGGTGCTTCGCAATCGCAGGAATTGAGGCGGAAAATGCCAAAATCTATGGAGCTATTGAGGAGGTTCTTAATTCCGAAAGTGAGGAAGAGGCTGCGGCGGCTGTCGAAGAGCTTGAGGATGCCTTCAGGGAGTATTCGAAACGGCTTTCCTGCATTGTGGATGAGGATATTTTGGAGGAGATGGAGGGAGCAGTCTGCATGCTCAAGCCGATGCTGCAGTCTGATTCGGACGAATTCACGGCGCAATGCGAGCTCATCCGCTCATATGCAAAAAGAATCCTCGATCGGGAGATTCCCAGCCCCGGGAGGATACTATGATTAAGCTTAAGTTAAAAGAAAGCGAAGTTAAAATTCGTGATTTTCTGTTGCAAAAGTCCTGAAAATATGCTATAATTACTTCAGGATAAATATCACAAGGCAGTGACCTACTCTACTGGAGGGATGACTATCATGAAATGCCCGTTCTGCGGTTATGACGACACCAAGGTTATCGATTCACGCCCGAGCGATGAGAAGATTCGCCGCCGCAGGGAATGCTCCCAGTGCGGCAAAAGGTTCACGACCTATGAGGTTGTCGAGAAGCCAGTTCTGATGGTCATCAAAAAAGATGGCAGCTATGAGCCGTTCATGAGAGGCAAGGTCATCGTCGGCATCACATCAGCCACCAAAAAGCGTGCTATAAGTCCCGAAACCATCGAGCACATTGTCGACGACATCGAAAACCGTCTCGCAAACGAGATGAGAACCGAGATAACAACTGCCGAAATTGGCGACAGCGTACTTTCAGCCCTCAAGGACATCGATCTTGTGGCGTATGTCAGGTTTGCGTCTATCTATAAGGAGTTTGACGACCCGGAAAGCTTTGTCAAGGTCATCACAGAGCTCAGCGAAGGATAAATATTTCCCGCAGAAATACTGCGGGATTTTTTTATGGAAACTGTTGACATGAAGTGGCTATTTAGATATAATAGCTTTAGAAGCTTTTAGGAATGTTTCTTAAAAATGATTTTACATGAAAGGATGACTTTAAATGAAATATGTATGTTCAGTATGCGGTTATGTTTATGATGAGGAATTGGGAGATCCCGACAACGGAATAGCTCCCGGCACAAAGTTTGAAGATCTCCCTGAAGATTTCACCTGCCCTCTTTGCGGAGTCGGCAAGGATATGTTTGAGGAAGAATGACCCCTCCACCGGCTTCGCCGGTCCCCCTCCCCTAAGCTTAGGGGAGGCAATAACCTCAAGAGAGGATGAAAAAATTGTATTGCATAAGAAATGTAACCCCCGATCTTCTCTGGGTCGGTGGAGATGACAGGCGGCTCGCTATGTTTGAGGGCGTCTATTCGGTGCCGGATGGGGTTTCTTATAATTCTTATCTTCTGTTAGATGAGAAAACAGTGCTTTTTGACACCGTTGACCATGCAGTTGAAAAAGTATTCTTGGAGAACGTTGAGCATGGCTTGGGCGGCAGAAGCCTCGACTATCTCGTAATTCACCACATGGAGCCTGACCATTCTGCCACCATGAAGGCAATTCTCATGATGTACCCCGACGTGACTGTTGTCTGCAACAAGAAAATTCAGGGGATGATAAACCAGTTCTTCGGCGAAAATGTCGTCAAGAACTATCACCTTGTCGGCGAGGGAGACACTCTCGAGACGGGTAAGCACAAGCTCTCCTTCCTGATGGCTCCGATGGTTCACTGGCCCGAGGTTATGGTGAGCTACGATTCGACGGACAAGATTCTCTTCTCGGCTGACGCTTTCGGCACTTTCGGAGCGCTCAACGGTGCACTCTTTGCCGATGAGGTCGACTTCTTCGGGGATTATCTCGGTGAGGCGAGGAGATACTACACAAATATTGTCGGAAAGTATGGCACTCAGGTTCAGGCTCTTCTCAAGAAAGCCGCTGCTGTCGAAATAGACATGATTTGCCCGCTCCACGGCTTTGTCTGGAGAAGAAATATCGGCGACTATATCGAGAAGTACCAGCAGTGGTCACTCTATGAGCCGGAGGTCACTGGCGTTATGATCGCCTATGCTTCCGTCTACGGCAACACCGAGAATGCCGCCAATATCTTAGCATGCAAGCTCCGTGAAAAGGGCATCAGGACAAAAATGTTTGACGTTTCGGTGACTGCTTCCTCTGAGATAGTTGCTGCGGCGTTTGAATACAGCCACCTTGTTTTCGCATCAACCACCTACAACGCCGGAATATTCATCAGCATGGACGAGCTTCTTCGGGACATCGCTTCGCATAATCTTCAGAACAGAACCGTTGCATTCATAGAGAACGGCTCCTGGGCTGCCACCAGCGGCAAACTTATGCGTGAAATTATCGGCGGGCTCAAGAATATGAACATCCTTGAGAGCACAGTTTCCATCAAGTCGTCCCTCAAGGAAAGCCAGCTCAGTGAGATTGATGCTCTTGTTGATGCCATTGCCGAAACGATTCAGTAATTAGTAAAGCCTACGGTTGTAAAATTGCAACGGTAGGCTTTTTTAAATAATTACGCATTAAGCATTACGAATTACGCATTAAATTCAGTACGGACTATCAAACTCCGCTTCGGCTTTCTCTACCGCTTCTTCAAGCGTCATGCCGGTGAAGTTCTGGGCTCCTAAGTATCTTCCCGACTTCTTGTCATCGACGAAGACGCCGACCACTGCGCCGGGGATTGCACTTTCTGGTGCATTCGGGGCATAAGGACCGCCTAAGTCAGTACGGCACCAGCCGGGGTCCGTCAGATTAATCATGACATTCGTGCCCTGAAGCTTCGAGCCAAGGTCGATTGTCACCTTGTCAAGAGCCGCTTTGCTTGCAGAATAGCCAGCCTGCTCGGGCTCAAGCCTGATGCCGCTGGTGGTGTTCAGGATTCGCCCGAAGCCTCGCTCAATCATCTTCGGCAGGAAGTGATAGCAGATCATGATGGGCGAAACGGTGTTTATAAGAAAGCTCTCGGTGTAGTCTGACACAGGAGTTTTACAGTAATCAACCCGATAGGCAATCTGAAGCCCAGCATTGTTTAGGATGAGATCAACCGGCGTGCCACGCTCGTCTATTTCATGAAGCATAGCCTCGACTTCATCTGGCTTCGAGAGCTCAGCAGCCACTGAATAAGCATCGACTCCCTTTGCCTTGACTTCTTCAAGAAGTCCCTCGGTGTGTTCAAGTTTTCTGCTGTGAAGAATGAGATTGCAGCCCTGCTCCGCTAAGAAGAGCGATACAAGCCGTCCGATTCCTCTGCTCGAGCCGGTCACAAGTGCCCAGCGATTTTTTACGTTTACCATCTGCTTCACCTTTCATTTCTGTTTCGAAATTATCCCGCTTTCGGCTATTATATTCATATTTCCGGCTACTACTGATGTCTTTTCGAGGGACAGCCTGACTTCCTGACCGGAAAGATTGACTAAGCTTCCGCCGCTTTCTTTTAGTATGAGTGCTGCCGCAGCATAGTCCCATGGCGAAAGCGTCGCCTCGAAATAGAGCCCCGCCCTGCCGCATGCGACGTGGCAGATGTCGAGAGCTGCAGAGCCCATCCGTCGGATGTCCTGGCATTTTCCGAAGACTTTTCTCAGCAGTTCAAACGTCAGATCCGTGAGCTCCGGATTATATGGAGCCGTCCCGAAAAGGACGATTGAATTGCCAAGAGGCGCATCGCTCACATGGATCGGCTTGCCGTTCAGCAATGCATCCTCGCCCGCTTTAGCCTCAAAAAATTCATCGGCATTCGGGTCGTAAACTGCGCCGTAGAAAGGCTCGCCGTGCTTGTACCAGGCGACGGAAATCGCACAGTTGCCCATCTGGTGGATGAAATTTGTGGTGCCGTCAATCGGGTCGATGATAAATGTGTCATCGGCTTTTATGTTGCCCTTTTCCGCCGACTCCTCCGAAACGAACTCCGCACCGGGAACAAGCTCCGAAATGGCAGCAATAAGCCTCTCCTGAACCTGCCTGTCATACTGAGTGACAAGGTCTTTCGCCGAGGTTTTCTCGGTGATCTGAAGGTCAGCGGCAGAGAGGATTATCTTGGAGGTAGAAAGGATGGTGTGGCGGAGGGAGGAAATTGTGAAGAACAGTGATTCTGACATAGTTGTTTCTCCCGAGTAAAATTCCCTTATTTATTCATTACTCACTATACAAAAACGTCTCAAACCTCTTCAGCTTAAACCGATTGATCCTGTTCAGCCGGTCAATTCTTGCCTTGGTTTCCGGCTCGGGCTCGATTCCTTCACGGATATACTCATCAAGCTCCTTATAGGTGAAGCCTAGGTTATCCTCATCGGTCTTGCCGCAAAGACCGTCAAGCGGCGGCTTTTCAACGAACTTTTCGGGAAGCCCCAAGTACCTTCCGATAGCCTTGACCTCCTGAACGGTGAAATTGGAAATCGGTCCGAAATCCCCTGCGCCGTCGCCATAGAGCGTCGCATAGCCGACCCAGTCTTCAGACAGATTACAGGTGTTGGCAACTCTGCCGTTATTACTCTGCGCAACGGCATAAAGAACGGTCATCCTGACTCTCGGAGGAATATTGGTGGAGGTTGCAACAGACGGTTCAAAGCCGAGAGACTTCTTGAGAGCCTCGACAGTCTCGCCGATGTTGACTTCAATACTGCGAATACCGAGTATCTCGCAGAGCTCCCGTGAATACCCGATGTCGAACTGCTCTCCCTGCGGCATAAGAACGCCTATGACACGCTCTTTTCCGAGAGCCTTGACGAGGAGTGCAGCCGTTACCGAGCTGTCCTTTCCTCCGGAAATGCCTAAAACTGCGTTGCAGTCGGGACCATTCTTAGAGAACCAGTCTCTGATCCATTCAACGCAGGCTTCTGCCGCTTTTGAAGCTGTGAATGTGTATGACATGATAAAATCCCCTTTGTGATGCGTACCCTCTCTGTCAGCTTCGCTGACATCTCCCCCAGAGGGGGAGACAAGTTACTATTCTACCAAAGAAATTGCGAGAGGAAAAATGCCGATATTGCTAATTGCAAACCGAACGCTATGATGTTTATAGCCCAAAAATACCAGTGCTTCGTTTTGTGGCGGAAGAGGTGCATTCCGAGTAGTGCTCCTGCTGCTCCGCCGATGAAGCCTAAAGTGAGAAGAGCTTTTTCGCTGATGCGCCACTCTCCTCTCTTCGCACGTCTCTTATCGATGCCATACATCACGAAAGTAGCGAAGCTCATCAACAGAAGATAGCCAAAATACATCAGTACGAAAAAGCTCTCATAAATCATATTACTTGTTCTCCGAAACTACTGCGAGGGTGTCACGGGCGATAAGAAGCTCCTCATTTGTGGGAACGATCCAGACCTCAACCTTAGAGTTCTCAGTGGAAATCTTCACGAGCTTGCCACGGGTGTGGCTGTTGAGCTCTTCGTCGATCTCGATGCCCATATAGCTCATGTCCTTGCAGACTCCGCCTCTTACTTCCGAAGAATTCTCGCCGATACCGCCGGTGAAGAGAATAGCGTCGAGACCGTTCATTGCAGCAGCATATCCGCCGATATACTTCTTGATCTGGTATGTGAGAATATCGAGGGTGATCTGTGCTCTCTCGTTGCCCTCGGCTGCTGCTGCGCAGATTTCACGGTTATCGGAGCCAACTCCGCTCATGCCTAAGAAGCCGGACTTCTTGTTCATATACTCGCTCATCTCGTGAGCTGAGAAGCCGTGCTTTTCCATGACATAGGTGACAGCCGATGGGTCAACGCTTCCGCATCTTGTGCCCATGAGAAGACCGTCCAAAGGCGTGAAGCCCATTGTGGTGTCAACCGACTTTCCGCCATCAACAGCGGTGATGGATGAGCCGTTTCCGAGGTGGCAGGAAACTATCTTGAGTTCTGATAAAGGCTTGCCCATAGCGTCGGAAAGAGCCTTGGTTACGAATCTGTGAGAGGTGCCGTGGAAGCCGTACTTTCTCACCTGATAATTCTTATAGTCCTCATAAGGAAGACCGAACATATAAGCCTTCGGGGGCATTGTCTGGTGGAAAGCGGTGTCGAAGACTGCAACCTGGGGAGTGCCGGGAGCCAAGACCTTCTTGCACGCACGAAGTGCGAGTGCATTCGGATGATTGTGAACAGGTGCGAGCTCAGACAGAGCATCGATGTCCTCGATGACCTTGTCGGTGACTAAAGTTGTCTCCTTATAGAGCTCGCCGCCGTGAACAACTCTGTGTCCGACAGCACTGATTTCGCTCATAGAGTCAATAACCTTGCCCTCGCCGGAGGTCAAGACCTCAACAAGCTTCTCGAAAGCTTCCGTGTGGGTGGGGAAACTGACATCTTCACTGATTTCAACGCCCTTTGAGGGAACCTTATGGGAAAGATGTCCGTCAATTCCGATTCTGTCGCAGTTGCCCTTTGCAAGAACCGATTCATCATCCATATTGAGAAGCTGATACTTAAGTGAAGAGCTTCCCGCATTTACTACCAATACTAAATTCATAAATAACTTCCTTTCGGTTTGAAGTATTATTTCCATAAAAATTATACAATATGAGGCGGGAAAAATCAAGAGAAAGTGCGGATTTCGCAGTTATTTTTCGTATCGGATAAAGTAGCAGTCGTCGTCTTCCCGATACTCCGTTTTTCTGAACCCGTGCCGCTCATAGAAACGAGCCGCACCTTCGTTGTCCTCGTGAACCCCGAGGGCAATCGGTCGGACGCCGTATTCGTCATAAATCGCCTTTATTACCGTCTCAAGGACATAACCGCCGATGCCGAGATTACGATAGCAGTTGTCGATGATGAAGTTCATAAGCCTGTAGAAGGGCTGTTCGCTCATTTCCGGCGGGTCGGTCTCCCACGGTATCGCCTCGCCCAGAAGAATCACGCCGATATAGACATCATCGCAAATAATCGCATAGGTGTGCCCGATGCAACCGTGTTCCAAGCCGTACTGCGTATACTCCATAATGGTGTCCATATCGTCGACCCAGTCCTCGCTGATGTCCTCCCGGTGGATGGCTTTCACCCTATCTATATTCTCGGGCGTGAGGTATTCAAGTTTTAATCTCTGGTTCATGTCGATATTTTAAACTCCCTCGAAAATTCGGAGCGATAGCTCCCCTGCTCCGCTCTTGCGAAGTGCCATAGCTTTGAAGCCCGCTCTGTGAGCTCAGCGTTCCGTTCAGATATTTTTGAAAGCTCCACAAGCGAAGTCGAAACGGATATAGTGCCCGACTTCTTGATTTCGCCCAAGAGATCAATACCCGCTTGATTGGCAGCTAAGATTCTTGCGTATGGTGGCTCAGTGGCGGTTTCGCCTGCTCTGATTCCAAGAGCCGCTTGCAGGACTTCACGGCGAACTCTGGCGTGGGTGACGTTTCGGGTTTTCACGAGAGAGTAGAGCTCGTCCAGATTTGAGGCTTGCATAGCATATTTTTCAATTCTCGGGTTGCCCGAGTCCTGAAACGCTGCAAGGCTTAGAATAAGCTTATCAATATTTTCTATGAAAGATAAATCCGTAGGCACTTCTGGAACGAATTCTGAAATGTCCTCACTGTTCCGTAGCATCTCCCGGATTTTCATAGCTGAAACAGTATCGGCAAGCTCGAGACTATCATGCGAAATGTTTCTCTGAACAGTAAAAGGCTCTATGCCGGTATTTTTAAGTTTACGGATATATTCTATAGCGAGAGTATTGTTTGCGCCGCTTAGTATATCATCTCCGAGTAACCTTGCAGTCGCCTGCGGATAAGTGAGCCCGTCCGACATAAGAGCCTTGATTTCAGAGGGATTAATGCTGTCAATAGCATCGGCACAGGCTTGAAGCCTCCGGACATCTCCGCACTCGGAGCCGAAAGAGAGCGCATCCACACAACCGAGCCGTGAAAGTATGCTCACACCTGCCCGGGCGAAATCCTCAGCGCTCGAGAGCGAATAGGGCATCGGGAGCTCCAGAACCAGGTCAACGCCATTCTGAACGGCTGCTCTTGCCCTTGATCCCATATCACAGATGGCGATGTCGCCTCGCTGGACGATATTCCCGCTCATCACGGCTATTATCCGGTCATAGCCGGCTTCACGGGTAGCCTGAATCTGGCGGATGTGTCCATTGTGGAACGGATTATATTCGGCAATGATGCCGGCAGTTTTCACGCTTCCTCACTCCTAATATAGTCAAATAGGAACAGCTGGGCGATGCCCTCGATGCCTTTGGTGCACTCCGGAAGACCGTCGGGATAATACTTTGCGACGGCCCGCTTGATCCAGACGTCCACCGGGAACGCCTCCATGAAGCCTAAGCCATAGAGAAGCGTGCAGTCGGCTACTTTATTGCCGACCCCGCAGATGCGCATAAGCTCTTTCTTGGCGTCGGGATAGGACATTTTGCGGCAGGCTTCAAGCGAAATCTCGCCGGATGAGACCATCTTTCCGGCATCAACCAAGTATCTTGCCCGGTAGCCAGAATGAAGGAACTGCAGGCTTTCTGGCGTTTCGAGCGCCAGCTCTTCTGCCGTCGGAAAGCCGTCGAAATGCTCAACAAGTCTCGCAAGTATGCTCTTGATTCTTGGAATATTGTTATTCTGAGAGATTATGAAGGCGATAAGCCCTTCCCACGGATCCTGCCGAAGAATCCTGAGACCCTCGCACTTTTCACAGGCGAGCTTCAGGGTGGGATCCTGGCTCAACCTTTCCCGAATTTCTCCCCAATCGGTGCCGAGATCGAAATAGTCATACCAGACATTTCTGAACTCGTCCTCGGTGGTATTCTCAAAGAGAATCCCGTCGTCATTCTCAGATATGTATAGCTCACGGTTGACATAATAGCCGTGATACCTGCCGTCGCCTATACATTCCCACCTGAATGCCTGCCCGCAATCAAGAGTCTTCCCTAAATTCAGGTGGTCGACTTTGACGAGAACGCCGGCGGCTGTAGACTTATATGTTATGTTTTCGACTTTTTGTTTTAACATTCTTTTCACCACTTGTAGGGATGGATATACAGGTTGCTCCGCAACCTGCCCGCCCGTTTTCTCGGAAGCACACGTTTTCGGGCGGATAATATCCGCCCCTACATATTATGCGTCCCTGCCTGTCAGGAATTTTATCGCCCTCTCAATCGAATCCCTTGAGTTGCCCCAGTCGGCATCCGGTCCTGAGTTGCGGTAGTCATACATCGAGCAATAGTGGGAGACGTCGTCATAGAGTTCATTGCAGTATTTTCCAGCAAGGTCGATGCAGGTTGAGATGAATGTGGACTGATATTTCTTATTCAGGTCGCTCTGGGCTTTACTGATGAGCAGGTCGCAGTCGTGCATGCAGATAAAGGGCTGCTCCGAGAAGAGCCTTCTGAAATCCTCAGAGTTTTCATACATGTCGAAGACAGTGACCATAAGCCGTTCCATTCCCCAGTCGACCTTGGAACAGACAAAGCAGGAATGGTCATACTCGCCGATGGCTTTACTCTTCTTCGAGTTGGAAGCGAAGAGCCCTTTCTTCTCGAAAACGTCGTGGTTGATGGTTTCAAGGTGAGTCTGGAGCATGAGAGCGAGCGAAAGGCGGTTCTTCTGTTTAAGCATCATATTATAGTGCTCACGGCAGAAGCCGAGGCGGTTGGTTTCGATTCTGACGTCTGGCTCCATCATTGCTGCGCCCATTATGTACTCAATAGTCCGTTTTTCGAGCATTTCCCGCATGGTGCAGATAGGACACCCGCACTTCGGCTCGAATATTTCATTTATCGGTATGGTTAATATGCTTTCTCGCATAGCGATGCCTTCTTTCGGGGGGATTTGATTATATTATAGAATATTTACGGGGAGTTTGCAAGTGGCTGAACTTGTATTCTCCCCAAATTCACAGTAAAATAAATGTAACGCACCGGGCAAAAACCGTGTCTATATAGGTGAAAGGGTGTGAGAGCTTTGGATGACAATGCTATTATCGAACTATACTGGGTGCGTTCTGAGAGTGCTATTGACGAAACTGACCGCAAGTATGGCGGGTATCTGAGTACCATCGCCTACAACATTCTTCATAGTTGGGAAGACTCGTCGGAGGCGGTCAACGATACATATCTTCGGGCTTGGGACAGCATGCCTCCCGAAAGACCGAATATCCTGTCCGCATTTCTCGGAAAGATTACCCGCAGGATTTCTCTCAACAAGCGAAGAGACCAAAGAGCCGAAAAGCGTGGCGGCGGGGAGATTGATTTGGTTTTAGATGAGCTCGCAGAAAGCTTGCCATCAAAGTCTTCCGTTGAAGAGGAAGTCGACGCAAAAGCTCTCACCGAAACACTTAACAGATTCTTAGGAAGCCTCAAAGAAGCCGAGCGAGACATGTTCCTAAGGCGTTACTGGTACATGGATTCGATTAAGGACATCGCCGAAATGTTAGGTTGCGGGGAAAGTAAGGTCAAAACGACGCTCTTCCGCACCCGCAAAAAACTGCTTGCAACCATAGAAAGCGAGGGATTAATATGAAGCCGATTGACGTTATATACGCCCTGAACGACGTTGACGATGAATACATCCTCCACGCCATGAACCCGAGCCGTAGGAGGGTTGTAAGCATAAGAAGAGTGATCATTGCGGCTATTATAGTTATCCTCGCTGTGGTGTGTGCAACAAGCATTTATTCCAGTAAAACATTCAGATATGGTATTAAAACTGCTACCGATGACCCTGTTGATTCTGCTCTGAATTACCTTGAAAGTCTGGCTGATGAGGATTATGTATCGACAATAGAGGTATACGGCGGCATGATTTACGACCAGAGAACGGCTGAGGTTCTCGAATATTGGGATAACACAGTCGATGAGCGTGATTGGAACGAAGACAACTTTGTTGTCGTCTATACTGAGTATTACGTCGAGTACGTTCACGACATGGTGCCTCTCAACGATGGTTACACTGCAAGGACATTTTGGATGGAATATAACGAAGCAACCAATGCCTGGTATTACTACGACGGCATGAGTGGAATTCCGTTCCTCGGTATCTTTGAAGAAGACGGTTTAGGTCACAATGGTTGGACAAAGGACGACGTCGCCGCCTACAATGCCGCAACAGCATATCTTGAAGAAAACTTCTCCGATGTCGAGATTTGCGGGTACAAGCTTGATCACTCAAAGACCGTGGCAGTTATTGACGATTATCCCGAGCTTGCCGAAGAGCGTGACTGGCGTTGGACGCAATGGACGACATACGACTACACTTTCTACGTTGTCTATGCAGAATACTATGCCGACTATGAGTACTCGGCTGTATGGCTCTGGATGGAAAAAGATGCTGAAACCGGTGAGTGGTCTTGCTACAAGGCAGATACAGAAGCAGAGCTCGAGTATGTGTATGTGACTCGTGAAGCTCCTCCAGGGCAGGATGAAAGGGCTTTGGAAGCGGCGACCCAAGCTATAAAGGCTTTGGCTGAAGATGAAAGCATTGAAAGCGTCTGTATGTACGGTTCGAAGGTCGACAGCGACCAGACACGCCTGGTGCTTATCGACGATTCAAATCCCCTTGCCGAGGAGCGAGGCTGGAGCAGAGTTTACAAGACCTTCTATGTCATCTATGCCGAGTATCAGATCAGATACACTAACGGTGGAGCCGACGGTGTAATAGCTTACCTCTGGATGGAAAGAGATACGGAAACCGACGAGTGGTCGTGTTACTCTATAAAAGACATTACGGCGACCAAGTCGAGATTCTTATATAAGCCGATATAAGGCGAAAGGCGCCAAAAAATACTCCCTGTATACCCTCATTTTCAACTTTCCTGTTGAAAAGTCGGTTGAAAGTGTTGAAAGTTGGAACTTTAATTAAGCTTTCCTGTTGAAAACTCCGTTTAAAAGTTGAGAAATCGGCGGTAAACCGCCATTTGGTTTTAAACCGAACATAAAAGTCCCAATTTACTTAACGTATATTTAAAATATACGTCCGAAATTTAAGATGCACCAAATCCATATTTTTCAAGATGTCGGATTTAAGCGGGTTTTGTCGGTTTGACTTTGCCCGTTTAAAAGTCCGTTTTTGAATAACTTTAAATCCCCGACCCGCAGTTTTGCGGGCTTTTCTTTTTTTGAAGGGAGAAATTTAGTACTGATATGCAACCCAGATGCATACTCTTTTTTAAGTGTTTTTACTTCCCGAAAAATGCAAAAAATATTTGAAAAAGTGCTTTTATTTGCGACGTACATGTGATATAATAGCTTTGTATAAATATATGAGGGGTCAGAATATGGACAGAAATAACAATTTCCGTAAAAATAACAGCCATGGCGGCGATAAGAGATATAATAACAAGAAGTCTGATAATAAGAAGCCTGAAAAGCGTGACAAGCGTGAGGACATTAACGAGGATGAAGACTACCCTGTCGAAATGATTGTCGGGCGAAATCCGGTCATCGAGGCTCTCAAGGCTGAGAAGCCTATTGACACAATATACATCGATAAAGAAGCCACAGGCTCTATCTCGGTCATAGTGAAGCTGGCAAAAGAGAGTAATATTGTCACAAAGCAGGTCAGCCATGAAAAGCTCACGGCGATGTCACGGATGACCAACCACCAGGGCGTTGTGGCAATGGGAGCATGTGCAAAGTATGTTGAGATTTCGGATATACTTGAGCTTGCGAAATCCCGTGGTGAAGACCCGTTTGTCATCATCTGTGATGAAATAAACGACCCACATAACTTAGGAGCTATCATAAGAACAGCAGAGTGCTCGGGTGCACATGGAATCATAATTCCGAAGAGGCGTTCGGCATCACTGAGCGGAACCGTCTATAAGACTTCTGCAGGAGCTGCAAGCTGGCTGCCGGTGGCGAGGGTTCCCAATATTCCGGCGGCTATCGACGAGCTCAAAGAAAACGGCGTCTGGATTTACGGGACGGACGCCAAGGGCGAGCAGTATGACAAGGCGAATTTAACCGGTCCCATAGGGCTTGTAATCGGTTCCGAGGGCGAAGGGATGGGACGCCTGGTCAGCGAAAAGTGCGACTTCATGCTGAGCCTGCCGCTTAAGGGCAAGGTCAACTCCCTCAACGCTTCTGTTGCGGCTGGAATATTTATGTATGAGGTTCTCCGCCAGAGGTCAGTAAAGTAATACCTGTTTCAAGTTTATATACAAATAATTTCCGGAGGTCAAAATGTCTGATAAAAATTTATCTGTCGAGGATATACTCGAAGAATATGCAAGTAAAGCAACCGGAAAGTCGTCCGGAAGCGTGTCTGAGGATTCGTTTGACCTCGACGCTATCCTGAGTGGCACTTCAAAGCCTGCAGCCTCTAGAAAAACCGAGGTCATCGAGGATGTTTTAGAGGTCGGCGACAACAGCTTCGTTTTCGACCCGTCAAGCCTTGACGAGGTTATCGCTTCAACCGAAGCTCCTAAGCCCCGCTATCCCTTTGAGACGGCTGCTGTCACAGAGCCGACAGCCGAAATTCTGTCAAAAGAGCCGGAAGAAGACCTTGCCGGAGAGCTTGACATCCGTCACGGAAGCGGCACTACGAAAGGCACCGTCGAGATGGAAAAGGTTCTCGAAAGGAATCAGCCTAAGCCAGCTCCAGAACCTCAGCCGGAGCCCAAGCCTCAGCCTCAACCTCAGCCGGAGCCAAAGCCTCAGTCGGTGAAAAAGTCATCCTCTGTTGAACCGGAAATCCGTCCGATAACCGGTCAAAACGCCGATGAGATGATAATGCAGGATCTTCTCAAGCTCAAGAGCGAGCGTGGGACTCCGAAGCCCAAGAGACAAAATGTCGACCCGGTAAACCGTGCGTCGATTGAAGATATAGACCTCGGGATGGAAAAGAAGATCATCCCGAATACAGAGGTTGGTCTTGACGAAAATGCAACCGAAGAGGAGCGTCTTGCCTATCTGAACGCAAAGCGCCGTGAAAGGGTGAAGCAGTTTATCGCCGAATCGGAGGAAGAGGAAAAGCCGGATAAAAAATCCGTCGAGGACTTCGAGAGCTTCGATCAGGCTCAGGCTATGGCGAAGAGTATATCAAGCCTCAAATCAAGCCTCGTTGTCCGGCTGTGTGCGCTTGTTATAGCATCGCTCCTGTCAGTGTACATAACGATTGCAACTGATATGGGGCTCTCGCTCATTCCGATTCTAACACAAGCTACCTCATATGTCTTCGCAAACGTTATTTTAGGGCTTGTTGCCTGCTTTGTTTCCTACACTGTAATATCCGTCGGGCTCAAAAAGCTATTCACCATGAAAGCTGACAGCGACAGCCTTGCGGCAATTTCGATGATATTCAGCCTTCTTTCAGGAGTTGCGCTTCTTGCCGACTCGCAGGTTGTCGAGATGAAGCTTGCAAACGTCTACATCAGCGTTTCGATAGTCGGGCTTCTCATAAACACCATCGGAAAGCTTCTTATTGTCACGAGAACCGAGCGCAATTTCCGTTACATTTCCGGCGGATATTCAAAATACGCCGCAATGCATATCGACGACGAGGACGTTGCAAGTAAGTTCACAAAAGGTGCTCTCACCGACTTCCCTTCCCTTTCGACATCCCGCAAGACCGAATTTGTAACAGATTTCATCAAGAACAGCTACTCTGCTGATATTACCGACTCGTTCTGCAAGATTTACGTTCCGATTGTCACTGTCATTTCGATTTTAGTAGGCGTTATCGCTGCGTTCAGGTATCCGATTGAAATAACCGACACGGCAGGAAGAATCTACTACGCACTTTCCTGTGCAGCCGGAGCCATGGCGCTCTGCTCGGCTATGGGAATGATGCTCGTCACTAACATCCCTCTTGCAAAGGGTTCGAAGAAGTATCTCCAGTCATCGGCTGTAATGCTCGGCTATTCGGCTGTCGACAAATTCTCCGACACCAACTCGGTTCTTATTGACGCCGTTGACCTCTTCCCTGACGGAATGGTCGAGATTGTCAACATCAAGCCGGTGAGAAAGACTCCAATCGAGGATGGCATCCTCTATGCTGCTTCCCTCTGCTGCCAGACCGAGAGCATTCTCAGACCTGCATTCTACAAGACCATCAAGGGCAAAACCGAAATGCTCTATCCGGTTGAGAGCTACATCTATGAAGACGGCTTGGGCCTTTCCGGCTGGATTGAGAATCAGCGTGTCCTGTTCGGAAACAGAACCCTCATGGAAAGCCATTCTATCGAAGGTCTTCCGACACTTGAAAAAGAGGCATCCTATGCCAAGGGCGACAACATCGTCTATCTCTCGATAGGCGGAGCTCTGGCTATGATATATGTAGTGAAGCTGAAGGCGTCGCTCTCCGTTTCGAGAGCTCTTAAGGACCTCGACAAGCAGGGCATCACAGTTATACTTCGCTCAGTCGATTCGCTTTTGAGCATCACCAAGCTTTCGGAGCTCTTCGGAGTGAAGCCGACAATATTCAAGCTCCTGCCGTTCAGGTATCATTCGGACTATGACGCACAGACCTCATATGTCGCTTCGATGTCCTCGCCGATGATCTATTCGGGCAGATTCTCATCTTTGGCAATGCTCCTCTGCGGCACCAAGCGACTCCAACGCTCGGGAGCAGTCGGCGTCACAATCCAAGCGCTTGCATCAATTATAGGCGTAATCCTCGCCGTGATATTCTCAATAGTAGGCTCGTTCGGAGGAACGCTTACAGCAACGGTAGTGCTGGTCTACAGCCTTATATGGACGCTGATCACAGCTGTGGTGCAATCAATATCAAGAACATAACAATGCGTAATTCGTAATGCGTAATGCGTAATTAACTGCCGGAGGCAAAGTTTTAGCTTTCGGCAGAATTTTTTAGATGGATGCAATAATTCGATCAGGAAAAGTGTATTATAGGTAGAAACCACTCAGTCGCCTACGGCGACAGCTCCCCTTATCAAGGGGGAGCCATAACTGCGAAAGGAGAACTTTTACTATGAAAAGAATTTTATCCACAATATTAGCAATAACCATGCTTTTATCCCTCACCGCCTGCGGCTCGAAAGAGAACGATCCGGAGGTGACCACAGAGGCTACTCTTGCGAGTGAAGACACTTCGGTCACCACTTCCATAACTGAGGACGAAGCCGTGCCCGGCAGTGTTACTGTCGAGAAGGTAGATATTGTTGCGGTGTTTGAAGGGGTTTACTCCTACACCGAGAGAAATTTCGACACCAGGAGCTACGAATCAAACGGCGGAACCGGATATACCCTCGAAAACGACCAGTATGTCGACATCTATGAATATGATTCCGAAGAAGCTGCCGCACAAGCCGCTTCTCAGTTCGACGCCAGCGGAACAACATTTTATGGCAGCGACGACACCATCACCGAATACGAATATGTCTACCCCGTCCACTTCTGGCTGAACGGCTCGAGCATCGTCTTCTACTGCTCCGAAACCGGTGAGTTCCTGCAGGACTTCAACGCAATCCTCGGCACAGAATTTGCAGGCTCTGGAAGCGACTACTACAGACCAGCCTATGCAAACGAGCTTATCTATTCGCTCTGGGACGCCGGCTACAACGTCAGCCCGAAATATTGCCCCGGCTCAGGTCAGGACTATCTCAAGGAAACTGTCAGCGAATGCATGCTGGCTGTCTCGAATGGCGATGTTATCTATCTCTACGAATATTCAGACGAATATGAGGCGCTTGACGAGGCTTCGAGATATTCGGCGACCGCCAGCTTCTATTCAGGCGAAAGCTTCACAATCGGAATCGATTACGCAAGCCCGGTGCACCTGTTCGTGCATGATAACGTTATCGCCCAGTATTGCTCAAGCTCCGGCGAGCTGCTCGATGCTATCTCCTCGGTCTATGGCTACCAGTTTGCAGGCGCCGACTATGACTATGACGGCGAGAAGCCCTGGTATGCCACCGGCACAGTCGACTATGACTACTATACCGTCCCCGCCGAATCCGACGGCGGATTGTCCATATTCCCGCAGTCAGTCGTCATCCGCTCGCAATATGAGCTCGATACAACTCACGATGTCCTTGACCTCGAGATTTCCGACAATGTCGACACCACCTGGGCACTCCTGACAGCGAAGTATACGGACGAGTGGTTCAAGGAAAACGACCTGATTCTCGTTCTTCTGGAAGAACCGAGCGGCAGCATCAACCCCTATGTGACCGACGTCACAAGGGACGAAAACCGCAACTATACCATCTATATAAATGACGACTACCCCGAAGTCTTCACCAATGATATGGCGTATTGGTATGTCTTAGTTGAGATTACCGGGACGAAGGTTAATCCGAATACGCAGGTGGAGATTGCTTCGAGTAGGGGGTAACCTAAAGCCACAGCAAATCGACATAAAAACCGCTCGCACAGGTGTACGGGCGGTTTATTTATGTCAACTATATCAAACTCAACTGCTCATCTTTGGAATTGTTATTTTCTGAGTTCTCCATTTCTGTCAAAGACGTTATGTCTGCTTTGCTATCAGAGATTTCAAGACCCCAACTATCCCATCCGGAATAATTTTTCCTTGCAAACAATTCTATTTTCTTTTGACTTGGAAACATTCTTGTTATCCCTTCTATCACTTGCTCCGGCTTTTCGCTATGCTCACCACGATGAACTGAAACCAACTGACGCACATTCATCGCACCACGTGGCGAAGGGAATCGTCCCTTCTTGAATGCGAGTACAAACTCTGTCTGCGATAACGTGTAACGCCCCGGATTATGCACTTGCTTATCCCAGACAAATGCAACTGTTTTATATTCAAACCCCCATGCTGTTCCGAGTTCTATTGAATTTTCAAGCTGTGGTCCCGTGGTCCACATAAACAATATACAATCATCTGCAGAAATGGAGTTGACATCAAGCTCTTTAAGCTCACTTAGCTTTAACGTCGGATATTTAAAATTAGCGGCACTAATAAATATATCTCGCTCAAATCCTACATTCACGGTTTTGATGCTTGTTTTGTCATATTGCATCTTTCCACCATAATCCCACGGCGGGTCAGCATATATTACATCATACTTATCAGCAGGTAATGCAGGATATTTTTCCTTAAGAGGATTTATCTTATTTCTTCTCTTAGCTTCAGGATTATATTTGGAATAACCACTTATTGAAACCGCAATATTTTCTTTGCGCATGCAGAACCCTCCTTTGCACTAAACATATTATACACAATATTCGTTTCAAAGTCAATTACAAGTCACAGCCATTTGTGACTTATAGTCCGTTGACTCGAATACGAGTCAATGTGCTATACTGGACAATAATAATGCTTAGAGGTGGCATATGATTAAAAAAGAATTCGGTGAGCGTGTGCGCAAATTACGGACTGAAAAACATCTGAGTCAGGAGAAATTTGCACTTAGTATAGACATGGATCGAACATACCTTGCCTCCGTTGAAAGTAGGAAGCGTAATATTTCCATTGAGAACATCAGCAAGATTGCAGGTGGCTTAGGAATTACGTTAGAAGAATTGTTTAAAGGTCTATAAGGGGTGATTTCATGGCAACCAATGAACTTCGTAAAAGGACAAACTGGCAAACAATAAGTGGCGCAAAAGCTTTAAAAACCGAAGAACTCTTTCAGATTTCTCTGCAAAGCGCTCTGGATGCGGTGTTTCCTGGCAAATTTCTTGTAGAAAGGCATCCAAAGGATTTTGGCGACATATATTCTACATATCCATTGCCAGACTCCGTTTTGGATAAAATCTACAATGTCGATGTCCAAGAGAAAAAGTCGAATGGCAAAGCAAAATATGAATGGGGTATCTCAATGGACTTTGCTATAAGAAATTTAGATAACAATAAGGTGCTGTTTGGAGAAATCAAAAGACAGGATGGCTGGGTAGAAACAACAGACATGCAGGCAGGTCGTGGCAATGCTCATGAAAGAAGCTGTAAGTACTTTACACCAGGATTGATGAGATTATTACGCCAAACAAGTGGACTTTCTGAGGAAATACTTCCATTTTGGCTTGTTATCGTCGGCGACATAACAAGAGATCCTCGCAGAAACAGAGAGATCGCATATTGGTTCCAAGAATATACAAGTAACTACTACATGTGGCGTGATACAAATGATGTCAGTGATTTATTGGATTTCTTTGAGAATAGCCTTTTGCCTTATTTGTTGTAATGCTTCCAGATTTTTGCATCATTTCACATAATCAGTTGACATCCCGTCAAAAATAGTATATAATGATAGCAGCGTGAGGAGGTGGACGGATGGCTAAATCAAGTGGCGAGAGAGTTATTGCCGAGAATCGGCAGGCTAGGCACGAATACTTTGTTTTGGAGGCTTTGGAAGCTGGCATTGAGCTTGTCGGCACTGAGGTCAAGTCCATTCGTCTGGGCGGCGTTAACCTGAAGGACAGCTGGTGCGAGATTCGGGACGGGCAGATTTATGCCATCGGTGTGCACATCAGTCCTTACGAAAAGGGCAACATCTTCAACCGTGATCCTCGGCGTGACCGCCGGCTTCTCATCCACAAATCGGAAATACGGCGGCTTTTCGACAAGGTCCGGCAGGAGGGCTTGACGATTGTCCCCTTAAAGCTCTACTACAAAGGCTCACGAGTCAAGATGGAGATAGGGCTCTGCAAGGGCAAAAAGCTCTACGACAAGCGTGACGACATGGCGAGAAGGCAGACGGAGCGGGATATTGAGAGGGTTCTCAAGGAACGGAATCAGTAAATTTAATGCGTAATGCGTAATTCGTAATGCGTAATTATTGGGGGGCGTAAAGGTTTCGACGGGGATTCAGACGGCGAATAAGCGAGTAGAGAATGCACTGATCTCTTTAACCTGTGCAAATTTTCAATTTTAAACGACAATAATAGTTTAGAATTGGCTGCTGCCTGACAGCGGCCCGTCCTGCCGATGAGTACTGCGGCATCGGTCTGGGCGTCGATTAGCAGTGAACGTTTCACGGGAACTCCGTTACCCGTGGGATGAATGAACGGATACTGGACACCTGAGCCTGCTTGTCGGCGCTCCTGTCCGGGAATTTAAAAGATAAGCTACACTCGTAGAAAGTTTTCCTGAAGAGTTTTCGGACATGGGTTCGATTCCCATCGCCTCCACCAATAAGAATGCCCATCTTCAGATGGGTATTCTTATTGGTAGGTGACAGGTTGAGAAGCCCTGTGAAGATTGCCTCATTAAAAAATACCATTTTCGATAAATCACATACCAATACAAATAGAAGAAGTTTCGACCCGGAGGCAATCTTCCGAAGTTCGCTTGCGAACTTCTTGGTTCAGATTCCCATCGCCTCCACCAACTAAGAAAAAGTCCCCTGAATTGGGGATTTTTTCAAATAGGAGCTTAACACATATGCCATTTCCCAACATAGACCAGCCTGATATAATCGAAATTGAACCAGGACTTCGGCTTAAGAAGTTCGACTGGAATATTGACAAAATGCTTGAGGGCTATCACGACCCGGTTGTATATCAGAACTCGGAGGGCATTTTCGACCAGGACAAGATTCCCGACATGGATTACATAAAGAGTATGTGCCGCTATCTTGATGGTGCCGGAGAGCTTTACTTTATCCAAGTGCTTGAAAACGGAGAATATTGCTCCGTCGGAGATGTCACCGTGAAGCCGGAGAATCCGCCGATTGCTATCTGGGTTGAAAATTACCGGGGTGTTGGCATCGGCTCCAAAGTAATGAAAGTAGTTATAAGCCGACTGTCAGCCCTAGGCTACAAGAAAATCACCGGTAGCACCGTCTGCAAATGGAACACAGCTTCGCAGAAAATGCACGAGCGATTAGGCTTCACCCGTACGGGAGAGACGGATAGGGATTATATTTATGAGTATGTAATTGCAGATGAATAATAAAAGCAGGTCTCACCAGAAACCTGCTTTTTTCTTTGCCTTATTTATCAATCTTCGCCGAGCTTTAGAGCCTTGTTGATATTGATCGACTTGACAAGTCTTGCGATTATCAGGAAGCCTACTATGAGCATTACGCCTATGATGCAGTAGAGCTTGATGTAGTCGCTGCGGGAAGCTGCCACGACGAACGGCGGGACCTGGTCGGTGACGTTGTAGAGAACCTGGAATAGCGGAACGAAGAGGTCTGAGGCTATTCCGCCGATTATAATCGCAAGGAATATCGAAACTCCTGAGACGAGAACCTGCTCATAGATGAGCATCGAGACTATTTCTCCAAACGACATACCCATTGCCCTAAGGATACCGAACTGGAGCGTCCGCTCCTTGATCGAGAGAATCCAATAGATGAGGAATCCGATGAAGCACATCGCCATTATCGTGATGAAGCCGAGTGTAAGCGCTCCATTGACGCCCTGAAGAATAGGATCGGTCTTTGAGGAAGTGATGAGCTGGGAGGCAACGTCGAGCCTTGTTAAGGTGATTCCGGCATCCTCAACCGATTGATAGAGATCGGCGATGACAGCGTCATCAGAAAGGCTCATCCAGACTTCATACGGCTCAAGGCTAGTCTGAATCGAGACGTAGTTATAGTTCATGATGATGAAGTCCTGATACTCGCCATTCGAATTCTTGTCGAGCGGATTGAATGTCGGCCAGTAGTCGACAACTGCGACTACAACCGCTTCAAACCAGTCGTTCGAGCCCCACTTGACCTCGACAACGTCGCCTAATTGCACTCCTGTCTTGTCCTGATAGGACTGAGAGACGATGATGCCGTTGGTGCATTCACTGAGAGCGTTTATGTAATAGTTGATGTGAACCGGCAGCAGATCATCACGGAACCAGCAGACCTCAGCAAACTGCTCGGGAACTATAGCCATGATGTCAATTCCCGTCTTGGTGGAGTCATTGTATCTTACCTGTGCGTTTTCTCTGTTGAGAACCGGTGTCGCAACCTCGACGCCGTCAAGGTCTTCATAGATGAAGTCGGGCTCGGTGTACTGCGCCTCGGTTTCCTCCTCGCCTTCGTCATTTATGACTGTGACACGGGAATACTTCCACGACTCCTCAAGCACCGCATCGGCACCTAAGTTATATGAAATTCTGTCCTCAGTGTTCTTGTTGATGGCACGGGCTGTGTTTGCCGAGAAGATTCCGAGAGCTACTGTCAGCATCAGGAATATCATTATGAACGACTCACGCCCGGAGGATGAGCGGCTCAGGTTATTCATAGAGATATAAGCCGCCGGCGACCAGTGCTTTCTGCCGATACGATAGATAAGTCGGATGAAATATGGATAGAGCCGGACGCAGAAGAGTGCGCAGCCCAGGATGAACACAGTTGAAGCTGCAAACATAAGCGGATTCATCGTTGCCGACGTGTCGGTCACGCCCTGGCTGATGAGCACTTCCTCCTGGTAGTTGTGCCAGAGAAGCCATGCAACCGTTACGACTATCATTATGATGTCGAAGTAGCCTCTCTTCCAGAGCGGCTTTTTCTGACCATGGGCTTTCGACTGCTTGTGCTCGACTATTGTCGTGTTGGAAGCCTTGATTGCCGGTCCCAGGGCCGTAAGGAAGAAGACGGCAACCGCTATGAACGAATAGAGGAAGGCAGCCAGCGACAGCTTTGTTGAAAGAGCAGTTCTGTTGACGAATTCGAGGAAGCCGTTAGAAACGCCGATAATCCGGCAGAGAAGCAATCCCACAAACGGTCCCACAATTCCGGCTGCGCCGCCGAGGATAAGCGTTTCAAGAGCATAAATCTTCACAATCTGCCAGCGTGATGCGCCACGGGATTTGTACATTGCAATCTCGTTCTTTTCCGATTCGATGTGGAGCTGGGAAACCATGTAGAGATAGAAGACCAGCATCAGCACTACCGGAATGTCGAGCATCAGCATGATATAGCGGAGCTGCGAAGCTTCGTCGGCATAGTCCTGCAAAACCTCAAGTGCGGGAACGGAGAATGTGCAGTTTTCGCTCTTATAAAGCTCCTTCTGGTTTTCAAGAGTTGCAACCAAAAGCTCGATGCCGTTCATGTCCATATTCTGATAGTCGATTATGAACGTGCACTGAACCTGACCGAGGGTTACAACGCCGGTCATAATGACTTCGTCTGTAAGCGTTGTGAAGTCGCAGAAGAAGGTGTTGTCGTATTCTGTCAAGCCCTCCGACCAATATGTATCGGTGTCGCTTGCGGATTCGAATGTGCCGACAACGACTATCTTGACGGTGTCGCCGGGATTAAGGATATTTGTAACCTCATATTCCTGATTGAGCACAAGCTGCGCCGTCTGCAAAGCCGCCTCGGTGCAGATAACCTCATAGCAGCCGTCTTCGTTCATTCCCGACTCAAACATTCTGCCGCTTGTTATCGTGATATGATCGCCTATGTCGGTCATGCCGCCCAGTTTCAGAAGCGACAGGTCCTCCGACTCGATGCTCGAAACATACAGATATGAGTCGGACGTGAAGCATTTATAGGTCAGAAACGGCACCGAAAGGTTATTGAACCTGTTTGCCGCAGTCTGATAGACATTATAGACAGTCGAACGCTGCTTCGAAATGCTCGTGCCGCTTACGATGGTTTTCGATACGGAATAGATGCCGGGATATTCGTCGTTTTCCGACTGGTACTCCTGCATGTCTTTTATAAGCATTCTCTGCAGTGAGCCCTGCATATATATCGGGATGGCACTTGTCATGGCGGTTGCCATGATGAATCCGACTAAGAGGCAGATGACCATCCACTTTGTGTTTTTCATTTTTCTTATGAGTAACGTCAGCACTTGAGTTCCCTCCTTGGGCTAAGATGGTCTTCTTTTTAGCGGATGATTACCTCGTCTCCCTCTTCGAGACCGGAGGTTATCTCAATAAGTGAACCGCTCTGAAGCCCGGTTTCAACCGCAACCTGAACTCGCTCGTTGTCCTTGAACACATAGACAACTTCCTGACCGTTTACTGTTTTTATGAGGTTCGCAGAGATTACAATGACGTTCTCCCTGCTGTCTAAGATGAGAATTGTGTCGGCATTGTTACCGACTGCCGATGACTCGGGGATTTCACCCGTAAATGCAACTACAACATCTTCGGAAGTCTCGCCCAAGATCGCTTCGCCCTCATCGTCATAGAGAACGCCCTCGGTTTCCTCGTCCCACTGCTCGCCGCTCGTGTTGGAGACGATGATGCCGTCGTAATATTCGCCGTCGTATCTTATCTGGATTGACCTGCCGATCAGGAATTCTGACTTCTCGCTCGAGGGAGAAATCTTGATGTACAGGTCGCCCGTGTCGATGATTGTGGCTATAGTGCTGCCTGCCGAAACTGTCTGACCGGGAGAAACGGTTTTGACATAAGAAATGGTGCCGCTGACCGTCGCATAAATCTTCGAGGCTTCCTTTTCGGCATAGAGCTTGTCAAGATCAATCTGCAAAAGATCTACATCCAGCTGCTCCTTAGCCTTGACGGTTTCGGAGCTTCCCTCTTCGATTGCAATCTGAACCTCAAGCTCCTCACGCTGCATTTCGAGCTCCATTATGTATATCTCTTCGTCAAGCTCAGTAGTTTCGAGCTCTGCAATAAGGTCGCCCTCCTGGACTTCATCGCCAGCAGAAACGTATACCGCCTTGATGGTTCCGCCATAGGAGGCAAAATAGACATTCTCTTCCGTTCCGGAAGCTATGGTTCCGGCAGTGGTGACCTGCTTGGTTATATTCTTCTTGGTTGCGGTGGTGGTGGTATATGAAACCTCGCTTGCCTTGACAACCGGCGGATCAAGATACTCCTCTTCCTCCGGCAGGAAATAACAGCCGCTTAAAGACAGGCACATCGCTGTCGCAGTAGCAAGTCCGAACAAAGCCTTTCTTATATTTATATTCATGGTAAATCCTCCTATATAGATCGCTATCATAAATTATATCAGATTTTTCGGACAGTTACAATAGAAAACGTCCCAAAGATGAGCTCTTCGGGACGTAATATTTTTTGAGATATTTTGTGTACAAACTGTGAATTATTTTGTCACCGTTTCCGAGCAATTATAGAACAATATCCACTCCTGCTCTGACATGTAGTCGGTGCAGAGCTCATTGTCGTCGGTTATGGTATAGCTGCCGCTGAAGACGGAGGCGAAGAGCCAGTAGGCGTTGTCCTTCTTTATGTTTGCTGGGCTCGGGAGAACGTTACATTCACTAATTGCTATCGGCTTGTCGGATGAAAGCTCCATCATGCGGACTAAAGCCGTCACGTGGCTCTGGTTGTCCCAGGCGCCGAGGCTGAAATCGTAGACGTCGAGCGAGATTATGTCGCAGTAGTCGTCGCCGACGTACCAGTCAACATCCTGTGCGTTCCATATCCAGATGATATTGTCGAGCATGTAGTAATCTGTCAGGCGGTTGTAGATGAGCTGATATAGCCATATGTAGGATTCAAGGTCTTCTCCCCACCAGAATTCGCCATTACCGGCTTCCGGAAGCGGGCGAAGCATGACCGGGATGCCTAAGTCACTAAGCTTTGAAAGCTGCTCTGCAATGAGGTCAATTCCCTCAATGATCTCACAGCATTCTTCGCTCACTCCGCCGGTGCTGAGAAGCTCTGTGACCTTTTCAATGCTCATGTGCGCCACATCATGAGTGGTCACGGCATTCGAAAGCGAAAAGCCTGATTCCTCAAGATAACAGGAGCCGTTCATGGTCCAGTACCAGGAATAGCCGATGATTCCGCCGCTCTGGTAGTAGTCGATTGCAAGTTCGATGTCGCCGGTGTCGACTCCTGCGGAGTAGCCGGAAAGCTCGCCGAGCCTGATTAACGGATACTTTCCCGTGACAGCCGCCACGGCATATATTTCGGCATTACTGCCTTGCGAACACTGCTGAGCCGTCAGTACGCTCTCGCCATACATTTCGCAGAGATCCTTATAGAGAGCTGCAGTCGCCTCAGTCGCTCCGGAATTTGAGAGAACTCCGCTGACGCTGTAGTCGAGCTCGCTGAGATCTTCGGCATTTTCAAGCAGGAAGAAATCAAGATCAACCTCTCCCGATAAATCGGAAATCGTGACGGATGATGTGTCGGGAGAGAGATAGATGTTTTCAAACTTGATCGATTCGAATTCTCCTGAGCCGGATGTCGTGAACGTTCCTCTTGCCAGCCCGTCGACATAGAGAACACCCTCCACTGGCTCATCGGAAGAGAGGCAAACAGTCACGTCATAGTGCTGCGCCGACGGAATATTAAGAATAACCGTCAGCGTGCTGTCAGGCAAAGAAAGCCCGGTGACATAGCCGGTTCCCGAGTAGCCCTCGTGAGAGGACATAGCGACAGTGTAGCCGTCCATGGTTCCATCCTCAGCTTCGTAAATGACACAGCAGTCTGTCGGATTATAGGCGACTTCGCTTATCTCCGCCTCGGCATGAGTGGGAAGCACAGCTGGCTCGGTGAGCTCCGTGACGGTTTCTTCGGTAGGAAGAGTTTCGGTCACATCCTCAGTCGGGATTGTAGCGGCGGTCACTTCATCCTCGGTGACAATTTCTTCAGTTTTTCCGGTGTCGGTGCAGGCGGTCATCGAAAGAAGCAGAATAAAAGCCGTCAGCACCGAAAGTGTTCGCTTGAGCATTTTAAAACCTTACTTAGCTGAATTCCGATTGTAGCCCGGGATGCGTTTCAGAGCCGGGACAATAGCCGTCACAAGCACAGAAGCCGCAACGATTTTTATGAGATCAACCCCCAAAAACGGGATGACGCAATATGTGAGAGCCACTGCCAGAGTGTTTCCGGAAACGAAGCAATACCATGCGGTTCCGAAAACGTAGAGAACAGCGGTGCCAATTATCATTCCAACAGGATACTTTGCGACAGAGAGAATCCCCTTGAGGCTCCACTTGCCGTCTTCTTTCCTATATGCCACCTGAATCCTGTCGGCGAAAAGACCGATGATGAGTGCCAGAGGGATATAGCCGATTATGTAGCCGCCGGTTGCGCCTGCAATCTTCTGAAGACCACCTGAGTAGCTTGAGAATACCGGAAGCCCGATCATGCCCAAAAGGATGTAGATCGAAACTGCAATGGTTCCTCTGTATGCGCCAAGTGTCGCCGCAGTGAAATAGATTGCAAATGTCGCCAATGTTATCGGAATGGGACCAATCTGCACGCTCATCGGAGCGAAAATGCAGATGATTGCTGCCGCAACCCCAATAAATGTGATGTCTCTTACTTTCATGTTAAATTCCTTTCTTGTCTGTGTTTTGTCAGTGCAAGGCTTAAGCCCTATACTAAGCCTGCACAAAGATAATATCATTTTTTGTCGTTATTGTCAAGGCGGACAGTTTTCCGGTGTATTGCATTCGAATGTGAAAACGAAAGCAAAGAAAAACCACCCTCTCGGGTGGCTTTTCATTTATTCTTCAACCCAGTATTTGTAAACGCTCGGGCACCGATTCTCTTTGACCGCCGCTCTCAGCTCTACAAAGCATCCGCATTCACGGCAGAGACCGTTTTCAAGGCTCGGGCAACGCCGGCAGAGGTCGAGGCGCTCAGCATATGCCTGCTCGCTTGCACGCTCGTCGTCGGGAATTGCGGCGATGAGGTCTTCGACCTTCTTATAGAGACCGTCTTTGTCGATTTCAGCAAGCAAACAGCGCTTACAGACCGGTCTGCCTTCTAAAGTCAGCATAGCTTCAGCTCTGCTGTTAGCACAGCTCAATCGCCAGAACGGAGCACTTGGGAAGTGTGAACTTGAGGCTCTCGCCGTCGAGCTTCACGTCGGTGAACTCTTCCGGCTTGACAGCGTCAGGATTATCGAAAGTGTTGCAGGTGTCATACTTAGCGGTGAGAATCTTTGCAGCCACGGTCTTATAATCAGTTCTCGGGAGAACACAGTCGATGTCGAAGTCTTCTTCAAGAGACGCATTGGAAATTGTGATATGGAGCTTGCCACTTGCGTCGACAGAAACCGACTGTGAAACTGCCGGGAGGTATCTTCCATCAAGAATCTGCTTGTTTTCAATGTGCGAGTAGACGAGCGTCGACTCCATGTGGTCCTTGTACATGTCAAAGACGTGGTATGTCGGGGTCTTGACCATTCTTTCGCCCTCAGTGAGGACTACAGACTGGAGGACGTTGACCATCTGTGCGATGTTAGCCATCTTCACTCTGTCAGAGTGCTCGTTGAAGAGGTCCAAGTTGATTGCCGCCAGGATTGCGTCTCTCATCGAGTTCTGCTGATAAAGGAAGCCGGGGTTGGTGCCTTCAATGACGTCAGTCCAGATTCCCCATTCGTCTACGACGAGACCGACCTCCTTCTTGATGTCGTATTTGTCCATGGTTGCACCGTGTCTGTTAAGCAGCTCCTCCATGTACCATGTGTTGGCGATTGTTGAATAGTACTCATCCTTGGAGAAGTCAACCGATGAGCCCTTCTTGCCCCAGTCACCTGTCGGGATGGTGTAGTAGTGAAGCGATAAGCCCTTCATCTGGAAGTAGCCATAGCTTCTGCGCATGAGGGTGTCGGTCCAGTTGTAGTCAGCTGCATTCGGTCCGCAGGCAATCTTTCCGCCGTGACCGATGAACTGCTGGAACTGCTTGTAGAGATCCATATAGTAGTCGGGGCTCATTCCGCCGCCGCAGCCCCAAGATTCGTTGCCGATGCCGATATACTTGACCTTCCAGGGCTTCTCTCTGCCGTTCTTCTTTCTGAGGTCGGTCATTGGAGAGGAATTTGAAGAAGTCATATATTCAACCCACTCTGCCGCTTCCTGAACGGTTCCTGAGCCGAGGTTTACTGCAACATAGGCGTCGCAGCCGATAAGCTCGCAGAAGTCTAAGAATTCGTGAGTGCCGAAGCTGTTGTCTTCAGTGACTCCGCCCCAGTTGGTGTTTACAATTTTGCGGCGTTCCTCAGGACTACCGATGCCGTCCTTCCAGTGGTATGTATCTGCAAAGCATCCTCCCGGCCAGCGAAGAACCGGAACCTTCAGAGCCTTGAGAGCCTCGACAACGTCCTTACGATAGCCATTGATGTTCGGAATCGGGCTGTCCTTGCCGACATAGATTCCGCCATAGATGCATCTTCCGAGATGCTCAGCGAAGTGACCGTAGATTTCTTTGTTGATCTTGCTCATTTCGTTTGTACGGTCGATTGTCATTTTAAGCTGTGACATTGAGTAATCCTCCTTGAATATAAAAGTCATAATTTTCCGTAAGGTTGCCCCCGCAACCTGATAAGCATATTTTACACTCAAAAGAGGTCGGTTGTCAATAGAAATTGATTGACCGATGCTGATGAGTTTGTTGATGGATGGTGATACGAAGCGGCGTAAACTAATCTTTCAAACCCCTTGCAATCTCCGCCTTAATGTGCTATCATAATCACTGAACTTAAAAACTATCGCAATCATGAATGGAGGATTCGGCTTTGGCTGATCTTGTTAGCGAAATCAACAGGCGGAGGACGTTCGCCATTATATCTCACCCGGATGCGGGTAAAACCACCTTGACCGAAAAGCTTCTTCTCTACGGCGGAGCTATTGCCCTTGCAGGCTCGGTGAAGGGAAAGAAAACCGACAGGCATGCGGTTTCCGACTGGATGGAAATCGAGAAGCAGCGTGGAATCTCGGTCACAAGCTCTGTCATGCAGTTTGAATATGAGGGCTTCTGCATAAATATCCTGGACACTCCGGGACATCAGGACTTCTCGGAGGACACCTACCGCACTCTGATGGCAGTCGACTCGGCTGTCATGGTCATCGACGCTGCAAAGGGCGTTGAGAACCAGACGAGAAAGCTCTTCAAGGTCTGTGTCATGCGGCATATCCCTATTTTCACCTTCATCAACAAGCTTGACAGAGATGCAAAGAACTCTTTTGATTTGCTCTCTCAGATTGAGGACGAGCTCGGGATCTCGACTTGCCCGATGAACTGGGCGATAGGCAGCGGCGTTGACTTCAAGGGGATTTATGACCGTGAGCGCAAGAAGGTCATCACCTATTCCGCAAACGGCGGTCAGCACGAAGTCGATTCCCGAGAGCTTGACATAGATGACCCGAGCCTTAAATCAGTCATCGGCGAGATAAATTACAACCAGCTGATGGAGGACATCGAGCTTTTAGACGGTGCGAGCGATGAATATGACCCGGAAAGAGTTGCAAGAGGCGAGCTGTCGCCGGTCTTCTTCGGCTCAGCATTAAACAACTTCGGCGTCGAGCCGTTCTTAGAAGGCTTCTTAAAGATGACGAGCCCGCCGCTTCCGAGAAACGGCGACAAGGGAACGGTCAGCCCCACCGACGACTACTTCTCGGCTTTCGTCTTCAAGATTCAGGCGAATATGAACAAGGCGCACAGGGACAGGCTGACGTTTATGAGAATCTGTTCCGGAAAGTTTTCGAGGGACATGGAGGTCTGTCACGTCCAAGGCGGAATGAAGAAGATGCGGCTTTCACAGCCTCAGCAGATGATGGCGCAGGAACGAGAGATCATCGACGAGGCTTATGCCGGAGACATCATCGGAGTTTTCGACCCAGGAATCTTCTCAATCGGCGACACAGTATGCTCTCCCGGTCATGAGATCCGTTTCGACGGAATCCCGACATTTGCGCCGGAGCACTTCGCCAGAATCAGGCACAAGGACACAATGAAGCGCAAGCAGTTCGTCAAGGGTGCAACTCAGATCGCCCAGGAGGGCGCAGTCCAGATTTTCCGTGAGCCGGACACCGGTATGGAGGAGGTCATCGTCGGCGTCGTCGGAATGCTTCAGTTCGATGTCTTCGAGCACAGAATGAGAACCGAGTATGGAGTTGAGCTCATCAGCGAGTCGCTCCCATATCAGTACATCCGTTGGATAGACATGGATGACGGCACCGTCGATCCGAAGAAGCTGAATCTGAGCTCCGACGCCAGAATCGTCGAAGACTTCCACGGTAACCCGCTTCTCTTGTTTACAAGCGAGTGGAACATCCGCTGGGCACTCGAAAAGAACGAAGGACTCAAGCTCAAGGAGTTCAGTAAGAATTAAATTTTCGGATAAGAAAACCGGCAGGGCGTAGGCTCTGCCGGTTGGTTTTATGCTGTCTGGTTGAAGTTATGCTGATTTTTTGAGCATATAGGCTTTGGCTTCGGATTCGGACACCCCGAATTGTTCAATAACATCTTTCAAAATTTTGTCATCTGAAACTCCATAATATCTTGCAGACTTAATAAATCCGAGGATTTCCGAATCATTCCTCATATCTTCCATCAATTTGCACATTTGAGTGATACCTCCTTCTGCTTCTTTGAAGTGCCGGACACGGTTGGCGAGGACGTCATAATACATATCGTCTGCCGAAGTGCACTTGAAATCATGCACCAGCTGCCCCAAACGTGTCGATTCGTCTTTATTTTCTCCGTTTACAAAAATTATATGCTTCTCGTCACCTAAGATGTGACCGGTTTCTACATCCTGCATCATATAGTGATGCTTCGGGCGACTATCTCCGATTGTGTCTTTCTCCGTGAAGAAGATGACGTAAGTCGGAATCAGTTTCTTATAATCCTCGCCCTCAGGGAGCAAAACTGTGTCCATCATGCTGCTGTTGTATCTTGCACGAAGTGGCAGATCACCTTTGTCCTGACGCTGAACCTCAATGTCGTAGGCGTTGCCTTTGCTGTCCATAGCCATTATGTCAAGCTTGACCGAATGACCTTCGATGCCCTTGATTTCACGCTGTCCGACCACTTTTGTAACGACCATGTCATCTCTGTCGAAAATGATATTCAGAACCAAAGCCGTTACTTCAGTGTTGCCGTCGAAAACTTCTTTCAGAAAATCATCGTCGAAAATACGAAGCTTCTTGATTCTTTCCAAGTCCTGCTGATGCAGGAGCTCCTGATCGGTCATGCTCTTCACGTCCTTTTTCTCTTCTGTGCTTATATTGTAACATAAAATCAGCGCATAAGCAAGCATTATTTTCCCCTACAAACAGCGACGTCGACAATCTTTCGATTGCCGACGCACTAAAAAATGTGGAAGGGCTGAAAAGCCGCAAAACAAGCTGTTTTATGATGAGATTTCCGGAAGCAAGCTGAGCCGCACCAAGTCATGCCGAGCAAACACATCGGGCATCAAAAAATTCCGACCGACAGTTCCGGAAGGAATTCTCAAATCGTCCCTCGCAGAGCTATAAGCTCAACATCCTAAGCGAAGGTGGCATTTTTCGAAGAAAAATGCACTACCCCCCACGAAGGAAGGCTATTCCGACAATCCGTGCACCATCCGACGCCGTCTGGAGCAGTTCTCATCTTTAAAGACTATAATATCACATCCCGGTTCGAAATGCAAGCCTTTTTTACAAATTTCAGTATGAAATTTTTAACTATTCATGGTAAAATTAGTGCAGCCCCTGCCAATAAATAATAACTCTCTCAAACAGGCGATTTTTCTTGCTTTTTAAGCTTAAATGTGATAACATGTTTTTATACCAACTGATTTCGTCAAGGAAAGGAGCTGCGACCATCTATGCTTCATGAAAGCCATGAAAAAGAAGCTGTTCCGCACAGATTCGAGCCGGAACACAGAGTCCGTCCGGCAAAGCCGTTTTCAAGAACCAAGCAGATTATGCTCGGATTCTTAGTCATAATTCTGATAGGCTCTCTTCTTCTTATGCTTCCGGTTTCGACAAAACCAGGTCAGACAACCGAATATTCAGGCGCACTCTTCACCTCAGTTTCGGCTACATGCGTCACCGGGCTCGTTGTTTATGATACATACACCCACTGGACCATCTTCGGTCAGCTTGTCATACTCCTGATGATTCAGATTGGCGGTCTGGGGCTCATAACCATAACCAGCTTCGCCATGATAATTCTCCGGCGGCGGATAGGGCTCAATTCCCGGGAGCTCATCCGGGAGAGCCTCAACACTCCTCAGCTTCACGGAAGCGTGCGGCTCGTGAGAACCATCATCCGTGGAACGCTCCTTGTTGAAGGAATCGGTGCGCTTCTTCTCTCGATAAGATTCATTCCGGAGTTTGGTTTCTTAAGAGGCGTCTACTATGGAATCTTCCACTCGATCTCAGCATTCTGCAACGCCGGCTTCGACCTGATGGGGTATCAGGGCGAATTCTCCTCGCTGACTGCCTACACTACCGACCCGCTTGTCTCAATAGTCATCATGCTTCTGATTCTCATCGGCGGCATCGGCTTCCTCGTCTGGGACGACATCTTAGTCAACAAATATCACTTCAGAAAATACCGACTCCAGACAAAGGTTGTTCTCGTGATGAGCGCTATCTTAGTCTTTGGCGGCGCTGCGCTATTCTTCATTTTTGAATACTCGAATCTTATGTCGGATATGAATCTCGGAGAGAAAATCTTGGCGTCGTTCTTTGCTTCCGTCACGCCGAGAACTGCCGGCTTCAACACCATAAGCCTTTCCGAGATGACAAACGCAAGCAAGCTCCTGACAGTTCTGTTCATGTTCATAGGAGGCTGCCCCGGCTCGACTGCCGGCGGCGTCAAGGTCACCACTATTGCGGTCATCTTCCTCTACATAAAGTCATATTTACTTCACACAGAAGACTGTGTCGTTTTCAACCGCAGGCTCGACAAGGACGCCATGAAGCGTGCGAGCGTCATCATCTTCATAAACCTTTCCTTAGCCCTCGTCATGCTGTTCGTCATAATGGCGACGCAGGATTTCGAGCCGCTCGACGTTATGCTTGAGGTCTTCTCGGCAACAGGAACAGTCGGGCTTTCGGCGGGAATAACTTCGTCACTCAATGCCGTTTCGAGAACGGGAATCATGATACTGATGTATTTAGGAAGAGTCGGAAGCCTGACGTTCGCAATGTCTCTGACAGAAAAGCGGACCACCGGCGTTGTCCGCTATCCAGAAGAAAAAATAATTATCGGGTAAAGGAGACACAACCATGAAATCAATGCTTATAGTAGGTCTTGGAGACTTCGGGCACTACCTCTGCAGGGAGCTTATGCAGTTCAAAAATGAAATTATGATTATCGACAAGGACGAGACCGCCCTGGAAGACCTCACCGGTCTTGTCACGAGCAGCCTCATAGGCGACTGCACCCGTGAAAGTGTCCTTCGGAGTATAGGCGTCCAGAATTTCGACATCTGCTTTGTCTGCATCAGTGGAAACTTCCAGGCAAATCTTGAGATCACGAGTCTTCTTAAGGACCTTGGAGCGAAGTATGTCGTCAGCCAGGTGAGAAGTGAATCTCACTCAAAGTTTCTCTTAAGAAACGGTGCGGATGAAGTCATCCACCCGAACAAGGTCTCTGCCAAGCGTGCCGCAGTCAACTACTCAAGTGACCGTGTGCTCGACTACCTGGATCTCGGCGACGGCTACTCCATCTATGAAATCGCCCCGATGAAAGAGTGGATCGGAAAGAGTATCATCGATTCGGACATCCGGGCAAGATACGATATGTACATAATCGGCATCGTCTCCTCAGATGAGGTTTCAAACTACATGCCCAGCCCGCAAACGGTCATCGAAGCCAGCGACCACCTGATGGTATTGGCACATGAGTCGACAATGGCGAAGGTTATTGCGAAGAGGGATAAGGATTGACGTGCACGTCCTGCGAGCGGCAGCTGTAGGGGCGGATAATATCCGCCCCTACTGACCATTAATCACTAAAAGAGGAACTTTCATGTCACAAGACTCAAAGAAAGCAGAATTATTCGAGCGCACGCCGATTCCTAAGGCGATTCTCACTATGGCTGTGCCGACGGTGCTGTCGAGCCTCGTTATGGTCATATATAACCTTGCGGATACATATTTCGTAGGATACTTGAACGACCCGATTCAGAATGCCGCTGTCACTCTGGCAGCGCCGGTGCTTTTGGCGTTCAATGCTGTCAACAATCTGTTCGGAGTCGGTGCCGGTTCTGCTATGAGCAGAGGCTTGGGCAGGAAGGATTATGACGACGTCCGGCGTTCAAGCTCGTTTGGGTTCTATGCAGCTCTTTTCTGCGCTGCGATGTTCTCGCTTCTCTGCACCGTCCTGCGCACGCCGCTGCTGAATATTTTGGGAGCTGAAAACTCAACCATCGACGCCACACGGAGCTATCTCTTCTACACAACCACCTGCGGTGCAATTCCGGCAATCTTAAACGTCGTTATGGCGAATTTCGTCAGGGCTGAGGGTTCGACGCTTCACGCAAGCATCGGAACGATGAGCGGTTGTCTTCTAAATATCATTTTAGATCCGATATTCATCCTGCCGTTTGGCTTGGGCATGGGAGCGGCGGGAGCCGGGCTTGCGACATTTATCTCGAACTGCTTCGCCTGCCTCTATTTCTTTGTCCTGCTGTTCGTAAGGCGTGGGAAAACCTACGTCTGCATAAGTCCTAAGATGGCGAAGCCGACAGGGGCGATTGCAAGAGAGGTCTTCACCGTCGGAATTCCTGCCGGAATCCAGAATTTACTCAACGTCACCGGCATGACCGTCTTAAACAACTTCACCGCCGCTTTCGGCACAGAGCCAGTTGCGGCGATGGGAATTGCCTACAAAATAAATATGATCCCCATGTATATCGGCATGGGAATCTCTCAGGGCATTATGCCGCTTGTCGGGTACACCTTTGCAAGCAAGAATATAAAGCGCATGAAGGAGTGCATCTACTTCACAGCAAAAATCACCCTTGCGATTCTTTTCACAATGGCTGTACTCTGCTTTGCGTTTGCGCCCGGGCTAATCCGGCTCTTTATCAATAGCGATTCGGTCATCGACTATGGCACAAGGTTCCTTAGAGGCATGTGCCTTGGAATCCCGTTCTTGGGATTCGATTTCCTCGGCGTCGGAGTCTATCAGGCTTGCGGAAAAGGTCACATCAGCCTCAGCTTTGCGTTGGCAAGAAAGGTGGCTCTTGAGATACCTGCGCTGTTCATCCTGAACGCCGTTTACCCACTCTATGGGCTCGCATATGCCCAGCCGATCACGGAATTTATACTGGCGATTGCGGCGGCTATTGTTCTTAGAAAATTGATAAAAAAAAGCGGAATTGTAGGGGCGGATATCATCCGCCCGCTATTCAATCCGCAGGGTTTCGGGCGGATAATATCCGCCCCTACATTTTTCTATTTATTCCACTATTTTTAACCCCAACTCTTTGAGTTGAACTTCATCAACCTCTGTCGGGCAGTTGCTCATGAGTTCGCTGGCATTCTGAACCTTCGGGAAGGCTACTACGTCTCTTAGGCTGTCGGCGTCGCAGAGAAGCATTGCAAGTCTGTCAAGTCCCATTCCCAAGCCTCCGTGCGGCGGTGCGCCGTATTTATAGGCGTCAACTAAGAAGCCGAACTTGGCGGCTATCTCCTCATCAGTCATGCCTAAGGCTCTGAACATGTGCTCCTGGAGCTCTCTATCAGTAATTCTCATCGAGCCGGAGCAGAGCTCAACGCCGTTGAGAACCAGATCGTAGCACTTTGCTCTGACATTGGCAGGATCAGTGTCGAGATACTCAAGGCACTCGTCAAGCGGCATCGTAAACGGATGGTGCATAGCGTCCCAGTGCCCGGTTTCGTCGTTATACTCGAAGAACGGCATCTCGACGATCCAGAGGAGGTTATATTTGTCTTTCGGAATGATGTCCAGCTTCTTCGCACAGATAAGCCGGAGAGCTCCCAGAGTCGGGAGTACAATTTTATCTTTATCAGCGACGATGAGAACCACGTCGCCTTTTTCTGCGCCCAGGGTGGTCAGGATGCTGTCTAATTCGCCATCTTTGAGGAACTTCGCAAACGAGCAGTTCGGGGCGTCCTCAACCCATCTTATATAGGCAAGCCCCTTGGCACCGATGCCCTTGGCATGCTCGGTGAGCTTGTCTATCTCTTTTCTTGTGTATACTGTTGCGCCGTTCTTCACGACAATCGCTCTGACCGAGCCACCCATTTCGAAAGCATTCTTAAAGACAGTGAATTCGCAGTCCCTGACAGTTTCGGAAAGATCCTGAATCTCCATTCCAAAACGTGTATCCGGCTTGTCGGAGCCGTAGCGGTTCATGGCATCCTTATATGAAAGCCTCGGAAGAGGAGTTTCGATGTCTACGCCCTTTATCTCCTTGAAAAGCCGCTTCATGAAGCCTTCGGTGATCTCCAGGATGTCGTCAACGTCTACAAACGACATCTCAAGGTCGATCTGTGTGAATTCCGGCTGTCTGTCGGCACGGAGGTCTTCATCTCTGAAGCATCTTGCGAGCTGAATGTATCTATCGAGTCCTGCGATCATCAGAAGTTGCTTGTAAATCTGCGGCGACTGCGGGAGGGCATAGAAGCTGCCTTTATGGACTCTTGAGGGAACTAAGTAGTCACGTGCTCCTTCGGGAGTCGAGCGGATCATCATAGGCGTCTCGATCTCGACGAAGCCGTTTTCATAGAAATATTCCCTCGCTATTTTCGCAATCTCGTGGCGGGTAATCAAATTCTTAGTGAGCTTCTCGCTTCTTAAATCGAGATAACGATACTTGAGCTTCAGCTCATCATTGACTTTATCCGAATTCGAAACCTCAAAAGGCGGCGTTTGAGCCTTGGAGAGGAGCTTGAGCTCTGAAACACGAATCTCATAAGAGCCGGTTTTTATCTCCTTATTGATACTTTCTCTCGGAGTGACAATTCCCTTTGCCATAACGACATACTCGTTGCGAAGAGTCTCCGCCTTTTCGAAGACGTCTCTCGGGGTGTCATCGCCGAAAGCGAGCTGAACCAAGCCGGTGCGGTCCCGGAGGTCTATAAAAATAAGATTTCCAAGGTTTCTTACTCTCTGAACGAAGCCACCTACTACCACTTCAGCTCCGCCCTCAAGCGGAATTTCAGCGCAATAGTGGGTTCTGCGCATGTTTCCCATTGTGTCCATAGTTATCCCTCAATTCCTTCTAATTCAAACATATCGTCGAGCAGTGTCGGCACAAAGCCGTTTTTGAAATCTTTAAGATTTACCGCCGTTTCAGTGCCGGTTCTCATATTCTTAAGTTTTGCCTGTCCCGATTCGATCTCGTTGTCGCCTAAGACGCAACAGAACTTTGCACCGACTTTATTGGCGTATCTCATCTGGGGCTTAAGCCCTCTGCCTACTATATCGAACTCGGCTGAGTAGCCCTCTGTTCTTAATTCCTGGCAGAGCTTTGACGCCACCTCATAGGCTTTCTCGCCCATCGGAGCAAAATAGATGTCGGGAGTATTGGGATCCAAAAACTCGACTCCCTCGCCCTCCATCGTCATTATGAGCCGCTCAAGACCCATTCCGAAGCCTAGTGCCGGCGTCGGCTGTCCTCCAAGAGAAGACACAAGACCGTCATACCGCCCGCCTCCGCAGACGGTTCCCTGGGCACCGATTCCGTCATAGATGAACTCGAAAACGGTTTTTGTATAGTAGTCAAGACCTCTTACAATCTTCGGGTTGACAACGTATTCAATATTATAGGAGTCCAAAATCGACTGGAGCTTTTCGAAGTGCCCACGGCAGTCGTCACAGAGATAATCAAGTATCACCGGAGCATCCTTTGCAATCTCAGAGCACTTTGGCACCTTGCAGTCAAGAAGCCTCATCGGGTTCTTATCAAGTCTTTCAAGACAGGTCTCGCAAAGCTCCTCTTTTCTCTGGGAAAAGTACTCAACAAGCGCTTCCTGATACTTTTTTCGGCACTCAGGACAGCCGATTGAATTTATATTGAGCCGAACGTTCTCGATTCCGCATGTCGAAAGGACTTCACGGGCAAGCATAATGACGTCGGCATCGGCATATGGTGAAGATGTGCCGAACATCTCAACTCCGAACTGGTGGAATTCCCTGAGTCTTCCCGCCTGTGGCTTTTCGTGGCGGAAGCAGGGAGTGATATAATAAACCTTTTGCGGGAAGCCCTCATTCATGAGCCCATTCTCGAGCATCGCTCTAACGACTCCGGCTGTTCCCTCAGGCTTTAAGGTGAAGGTGTGCTCGCCCTTTGAAGAGACGGTGTACATCTCTTTTGTGACGACGTCGGAGGTGTCTCCGACAGAACGGACAAAAAGCCCGGTTTCTTCAAATGCAGGAGTTCTTATCTCCCGGAATCCGAAACGCTCGGCGCAGTCACGTGCTGCCTGCTCAACCGTTCGCCACTTGTTTGAAGCGGCAGGAATCATATCCTGGGTTCCCTTTGGTCTTTGCACTGAAAGTGCCATAATTTTTCCTCCTTGATTTTACAAGCTTCTTCTGATAAAAAGAGGCGGCAATTCCTCAGGTTCGGGACGACTGCCGCCGTAGTACCATCCTGATTCCCGGGCTGGTCAGGGGATTCTGTAGTCGAGGTCTCCCCTATCTAATGCCATGATCAATGCATCGGCTGTAGCGATATTTGTCGCCACGGGAATGTTATATACGTCGCAAAGCCTGAGAATATCTCTTTCATCCGGCTCGCTGACTTTCCGGTTAATGGGGTCTCTGAAGAACATAAGCAGATCAATCTCATTGCATGAGATTTTTGCGCTTATCTGTTGGCAACCGCCCTGAGAACCGGCGAGGTATTTTTCAATCTTTAGTCCTGTTGCTTCGGCGACTTGTTTTCCGGTAGTGCCAGTAGCACAGAGGTTGTGTTTTCCCAAAATTCCGCTGTATGCAGTACAGAACTGAATCATGAGTTCTTTTTTGGCGTCGTGAGCTATGAGAGCGATATTCATAGGCTACCCCCTTAATAATATTACGGCATAAACCGCTTCTTATAGCATATCACATTATAACCAAAAAGTCAATCACTTTTGACGTAATATTTTGGTTAAATATTATACCGCATTTCAGGGTGAAAGCCAAAATTTAAATGTAAAGCCGTTTCTCAGCCGCTTACTCCGAGCCCATCGTCGCCTATTCCATACATAGCCTCGAACTCGTCACGGTTGATGCCGTCCTCCCAGAGGATTTCAACCTCTTCCTCGTCCTCGTCGACTGTTGTGGTTGTTGCGGCAGTTGTTGTAGATTCGGTTGTCGTAGCCTTGGTAGTTGTGGTTGCGGCTGTTGTGGTGGAGGCTGTTGTGGTAGAGGCTGTTGTGGTAGCCTCGGTTGTAGCTTCTGTAGTGGTTGTTGTAGCTTCAGTTTCAGAAGCCTCGGGAGCGGTTGTGACAGCTGGCTCTTCGGTTTCCTCGGTCACTTCCGCTTCATCTGGCAGTACATCAGTCACATCCTCAGTTGCAACCGTCACCGGCAGCTCTGCAGGAGTTATGTCATCAGTGACGTCGCCAGTTGTGACCGCATCGCCGTTTCCGCCGCATGCGGCAAGCATTAGTGCCGCCATGACAGCGAGCACAATCAAAAGCGCTTTCTTCATATTTTCACCTCACGAATTACGCATTATGAATTACGAATTACGCATTCAAAGTATATTTGATTTCCTTGCAGGAATACTATTAAAACATAACACGCCCCGCTTTGGGTTTTAAGCGGAGCGCGATCAAAGCGTTTTATCAGCCGTTAAGCTTCTTAGCGAGCTGGGACTTTTTCCTTGCCGCCTTGTTCTTGTGGATGATTCCCTTAGCAGCTGCCTGGTCAACCTTCTTGGTTGCAAGCTTTACTGCTGCGGCTTTTTCCTCACCCTCAGCTGCGTCGACCTTCTTGATAGCAGTCTTGAGTGCGCTCTTGGTAGCCTTGTTCTGAGCAGCCTTCTTCTCGTTTACCAGAACTCTCTTCTTGGCAGACTTGATATTTGCCATAAGACACCTCCTTAGTTAATATTCTGCGGGAGCTTCCGCAAGCGGGTTTAACCCGCAGAGCAAACTTAGTTGGATATTGGTGCACGACTGAGAGAAAGTGCAGACCCCAGGGGTTAATGACTCCCCGACTATTCAACAAGTATCATATATGACCAGTGGTCATGTGACCACATAATCACAAGCTATAATATACCACTACTTGCCCGAAAATGCAAGTGTTTTTTTCGATTTTTCTTTGGAAAAGAGGATTTTTTATGATTTTTCAGCCCGAAATTAAGAGAACCGACCTCGCAATGGAGCTTTCAGACAATCTACCGGAGGGAGTTGAGATAAAAAGCGGCAGCTCAGGCGGCTTTTCAGTCACTGATATATGTCTCAAAAACGAATCCGCCGCACGCTCTGTTGGAAAAGCCGTCGGAAGATACCTGACCCTCGAGCCACGTGACAGCTTCGAAATGATCCCGCAGGATGCTGATGAATACTCTATGACTCTCTCGGAAAAGCTCCGGGAGCTTCTTGGAAATGCCGGTTCCGTCTTCGTTGCCGGACTCGGAAACGAATGCATCACTCCTGATAGCTTAGGTCCGAGAGTCGTTTCTCACATATTTGCGACCCGCCATATTCCAACCGATGCGCCAGAGCTCGACACCGAGGGTTTGGGACTCGTTTCCTGCGCCGCTCCGGGAGTCATGGGTCAGACTGGAATTGAGACGTCGGAGTTCCTTGGTTCGCTTATCTCGAAGGTTTCACCAGACGCAGTCATCGTCATCGACGCCCTCGCCTGCCAGGATCCCCGGCACCTGGGGCGCACAATCCAGCTCACCGACGCCGGAATCTCTCCGGGAAGCGGTGTCATGAATTCAAGAAGCGAGGTCTCAAGGAGAACTCTCGGCATCCCCTGCGTCGCCATCGGCGTCCCGACAGTTGCAGACGCAGGAACAAAAGATGAACCGCTGATGGTGACACCAAAAAACATCGACAAGCTGATTTCGACATGCGCAATGATTATTTCGGGAGGGATAAATAAGTGTTTGCATGCGGGATTGACGATGGGGGAATTGAGGCTTTTGACGGCGTGAACCTCTCAGTCAGCTGCGCTGACAGCTCCCCTTAAAAAGGGGAGCCAGTGGTGCTACTCACAAAAAGGCTCCCCTGTCAAGGGGAGCTGTCTCGCAAAGCGAGACTGAGAGGTGCCGCGAGCCGAAGGCGAGCGGCGTCGCACAAAGTGCGACAAAAACAACCGCCCTGTAAGGACGGTTGTCTGAATTATTCTTTATCACGTCTCCGCATCCGGGTCATATGCTGCGATGGATTCGTTCAGAGCGTTGACGTAATATTCAAGCTGCTCGTTATACGTCTCCTTGAGCTGTGCCCAGGTGGTGGGTTCCTCTGCGTAGGCAATGCCTTCGTAGTTATAGATTACCGCATAGAGCTTGTCGCCATAGCCTTCATAGTAGGTGATGACAACCTTGTCGATCTGAGTCGTCAGGTTGTAGCACTCATCCCACATCTCGAGCATTTCCTCAGTCCAGAGATATGTTTCCTCAAGCTGAACTCTGTCGATGTCGACAACTGTCGGATCGAGAACCTTGAAGCGCATGCAGGCTGCAAGAAGAGCAACTCCCTCAGGATTCGGAGCACCGTTTACGATGCAATAGCCATCGGCTGTGGATTCCATGTAGTAAACGCCATCGCCGTCATCGTCCCTCGGAAGCGGAACGAACATGACTTCGCCCTCTTCAATGTCGCCCCAGACGGAGTTGACATTCTCAACAGTGTCGGTGAATTCAGAAGTTTCTGCGATGCAGAAGAGCTGCAAGCCTTCCTTGATGCCGCCGCCGGAAACGCCGTTACGAATAGTCCAGCTCTTGTTCCAGAGTGGATAAACGCACTCGTTCTTGCCGAGGTTATAGAGAAGGTTCGCCGCACGCTCAACAGCGGCAGAATCGATATTACTTTCAAATTGCTGAGTCTCGGTGTTGTACTGGACAATAGTCTCGCCGCAGGAGTGCATCAGAGCTGCACTGTAATACCAGCCGTCAAGGGCATATCTGTCCTCGTCGACATCCGAGAAGTCTTCGCACATTTCATAGAATGCATCCCACGTCCACTCGTCGTTCCAGTAGAGCTCAGCAGGATCGTCATAGCCGAATTCCTCGACAACTCTTCTGTTATACACGACAACGTGACCGAAAGCGTTATCATAAACGATAACATAAGGTCTGTCCTTCAGCGAGTAGTAGTTATAGGCGAATTCCTTTTCGCCGGACCACAATGGGTCGTCATAGTCTATGTAGTTATCAACCGGCTGGAACATGCCCTTGATGCAGCTTGTCGGGAATATCTCGTTGCCGCCAGGGTAGAAGTCGGGTGAATTTGAAGCCAGAATGAGATTGGCAAGGTCGTCAAAGCGCACGTCCCAAGAGCACTCATACCACTCGATAGAGCAGCCGTATTTCTCCTGGAAAGTCCAATATCCTGAATTGATGATTTCATCGTCAGAGTAGTTCTGCATATCGTCATACCATGAGAACCACACGATTGTCGAGCCAGCCGCAGAGGTTTCTTCAACAGTCGGAAGATAAACGCCGGCAGCATTAAGGATAGCCTCGGCATCCTGGGTTGCAAAAGTAAGCTGTACTACATCTCTACTTGTACTGCCGCAACCGACCAATGCCATGATCATGATTCCGGCAAGAAGAAGCGCAATCACCTTCTTCATTACAGCACCTCCTAAAAGAATTTTGCTAAAAAGCTTGCTTTTTATTATACACCTTTTCGCCATGAATTTCAATTCAGCATTATAGACAATAAAAGGTGGTGGGATTTGTGCAGAATATACAAACCTCTCCGTCCGCACCTGCGATGCGTCCACCTCCCCTTATCAAGGGAGGCTTAATGTCGTTCTCCTAAAAGCTTGTAAAGAGGCAAAAAAAGGCTCCCCTGTTAAGGGGAGCGCATAAGTTCGCAAGCGAACTTGGAAAGATCTGCTTCGCAAACTCTGACTAAGGGATTATCCCTCGTAATCATTCATTGCATATGGGTCGTAGGATTCAATCTGAGCGTTCAGCTCGGCAACATAGTACTCAAGCTGTTCGTTATAAGCTTCCTTGATCTGTGCCCATGTGGAAGCATCAGAGGAGTCAGCTATCGACTCATACTTCTCGGTAACTGCCTGGAGCTTATCGCCCAAACCGGAATCGTAAACAACGATGAGGTTCTCAGCGGAGGATGCAAGTCTGTAGCACTCGTCGTACATTTCGAGCATCTCTTCAGTCCAGAGATAAGTCTCTTCAAGCTGGATTCTGTCGATAGAAATAACAGTCGGGTCAAGAACCTTGAATCTCATGCAAGCTGCCAGGAGCACAACGCCCTCAGGGTTCGATGCGCCCTGAACTATGCAGTAGCCAAGGGATGTCGACTCAGTGTAGTAGTAGCCATCGCCATCGTCATCTCTGGGAAGCGGAACGAACATGAGCTCGCCCTCGGTTACATCGCCGAATACTGCACTGATTTCGGAAACTGTTCCCGTGAATACCCATGAGCCACGGATGTAGAAGAGAAGGAGTCCTTCCTTCATGCCACCGCCCTCGGTGCTGTTACGAAGGCTCCAGCCGTTATTCCATCTCGGATAAATGCAGTCGTTCTTGTTGAGATCATAAAGAAGCTGTGCCGCACGCTCGATAGCAGGTGAATCAACGTTGATTTCATACTGCTGTGTCTCGGTGTTGTAGACAATTATCGTCTCGCCGCTTGAATGCATGATACCGTGGTTATAGCCCCATCCGTCAAGAGCATATCTGTCCTCATCAGGATCGGAGAAATCTACACACATCTCATAGAAGACATCCCATGTCCACTCGTCGTTCCAATAGAGCTCTGCAGGATCGTCATAGCCCCATTCCTCGATAACTCTTCTGTTATAAGCAACAACGTTACCGAAGGAGTTATCATAAACGATTATGTAAGGTCTGTCCTTGATTGAGAAGTAGTTATAAGCATAATCCTTCTCATCTGCCCACAGCGGATCGTCATAGTCCATGTAGTCGTCAACGGGGACGAACATGCCCTTGACACATCTTGTCGGGAAGATTTCGTTATCTCCGGGATAGAAGTCGGGAGAATTGGAAGCGAGTATCAGAGTTGCAAGCTCGTCATATCTTGTTTCCCAAGTGCATTCATCCCACTTGATTGCACAGCCATACTTCTCCTGGAAGGTCCAATAGCCGGAATTGATAATTTCATCTTCCGAATAGTTCTGCATGCCGTCATACCAAGCGAACCATCTGACTGTGGAGCCTGTCGCTGCTGTTTCCTCTGCATTGGGAAGATAAACTCCCGCCGCATTGAGGATAGCCTCAGCGTCCTGAGTAGCAAATGTAAGCTGAACAACTTCACGGGATGAGCTACCGCATCCAACCAAAGCCATAATCATTAGCCCTGCCATAAGCATTGCGATGATTCTTTTCATTACATTACCTCCTGTTTACCTGAATCCAAGTAAATTTTTAGCTCTAAAATTCAAAAACCGCGCTGTTCGCACGGCTGTTTTCAACCCCGATTTGTCAAAAAAGAAATGGGAGGTACGAAAGTGAAATTTCAGTGCTTTTTTATTATACACCTTTTCACAAAACTTTGCAACATGACATAATGCACAAGATATGCCGGCTGATTTTGTGCAAGTTGCATAGGTGGGCGGTGGAAATCTGTAACCCCCGTGTAACTTGACAATTTTACGGTCTTAGAGTAATATATTATAATAGATTTCATTATGAGGAGACTTGGTATGTCTAAGTATTTCGGAACTGATGGGTTTCGGGGCGAGGCTAACGTCGGGCTGACGGCTGAGCACGCTTTCAAGGTCGGAAGATTTTTAGGATGGTACTACACAGAGCTGAGACACCGTAGCGGCGATGACAGCTCTGCTAAAATAGTTATAGGAAAAGACACACGGCGTTCGAGCTATATGTTTGAATATTCTTTGGGCGGAGGCTTGACAGCTTCGGGAGCAGACGCATATCTTCTGCACGTCACGACGACTCCGTCTGTTGCGCACGTTGTCGCAACTGAGGATTTCGACTGCGGAATCATGATTTCTGCAAGCCATAATCCCTACTACGACAACGGCATCAAGCTTATAGGCTCGAGCGGCGAGAAGATGGACGAGGAAGTCATAAGCTTAGTCGAAGATTATCTTGACGGCAGGCTTCATGTTTTCGGGGAGGATTTCCCCGAGATTCCCTTCGCACACAAAGAGAATATCGGCAGAACTGTCGACTATATAGAGGGCAGGAATCGTTACATAGGCTATCTCATTTCTCTTGGGATGTTCTCTTTCAGAGGAGTGAAAGTAGGGCTCGACTGCGCAAACGGCGCAAGCTGGCATATTGCAAGGGCTGTTTTTGATGCGCTTGGTGCCAAAACCTACGCCATCAACACCGAGCCTAATGGATTCAACATAAACCTGGATGCGGGTTCTACCCACATCGAAGCGCTTCAGAAGCATGTTCTTGAAAATCACCTTGACGTCGGCTTTGCCTATGACGGCGACGCTGACAGATGCATAGCCGTTGACGAGAAAGGAAACGTCGTCACCGGCGACCACATTCTCTACATCTGCGGCAAATATATGCGTTCCCGTGGAGAGCTCTCAAACAACACAGTTGTCACAACGGTCATGTCGAACCTTGGGCTCTACAAGGCTTTTGACCGTGAGGGCATCGACTACGCAAAAACCGCCGTTGGCGACAAGTATGTATATGAATATATGAGCGGGAATGGCTGCAGACTCGGCGGCGAGCAGTCGGGACACATCATCTTCTCGAAGTATGCCGGCACCGGAGACGGAATCCTCACGAGCCTCAAGCTTATGGAAGTGATGCTTTCGGAGAAGAAGACGCTTTCCCAGCTCTGCGAGGGATTGCAGATTTACCCACAGGTTCTGGTTAACGTAAAAGTAGCCGATAAAGAAGCAACTCTCAGCGATCCGAAAGTGAAAGAAGCTATCGAGAAAGCTTCTGAAGCTCTCGGAGATAGCGGAAGAATTTTAGTGAGAGCTTCCGGGACTGAGCCGCTTGTCAGAGTTATGGCGGAAGCCGAGACAGAGGAACTTTGCAAAAAATATACGGATGATATAGTCGAAGTTATCGAGGGATAACCTCTCAGTCAGAGTTGCGAAGCAACTCTCGAAGTTCGCTTGCGAACTTCTGCGCTCACCCTTAGTAAGGGGAGCCATAATTGGTTCTTTACAACGCAACAAAGGAGGCAAAATTATGTGTGGTATTGTCGGATATTCGGGGCTTAAGCAGGCGGGTCCTATTCTTTTGGATGGGCTTTCGAGGCTTGAATACAGAGGCTATGACTCTGCCGGAATCGCTGTCAGGGACGGCAACGGTGAGATAAACGTCGTCAAGGCTAAAGGCAGGCTTTCGGTTCTTATGGAGAAAACTGACTCGGGAAAGGCTCTTTCGGGCACATGCGGAGTCGGTCACACAAGATGGGCGACGCACGGTGCACCGTCCGAGATAAACGCCCATCCTCATAAGTCTGACGACGGAAACGTTGTCGGAATCCACAACGGAATCATCGAAAACTACAAGGAGCTGAAAGAACTCCTCGAGAAGAACGGCTACAGCTTCTACTCCTCAACCGACACCGAGGTCGCAATCAAGCTTATTGATTACTACTATAAAAAAGGCTCAGGAAGCCCGATTGACGCCCTCACCCGTGCTATGACGAGAATTTCCGGCTCATATGCATTTGCCGTCATGTTCAAGGATTTCCCCGACGAGATTTTTGCAGCAAGAAAAGACAGCCCGATTATCGTCGGAGTGAATGGCGATGAGTCGTTCCTGGCGTCGGACGTTCCGGCAATTCTCAAGTATACCAGAAGCGTCTATTATATCGGGAACTATGAAATAGCTCATCTCTCGGGCGGAAGCGTCGACTTCTACAACATCGACGGCGAGAAGATTGAAAAAGAGCTCAGCGAGATCAAATGGGATGCTGCAACCGCTGAGAAAGCCGGCTACGAGCACTTCATGATAAAAGAGATTCACGAGCAGCCGGAAGCGGTTAAGAATACGCTGTCATCTGTCATCCATAACGGAAAGATTGATTTGAGTTCCGTCGGAATTTCTGACGAGGAGCTTAAGAGCATCAGCCAGATTTACATAGTCGCATGCGGTTCGGCTTACCATGTCGGGGCTGTCATGCAGTATGTGATTGAAGACCTGGCTGGAATCCCAGTGCGGGTTGAGCTCGCATCCGAATTCAGATACAGAAAACCTGTTTTAGACAAAAACGGGCTCTGCATCATCATAAGCCAGTCGGGAGAGACCGCCGACAGCCTTGCAGCCCTGAGAGAGGCGAAGAGCCGTGGGCTCAGGACTCTTGCCATCGTCAACGTCGTCGGAAGCTCAATAGCACGTGAAGCGGACAACGTCTTCTACACCCTTGCAGGTCCTGAAATTGCGGTTGCAACCACCAAGGCATATTCGGCGCAGCTTGTCGCCGGGTACACCTTTGCCGTGCAGCTGGCTTATGTCCTTGAGAAAATCGACGATGCGAAATATTCTGACCTGATTTCGGAGCTCTTAACGCTTCCCGAAAAGATTGAAAAGATCCTTGAAGACAAGGAGCGGCTGCAGTGGTTCGCAGCAAAGCAATCGTCATCTACTGATATATTCTTCATCGGGCGTGGCATCGACTATGCCATCAGCCTTGAGGGCAGCCTCAAGATGAAGGAGATTTCCTATATCCATTCGGAATCCTACGCCGCCGGCGAGCTGAAGCACGGCGCAATAAGCCTTATCGAAGACGGCACCTTGGTTGTCGGTTGCCTGACGCAGAGCGAGCTCTACGAAAAGACGGTCAGCAACATGGTCGAGTGCCAGAGCCGTGGTGCCTATCTCATGGCAGTCACAACCGACGGCAACTACAACACCGAAGACATCGCCGACTTCACAGTCTATATTCCCGAAACCGACTCGCATTTTGCAGCATCACTGGCAGTGGTGCCGCTCCAGCTGATGAGCTACTACGTCTCCTTGGCAAAGGGACTGGATGTGGATAAGCCAAGGAATCTGGCGAAGAGTGTGACTGTGGAATAAACTACAGTGTAGATACAGAAAGAGCTCACAGACCTTTTTATCAGTCTGTGAGCTTTGTTTATTGCCTGTTTCGTCAGTCGGCAGACGCCACAACAACCTTGAATTCTCCCTCAACGAGGTTATCGATGCTTCCCATAAGCAAAGCACCGCTTCTTTCCATCGGGATTTCTCTCATACTGCCATCTGAGTACTTGACAGTTACCGATATGTTTTCATCGCCGATTTCTTTTGTGTTGATCTGAACAAACAGCTGACCGCTGCCAGAGTCAAATGAGATGTATGTCTTTTCATCGTTGACATCCTCAAGCCTGGAAGTATTCACCTGATAGTCGCCCGTTCCTCTGGTTGCAAGGCTCATTGCAGGCATAAAGCTGATTGCCGCAGTAGCCTGATCAAGCTGCTGCAGAACAGAATCGATTCCTGTGGAAACCTTGTCTTTAACAACACTGATTACTGCGAGAATCCTACTCCCAACTGTCTCTTCAACTGTTTCTTCATACTCAACAGGCGAGCCTATAGTGTCAATCACTGCCACTGCCGCAAAAAATTCGTCATAACAATCCTTGCAGGTTTTAAGGTGCTCCATCAGATTTCTCTCATCCTCAGTGTATGGGATCTCTTCTACCGTTGCTGTTGCCAACGATAAAATTTCTTCATCAGTTAAATGTTTCATCTTGCTTTTCCTCCTCTGATTAACTCTCCTATAACTGTGTCCTTAGTGTAGTAATCTTCGAAAACACTCCTTATGTCATCTCGATCTTTGACAATATCACATACCTTTTTGAATGTCTCTTCGAATACAAAGTTCTCCTTATGCCCTATTTGTTTTTGATCGTAAAGCTTGGTATAGATAGCATCTCCACGTTTGACTCTATCTCCATCAACTTCAATAAGCTCTGACAGTTTATCTAAGAAGCTCTGTCCCCATGTAAGCGTTTTATCCTGAAGTTCTTCTCTGATAATCTCTTCCGACTCTCGCCGTAATTCGTCGAAACTCTTTCCTTCCATCCTCTTATATGCCCATTTTGGGGAAGTAGCCTTGGTCTCCACAATTTCATCAAGCATATGAGGAAGCAATCTCGCATAACAAAAGGCAAGCAAGCCATCTGCATACAGCTCCGAATTAAAAATAACAGGACAATATATGTGATACACCTTTACAGACGCAGATCTCCGTCTGTCATCCTCGTAGGTTGTGTCATTAGCAGGTATATCTATGATATTACCATCATTGTCGATTATAGGTTCAGTTGGTTTTCTTTTCTGATCTCGATGAATATCACGAGTTGAATTTGAATATATCCTACGGGCATAGCCAGCAAATGCATCAACTTTCTTTGCCTTTTTCTCATTAACACTTTTGATATGCAAAAAAATTCCCTCATGAGAGTTAGCCACAACTTCTCCTACATTGGTATGGCTAAAACTCTTACCAAGCAAGTTTTTTACTTGACCAATGCAATAAGAGTCCAATAGCTTAAAAAGCAAATCAAAATCTTCGCTTGCCATGGTTTCACAGCACCTTAGGTATACTTCCTGAATTTCCTTGGTTTTTTGCCCCATTCATCAGACTTTTTATCAGACTTTTTTTGAAGTGCTGATATAACTTCTTCTTGTCTTTGAAGATATTCTACATCTTCTATTTGCCCCTGATTGTTTTTTACTTCCATCATGTTGTCCTCCTTCTTGTCAATAACACTGGTAGCAGGAAAAGCCTCCCCAGTATGCCTCATTTCTGAACGGCTTTCTTCTGTCATCCATACTCTTGTATTTTTGCAACGTTTCCATCATCCGAGGCTCCATCTCCTCCTTTCTTATGTCGTCAAACCAATGATTTTCCCGTAGCTCTCCAACGGTAACATTTCTCAGATATTCTTTGGCAATACTGAGTGCTTCCGGCGGGGATTTTTTATTTTTAAGGTACTGACGGTAAAACTCGTCCATCAGAATGGTTGTGCTGAAATCTGCTGCTTCCCACAGATGCGAGATGACGTAGTGAACGCCTGCCGCCGAAAAGGCACTGATCATGCCGTGAAAGCTTCTGCTCAGGCTTATATCATTCATTCCGCTCAAGCAGGACGAAAGAACCACAAGCTCGGTGGAGCTGAGATCAAGTCTGCTGATTTCATCGGCGGTTACTATGCCATTTCCATACAAATCATCAGCTCTTCCTGCCTCAAACCGGTTGTCAGCACCGGCAAACAGAAGGTATGATGAAAACATGGAGTTCGTATTCTGCCCGAGGTCAAACATTCCGTGAGTTGCTACATGAATGTTTCTGTAGCCGCTTGCAGAAAGCAAGAGGTCCTTTCTGGCATAGATTCCGGTATAGTAAGGGCTTCCACTCATCTCACTTATGCGCCTTGCCTCTATTGCCGCAAAAGGAAGCTGCCTTGTGTGCGGTGCATCTGAAGAACGTGTATCCTCACGCTCTGGGGCGTCATGGATTTCTTCTTCGATTTCACGTGGACGGATGTCATACTTAGGATTGCCTATAATCAGCTCACCCATGGTTGCATCCGAAGCATCACCTGAGTACAGGAAGTCCCTGGCGCACTCTATTCTGACGATATTGTGCTTGTCCTGCAACCGCTCCTGCTCGTCGCCATAAAGAATCTCAAGCGGAAGATTCACAAGCAAGCTGTCAGGAGCGATATAGACTGTCCTGAACTCCTCAACATAAGGCAAAATCGGCAGAATCAACCTGTCATACAGGCTTTTTCTGAGCACTTCAAGCCTGAACAGCTGCTCAGGCGTCGCCTTGTCCTTGGACACCTCCTGGAGAATAGCTGTAAACTCCTCAGTATCATCAAGCAAAGAGATGCCATCCTTGACGGTAAACCTGTTCAGCCTGCATTCACCATTCTTTTTCCGGATTATGTATATATCGATTCCCGCTTCAACCTCCTTGTCCAGAAGGTCTGACAGCGTCTGACCATAGCTCAGTGTGCAATAGAAGAATTCCAGAACAACGCAGTTATCAGGAACGGCTTTCTTCACCTTTTCCCATGTAATATCGGTAACCTCATTGACATGAGGAAACCTCTCCGCAAAATCAGCTTCCAGTGTCCGGAGCTTTGCCTTAACCTCAGCTGTTTCAGCTTCAGTGTCACTGAATGTACCGGCATCTTCCAAAACTGAAAGCCTGTCCTGAAGAGTCCGGATTTCTTTCATCAAAGCCTCGCTTACGTCACTCTGATGCAGCAGTCTGTTCCGCTCTCTTCCCGCCAGAGAAGCAAGGGTCTTGAACCTGAGCACATTCTCATAAACTGAGCTGACATCCTGAAACCGCCTTAGTGTGGAGTAGCAGGTTGTAAAATTCATCTGGGTTGGGCTGAGAATCTGCAGCAGCCTTTCATCATTCAGGTATCTTATATATGATTTCCATATGCCGTCAATCTCTTGTAACGCTTGCGTGGTATAACGGATACCGGTATTGTAGAAGCCGCATTTGCAATAGTATGCGCCGGCTGACACCAGAACTGCCAAGCGGATTGACATCGAAACATTGTCATCTTCCATACGTTTGATAGCATCACGATAGTAGTAGTCGGTATTCTTATCGCCGAATGCCTGTGACAGAAGCGCAAGATAACTGTCAAGACCCACCCGCTGTGATACATTCATCTCAGGCAAGGCTTTCCTGTATGCTATTCCAAGCGCTTTCTTGCATATTTGTAGCTCGGCTCTTGTGATGATTCTATACGTAGCAAACTCACCCGCACAGCTGCCTACAAATGCTGCCGCCTCGCATATGCACTCCTCAGTTTCAGGGTCTGATTTTATTATATCCCTGCAAGTGTCCATTGCAATTCCTTTTAGAGTATGCGCATAATCATCTTCCAGTTTGACAAGGGATAATGAATAAAGACTCATCATAAGTCCGAGAACACGATAGCTGTCAGTAAGTGAAAGCTCTTCATTATCAACGGCATCCAGAAGCTCCGGCAAAACAGTATTTGCCATCTCCAGGTCATTCTGAATATAGTAGATGAACAGAAGATTGGTCTTTATCAGAGTATCAGATAAAACCTCCGATATTTCAGGATCTACCTTTGCAGCAAGCGCATCATTAAAAGCGACCTCAGCCTGTATGTAATCCCCAGTCTTAATGTAATAGCCGCCTAAAAGATTTTTATAGAGGCGGATATTTACCAAAGAGTCCTTCATATGGTCATACTTAAAGGCTATCGGTTCAAGCAGAGATAGCAAACGCCTGTATTCTTCAAAATCATCTATCTGATTCAAATCATGTAGCAGAAAATAAAGTGTTCTGCCTTCAAATATTTTTGCGTGCACGATATAGTCGTCTGCGAAATCATAATAACCGCTTTCGATTCTGTCGACGAAGGATACAAGAAACTTCCGATCCTTCTCGCTGTGCGTGGACAGATATGATTCTATCGCTATTTCGATTTTTGCTAAAGTAGTAAACCAGTTGTCTTCCCCGAGCACTGATTTTCTTATCTCATAGCACCTTTCATAAAGCTCCAGGGAAGCCTCCTTGTCTCCCTGCTGATGCTTGACTCCGGCATAGAACCAGCAGAAATCACTGATGTACAGATTGCTGCCTTTCCTGAAATACTTCTCATTATCTTCTACGATGCGGGCTACAGTGTCTGGAGATATTTCAGAAATCCTGACAAGTACTGTTGCCACAATTTCCTGAAACCTGATCAGGGAATCTCTCTTTCTGCTTATGACGCAGAAGTTTTCAAGAATCAGCACACCATAGTCCGGGTCATAACTGTTGATAAAGAAATCAGCCATATTCAGAACCAGGAAGCACACATCATCGGACAGCTCTCCCTTTGCCGCTTTGGATATAGCATATTCCTTTCTGAAGTAATCAAGAATTACCGTTTCGCTTCCGGGACAGGCTATCATAAGAATATCAAGTATGTCAAGCTTAGCGGAAGGGTCTGATCTTCTGTAACGATAGATGTCACCAAAATACTTTTCAGCTGATTTTATATCCTCCCCGAGCTGCTCATGCATTTCAGAGTAATACCTGCTTTTCATGAGCTTGCAGCAGACGTTTATGCGAATACACAGAAGAGCAAATATTCTGAGATTGCGCTGTTTCTCCTGGATTCTGTAATCGTCGTCATCCGGCAGCTCTTCACCATACTTCTGCGCAAGAATCAGCGTGGCAATCTGAGAAATCAGGCTGTCGTTGGACGCTTCCTCCTCAGCCTCAATATCCGCTGAAAGCTTTTTAAACTGTTCATACAGCTCGCTGTCGCCCATGAAATCACTTCCAATGCTATGTCCAAATATCTATAATCCAGGTTTCTCTATATTAGTCGTCGGTATTTCGGTTTTCCCGACTGATTCCTGAAATTTTTTCAACAAAAACTAATAGAAGTATAGCATATCAGGATGAAAAAAGTCAACGGAGTGCAGCACTATAACGACGGGAAAAATGAATTTTGTGCGACTAATGAGATATAAAACAGAAAGCGAGGCTTACTACATATGACCACACCTATTATCGGAAATCACATCGATATATATGATGGCGATGGACAAAGCGTCTGTGTTTTCAACAGAAACACTTCAAAAACCTACTCCATAGGCTTGAAAGAAGCTTCCGTCCTGAGAAAGCTGGATGGAAAAAATACCATCGAAGACATTCAGAGGGAATGCAGCTGGTATACACAAAGCGAAATCTCGGAGCTCATCAGTGCATTCGAAAAAATCGGCTTGTTTGGTTTGCAAAAGAAGAAATTCAACCTTCTGAAAATCAAACTGCCGCTGTTCAGTCCCAACAAGGTATTCAGCAAAGACAGCAAACTGACAACCGCCTTATTCTGCTTTTACTGTGTCGTTTGTCCTGTCCTGTTTGTAGTCGGAATACTGACTAATCTTTTCTCGGATAACTCAGCGCTGGGTACTCAGGACTTGCTTGCAGAGCTTCAGAGGATAACTCCTCTGGATATTGTGTTATTAGTCGTCACAGTCTGCGGATGTCTTTTGCTTCATGAGCTGGGGCATGCAGTTTCTGCCAGGCACTTCGGAGTTCCCGTGCCGGAAATCGGCGTAATGCTCTACTACTTCATGCCCTGTGCTTATGCCAATATCTCCGGAATAAATCTTCTTGAGAAGAAGCTGCCGAAGCTTCTGTCACTCAGCGCAGGAACATTTTTCAACCTTGGAGCCATTGGTGTGTGCTATCTTTTGCTGAGCTTTACGTCATCTCTTCATCTGCAGGCATTGCTTCTTATCATAATTCTTCTGAATGCGGCAACCATCTTTACAAACGGAATGGTTTTCATCAAGTTTGATGCCTACTATATCTTAGAGGTTTTGCTCGATGAGCCAAATCTGAAGGAAAAAGCCAAGAAGCACTTCATCTCCTATATCGGGATTCTTTTCAATAATCGCCCAATGCTGAAGCAATTCCACGAATCCTTGAGGTCAAATGATAGTGCATTTCTTACGCACATAATGTATTGCGCTTTCTCGGTGATTTCGCTTATCTATGTTCCAGCTTTGCTCCTGAACACCATTCTTCCAATAGTTCTCAGCATAATTTTTTAGAAAGAAGGATTTTTCATGAAGTACACATTGAACCCATACACAATTATATCTGAAAGCGAAAACAGCTTTACCTTCATGGGTAAAGCCAACAAAACCATCACTGCCACCTTGAATGACAGCCAGAAGCAGCTGCTCGATGAGCTGTCAAAAGGAAGCTTTCTTGAAAGCGAGCTTCTCAAAGGCTCATTCGGAGAAGAGCTGTATAGCTCCCTTATTGAGAATGCTTCTCTCGTCGACACAGAGGCTGACACAACCAGCTATACTTCACGTACCTATGCTTTTTACAACACCTTTGGAATGGAAAACGCCGCCAAAATCCTCAGCGACAAGCGTGTCCTAGTCCTCGGATGTGGAGGAATAGGGACACACCTTGCGTGGCACCTTCTGTCGATGGGTGTCGGACACATCACACTTCTTGATTTCGATACCGTCGAAGTCAGCAACCTCAACCGCCAGCTTCTTTTTGACAGCCTTGACGCAGGGCAAAAGAAGACAGAGGTTCTGAAAAACAAGCTTCTACGTATAAAGCCGGATGCCGATATTGAGACCATCGACCTGAAAATCGACTCTTCTGAGACTCTGGATGCCGTTTGCAGCGCATCGCAGTATGACCTGATCATCAAAGCTCTTGACACGCCGCTCATGATTTCTCATTGGGTTGATGAGGTGTGTAAGTCGCACCATATTCCATATATATATCAGGTATAACTGCCAGGGAGTCTGTCCTAATCGGTCCTACGTATATTCCCGGAAGATATGATTCAGGCTGGACTGATCTCGTTCCGGCGTCCGTGCAGGGAAGCAGATACTTCGGCACCTCTCCAAGCCTCGGCATGATGCTCTACCATATTTCCGATGAAATCGCAACCGAAGCTTTCAAGGTGCTGACCGGCTACGGTGTTCCTAAATATGGAAGCAGGGTTGTCGCCCGGAATATCTTCACTAACGAGGAAGCCACCTTTGGCAGTTCCTCCGACAAGGCGAGCGCAGATATGCAGCCGAAAACAAGTCAGGGAAAAGCCTTTTTGCTCGGGCTGCTTCTCATACTGTGCACTTCAATAGCATCAATATCTGCGATGCCATTCGCACTTGTTAGCGTGGCACTGTCTCTGGCACTTCCCTGGCTGATATACAATTCAGGAAAAGAAATATCTAAATCAACACTTATATATTCCATGCTGTCATCACTGGCGCTGCTGATAATAAACATCAGCAAAGTGAGCATATCCGTCGGGATTTCATCATTTATTGCGACTATAGTTATGTACTTCGGAATTGCAAGCATTGCTGTATTGGCTTGCTGCTTGATCAATGCAGCTGTGATCAGACTGAAGCACCTGTAATATGAACCCGGCAGATTTTTAAAAAAAGTTTTTCAGATTTGTCGGGAAAACATTCCAAGCTGCGACTTATATGATGTAAGGCAAAACAAATGCCAAACCTGAAAGGAGGGTTGAAAATGTTCGAGATCAAAGAAGTTGCTTCCGTTGAAGCTACCGGCTCACTCATAGGCAGCGCAATCGCATGCGTCGGCACCTGGGGCTCTGTTGCACTCTTACTCATGGCTTTTTCCTGCTGATACAATCATCAGCAAACCAAATCTATCACAGAGAGGAGGATAAATATGTTCGAGATCAAAGAGGTTTCCTCTGTTGAGGCTACCGGCACCTTCTGGGGCACCGTAGCAGGATGCATCGGAAACGTAACCGCCGCAATTTTCCTCGGTATGGCTCTGGCTTGCTAAACCAGCCACAACCATCCTGAATACCTGGCCCTTAGGCTCACAGGCTGCTGACCCGGTCTGTGAGCGATTTTTTACTTCGGCTATTGGGAAAATATCCTTCCGTGCGACTATATGAGTGTAAAAAACTGAATGGAGGCATACGAAATGAACAGTAAAGAAAAAAGAGCCGAATTGCAGAGCATTCTCTCTATAATCGATGAGAATTGCTGTCCTAATTTCTTCCTGACCGGAAGGTCATATTCTTCTCTTGAGAAAAGGGCTATTGATCTGGCTGATGAGATTCAGAAAAGAAAACTTGTTGATTTCTCTGGAACCAAACAGGACTTCAGCATCGTCATTCCCTACTTCAACGAGCCCGGGGCAGCCAAATCCTTCGTTGATCGCTTAGCTGAAAGCATAAGCATCGCAAGGGATTGCTATTATCAGTACCGAGGCATAGTCATAATTGAATTCGACAAAGAGTGGAGCAAAAGAGGAATAAACAACCCTTTGAGAACGGTGTTTGACTATATAAAAAGTCAGAAAGAGCTGTGCTTCATACTCTTAGCAATTAATAGTAAAGAGTCGGATTACATTAGTTCTATATACAATGAACTGTGCAGTATGGATCTGTGGCTGCCGTTAGAGGTTGAATCAGCTTCACCGGAAGAATGCTTAGACTACGTCAAAGCAACCGCCGGGCACTTTAAGCTGAGCATTCCGGAAGACGTGAGCGAAGCTCTGCTTAAGATGTTCAGGCAGCGTGATGAGACGAATATTTCAAATGAGGAGGCTGCTGAGAGCCTCGTCAAACAGATACTGTTCAAAAGGCTTGTCAATTCAAATCATAGCCCTGAAATCGATATTTCAGAAATCAGCTACTTGAACAGCTCTTCCAGAGCTCACTTTTCAAGGCAGATTGGATTTATCCCGGACAACAGATAGGAGGATACAAATGCTACAGGATGGACTTATTTATCAGGACTCACACATGTCCTCAACAGAAGACTTTATCAAAGGGCTGCAGCCCTTTACTCCCGGTGATGGCGGCAATCACTCATCGGGAGGACCCGTCCTCTTTGCCGACGGCAAGAGGCTCTACACCGATTCGAGCGAATCACATACCCTGATCAGCGGCGATACCGGCTCAGGGAAAACGCTTCGCTACATACTTCCTATGATATATTCCTGTGCTGATGCAGGAGAATCGATGGTCATTATCGACCCGAAGGGTGAGCTTGTGACCAAGGCAACCCCCTTTCTGAGAGAAAAGGGCTACCGCCCAGTGGTCATCAATCTCAGAAGCCCCCAGAATTCTCCCGATTCCTTCAATCCGTTCGGAAAAATCAATAAGCTTTACTTTTCGGGTGACAAGGACAGTGCAATTCTGATGCTCAATGACCTGATAGACAAGCTGTTTATCAGCAGATCAGCAGCCGACAAGGATAAATACTGGAACGAATCAGCAGGGCAGTTTGCTCTCGGGATATGCAAGCTTATTCTCAGACTCGGCGAGAAGCTGACGATAGGCGAGCTTCTTGACTGGCGTTATGGGAAGTATCCGGAGGGCAAGCTGAAGGATCTCTTTCAGACGTTGCCGGCAAGCAGCGACGCTTATCAGGATCTTGCGGGAATCATGACGCTGACTGCCGAAAACACGAAATCGTGTATACTTTCGACCTTCGACCAGCTTATCCGGCTGTTCAAAGCCGCACCCTCGCTAACGAATATGTTGTCAGAATCCACATTTGATATTGACGACATCGGCTTGAAAAGAACAGCAATTTTCCTTGTCGTCCCCGATGAAAAAACGACATTTCACTTTTTGGCAACGCTTTTTATCAGCCAATGCTACGAGTCATTGGTAGAAATGGCTGACCTGCTTGGAGGCAGACTTCCGAAAAGGGTGAACTTCATTCTGGAAGAATTCTGCAATATGCCTATGCTGCCGGACATGGTGTCAATGCTGACCGCCGCACGCAGCCGCAACATCAGATTCCACCTGGTCATTCAGTCTTATGAACAACTGGTGGACAAGTATGGCGAGCATGTCAGCAAAACCATCCTCGACAACTGCGCAACACTTATCTATTTGCATAGCCGGGAGCTCTCATTCCTGCAATACATAAGCCAGCTGGCAGGAAACAACGAATTCAACAGACCTCTTTTGCCGGTGTCAAGACTGCAGCGAATACAGAAAAATGAGAACATCATTTTCAGAGACAGGTGCTATCCCTGCCTCGTCAAGGACATCCCGATGATTTTTGATTACCAGGTTGAGCTTGGCAGTGTTATGCCACGAAGCGCCTGAGAGGAGGTGGACAAAATGTCTTAACTCAGACTCTGCAGCTCTTGACTGACTTCTGAATATATGGTAAACTACTAATCAGAAACTTTTCGCAATAAGTACTGTTCTCCGGATAATTTGTTATTTTTGAATCGAGGACCCCCATGCCATCTGACATTGACCAAAAGCTATATTCTGAAATCAAGGCGTTTATTGACGTAAACTTTATTCTGCCCCGGGCTGCTGGCTTTCCGAAAAGCTTTGCGAAGGCGAAGCTGCAGCGGCAGGACGACTCTGAAGCCGACGAAATCTGTCCGGCTCCAACTGCGGCTCCGAAAATGGCTCCTAAGGCTCCGCCGATGGTGCAGGCAATTTGTGCGGCTCCGAAGGCGGCTTCGGCTGCTGACGACATCTCTCTTGAAGACGCCGTCGGGCAGATTGACGAGAGCTTCTCAGAAATGCTGCTTCGGAAGATCGACGAGTCGGGAATGACCGACGCCGAGGTCTACAAGAAGGCGAACATCAGCCGGAAGCTCTTCTCGAAAATCCGCAGCGACAGGCTCTACAAGCCGAGTAAGCCGACTGTATTGGCGTTCGCAATCGCACTCGAGCTGCCGCTTGACGAGACTCAGGACATGCTGATGAAAGCCGGGTTCGCACTCTCCCACTCGAGCAAATTCGACATCATAATCGAGTACTTCATCACCCACGGAAACTACGACATTTTCGAGATAAACGATGCATTGTTTGCGTTTGACCAGAGCCTTTTAGGAACAGTGTGCGCATAGCTTCTCCAAAAAATGTCGCCTGGCAGGCGACCACAGAAGAAAATAGATCCGCTATAATATGACTGTAAGGTTTGAGACCCGGCAGTCATATTTTTTACGGAGGTTTTATTATGAGAAAGAATTTAACAGAAATCGTTTTTATCCTTGACAGAAGCGGCTCCATGCGTGGGCTTGAGGACGACACCATCGGCGGCTTCAACTCGATGATCGACAAGCAGAAGAAAGAGGAGGGCGAGGCTCTCATCTCAACCGTACTTTTCGACCACAAGAGCGAGGTAATCCACGACAGAGTCAGCATCAGTGACATCCAGCCGATGACCAGAGACGACTATTATGTCAGGGGCTGCACCGCACTTCTTGACGCCATCGGCGACGCAATTCACCACATTTCGAACATCCACAAGTATGCCCGTGAAGAAGACGTCCCGGAGCACACGATGTTTGTCATCACAACCGACGGAATGGAGAACGCAAGCCGCCGCTACGATTCCGACCAGGTCAAGAAGATGATTGAGCAAAAGAAGGAGAGCGGCTGGGAGTTTCTCTTCCTCGGCGCAAACATCGACGCCGTCGAGACCGCCAGACGTTTTGGAATTGATGAAGACCGTGCCGTCAACTACCACAGCGACCATAAGGGCACACAGCTCAACTATGAAGTTCTCAGCGACGCCATCTCCTGCGTCAGAGCCAGCGCAACGCTCGGAAGCGGCTGGAAGGATAGGATCGAGGAGGATTATAGTAAGAGAAAGAGGAAGTGAGGGGGAATAAAAAAGACGTCTTCGGGCGTCTTTTTTTGCGCATGAAAAAGTCAAACCGGCTCCATTCCCTTGGGAAACGCTTCTGAAGAGATAAATCCCCTGACTCCCCCGGACACCAGCCTCTGCATCATCTCGCTGATTTCCTCGGGGCTCAGGTCCTTATTGTTTTCGTGCCAGCGCTCGAGGAGCCCGAACATAGCGGAATTGACGAAGGCGACGAGATAGTCGAAATTCTCGGAATCCGGGCGGACGGGAATGTACTGGGAAGCCAATGGAATCAGCTCGCTTCTGACCCTCGGCAGAAAGCTTGAATCACCGTTCGGACCGAGCAAAATATAGATTTCTTCATTCATTGCGGAAAAGACCATCCGGAAGAAGTCCGCTGGCGGTTTCTCGTCTGATATGGATTTCTGAGCCACTTCCTTGACCTCATCAATAAGCTTATTCTCGACATAGGACAATAAATCGTCGGTGTCCAAAAAGTATTCGTAAAAAGTGCTTCGGTTATAGCCCGCAAGCCGGGTCAGCTCGCTGACGGCAATCTTGGAGACCGGCTTGACTTTAGCCAGCTCCCAGAACGCATCCACAAACTTTCGCCTTGTTCTATCTGTGATTTCCGGTTGTTTTTTCATCTAAAATCGCCTCTTTATAATCATCCGACAGTTCCGGAAAAATTGGGGGTTGATAATACCTCCAAGCTGAGTATAATATATATTATACAACAGGTTGTTGGACGATGTCAAGACAAATCTTCCCGTAATTTTGTCGGAGAGGAGAACGGATGTAATGAGTATTCGTATCCTGAAAGAATGGTTCAAGTGGCGTAATGACTGGGATTCCCTTTGCACTCGCTGCGGAAAATGCTGTTATACCCGCTCTGTCGGCTCCGACGGCAAGGTTAAGATTCATTATGACAATCCCTGCGAATATCTTGACACGCAGACAAACCTGTGCCGTGTATATGACGAGCGTTTCAAGAAGTGCAACCACTGTGGAAAACTGACTTTATATACGGCACTGTTCAATACCACTTTGCCGGAGGATTGCCCGTATGTGACAACCTTCCGGCTGTGGGAAAGCGGTCCTGACCGCAGCAATAATAATTAGGAGACTATTATCATGGCAATGACAATGAAAGAAGCAATGAAAACAAGGCACACCGTCCGCAAGTACGAGAAAACAAAACTCCCAGACGAAATTGTCAAAAAGCTCAACTCGAGAATCGAGGAAAACAACAAAAAGTATGCTCTGAATATCCAGCTTGTCACCGACAACAAGGAGGCTATGCCGGGAATTCTGAGCGCAACCATGTCGAAAAACGTCCTGAACTACATGATTTTAGCCGGTCCTGACAAGGCATCCACCGATGAAACGCTCGGATATGTCAGCGCCGACCTGATGCTTTATGCACAGACTTTGGGACTGAACACATGGTGGATAGGCGGTATGTACAGCAAAAAGAACGCAAGAAAGAATTCCTGCTCTCCCGAAGGCTCAAAGATTATAGGAGTTGTAGCCGTCGGCTATGGCATGGAGCAGGGTGTTCCGCACAAGTCGAAGTCCGCAAGCGATGTTTCCTCATACGAAGGCTCAGCACCCGCATGGTTCAAAGCCGGAGTTGAAGCGGCGCTTCTGGCTCCGACGGGCATGAACCGCCAGGAATTCACCGTGAAAGGCTCAGGCAACGAGGTTTCGATGACCGTTCCCGATGCCTCTTTCGCAAAAGCCGACCTCGGAATCTGCAAGTACTTCTTCGAACTCGGAGCGGGAAAGGAAAACTTCACCTGGAAGTAAATACAGAAAGAAAGAGAATGTCAAGGAGGAATTTTATGCCGGTAATTTCTGTAGACCATCTGACAAAGGACTACGGCAAAGGGCGTGGCGTGTTTGATGTGTCTATTCAAGTTGAAAAAGGCGAATGCTACGGCTTTCTCGGACCCAACGGTGCCGGGAAAACCACTACAATAAGACATCTTATGGGCTTTTCGAAGCCTGAAAAAGGCAAAACCTCTATTTCAGGTAAGGACAGCTGGTCTTACTCGGCAGAGCTCAAGAACACCGTCGGCTATCTTCCCGGAGAAGTCACTCTCCCACAGGGACTCTCGGGAACAGGCTTCCTTAAGATGATGGAGGGAATGCGTAGCACCAAAAACGATGATTATCTCAGGATGCTGCTTGAGCGTTTTGATCTCGATCCGAACATCAGCATCAAGCGGATGAGCCTCGGTGTCAAGAGAAAGCTTGCGGTGGTCACGGCTTTTATGCACGACCCGGATATACTCATATTGGACGAACCGACTTCCGGTCTCGACCCTGTAATGCAGGAGACGTTTATTGACTTCGTGAAAGAGGAAAAAGCAAGAGGCAAGACCATCTTTCTATCTTCTCATATCTTCCACGAAGTCGATGCTTCGTGCGACAGGATTGCGATAATCCGTGACGGTAGTATTGTCTCCGAGTTCCGTTCGGAAGAATTAAAGTCGAGCCACGACAGAATCTATCGTGTCACATTTAAAGATGAAGCTTCCTATCTCAGATTTATAGAGAAGCCGTTCAGATTTACATCTAAGAACCATGACAAGCTTCGTGCAAGAGTCCAGATTGAGGCTGACAGAGTCGGCGAGCTGACACAGTGCCTCGGAGATTATGAGATTGCGGACTTTGTCGAGATTCCGTTCACGCTTGAGGACTACTTCATGAGCTTCTACGACACAGGTCATCATTTCGAGGGGGTGAGCAGATGAGCGAATCGGTAATTTCCGTACAGCATCTTACAAAAGACTACGGCTATAACCGTGGCTTGTTTGATATATCCCTCGACATCAAGAAAGGTGAGGTTTTCGGATACCTCGGCACCAACGGCTCCGGAAAAACCACGACAATACGGCACATGATGGGCTTTTTAAAGCCCGATTCGGGCGAAGTAGATGTGAACGGTCTTAACCCGTGGAAGAACGCCCCTGAGGTCATGAAGAACGTGAGCTACATTCCGGGCGAGATTGCATTCCCGGATCTGAAGACAGGAACAGATTTCTTCAGGGTTCAGGCTGAGTTCCTTGGAGTCAAGGATTTTTCATACATGAACTATCTCATAGATAAGCTCGGGCTCGATCCGTCCGCAAACTTAAAGCGTATGAGCAAGGGCATGAAGCAGAAGACCGCCATTGTTGCGGCTCTTATGGGAGATAAAGAAATCCTCATCATGGACGAACCGACAACCGGTCTTGACCCACTGATGAGAGAAACCTTCCTTGAACTTGTCCGTGAGGAGAAGCAAAAAGGCAGAACAATCTTCATGTCGAGCCACATTTTTGAGGAAATCGAGGATGTCTGCGACAGGGTTGCCATAATCGGTAACGGCAAGATAGAAAGCGTTCTGAGCCTTTCCGACCTTCGTCACGGAACCAAACGAAACTATAGGATAGTTTTCGGTAATCAGCCATCGGCAAAGAAATTCCTTGAGAGAATGCCCGAGGCGACCATGAACGGCAACGAAGCTAAGCTAAGCCTTCTTGCAAGCGAAACAGACAGAATGTTTAAAGCTCTCAGAAATCTTGAAGTAGTCTCGATAGATGAGAACCACGAGAACTTAGAGCAATACTTTATGAATGTTTATAGGGAGGAAAAAAGAGAATGAAAGTAACGAAAGTGTTTTCCGTGCCGCTGTTCAAGCAGAGCCTCCGGGCAAACAGAGTGCTTCTGATAGCCTGCACGGTGGTTCTGTGCCTGATGACAGTGGTCATAACATATGCCGGAAATCTGATCGCCGGAACGGAATCTGCAGATTATACCGATGCCCAGAGCGATTTCTACAGCCATCTGTATGTCTTAGCGGCATATAACGATATGATGGGAACTGACTTAAGCTATGACGACTTCGCATCAGCTGACGACACAACCATGTATGAAACCGTTTTCGAGATGATGTCGGCGCAGTCGGATGAGCTTGATTTGTCGGTTGAGAAGTTCGCTGAATCGGCTGAGCTCCTTGCAGAGTCGGACGTAGGACTTGATGTCTATATCACAAACTTTGAGTATGTCTATGCCTTGGGCGCCACTGAGGGAGTCTTCACTGGCGATACTCTCGACGTCAGCACCATGATGACGAACATGTTTGAGATGATGGGAATGTCAAGCGACATGCTGAACACAATGACTGAGATGGACACAAGCGCCATGCTCAACCAGATGTACTTCACAATTATGTGCTTACTGCCGATTATACTTTTCATCATCTTTGCCGGCAACGAGCTTTTCGTTGACCAAGTCGACAAGGGCTCGATGGCTTATGTCTTATCCACCCCGACAAAGAGAAGCGCAGTAGTTATCACTCAGCTTATATACATGATAATCACGCCACTAGTGATGGTCGGCTGCGGGCTGATAGTAAGGCTTGTGGCGACAAGAGCATTCACCGGTGAAGTGGATATAGTGAAATTTTTGGCTCTCTACGGCGGAATCTATCTCTTAGCGGAAGCGATGGCAAGCATCTGCTATATGGCAAGCTGTATATTCAATCTCAGCAAGAATGCACTTGCGCTGGGCGGAGGACTCAACGTCTGGTTCTTCCTCTGCTCGCTCCTCGGAATGTTCGGCTCCGAAACGATGGTCAGCATGGGAATGGGAGCAGAAATGCTCGGAGTCTTCAACAATCTGACTATAGTCGGACTATTTGACGCCGAAGCCCTGGGAACTGTTGGCTCAGGAGCGGTTGATTACGCATTCGTTCCAAAGCTGATAGCTTTGCTACTGATAGCTGTGGTCTGCTACGCTATTGGCGCAGTTAGATTCCAGAAAAAAGATTTACCGTTATAAAAACTTTGAAGCAAAATTTTCAAGGAGGAATGCCCATATATGCTTCATATTTTCGGAAATATGAAGACCAAGGACAGGTGGCTCGCACTTCTGTGCGTGCTGCTTGTTTGCGGTCAGGTATATTTTGATTTGCGTCTGCCCGATTACACCGCTGAGATAACAGTACTTATCAGCAGTGAAGTGACCGAGCTGTCGCAATATTTTGCGGCTGGCGGCAAGATGCTCGCCTGTGCTTTATGCAGTGCGCTTCTGACGGTTATAGTAGGATATTTATCCGCAATGATTGCGGCTGACTTCTCATATGATGTCAGAGCGAAGCTCTTTGACAAGGTCACTTCTTTCGGCTCAGGCGAAATAAAGAAGTTCTCAACCGCAAGCTTAATCACCCGTACCACCAACGATATAACCCAGATCCAGATGATAATCTCGATGGGACTGCAGATGCTCATCCGTGCGCCCATTATGGCCATCTGGGCGGTAATCAAGATAGTCGGCAAGAGCTGGGAGCTCTCGGTTGTGGTCGCCTCGGCTGTTGTAATCGTCGTGGGAGCGCTGATAGTCCTGCTCGCCATCATGATTCCGAAATTCAGAGTCGTCCAGAAGCAGATTGATGACGTCAACAGAATCACGGAAGAAAATCTGAACGGCATCAGGGTTGTCAGAGCTTTCAACGCCGAAAATTATCAGGAATCAAAATTCGACAAGGCGAATACAAACCTCATGAAAACTCAGCTCTTTACCGGCAGAGGAATGGCGGTTCTCTCGCCTATCATGATGTTTGTGCAGAGCGGCGTCAGCGTTGCCATCTATTATGTCGGAGCAATTCTGATTAATAATATCGAAGTTCCGCTCAGTGGCACTGCCGCAGAGATTGCAACCGCAATATCCGAGCGTTCAACAATGCTCGGCGAGGTCGTTTCGTTCAGCTCGTATGCACTTTATGTCATCATGTCGTTTGTAATGCTACTCATGATATTCATGCTCCTTCCCCGTGCGCAGGTTTCTGCCCAGAGAATCAATGAGGTTCTGGATGCGGATATTGCAGTCAAAGAGGGCACCGAAACTGACTCAGACGAAACCGGAACTATTGAATTCAAAGATGTTTCCTTCCGCTATCCCGACGCTTCGGAGGGTTGCCTGAAGCACATCACATTTTCAGCTAAGAAAGGCGAAACGGTTGCATTTATCGGCGCTACCGGTTCGGGCAAATCCACTTTAGGCGGGCTCGCCGCAAGGCTTTATGACGCCACTTCGGGAACGGTTCTTCTTGATGGCATGGAAATCTCGAGATATGATTTCGAAACGCTTTATAAGAAAGTGGGATATATCCCACAAAAGGCGACTCTCTTTGCAGACACCGTTGAGGGCAACCTGAAATTCGGCTCCACAAGAAGCAACATAACCTATGAGGAAATGGAAAACGCCATGGATATAGCTCAGGCTTCCGACTTCGTTCATGCTATGGATGACGATGTGAATAGCAGAATTGCCGCAGGCGGCTCGAACGTATCCGGCGGTCAGAAACAGCGTCTTTCAATCGCCAGAGCGGTTGCCGGAAAGCCGGAAATTCTCATCTTCGACGATTCCTTCTCGGCTCTTGACTATAAGACGGATAAGGCATTACGTCAGAGAATCAAGACAGACCTCAATGGCACAACCTGCCTCATCGTCGCCCAGAGAATCGGAACCATCCGACACGCCGACAAGATTATCGTTCTTGATGATGGCGAGGTCAAGGGAATAGGCACTCATGATGAACTCATGAAGAATTGCCCGGTTTATCAGCAGATAGCTTTGTCGCAGCTCTCGGAAGATGAGCTTGCGGCTAATGAATAAGGAGGTGACTGATTATGCCGGAAACAAATTCAAGACCCATGCGTGGACCCGGAGGCAGAGGCGCCCGTGACACAAGACGAGCCAAGGACATGAAGGGTGCGCTCTTGGGGCTTCTCAAATACATCAGCAACCAGACGGGAATCATAGTTTTTGCACTCGTTCTCGCCGCCGCAGGTGCAGTTTTAACCATCATCGGTCCGAACCAGATAAGCCGCCTTACCGACTATATCTATGACGGCTTGACGACTTCCATTGATATGGACGGAGTTCTGAGCGTTGCTCTTCTGCTGCTCGGAATATATCTCGCAAGTGCGCTCTTCAGCTTCTTGCAGCACTACATCATGCAGACTGTCACTCAGAGAACCTCAAAAAGGCTCCGTGGCGACATAAGCTCGAAGATCAACAGGCTTCCGCTTAAGTACTTCTCGGGAAATGCCGCAGGAGACGTACTCTCGAGAATGACGAACGATGTCGACATGATAGGTCAGGCTATGTCAAACAGCCTGTCGAACCTGGTCACTGCAATCGCTCAGTTCATCGGCTGCCTCATCATGATGTACTACACCAACTGGATTATGGCAACGACAACTGTCCTTGCGACTATTGTCGGACTTATCTGCATGGTAGTGGTCATGAGCCGGTCACAGAAATACTTCACTGCACGTCAGGAAAACCTCGGAATCCTCAACGGCTACATCGAGGAGATGTACACCGGTCACGATGTCATCAGGATTCTCAACGCCGAGGGCGAAGTCAAGGAAACCTTCACTTCGATGAACAAGGCAGTAAAGAACGCCAACTTCCGCTCGCAGTTCCTGTCTGGTCTCATGCAGCCGATTATGACATTCATCGGCAACTTCAGCTATGTAGCTGTATGCGTTGTCGGTGCGGCTCAGATTATCAACGGCAATATCAGCTTCGGCGTTATCACCGCATTCCTGATCTACACAAGGCTCTTCGAATCCCCGCTTCGCCAGATTTCGCAGGCTATGACTCAGGTTCAGTCCTGTGCGGCAGCTTCCGAGAGAGTATTTGAATTCCTTTCGGAGGAAGAGATGGAGGACGAGTCCTCGAAGACTGAGAAGATAGAGAACGTCAGGGGCGAAGTCGAGTTTAGAAACGTTAAGTTTGCATATCCGAATGCTCCTGAAAAAGAGATTATTCATGGCTTCAGTGTGAAGGTCGAACCCGGGCAGAAGGTCGCTATCGTCGGACCTACAGGTGCCGGCAAGACGACTATGGTCAATCTTCTGATGCGCTTCTTCGAACCAACAGGCGGCGAGATTTTTATCGACGGAGTTCCGACGAGCGACGTTCCCAGAAGCAACGTCCACAACCAGTTCGGAATGGTTTTGCAGGACACTTGGCTCTTTGAGGGAACCGTCAGAGAGAATCTTCTTTACAACACTGAGGGTGTAACGGACGAGCAGGTGAAGGCGGCTTGCAAGGCTTGCGGAATTCACAGCTTCATCAAGGCACTTCCCCAAGGCTATGACTCAGTCCTCAGCGACAACACGGCAATTTCAGCCGGTCAGAAGCAGCTTCTGACTATTGCAAGAGCCATGATCCAGAACAGCCCGATGCTCATCTTAGACGAGGCAACCTCGAGCGTCGACACCAAGACCGAGATGATCACTCAGGAGGCTATGGATAAGCTGACCGACAAGAGAACAAGCTTCGTCATCGCCCACCGCCTGTCGACCATCAGGAACGCCGACATAATTCTGGTAATGCGAAACGGCGACATCGTCGAGCAAGGAACGCACGATGAGCTCCTGGCAAAAGGCGGCTTCTATGCCGAGCTCTATAACAGCCAGTTTGAAGAGGTGGCGTAGGAAAGCTGTCAGCATTGCATGGAAAATGCGGTGTCATGATGCTGGGACTTTGGAAAATGAAAAGAGCGACCCTCCGGTCGCTCTTTTTTGATTCTTAGGTATAATACTGATACAGCCAGCACCTGATCATCCCGTTATAAAGCTTTCGTCTCTTATCGGCTTTTTTGCCGAAGAGGCGTTCGAATTCTTCGTGGGGAGAGATGATATAGCACGGGTGGTCTTTCGACGGGGCTAAAACCTGTCCCATCACTTTATAAAGCTCCTCGGCTTCCTTGAGCTCGAGTAGTCTTTCACCATATGGCGGGTTGCAGACGGTGATTGTGCCGTCCTTCGGCTTGAAGTTCTTTATATCCGCTTTTGCCGCTCTGATATACTCCCCGACTCCGGCAAGCTTCGAGTTCTGGAGCGTGAGTGCCACTGCCCTTTCATCAATATCAGAGCCGGTGCCAGTGAAGCCGCCGTTTAGATTCGCCTGCTCCCTTGCCTGCTCTCTTTCAGTCTTCCAGATGCTCTTCGGGACACTGTCCCAGCTTTCGGCGGAGAAGTGGCGCATGAGCCCGGGTGCGATTCTCATCGACTTGTATGCCGATTCAATGAGAAGCGTTCCGCTTCCGCACATCGGGTCCACAACCTGGCTTCCGGTTTTGACCCTTGCAAAGTCGGCGATTGCGGCGGCGAGGGTTTCCTTTATCGGAGCTTCATTGGCGTCCTTTCTGTATCCACGCTTGTGAAGACCGGCGCCGGAGGTGTCGAGATAAACCGTGCAGCGGTCTTTATAGATATTGAACTGGATCTGGTGGAGCGGTCCTGTCTCCTCAAAGCGCTCGATTCCGTACTTTTTCGACAGCCTTGTGACTGCCGCTTTTTTTATTATCGACTGGCAGTCGGGAATGCTGTGAAGAGTGGAATTAAGAGAGCTCCCCTTGACCGGGAACCGATCATACTTCCCGATGAAGTCTTCAAGCGGAAGAGCCTTGACTCCCTGGAAAAGCTGCTCGAACGTCTTTGCCTCGAAGCTTCCAAGCTCAATCATCACTCTTTCGGCTGTCGAGAGGCGGATATTAGCCCTTGCGAGCATATTTATGTCGCCGTCGAATGAGATTCTTCCGTCGGAAACGGCTAAGTTCTCACCGCCTGCTCTCTTAATCTCAAAGGACAACACGCTCTCCACGCCGAAAAGGCAGGGGCAGCAGTATCTTATCCTGTCCATCAAAACACCTCAAATGCTAATTTATAATATTCGTGATTATGCAGGTGCGGGCGGATGACATCCGCCCCTACAATTTCCCCTACAGATTTCTAATAGAATTCACGCAAAATTTCAGTAATATACGTGTAGTTGTTTCCGGTCAGTTCAATATAGTCGTTCAGGTCAACGCCGTCGGTCACGATGCAGGCAGTTGAGCTCGACGAAAGCGCAGAAAGTGTCTGGTCAAGCTCTGTAACCTCGTGAACGCCCGAGCAGGTTGCCGGAATATTGGTCTTCTTGTAGTAGCCGGTGGCGGTGGAGGTGCAGTTGCTTCCGGCGATAAGACCGGTTTCAGTGCAGTATTCGCGGGTTACAACCGACGAGCAGGTGTCAAAGGTCGTGACCTCGCCTGCGTCGGCAATGTCTCCGAAAATATTCTTCCACATTGCAGCAGAGCCATAGCAATTATCGGTGTCAATCTCCTCCGGGGTGTCGTGACCTATCCAGAGACCGGTTACATATTCGGGAGTGCAGCCGATGAACCAGAGGTCGCACCAGTCCTGAGTGGTACCGGTTTTTGCGATGAGCTCGACGTTGTCAAGCTTTGCGTTTCTTGCAGTTCCTCTTGAGGAGGAAACGACGCTTTCGAGCATTCTGTTCATGACATATGCCGTCGATTCGTCAATTACCTGTTCGCCGATGAGCGAGTGGGTATAAATAGCCTCGCCGGTGCTGTCAAGAATTCTCGTTATGAATGTCGATTCATAGTATTTTCCGCCGTTGCCGAAAATCTGATAGGCGGTTGTGATGTCCTGAAGAGTTACGCCGTTGGTGAGAGCGCCAACCGCCATAGGCGAACGTGCGACGTCCGTGAGACCGTCCTCGTAAAGCACCAGAGTGCTGAGATGCAGCCTGTAGTAGAGGAATTCAAAGCTTGTACTCGGGCTCAGAAGCTCCACAAGCTGGGCAGCACCGGTGTTGAGAGAGCGCTGCAGGTTTGACGCCACTGTGTTGTATTCCTTCGACCAGGATGACGTGTAGGCGCCGCTCGTCGAGTAGTTTCTCGGCCATACAAGGTAGCCGTTTTCCGAGCTCGAATCCTCTATAAGAAGCGGAACGTCCAGAAGAAGCGTTGACCATGTAACCAAATCGTTCTCAATAGCAAGCGAATAGGAAGCAAGCGGCTTTATCGAGGAGCCCGGCTGACGTGTTGACATTGTGGCACGGTTAAGCCCGAGTGGGCTCTCCTTTTCGCCGATTCCTCCGACTACTGCAAGAATTCGCCCGCTGTAATCCATGCAGATAAACGCACTTTGCGGAATGTCCTCGTTGCCGTCCTCCGAGAAGGTGTAGAGGTCAAGATACTTCTCCTCAAGCTCGATCTGAATGTCGAGGTCGACGCAGGTATAGATCTTGTAGCCTCCCGAGCAGAGCTCCTGATAAGCCTCATTCCATGTTTCATAGCCATAGTAGCTCATGAAGTAGTCGACAGCCTGATAGATGACGGCATCGACATAGTAGGAGGAAACATCGTCGAAGTTATCATAAGCCGAAAGAGCCGATGTGTCGACATCCTCCGACGAAGAGGAATTATAATCCATGCTTCCGATGAGGTTCAGCTCCTCATTGAGAGCTCCCTCATACTCCTCAGTCGAAATAGCTCCGTTTTCGAGCATCTGATCAAGGATATAGACACGTCTTTCATAGTTACTCTCAGGGAAGTTTATCGGGTCGTTATAGTAAGGGTTCTTGGTGATGGCTGCGATACAGGCCGATTCGGCAAGCGTGAGCTGGCTTACGTCCTTATTGAAGTAGTAGTTCGCCGCCGCCTGGACGCCGTAGATATTATTGTTAAGAGGGACCAAATTCAGATATGCCTCAAGAATATCGTCCTTTGAATAGTTCTTCTCGAGCTGAACCGCACGATAAATCTCACGGAGCTTTCGCTGAACGCCCTCAATGCCGTCAGCATCGTCATCGCCGGTTATCTGCTTGACGGTCTGCTGGGTGATTGACGAAGCGCCTCTCACGTTGCCTTTGAGGAATATTTCGGCAACCGCAGTTGCAATTCCATAGAAGTCGACGCCGTCGTGGCTATAGAATCTCTCGTCCTCTGAATAGACGAAGGCGTCTCTTACATACTGGGGGATCTCCTCAAGGTCAGCCCAGATTCTCTTTTCGCCCTCGCTTGTGAGGGTGTCATAGACTATCCATTCATCGCCCGATTGAGCATAGATATAAGTAGTGTAGCTCGAAGAGATGTCGTCGAGGCTTATCTCGGAGGTGTCTTCCATAAGGTTCACGACGAACACGGTTGCCGCACATGCAACAATCATAACGGTTATTATTGCAATCATGAGGGCGCAAAGAATAACAGTCCCTATCATCTTAAGAACCACTACAAGCGGCGTTGTCGCCATTTTAAAGCCCTTTTTGAATTTTTTCATGTTGGATTTTTTCTTCACAGCACTTCTCCTCTCTTAAAGCCTGAACACGGGTGGCGTTGTGAATCATATATCATATGCCTATCATTATAGTACAAATCCCTCCGGATGTTAAGAGGGTATGGGAATTTGTAATGGATTTTTAATCTTTTGCGCAGGTGCAGCGGGTATAAAAACAGGCGGCAACTAAGCCGCCTGCTCAATTTCATGTAAAGATATTACTCTTCCTCAGCCTCAGCTTCCTCTTCGGGAGCTTCATCATGGGACTTAGGCTTGTATTCGCCGTCGGGGAGAAGCGCTCTTATCGAAAGGCTTACTCTCTTGTTAGCGATGTCGCAGTCGGTGATCTTGGCAGTCACTACGTCGCCTACAGTCAGGAAATCGGAAACGTTTGCAACTCTCTGGTTGGCGATCTGGGAAATATGGATGAGTCCATCGATGCCGGGAATGATCTGAGCGAATGCTCCGAAGCCGGTGATGGAAACGATCTTTACTTCAACGGTCTGTCCGACAGAATAGTTATTCTCGAAGATTACCCAAGGATTATCCTCAGTCTTCTTGTAGACGAGAGAAACTTTGCCGGTCTCCTTGTCGATGTCCTTGATGGTGACTTCGATGTGATCTCCTACCGATACAACATCCGACGGATGCTTGATTCTTGCCCATGTGAGATCCATTCTTCTGACCAAGCCGTCAACTCCGCCGACATCAACGAATACTCCGTAGTCGGTGATGGACTTGACTTCGCCCAGGATGGTCTGTCCGACCTCAGCGTTTTCGAAGAACTCTTCCTTGCGCTTTGCTCTCTCCTCAGCGGTTACCTTTCTTATCGAACCTACAGCTCTCTTTCTCTGCTCGTTGAGTTCAATTATCTTGAATCTGACTTCCTTCTTAAGAAGGGAATCCATAGCCTCAGAAGCTCTGACACCAGTCTGGGATGCAGGAACGAAAACTCTCATTCCGTTGCAGGTGACGATAACGCCGCCCTTGATGATGTTGGTGACTGTGCCGGTGAGAACCTCGCCGCTCTCATAAGCCTTCTTGACATCGTCATAGCCCTTCTGAGCGTCAACCTGCTTCTTTGAAAGCGTTGCGATGCCCTCTGCGTCGTTCAATTTGGTGACGATTACGTCGATGGTGTCGCCAACCTTGACTACATCTTCAGGCTTTGCGTTAGGATCTGCCGAAAGCTCGGATGATGGAATATATCCGGTATGCTTGGTGCCAATATCAACTATAACTTCAGTGCTGTTAACCGCTGTTACTACGCCGCTTACTCTCTTTCCGGTATATATTTTCTTGAAGGTCTGTTCAATCGCTTCTTCGAAATTGAACTCCTCCTCGTTTGACAAAATCTCAGTCATGTCTTTTTTTACCTCCTCAATGATATATGCCGGAGTTGATGCGCCGGCTGAAATCCCAACGGATTCCGCAGTAGAAAAATCAATGTCCTTTAGCTCCCGGGAACTTTCGATAAGGTAGCACCTGCAATGACAATTACAAATGTCGTACAGCTTTTTTGTGTTTGAGCTGTTGCGCCCGCCTATTATCAGCATAGTATCACATTTGCGGGAAAGAGACTCCGCTTCCGACTGTCTTTTCTCGGTAGCGGTGCAGATTGTGTCATAAATCGTAACTCCCTGAAAATCCGAGGATGCCACTATACACTGATTCCACATTCTTATATTATAAGTTGTTTGCGAAAGAATTGCAACACCTTTTTTTGATTTTTCACAATTCTTTCTAAGAAGCTTAACAAGCTCAACGCAATTCGGGAAAACTTCAGCACTTCCGGAGCCATTTGTATCCGCCCAACCTAAGATTCCCTGAACCTCCGGATGCTCCTTATCTCCTGCTATGAGAACAAGGTCGCCCGCCAAGGTTCTCTCCGCCACAAGCTTATGAATCTTCGTGACGAAAGGGCATGTGGCGTCGATGATATTGACTCCTCTTCTTTCAAGCTCTTCGAAAACAGCTTTCCCGACTCCGTGGGAACGGATGATGACTGTGTCTCCCGCATCAGCCTCAGACGGAGAATTTATGACGCTGATGCCACGGCTTTCGAGGTCGGAAACAACAGACGGATTGTGGATAAGAGGACCCAGAGTGTAAATTTTACTGCCCGCTCTTTTCTCTGCGGTTTCATAGGCTATCTTCACCGCCCTGTCCACTCCGAAGCAGAAGCCGGCGGTTTTCGCAACTGTTATGCTCTTATTCATCTATTAGTCCTTTGACTTCGTTCAAAATTATGTCTCTTGAGTGCCTGAGCTCGCTTGAGCTCAGCGAATTGACCTTGAGCTTATAGTATGGAATCAGCTTGCCAAATCTGACAGTCAGGAAAATTCTTCCGAATCTTGTTTTGCGCTTGGTGATTCCGACCGGAAGAACATCGGCATTGGCTTCGCTTGCGACGAATGCAACGCCGCTCTTGAAGGTGCCGAGTTTACCGTCCTTTGAACGTGTTCCCTCGGGGAAGATGGTGAGGTTGTAGCCTCTGTCAAGCCATTTTATAGCAGTTCTGATTGCAGATTTGTCGCTCTTTCCTCTCTTGACCGGAAAAGCGTGGAACACCTTGAGAGCATTGGCGATCTTGTAGTCGAAAATGTCCTCCTTAGCCATATATGCCGAGATGTTATTTATCTTCACTCCGATTGCAACTGGGTCAAGAAGCGTGTGGTGATTTGGTGCGATGACATACGAGCCGGTTTTCGGGATGTTCTCAAGCCCTTCATAGCGCACCTTCATCACTATTTTCAGGAGGACAAGCGCAATTCCCCTGATTATGCTGTAAAAAAAGCGGTTTACTGCCGGCACCATGCCACGTGCCGGTCTTAATGCGTTGAGCCTCTCATCCACTATCTCAAGGACTGCCGAAACTGCGCCGTCTATATCTAAGTTTGAAGTGTCGAGCTCATAAGCATCATCGGCTTTTTTGAGAGGCGCTGCCGCCCTGTGGGAGTCGTTATAGTCACGCTCGTTGATCTCTTTCAGAATCTCTTCATACGAGATTTCCTGACCCTTTGACAAATGCTCCTTGAGCCTTCGGTTGGCTCTTTCCTCGGCAGAAGCGGTCATGAATATCTTGACCTGGGCGTTCGGGAGGATAACTGTTCCGATGTCCCGCCCGTCCATGACGATATTGTGCTTTTCCGCCATGTTTCTCTGAAGCGAAAGAAGGAATTCACGAACTTCAGGAATAGCCGAAACGCTTGAAGCCGCCATCGCAATTTCAGGAGTCCTAATTGCCTCGGAAACGTCTTCGCCGTTCATGATGACACGCTGCGTGCCGTCTATATACTTGAGTTCAAGCTGGATTTCGGGAAGCAGAGGAACAACCTCGGAAGCCACGCCCGTCTTCGCACCATGCCTCACCGAATAGAGCCCGATTGAACGGTATAATGCGCCGGTATCGACATAGACATAACCTAAGGTTTTTGCAACCTCCTTAGCTATTGTCGATTTTCCGGCACCGCTCGGTCCGTCGAGTGCGATATTTATTCCCATGTGGATTCACCTTTCCTGATTATGATTGCCCTGACTGCTGTCTCGGCTGTTGCAAACGCTATCTGCAGGTTATAGCCGCCTGTCATGGCGTCGCAGTCGATTATCTCTCCCGCAAAGTAAAGCCCGGAAACGAGCTTTGACTCCATAGTTGCGGGATTTATTTCTTTCGTCTTCACTCCGCCACGGGTGACTATTCCCTCTTCTATAGGTCTTAAGCCTGTTACCGTGAGCTCGAGAGACTTTGTCAGTCGTGCCAGATTCTCTTTTTCTTCTCTTGTTATCTGGTTGCAGGGCTTGTCCGGATTTATTTCCGAAAGCCTGAGCATGTCGGGTCTTAGCTCTCTTGGGAAAAGCTTCCCGAGCGATTCCGAAAACGGTTCGTTCGGTATTTCATCGAAATCTCTCTGGATTCGCTTCACGAGCTGTTCCGTAGTAAGCCCGGGCTTTAAGTCTATCACTATCTTGTAGTCTTGTTTATCGTCGATAAAGCAGGATGCAGACAAGCTGAGCGGTCCTGCAATGCCGTATCTTGAGAAACTCATCTCGCCGAGTTCACTGTAAATAGGCTTCTTTTTATCCCCGTAAAGCGAGAGAGTCACATTCTTTATCGTGAAGCCATATAGCACCTCAGAAAATCTTTCTCTTGTCTCGATTGGCACTAGTGACGCTTTCGGCTCGGAGATAGTGTGACCACACTTGCAAGCAAGTGTATATCCATCCCCGGTTGAGCCGGTTTTCGGGTAGCTTTTGCCGCCGGTTGCGAGTATCACATAATCTGCTTTATATTCGCCATGCTCTCCCTGAACTCCGGTAACTGCGCCGTTTTCAGTGAGAATCCTGACAGCTCTGTCCCTGACAACCTTGACGCCAGATCTTTCAAGAACCGCTGCGACGTCACTTGCCTTGTCGCTCACCGGGAAGACTCTTCCGCCACGCTCAGTTTTGAGAGGAACGCCGTGAGCTTCGAACCACTGCATTGTGTCCTGCGGAGAGAGGTTGTCAAGAGCACTGTAGAGAAACTTCGGGTTCCGGATGACGTTTTTCAACACGTTTTCAACAGTGCAGTTGTTGGTCAGGTTGCATCTGCCCTTGCCGGAGATGCGGAGCTTGCGGAGGGTTTGTCCTGTCGGTTCAAGAACTCTGACGCTAAGACCCATCTCAGAAAGTCTTGCTGCTGCAAACATTCCTGCTGCACCGCCGCCTATTATCACTATGTCAGATGCCACGGTTTCCGTCCTCATTCTTCTGATAGACATCGTATTCGTCCCAGATTTCCTCAAGCTTTGAGAAGCTCTTCTCGACTTCCTCGTGATTTTTCAGCGATACCGCCGCAATAAGTGCGTTAATCAAACTCATCGGAGCGACGAGCGAATCTACGAACGAGACCATATCGGATCTTGCCAAAAGAACATTTCCCGAATTCTCAGCGATAGGCGAATCGAGGCTGTCGGTGATGGCGAGCGTTCCTGCGCCCTTCTTTCTCGCATAAGCAAGAGCCTGAACCGTCTGGCGGGAGTATCTCGGGAAAGAGATGCCTATAAGGAGATCCCCTTCGCCGAGCCGCATGAGCTGCTCAAAAAGCTCTGAGCGGCTGCCCTGCCGGAGTGTCACGACATCCGGGCGCATGAGCTGGAAATAGTAGCCCATGAACGAGGCAAGTGCTGCCGAGCTTCTGACACCCAATATGTAAATGTGCCGGGCGTTTATAATGCTGTCGACAGCTTGATTGAAATTATTCTCATCGGTCTCTTCAAGGGTCTGCCGGATGTGCTCGATGTCGTTTTTAAGAACTTTGCTGAAAACGTCTTCGGGACTGAGCCTACTCTGCTCGATTCTCTGAACCGCCGTCAGCTTGTTTCTGGCGGCTTCACGCAGAGCTCTCTGGAACTCCGGATAACCGGAAAAGCCGAGGTCGGAAGCAAATCTGACAACCGTCGATTCGCTGACGCCCACGCACTCTCCAAGCTTTGCAGCAGTCAGATACTCCGCTTTGTCGTAGTGACCAAGGATATACCCGGCAATCTTCCTGTGACCCTTTGATGCGGTCTTTTCCCTTTCCCTTATCAAATCGAAAAGGTCTGATGAACTATTCAAGTCTGTCACTCCTCTGTCCTGTGTCTGAAAAGCCTCTTCTGCTTTTCCTTAATTCTTTCACGGCGCTCCCCCGTCAGATCCTCACGGAATATGAATCCGCTTTCGGTCTTCTCAAGAGAGTCGCCCTCATGTATGCCAGCTGGAAGCTCTCCTATCGGCACATCTATATGGCTGCCGTCCTCGCTTTCAAGAACGGCTATGTTATCTTCAAATCGGTCTATAATGTAAATTCCCATCCAGTCTTACTCTCCATTCTCAGCCGATATGCTTAATCCCGAGTTCGTCACTGTGAAGACCACCGTGCCGTCGACATCGGTTCTGTAGATGTTTTCGGTGTAGAGCTCAAGCCGTGTGACAACGTCCGAATTCGGATGGTTATAGCTGTTGTCGCCGCACTCGATGACGCAGTATTCTGGCGTGACGGCATCAAGGAAGGTGTAGCTTGAGGAAGTCGAGCTCCCGTGGTGCGCCACCTTCAGGACATCGACATCAACATTGACGCCGTTCTCAACAAGCTGGGTTTCTATGGCTTTCTCTATGTCTCCTGTGAAGAGGAAGGAGCTGCCGTCACAGTCGAACCTTATAACCACAGAGTAGTTATTGAGATTACTCGAATCGTAGTCAGGCACAGTAATTGTCAGAGTCCCGCTACCGAACTCAAGCGTGGTGCTCTCGGCAGCATAGAGTGGGCAGCCTTTTTCATCGATGGCGTCAAGGAGCTTTTCATATGCGTTCGTTGTCGGAACATATTCGTCCGGCAGCTCTGGCATTATGACCTCGCCTATCTCGATGTCGGAGGCGATAACCTTTCTGAGCCCGCCGATATGGTCGGAATGAGGGTGGGTTCCCACGACATAGTCGAGCTTCGTGATTCCGAGCTCGCTCAGGTATGCAACTACCGTGTCGCCATACTCCGCCTCACCGGCGTCTATGAGCATAGTAGTTCCGTCGTCGGCGATGATGAGTTCGCTGTCTCCCTGACCGACGTTTATGAAGTGCACCGTAGCATAGCTCTGCTCATCATCAGGCTCCGGCTCTTCGCTGGATGAAGCAGCGGTGGTGACTGGTTCGTCAGGCTTTTCAACCTCCGGCTCCTCCACAAAGAAATGGTCGACGCCGACATAGATAATAAACAGCGCAGCAATCAGCACGAGTGCCGCCGGCAAGCTTATTCTGTTTTTTCTTTTATGTGTACTGCGGCGGGATGGTGGCATGTGTCTCCTCTAAATATATCTCAATAAATATGGCTGAAAATGAGTGCTAGAATTCCGGCTAAGGCTAAGAACGGAAGAAGCAGGAGAAAGAGATACAGAAGTCCTGCCCAGCAGGATGGTTTTTCCTTGCTTGCTGCGACTGCCGGCGCTTCATATGCTGGCTCTTTCTGGTTGGCTTCTTTACACTTCTTTATGAATTGGCTGTGTTCGCTCTCAGGAATAACATGCAGTGTATCCTCCATGAGCATCAGGAATGGAGTGTCGACTTCAATCGGAGGCAGTGTCACTCCGGTTGCGTTCTTCAGATCATTTCTGATTTTGTCGATTTCCATCTGCCCGATGCCGAAGGCATAGCAAAGCATCGAATCCCATCTTACCTCTTCGGGAGTGAATGCGAGCTTATACTGCGTTTTTTCCGGATGGGAATACTTCACAACCTTCCGTGAAAAATACTTCCATACCTCGCTCATTTCCTCAAAATTAAGATTTTTCTCATAATATTGATAAGCAAATCTGTACATATCCCTGAGTGTCACGAAATCTGAGACATAAACCTCGTCAACAGGCGGCAACATAGCTAAGGTCTCCCTCAGGTGCATGTAAATTACCGTTTTCTTTATGTTACTGACCTGAAGCTCCTCAAAGGTCTGACTGAGGTTCAGCTCCTCATTTTCATTCAAACCGCAATCACTTACAAGTACATCACGGAAGTCATTATAAACTTCGCCATAGCGTATCAGCGCCGCATCTCTGCTCATTGCCATATTCAATTTCCCTTTCAATTTGTATTTAATGCCGCCCGGCTTGAAAAACTATTCTCCGTTGGAATTGTCGGAAGCTTCCTGTCCCCCCGCTCCCGCTCCGATCATCGCCCTTCTCTCCATCCACTGCGCCTTGGTCATCAGGACCTGTCTTGGCTTTGCGCCATCTGCGGGTCCTACGATGCCCATCGATTCGAGCTCGTCCATTGTTCTGGCGGCACGGGCATAGCCTAATTTCAGGCGCCTCTGCAGGAAGCTCGTAGAGGCTTGTCCGGCTTCGACGACCACCTCGATGGCACGCTCGGTCATATCGTCAGTTCCACTGCCCTTGGATTCGTCTCCGTCAGCTGCCGGCTTCTCGCCCTTTGAGACCGGAATGTGCTTCTCGATTTCGCTTTCGATCTTTTCGTCATACTGCTGCTCTGCGGTTTGTGACTTCAAATACTCGACAACACGCTTTATCTCGTTTGTGGCGACAAAGCCGCCCTGGATTCTCGTAGGCTTCGACTGTCCTACCGGCTTATAGAGAAGGTCTCCGTTTCCGAGGAGGTCTTCGGCTCCGCCCTCATCAAGTATTACTCTTGAATCAATCTGGTTCGATACCTTAAGAGCGACACGGCTCGGGATATTTGCCTTGATAAGACCGGTGACTATGTCAACTCTCGGGCTTTGGGTTGCGACAATAAGGTGCATGCCGGCAGCACGAGCAAGCTGAGCAAGTCTGCAGATAGATTCCTCAACATCCTTCGGAGCCGCCATCATGAGGTCTGCCAGCTCGTCCACGACTATTACCATCTGGGGAAGAGGCTTCAGGTTCTCACTTTCCTCAGCAAGCTTGTTGTAGTCCTTGAGGTCACGGACGCTGTTTTCGGCGAAGATGCTGTAACGCTTGAGCATTTCGGTGACCGCCCAGCCGAGAGCACCCGCCGCTTTCTTGGCGTCGGTTACAACCGGGATGAGAAGGTGCGGGATTCCATTATAGACCGGGAATTCGACCTGTTTCGGGTCGACTAAGATAAGCTTGACCTCTTCGGGAGAGGCGTTGTAGAGGATACTCATTATGATTGAGTTTGTGAAGACCGATTTACCGGAGCCGGTGGTTCCGGCGATCAGGATATGCGGCATCTTCGAGATGTCGCCGATTATTATCTTGCCGTCGATGTCACGCCCGACAGGGAAGCTGAGCTTGCCCTTGGCTGTCTTAAACTCCTCGCTGTCGATAAGCTCTCTTATGTAGACTGTTTCACGCTGCTTGTTGGCAAGCTCGATGCCGACTGCGGCTTTTCCGGGGATAGGAGCCTCGATTCTCACGCCGCTTGCGGCTAAGTTGAGGGCAATATCGTCGGCAAGGCTTGTGATTTTTGAGACCTTGACGCCCGCCGCCGGCTGGAGCTCATAACGGGTAACCGAAGGACCACGGCTGATGCCGACAATCCGGGTTGCTACTCCAAAGCTTCTGAGAGTTTCAACCAATGTCTGGGAATTCTTCTCGGATTCTATAGCATAATCTTCAGCCGAAGACTTTCTCTCAACAGGATTCAGAAGATCAATAGGAGGAGCATTGTAAGCCGAAACTGTCGAATTCTCCATCTCGATAAGAGCGGTCTGACCACCCTCGGTGACATAGATTTTGTTTTCCGGCTCGGCTTCTGTTACGCCGGTTTCGACTGTCTCAGTCTTCTTCGGCTCTTCTTTCTTAGCCTTGACGGGTTCAGGCTTTTTCTCCTCCGGCTTCTCAGCAGTCGGAAGAACCTCCTCGCTCGCTTTGATTGTGATGTCATCGTCTGTTATGAAGTCGGCGGGCATCTTCTCAGCCTTTTTCGCAGGCTTCTTCACAGGAAGATTCTTAAGAGCCTCCTGCTCATCATCCTCTAAGAATTTGGCAATGTCGATTCTCGGCTCCTGAGCTTTTTTCTGCTTTTCTTTTTCCTTGGCTTCTGCTTCTTCTTTCTTGCGCTTCTCTGCGTTTTCGGCTTCACGCTCCTGACGCTGGGCTTCTCTCTCCTCGGCAGATTCCGAAAGCGCGCACTTCGCCTTTCCGAAAAGACCGCCGATGAATTTTCCAATATCGACTATCGTGATATTCGTGAGAAGCATCACAAAGAGAAGCACCAGAAGTATAATGACAATCAGTGCTCCGACATTTCCGCAGAGCTTACTGAGGGCTCCGCCTATGAATATACTCAGTGCGCCGCCGCCCTTGTGGTTCAAGGCGCCGTTCTGATAAAGGGATTTGATGATTGCTCCGAAGCTGTCACCCGAAAATGCAGGGGTCTTCGAGATGAAGCCGTTGATTATCTCGAACATCGGGCTGACGAGGAAGATAAGAACTATTCCCTGAACCGTCTTGATGACGGCTGCGCTGCTCGATTTGTCGATAGCCAGCATGCAAGCAACATATATAATTATAGGCGCAACAAAGGCTGCGGAGATTCCGAAGAGTCCCCACATGACATTGTGCATACCGTTCCACAGAGCCTGCCCCTTGATCCACGTCACAAACAGCAGGAATATTCCCACAATAGAGAATACTATAGAGTAAACCCGGTTCCGCCTGAGCCTCTGCGCCTCGGTAGCTTTAGCCGAAGTCGAGGTTCTTTTTCTTGTTGTCGTCTTTTTCTTTGCTTGCGCCATTATATCACCTTTTACATACAGTATGTCGCCTGTTGGCGACTGCGCTTTGCGCGCCCTCTCAGTCAGCTTCGCTGACAGCTCTCCCAAAGGGAGAGCCAAGTAGAGCACTCGACAAAATCTCGGCTCCCCCTCTGGGGGAGCTGGCTGCGCCACGGGCGCAGACTGAGAGGGCGACCCGCAGGGTCGTTATCCACCTATTACGAAAGCATGCCCTACTATTGCTTCGAGTATTGCAATTATGATTACAACTATGCCTAAAACTCCGGTGTAGATCCAGAAAATCTTGAACTTTTCGGTTTTGACTATGTACTGGATCAGCCTTATCGCTATAAAGCCTACAACCGCTGCTACTATAAAGCCGACAAGGCACGGCAGGAAGCCGATTGAGCTTTCTGAGCCTATTGCTCCGCCAATTTCAGATATGCAGCCGGCTATTATTGCAGGAATTCCCAGGATGAACGAATAGCTGACGGCGGCGTCTCTTGAAAGTCCGCAGAAGATGCCTGCTGAAATTGTCGAGCCGGAGCGGGAAACGCCCGGCAAAAGCGCAACGCCCTGGAAGAAACCTATCTTTACCGAGTCGGAATACTTCAGGTCGGTCATCTTTTTCGAGCCCTTTGCAGACATATCCGCCATGAAGAGGATTGCCGCAGTATAGAGGAAGCAGATGCCCTCCATCAGAATTGATCCGTCCTCAGAGAAGCTCTCGAAGAAGCCCTTGAAGATTGCGAACGGGATGAGCATGGCTGTCGAAATTATGAACATGAATAAAAGCCGTCTCTCGGGAGAAGCGTTGTCGATTGAGAACTTTCTCTGAAAGATGTCCTTTATCATCGAGATGAATTCCTTTATGAGCTTCCAGATTTCCTTATAGTAAACAGCGCAGACTGCAACCAGGGTGCCAAGATGCAGAACGGCAGTCAGAACAAGCCCTTCCTCGCCGCTCGTGCCGGAAAAGTGCTGGAACAGCGAAAGGTGCCCCGACGACGAGACCGGCAGAAACTCCGTCAATCCCTGAATGATCCCTTGCCAGATTGCTGATAAAATCGACATATGCTCAAGCCCTTTCTATGAATAAATCTGTTTTGCTTTTTGGTGTGGCGACTTCTGTAGGGGCGGATATTATCCGCCCGTTTTTTGCAGGTGCTTTGGTTCGGGCGGTCAGCTAGCTTGCTAGCTGTATATCCAGCCCCTACAATTAAATCCGCTTCCCGGGAATGTACCGTTTGTCAAGATACATACTCGGGTCTGTAGAAAACAAGCTCTTTACTACTTTATTTTTGCCGGAAACAGTATATTCTACCTTTCCGTTACCGATGTCCATAAACTGCGTTGGTCTTTCGCTTTGGGTGAAGATGTCGTACTCACTGATTATTGTGTAGAGCATCAGGGTTCACCCTCTATCATCTTATATAAGCACTCAATAGCCTCGCTCAGACCTCCGACGGAATCGATTATTCCCTCAGCGACGGCATCCTCGCCGGTTAAGACGCTTCCGACGTCCATGACGAGTTCACCTGTCTGGAGCATCAGTTCCTTGAACCGCTCGGCTGAGATATTTGAATTGTCGGCAACGAACCGCACAATCCGCTCCTGCATCTTTTCAAAATAGGAAAGCGTCTGCGGGACTCCGAGAACCAGTCCTGTAAGCCTGACCGGATGAATTGTCATCGTTGCGGATTTTACAATGAACGAGTGTCTGGCGCTGACCGCAAGCGGCACGCCTATCGAATGCCCGCCCCCGACAACTATCGAAACTGTCGGCGTCTTCATTGAAGATATTAGCTCCGCAAGCGCCAAGCCGGCTTCGACATCGCCGCCGACGGTGTTTATGATTATTATGAGCCCTTCTATGGTCGCATCCTGCTCGATGGCAACGAGTGCCGGCATGATGTGCTCATATTTTGTGGTTTTGTTCTGCGGCGGAAGGATATAGTGCCCCTCAATCTGCCCGATAACGCTGAGGCAGTGTATGAGGTGCCTCGAATTCTGGATCGCAATATCACGATACTGCTCCGAAAACTCCGCCTGCTCCTCGGTGACTTCGCTGCTTTCCGCAACTCCTTCGGTCATACTACCAACTCCTTTTGAAGTAGTTTGACCGATATTAAATCAAATATGCGGCAAAGCTGCCTGATTGCGCATTACGCATTATTTTTAATTATACTCTATAAAAGCGAAATCGTCAAGGAAATAAGAGCATTTTTGCCGAAACAAATTTGATTCTGAAGCAGCTGAAATGTCTGCAATTTTCTTTAACGGTTTTGACGGATTCCGTAAATACTGTACAAAAACTTATGATTGCGTCCGAATATTAAAATTGTTATAATGACATCAGGAATATATTCTACAAACTCTTGAAAGGAAACACCAACATGAAAAAAATTATTTCGCTTTCGCTGGCGATTGTTATGATAATGGCACTCGTGGGATGTGGGAGCTCTTCAAGGCAGATAGTCAAGCTTACCCTCTCGACAGAGGACTCTCAGGCAATCTTAGCCGCCGCAGGAATCCGGCTTCCCGACGCCGAAGACACCGCTGCTTCGGGAACCACGGTCAAATGGTATGCGTGGTATGACGACTTCCACAACTATTCGGAGGATGAGGTTGTCAACACCGGTTACTACACCTTCACCGAAAAATACGGCTGCGAGGTGCAGTGGATCGAGTGCATATGGGATGCAAGATTTGACGACCTGGCGAATCTCGTTCTCTCTTCGAACTCGCCTGACTGCTACCCCGGCGACGTTGAAACCTATCCTGCAAACTGCATCAAGGGCATGTTCCAGGCAGTTGACCCATACATAGACTACAGCGATCCTCTCTGGGAAGGCACCGCAGACCTGGCGTATTCAAGATTTACTCTTGGAGATCACGTTTATATGATCATAACCGACATAACCATCGAGCATGTTGTCGCCTATAACAGGCGTGTCATCGACGAATATGGCTATGACGATCCGGCTGAGCTCTACTGGAACGGCGAATGGACATGGGACGTCTTCCTGGACATGTGCATCGACTTCTCGGATGCAGATGAGGACAGATATGCCCTCGACGGCTGGGCTTACGACAACGCTCTGATGGAGTCCAGCGGCACCGACGTCGTCACATACGATGTCGAGCTGGGAGAATTCGTCACGAATTTAGACGACCCGAGGCTTGAGCGTGCTGCCAATCTCATATATGAGCTCAAAAAGAACGACTGCATCTATCCCGTCTGGAACAACGGCTGGACGCTCCGAGGCGGTCAGGAGATCGAGGGCGTTGGAATCAAGGAGGGGCTTACTCTCTTCTGGCTCAGGAGGCACATGGGCATTCACAGGAACGGTTGAAGAAATGAGCCAGATCTGGGGAGACATCTCCGAGGGCGAGCTGATGTTCTGCCCGCTTCCTCGTGACTCTGAGGGCGACGGCAACCACTATGTGACCGTCAAGACCGGCGGCTATGTCATCGTTGAGGGCGCTGAGAACCCCGAGGGCGTTGCGCTCTTGGCATCCTGCGACAGATTCAAGATTCTTGACCCGACAGTAGTCTCAGTCGACCGCAAGCAGCTTGAAGAGATATATCTCTGGACAGACGAAATGCTCGAAATGTACGACCACGTTCACGACCTCGCAAACGGCGACTACACGGTTGTAGTTTACGATGCCGGTCTCGGCGATAAAGTAGACGACGCCGTCAACAGCTGCAAGGAGCTCGGGCGCCTCGCCACTGCCTCCACCTGGGCGCAGGTAAAGGAATCCTATTCGGAGAAGCTCGAATACTATGTCGGACTGCTGAATGATGAGGTTGAGGAATATAATTCGTAATTCTTAATGCGGACTACTGGTGTAGGGGCGGATATTATCCGCCCGCACCTCTTGCAGACACCCACAACGGGCGGATAATATCCGCCCCTACAAGAAGAGCACCAATCGAAATTTGCGATTAGTGCTCTTCTTAATTACGAATTCCTAATTAAGAATTACGCATTGCAAGGCGTCAGCCTTGCCAAAGTCCATGCAGATTGCAATAAGCATAAACCGCTACAACTTCATCACCCGGGAGGAGTGCGAAGCTGGCTTTCGGAGCGTCAGTGGGAGTGAGAACCTTTCTCTGATTGCCGTTTTTGGTTTCAAGAAGGATCCACTCTATGTAGTGAGCCTCGGTCATCGGATGCTCGACTGAACCGACGGTGACGTTTACGACGCCGTTCTCAACAGTGTAGACCGGGATGTGCTTTTCGTGGGCTGCCTCGGTGGTTCCGGGAACGAGCTCCTTCATAGGCTCGCCGCAGCAGATGACAGGCACGCCTTTGTCCTTGATTTTAGCAATAATTTGTCCACAATGGGAGCAGATATAGAACTTAAGCTTCATAGTGTTTACCTCCAAGTATTATTCTTGTGTTTATGATAGCATATCTTGGCTCACTTTTCAAGATCTAATCATCAGAAACTGTGAGGACTCCAACCTGTCCCAGAACTCTTTCCGCTTCATCGGAGTTGAGCTCGCCAACCGAGCCCATCTTTTTCTGGATGATGTCTGAGCGGTGCTTGAGTTCGTCGACGCCTGAGCGTGCTGAGTCAAGCTGCTTCATAACCTTGTCGATCTGTGTGCCGAACTTCTGATACTGCGCCTTGACAGCCATGAGTAGCTTGAGAACCTCTGCACTCTTTTCGTTGAGTGCGACGTTTGCGAATCCTACACGCAGGCTGTTGAGAAGAGCCGTTATCGTTGTGGGACCGGCTATCATGATCTTCTCGTTCTGCTGGCACCACTCGGACAAACCGTCAATCCGGAGCACCTCGGCATAGAGTCCCTCAGTCGGCAGGAACATGATTGCGAAGTCGGTTGTGTACGGCGGATCGATGTATTTTGAAGAGATGCTCTTTGCCTCTGCCTTGATTCGCTGCTCGAGCTCCTTGACTCCTGCTGCCACTGCTGCCGGGTCGCAGGCTTCGGAGGCATCTAAAATCTTATTGTAGATGTCGGAGGGCATCTTCGAGTCGATGGGAAGATAGGCAAACGACTTCTTGTCGCCGGTGCTCGACGGAAGCCTGACGGCAAATTCGACTCTGTCGGAGGAACCACGCTTTGTGGCGACGTTCTTTTCATACTGGGATGAGGACATTGTGTCCTCAAGTATCGCTGCAAGCTGCTGCTCACCCCAGATGCCACGTGTTTTGACATTTGAAAGAGTGCGGTTAAGATCCTGAACTCCTCCTGAAAGCTGGTTGAGCTCGCCCAATGTCTTGTAGAGCTCGCTTAATTGCTCGCCAATCTGCTTGAAGTTTGAGTCGAGGCGCTCGTTCAGGGTTTTCTGCATCTTTTCGTCGACAACACCCTTTATCTCGCCTAGCTTCTCGTTCATGGTGTTCCTCACACTTCCGAAGCCGCTCTCCATCGTGTCGGTCTGTGAACGACGGAAGGCTTCAATCGACTTCGAGAGCTCCTCACGGTTGTCGGAAAGTGACTTCGAGAGCTCCTGCCTTAGAATCTGGTCGGACGTCAGCTGAGAGGAACGGATTCCCTCAATCTGCGCTTTTATCTCGCCGATGGGCTTCGAGCTCTCCCTGATTTCGGAAATAATCCTCTCGTTCTCCTGGGAGGTGTCCTTCTGGGCGTTCTTTTTCCCGAAGTAGATAACCGCTCCGAGAACTGCCGCCAGGAGAACTATAGCTATGACAAGTAAAACCGTCATCAGTGTTTGCATGATTAAACTTCCTTTCAAAATCCTCTAAACAGCTTGCTTAAATGTCTTGCATTGCTCGCTGTTTTTTGGTATAATGTCTGTATCGGGTTCCGTCTGGGCTCTCAGAAGCTGTGCTTCCTTTTCATCATTATAGTTCTGGATGATGAGAAGACCCTCCCTGAGCTTATAGACTCCGATAATTCCTAATGCAAGTGCAACCAAATATGTAAGCATGATGATGCCGCCTTTCTTTAAGTTTCTGACACCATTATACTATACAGGTTGTCCGTTTATTCGGACTATAGCACGACTTTATTCGATTTTCAGTACCATTTTTCGTACTTCGAAGATATTTTTTCGCAGAGGTGAGAGGTTTGTCCGGAATAAAACTGATTGCAGGCGTGAGCGTTAACGCCGATTCCGTCAAAAAAGAATATAAAATCGATGGCGAAAGGCTCATTCTCACTCTCTCGGCAGAGGATTACAAAGGCTTCTTCCGGCAGGCAATCGCCAAGTTCACCGAGCCGATGTTCTTCTTCATCGAAATTCCCGACGGGGATTCGGACGAGTATCTCACCTATTACCTGAACTGCACCGTTCCGGTTGCAAAGGCAATACTCAAGAGATACGGCGGAATCTTGTTCGCAGATGGCATCATCCGGTTCGGCTTCGGAAGCGACTCAGGCGACGAGATATACATGCAGGAATTCCAGCACCTCGAAATCTACTCTACCAGTTTATCAAAATTCGAGCCGATTGTAAAGAGCCTCGGCTACAAAAATAATCCGGAAGCGACTACTATCTGGGATGTACTCAGCGACGACACCCCCGGCATGAGGGAATGCGTCGAAGTCGACGACGAGAGCTTTGAGGATATTATAGAGAATCTTACAGAAGTAGGATTGTATTTCAATGCGTAATGCGTAATTAGTCGCCCTGCGGGCGACGCGCCTCCCTTTGGTCGGCGCACCTCTCAGTCGGCTTCGCCGACAGCTCCCCTTGACAGGGGAGCCATAAGCAATTCTAGTAAAAATCCGATTTACACATCGGAAACATATTGGAGGAATCATTTATGGCTTACATTATAGGTGTAGACATTGGAACAAGCGGAACCAAAACGGTTCTGTTTGACGAATTGGGTAAGGTTATCGCTTCAAAGACGATAGAATACCCGATGTATCAGCCGAAGAACGGCTATGCAGAGCAGGAGCCCGCTGACTGGGCTAACGCCGCTATCGGCACTATCAAAGCTGTTGTCGCTGAAAGCGGAGTCAAGAAGGAGGATGTCAAGGGTATCGGTCTTTCCGGTCAGATGCACGGTCTTGTCATGCTCGACAAGGACAATGAGGTCATCCGCCGCTCTATCATCTGGTGCGATCAGAGAACCGCCAACGAAGTCGACGAGATGAATAGAATCTTAGGCAGAGAGAAGCTCATCGAGATAACCGCTAATCCCGCACTCACCGGCTGGACAGCCGCAAAGATTCTCTGGGTCAAGAACAATGAGCCTGAGAACTACGAGCGCTGCCGCCACATTCTTCTCCCGAAGGATTATATAAGATTCGTTCTCACTCATGAGTATGCAACCGAGGTTTCGGATGCTTCCGGAATGCAGCTTCTTGACGTTCCGAAGAGAAACTGGTCGGAAGAGGTTATCTCAGCTCTCGGATTTGACCGCTCGATGTTCGCTAACGTTTATGAATCCTGCGAGGTAACCGGCGGTCTTACGAAAGAGATCGCAGAAACTGTCGGACTTTGTGAGGGCACACCGGTTGTCGGCGGTGCCGGAGACAATGCTGCAGCTGCAGTCGGAACCGGAGTCGTTGAGGACGGCAAGGCGTTCACAACAATCGGCACCTCCGGCGTTGTATTCGCCCACACTTCAAGCATTTCTATAGATAAATTAGGCAGAGTCCACACCTGCTGCGCAGCAGTTCCGAACAGCTGGCATGTAATGGGCGTCACCCAGGGCGCAGGCTTGTCACTCAAGTGGTTCAGAGACAACTTCTGCAACGCTGAGAAAGAAACCGCAAAGATGATGGACGTCGACACATATTATCTCATGGACAAGGAGACTGCAACCGTCCCGATTGGTGCGAACAGACTTCTCTATCTTCCTTATCTTATGGGAGAGAGAACCCCGCACCTCGACCCGGATGCAAGAGGCGTGTTCTTCGGACTTTCCGCTATGCACACAAAGAAGGATATGCTCCGTGCTGTTATGGAGGGCGTTTCCTACTCGCTCCGTGACTGCGTCGAGGTGTTCAGACAGATGAATATCAATGTTTCCGACATGATGGCATGCGGAGGCGGCGGCACCAGCCCGATCTGGAGACAGATGCTCGCAGACCTCTATAACTGCCCTGTAAAGACCGCTTCCTCCAAGGAAGGTCCCGCACTCGGCGTTGCAATCCTCGCCGGAGTTGGCGCAGGTCTTTACTCAAGCGTTCCCGAAGCCTGCCACGCAATCATCAAGACCGACAAGGTTCAGGAGCCGATAGCAGAGGATGTCCCGAAGTATGAGGAGTTCTATAAGCTCTATACCGAGATCTATCCGGCACTCAAGGCAGAGTTTAAGAAGCTGGCGAGTCTGTAAGGAGGGACCACCCCTCAGTCGCACTTCTGTGCGAAGAAGTTTGGCATAGCCAAACTTCCGAAGTTCGCAAAGCGAACGTCTGCGCTCCCCTTAAAAAGGGGAGCCATAACTGCTTCTTTCAAAAGTTTGAATTGCCCCGACCAAAATAACAGTCGGGGCGATTTTTTGTGATTTATCGTTCGATTTCCTTGACTTTTCCGTTCGGTTTGGATATAATATAGGTAGAATATCTAAGGAGATGATAATATGACCGTTACTGCAACCGAATTTAAAGTGAACCTCGGAAAATATCTCGTTCTTGCCGAAACCGAGGACGTATTTATCTCAAAAAACGGCAAAGTAAGCGTCAAGCTTGTCAACAGCAATCAGGACAAGGTTGAGGCTATGCAGTCTCTCTTTGGCATTCTCCCGCCGGACATTTCTCCTGAGGAAGCCCGGGAAGAAAGGCTCGGGAGAATATGAACGTAATCGTGGACACATGCGTCATCATCGACGCTCTTGCCAACCGTGAGCCTTTTGCCGAAGCCGCTCAGGCGCTTTGCCTTACCGTAGCAAATGATAAAATCACCGGCTTTATACCCGCCAAATCCGTTGCTGACATCTACTACATCATGCACAGATACTTTCATAGCAACGCTGAGACACGAGCTCTCCTGAAAAAGCTTTTTATGTCCTTCGGCATCCTCGACACAACAGCCCTTGACTGCCGGAATGCTCTTACTTCCCCGATTTCCGATTTTGAAGACGCCATTCTCGCCGAAACCGCCTATAGATGCGGAGTAGACTATATCGTCACGAGGAACACAAAAGATTTCGCTCGCTCTGTTGTGCCGGTTGTGACAGCGGAGGAGGTTATGGAGATTCTCAGAGAAACAGTGAAAGAAGAATGAACACTAAAAAGCGCACCTTGTCTGTTGGTGCGCTTTTTATTTTAACCCCAAATCCCCTCCCTGCATAAAATGAACCAAGCCTCGTTTTCTCCCCGGTGGGGCTGAATAAACGGCTTTGATGTCGTCAACAATAATGGCATCGATACGTTTATTACCTCGAAAGGAATGGTGATTTTATGTCAATGCCGGTGCCGGTATACAGAGGAGAGATTTATTACGCCGACTTAAGCCCTGTGGTCGGAAGCGAGCAAGGCGGGATCAGACCAGTACTTATAGTTCAGAATGACGTCGGAAACCGTCATTCGCCGACGGTCATCGCCGCAGCTATCACAAGTCAGCGGGAGAAGACCCATCTGCCGACGCATATCGAGATAGACTCGAACTCCTGCGGACTCGCAAAGGACAGCATTGTTCTTCTTGAGCAGATCCGAACTATCGACAAGAAGCGTCTCAAAGAGCGCATGGGCGTCTTAGATTCAACCTCTATGGACAAAATAAATCAGGCACTCGCTGTCAGCCTTGGAATGTAGCACTTTGCGGAGCATAGCGAAGCAAAGTGTGTGCCCGAACGGCTTATTTTTCGAGGTCTTTCAGAGCCTTGAGCTCTTCACGGGAAACTTTTATAACTGCGTCCTTGATGACAGTCAGCTTGTCACGTTCGAAGACGGTTGTGCCCTCGGTTCCGTCAAGCTTGACGGTAATTTTCCCGGAAATCAGGTTCGCATCTGTAACTGTTCCACGCCCTGAGGGAGTGTTGACGAGCGCTCCGACCTTGGGAGTTATCTTCAGAAGCTCCTCATAGCCGTCCTGCTCATACTTAAGGCAGCACATCAGCCTTCCGCATGCTCCCGAAATCTTTGTTGGGTTGAGGGACAAGCCCTGCTCCTTCGCCATGCGGATCGAAACCGGCTGGAATTCGCCAAGGAAGCTTGCGCAGCAGAACTGCCTGCCGCAGACACCCAAGCCGCCCATCATCTTGGCTTCGTCTCTGACGCCAATCTGCCTCAGCTCAATTCTTGTGTGGAAGACGGAAGCGAGGTCCTTGACCAGCTCTCTGAAGTCAACTCTGTTCTCCGCAGTGAAGTAGAAAAGAAGCTTCGAATTATCAAATGTGCACTCGACGTCGACCAAGTTCATTTTGAGCCCATAGTGAGCAATCTTTCTCTCGCAGATGTCGGCGGCGTCGACTTCTTTGATTTTGTTTTTCTCAATCTGCTTGAAATCGTCCTCAGTGGCGATTCTTATGATTGTTTTGAGAGGCGGAACAATCTCCGAGTCCTCGACCATCTTATTTGCGAGAACGACATTTCCGCACTCAACGCCCCGGGCAGTCTCGACAATTACTTTTGTGCCAACAGGGATCTCAGCCCCATCCGGCGAGAAGTAATAGACCTTCCCGACACTTTTGAATCTTACTCCGATTATTTCAGTCATTTTTATTCTCCCCGTTCTCAGAAGCGGGGTCCTTTCTTATATAATTACAGTCTCCCTGCCAGCTTCCCGCTCAGGTCAGCTATTGTCAGTCCGACGCTTGCGTTGCCCTTGAGCTTATTCATAGCTTCCAGGATTCGGTCATACATAGTCATCAGTGCTTTGCTTCCGGTGGTTTCGCTGAGCTTTCTTGCCTCTTCTGAATAGAAGCTCGTTTCCTCATAGCCCTGCTTGCGCTTTATCGCTTCGGAGAGAGCCTTCGAGAGCTCGGTTACGAGTTCTGTTGCTGCCACTCTGTCCGTCTCATTCAGAATCTTCAGAAGCGCATACTCGTCAGACTTAGCCAACGCAGCCAAAGCGGATTTCACTTTCAGATAGAGCTCGTCGCTGCCGCCGTTAAGATATTCGATGCACGCTCCGATGTTGCCACCACAGAGCTGATATGCCTTTTCTGCGTCGGCTTCAGGAATTCTTCTTTCGGTCAGCGCCGAAATGACGTCATCGTGCGTTGCCTCGGGAACATTGATAACGATTGCTCTTGAGCGAACTGTCGGAAGGACGTTTTCAAGCTTCACGGCAGTCATTATGATGACAACGTGGTCGGGCGGCTCTTCAAAAATTTTTAAAAGAGTATTCTGTGCTGCTGGAAGAGCCTTGTCGATGTCCGGCAGGATATATATCTTGTATCCGCCCTCATTAGAGGCTATATATGCGTCGCTGATGATAGGTCTTAAGTCATCTGCACGGAAATTGCCCGACTTTCCGCTTGCCGAAACGGTTATCACGTCCGGGTGGGCGTCGTTTGAAATCATCCGGCAGTCCTTGCAGACTCCGCAAGGAATCTCTCCATCGCTCCGGCAGAGAATCTCGAGAGCCATATACTTCGCAGACGTCTTCTTGCCGACACCCTTGTCTCCGACCAGGAGAAACGAATGGCAGAGCCGGTCACGCTTTCTCATCGAGAGAACTGTTTCCGAGATATTTTCTTTTGAATAAAGCCGTAACCGTGCCATCAGAACTTCTCGAACCGGTCAACTTCGGTGACAAATATCGTGGCGCCGCCTATCGTGACTTCAAGCGGCTTTGCAGCGAAATTGCCTCTTACTGCCGTTGTCGGAACATACTGCTTGCGCTTGCGGCAGTTGTGCTTGATTATATCTATGCAGTCTTCAAGCTTTTCATCGTCGACGCAGATGAGTAGCGTCGAGTTTCCCGAGCGAAGGAAGCCGCCGGTGGACGAGAGCCTTGTTGACTGAAATCCGGCAGTGTTCAAAGCGTCCGAAACGCCTCTGAAATCGTCATCGTTTATTACAGCAAATATCAGCTTCATATGTTCAGGCTCCTTAATATCCGGTCAAAAACCGATTAGTAGTTCTATTATAACACAGCTCCGGGAAAAATGCAACGATTCACTCTGTTTTTTGAACATCGCTCAAAGATATTTTCTCATTGCGATTATATCCTCCAGGATTTCGAATCTTTCAACCTCTGCGGCGTAGATTCGCCTTTGAAGCGATTTGCGCTCGTTCACGTTTCTTTCAACCTCAAGCTGAGCTTTAAGCTTCTCCACATGCAAAGCCAGCTTTGCCGCCTCTTTTTCATAGCTTTCAATCAGATCTTTCAAATATTATACCTCCATCAATACTAGAACTTCTGTTCTGCAATATCAATGATAGCAGAATTTTTCCGATTGTCAAGCTTGGAGAGGGTAAGAATTCGGACAGAACAAAAAAATATTTCCCGGTTGGGATTGAAATTGAGCGGCAAGCGTGATATACTTTTCCTATTGCCAATAGTTGGAGCTGATTATTTTGAATCAAGAAAAGATAGCGAGAATAAACTTCCTTGCGAAAAAGTCACGTGAAGAGGGCTTGACGGAGGAGGAGAAGCAGGAGCAGCAGCTTCTTCGTGACGAATACAGAGCCGCAATAAGAGCGAATCTCACTGCGACACTCGACAATATAGAATTCAAGGAGAGTTGACTGACATGTTTGAACCAAGACCGAAGATAAAGCTTTTGATGCTACAGAAGATTCTTCTTGAAAACACCGACCCGGAGCATTCTATCTCCGGAAATGAAATCATAAAGCTTCTTGGAGAATACGGCATCAACGTCGAGAGAAAATCCGTCTATGACGACATCGACACTCTCATCCAGTCTGGAATGGACATCGTGACCGAGCGCAGAGGTCATGCAAACTACTACTATGTCGGCTCCCGCACCTTCCAGGACGAAGAGCTGATGATCTTAGTAAACACAGTCGCATCCTCAAAGTTCCTGACAAAAAAGAAGTCGGATGAGCTCATCTCGAAGCTGAAGACCTTAACGAGCAAGTATCAAGCGCAAAGTCTCTCAAGAACCATCTATGTCGACGGGCGGTCTAAGTCGAATAACGAGCGTATATACTACTCTATAAACGCAATCCACGAGGCTATCGTTGCGAACAAGCAGATCACATTCCACTACACCGAGTATGACATCACTCTGAAGAAAAAGTATCGCTGTGGCGGACAGCTCTATTCCGTCTCGCCAATATATCTGATCTCGGACAGCGACTATTATTACTTGACCGCCTACAATCCCCAGCACGACGACATCTCGAATTTCCGAATCGACAAGATGGCGGATGTGAGCATTTCAGACGAGCCGAGAAGCGAGATTTCTCCCGAGCTCCAGGAGCGTGCGAAAGAATACCGTTCCACCTTCGGAGCGTTTGTCAGAGAAAAGTCGACGGTCACTCTCCGCATGACCAGTAAGCCCTATGTCATCGGCGTTCTCGTTGACAAATACGGCTCGAATCTCCACCCGACACGCATCTCTGAGGACAAATTCACCGTCCGCCTCGAAGCCCAGATAAGCCCAGCATTCTATGCCTGGCTCTTCTCGTTTGGAGAAGACGCAGAGGTTGTGGAACCGGAATGGGTGAGAAACGAAGCAAAAACCCAGTTAGAAAAAATGATTGAGGTGTACAAATAACTGTAGGGGCGGATACCATCCGCCCGTTGTAGTGCCAACGCTTTGGTTCGGGCGGATAATATCCGCCCCTACATAAATAATTCGGAGGTTTCCATGTTTACTTGGTTGACATCAACACATATCGGCAAGCTGATTGCCACATTCTTAATTTCCATGCTCCCGATTGTCGAGCTCAGGGGCGGGATCCCCTATGGCGTCGGGTTTGGGCTTAAGCCCTATGAGGCTTTTATCGTCGCTGTGCTCGGAAATATGCTTCCCGTTCCGTTTATTCTTCTTTTGCTCGAAAAAGTCCTTGAGTGGATGAAGAAGCAAGATAACTTTCTCGGCAAAGCCGCCAACTGGCTCGAGAAAAAAGCCTATAGCAAGCAGTCGACGATTGAGCGCTTCAAAGCCCTCGGGCTCTTCGTCCTCGTCGCCATCCCCCTCCCCGGCACTGGTGCCTGGACCGGCTCGCTTGTTGCCGTGGTCTTAGGCATAGATAAGAAAAAAGCCTTCCCCATCATCTTTGCGGGAGTCATCACGGCAGGAGTTATTATGCTGCTGGTGTCTTATGGAGTTAAGGCGATTTTCTGAATACACAAACAACTCAGCCCCACCGAAAATCCCGGCAGGGCTGAATTTTTATGCACTATTTCAAGCCAACTATTCCGAATAAAAATACACATCCGCCTTCCCCGCTTGCTTCGTGCCTTCATAGATTTCGGTATCGAGACCGCCAATTTTGAAGCCGGTGGAGAGGTAGAGGCGGCAGGCAATCAGATTGTTGTCCTGACCGACGGTGCAGATGCCTTTGTAGCCCTGCGCTTTGGCGTAGGTCTTGCAAGCTTTGATGAGAAGCTTGCCGACGCCTTTGCCACGGGCTCCAAGTGAGACCTTGAGGTCCTCGAGATAGAGCCGCCCTGTGAAATGCGGGCATAGAATCGCCACGCCGACGCAGTCATCGCCAGTTCCCTCGGAACTGTTATCATAAGCGCCCAAGAAGACGTAATCGGGCATCTCCTCATAGACATAGTTCTCGTCCGGAAAGACCATCTCGGATACTTCCGTCTCGGGGAGCATCTCCTCCCGATAACTCCATTCGCCGTCACGGCGTTCGACAATCAGCCTGCCGATGAGGCGAAACGGGTCGTTTTTGAGATTGATGTCCGCCTTGTTTTCGGCGGTTATTTTGCGGATTTCAATCATAGCTGTTTCCTCTTTCAATTACCACTCGCTGTCCGTCAAAAAATCCCTTATATTTCTGTGCTTGATCCCGTCACGGCTCATGTCCAGCTCATCCATGGTGACGACATATTTCGGGAAATTGTCACGTATCTCAGCATAGGCGCCGAATTCACGGTTGACAGTGCTTTCATCAGCAAGAAGATACGCCACCTGAACATATAGCTTTTCTGAACGCTTCTGGCACACAAAATCGATCTCTTTGTCCTGAACCTTGCCGACGGTGACCGTATAACCTCGCCTTAGGAGCTCCATATAGACAATATTTTCGAGAACCAGATTTATATCCCGCATATTTCCGCCATAGACTGCTTCACGGATGCCATGATCTGCGATGTAGTATTTTTCATTCGATGAGAGAATCTGTTTGCCATGTAAATCCTCACGTTTGACCTGATAGAAAAGATAGGAATCACAGCAGTATTTGATATAGTTGAGAACTGTATCCGGAGAAACAGTTCTTTTCTCGCTTTTCAGATATTTTGTGAGAGAATTTGCCGAGAAGCTTGTCCCGATATTAGCTATGACATAGGCAATAATTCTCTCAAGCAGGTCGACATCACGAACTTTATTTCTCTTGACAACGTCCTTAAGCTGAACTGAATTGAACAAATCCATAAGATATTGCTTTGACGATTCGTCTTCGTATCTTAGATTCGAGAGATAGGGCATCCCACCGACGGTGAGATACTTTCTGAAACACTCAGATTGCGAAGCTGCCGGCTCCACCGTCTTATAAAGCTCAGAAAATTCCAAGAACGAGAACGGATAAATGACAAATTCAACGTATCTGCCACCTAAGTAGGTCGCCAGCTCTCCCGAAAGGAGCTTCGCATTTGAGCCGGTGATATAAATATCGCAGTCAAGCGAAACCCGAAGAGAGTTTATGCATCTCTCCCAATCCTTTACTTCCTGAATCTCATCAAAGAAAATGTAAGCTTTTCCGTCAATGCTGTTCGATTCATTCATGACATATTCGTTGAGAGCCACGGCGTTCAGAAGCCCTGAATAGCGCATATCTTCAAAATTGATTGAAATAAAGCTATTCTTACTAACGCCAGATTCCAGAAGCTCCTGTTTGATGAGCTCCAACATTACCGACTTCCCGGCTCTACGGATTCCGGTCATAACTTTTATCAGCTCGCCGCCGATAAACGGGCGAATTCTTTGCATATACATTTCTCGTTTGATCATTTCAAAGCCCTCCCAGACGCAAAACTATCTTCCATAGGCTTATTATATCACTTTTATGCTGAAAATTCAACCCAAATTTCAGGATTTCTTCGATTATAATCGAAGAAATTTGATTTTATAGGCGTTTTATCGACTATAATCGATAAATTTCTGCGCAGCGGGCGGATAATATCCGCCCCTACAATTTTTGAATTGTTTCCACTGTCAAGCTGTCTCCATCCACCCTAAACCCAATTTTCATACTTCCAAACTCAAACATATACGTCCTCTCAGGATCATCCTGATACCTTGGTCTCGGGTCGAGGCTCAGGAGCTCCCTGAGATTCTCAAGCTTATCTTCCGGGATTTCGGATTCTATTTCGGGAGGGATGGTGACTTTGAGCATATGGTGCTCGCTGTCGACTTGGTCTGAAAAGCCGCAGATGGCATCGGGGTGGCTGTCTGAGTAAGCGATGTAGGGCTTGATGTCGAAAATTGGAGTGCCATTCATGAGGTCTGCGCCCGTCACTTCGAGAACTGTGCCTTTGTCAGCCGTCTTCTTCACGGCTACAAGCCGGACAGACGAGAGTCCCAGAGAATTCGGTCTGAACGGCGATCGAGTGGCGAACACTCCGACACGCTTATTGCCGCCGAGCCTCGGAGGTCTCACAGTCGGAGAGAAGCCGCCCCGAACCGACTCCGAGAACTGCCAGATAAGCCAGAGGTGCGAGAAGCCGTCTATTTCCCTAAGCGACTGCTCATCCCGGAATTCCGGCTCAAATACTATAATCGAATGCATATTTTCAAGAAGCCCGCTCTGGCGGGGGATTCCGAATTTCGAGGTGAAGTCGTTTTCGATGTGCGCTATCTGTCTAATTTCAAAGGTTTTTGACATGAAAATGCCCCTTTTCAGCTCTTTTTAAACAGTATAACAGATTCTGAGCTGGCTTTCAATAAAATTCCCCGACAATTTCTCAAAACTGTGCCTTTTCAAGTTGCGCCCGGGGTAAATTTATGCTAAAATAAGGCTAACAAAAAAATGGAGGCGGCACTAATGGCAGATAAGAAATATATTTTGGCTCTCGACGAGGGCACAACAAGCGCTCGTGCGATTCTCTTTGACAAAAGTGCAAATATAGTCGGGCTTTCCCAGCAGGAAATTCCGCAAATTTTCCCTCACCCGGCATGGGTCGAGCAGAACCCGATGGACATCTATGCAAGCCAGTACGCCGCCATGACCGAATGCGTCCTGAAAAGCGGCATTTCGCCGTCGGAGATCGCCGGAATCGGCATCACAAACCAGCGTGAGACCACCATCGTCTGGGACGCTGAGACTTCAAAGCCGATTTTCAATGCAATCGTATGGCAATGCAGGCGCACCGCAGACATCTGTGAGAAGCTCCTTGAAGCCGGCGAGGGCGATTACATAGCGAAAACCACCGGGCTTCGGGTGGACGCATATTTCAGCGCAACTAAAATCAAATGGATTTTAGACAACGTTCCCGGCGCACGTGAAAAAGCCGACAGAGGCAAACTCCGATTCGGAACGGTCGACACCTGGCTTGTCTGGAAGCTGACCGGCGGCAAAGTTTACGTCACAGACCGCACCAATGCCTCAAGAACTATGCTGTATAACATCGACAATGACGATTGGGACGACAGGCTTCTTAAGCTTTTCGGAATTCCACGCTCGATGCTCCCCGACATTCGCTCCTCAAGCGAAATCTACGGCTACACTGAGATTTTGGGTGAGAGGATACCGATTTCAGGCATCGCAGGCGACCAGCAGGCTGCTCTCTTCGGGCAATGCTGCTTTTCAGAGGGCGACGCCAAGAATACATACGGGACCGGCTGCTTCCTGCTTTCACACACCGGGAACCGGAGGGTCACCAGCTCTCACGGCTTGGTCACCACTGCTGCAGCTTCGGAAAAGGGCAAGCCAAGAGAATTTGCACTTGAGGGAAGCGTTTTCGTTGGCGGAGCGGTTATACAGTGGCTTCGGGACGAAATGCGTCTTATAGCAGAAGCCAAGGATTCGGAGTATTTCGCAGAAAAGGTTCCCGATTGCGCAGGAGTTTACCTCGTTCCGGCATTTTCCGGGCTCGGCGCACCATACTGGGACATGAACGCCCGTGGAGTCATAACAGGTCTCACCCGTGGTGCCAACACCAATCACATAATCAGGGCTGCTCTTGAGTCGATAGCCTATCAGTCGAACGACCTCTTAGATGCGATGAGAAGCGACATGGGAACGCTTTCAAGTCTCAAGGTTGACGGCGGTGCTTCGGCAAACAACTTCCTGATGCAGTTCCAGGCGGATATTTCCGGCATTTCGGTCATCCGTGCCGGAACCACTGAAGCGACAGCCTTGGGTGCTGCTTTCTTAGCTGGTCTTGCAGTCGGGTTCTTCGAAAACCGTGAAGAGCTGAAAGCCTTGACTTCGCAGGGGAAGACTTTTGAGCCCACTATGAATGAAGACAGAAGAGAAGAATTGCTCGAGGGGTGGAAGAAGGCTGTAAAAGCAACGCTGGTGCATTGACTGTAGGGGCGGATATTATCCGCCCGTTATGGACACCTGCGAGGGATTCGGGCTGGATCTAGAAGTTCGCTTGCGAACTTCGGAAGTTTGGCAAAGCCAAACTTCTCCGCCACCCTACAAAATTTGACAGGAGGAATACAAATGAATATAATAGAAAAGAAAGTAAAATCTTCGGACGGCATACATACGCTTGTCGGAAAAGTTTATCTGCCTGAGGGCACACCTAAAGGCGCGCCGAAGGCATATCTTCATGTCGTCCACGGGATGGAGGAGCATATCGGGAGATATGATCGGTTTATGAGGGTTGCCGCAGAGAATGGATATATATGCTTCGGGTATGACCATCTAGGGCATGGGCTCACTGCCCAACCCACCAATGATTTTGGGTATATTGCGGATAAAGATGGCTGGCTGAGGCTTTGCCAGGATGTCGAATTCTTTTCAAGTGCCGTCCGGACAGAGTATGGCAGCGGACTTCCCTATTATCTGATGGGGCACAGCATGGGCTCATTTATCGTAAGAGCCGCAAGTGAAATGTACGTTAAGCCAGACAAGCTCATAATCATGGGCACCGGCGGACCGATGGCGCTTTCCGGATTCGGCTTAGGGCTCGTCAGGCTCAACAAGGCGATCTATGGCGGAAAGCACTGCTCGAAATTCGTATACTTAACCGTTTTCAGCTCCTATAACGACCACTTCAAGTCGGAAAACGACACCCGCAGCTGGCTCTCCTCGATAAAAGAAGAGCGTGATCGCAACCGTGAGGATGAATTCTGCCGCATCAAATTCACCATCGGCGGCATGGAGGATCTTCTGAGGCTCCAGCGCTTCGTAAACCGCAAGGCGTGGTTCTCAGCATTGCCTGCAGAACTTCCGATATTCTTGGTAGCGGGAACCGACGACCCCGTCGGCAACTACGGCAAGGGCGTCAAGAAGGTCTACGAACTCCTCAAAGCAAACGGCAAAAACGCCACCCTCAAGCTCTATCAGGGCTGCAGGCATGAGATTCTGAATGATACCTCAAGGGAAGAGGTTACGGGGGATATTATGTATTTCCTAAATAAGTAGGGGCGGATATTATCCGCCCGTCGTGTAGCAGGTTCTTTGGTTCGGGCTGGATTTAGAAGTTCGCTTGCGAACTTATGCGCTCGCCCTTCGGGCTCGCGAACCTCTCAGTCAGCTTCGCTGACAGCTCCCCTTAAAAAGGGGAGCCAATAGCAAACCCTCATAAAGTGCAAAAAGGCTCCCAAGTGGGAGCCTTAATTACGCATTTACCTCAACTCTTCTATCGCTTCCGCCAGAATCTTCACGCCTCGATCGATTTCTTCATCTGAAGGCATAGAGTAATTCATTCTGAATGAGCGGGTGGGCTTCGATTCGTCGCAGAGGAACGCAGTGCCAGGGACTACAAAGACGTTCTTCTCACCGCATCTGGCAACGAACTTGCCGAGGTCTATTCCCTCGGGGAGAGTTCCCCAGAGGAAGATTCCTCCCTCGGGACGGGTGAATTCGGCGTCAGCGGGCATATACTTCTCAAGGCATGAAATCATCAATTCAGCCTTGTGGCGGTAGAGTTCCCTGGTCTCAACGATGTGCTCTTCGAGATCATATTCGGTCATGTATTTTGCGCAGACCATCTGGAAGAAGACGTTTGTGTGGACGTCCTCAACCTGCTTGCCTACAACAATCTTTGAAACAATTTCTTTATTTGCCGTCAGGGTTCCGACACGGATTCCGGCGGCTAAAATTTTCGAGAATGAGCCGCAGTAGATGACTCTGTCGTCGACGTCGAAGCTCTTGTATGTCGGGACATCCTCACCCTTGAAGCGAAGGTCGCCATATGGGTTATCCTCGATTATGAGAACATCATACTTTCTCGCAAGCTCGTAGACCGCCTTGCGGTTCTCAAGAGTCGAAGTGATTCCGGCTGGATTCTGGAAGGACGGGATGAGATACATAAGCTTGGTGTTCGGGTTCTCTTTGAGAGCCTTTTCGAGAAGCTCGGTGTCGATGCCGTCAGACTTAAGCGGGATTCCAACCAGCTTCGCACCGTTTGAGCGGAAAGCGTTGAGAGCTCCGATGAAGCTCGGCTCCTCGCAGATGACGACGTCGCCCGGGTTGCACATGACCTTGCAGGTGAGCTCAATTCCCTGCTGACCGCCGCTGACGATTATAGTGTCGTCGTCGGGATTATTGATGCCATAGACTCTTGCAAGGCGAGCCTTGACAAGCTCACGAAGAGGCGCATAGCCCTCGGTGATGCCATACTGGAGAGCCATGATAGGCTCGTTTGTGAAGATGTCGTCGGCAATCTTCTTTATCTCAGCAACCGGGAACGAATCGGGGCTCGGGTTTCCCGCCGCAAAGCTGATTGAGCCCGGCTGCCCAAGGCTCTTGAAAATCTCCCTGATTGCTGAGGGCTTCATGTCGACGAATTTGTCGGAAATTCTGTAATTAGTCTGTGACTGTGTGCTCTGTGTGCTCATGATAATTACCGTCCTTTGATGTGGAATTTAATCTGTTGAGAATATTATAGCACGGATTTGCAGCGAGTGCAAGAACTATCTGTAGTTCACGATAGTTTCTAATGGGTACAGAAGCAGGCTTGACTTTTCTGCTTCCGCTATCAGCTTCTTATCAAAGCCGCTTTCAGAAAACAGAGCATAAGTGAAGCTTTGATTCTCTTTCAAAGGCGTGAGCTTGACGAATGTGTCGAGATACTCAGAATAGGTGAACGGTTTGCCCTTGAATTTGCACTCGCCGACAAGATATTCTTTGCCATCACGGCTGATTGCAAGAATATCTATTTCAGTTTCGGCAACAGTAACTCCATCTGGTGCACTCGAATTCCGCACAGTTGTCTTTCCCATCCATCTCCCCATTTTGGAATATCTGAACGGCAGGGCGTTGTCCTTTTGCAGTTCCCTGACAAAAGTCTTGCAGACATCTTCAAACGGAAGCGACGCAAATTCGTGCAGCGCAGGCTTGACGACATATTCGTACACGCCATTAACATCGCCATCTTCAAGCTCAGAAATATTTGCAAATCCGAACGTGTACCAGAAGCGGAAGAAGTTGTCGGTAAGCCGATATATTCCTCTGTTGGCGTTGGCTTTTTCCTTCAGCTTTGTATCAACCGAAAATTCCTTTTCTACGATACCAAGCTCAATCAGATTCTTGAGATATACGCTTGCCTTTGAGGTGTCATCTATCAAAGACTTCTGACTGATTTCATTCAGTCGGGTATTGCCGAGAGCAACCGCCTCAATGATAGAATTATAAATCGGAGTTTCCCTAAGCTCCTGATGGAGTAAAAATTCCACTTCGCTGTAGAGGACGGAACCCTTTGTCAGAATATACTTCTTAATATTATCGTCAATGGACAATTCAGGATTCCACTGACTCAAATAATGCGGGATTCCACCTAAAACTGCATAAGTAATAACCTTGTCACGAGGTGAATAGTTCGGGAAAAAGCGCATCGCATCATAGAAGTTCATTTCCTTCATTTTGTAAATGCCCGTTGCCCTTCCATACAGCGGATTTTTCTCTGCAAGAAGCTCGTTCTCGATAAAGCTCATTGCACTTCCGCAAAGCACAATCATCACATTGCTTTCTTTGAATTCTGCATCCCAAAGGTTCTGCAGAATCGACGGAATTGCAGGGTTGCCCTTGCACATATATGGAAATTCATCAATAATGACAAGCTTTTTATCTTCTTCATAAGGGAGATCAAGGATGGAATGAAACGCCGCTTCCCAATCTTCAAATGCTGAGATATACTTGCTTGCAGGAACGTTTTCCTTCAAAAGCTGTTTTGAAAACCTGTTCAGCTGCACTTTATCCGTGCTCTGGGTGCACGAGTAGAAAAAGTGCGGCTTTTCCTTGCAGAATTCCTTTAACGTTTCTGTCTTTCCCACTCGCCGTCTGCCATAGATGACAACAAGCTGCCCTTTTGGCTCAGAATATTTTTCTTCGAGAAACTTAAGTTCTGCTTCTCTTCCAATAAACATAATGCCACCTCCAAATATCAAATCACGATTTGCCAAATCAGGATTTGGCAAATTTCAATTTGTATTATTATACCCCACCACGGGATAAAAAGTCAAGAGTTTTGCGGTTATAACCCGAAAAAGTTTGCGAAAATCGGAAGTTTTGCGGTTATAATCTGAAAAAGTTTCTTTTGGGAAAGTTCTTGAAAAGGGCTGGCGGATGCTGTATACTATAATTATAATCTATAAACACATCGGGAGGAACGAAAGTGAGATTTAAGAAAATTACAAGCTTTCTTTTGGCTATGATTATTGGAGTGATGACTGTTGTGAGTTCAACCTGCGGCGTCAGTGCGGCTTCGACTTCTGAAAGCATGAGCACAATGGACTTCGTTCTCAGCATGGGAATCGGAATCAACCTTGGGAACACGATGGAAGCCATCAATTCAAACGGCAAAACCGTTAAGAGCTTTGAAACCGCATGGGGAAGCCCGGTCATAACGAAGGATATTATCCAGGGCTATGCCGACGCCGGCTTCGGAGTCATCAGAATTCCCGTCGCCTGGTCAAATATGATGGACGATAACTACAATATCGATTCGGACTACATAGATCGTGTCCAGGAAATAGTCGATTGGGTTCTCGAGTGCGGCATGAAAGCCATCATCAACATACATTGGGACGGCGGCTGGTTTGAGAACTTCTCAACCGACAAGGACGAGTGCATGAAGAAGTACAAGAGCATCTGGACTCAGGTGAGCGAGGCTTTCAAGGACTACTCTGCGGATCTGATGTTTGAATCCCTCAACGAGGAAGGCTGCTGGAACGACATCTGGAACCGCTACAGCAATTCCACAAAGGGAAAGAAGGAAGCCTATGCTCTTCTGGGAGAGATAAACCAGGCATTTGTCGACATCGTGAGAGCCTCCGGAGGAAACAACACGCTCAGGCATCTCCTCATTGCCGGATATGCAACCGACGCTGAGCTCACCTGCGACGAGATGTTCATCCTGCCTGACGATCCCTCCGGCAGATACGCCATTTCAATTCACTATTACACCCCGTCGACCTTCACTGTCATTTCTGAAGACGCCTCCTGGGGCAAGGCTCGATCCACCTGGGGAACCAAGTCGGACTATGCCGAGCTCGACAAGTATATGGACATGATTTATGACACCTTCATTGCGAACGGAATCCCCGTCATCATCGGCGAGTACGGCTGCACAACCTCGAATAAGACGGACGAAACGGTGAGAGAGTATCTGACGGCAGTCTGCGAAGCGGCTTATACAAGAGGCATGTGCCCGGTTCTCTGGGACACTCCCGGCGGATTCTACAACAGAAATACCTGCAAGTTCACCGACACTGAGCTCCTTGAGGAGTTCATGGAAATTGCGGCTATGGATCGCGCAGTCGAGATGTCAGCTTATGACGACGAAGAAGAGACGGCGGCATCTATCGGGCTCACCGCCACCGCTTCAAGCGGCAAGGTCAGACTTTCCTGGATCACAGAGTTGAGCGGAAAATGCACCGTTTACTATAAGCGTTCAGGCTCCAGCGAATGGAAGCTTGCCGGCACCGTTTCAAAAAGCAAGGTCAATATCTCCGGTCTCAAAAACGGCGTAAGCTATGACTTCAAGGTTGTGATTGACGGCGTCGAATCGGAGGTCGTGACAGCCACGCCGAAAGCGTGATAATGCAGAAAGCTAATTTAGACTGAATATAAAAAAGCACTCCGGGGTTGCGGGGTGCTTTTTTGTGTGATTATTTGTCTAGGCTCTTCATCGTCGGGATTTTTAATGAGAGCTGTTCGTTATGCTCCGTGGTGCTTCGGGATGCGGTTTTTACTGCAAAATCTCCTGTTCACCATGCTTCGTAAAGCCCCATTATCATCGCACATTTGATGTCAATTTGCTGTCATTCAAAGAATTTTGCTGTCAGGCAAAACGGCTCGTTGAACCCTTCTTAAAATACGTTCAATGTTGCCGCCAATCGTTCAAACGATTCATGCTTTTTCTGTTCGGTTGCTTCGGCATAAATATCCATTGTTGTCTGGATGTCCTTATGTCCCATGATAGATTGGATGATCTTCAGATTGGTCTCCTGCTCGCAAAGCCTTGTGCAGAATGTGTGTCGCAGATGGTGTGCCGAGAAATCCGGCAACATCACAGCTTCACGGTGTTCCTTCTTTGCGTTGACTTCCTCACCGGCGTTGTAATCAGCGACTATCCGTTTGATTGCACGGTTGATGGATTGCGGATTCGGAACATTTCCGAAGCGATTACAGAAGATAAATCCGTGCATACCATCAATCTCAGTGGTGTTCCAACCGTTTTCCGTCTGTTCTTCCCTCAGCATTTCAAAAGCATCTTTCACGGAATCAAGCATCGGTATTGTCCGTTCACCGGCTTTTGTTTTCGGCTTCGAGATGTGCCAGACAGAAGCACGATTTTCGCCCACCGGATAGTACACCAGACTATGGTTGATGCTGATAACACCGTTTTCATAGTCGAGGTCTTCCCAGCGGAGTCCCAATGCCTCACCAATGCGGCAACCCGTCCCCAAAAGAACAGTGAATATCGCCCACCAGTGACAGTAAATCGGATGGTTAGCGATATGCTCCATAAACGCCCGTTGTTGCGGAATGGTCAAGGCGTGTCGCACACCCGAAGTCTTGTCAGAGCTTTTCTTAATCTCAGCCATTACGCCATCTGCGGGATTGTTCCGAATGATATCGTCACGCACTGCTAGTTGAAAGGTCGGATGCAAAAGTGTATGTATGCTCTCAAGCGTGTTGACTTGGATGTTCTGTTTTTCCAACAGATAGTTATAGAATCCAAGCACATCCGAGAATTTGACGTCCGCAATCTTATTGTTGCCAAAGGTATCACGGACAAAGCGGTCATACATATACAGGTAATTGCTTTTGGTGGTCTGCCTGAGATTGGTTTTCAGACTCATATACCGGTCAAACACGAAATTTACTGTGGCTTTTCCGGCGACATAAATATCCAAGCCGTCCAACTGATTTTTAGCTAACTCTGCTTCCTTTTCTCTGAGGGTCACAAGGTCATTTGCGTAGAGATACTTACGTCGCCCAAGCGGGTCTGTGTAAGTGTAAACATACCGTTTATCTGAGCTTCGTTGCATCTCACCTTTTTGCAAGGCTCTGCCTCGCAAGTCTTTTCTTGTCTTTGCCATAATCAAATCCTCCTTCAAAATGAAGAAGGGCTCGATACGGTCAGGCTCGAATAATATTTTCTCCAACGCCTGCAAGACAACTTTTGTTGTACTCGCTTTTATTATATCTTTTATACAACAAAATGTCAATACCCGTACCAAGCCTTTCACGATTCTTCTTCCGATTAAGCTACTCGGAATGTTTCAAGATACTTTTCTAAAATCTCGCAGTTCACAAGGGCAACCTTGTCTATCTTATAGACGGCTTTCGCTTCCTTCGCCAACTCCTGAAACTTGGTCAATCCCATGCTGTACAGCTCTGCGCCCTCCTGATAGCGGACGAATTTCTTTACCATCTTCTTCGTGGCTTCAACGTCTCTGCGACTATAACCCATATGCTAATCTCCTTTCATTTCGATTTATCTTTCCAATCCTGTTTTTCGATGTTGCGTGTTCGGCTTGCGAGTGTACATATTCAGCACTTCAGGCGGTATCCTCTCCAGAATCTCCACCGCCTCCAGATACTGATGCTTGAGTCTCTCATCCTCCAGCTTCTTGAGAACGCTCTCTTTCGACGACTTCTCAAGCGACTGCGCAAGCTGTTCATTCTTCTTTTTCAGTTTCTTGTTTTCGGACGTTGTTGTCGTGAATGCCACGTTGTACTTCTTGAGCGTAGTGTGCATCTGCTCGACAGCGGGGATATACTTGTCCAAAAGCTTCTCAATCTCGTCAATTTTGCCTTTTGCGTTGAATAGGTTGGCACTTGAAATTAGTTCCTCCAACTTCTCTTTCTGAGCAGTGAGCTGAGTCATTTGCTTGAACACCCTCGGCGGGATGTGGTCTCGTCCTGTCAGAGATGCACTTTCGCCTCTCTCCAAATCCGGATATTTCCTGACCATATGCTCCCAGAACTTGTCTTGCCACTCTGTGAGTTTCTTTTTATTGCCTACAATCTCTTTTGCACTGAGCCTACCGTCCTCAGTCAGCGGAACAAACGACAAGTGCATATGCGGCGTTTTCTCATCCATATGCACTGTTGCGGATATTATTGTTTCCGGTCTTTGGTTCTGCTTAATGAAGTCAAGGGCTTCCTGAAAATATGCCTTAATTTCGTCTTTCTTCTTGCCCTTGAAGAACTCAGGCGTTGCTGTCACAAGAGCCTCAACAAGCCGAACACTGTCCGTCCTTGTCCTGCAACCGGCTTCTTTTATCTGCTGTTCAGCTATGCTCCGATACTTTCCCGCTGGTTCCACAAGAT
>JAJQGJ010000008.1 GCA_021200565.1 Oscillospiraceae bacterium
GAGTTTTGCCTCTCCGTAATCCAACAGCACGTTTCTCGACATATACCCGCCTGCCATTTCACCTTCAAAATAGTTGCGTATCTGAGTGCAGAAGTGCGGGAATCTCTCATGCTCAAGGAGCCGGTTCAGGATGTCAACGTCAATCTTGTGCGTCATAAGCCTTTTAACGGATTCCGTCGAAAGCCCAAGCCTCGAAATGTCGTAGCTTTTCTGTGATTCAATCGGCGTAAGTCCAAGCAAATAATCTGTAGAGACCTTGAAATGCCTCGCAATGTCAACCAGAAGGTCGGTTCCGACGTTTGTCGTCTCTCCTCTTTCAAGTCGGCTTATCTGCGACGGTGTTACATGAATAAGCTTCGCAAGCCCCTTCTGAGATAAATTCTCCCTTTCACGAAGCGTCTTCACCTTGTAGCCAATGCTGTCCCTGTCAATTTCGTAATCTTTATTCATATCGTATTCCTCCTTCTAATTTAATTGTATCATCTCCTGTGCAAATTTGCAATAACAAGAAACAAATTTGTCGCTGTTTACGTTTTTCGCTTGAAAACTGACGGCGGCATTTTTTTGCCGTAGAATAGACATACGATCGATCGGAAACAAAAATTAAGGAGATCAAAATGAATATTTTTGAAGAAGTCAAAGCGACAATCTCAGTAAAACAAGCCGCCGCACATTACGGCTTGGAATCCAACCACAGCGGCATGATTCGATGTCCATTTCACGAAGACAAACATCCAAGCATGAAGCTGAATGAGGATTACTTCTACTGCTTCGGATGCGGAGCGAGCGGAGATGTAATTGAACTGACAGGAAGACTGTTCAGCCTGACGCCCTACGAAGCCGCAATGAAGTTGATGGAGGATTTCGGGGTTGAGCAAATCGACAAACCAATAGTCTATCACAAAAGCACTTGGGAGCAGGACATGGACATACTGTTCCGGTATCTTCGGTTATTGAAGCGTTGGAAAGAACGGTATGCTCCTAAATTTCCGGAAGACATCCCGGACAGACGCTTCATCGAAGCCTGCCAGAATCTTGAGTATGTAACTTATCTCGTAGACAAGCTCACGTTCTCGGACAAGGACGAGCAAACAGCTCTTATGAACGAACTTCACGAAAGCGGATATATCGAGCGGCTCAGAGAGGAGGTCAATCATGAATAACCCTGTTTGGTTCGACGGCAAGAACATAAACGAAGCCTTGTTTTGCAGTGAGTTTCTTAGGAACCGCAAGATAATCTTTGCAAACAATGCCTTCTTTACGCCTGATGGCAGGGTGACGGATGACTTGCCTCTAAGGGGTGAGATTTACGAGGAGCTTCGGAATTGCGCCGTAAACAACATTCCCGGAAAGATTAACAACATCATAGAGGTCATGAAGTTAGCCGCACAGGTCGAAGACTTCCCGCCGGAGGAGGATAAGATACATCTTTCAAACGGAACGCTTTACCTTGATGGGAATTTTATTGAGGGAAGGTCCGCTGTTGTCCGAAACAGACTGCCGGTTGCCTATCGTCACGATGCCCCTGAGCCGACGGTGTGGCTTTCATTCTTGAGTGAGCTATTGCACGAAGAAGATATTCCCACACTTCAGGAGTTCATAGGCTATTGTTTAATCCCAAGCAACAAAGGTCAGCGGATGATGATCATCAAAGGCAACGGCGGTGAGGGTAAGTCTCAAATAGGTGTTGTTCTCTCCTCGCTGTTCGGAAGCAACATGAAGGACGGAAGCATCGGAAAGGTATCCGAAAACAGGTTTGCAAGAGCAGACCTTGAACATATTCTACTTTGCGTCGATGACGATATGCGTATAGAAGCACTCAGGCAGACAAATTACGTTAAGTCAATAGTAACGGCTCAAGGCAAGATGGATTTAGAACGAAAAGGTAAACAGAGCTACCAAGGATATATGTTTGCAAGGCTTTTAGCTTTCAGCAACGGAGACCTGCAAGCATTGTATGACAGAAGCGACGGCTTTTACAGAAGGCAATTAGTCCTTACTACAAAAGAACGTCCCATTGACAGGATTGACGACCCTGACATTTCAAAGAAGATGAGAAGCGAAGCTGAAGGCATATTCCTCTGGGCATTCAGAGGGCTTCAACGGCTTGCAGGAAACAACTTCAAGTTCACAGAAAGCCAACGGACAAGAAACAACAGAGAATCTGTCAAGAGAGATAACAACAATATCTTTGACTTCTTAGAATCCGAGGGATATATTCGGCTTAACGAAAACGCAACAGCAAGCTCTAAAGACCTGTATGAGGTTTACAGGATGTGGTGCGAGGAGAACTCCCTTATCCCCTTAAAGTCCCGAAGCTTCAGCGACTGTATGGTAGCGAATGCCGACAAGTACCACTTGGAGCATTGCAACAACATCACGAACTCAGCGGGGCGCAGGGTCTGGGGATTCACCGGAATAGAAACAGTTGCACAAGCAGAGAACACCGCCAATTCGCAACGTACATACATACCGGTCGAATGGGTGGAGTGATACCAATGTATGTGTGTACAACATGTACGTACGTACATGGCAAAAGCCCAAAAACACAGCATACAGGAGGTAAAAATGCCAAAAGCACAATATGCAATTCTCCGCTTTGCCAAGTACAAAGGACCGGAGATTTCAAACATAGAGGCTCACAATGAGCGAACTAAAGAGAAGTACGTTAGCAATCCAGACGTTGACACAAGCAAAAGCCACTTGAACTTTCATCTTGTGGAACCAGCGGGAAAGTATCGGAGCATAGCTGAACAGCAGATAAAAGA
>JAJQGJ010000010.1 GCA_021200565.1 Oscillospiraceae bacterium
TTCCTTCTTATTTTTCTTCTATTTTGCTATTGACTTTTTATAGCTGGTCTTTCTTAAAAAATGTCCTGCGACCAGTTCTGACCGCAGGACACCGGATAGTCAGACTCAGCTAACTATATTGTGCCATATTGCGAAGCATTTTTCAAGTGTTTTCTGAAAATTTTACGATTATTCTTGGATATGCTTCTGCTTGTCGTGGACACTTATCTCGCTTCCGAGCTGGACTTCAATCATCTTGAGTTCGGTTACAGCGGTGACAGTGTGGCGGGTTCCGGCTTTCATCTCGATGATGTCACCGACACCCACTTCTCTTTTCTTGCCGTCAAGAGTGACTATTCCCTCGCCCGAAATGACATTCCATATCTCATCACGCCGCATGTGGCTGTGATAATACATACCGTGCCCGGGATTGAGGGTTACCTTTATGGTGAGGCTTTCCTGCTCGACATCAAGTACTCGGAAGCTTCCCCAGGATTTCTCAGCAAACATCACCTGCTGGTCTATCTTATCGACATATGGCTTGATATAGCTTGACTGCTCCTTGTCGGAAACTAAGATTCCCTCAGGGCTTGCGGAAACCACAACATCCTGAAGCCCCATGCATATAACGGGAACATTCAGTTCATTCAGAACATGCACATTTTCGCATTTGTCGTTTAAGACAGCTTCGCCGATTGTCGGCTCGTCCATAGCTTCTGTCAGGGTGTTCCAGGTGCCAAGGTCCTTCCACTCGCCCGAGAAGCGCATGACCTGAATTTTCTGCTCGTTCTCGACTACTGCATAGTCGAAGCTGATTTTCGTCAGCGTATCATACTTTGAGAACAAATCCTGATAGTCGGTGAAATCTATCAGCTCATGAGCCTTGCTGAGAACATAGCTGAGTTTATATGCAAAAACTCCGCCGTTCCAGAGTGCACCCTTAGAGATGTACTCTTCGGCTGTTTTGGCGTCCGGCTTCTCCTTGAAGGATTCGACTTCGCTGGTTTCAGCTTCAGACTTTGGAATAATATAGCCATACTTCTCGCTTGGATATGTCGGTTCTATTCCCGTCAGGACTAAGTTGGCTTCGCCTTTTGAAGCCTGCTCGCAAAGCTTCTTTATCGCTTCGAAATAGTCGTCCTCAACATAAGGGTCAACCGGACAGACTACCACCGACTCATCCTCAGACACTCCCATCACGTCGTGAAGATAGGAGGTTGCAAGGGCTATTGCTGGGAAGGTGTCTCTGCGGCAGGGCTCAACGGATACTCCGACATCCTCGCCCAACTGGTTATGGATTGCCGAAACCTGAGCTTTTGAAGTGGCTATAGTGACTGTGGCGTCAGGGTCGACAGTCTTAATCTGACGGTATACACGCTGAACCATCGACTCATAGCCGCCATCAGAGGTCTTGAAAATTTTTATGAATTGCTTGGAGCGGATGTCGTTTGACAAGGGCCAGAGCCTCTTGCCCGAGCCGCCCGAAAGTAAAATAATATTCATGTTTTCTCCCACATTTTTCGGGCGGGCAGTTAGCAAAGCTAACTGTGTATCCAGCCCCTACAATTATCGTTCTGCACGCATCGGATTGTTTAAGAAGTCCTCATATGAAAGTCTGATTCCGTCTTCGAGCTCGGTCTTGTATGTCCAGCCGAGAGCAGTTGCCTTCGATACGTCAAGAAGCTTTCGAGGCGTTCCGTTCGGCTTTGAGGGATCCCAGCGGATTTCGCCGGTGTATCCGATTACTTTTGCTACAAGCTCAGTGAGCTCCTTGATGGTGAGCTCCTTGCCGGTTCCGGCGTTTACAGTTTCGTTGCCGCTGTAGTTATTCATTAAGAATACGCAGAGGTTTGCAAGGTCGTCGACATACAAAAATTCTCTTAACGGGCTTCCATCGCCCCAGCAGGTTACATACTCTTTGCCTTCAACCTTTGCTTCGTGGAAGCGGCGGATGAGTGCAGGAAGAACATGGCTGTGGGTCGGATGATAGTTGTCGTTAGGTCCATAGAGGTTGGTCGGCATTACTGAAATATAATCCGTTCCGTACTGACGGTTGAGGAACTCGCAATACTTGAGACCGGAAATTTTGGCGAGGGCATAAGCCTCGTTGGTCTTTTCGAGTTCGCCCGTGAGAAGACAGCTCTCCGGCATCGGCTGAGGAGCCATTCGAGGATAGATGCAGGAGGAGCCAAGGAATTCGAGCTTCTTACAGCCGTTCTTCCATGCCGAGTGGACAACATTCATCTCGAGTATCATGTTGTCATACATGAAGTCCGCCAAAGCGCTTTCGTTGGCGACGATTCCGCCGACCTTGGCGGCTGCTAAGAAGACATACTCCGGCTTTTCTTCTGCAAAGAAGGCTTCGACTGCATCCTGTCTGGTAAGATCCAGTTCTTTGTGGGTTCTTGTGATTATATTGTTGTAGCCCTGGCGGTTGAGCTCCCTTACTATTGCGGAGCCTACCATTCCACGGTGACCGGCTACATATATTTTTGCGTTTTTCTCCATCATTTTTTATTCTCTCCCTCAAAGCTTCGCTTTTATGGCTTCCTCGGCACATTCTACTGCGACTTTCTTCATATCGTGCTCGACCATGATTCTGACTAAATCCTCAAAGCTGGTCTTTACAGGATTCCAACCAAGCTCAGTCCTTGCCTTTGTCGGATCGCCCCAGAGGTTGACGACGTCTGTCGGGCGATAGAAGTCGGGGCTGACTTCGACTAAGACTTTTCCAGTTGCCTTGTCGATTCCCTTTTCGTCCATTCCCTCACCCTGCCACTCGAGCTCGATTCCGGCATAGTGGAATGCAAGAGTTGCAAATTCTCTGACAGAGTGCTGGACGCCGGTTGCTATGACGAAATCCTCGGGAGTCTCATGCTGCAAGATGAGCCACATGCACTCGACATAGTCCTTGGCATAGCCCCAGTCACGAAGAGAGGAGAGGTTACCTAAGTAGAGCTTGTCCTGCTTGCCCTGAGCGATTCTTGAGGCTGCAAGGGTTATCTTTCTTGTGACGAAGGTCTCGCCACGGCGCTCCGATTCGTGGTTGAAGAGGATTCCCGAACAGCAGAACATGTTGTAGGCTTCTCTATATTCCTTAGTGATCCAGAAGCCATACTGCTTTGCGACGGCATACGGGCTATAAGGATGGAAAGGTGTTGTTTCTCTCTGAGGGACTTCCTCAACCTTGCCATAGAGCTCGGAAGTGGATGCCTGATAGATTCTGCAAGTATCTTTGAGACCTGTAAGGCGAACCGCTTCCAAAACTCTTAAAACGCCGGTTGCGTCAACGTCAGCCGTGAATTCAGGGACGTCGAAAGAAACCTGAACATGGCTCTGAGCGGCGAGGTTGTAGATTTCGTCCGGTCTGACGCTGCCGATTACCGAAACGAGGCTCAACGAGTCGCCCATATCTCCGAAATGGAGATGGAAGTGTTCATTTCCCTCAAGATGGGCGATGCGCTCACGATAGTCAACAGAGGAGCGACGGATTATGCCATGGACGTCATAGCCCTTTTCAAGAAGGAATTCGGCTAAATAGGAACCATCCTGACCTGTTATACCTGTTATCAATGCTTTTTTCATTTAGTTTACATACTCCTATACTATTCTTATTTTTGCACATTTTTCAGCTGCTGCCAGGCGGCAAACAAGCCACCAAAGGGCTATGATATACCAATTTCGCACTCGTTTCGATACACTATATTGAGGGTTAATAGCACAATCTTGCTTTTTTTACTGGAGTGTGCTATAATAGGTTCAGTAACGTGAAATGGGGTTTACTTATGCCTGACAACTACTTTATTTCCGACGACGATGTCGTCAAATCAAACCGGATTATCTACACTCCAACAGCATTTGCGAGAACGAATCTTATCTATCTGCAGGAAACAGGAGAATTAACCGCTTTAAGACCTCACGAATCGAAAAGAAGAGACCTTCGCTCATACCTCTTCTTCATTGTGAAAAAAGGAAGCGGGACTCTCACTGTCGGTGAAAGCTCGTTTGAAATGACCGAGGGCGACTGCGGCTTTGTCGACTGCATGCAGGAATACAGCCACCGTTCATCCGGAGACCTCTGGCAGCTGCAGTGGGTTCACTTCTATGGATACAGTATGGACGGAATTTTCGAAAAATATAGGGAGCGTGGCGGAGAATTCAGATTCCGACCGGCTGGCGGATGCGAGAGCCTTTCCGGCATCATATCCGAAATCGGGAGAACGGCTTCATCGGAGTCATACATCCGGGACATGGAGATCAATGGGCTTTTAAGCCTGCTTCTCACTGAGATTATGCGAAACAGCTGGAATCCGGAAAGGCACGGGAGCGAGCTTGCAAAAAGAAATGACCTTAGGAGTGTCCGGGACTACCTCGACGAGCACTACAAAGAAAATATCCGGCTTGACGACCTTGCGGCGAAATTCTATATCAGCAAGTACTATCTTGCGCACATTTTCAAGGAGCAATACGGAACGACGATAAACGGCTATCTTGGACAGGTGAGAATCACCAACGCAAAAAAGCACCTGCGCTTTTCAGACAGAAGTCTCGAAAGCATAGGTGCCGATTGCGGGTATTCGGATGTCAACTATTTTATAAGGATGTTCAAGAAAGCCGAAGGCATGACGCCGAGCGAGTTTCGCAGAAGATGGAGGGCTTAGCGAGGGAGAATCTCGCAGTCATAAACGGCAACTCCACTGTCCTGGAATACGGCGCCCAGGCGGGCTGAGAGGTCGGATTTCGAGACGTTCTTTTTGAGAACCACCTGGATGAAGCCGCCACCGCCTGCTCCGCAAATCATTCTGCCATCGATAAGGTCATCTATTGAAGCAAAAATCTGGTCGATGCAGGTGTTGGTGCTGCCACTGTCGAGGCGCTTGCTCTCTTCCCAGTGCTCCGACAAAAGCTTTGCGAAGCCGTCAACATTGCCCTTTTCAAGCTCGAAGCGCATGAGAACAGCGAGGCGTTGGATGTTATAGTGAGCTTCAAGGGAGGTCCTGTCGTTCGTCACGTAGCGTCCGACAACATCTCTTAAGAGATTTCTTGCGAGTCTTCGCTGACCGGTGTAGATGAGCGCAAATCGGGAGTTGAGTTCGCTCAGGGTTTCTTTACTTATATTGAGAGGTGTGCAGACTATTTCCTGCTTGAGACCCGGGCGGGAGGAAACCATCTTGATGCCTGGTGCCAAGCCTCCGACCTGATCCTGCCAGCCGCCGCCTGTCGACATCAGCTGCTCCATGCAAAGAACTCTCTGATACATTTCGTCGGCTGAAATCTCAGTGTCGGTCAGTTCATAAAGTCCTTTTATGCAGGCACCAGCCAAGATTGAGCTTGTCCCGAGTCCTGAGCCTTTCGGGATATTTATAACCCTTGTGTTGAAATATAAACCACTGCCGAGGCTCTCACATATCTCTTCAACGGTGCCCGCTTCCTGATAAGGAATGAGACCGCTTGCGATGAGCGCTGCCTTGTGAAGGGCGAATGCGTCCTGAGGATTCCGGCAGCTCTGGAGCTCCGAAAGGTCTCCTGTGAACTCCTTATATGCGCCAATATCTGTCGAGCAAAGAACAATCTTGTGCTCATCAAGACGTTTTAATGTCACCTCAATCGGGAGCTCGCCGCTCAGACTGATTGCGGCATTCAGAACCGTTCCGCCGTGCTCCATGCAGTATGGCGGAGTGTCACTCCAGCCGCCGCCCCAGTTAACTCTGACCGGAAGACTTGTCTTCACTTCGTCACGTGCAATTCTGGCTGTGCTTCTGTAGGAGGTATCTTTGACAGCGGTTGCGAGAACCGTGTCGGAAATTGATCCGAAGCACTTATCAGCATACTCATTTTCGCCGGTGAGCTTCCAGAGATATGCGTAAATCCGGATGAGCTTTGAAAACTGCCCGGGATCGCTGTTGTCAAGGCGGTTAGCCTTGTCCAGAAGATATTTTACGGTGTGCTTGTCGATATTCGGATAGTTCTTCTTCACCTCATCGGCTGAGACGCCATTATCGATGTTTTCGAGAATCGCTTCGGCAACAACCTGCTCATAGAGGTTTTCCTGCCATGGGAGAATCGCCGTCACGTCGGCACGGTTGAAGCTGTCTCTGAGGCTAATATATTCGGCGTCGGGAGAATTTCCGGGCTTCCAACCATTCTGCAGATTGAGCTCAAGCGTCGCCTTTACGGCTTCTTCGATGGTGTTGCATACGGGATATATCGGCGCCGTCCAGAGCGGCTCGCCTATAGCGTTTCCAAAGAGCGTATTCTCTTTCGGATTGTCGTCAACGCCGTACATCCGGCAGACAAATCTGCCGTCATCAAGCTTCAAGCCGTGCAAGACTGAGCCATCGGGAACCGTTTCGCCGGTGAGAGTTACGCCGGAAATGACGCACTTCTCGCCTACCTTTGAATAGCGGTGAATTCTCGAATCCTCAATATAGCTGCCGGTTCCAACTGTTGCACGGCGGCTGACGTAGCTATTTGAAACGGCGAAATCTCGTGGAGAGAGATTGCTGTTAATTGTCGATGACCAATCTAAGAATCTGTACTCATCCATTCCGTCAGTCATCAGATGCCGAAGCTCCCGGGTGGTTCCGAAATGTATGAACGAAGCCGGAGAGAGCCGAATGAGCTTCATATTGTAGCCGGAAAGGGTTTCCCAGAGAGCCGTTCTGCACTCGTGGAGCTCAGGCGTGAAGTCGCCCTCGGGCTTTTCCTTATAGAACTGCTCCAAGGTTGAGCCGGAAGCAAGTGGATACAGAAAATCGGCATAGAATGAAAGCCTGGCTTTCTCATTTACAAATTTATGATATGTTTCGTCGGTGTCGATGAGTTTATATAAATCGTTAAGAACCTCCGAGGTCAGAACTACTGCCCCAGTGTCGATGTCGACCTTGCTGTTTGAATCGACTGCGCCTACGTTCGAAAGAGTTTCGACTGTCTGCTTATGAAGGAATCTTCCGACATTGCCGTTTGAATCCTTTAGATATACGCCGTGGTTTTTACCGGTTTCGACATCTTCCTTTATCGAAAGAGCCGCTGCGCCTGCGCCGTAAAAGTCGATCTGCAAGGCATTGAAGAGAAGCAGAACATCGCCGGAGCAGATGAGCATGCCGTCGGAAATTCTTCCTGCCACGGTTGAAAGACCTATCATGAACTCATCAAATAGTGTTGAGCGTCGACCATCCGGCAGGAGTCTCGGAACAGACGAAAAGAGCTTTCCACAGGCAGAATACTGCGGAACACGCTTGCTGTCTCCGCCGGAATGGATGACCAGAACTTTCTTTCCTGAAAACGGGTTCTCAGCATCCAAGCCTTCCCTTTCGGCAACATATTTTATGCAGGAAAAAGTGGCACCACCGCTGCCGACACGCTTGCCATCGAGGTCGGGAATTACAGCATAGTGGGTTTTAGCCGGAAGCTGACCGAGCTTAAGCCGATGCTCAATCTGCATTTCGTAGGCTTTCGCCTGTGCCTGGTTGCTGGCGGTCAGTATAACGTAATCCCAGGTTGTAAGCTTGGGGTTTTCGAGAGTTTCAAGATAAAAATCCAGCGCATCCTGATAGGACTGCTGCTCAAATAAAGTCGTGTAACGGTTCATGGCAGGCTCCTTAAGGTTTGATGGTTAAAATTATAGCATACTTTAAGGGAAAGGTCAACGGGAGGTCGAGAAAAACAAGCAAACTGCACTTGCTAACGAGTGACATCTATGGTATAATAAAAATGAAAGAGGTGATCTTATGCCGACAATTTGTGCGTTCAGAGGCATTAAAATCAGTATTTACTGGAATGACCATATGCCTCCGCATTTTCATGCAACATATGGAGGCTCGGAGGTTTTGGTTTCAATAGAAGAGCTCGAAGTTCTTGAGGGAACTATGCCGTCCAAGCAGCTTAAGATGCTTTTAGGTTGGGCGGCGTTTCACCAGGAAGAACTCAGAGAAAATTGGGAATTGGCAAGGCAGAAGCAAGGCTTGTTTTCTATTGAGCCTTTGAAATAATTATAGATTTGAGGTGAAGCTATGTCCAGAAGTGTTGACTATTACCTGTCAAAGGGCTTTGACAGAAAAGCTGCTGAATATTTTTCAGCTGGCAGAAAACAGATTTCCAGTGTTTCCGCAAACGATGATTTTACACTGACTATACTATTCGACAGTGGAGAAAGAAGACTTTTGGATGTAAAGGTCGCCCTATCAGGTGGAAATACTGCCAATATTCTCACTTCAAAGAATGCTTTCAAAAGAGTATATCTTGACGACAACCGATGCATTTCGTGGGATATTGATCCGAATGTTGATAGCAGCGTTGTATGGGAAAACAAAATTGATCTCTGTCCCGACAGCTGCTACATTGACAGCGTTCCTGTTTCCGAAAAATAAATTCCGCAAGGTCAACGCCCCTGGTAGAGATTATCTCTGCCGGGGGCATTTCACACTACTTATGAAAAGGATTTTCAAACCAGACTAACTTGCTTTCGGGAATTCGACGGTTACCGTTGTGCCGACATTTTCTTTGCTGTCAAGAGTTATTTTTGCGTCGTGATAGATGGCTCCGTGCTTTACTATCGAAAGACCCAAGCCGGTGCCTGGAATTTCGCTTGAACGGCTCTTGTCGACTCTGTAGAACCTCTCGAAAACCCTGTCGGTTTCGGAGCTCGGGATTCCGCAGCCGGTGTCGGAAACCTTCAGGATAACGCTTTCCGGAGAATTCTTAACGCTTATTGTCGCCTTGCCGCCGGAGTGATTATATTTCACGGCATTGTCGGCGAGATTATAAATCATCTCGTCTAAGATTCTGAGAATTCCATGGACGTGTGCGCTTTCACCTTCAACCTTGAGCTCGACGCCTTTCTTTTCTGCTTCCTGCGAGAGGCGCTGGCAGACGCTTTCGGACAGCGTGAAAATATCGACATCTTCACGCTCAAGCCCTCCTGCGCTACCCTCGTCAAGCTCCGAGAGCTTGATTATGTCGCCGATGAGAGCTATAAGCCGCTGGGCTTCGTCATAGATGGATTTCGAGAAATCTTTTGAAAGATCATCAGGAACATCACCCGCCATCAGCATCTCTGCGAAGCCAGAGATTGAGGTGAGCGGAGTTTTCAGCTCGTGGGAAACGTTTGAAGTGAACTCACGTCTGAGCTGCTCACGCTCCTGGCTTTCAGTGACATCCAGGATTATGATCACTGCGCCGATAACGGCATTTTCTTCATAAACCGGGCTTGCAATGAGGCTGTAGCAGCGGGAACCCACCTCCATCGAGCTCTCCGCCTTTTCGCCTGAAAGAGCGGACTCTATGGCAGTCCTAAGACCCTTTGTGCGGTTGTATCGGAGGACGCTTCCGGTTACTGGAGTGCTCAAGCCCAAAAGACTCAATGCTGCGCTGTTGTATGTCAGAACGCAGAGGTCCTTGTCGATGACTAAGAAGCCTTCGCTCATGTTTTCGGTTATTAGCCTGAATTCCGACTGCTGCTTTTCGGCACTCTTTATCTGCTCCGCTATTGTCCGCCTCTGTGCGGATAATTTATTGAGAAGCGGTGTCAGCTCTTCATAGGTCTCATTCTTTTCGGGAGAGTCGAGATTAAGATTGTTTATCGGCTCGACTATCGACTTTGAAGCCCGAAGCGACAGAAGAAGCGAAAGTATAAGTGCTATTGCCAATACAACAAGAATCGGTCTTACGAGCCCCAAAAGAATTGTAACGACTGTATACTGAGTCGCTGCAACTCTTAAAACACTTCCGTCGTCAAGAAGAATTGCATAGTAGATCGTCTTTTCGGTGAGGGTTTTGGAGTAACGGGTGCTCGAACCGGTTCCGCTTTCAAATGCCTCAATAATTTCCTCACGGTCTGAGTGGTTCTCAAGGGTTTCCGCATCGGCAGCGGTGTCATAGATAACCGTTCCGTCGGAGGCTATGACGCTGATTCGTGATTCCTCGTCGCCGTAGCCCTCAACGAGCTCTATTCCCTCTTTATTGACGGCATAGGCGATGTACTCAGCCTTTTCCTTAAGCTCATTTTCGAGGCTTGTTTCGAAATAGTCGAACAGCACTCCCATTATCAGTGCGACGCAGGCTACCAAAACAAGCAGTGCGACTATTATTTCCGAATGAAATATTTTTTTACTGAGAGTGCTCATTTCTACTCTCCTATTCTGTAACCAACTTTTTTGACCGTCTGGATAAGACGTCCCGACTCGCCGAGCTTCTGGCGAAGGGTTCTTATGTGGACGTCCAAAGTTCTCGACTCACCATAGTACTCGCCCCAGATGTGGCTTAAGAGCTCTTCCCTTCCAACTACTTTTCCATGAGCTTCAAGGAGCATCAGAAGAATGCTGTATTCCTTGAACGAAAGTGAAACAGGCTCTTCGCCGACTCTGACTGTATGCTTTTCCGAATCAAGATATATGTCGCCGACATGATATTCGGTGGATTTTTCTATTGCCTTACCGCTCCTGCGGAGAACCGCTCTGACACGGGATGAAAGCTCGGTCATTCCGAAAGGCTTTGTTATATAATCGTCAGCTCCTGAGTCGAGACCGGTTACTTTATCGAATTCCGAGCCCCTGGCGGTAAGCATAATTATCGGCGTGTCCGACTCGGCTCTGACTTTTTTGAGAATAGAAAGCCCATCCTCTTCGGGGAGCATTATGTCAAGAAGAATAAGCTCAGGCTTTGACAGTCTGTATTCCTCCCAGAATTCAGAGGGCGTCGGAAATCCGATTATATCGTGACCCTCCTTTGAAAGGGCATAGCAGATGAGCTTTCTTATATTGTCGTCATCCTCGACTAAATAAATTCTCGCCAAAACCATCACTCCTTAGACAGTTTACACGGCTATTATATCACGAATCAAGCCGTCTTGCAATAGTAACACTTCTCAGGCTTGCGGTCTTTGTTGGTAGTTGCGAAGCAACTATCGCAGTTACGTTAGTAACTGCTATGTTCGCCGGAAACCGAATAGATTACCCATTCGGCTATATTGACAGCATGGTCGCCGATTCTTTCGAAATATTTTGCAATCATCAGAAGATCGATATAGAGCTCGCCTTTGCCACTCTTACTTTCTATTGCGGCAATGAGCTCGTTCTTGACTGCATCAAAAAGCCTGTCGACAACGTCGTCCATAGCTATAACTGCCTTTGCTGCTGCAACATCTTTAGTCACGAACGAATTGACGCTTTCTGTTACCATGCGGACTGTCGCTTCCGCCATGTCATAGATCTGAATCTCTCCGCCGACTTTTAAGGGAGCTATGTTCTTTGCAACATCGGAAATGTCGAATGCCTGATCGCCTATTCTCTCCATATCGGAGGTCATGCGGAGTGCAGAAGAGATTACCCGAAGGTCGGTTGCAACCGGCTGCTCACGGATTATGAGCTTCATGCAGAGGTCTTCAATTTCACGCTCCTGGCGGTCAATTTGACGTTCTGCTTCGGCGGCGTTCTCTAAAAGCTTACTGTCAGCTGTCGAAAGATATTTTACCGCTGATGCGATTGCGTCCTCGCAAAGTGCGCCCATTTCTATAAGCTCGTTATTCAAAAGCTCAAGCTGCCTTGAAAGATTTTCTCTCATCATCCGAACCTCCCCGTTATATATGCTTCTGTGCGATCATCCTCGGGGCTCGAGAACATCTTGTTTGTGTCTCCATACTCAACCAGCTCACCTAAGAGGAAGAACGCAGTCTTGTCGGCAATTCTTGCTGCCTGCTGCATATTGTGTGTCACTATGACTATTGTGTAGTGCTTTCTTAGCTCCAATGCGAGCTCTTCGATTTTAGAAGTAGATATAGGGTCAAGTGCCGAAGTCGGTTCATCCATAAGTACTACTTCCGGCTCAACTGCTATCGTTCTTGCGATGCAGAGTCTCTGCTGCTGTCCTCCGGAAAGTCCAAGGGCGCTTTTCTTAAGTCTGTCCTTGCACTCGTCCCAGATTGCAGCCTGACGGAGTGAACGCTCGACAGCTTCATCGAGCTGGACACGGGATCTTACTCCCTGAACTCTCAAGCCATATGCGACGTTGTCATAGATGCTCATCGGGAAAGGATTAGGCTTCTGGAAGACCATGCCTACTCGCCTTCTCAAAACCGATACGTCGATGTCTTTGTATATATCCACACCAGCGAGTGTGAGCTTGCCTTCAATTTTAACCCCTTCAACCAGGTCGTTCATGCGGTTGAGGGACTTTAAGAATGTCGACTTGCCGCAGCCGGAGGGACCTATCAGTGCAGTTATTCTGTTCTTATGAATTTCTATGCTGACGTCTTTGATGGCGTGGTTTTCGCCATACCAGAGATTCATATTTTTTACGTCTATGAGAGGTTCACTCATTCTCTGTCCTCCTCTTAAGTTTGCTTCCTGCAATCTTTGCAGCTGTATTTATTATAAGTGTCAGAATAAGCAGTATGAATGCGATTGCGAATGCCGTACCTGAATCGGCACGCTCCTTGGCGTAGACATAAAGTGCAACTGCCAGGGTGGAGCCGGAATGATTCGGCATTATTGCCTGCAGCGGCGTGTATATGACATCCGCCATACCAGCTGTGAAGAGAAGCGCTGCACTCTCGCCGACGATTCTTCCTATTGAAAGGATACAGCCGGTGACTATTCCGTCTATTGCCGAGGGAAGTACAACGGTTCTGACCATGTGCCACTTTCCTGAGCCCAAGGCTAAAGATCCCTCACGATAGCTGTTTGGAACGGTCTTGAGGCTCTCCTGGACAGTACGGACTATCGTCGGAAGCGTCATGATTACGAGTGTTAAGGATCCCGCAAGGAGGCTTGTCTTGAGCTTGAAGGTCTGGACGAAGATAAGCATACCGACCAAGCCGTAGATGATTGACGGGATTCCGGCAAGGGTTTCGGTTGCGAATTCGATTACCGCAACTGCTTTCTTGTTTTTTGCATATTCATTTAAGTATATCGCCGCTCCTGTTCCCACAGGGAGAACGATTATGAGCGTCATTATTACCACATAGATGGTGTTAAGTATATTCGGTAGGATTCCCGTGATGCCTTTTAGGTAGCTGACACCGTTTGAGAGAAACTCCCAGGATATATTCGGAAGTCCTCTTATTATAATTACGACTACCACAAACAGCACCGCAGCTATTATCACTATTGCTGAGAAATAAACCAGTGCTTGCAAAATTGCTGTTTTGACTTTTCGGGAAGTAGATATTCCTGAGCTCTTTTTCAAATCTTTCATAAGTTATTTATCCTTCTTGCGCTTGACCACAAGATTCAGTATCAAGTTTACTATCATGATGAATACGAAGAGCACAAGTGCTATGCTGAACAGAGCCTGTCTCTGGAGTCCTGAGGAGTAGGCCATTTCACTTACGATTGCAGTTGTTAAGAATCTGACGCTCTTGAAGAGCCCAGGCATATTTGCAACGTTTCCAGCTACCATCATTACCGCCGTTGCCTCTCCTATCGCTCTGCCTGTTCCTAAGACCAAGGAAGCGAGAATTCCGCTCTTCGCCGCCGGAATTGTTACATTGAAGATGGTTTCAGTTTTGTTAGCTCCGAGTGCCAGTGATGCTTCCTCATATTCCTTCGGAACCGCTCTTATTGCGGTTTCAGACATGGAGATGACGGAGGGCAATATCATGATTATAAGGACTACTATTGCCGAGAATAGGTTTGCGCCATCCGGGAGACCCCACATTTCTCTGACTGCCGGTACTACATAAATCATTCCGACAAGTCCGAATACAACTGACGGAATTCCGCTCATCAGGTCTACAAAAGATCTCATGATTCCTGAAAACCTTTTACCGGACATCTTCGCTATGCAGACAGCGCACAAGAGTCCGAGTGGGAATCCAATGAGCATTGCTCCGAAGGTTCCTATTATACTCGTAAGTATGAATGCGAGTATTCCATAGGACGGGTTGTCGCCTGTCGACTTCCACACTGTTCCGAACAGGAAATTGAAAAGCCCTATTTCCCTTATAGCCGGAATTCCTGAGCTGATAAGATATACCGTGATTACTATTACAAGTGCGACAGCGAGAAAGCCGCAGAATGTGAATATAGCGTTCATTATTTTATCGAGGGTGTGAGCTGTTTTCTTAACTTTATCCATGCCTGCGGCTTCCTTTCTGTCTGTAATCAATTTGCGTGAACTTTAGTTCACGGGTACGCAGCCTGCTGCTTCTATGTATTCGTTTACAGCGGAGCTGGTGCAGTAGTCGTAGAATGCCTGAGCTGCGTCGGAAAGAGCAGCGTCCTTCTTAGTGACGAATACGAAGTTTCTCTGGATCTGATAGCTGCCGTCTAAAACGGTTTCGCTGGTGGGATAAACTCCCTCAACAGAGATTGCGGATACTGTGTCGTTTACAGAAGCGAGAGAAACATATCCAATAGCATTCGGGTTTGAAGAAACTGCACTTACTACATCGCCGGTGGAGGTGAGCTCCTGAGAATATACGCAAGCGTCAGCAGTTCCGGTGATGGACTCGAAGCCGTCACGGGTTCCGGAGGAAGCTTCACGTCCGATGCAGACAATAGGAAGGTCTTCGCCGCCAACCTCGCTCCAGTTGGTGATTTCTCCGGTGAAGATGGAAGCAATCTGCTCTATTGTGAGATCAGATACTGTGTTAGAGGTGTTTACAATTACAGCGATACCGTCGATTGCAACTACTGTCTGATCGCAGGTCTCAAGTTCCGAGTCCTTGAGGTTGCGGCTTGCAAGACCGATGTCGCAGGTGCCGTCGATTACAGCCTGGATGCCAGAGCCGGAACCGGTGGGATTATAAGTTACGGTGATATTCTCGTTTTCCTCCATGAATGCTTCCATGAAGTAGCCCATAACCTTCTCCATTGAGGTTGAACCGTCGGTGGAGACTGACTTAGCCTCTGTTTCACCGCAAGCGGTGAGAGAGCCGAGTGCCATAACGAGGCACATAATAAGCGCAAATATTCTTGCTTTTTTCATTTCAAATAACATCCTTTCAGATTATAAAAGCCAGACTTTGTTTGGTCTGTAGCTCTAATATAGCGCAGCTAATGTTAAGTCTGAAAGCACTGTTATGTTAAATCTATGTTAAATATGAGCCGGAAAACAAAAAAATCCGCCACTTAGCTAAACACCCACAAGTAACTATTTAGCTATTTGGTAGCTCAGGAAAGCGGTGTGACCATATGGTCACGCCGTTTTTCTGTTAGTTGATTGGCGCTTGTAGACGATAGGTTCCGCAATTGATGGGATTTCTACCTCATCAACGAAGTTGAAGATTATCTTGAGTTTTTGTTGTCGCTTGCCGGTGGACTTGTCCGGTGCATAAACAATAATCTTCTTTATGTATTCATTCACAATCGTTGGCGTCAGCTCGGTTACATCAACATACTTCTTGGTAAGGGCAATGAACGAGTCCATGTTGTCGTCCGCCTTTTCTCTTGATTCAACCCAGTCCTCTGCCACGGATATTTCAAGCTCAAGCTGTTTCTGCTCTTCCTCGTAGTCCGCAAACATCTTCTTGTATCGGTCTTCACTCAAGTTTCCGAGAGCGTGGTCTTCGTAGAGCTTTGACATGATTACGTCTAAGTCCAAAAGGCGTTTCTTCGCTTGTTCCAAACGCTTCTTGTCAGCCTTGATGCTTTTCTCCTGGGCTTCACGGTTGCACTGCAACCACTCCTCCTGAAATCCATCCACATCTTTTCGGATATACTCGTTGACAGCTCGAATTCGTTCAAGTACCAGTTCACGAAGCACGTCTTCTCTGATGTAGTGAGCTGAGCAGTCACCACGGTTGCTCTTGTAGTTGGAGCAAACGTAGTGGTCTTGTCTTCCTTCAAAGCTCTTGCTTGTGGCAAAGTGTAATTTGCTTCCGCAATCGGCACAAAAGAGAAGTCCTGAGAATAATCCCTGTCTCTCTGCTTTTGTGTTTCGTCGTTTGTTCTTACGAAGTTCCTGAGCCCTATCCCATTGTGCCTGAGAGATTATAGCCTCTTGTGTGTTCGGAAAGATGACCATATCCTCAACAGAATTCGGGAATCGCTTTTTGAGCTTGTAAGACTTTGAGTAGGTCTTGAAGTTGCAGGTGCAACCGGTATACTCAATATGCTCTAAGACACTTATAACTGAATCTCCACTCCAGTGGTAGGGATCTTCTTGCACCTTCAGGTGCTTGTTCTGGTCGGGATTCTTTGCATAGTAAGCCGAGATGGTCAGAACCTTTTCCTGTTCCAGAATACGGGCAATCTGTGTGGGACCTTTGCCGGCTATGGACAGGTCGAAGATTCTTTTCACTACTGCGGCGGCTTCCTCGTCAACAATCCAATGGTCTTTATCTTCCGGGTCGAGACGGTATCCGAACACTGGATTTCCAATGTGCTTTCCGCTCGTTCCTTTCTGCCTGAAAACTGCCCGAATCTTTTTACTGGTGTCCCTGGGATACCATTCGTTGAACAGATTTCTGATTGCGGAAAAGCCGTCTGAGTCTCCTTTTTCACTGTCCACTCCATCATTGATTGCAATGAAGCGCACATCGAGACTTGGGAAGATGATGTCTGTATAACGTCCGACTGTCAGATAGTCTCTGCCGAAGCGAGACAGGTCTTTTACAATCCAACACCCGACAAGCCCTTGCTTTACAAGCTCGAAGCCTTCCTGCACGCCGGGACGATTGAAGTTCGTTCCGGTGTAACCGTCATCCACAAGGATTTTAGTGTTAGTGTAGCCATGCTCATCTGCGAACCTTTGGAGCATGATTTTTTGATTCTGTATTGAATTCGACTCGCCATCCAGTGAGTCCTCGTTGCTGAGTCTGCAATACAGGATGGTTATTTTCTGCTGATCCATAATGTCCTCCTTTACATCTGGTTCAGCTGACAGAATCGGTGTGTATGATGGCATTATACCATACTCATCAGAGTTTGTCACGGACAAATCACCTCCTTGTCCGAAAAAATTAGTCGCTTCACTTTTTCACTCAGTCGTTCGCTTCCGTCACAGACTGTCTCGATGAGATACCATGTATTGCCTACTTTACGTTCAACGATACTTTGGAAAGACTCCAGCAATTCTGCGGGCGGTTCAAAAATGGGCTCGTAACAAGCACACAAGTCGATATGCTCATATTGATTCTTCATGCGGTTTCTCCTTTCTGCCGACAGGCATCTTTGTATAACTCCTCACAACCTCCGGCGGTATCCTCTCCAAAATCTCAACTGCATCAAGATACTGGTGCCTAAGCCTCTCATCCTCAAGCTTCTTAAGCACGCTCTCTTTCGACGATTTCTCAAGAGTCTGCGTAAGCTGTTCGTTTTTCTTCCTGAGCTTCTTGTTTTCGGACGTTGTGATCGTGAATGCCACATTGTACTTCTTAAGCGTCGTGTGCATCTGCTCGACAGCCGGAATGTACTTGTCCAAGAGCTTCTCGATTTCGTCAATCCTGCCCTTGGCGTTGAATAGGTTAGCGCTTGAGATTAACTCCTCCAACTTCTCTTTCTGAGCCGTAAGCTGTGTCATCTCCTTGAACACCCTCGGCGGGATGTGGTCTCTGCCCGTAAGAGATGCGCTCTCTCCACGTTCCAAATCCGGGTACTTCCTGACCATATGCTCCCAGAACCTGTCCTGCCATTCTGTGAGCTTCTTCTTGTTCCCGACAATCTCTTTCGCACTCAAGCGATTGTCTTCTGTCAACGGCACGAAAGACAAGTGCATATGCGGTGTTTTCTCATCCATATGTACAGGCGGAAATGATGGTTTCCGGTCTCTGGTGCTGTTTGATGAAGTCCAGAGCTTCCTGAAAATATGCCTTAATTTCATCCTTCTTCTTGCCTTTGAAGAACTCCGGCGTTGCGGTAACGAGAGCTTCCACTAACCTCACGCTGTCCGTCCTTGTCCTGCAACCGGCATCTTTTATCTGCTGTTCAGCTATGCTCCGATACTTTCCCGCTGGTTCCACAAGAT
>JAJQGJ010000013.1 GCA_021200565.1 Oscillospiraceae bacterium
CAAGCAAAAATATATATCTTTATATTTTAACATGCTATCAATTAAGTCTATTGTTACAGAACCACTGTTTTCAACTATTACCTTCTCCGCACTCATGCTTTGTAAATAATCTTGATTTCTAATTTTTACTCGCATCTTAGTAAAGTTATCACTCATACCTGTCACTGTTGGATATACCGCATGGCAATTCACTCTAACATTACTATATGAACCACTTCTTCTATCGGCAACTTTCTTATATCCATTGTTTAGTTTAGGAATTTTATATGTATCTCTTGTGCCTGCTAAGGCTGATGAAGCACTTGTTAAAAATACAATTCCAGCTACTAATAAAATTGATATTTTGTTTTTCATTTTTTACCTTCTTCCTTAAATTCATTGTATAACAAAAAACTGACCGCCCCTGATAATACGTTTCAGAAATCGCTTTCCCCCTCTAGGGCATACTCATATACATATGCCGTTATACTACTTCTTAGCCTTCGGTCTTTTTGGCTGATGAAAAAATACCGGACAAATTGATGTAGTTTCACTTTGCCTTTTCATGCCTGCCTTAACCACTATTGCAACTGCTCTCAATGCCTTCTTCCCACACTTTTTTTCACTATTTCACCTCCTGACTCAGTAATGTCCTCTTGGAAACTCCCAGCCCCTTATTTTATAAGCTTTCTTCGTTCCCAAAATTTCACTTTCACCTTTGTTTTTCTGTAATAACTTCTACTTTTTATCTGCAGATTTCACACACAACATCACGCTTAGTTACTTTTCCATGTTCCTTCTACCTGAACAGCAACAGGTGTATTCCAATCATTTGAAAATTGTAATCGAACATTGCTTCCCTTTAACTGTTTAGAACTTCCCGGAAGTGATCGATCGTCATTGTCAGTCAAGTCTCTTACCCATGCTCCATTTCCTGACGTACTATTCATACGCGCGTCAACTACATAATCTCCTCCTCGTATTATATAGTCATAGCCATTCTTTACCTTTTCTACAGGTTAGGCTATATTTAATAAGATGCTGTGGATTGGTTCTCACCTCCTCCCACTTGATGGGTATAAGTAGGCTCCAACCACAGTCTCTTTGTTCATTTGTTAATCAGTTAGATACCGCATGACGGTTTATTTAGGACGAGGTTACAATCGCAAGGAGCACCCTGTGGTTCTAAAACAGCATTAAATATATTTCAAAGGAGATTTTTTATGATTTACGTAGGAATTGATGTTGCCAAGGATAAGCATGATTGCTTTATCACTAACTCTGATGGCGAAGTGCTTTTTAAAGCATTTACCATTCCAAACAACTTAGACGGTTTTAATGACCTCTATCAAAAGATAGCATCCGTTATGGAAAATATTTCAAAAGTAAAAGTAGGGCTAGAAGCCACTGGACACTACAATTACAATCTTCTCGGATATCTCATTGATAAAGGTTGCCCGACCTATGTTATCAATCCGTTACATACAAATCTGTACAGAAAAAGTCTAAGCCTTAGACAGACGAAAACGGATAAAGTAGATGCCCGCACGATTGCTTCCATGCTAATGTCTGATGTAAACTTAAAGTCCTACTCAGACACATCTTACCACAACGAAGAACTAAAGTCATTAACTCGTTATCGTTTTGATAAGGTAAAAGAACGTGCCAAGCTGAAAACATCCATTTCAAGACTTGTCTGTATCTTATTTCCCGAATTAGAAAAGTTAGTCCCTACGCTTCATATGGCATCCGTTTATGCTATGCTTTCTGAATTTCCAAGTGCTAAGCATGTGGCAAACGCTCATCTTACTAGGCTTACAAATCTTTTAGAGCAAGCATCCAAAGGACATTACTCGAAAGATACAGCCATCATTTTTCGTGAAGCAGCAAGAACTTCTATCGGTTCAAACATGCCGGCTAAATCATTGGAATTAAAGCACACCATTCATCTCATTCAGGAATTAACATCTGAAATAGATGAAATCGAAAATGAAATTAAATGTATCATGGATGAAATCAATTCTCCGATACTTTCCATCCCTGGTATCAACTATCGTATGGGTGCTATGATTATCGCTGAAATAGGCGATTTTAACCGTTTTGATTCTCCTGATAAAATTTTAGCCTATGCCGGTCTTTCACCATCAACCTATCAATCAGGACAGCTTGATGGAGCATACTCACACATGGAAAAGCGTGGTTCCAGATACTTGCGGTATGCACTTTACAATGCTGGTAAATATGTCTGCCACTGGGATCCAACATTTGCTGCATATCTCGCCAAAAAACGAGCCGAAGGGAAGCACTATAATGTCGCTCTATCCCATGCCGTCAAAAAACTCGTGCGAGTCATTTACCATCTGGAAAAAACACATCAGCCATATATTAAGGCAGCTTAAACATTTCTACTTCAATACTCCTTTTTTAAGCACCTACAAAGATGCTCTTTTTGTCATGCAGTTTTCAAGGTTCAAAGAACTCTAACTTAGTTCAAAATATATCTAAAATACATTTCTGTATTTTATTCAAAAAAATCATTTTAAGGCTTGACTTTTAATAGTTAGTCTACTTTA
>JAJQGJ010000019.1 GCA_021200565.1 Oscillospiraceae bacterium
TTTCATACGGGTTCTCTTTAAATTACCTGTAAATACATTATACGAGGAGTGATCAAAGTGATGCAAGCCGAAAAATGGCAGAAGGATCTGGATGTCTACCGAGACATCAACACGACTTTCATAATTGAGGGAAATGTCCACGATTTACAGCCGTGGATTTATGAGGATGAGGAAACCTGCGAGCCGGTAAGCCTTTCTCAGTATCTGCATCGTTATCTCGACGAGGTGGGCTATGACCCTATCGTTTTCTATAACAGAATCGACGGCTTTACGAATCCATATGCCTCCGAAATGCCTGCGACATTCTATAGAAATGTCTCAACCGATGAGAAATCCTCACGCTCCATCTGCAGCGCTACCGACAGCATAAGAAAGGCTATGTCAAACAGCATCAGACCGACGGCTGTGATTTTTGATCTGGCAAATACCATAGCAGGCTCTCCCGACAACCTCTCCGATGAGGAAATCGAGCACTTCACAAAGCTGATGCTGGCATCAAGAACTCCAACGCAGGCTCTCAGCATGCGGGATAAGAAGCCGCTGACCAATCTTCTTTTCCTCATTGTCGAGAAAGTGAATGATATTCCCGCATGGTTTTATCTCAATAACCCTTATGTCCGGACGCTCACAATTTCAAGACCGGAAAAAGAAGTCCGTCAGGCAGTTGTTTCAGCAAGGCTTGATAGCCTGGAGGAAGCCTCTTCACTGTCCCCGACAGAGAGAAAGCAGGCGGAGGGCGAATTCGTCTCTTTAACCGATGGAATGACGCTTGTGGAGCTCTTTGGCATATTCTCTTTGTGCCGGCAGAAGAAGTATTCTGTGCGGCAAATCAAGGATGCTGTAAAGATGTTCAGATACGGTGAAACCGAGAGCCAATGGGATAAGCTTGACGAAGAGAGAGTGAAAAACACAAAGTCGTTCCTCTCGAAAAGAGTGAAGGGTCAGGAGCATGCGGTCGACAAGGCTGCAAGCGTCCTGAGCCGTGCCTGCCTCGGCATGACCGGCATCCAGGGCGGTTCCTCCAGCAGACCGAAAGGAGTTCTGTTTTTCGCCGGTCCTACAGGAACCGGTAAAACGGAGCTTGCAAAGACGATAGCGGAGTTCATTTTCGGCGATGACAGCTTTGTCACACGGTTTGACATGAGCGAATATCAGCAGCCTCATTCCGACCAGAAGCTGCTCGGTGCGCCTCCTGGGTATGTTGGTTACAGCGATGGCGGTCAGCTGACCAATGCTATCAAGGCAAAGCCGTTCTGCGTCCTACTCTTCGATGAAATCGACAAAGCGCATCCTTCGATACTGGATAAGTTTCTTCAGATACTTGAGGATGGCAGAATAACCGATTCCGCCGGCGAGACGATGTACTTTTCTGAGGCATTGATTATCTTCACCAGCAACATAGGCGTTGTCGGCACAGACCCCGACAGCGGTGAGCATTTCCAGACCGTAACTCCGGATATGAGCTATGATGAGATTGAGGCAAGGCTGCTCGGCATCATCAAGGACTACTTCAAGTATACCATTCAGCGTCCGGAGCTTCTGAACCGAATCGGCGACAACTTTGTTGTATTTGATTTTATAAGAGAGGATGCAGCGGCGGAAATTCTCGACATGAAGCTTGAGGCTATTGCAAAGAATCTCGAGCACGAAAAGGGCATAAGGCTGATTGTCGGAGATGAGTACAGAGCCTATCTTCTAGACAAGGCGCTTTCCGACCTCAGCAATGGTGGTCGAGGCATCGGCAACATGATTGAGACAAATCTCATCAACCCCCTTTCCGACATCCTCATCGCAGAAAAGTGGACCGCCGGCAGCACCATCGAAATCAAATCCCCAACCGCCAATGGCGAAGATCTTCTTGAGTATGAGATAAGACCGGCATCAGAGTGAATTCAGTTTGATTAATAGGAGAAAGAAAATGAGTAAATGTAGTGTTTGCGGGACAGAAAATCCCGATGGAGCAAAGTTTTGCCAATGGTGCGGACGCAGATTAGACGAAAGCGGGAATTTGCATGAGCCGGACTTTGTGGATATAGATGAAGACGGGTATCGTCTTAATGCAACAAAGATCTGTAATCTCATACCCGATTGCATAAAGCCATCCAATGAGATCTTCCCAAATTCGGAAGATGCTACTCCGATATTGGAACAGGCGTCGAATCTTGACAGGATTTTAAAAATAGATAATTGCGCTGTTGCTGTTTTTACACAGGAAATTGGCTCTGTCGATGATATATTGTCATTCCTTGAAGCTTCATTAAAGCAAAAAAAGACAGCTATTATTGTTACATCAAAATGTCGTGCAAATATAAAAGCAATGCTTTTGGTAAACAGTATGAGAGGTACCGTTTATTCAGTGCTGATTGAGGTTGCTGACGACAAAGAGCTTCATAATTTCGCAAGTTACCTGGAAAACCTCTATTTTCAGAGTGGTGAGGTCAGTGCGGCTCAGCTTTTCAGCTGTGCCTACACATCAAAAAATATTGTTCTCTTTGTGCCCCACATCAGGTCCTAATCTTATTTTATTTTCAAAAGTTTTTTCTGAACTGCATTTTAAGGCAAAGAAACGGGTGATTGCTAAGTTGAAAAATGAGATTGACTTTAGCACAAAAGAAAAGAATCGACGTCGAATTAATAAGTGGCTCGATTTTTTGAGAAAGGAATTCCTATGATTCACATAACCGGTGACACCCACGGCGAGCAGGCGAGATTTTATAGCAACGACAAGCTCCCGAATGTAAAATTATCCGAGGGCGACTATCTTATCGTCCTCGGAGATTTCGGCTATGTATTCAGAAACGATGAAAGAGAAAGGCTGTTTCTCGACAGCTTGGAGTTGTTGCCGTATACGGTTCTGTTTATAGACGGCAATCATGAAAACTTTCCGGCGATATACAGCTATCCCATGATCGAATGGCACGGCGGAAAGGTTCACAAAATAAGAGAGAATGTCCTGCACCTGATGCGGGGAGAGATTTTTGAGATCGAAGGCAAGACCTTCTTCACCATGGGCGGAGCCTACAGCATCGACAGGTATATGCGCACGGAAGGCGTTTCGTGGTGGGCTGAGGAACTTCCGAATAACGCAGAATACAAAAACGCCGCCAGGAATCTTGAAGCTCACAGCTTCAAGGTCGATTACATCCTGACACATACTCTCCCCAGAGAAATGATACTTCGTTATGGAAAGTACCCTGATTTCCACGATGGTGAGCTGACCGGCTTTTTAGAGTGGGTCATGTATGAAACCGATTTCAAACACTGGTACTGTGGACATTGGCATGAGGATGTCGATCTGGATGAGAAATTTACGGTGCTTTGGTTTGATACGAGGGAGATTGAGCCGTAGTGGGGGTGGAAGCTACTTATCTTCAAGATCCTCAGTCGTTCATCCCGCCGCCAACTTCACACACTCATACGCTCCATCATAAATCCCTTGAGCCTTGAGCTTGTCGATATTATCCAGCATATGGAGTGTCAGCTCTTTGTCCTCGATGAGGTCGTCAAGAGCTCTCAGGATGTCCGCTTCTTTCTCAAATTCCGGTGTGCCGTCGCCGAGCTCTGAAGTGTGAATGGCTCCATAGACCTCGTGCCCGCCGATGTGCCTTATCATCAGCTTCGGAATCGGGTAGTAGGCGAGCTCCGACGGCTTGGTGACGAGGAGGTCTGTGACCGGAATCAGCAGGTTCGTCGCATAAACTGCCTCGAAAATGTTCGAGTTGCAGAAGCAGTGGATGCCACTGATGCTGGAATCTCGCATATCCTCCGTGAGCTTGACAAGCTTCTGGTATTCATCGAAGTAGGTCTTTGCCTCACTTGCGAACTCGGGGAGCTTCTTCGAGATGATGTCATAAACCGCCTTGTGGTCGCCAAAATTGACGAACAGGGCGACTTTTTTGTCCTTGATATACGGCATCAGGTGGCGGATCATATTGACAAACAGGTCTGCACCCGCCCCGGCACCGCCGACTGTCATGAGGATTCGATAGGGCTCGCCATTGCGGATTCTCTTTCTTCTCGCTTCGTTATCGGATTCCAGTCCCGCAACCATCTCGTGGTCAACATAGTGCCCGACCATCTTGAGATCATCGTCGCCCATGCCTTTGAGCGCCTTCTTGTCAAAGCCGTTAAGCGTCTTGTAGCCGTAGTAAGCGAAGTTGGTCTGAACCGTGTGGATAGCGCCCTCGGAGAGGTGAAGCCCCATCGCCCAGTTGTCGGGAATGGCGTTGACGACATGGGTCATCCCTGCGTGATTTGCTCCCTGCGAGCCCCAGACATGGGTTCCGATAATCGGAATATTCTTGTCAATGTTTTTGAAAATTGGAACCAAAAGCTCCGAATTCTTCTGGTCACCTATGTTATAGGTGATTTTTTTGAAGCCCTCGCAGTTCATCGGCTCCCAGACGAGCTTGTCGAAAAGCTTCACCTTCTGACTGATTCGGGAACCGAGCGAGTATAAATCATTCTGAGACCTGATGACTTTTGAACCGGTTGCGTCAAAAGAGGCGAGATCGAGCCATAGCGGGTCGAAGCCCAGGGCTCTTGCACATGAAGCCATTGCGATTGCTATACGATAATGCCCGAAGCCCATGCGGATATTGCTGATGATGATAGGCTTTTCCGGCATCTTTGCGTTCTCTTCGCCGAAAACTATATTCTGCACGCCGATTTTTGAAAGGATGGGAATCGGCTCAAGCGCAATTTTGTAGTCGGCACCCGAATCGTCGCCGAACTTTTTAACGAATTTTGCCTTATTTTTCTCAGCCTTTCTGACCATCTTTTCCGGCATCACGTTTCCGAAAATCACTGAGCTTTTATCAGTCATAAATTATCCCTCGCTTTGTGTCATATTTAAGATTGTGAGTCTCGCCCTCAAGCTTGTAAGAAATCTCGATAAAGTTCCCCATACGGCGATAGCTCTTGTCGGTGGCATTCCGAAGCTTCAGAGCCTTTTCGAAGAGAGCTTTTTTCGACTCGTTATACGAGTTGTCGTACTCGCTCACGTTGTCCGAAGTCATCATAACGCTTCCAAAAAGGGCGTTGATAGTTATAAGAGCCTCTTTCTGCTCAGACGTGAGCTGGTTGTTGTCGTCTCTGAGAATAAACACATCCGGGTCGCAGCCAAAGAATCTTTTGTCGAGGAATGAGCGGTAGATGGTGTTCTGAATCGTCACCTTCGTCGAGATTCTCTCCCGGTGCATGAACCTCATGTACCACACGTCGTCGAATTTAAGCGAGACATCGGGACCGACTCTCAGATAATCAAAGCTGAGGCTGTTCAGAATCATCCCGCCACAACCCAAAATCAGCTTGCCCGGAAGGGCTTTCCGGATCTGTGAATATGCAACCGAAGTAATCTGCGCCCGGGTTTTCGAGCCGATAACTCTCGGGTTGACGGCATAGAGGAAGTCGAGCTTGAAGAAATCGAAGCCCATGTCGGAGTAATATTTCAGGCATTCCTCGACATACTCCATTGCCTCTTTGTTCTCGGAATCAAGCCCATAGAATCCGCTCCAGTTGCTGCCGGATTTATATGAGAAGAACCAGTCGGGATGAGCTTTATAGACTTCGCTTTCGCTTTCAGCAGCAAACGGTGCGAGCCAGATGCCGGCTTTCAAGCCTTTCTCGTGGATTTTTCCGACGATAGGCTCAAGCCCGTTCGGGAACTTTTTCTTATCAACCGACAGCCAGTCGCCGACGGCGGTTTCATAGCCGTCATCAATCTGGAAAAGCTCGAACGGCTCATCTACAGCCGACAGATTCGAGAAGATCTTCTCCTCGTCGATATTCTCGTAGTAGTTGTACCACGAGGTGTAGCCGAGGATGTTCTGAATCGGCTTTTCCGGGAACTCCGAGAAGAAGTAATCCCGATCAGTTGTGAAATCGAAAAGGCAGATGCTTCCGTTTAACTTAAGCCCTGAGACATCGCTTTCGAGCACTATCTGATTGTTTTTGACATCATGATTGATGATAAGATAGGCTTCACGGAAGTTAAACGAGCCGATAAAGATGTTCTGGGCATAGCTTATGTCATAGCCGTGCAGGACGCCCTTCCTGTAATCTTTGAAGCCGCTGTCACCGTAGCCGTCAAAGGCGAACTGATTGACAAGAAATTTCGGAAGCTTCCTTATATCTTTCAGGCTTTCGCTGGCAAGAAATTCCTTCGTGTCTGTCCACGACTGATAGCCGTTGACGAAAATCGGCTCTTTCTTCCTATATGAATAGGGCATGGTAATTGTCGCAGAAATGAGATTTACCGGAGCTTTTGCAGTTACGGTGACAGTGCTTCTCTTACCGAAATCTGCTTTGATTTCGATGTTCTCATCAGTTGAGCTGACCGTGTGCTTTTCACCGTTCAACGAGTATATAAGCTCGAAATCCATCATTCGGCGCTCTTTTCTTCTAGATGCTTCTGACCTTCTGCGATTTCAGAGCGGACGCTCTTCTCGTTATAGAAGACGAGTGCCAATGCTCCCAAGAGGCAGAAGACGAGCGAGATTGCAAGCGAAATTCTGTAACCGGCACCGGTGCTGACCGTTTCGCCGAGGTTGTTTGTGTACTGCCCGATGGTGGCAACTGATGTGAATATGAGCATTGCAACGCTTTGACCGAGCTTGAATGCGAAGGTTCTTGAGGCGAAGAACATGCCGTCGTGGTTTTCTTTCGTCTTATATTCGTCAGCTTCAGCAATGTCGGCTACTATTGCCTGAGGAACAACACCCAAGATAGACATCGGAATACCGACTAAAACAGCGATAATCATTCCGAAAATCTCGTTCGGGATGAGAGTCTGCTTGCCGGCAAATGTCGTGATGAAGAAAGCGAATGCAAACAAAAGGAAGCCGGCGATGACAATCTTCTTTTTGCCCACTTTTTGAGTGATCTTGTTGACGGGAACGTAGAGAGCGAACGAGACGATGGTCATCAGGATGAAGAGAATCATATAGTTGTCCGTCTTCAACAGGTTTTCAACATAGTAGATGAAGCCGGTGTTGAAGATTGTAATTCCGACCCAGTAGAGGATGTCCGAAAGGACAAAGATTCTGAAATTCTTGTTTGAGAAGGTCTTCCCAAGAGATTTGAATGCGTTCTCGGTGACGATTGGTGCGCTGTCACGGGTGTATTCTTTTTCATCGATAAGAAATGCCGGAATCCACATGCAGATGAGAGCGATAACAGCCATTATTCCTAAAACGATTCTTGCGGAAACGACGATGTCGAGACCTGTTGCTTCGGAAACTGCCTGCCAGATCATCTTGCCGGAGAAGGCGATTCCGGTACCCAAAATATATGTAATCGAAATAAATGTCGAGATATTCATTCTGTCGACAGGGTGCTTTCCTAAAACCGGGATGAGCGCATTATAAGGCGTGCAGTAAGCGGTCATGCAGAGATAGAAGAGAAGAAGAGTGACGACCAGCCAGAGTGTGTTGACCCAGGAAATGCCGTTCACGGGGCAGCAGAAGATGAGAACCGTTACCAAGGCAAACGGCAGAGCCGCACCTCTTAAAAACGGGATTCGCTTGCCGAGCTTACTACGGCATTTGTCGCTCGCCGAGGCGATAAGCGGGTCGGTTATGGCGTCGAAAAGCCTTCCGCTTGCGGTGATGATTCCGATAATCGTCAGCCCGGCGATAACAACGCCCTGTGTGATGAAAAGATGGCTTTGCATGACCGTGTCGGTTGCATCGGGAAGATAGAAGTTGACCAGTAGGTTAGTGATGATTCCCGAAAGAATCGACCAGCCAAGCTGACCCAATGCGAAGTAAATCATGACTTTTTTTGATACACGTTTCATTTGTGGTTCCTCCGTTTGGAAATTATTTTCACGTCTGCGTTATGCCCGCAGGCGATATAGTACTATTTCTATAAGCGTCCTGACCTCGTCAGCCTTGTTGATGGTCCTGTCCTGACTGATGAGCTCGCCCTGACAGGTGAGCTTCTTGCAGAGATTCAGGAGCGCATGGGTTGTCGAATAGTAAAACGGCAGCTCGTCCACCTCTCTGACACTCCCGTCACGAAGCCCCATGGTGTAGGCATCGTGGAAGAGATAGCGGAAGTTGTCGATCTCGCTTTCATAGGAACCGAGATCATCATCCGGCAGGTCGACGATCATCAGATCGAAGCGATAGATGAATGCGTAAAACTGCGGGTTGTCCTCGAAAATCTCGAGAAAGGTGTTGCAGAACTGCTCGAGCTGTTCAACCCCGTTCTTCCCCTCAGCTGGCTTTTTGAACCTTGTGTAAACCTCTTCGCAGAGCGCCGTTGCACACTCAAGAACGATCCGCTGCTTGGTTGAATATCTCCGATAAAGCGTCGCCTCGCCGATGCCAACTTCACGGGCAATGTCCGCCATCGTCACCTTGTCAATCGACGACCCAAGAAACATCCTCGTAGCCGTTTCAATAATAAACCTGTTTTCAGCGTCTTTGAGCTTTGTATTACCCATTCTCTTGCCTTTCTCAAACGAATTGATAGCTGTTCTTTCAAATTGATAGTCTCACTATCATCATAATAACATATATTTTAAAAGATTGCAAGAGGTTTTTTGGGGAAAATTATTAAAACCTCGAGCGCTGGATTTGTTTTGCCCGATTCTGTATAATACCTATATGCAAAATAATACCAAGAAACGGAGCCACCATGACCAAATACATCGATTTTTCATCCAAACACGACATTCTTATTGCCAACGGCGACGGGACTTATTCCCACATGGACGAGCCATATTTCAGGAGTGAGCTTATTGCCCCAAACACATGGAAGGTTCTTTCGAGCGGCGACTACAGCTATCTCGTGGTGGGCGACGGCATTGGAATCTCCATCGACTGCGGGTATGGCTCCGGAAATATCCGGGAGTATCTTGAATCGCTCTGCGGCGTGCCGGTTCCTTATGTCACAAACACCCACGATCACTTCGACCATTCGGCGAACAACGCCTATTTCGACATGGCGTTTCTGAACGAGGAGGCGAAGGAATTCGGGACGATTCCTTATGCGAGCTTTGAGGGGATAGATTTTCCGAGAGATTATCCCGTCACAATCATCCACGACGGCGGTTTTATCCCTCTCAAGGGTCGTGAGCTTCAGGTGTTCTCGATTCCCGACCGTGCTCCGAGTTCGATGATGTATCTTGACAGGAAAGAGCGGATTCTTTTCTCTGGCGATGAAATCATGCCGATGGGCAAGTCGCTGAATGGCGGTCTGAAAAGCTGGATTGAGAACCTCGAAAAGATTAATGGGTATCGGGACGAGTTCGACGTGCTGTATGGCGGCGGTGGACGGCTTGAAAAGAAGCTTTTTGACGCTTTCCTCGAATGCACCCGTTACGCTTGGGATCACGAGGGAGAACTTCTCCCGCCTCCGACTCCGAGAAAGCCGAGATTCACCCACGAAGACCCAGAAGGACTCGGTCGCACCGTCTATGATCGCAGAATGCCCCACCCCGGAGACAGCGCAAGCTATCCCGACGAGCATGAAACTCTCCGCGAAAACCTCCGCAGGGTTGAGTATGCGGGGACGAGTATTGTGTATGATTTGAGCAGAAAGTTTGAATAAATCGAGCCTCAGCTGATACCCATTCGGGCAACGGCTGAGGCTTTTTTTATTTCTCCACTGAATTTCAGCACCTCCATCTCATCAACCCCACCCCACCCGAATATACTTAACGGGGTGATTGCATGTTTTTGAAATTTTTGTCGGATATATTCAGCCGTCTGCTTTGGTTCGCCCTCCACATCGAGGACAAGAGCTCGTTTCCGAAGCCTTTGAGCCCTGCCGAGGAGGAACGGCTTTTCAAGGCTTTTTCAGAGGGGGACACCGCCGCACGGGACTCCCTCATCCTCCACAATCTCCGGCTCGTGGCGCACATCGTGAAGAAGTACTACGTCAACGGCGACGAGCAGGAGGAGCTGATTTCTATCGGCACAGTCGGGCTCATCAAGGCAGTCAATTCGTTTGATCCGGAAAAGGGGAACAGGTTTGCGGCGTTCGGAGCGAGGTGTATTGAAAATGCTATCAGTACATAACGGAATCAATATCTGAAAATGACTATCAGAATCATATTTTCGGCTCGATTTGGAAGCCTTTTTGGTATGTAAGAGACCATGGTTATATAGTAGCTTCAAATATAACAGGGCGGATTGAGGTGGCACCGCTGATGGTTTTGCATCTCCCTCTGCTGTCCATGAAGAAGTATAATGACGCCGTGAAGTTCAATCTTCAGTTCACATCTCTTGACAAAATTGAAAGTATGCCGGACAAGCTCCGCTGGCACCGTTATCACAAAGGGCTGTATCAGTTTGAAGTCGCCGAGTATCTGGGCGTCGAGCGGCAGACCTATAGCGGCTATGAAGAACCTGACCGTGACTTCTGCCCGCCGGAGCATATCGCCAAGCTCACAGAGCTTTACGGAGTTCCTGCCGAAGACCTGACGGACGAATATAACTTGTTCATCTATCGAGGGCAAGGCAAGCAAGTGATAGCGAAACGTAAGGAGCTGGGGCTGACCCGTGAAGAATACGCCGCTCGCCTCGGAACGTCGTCCGGCAATCTCAGGAAGTGGGAGAGGGATGAGGTAAGGATGGTTAAGAGGACTTGGGAGAGGTATTTTAAAGAGATATGAATGTTTATAAAAAGATGATGAGCGTGATGGAGGTGGTTCTCTGTTGCTATTGTTGAAAGCTATGGTTATGAGCTTTTGCATGTGCATTATCACACTTTTATGCGGTTATAATATTTATAGGAGACGGAGAAAAATAAGAATGAATAACGGAGCGGAAACGAGGTGTTCACAACATGAAACTATCCGATTTTATAGGCGAAACCACAGAATATGACAAGAAAGAAATGCTTGAAGAACGCAAGCCAAAAAGTTGGCTTAAAAGCGTAAGTGCATTTGCGAACGGTATTGGCGGTGCTTTGATTTTCGGAGTGTCCGATGATGAGACGTTCGTCGGTCTGGATGATGCCAAGGATGCCTCCGAAAAGATAAGCGAAGCTATCAAGACCAAGATGGATCCAATACCGGATATTGTTTTGAAAATCCATAAAGAGGATGGCAAGGAGTTTGTCGTTTTAGATGTTAAATCGGGAATGGAAACGCCTTATTACTACATTGGCGATGGAGGTCACATAGCCTTTGTAAGAGTTGGAAATGAAAGCATCCCCGCCGATGCCACTGCGCTGAAAAGGCTTGTTATGAAAGGCAGTAACATAACTTTTGATAGCGTTTCAACAAGATATAACTTTAACGGATTTGCCTTTACAAAACTCAGATCGGTTTATCGTCAACGAACAAAAAAGGAACTTTCTGAATCAGACTTTGCTTCCTTTGGATTAGTTGATGAGGACGGTATGCTTACAAATGCAGGTGCTTTACTTGCAGATGAGTCTCCCATACGGCACTCTCGGCTGTTCTGTACACGTTGGTATGGGTTGGATAAAGCCTCCGGTATTATGGAAGCTCTTGACGATAGAGAAGTCAGCGGAAGCCTTATCACGCTTTTGCAGGCGGGTGAGGAATTTGTCAATAACAACACAAAGAAGCGTTGGAAAAAGACAGGCAACGGTCGGATTGAAATGCCCGAATATCCCGAACGTGCGGTGTTAGAATGTATCGTAAACGCTTTAATTCACCGTGATTATTTGATACTCGGTAGCGAGGTTCATATTGATATTTTTGACGACAGAATAGAAATTACATCTCCCGGCGGTATGCCTGACGGCTCAGCTGTTCAAAACCTGGACACCGACAATGTTATTTCCAAACGACGCAATCCCGTGATTGCCGACGTGTTCAGCCGGATGAACTACATGGAGCGCCGTGGTAGCGGTTTCAAGAAAATCAAGGACGATTATCACTTTGCTGTCAATTATCGTCCCGAATTAGAGCCGAAGTTTTATTCCGACATCTCTACATTCAAGGTAACGCTATATAACCTCAATTATAATGTTCCGGTTGAAAAAGTGGCGTTTGACTCCGAAAAAGTAGCGTTTGAACCCGAAAAAGTGGCGTTTGAACGACACCTTTCTGAAGCATCCGCAAATGCCCCTACAAAAGAAAAAGCAAGAGCATTGTTTGACGACTATGGATATGAATATGCGTTTAGCCGTTCTGATATAGTGAGGATGTTCGACATAGCTTCTTCTTCGGCAGGTAAGTTTATAACGAAGCTGAAAGATATGGGAATGATTGAAGCTGTCAGCGGTCAAGGCAAAGGCAAATATAAATTCGTTATACCAAAAGAATAAAATTCATGCCCGCTATCAGCCATCAAGCCGATAACGGGCATTTCCTATTGACCCACTGACAACGGGTCAATATAAGTTGGCGGATGTGGATACCCGCCAAGAAACCATCATAACACCTTGCATTCTCACTCAAAATGATGTACAATATCAAAGATAGAAAAATTATATAACACACCTACCCAGGAGGTCTCCCATGAAAAAGATAGACGGTTCGCCGAAGAGTCTGAAACAGCTTTTGCAGAACACAAAGTATTCCATCCACTACTATCAGCGCGAATATATGTGGCAGAGGAAGCATATTGAAGAGTTGATTGACGATCTGACGTCTGAGTTCTTGGACTATTATGTGCCGGGTGGCGACCGACGGGATGTTCAGGATTATGGTGCATATTTCATGGGCTCAATCGTCCTTGCCGGTAGAGAAAATGCCATCATTGACGGACAACAGAGGCTTTCTTCTCTTACACTTTTATTGATGTATCTCAATAACCGCCTCCATGCGCTCGGACAGAGCTATAGTCTTATTGAGCAGATGATTTATTCTGAAGCCTATGGAACCAAGTCTTTCAATATCAATGTTGAAGAACGCTCGGATTGCATGAACGCAATTTTCAGTGATAAATCTTTCGACATTGCAAATGCAGGTGAGTCGGTACGAAATCTCTACGACAGATATAATGATATTATTGATATATTCCCGACGGATGAAATCACGGACGATATGCTTCTTTATTTCTGTGATTGGCTTGCGGAGAGGGTTTTCTTCATCGAAATAGTTGCAACCACCGAGCAGGATGCTCATAAGATTTTCGTCACAATGAATGACCGCGGTCTCAGCCTTACCTCGACGGAAATGCTGAAGGGCTATCTTTTGTCAGAAATCAAAGATGACTTGAAGCGTGAGAAGCTCAATAATCTGTGGAAAGATAAGGTCTTGCTTCTCAAAAAAGATGACGACAAGGGCGACGAAACTTTCATCAAGGCTTGGTTGAGAGCACAATATGCCGAGACAATCCGTGAAACAAAAGCCGGTGCCGTCAATCAGGATTTTGACCTCATAGGCGGCTCGTTCCACAAGTGGGTTCGAGACGAAAGGGACAAGCTCGGACTTGTTTCCACCGACGATTTTGAAAACTTTATCATGCGCTTTTCAAAGTTTGCAGACGTTTATATGAAGATCCGGGAAGCAGAGAATACCTTTGCCGAAGAAACAAAGTACGTCTATTACAATGCTCAGGTCAATTTCACTCTCCAACCGCAGCTGCTTCTTGCTTCGATATGCTATGAAGACTCATGGTCTGTAATTATCGAGAAGATGAATCTGGTTGCGAGGTTTATCGACCTCCTGATTACAGTCAGAGTGACCAACTATCGTTCGGTTGAGTACAGTACAATCAAAAATTACGTTTTCAACGTCACAAAGAATATCCGCAGATGTTCTGTTGATGAGCTGAAAATGCGTCTCAGACAGCAGTACGAGAATCTTTCCTATAATCCGGCGTCGGCACTTCCGGAACTCCGCCTGAACAGCTTCACCAAGAAGTACATAAAGAATATTCTCGCCAGAATCACAGGCTATATCGAGGAGCAGACGGGCGTTGCTTCAAACTATTGCAATTACATGAACACCCAGACCAAGAACCCGTTTGAAATCGAGCATATCATCACCGACCACTATGAGTGGTTCACCGATGAGTACGCCGACCAAGAGGAATTCAAGCGTTGGAGAAACAGTATCGGAGCATTGCTTCTTCTGCACAAGAGCATCAACGCCAGCCTCAATGACTCGAAATATGAGTATAAACTCTCAAAATACTGCTCCAACGAGGGTAATATCTACACGGAATCCCTCGGTGATTCGGCGTATCAGAATAACCCCAAATTCAAAAAGTTTGTCTCGGACAATAACCTGAATTTCAAACCATACTCCAAGTTCGGCAAAGCTGAAATCACGGAAAGAGTGCAACTGCTTGTGCAACTGGTAGGGATGGTTTGGAATGAGGAGATGTTTGGGGGATAAATGATGTGACAGGCGAAGCTATATGGCGTTATGACGCATAGTTACTGCATGGATGCCGATAATCGCAAAAGTAAATGGCTGCATAAAGACTGCTTTATCAAGAGAAGCATGGGAGGAAGACGAGGCATGGAAAAGGCAGCAGAGAAAAGGAGACACGGTAAATGGAAATAATAGATGATGATGTTTTTACACCCGTTCTACATTCTGGAGACAGACTATATCACTATACCAACGCAGAAGGTGTAAAAGGAATTTGTGAAGGCGAGTTTTGGATAACAGAGAAAAGTTTTTTGAATGACAAAACTGAGTTTCAAATTGGTTCGCAGATTTTTGTACAGATTATAGATGAAGAAGTTTCTTGTCGTGAATCAGCGAGGAAAGTAAAAGAAAGAGTTTTGAGAGAAGTTGAATACTATCACAAAATGGCGGAGATAGGCGATTCGGAAGCTTATGCAGGCGATTATGTAATGTCGTTTTCGCTTGATTATGATAGCGCCTTGATGTGGAGTGAGTTTTCTAACTTTGGAGGGTATAGTATTACTTTTGAACATGAAAAATTGCTCAATTCATTTGGCAAGCAGTTAATACTCCATGGAACCGTTATTTATGAAACAGAAAAGCAGAAGGCTATGATGATGAAGAAAATTGAAGAAGAGGTATTCCATGAAGAAGAATTTTACTATTTGAACTCATGGTCGGACTTTAATTTGATCAGTGACGCGGGCATTGAAGACTGTTGTAGGGTTATACCCATAATAGTAGATGGTTATAATTATTTCTTTAAAACAGATTGTTTTGCCGGAGAGAAAGAATATCGATTTGTGTTTACTTGTGGTCACGATGGTGGGCTTTACAAACCTGAACAATTGGATAAACAATACTTTAGAATAAAAAATGGAGTGTTGATTCCATTTGTGAAGAAACAGTTCAAACCATCAGAATGTATAGAGGAAATTCTGATAGGTCCAAAGCAGAATAGTGATATTGCCGAATTAGGAATTAAATACTTTATGAGAAATCTAAAATTGGACGTGCCAGTAAAGAAATCTAGTATGCCATTGAGATATTGAATATAAATCCGCCTCAGAGTAACTGCTCCGGGACGGGTTTATTTATATATGGAGATAAAAAATCGTAATAACTATCTCTTCCAATCCCCTCACATATATGCTATAATGTCTACATAGAAAACGCACGCGAATTTTAAAATTAGAGGGCAGAAAGTTTATAGATAATATTAAGATCAAGAAGAGACTTTTGCTTTAAAATTCATATTTTGCTGTTGATTAGTTGTTCTGAAATTGGTAAACTATAAGTAGGAAACTAATGGTTTTCAGGCGGTTAGGATTGATGGCTTAGTTGATAGGATAACAAAGCGAAGGAAGTGTGTAATTTGGATAATATCGCTATAGAAAATTTTGCTGTTAATGCTGTGAAAGACTGTATTTTTACGTCAGAACTGCTTAGTCCTTTTATTTCAGATAATGACAAAGAACCTTCTTGGGATGGCAATGTATACATATACAAGAATAAAAGAAAAAGAGCAGATGATATAATTGGACGTGTTCCAGTACAGGTTAAAGGAACTGAAAAAGATGTGCTTACCAAGAAGGAGATTTCATTTCAAATGGAAATATCCGCTTTAAACAACTTCCTCAAAGTTGGAGGAACCATGCTATTTGTCGTTTACGTCCAAAATCCTGATAAAGGTAAACAACGCAAAATTTATTATGCTGCTCTTACGCCTGTTGCATTACGAGCTTTGATTCCTGCAAATAAAGTCAAAGGAAAAAAGTCAGTAAGATTAAAAGAATTTCCGAGTGATAAAGGAAAAATAGCGGATATATTCCTGAATTTTTATGAAGATGTAAAAAGACAAGATAGTTTTTCAAATGCAAAGTTACAAACTATAGAGGAATTAAAGCAAAGCGGTCAGTTAGAAGGGCTAGATATATATGTGTCTACATTCGGAAATGATAGTCCTGAAGATGTTGTGCTAAATAATGATGTCTACCTTTATGCTCGTATGAAAGGCTGTGCAATACCGCAACCAATAGATGTGTTAGTAAGCGAAATGTCGGTTACAAGAGTCGTCAAAGCCAGCGTCACAGTTGGTGAAAATGAGTTATATACAGAATACCGAGTTACCAAAAGAAAAGACAATGTCTCTATCCAGATTGGATCGAGCCTCAGTATGATATTCCCTAAAAATGGTGAATTGCCTTCTATGAATTACAAAGAGGCAAAAACGCTGCGTGCGTTAGCTAAAGATTTAGAGTTTATACTCTTGTATATGGATACTGGAAAATTTTATATTGGTGAAAAATGTTTTCTGTTTGATTACGAGAATGTGGACCAATCAAATTTTGACGTTGAGAAACAAAAAGCACGCTTGGAATATTTGAAAGAAGTGGTCGAGGTGCTTGATTCGTTGGGCTATCATGGAGATTTGGATTTATGCAAATTGACACCAGAAGATGATAGAAACCTTAGATTCCTTGTAACAACACTCGTCGAGAAAAAACATAAGAAGAATCTTGGGTTTAAGACACCTCGTGTTGTTAAAATGAAAGTAGCAGACATTTCGTTTGCGATCTATATAGAACCATGTGGAGATGAAGAATATGGTATTTATGATTTCTTTAGAACAGAGTTACAAGTAGCGTATGAATTTGATGGCGAAGAAAAACTACCAATTTCTCAGTATGCTTTGCTGAATGCTGATGATATGTGTAAGCTTACAAATCTAAGAGCTGAGGTTTTTCTTCCTTCTTTCCAGAAGCAGCCGAGACACAAAGATACAATGAATCGGGCAAATTTGTTTTTGCTGGAGCTCTTGAAAGCATACGATATGTCTGTTCAAAAGCGCCAAGATCTCTTAGATTCCGCTATCTCGTTTGCAGAGTGGATACAAACAGCCGACGATTCAGAACTAGACAAACGGATACGTCGCCTGAATTATCTTCAGACTATAAAAAGAAAAGGCGCCGTGAATGATATAGAGAAGGAAGAACTGTATTCGATGGCTGAGGATGAAAGTTGCCTTGAAGATTGTAAGACTGCTGCTTATTTGCTGCTGGACATACAGCCACTGGCGCAAAGACATTTCAACAGGATGCCAGAGCAAGAGCAAAGGGCATTTAGAGAATTCCCGATTTATCATTTTTGGAAAGAATCGTAGGAGTGCGAAGGAGTACAATATAATTACAGACAGGCAATCGATTCGAAGCAACCACATCGGCAAATTTTTAATTTTTTGCCGATGTGGTTGCTTTTTATAGCTATTCAGCTTCCTTTAGTTTCACTTCTCCACCAAATCCTCAACCGCACACCCAAACACCTTCGCAAGCCTGCGGACCGTGTCAACGCTCGCCTTGTTTATGTCCTTCTGCCGCTGCTCATACATCTGAATCGAGCGCAGGCTGACGCCGGAGAGCTTCGAAAGCTCGCTTTGGGAACAGCCGTACAACGCACGAAAACGCTTCAGATTGGTTTCGGGGAACGTTTTGCGGACTATCTCATCTATAGTATCGGCGAACTTGGTAACGTCGGCTTCGTGCAGGGTTGGATACATTCGGAGCAAATCATCGAAGGAAACCGCCCTGAAAATCTCGCTGTACTTTCTTGAGGAGTACCACTGGTAGTACGCGATCGCCCACCCGCACCAGTATTCGGGAGAGCGGTTGTAATGGGGTTGAGGCACGATGGTAAGCTCTTTTCCCGTCGTTTCTTTCACACATTCACGGGCAATCTCAATCCCACTTTTTCCGGCAAGATATGCCGGCTCGCCGTTTTCAATCCTACTGCAAACCGGACTCACGACAAGCAGTTTAACAAAATCGCCACCGGGAATTTTGCAGTCGTTTACGGTATAATCGAAAGCCTCCCCATCGAGGACATCGCACTACCGAGGTATATTTCTTGGTATGCGTGGAGCATTTTTTGTATCACTTCCTTAGGTTATGTTTATACTGTATCACCACGGTGATATAATGTCAAGAGAAAGCTCCCCACATCAAAGTGGAGAGCTTTTTTTGATGGCGATGGCTGCAACAAACTCTACAAAATCCAGAATGTTTTTTAAGAGTTTAGAAAAAAGGTGCATTTTAAGCAACGATAGTCTCAAAATAAAAATCAACCCTATTGGCATTCACAGAGCAACCACTATGAGGCGGATTAATTTCTGTGTATGATCACATTAACCGCAGTAATGAATTACTCATCACTGCGGTTTGCTTTTGGCATATTAGTATATGTCAATTAGCTATAAGCAAAAAGAGATATTAAGCATAAAGTGCATCATCAGCAGAAGCCAATTCTCCGGTGTAAACAGGATTCATCCAACCCAACGACGACAAACTGAGGATTGTGTCGCTTATTTCATCTTCTTTTTGATTCTTCCAACGAGGTTTCCGTTTCAGAATATGATTAAAAACATCGACATCTTTGGGATTGCTCCCTTGCTTGAGAAGTTCATCAAATGAGAACAGTACAGTGGCAACCATTTCTGCCTGATCGGTGCTTCTGATTCTGCTCAGCAGGTCAAAAGCTTGGTCTGCATTTTTTATATCCTGTTCTGTGAACTGATCCTCTTGCAATTTAAAATCAGGAGAGACAACGGTTTCAACCATTTTTCCGAGTTGACGTTCCGACATCAGATTGGCATTAGAAAGCACCATAACAGCGTCTTTGACTTCTTTTGAATATGGACCGTAACTGCCTTCGACAAAGTTGAAGCCTGTAGGCACACCGGTTCTGGTAAGTATATAGCACACTTTCTGGAAAATAGTTCTTCCGACGTTCAAGGAGTATCTGTCGTTGTTCAATTTTTGGACAACGTAAAGAATCAGAAGCCAATATTTATTGAAAGGCAAACTCTGATTTCCGATTACATCCTCAGCAGAATGAATGATGTTCTTGGACAGGAAGCTCGCTGTAAGTTCCTCCGGCTTCGTTCCATAGGGAGCATAGATTTCGACATCAATAGGAAGGTCGTGCAATTTTTCATACATTACCGGTCCAACAACAGACCATGGCAGACCGCCATTTCCGCAACCCAATGGTGGGAAAGCAATGGATGTAATGCCGAGGTTATGATAATTATCTCTGAACCAATTCAGTCCATCAATGATATAAGAAAGCTCGGATGGCGAACGCCAATGATTTTTAGTTGGGAAATTGATAATCGAAGTGCCTGACAAATCAGAATAATAGTATGGAACTCCCGGCTTGACTTTTTCTGATTTGCACAGCCCAACGTATTCATTGAACATAGCGGGGTACTTGTTCTTGAAATCCAGTGCAATGCCCTTGCCCATAACGCCTACACAATTAACTGTGTTGACGAGAGTCTGCGCCGAGCTTTCAAATATATTGCCTATTTTTACAATCATCAAATTCACCGCCTTTACCTGTAGAAAACTTCTGAACTTACTGCTATTCTTTTATTGAAACCAAGATCCACCATCTTTTGCTTCGCTGATTCAGATACAACGTTAGCTCCGCAAACGTATTCGAAAGGAATACTTTTTGGAATCAATATTTCTGCACACTTTTTGTGACGCAATTCTCTCTTTATGTATGGATCTGTATCATTCCAATCTCGGATAAAGATAGAATGAAAATCGAGTTTAGATAATCCTTCACTTGCAGGATAAAATTTAGCCAGTGTTGTAGCCGCATTTCTGTCTGACACAATGCAGTCGTCAATATCTAATACCTTGATTGATAAAGCTAAGATGCAGATGTCCTCTGCCATGTCCTGTCGCTTATACAACATAGGATTATGATAATCAAAATAGAGATTGGCATAACTGTGGAGTCGCAAACCATCGGGGACTTTGATATTGTCCCGACGCTTTTGAACATCATTCATTGCAATAGATTCATGAGGAGTATTTTGAACTTCATCATAGCACAGTATTCCGTATTGCATGATAGAAGGAATGTTTTCGATAGCGGTTATGTTGTATAAATACTTTTTGTTGGTCATGTTAAAGTAAGTATCGGATACAGCCATATGCTATCAACTCCTTCCGCAACATGTCGCAATACACCCTTCCAAACTAATTATACATTAATTTGAACCGGATTTCAACAAGAATATGCGCTTTACGAAGATTTTTTATGTACCCTCGCCTTTCGCCTGCTGTCTTGCATCTTTCACAACCGCATCCAACAGCTTCAGCTTCTGCTCCGTCGGGCAGGGCAGCTTGCGAAGAATCTCTACAGCGTGTTCGGCGTGGAAATGAGCAAGCTCCTCGGCAAGCTCAGTTTTGCCTTTTTCGGTTTTGGGTAAGTGCAGGAATACTTCCATCGGCTGTCCTCCTCTCGACAAATCATATGCACTCCGGCTTGTCCCGTATTTCATGGTTGCTTCCTCATGTAATCCTTCAGAAGCTTCCAGATTTCTTCCTGACGGGCTTTCATGTCGGCGATGTCGTCATCATAGAAATGCCCGGTCTGGTTGATGCGTTTGCAGAGATGGTTGACATTTGAGGCAACATTACTGACCGCCGCCGCAAGCTTCTTCTGCTCGGTGTAATCAAGCTTGATAATGTATCCGTCAATCGCCATTTTGCGGAGATAGGAACTGAGATTGTGGGTGCCAATCTGTTGCATCTTTTGTCGGATTGACTGATGCTCCCGTTCGTCAACATAAAACTCTAATCTGATTGGTCGTGTGCGGTTTGCCATAGAAATTCTCCTTTCACTATACAATGGACGCTTTTCTGAGAAAGTGTCCCATCGAATTTGAATTTTTTTGCCGTTTAAAACTCCTCCTACTTTACAACGGACATTTTTTAGCGAAAAGTTGATACCTCCGCAAAGAAAATTTTTTCTGCAATGACTTTTTGGGGAAGATAAAAATTTAAAAGTGCAAAAAAGAAACGCCCCGAATCGTGTAGTAATTCGGAGCGTCGGGACGAGGGACATATGAGATTTTTGAGAATAGCAAGCACAGCCGCTGTCCGGACAAACGGCGATTTTCGATTAAGGAAACCCTGCCCTTAATCTTTAATTTTGCTTGTTGGGATGGTCCCAAACCCTTGCTTTATTTGAAACAATACGGTATAATATTTGTGAATAGTTCTATACATCGGCTTATAACGAGCAATAAAAGCGAGGTAAAATATAATGGCAGAAAAGAACAGTGCAAACATAGGATTCGAAAAACAGATTTGGGATGCGGCTTGTGTTCTTTGGGGACACATTCCGGCGGCAGAATACAGAAAGGTTATCATCGGGCTTATTTTTCTCAGATACATATCGAGTGCCTTTGAGAAAAGATATGCGGAGCTTGTTGCCGAAGGTTACGGTTTCGAGGACGACCCCGATGCGTATCTTGAGGAAAACATTTTCTTTGTTCCGGAGGAAGCAAGATGGTCGAAAATCGCTTCTGCGGCTCACACTCCCGAAATCGGCACTGTTATCGACGACGCCATGAGAGCTATCGAGAACGACAACAAGAAGCTCAAGAATGTTCTTCCGAAGAACTATGCCAGCCCCGACCTCGACAAGAGAGTTTTGGGCGACGTTGTTGACCTTTTCACCAACATGGATATGGGCGATACCGAGGACAGCAAGGATCTACTTGGCAGAACCTATGAATATTGCATCGCCCAATTTGCCGCTTATGAAGGTGTTAAGGGCGGTGAGTTCTATACTCCCGCAAGCATTGTTAAGACCATCGTTGCGATTCTTAAACCGTTCTCCAACTGCCGAGTTTACGACCCCTGCTGTGGTTCGGGCGGTATGTTTGTGCAGAGTGCGAAATTTATCGAAGCTCACAGCGGAAAGCGTGGAGAGGTTTCCGTTTATGGTCAGGAATCCAATGCCGACACTTGGAAGATGGCAAAGATGAACATGGCTATCCGTGGCATTGATGCAGACTTGGGACCATATCAGGCGGACACCTTCTTCAACGACTTACATCCCACTTTAAAAGCTGACTTCATTATGGCGAATCCGCCTTTCAATCTCTCCAACTGGGGACAGGATAAGCTCAAGGACGACAAGCGTTGGAAATACGGCGTACCTCCCGCAGGCAATGCCAACTACGCTTGGATTCAACACATGATTCATCACCTCGCCCCGAATGGTAAGATTGGTTTGGTTCTTGCCAACGGTGCGCTTTCCACTCAATCTTCCGGCGAGGGTGAAATCCGCAAGAACATCATCGAAGACGACCTCATAGAAGGCATAGTAGCTCTCCCGCCTCAGCTTTTCTACAGCGTTACCATTCCCGTCACGCTCTGGTTCATCTCCAAAAACAAGAAGCAAAAGGGCAAAACCGTCTTTATCGACGCCCGCAAGATGGGCAGTATGGTTGACAGGAAGCACCGTGATTTCTCCGACGAAGACATCGCAAAAATCGCCGACACCTTCTCCGCTTTCCAAGACGGCACCCTCGAAGACATAAAAGGCTTCTGTGCTGTTGCAACCACCGAGGATATAGCCAAGCAAGATTATATCCTCACTCCCGGACGCTACGTCGGCATAGAGGAACAACAAGACGACGGCGAACCCTTTGAAGAAAAAATGACCCGCCTCACCTCGGAGCTATCCGAAATGTTTGCAAGGTCGCATGAGTTGGAGGAGAAAATTAGGGAGAAGTTGGGGGAGATAGGGTATGAAGTGTAAAACTTATTCGCTCTCTGAGCTTGCTACAATTAAGTATGGAAAAAATCAGAAAGCGGTTGCTTCAGAAAATGGCAGTGTTCCGATTTATGGAACGGGCGGGCTTATGGGATATGCAACGGAATTTTTATATGATAAACCGTCAGTTTTAGTAGGAAGAAAAGGCACGATTGATAAAGTTCGATATGTGACACATCCATTTTGGACGGTTGACACTCTGTTTTATACGATTGTAAATGACGATGTTATTAGACCACATTATCTGTACTATCTTCTTTCTTTACTTGACTTGAATCAGTACAACGAAGGTACAACCATTCCAAGCTTGAGAACTGATACTCTTAATCGCATTGAATTTGATGTGCCAGATTTAACAGTGCAAGACGAAATCTTATCGGTGTTAGAGCCTATCGAAGACAAAATCGAACTCAATAATGCTATAAACAAGAATTTAACAGCTTAAAGGCTGACGTTAGACACGTCAATTTCGCCGGACATGAGTTTTGGCAAGAGGGTATCACGAATATCTGCTAGACAATAATTTTCGTTTACCCGACTGTCGATTGCCCTGTTAATAGTGGCAAAAGTGTCGATTATCTCACAGTCATTTAGATTTTTTGGTGCCATAAAAGAAAAGTCCTCTAGGTTGCCTTTTGTAATAAATTTTATGACCGAGCCTCTGGCGGCACTTGTAATCCTAGAAAGGTTATATTTTATTGCATAATACAGCCAACTTGTATACCTCGGATTAAACGGAATAAGGACATAGGTTCTTTGGTATGCTTCAAACTTACCATTATACCATTTGACATTGAAATCTCCGTTGCCAGCAACCAGAATGGCACTCCCGTTAAATGAGTAGTTATCAGTCCACGCTATATCTTGAGAGCAACTAAAGAACGGATACTGTCCTTTAGATGAAGATACATTAGCGTTCTTTTTGCCTGTGATTACAGGAAGAAAATCTGCAAGACGATATTCTTTCCAATCTTCCGGTACAGTTCCGCCAAACGGTTCGAAATCCACAAACCAAGACTTAAACAAAGCCTGCGCTTGCTCTTCTAAATTCTTGTTTATAATCGTTAATAACTCTCACCAACGGCGAGAGTTGAACCATTAGAACTGCCGTTGATGTCGTTCTCTGGAATACTTTTTAAGGAGAACGACTATGAAAGAAAAAATCTTGAATGAGGTATTGCAACGAATGATGCCGTATCTTGACAACGCACAAGCTGTGAAGCTACAGGAAGTTTTGGAGTATGCGCTTGTCAAATATGCGGCAACCGAATATCCTGATGATAGCGGAAAAAGCAATGATGAGTTGATCTCAAGGTTCATCGAGGCTAAACGAATCGAAGGTTGTTCGGAAAAGACGTTGAGATATTATCGGAAGACTATTGACGATATGCTTACGGCTACCGACAAGGAAGTAATGCACGTTACAACCGAAGATTTGCGAGGATATTTGACGGCGTATCAGACCGAGAAGAAATTAAGCAAGGTTACGGTTGATAATGTTCGAAGGATTCTTTCGAGTTTCTTTTCTTGGCTTGAAGACGAGGACTATATCTTAAAAAGCCCCGTCCGCCGGATTCATAAAGTAAAGACTGCGGCGACTGTTAAGGATACATATACTGATGAAGCTTTGGAAGTTATGCGTGACAGTTGCCGGGAACTCAGAGATTTGGCGATGATTGATATGCTTGCTTCAACAGGAATGCGTGTCGGCGAAATGGTGCTTCTGAATCGCTCTGATATAAATTTTGCCGAGCGTGAGTGTGTTGTGCTTGGTAAAGGCAACAAGGAACGGGTTGTATATTTCGATGCCCGGACAAAGATACATTTGCAGAACTACTTGGGAGCAAGAAGCGATAACAATAACGCCTTATTTGTTACACTCCGTTCCCCGCATACCCGCCTGACTATCGGCGGCGTGGAAGTACGAGTAAGAGAGCTTGGCAAAAAGCTTGGCATGGAAAAAGTCCACCCGCACAAATTCCGCCGAACCCTCGCCACGCAAGCGATTGACAAAGGAATGCCAATCGAACAGCTTCAACAGCTTCTGGGGCATAAGCGAATAGATACGACGTTGCAGTATGCGATGGTCAAACAAAGCAACGTCAAGATGGCACATAAAAAATATATTGGATAGAGAGGAACAAGTGCATGGATAAGTGGAAGACGAAAACTTTGGGTGAGGTTACATCATATATAGCAAAAGGCATTCCTCCCAAATATGTTGAAAAGGAAAATGAAAATACTATCAGAGTTCTAAATCAAAAGTGCAATCGTGATTTTAGAATATCTTATGCAGATTCAAGATTGCATGATAGTTCACTGAAGGCTGTCCCTCCGGAAAAGATGTTAATTTCGGGAGATGTTTTGATAAACTCAACTGGAACAGGAACAGCGGGACGAGTGGCTCAAATATGGGATGTTTCGGTTCCAACAACGATAGATGGACACATGATTCTGATGCGTCCTACTGAAGAAATTGACGTTCTGTACTATGGATATGCAGTAAAAGCACATCAGCAAGCTATAGAATCTTATGCCGAAGGGTCAACAGGACAGACTGAAATAAACAAGACAAGGTTGCAGAATGAAATAGTAATACAATTTCCAGAGGATAAGAATGAACAGCGAAAGATCGGCAAGCTTCTTGCTAACCTTGATGAAAAAATCATTGAAAATGAGCAGATAAACAAGAATTTAGAAGAGCAAGCGCAGGCTTTGTTTAAGTCTTGGTTTGTGGATTTTGAGCCGTTTGGCGGTGTTATGCCGGAGGGCTGTTATTCAAGCACTCTCGGCGACGTAACCGAAATGGGAGCTGGTGGCGATAAACCTAAAATTTCATCAAATGTAAAGACCACTGAATGCCCTTATCCCATTTACTCCAATGGTCTTGATAATGAAGGACTGTATGGTTACACTGATAAACCAAAGATCAGTAATGAAAGTGTAACCGTTTCTGCACGAGGCACAATAGGTTTTGTCTGCTTACGTCATATCCCTTATGTTCCCATTGTTCGTTTGGTTTCGCTTGTTCCTAATACCGATATAATAAGTGCAAAGTATTTGTACTTGTTCTTAAAACAATTACATATTTCCGGAACGGGAACAACACAACAACAGCTCACTGTCCCTGATTTTCGGAAAACAGAAATACTTGTGCCTGATATTGCTGTCATGAGAAAATTTACGAACATCGTTAATCCAATGTTTGAGGGAATATGGGCTAATCAGATGGAAAACGAAAAGCTAGCATCGCTTCGAGATTCTCTTTTACCAAAGCTTATGTCCGGCGAAATTGACGTGTCTAACGTCAGCCTTTAAGCTGTTAAATTCTTGTTTATATCCGTAAACCGAGGTGACAAAATGTCGTATCGTAAATTATCAACGCCTGAAGACGTAGAACAATGGGTGAAGTTGAATTATTCTGATGAGGAGATAGCAAAAATCACTGAGTATCAGAATAGCAGTGATTCCCCATTACAAAAATATAAGGGCGGTATGTATAGGTGGATAAATAGCATGGTTCGTGGTGGCTACACGGAAAAGAACGAAGAGTGCGACATACCGGAATTGCAAATGTTTCTCAGCTCGTGGATTTTAGATGACGATATTGTTGTATATCGCTTTGTTGATTTGTTGGAATTGCGAGTGTTGTTGAAAAATACGGTAAAGCATAGCGAGTACACTTGCCATAACTTCTTAAGCACGACATTGCTTAAAAAATACTATAGCATGGATGACATCAAAAAGCATAGGTTTACAATAAAAATTCAGGTAGGCAAAGGAAGTCACGGAGTGTATCTGCCGGAGATAAACAAGGACAGACCGGAATATGAGATTTTGTTTCCGTATGATTCTAAGCTCACAAGGATTGGTTGGTTGACTTTCCGACTTACCAACTGAATAATAAAGGAGAAATGTATAAGTGGATTTTATAACGTGGTGCAATGATAATAGTGGATTTATGTCGGCGGTGCTGTCGTTTATTGGGCTTGTCGTAAGTGGAATTGCTATTGCTGTTTCAGTGAACACTGCAAGATTGCCGTACAAGAAAAAGTTAAAACTATGTACAGATGAAGTGGCAGTTAAGTCGAAAATAAGTTCTAGCAGATATAGAACGGCGAGCTCTGGTATACTTATATCTTGCGTTAATATAGGCTCTCGTGATATATTATTGACTGGGCTTGGAATTTGTGCAAAATGCAGTTCTCATGCAAAGAAAGTCCATGGGATAGCATGGGAGCGATACCCGATTGAAGGGGCAGAAGGAAGTATTACCAGTGTCATTGTACCAGCAAAAGCAAAAACTTTGTATCTTTTGAGAGATAGGTTGCAAAAAGCATTTATCAATATAAGCGAAAAGGATAAGATATACCTTTACGCTAAAGATTCCGAGGGCAAAGAGTATTACAAAAAGATTATGAACTACTCGGAATTTTACGAGTTATATTTGAAAGATTAAGGAGCCGAAGCTATGTCTACTACTAACTATACCGAAGCCAGTTATGAAAACTCGGTGATTGAGTTGTTTGAGGGGATGGGGTATGTTCATGTTTATGGTCCTGATGTGAAGCGGGACTTTAGGAGTCCGCTTTATGATGAGGTTTTGGAGGAGTGGATTGTCAGGCTGAACCCTGAAATGCCGGAGGATGCTATCGGGGATGCGCTTTATAAGCTCCGCAATTTTGAGAACGGCGAATTGGTGCAGAAGAACGAGCAGTTTATGGACTATCTCCAGAACGGCGTACCGGTTAAGTATTTTGTCAAGGGCGAGGAGCGTTCGGGCATCGTCTATCTTGTGGACTATAAAAATCCTGAAAATAACTCGTTTGTCGTGGCAAATCAGTGGACATTCACCGAGAATAGCACCAAAAGACCGGATGTGATACTGTTTCTTAATGGCTTGCCGGTGGTTGTCGTAGAGCTTAAGTCGCCTTCGAGAGAGGAAACCGATGCGAGTGAGGCTTATTTGCAACTGCGGAATTATATGCAGGAGATACCCTCGATGTTTATATATAACGCCATTTGTGTTATGAGCGACATGGGGACAAGCAAGGCAGGAACCATCACTTCCGGCGAAGACAGATTCATGGAGTGGAAGACGAAGGACGGAGAGTATGAAGACACACAGGCAATTCAGTTTGACACGTTCTTCGAGGGAATGTTCCAAAAAGCAAGACTTTTGGACATTATAAAGAACTTCATTTGCTTCTCGAATGAAGGACTCAAGAAGTTCAAGATTTTGGCTGGTTATCATCAGTATTTCGCAGTAAGGAAAGCTGTAGAATCCACCAAGCACGCAACCGTTACAGACGGCAAGGGCGGTGTCTTCTGGCATACTCAAGGAAGCGGAAAGTCGCTTTCTATGGTATTCTATGCTCATTTGTTGCAGGAAGCCCTCGACAGTCCAACCATAGTCGTGCTGACGGACAGAAACGACCTTGACGATCAGCTCTATGGGCAGTTTGCAAAGTGTAAGGATTTTTTGCGTCAGGAGCCGATGCACGCCGCAAGCAGAGAGAACCTAAAAACGTTACTTGCCGGTCGTCAGGCAAACGGAATTATATTTACCACTATGCAAAAGTTCGAGGAGTCTCACGACTCGCTTTCTGACAGAAGAAATATCGTTGTCATGGCAGATGAAGCTCATCGCGGGCAGTACGGTCTCGCTGAGAAGATAAAGATGACAAAGAACGATAAGGGCGAGGACGTGGCTAAGCGTGTTGTTGGCACGGCGAGAATTATAAGAAACAGTTTGCCGAATGCAACCTATATCGGCTTTACCGGCACACCTATTTCGTCAAAGGACAGAAGCACCCGCGAAGTCTTCGGCGACTACATAGATATTTACGATATGACTCAAGCTGTCAAGGACGGAGCTACGAGACCGGTTTATTACGAAAGCCGTGTTATAAAGCTCAAGCTCGACCAAGAGACATTGAAGCTCATTGACAACGAATATGAAATCATGGCAAATAACGCTGACCCTGATGTTATAGAAAAGAGCAAGCACACTCTCGGACGCATGGAAGCCGTACTTGGAAACGATGAAACTATTGACTCCCTTGTAAGAGATATTCTCGAACACTATGAGAATAACCGTGAACATTTGCTGACCGGCAAGGCGATGATAGTTGCATATTCCCGTGCCATAGCTATGAAGATTTACAATAGAATTCTTGAACTCAGACCCACTTGGACAGAGAAAGTCGCCGTTGTCATGACCGAGAGCAATAAAGACCCAGAAGAATGGCGCAAGGTTATCGGCAATAAGCATCATAAAGACGAACTCGCAACGAAATTCAAGGATAACAGCAGCCCGTTAAAGATTGCAATAGTAGTTGATATGTGGTTGACTGGATTTGATGTGCCATCCCTTGCGACAATGTATGTCTATAAGCCGATGGAGGGTCACAACCTGATGCAGGCAATCGCCAGAGTAAATCGAGTATTCGGCGACAAGGAAGGCGGACTTGTAGTAGATTATGTTGGTATAGCCTCTGCCCTCAAGCAGGCAATGAATGACTATACCGTAAGAGACAGGGATAACTATGGAGATACCGATGTATCAAAAGTCGCCTATCCGAAGTTCTTGGAGAAGCTGTCAATTTGTCGTGATTTGTTCCATGGCTATGACTATTCACTGTTCAATAAAGGCACTGACCTCGAACGTGCTAAGACAATCAGTGGAGCTGTAAACTTCATCGTAGGCCGCAATAAGGGAGAAGAAAGGAACGCCTTCGTAAAAGAGTCACTGATGCTTCATCAGGCACTGTCGCTCTGTTCTTCGCTCATTGATGAGGAAGCCAGATTTGAAGCCGCTTTCTTTGAGGCTGTGCGTGTCCTGACCATAAGGCTGATGAATCAAGGCAACGGAAAGAAAATTTCGCTTCCGGAAATGAACCAGAGAATAAACGACCTTTTGAAGCAGAGTATCAAGAGCGAGGGAGTAATCAACCTGTTCTCGGATGTTAAAGAAGAATTTTCCCTCTTTGACCCGCAGTTCCTCGAAGATGTCTCAAGGATGAAAGAAAAGAACCTTGCCGTTGAACTTTTGAAAAAGCTGATTGCAGAACAGGTTCATGTCTACAAGCGCACTAACGTTGTCAAGGCTGAGAAGTTCAGCGAAATTATCCAGCGCACCATGAACTCATATCTGAACGGTCTGCTGACTAATGAGCAGGTAATCGAGGAACTAATGAACCTCGCCAAGCAAATATCGGAAGCTCACAACGAAGGCGAACAGCTCGGCTTAACCGCAGATGAGCTGGCTTTCTATGATGCTCTTACAAAACCGCAGGCGGTAAAGGACTTCTATGAGAACGAGGAACTTATTGCTATCACGAAAGAGCTTGCCGATGCACTCCGCAAGAATCGTACCATCGACTGGCAGAAGCGAGATTCCGCAAGAGCCGGTATGCGAATGATGATTAAGAAGTTGTTGAAAAAGCATCACTACCCGCCGGAAGGTGTGGATGATGCCGTTCAAACCGTCATGACTCAGTGCGAACTCTGGGCGGATAATGGGGAGTTTGAAGTAGCTACCTGAGAGATTTATACTACGATTTTTGGCAAAAGGAACACCTGAGAATTACGGTTAAAAGGATTATCGTATTTGTAATGAATGTAAGGAGAAATCTGATATGCAAGAAATTTTTAGCATTACAACATTAACTGTCAACCAACTAATTGAAAAAATCGATACTGGCGAACTTGGATTGCCAGAGTTACAGCGCCCTTTTATTTGGAAAGATTCCAAAGTTCGTGATCTCTTTGATTCTATGGTGCGTGGCTATCCTATTGGCTACCTTATGTTGTGGGAATGCCCCACTATGGATAAAAAGAAATCAATAGGAGTTGGTGCTCACAGTTATGATTCTCCAAAAGAGGTAATCATAGATGGACAGCAGCGCTTGACATCTTTGTATGCGGTAATGAAAGGTAAAAGAATTGTTAATTCAAAGTTTGAAGAACGCTTCATTGTAATATCTTATTGCCCATTGCGAAATAAATTTGAAGTAGGGTACCAAGCAACAAAAAAAGACCCTGAATGGATTTACAATATCAGTGACCTGTTTACAACAAAGAATTCTTTCAAATTTATAGGTGAATTTATTCACAGACTTGACGAATATAGACCATGTAGAGGAGAAATTCTTACTGATGAGGAACAAGAGATAATTGCAGACCACATTAATGCCGTTGTTAATCTGAAAGAGCATACTCTTCCTGTGTTTGGTATAAAATCGAATGCTGAGGAAGAAGATGTTTCGGAGATATTTGTCCGCGTGAATTCGGGTGGTGTCTCATTGAAGCAGAATGACTTCATTTTAACACTTTTGTCCCTGTATTGGGATGAAGGACGTAAAGAAATTGAGCAGTTCAGTAAAGAGTCTACCTATCCGCAAAAAGGGAAGACAACATCTTTTAATCAAATTACCGCTGTGTCTGCACAGGATGTTATTCGTGTTGTAATGGCGTATGCTTTTGATAGAGCGAGACTTAAATATGGTTATAAACTCTTACGGGGAGCAGATTTTGATAAAAAGGGAGCCGTAAGTGAGAAATTGCGGATCCAAAGGTTTAACATCCTAACCGAAAAGCTTCCGGATGTTCTTGATGTTAATAGTTGGCATGAATTTATAAAGGCAATAATGAATGCAGGCTATTTATCTGGCGACATTATTTTATCGGAGAATGCTGTTTTTTATTCGTATGCCCTTTACTTGATTGCTAAACATAGGTTTCACGCATCATATAACGAAAATATGCACTTAACCTCACTGTGGTTCTTTTACGCTTCTCTTGTTTCACTTTATACTGGTTCGTTTGAGTCTACAGTAGAGAGTCATTTGAACATAATAAAAGGCTTTACGACACTAGATGAATACAAGAATTTTATTTTATCAAGGGTAAACGAGAAACTTACAAACGACTATTTTTGTATTACCTTGGTTGGATCTGATGGACTGGCTGTATCCGGCAGAGGAAATAATGCGTGGAATGCCTATGTTGCCTCTTTGAATGTTTTGGATGCAAAGATTCTCTTCTCAAAGAGTAATTTGCTGGTTTCAAAGTTATTTGAGTCAGGAAGCGATGGCAATAGAAAATCTCTTGAAAAGCATCATCTTTTCCCTAAAGCTTACCTGAAATCTCTAGGGTACGCAGATTCGAAGATCAACCAGATGGCAAATTATGCCTTTATTGACTGGAAAGATAATATGGATATTCTTGATGATGCACCGTCAGTATATTATCCTGCTGTTTGTGCAGGGAAAAGCAAAGAAGATATTTGGCGTATGGAGGAGGAAAATGCTTTGCCGCACGGATGGGAAAACATGAGCTACGAAGACTTTCTTGCGGAGAGACGTAAACTCATGGCAGAAAAAATCAAATTGGCATTTGAAAAATTAAAGAGGAATGTTGAAGTTTGACGAATATATGGCGTGGACTTAGTTTGAAAGTCATGGACATAAATCGTTTTGCGGAGTGCTTGATAGAAGTTTATAACATTGAAGTGCCGCCATGCTCTATACATTATCTGTGATGATGCAGAGCGTTTTTTCGAATCTTAGAGATAAATTCAGTTATTACAAATTCTGCAACAACTGCGTGCAGAAAGCTACTGAATGAAGCAAATCGAGCAAAAATTGAACCTGTCGGAATTGCCGACAGGTTGGAAATATTCTTCCTCAGAAGCAGGGATACACAAACGGGTTTTATCGCAACTAAATCTCTTGCATACCAGTGGTTGTTTCAAAAAAAGCGGGCTTTTGCCTGAATCAGTTGTCAAGTAAACCTTGACAACTGCATCTGACAGCATGATTTCTGTACGAAATTTTCTTGTCATGTGGTCATCAAACGACCAGAAGCATAATTAGCTAATCGCTTAAAACTACCTTTTCGGCAATAACCGCCTCCCACTGCCGAAAAGGTATAATCATATCCCCGCCAGCCCCTACAACTATATCACCACAGTGATACATATTCAAAACCTACCTCTCAAAACTGCTCGAAAATTGCGTTATGTCGCACGATGTTTCTATGTGGCAAGCTATACGGAAATATCTCGTTTCGTGGCTCTGAGGGACAAAAAATCGCAAAAATCGACCTTTATTCCGACAGTAAATGCGTCGGCTAAATCTTTGGAGGTTTGCAACTTGGGTCCGCTGGGAAAATCTACTTAAATTTCAACAAAATCCGCAACAATCATCTTTACAAATGTGGTTCTTCATGTTATAATTGGTTCAAACATTTTAACTGTGAAGTGCCATCATGAAACAACTCGACAAGAAGCAATACGTCATCTACTCCCGAAAGTCCAAGTTCACCGGAAAGGGAGAGTCCATCGAGAACCAGATTGAAATGTGCCGGCAGTACATTGCTACGCACTTTGGTGAGGAAGCGGCTGACAACGCCTTGCTTTTCTCACACTGATATGCTATACTGACTGCTGTACGCGAGTACAAATCGGAATTTGAAGGGGAAGGACTACACCACTATGGAAATAAGAAAAGCAGAAATCAAGGACTTGAATATTGTAGTAAAAATGAAAATGGATATGTTCAGAGAAGTAGGTTCCATCGTTTTGTTGCAGGAGAATGCCGAGGAAAAGATATTCGCAAAATATAAGGAATTATACCAAGAAGAGAAGCTTTGCCATTACCTCATATACGAAGATGATAACGCGGTTGCTTGTGGCGGTGCAATAATTAAAGAAGATGTGCCGTTTTGTTTCTTCAAGACACCAATGTACGGATATATCATGGATGTATATTGCGTTCCCGAAAAAAGAAGAAACGGTTATGCATCAGGAATCATGGAAGAGTTAATTGGTTGGTTACAAGGCAAGGGCATACACAATGTAAAGCTAAAACCCTCCGCAACAGGACGAGAAATGTATGAGAAGCTTGGTTTTGGCAATTCAGGCGAGATGGAATTATGGTTATGATAATTCTGATTTACCGACCCGAACTAAAATATATTAGCATCTGAGAGCGCCCGTCGCTCTTTTCTTTTTTTATACAATCGTAGCCTCATCAAGCCCCACCCCGCCCGAATATACTTAACGGGGTGATTGCATGTTTTTGAAATTTTTGTCGGATATATTCAGCCGTCTGCTTTGGTTCGCCCTCCACATCGAGGACAAGAGCTCGTTTCCGAAGCCTTTGAGCCCTGCCGAGGAGGAACGGCTTTTCAAGGCTTTTTCAGAGGGGGACACCGCCGCACGGGACTCCCTCATCCTCCACAATCTCCGGCTCGTGGCGCACATCGTGAAGAAGTACTACGTCAACGGCGACGAGCAGGAGGAGCTGATTTCTATCGGCACAGTCGGGCTCATCAAGGCAGTCAATTCGTTTGATCCGGAAAAGGGGAACAGGTTTGCGGCGTTCGGAGCGAGGTGTATTGAAAACGAAATCCTCATGCACTTCCGCTCTGCGAAGAAAACGGCGCAGGACGTTCACTTTGACGAGCCTATCGACACCGACAAGGATGGCAACCAGCTGACGCTGATGGACATCATAGCTGCAGACGGCGACATCGGCGAGGAAGTTGACCTTCTCCTCAACTCCCAGCGGCTCTATAAAGCCCTCGAGCTGCTTGACGAGCGGGAGCGTGAAATCATCATCCTGCGCTATGGTCTCTTCGACAGGCAACCGCTCACGCAGCGTGAAACCGCCAGCCTCCTCGGCATCTCCCGCAGCTACGTCTCACGGATCGAGAAAAGGGCGATTGAGAAGCTGAGGGAGGAATTTGGTCTTTGAGAATAAAAAGAGCAGCCCCGAAAAGCTGCTCTTTCTCATATCACTAAATTTTTAAACCTTACTTTGCCGCCGGCTCTCCGGTCTTTACAACCTCTGCAATCGAGGTGGCAAGCCCAGCAAGTCCCTGAATATCCGACGGGACAACAATCTTTGTAGCCTTGCCGTCTGCGAGAGCGTTGAGGCTTTCGAGGCTCTTGATGGTGAGGTAGCCCTGGTTCGGGTTGGCTTCGTTTATAAGCCTGATGCCCTCGGCGTTAGCTTCCTGAATCTTGATGATGGCCTCCGCCTTGCCCTCGGCTTCCTTGATAGCAGCTTCCTTCTTGGCTTCGGCACGGAGGATAGCACTCTCTTTTTCACCTTCGGCAATAAGGATTGCACTCTTCTTTTCGCCTTCAGCCTTGATGATTGCTTCACGGCGCTCACGCTCAGCCTTCATCTGACGCTCCATGGCGTTCTGGATGTCGGCAGGGGGCATGACGTTCTTTAATTCAACTCTGTTGACCTTGATGCCCCAGGGATCAGTCGCTTCGTCAAGGATGGCACGCATTCTCGTATTGATGGTGTCTCTTGAAGTGAGAGTTTCGTCGAGCTCGAGGTCACCGATTATGTTACGAAGAGTGGTGGCAGTGAGGTTTTCAATAGCCATCATCGGGCTCTCAACGCCATAGGCATAGAGCTTCGGGTCGGTGATCTGATAGTAGACGACAGTGTCGATCTGCATGGTGACGTTATCCTTGGTGATAACCGGCTGGGGAGCGAAGTCCACAACCTGCTCCTTGAGGCTGACCTTTCTTGCGATTCTGTCGATAAAGGGAATCTTCACGTGAAGACCGACGTTCCAGGTGGTCTGATAGCATCCAAGACGCTCGATAACAAAAGCAAACGTCTGCGGAACGATTCTTATGTTGACAGCAATGAGTGCGATGATTATGAGTATAAGAATGATTACGATTGGCATATGATTTTTCTCCTTTCAGATCAGCTTTTCGCTTTTACAATGAGCTTGACGCCCTCGATTCTCATGACGGTTGCAACTGTGTTTTCGGGAATATCCTCTCCCGACTCCGAGCGAACTGTCCATGTCATGCCGCCTATTTTTCCTTTTCCGGTGCCGGCAATGTTGCTGACATCCTCGGTGATAAGGACATCCTGCCCGATAAGCCCATCGACGTTGGTCTTAAGACCCTTCGGCTTCAGGAGCTTCATCGAAAGAGGTCGGAGTATCGCCAGCATCAGAGCCGAAACAATCACGAATACGGCAATCTGTACTGGAAGGCTTGCTCCAAGAGCCGCCGCCACAAGTCCGCCCAGGGATCCGATGACAAACCATACTGATACAAGCTGATATGTAACCGCCTCCAGAACTATAAAGGCGATGACTGCAACCAGCCACAATGTGACATCCATTTCGCAAAACTCCTTTCAAGCGTAGTAACTATAGTATACACTATTTCGGACACAGATTCAAGTAAATTCGATGAAAAATTAACGCACCTTTTTGCTTGCACTTTCACTTGCTATGTGCTATAATCAATCTACGAATGCACATTTAGGAGTGTAATATAATGAAAAAGATAACATCACTGCTTTCGGAAGTCGTTTCCGAAGCGTTTGAAAAAGCCGGATATTCAAAAGACCTGGGAACCGTCAGTGTGTCAGACCGAATGGACCTCTGCCAGTTCCAGTGCAACGGTGCGTTTGCTGGCGCCAAGCTCTACCATAAAGCACCGCTCATGATAGCGGGCGAAGTGGCGACGATTCTTTCTGAAAATGCTATGTTTGAAAAAGCCGAAGCGGTCAAGCCGGGCTTTATAAATCTGACGCTGACCGATGAATTTCTCCTGGAGTACGTCAACGGCGTGATAGCTGATCCGAATCTTGGCATCCCTCAGGCTGAAGCTCCCGAATCTATTGTCATTGACTATGCCGGTCCGAACGTAGCAAAGCCGCTCCACATCGGGCACTTAAGGTCTTCAATCATCGGCGAATCTTTGAAGCGGATTGCCCGTGCAACCGGAAGAACGGTTGTCGGAGATGCGCACCTCGGCGACTGGGGAACGCCCTTGGGACTCGTAATCGCCGAATATCAGGAGCGTCACCCGGAATGGGCATGCTTCCAGGAGGGCTTCGACCCTGAACGTGACGGTCTTCCCGAAATCGATGTAAACGAGCTCAATGAAATCTATCCCTATGCAAGTGCAAAGAGCAAGGAAGACGAGGAGTTCAAGGAAAAGGCTCATAAGATAGTATATCAGTTCCAGCACCATCACCCCGGCTACTACTCCCTCTGGAAGCAGATTGTTGAGGTTTCGAAGATTGATATAAAGAAGATTTTGGGCAAGCTGAACGTTGATCTCGACTATTGGTATGGCGAAAGCGACTGCGACGCCTACACCGATGAGCTCATCAGCCGTCTGACCGAAAAAGGTCTTCTCTACGAGAGCGACGGCGCACAGGTTGTCGATGTTGCGGAGGATTCGGACAAGATAACCGTTCCGCCAGTCATGATAAAGAAGTCGGACGATTCGAGCGCTTATGCTACTACCGACCTTGCCACCATCATCCAGCGTGAACACGATTTCAAGCCGAGTAAAATCTGGTATGTCGTCGACAAGCGGCAGTCGCTCCACTTCACCCAGGTCTTCCGCTGTGCAAGAAAGGCGGAGTTGGTGCCTCCTGACACCGAGCTGACTTTGATTGGCTTTGGCACGATGAACGGCTCTGACGGCAAGCCCTTCAAGACAAGAGCCGGAGGAGTTATGCGTCTCGAGGAGCTCATAAAAATGGCAACCGACGGCGCACTCGAAAAGCTTCAGGACAGTGAATATGTTTCCGGCGACAAGCAGGAGATAGCCGAGAAGATAGGAGTAGCCGCAATCAAGTTCGGCGACCTCTCGAATCAGCCTTCGAAGGATTATGTCTTTGATCTCAATAAGTTCTTAGCGTTCGACGGCAAGACCGGCACATATCTTCTCTACACGGTCACCCGAATCAATTCGATTCTCAAGAAAGCCGGCGTTTCATACAACGAAGCCCGCCCCATCGGCGGCATCTATTCGGATATAGAGCGTGAACTCGCACTCGACTTCGCCCTCTTAGGTGAAACCTATGATAAAGCGTATACAGACCTCGCTCCCTGCGTCCTCTGTGACAGCGCCTACAACATCGCCTCAACTTTCTCAAGACTCTATCACGACGAGCATATCTTAAGTGAGCCGGATGAGCAGAAGAGAAATGATCTGATAGCATTGTGCTTGATGGCAAGAAGAACGCTTGCGAAGCAGTTAGACCTACTCGCAATAGAAACCGTAGAAAACATGTAGACTCGTAAGTCAAGCAAGCTTGCCTTACGAGGTGCTCGCTACGCTCGCACCAAGGAAAGTAAATTTCAGCTTTGCTGAAATTTCTTCCGTACCCCTTGCAAACCACTTCGCAATGATATATAATTATCACATAATCAAAAGACAGAAAGGACGAAATAATATGAACCTATGGCATGACATTGACAAGGAAAGAGTTACACCGGATGATTTTCTGGCAGTTATCGAAATTTCCAAGGGAAGCAAGACCAAGTATGAGCTCGACAAGAAGTCGGGAGCTCTTATACTCGACAGAATCCTCTACACATCAACCCACTATCCCGCCAACTATGGCTTCCTGCCGAAGACCCTGGCTGACGACGGCGACCCGCTCGACGTTCTGGTTTTAAGCAACGAGGTTCTGGTGCCGCTGGTGCTGGTTCAGTGCTATCCTATCGGCGTTATCAACATGATGGACAACGGCAGAATGGATCAGAAGATCATAGCCGTTCCGTTTGAGGAGCCGAGCTACAACAGCTATCGCAGTATCGAGGGCTTGCCGAGCCACATTTTCGATGAGATGATCCATTTCTTCACCGTCTACAAGCAGCTTGAGGGCAAGCAGACTGCTGTTGATGAAGTCATGGGCAGAAAGGCTGCTGTGGATATTATCCGTGAAAGCATCGCAAACTATGACGAGATCTATGGCGCAAAGTATAATAAAACTCCCGAACTTGCAGTAGAGGAGAAATAATACGGTTTTTCAAAACTGTCACGTTGCTGTCACATAGAAGTATTACAATACCCGTTATTGACGGCGTGGTATGCACTGCGCCTGCAGCAACGAAACGAATTTATCAAAAGAAAGGCAAAGAAATTCCAATGAACAAATTACTGAAACTACTCGCTTTCATCATGGCTTTGGTGATTGCGGTATCCTGCTTCGCTTCCTGCGGAGAAACTACCACTGATGAGGACGGCACGTCCGATTCAACCGCTACCGATTCAACCGACGACACCGAAACTGAGGAAGAGGATTCCGAAACTGAAACCGAAACCCTCTCAGCTGGTCTCTATATCGACGGCGAGGCTATCGACACCGACAATCTCGTAATGCTCACCATCACAGGCGACGAGCTTGACGAATCCATCGAAGTCATGTTCGACGAGTACAGGTATATGTATATGTACCTTCTGAGCTACTACGGTCTCACCGATGACTCATATTGGGAGGACAATGACGAGCTTTTCGACACCTTCATCTCGATAGTCGACTATTATGTCGAGGACAACCAGTGGGGAGCAGTTCTTGCCGACATGTATGACATCGAGCTCACCGATGAGGACTATGACACAATAGCTGAGGTCATGCAGGAGGAGATTGACAGCTTCGACTCTGAGGACGAATTCTATGAGGCTCTCGAAGCAAGCGGCATCACCTATGACCTTCTTGAAAGAGTTGTAACCCAGAGCGTTCTCTGCGAAAGAGTTTATCAGGTTCTCTACGGCGATGACGGCGCAATTCTTCTTGAAAGCGACGATGAAATCAAGGAAAATCTCCAGAATGATTACGTAAGAGTTTACCATGTACTGATCACCTTCGATCACTTTGCAGATGACGATGAGTATGCCGACGCCACCGATGATGAGCTTGAGGCTGCTGCTCTTGCCTATGCTGAGGAAATCTTAGCAGAGATTCAGGCAAGCGACGACATCGAGGCTGCTGTTTACGAGTATGCACAGGATGCCGATGATTCCGGAATGGTCGACAACGAAGTCGGCTACATGTTCACAACCGGTCAGATGGTTGAGGACTTTGAGAATGCTGCGTTTGCACTCGAAGTCGGCGAGCTCAGCGGAATTGTCGAGAGCGTCTATGGCTACCACATCATCTACCGCCTCGAGCAGGATGAGTATATCGAGGAAAACTGGGACGAACTCAAGGAAGACTATATCAGCATAGTATTCAACAGCTATGTCGATGATGCTCTTGCAAATTGCACCATGACCTACAGCGATTATCATGATATGCTGTCCTACGGCTGCATCCAGTAGTTGCCTGCGGCAACTACGAAAGAACGGCTAAAATAGCCCTAATGGCTATTTTACGGGCAATGCCCGCCGCCGTTCTTACCGTAATATTTGAATTTAAAGCAGGGAGAGCGATTGCTATGAAAAGACTTGTTTCCTTAGTCCTGATCGTCTCCCTTCTTTTTTGCGCCTGCGGGCAGGTTGAGGTGACCGAGGAAGAAAGCGAAATCACTATCTATACCGCTGAAACAACCGCAGCCACCACAACTGAAGCTACCACAGCCGAAGTAACAACCACAACTGAGGCTGCAACTACAGCTGCCACTACCGAAGAAGAGCCCGAGCCTGTCACCATCGATTTCTCTTTCCCCGAGGAATTCTTCACCAAGCTTCAGGAAATCTTCGACCGCTACGGCATCAATCAGAACTGCGACGGCGACGAAGAAGACTGTTCATGCAACATTTATAACGAAACGACTGACGAAGAGGGAAATGTAACACGTGAAAAGGTTGTCTCCATCTACTACATGGATCTTGAAACCGGCTATTCGTTCGAGATAAATTCCGGCGTCCATTATCCGGTTGCAAGCTGCGTCAAGATTCCGTTTGTAGTCTATCTCTACGAAAAATTAGCCGCCGGCGAGATTGACGGCGACACGGTTCTGACATACGAAAGCCGCCACTATATGGGCGGAACGGGAATCATCCAGAATGGAGAAGTGGGCGACCAGTACACAGTCATGGAGCTTCTGGAGCTCTCAGTCATCCGGAGCGACAACATCGCCTATCAGATGCTCAAGGATCTCATCAGCTGGGATGAATTCGCCGAATATTGTGCAAGCTATGGCTGCACGCATGAAATCGACACCCGATTGACCCAAGAGAAAATCTGCACAGAATCTGCAGGAGCATATGCAAGAATACTTGCGCGGTTCCTCGAAAGCGATAATCCCTATGTCGAGACGTTCAAATCCCACCTTGCAATAACCCGAATTCCGATGATAAAGTCAAGCTACACCTTGTATCGGAAGTACGGCTGGACTCAGTATGCATTCCACGACATAGCTTATGTCGAAGCTCCTCATCCATATGTGCTGGCGATTCTCACGAATCTTGAAGGCGAAGAGAGCTCCGATTATTCCCTCTACAGCGAGATTTCCTACCTGATTGAGGGCTACGCCGATGCGACATGGAGCACACTTTCGCAGGAAATATCAGAAAATAGCGCAGATAATACTTGAAATGTGCCGTGAAATTTGGTAAAATAGCCTTAACTGAGTTATCAGCTTGGGCTATTTTTATTTTCAGAAAACGGAGGAAATGTGTATGAGAGTAAGCGGTATTCTACTTGGAATATCCTCGCTTTGGGGTGATTACGGAATCGGAAAAATGGGTAAGGAAGCAAGAGAGTTTGTTGATTTCTTAAGAAAATCGGAGCAGCACTACTGGCAGATACTCCCTCTGTCTCCCACAAGCTACGGCGATTCGCCCTATCAGTCCTGCTCGGTGTATGCAGGAAATCCATATCTTATAGATTTAGAGACGCTTGAAAAGGACGGGCTTCTCAAAGCTTCAGAATACAAGACAGTCCAGTATGGCGACAACCCGAGATATATAAACTACGGAATGCTCTATGAAACCATCTGGGACACTCTTCGGATTGCTTTTTCAAGATTCACTCCGGATGAAGATTACAAGGCTTTCCTTGAAAAAGAGAAAAGATGGGTGGGAAACTATGCACTCTTCATGGCACTCAAGGACGAAAACGGCGGTCTTCCGTGGTTTGAGTGGGATAAGCCGCTTAAGCTGGCGGAGCCGGAAGCTATAGCAGATGCAAAAAAGCGGCTCTCAAACGAAATCAACTTCTACATATTCATTCAGTATGAGTTCTATAAGCAGTGGTATTCGCTCAAGAAGTATGCCAACGACAAGGGCATCGAGATAATAGGCGACATGCCGATATACTGTGCTCACGACAGCGTCGATGTCTGGCTGAATCCGGAGCTTTTCGAGCTGGATGCTGACAGAAACCCCGTCAACGTCGCAGGCTGCCCTCCTGATGACTATGCAACGAAAGGTCAGCTCTGGGGAAATCCTCTTTATGACTGGAAGAAGATGCAAGGGGACGGCTACAACTGGTGGGTTCAGAGAATTGCCCACACGACGGACATTTATGACGTCGTCAGAATCGACCACTTCCGTGGTTTTGCAGGATATTATTCGATCCCGTATGGCGACGAAGACGCAGTTAACGGCAGCTGGAAGAAGGGACCCGGAATGGAGCTCTTCAATTCCGCCAACTACTGGCTTGGAAAGAAGAGAATCATCGCAGAAGACCTGGGGCTTATTACTCCTGATGTCGTAGAGCTTCTTAAAGACACCGGTTATCCCGGAATGAAGGCGCTGCAGTTTGCATTTGACCCGACAGGAAAGAGCGATTATCTTCCCTGTAACTACACATCAACCGGCTATGTGGCATACGTCTCCACCCACGACTCAGACACCGCCAAGGGCTGGGCAGATGGTCTTTCCGGAAAGGCACTGAGCTTTGCAAAGAGATATTTGGGCATCACTAGTAAGAAAGAAATCCCCGATGCACTGATAAGACTTGGCTGGTCGAGCACTGCCGATGTCGTAATCGCACAGCCTCAGGACTTTTTGGAGCTTGGAAATGAGGCGAGAATCAACGTTCCGTCAACAGTAGGCACCAACTGGCGGTGGAGAATCTCTAAAGAAGAACTCAGCTCTTCTCTTTCACGAAGACTGAGAGTTTTGACAGAAACCTTCAACCGTGTTCCAGAATATCCGGAGCCGAAGCCGGAAAAAGAGCCGGAGAAGACCGAAAAGTAAAAAATCATCTTGCTTTTTATTCGCAACTCTGTTATTATAGTAAATAAGAAAACGGCTTGTGAAGCCGAAAACTAAGAAAAGAAGGATTATATCATGGACGTAAAAGAAACAGCTAAAAAGAGCGAAGGCAAAGCTAAGGCATTTCTTACCGAATTCAAGGCTATGATTTCGAAGGGCAACGTTGTCGATATGGCAGTCGGCGTCATCATCGGCTCCGCATTCAGCAGCATTGTAACCTCTTTGGTCAACGACATCATCATGCCTTTCATCAGCATCATCACCGGCGGCATCAACTTTGAAAACTGGAAGTGGGTGCTCAAGGAAGCGGTTCTCGACGAAGCAGGAGAGGTTGCAACCGCAGAAGTAGCAGTAACATTCGGCAACTTCATCTCGGTAGTACTTAACTTCCTCATCGTTGCACTCTGCATCTTCCTGATGATAAAGCTCATCGGCAGCGCAAAGAACAAGGTCAAGCACGAAGAACCCGCTCCCGAGCCCGCAGCTCCCGCAGAGCCGGTTATCACAGAGCTTGATGTACTCAAGTCGATTGAGGCTAAGCTTGAGGCTATTGCTGAGAAGAAGTGGCCTGACTTCGTCAGGTCAGCAAGTTTCGCCTTTGGCGAAACTTGCACCCCTCCACCGGTTTCGCCGGTCCCCCTCCCCTTGACAGGGGAGGCTTTTTATTTTTCTTGACTAATAAGCTGTGAAAGGACAAAAATGGCTCCCCTGTCAAGGGGAGCTGGCTCGCAAAGCGAGACTGAGGGGTGCGCCCCGTAAGGGGCGCATCGCCCATATGGGTTTATAGTTTTGTATAATCCTCAATAATCATATCACAAATCCCACGCATCTTCTCCCAGTCATCTTTTGAGTGCTCTTCAAGAACTCCGACTGTATACATATTTGCAGCCTTCGCACCGACGCAGCCTAAGTAGATGTCTTCGAAAACGGCACATGTGGTGGGTTCTACTCCGGCTTTCCTGGCGGCTAAGAGATAGACGTCGGGGAAGCCTTTTTTGCGCTCGACTTCATCCGTTGTAACGAAAACGTCGAACAGCTCGAGCACTCCGTGCCGCTCAAGGCACGGTCTGAAAAGCTCCGGTCTTGAAGCGGTGGCGAGAGCAATTTTCACGCCGCTTCTATGAAGCTTTCCGACAAATTCTTTCGCACCGGCAACCATGTCGATGACGTTTGCATAATCATACTGAAGCTCCTCAAGCCACTCGTTCATGATGACTTCTTTCGGATCTGTCACTCCGCATTCTGCGATAACATAATCAGCTGCCTGAGAAAAATTAAGCGTTGAAACCCTGTCATAGAAATCATCCGGAATCGGCAGGTTACGTCTCTTCATGAAATTGACATCGACCTCCCGCCATGCACTAATAGACTCAACGAGAGTCCCGTCCAGGTCGAAAATAGCGCAGCTAATATCTTTGTAGAAATTCATATCTATCCTCCTTGCGTATGTTATATTTAAATTTTACCCTAATTCGCACAAATTGTCAACTCGCAGCTTGCAAAATCTGTGTGAATTTTATATAATAGAAGGAGCTGACTACGAGGTGATTTGATGAAGCTTTCCGATGACATAAAGTACTTGAAGGGCGTAGGACCTAAAAGAGCCGAAATCTTTGCGAAGATGGATATTCACACTATCCGTGATTTGCTCTATCATCTGCCACGGAGCTACACCGATTTTTCTTCGCCAGTTTCCATTGAAGAAGCCACTTTAGATGAGCCCAATATCCTGAGATGCCGCTGCTCCGGAAAGCACTCCTATCAGTATACTCGCCGTGGGATGCAGATATTCCAGCTGACTTTCACCGACGGCACCGACGACATTTTCGTCACCCTCTTCAACCAGGGCTTCCTTTACGATAAAATCAGGCTCGGTGAAGACTATTTCCTTATCGGAAAGGTCACCGGAACGCTCACAGAAAGAACAATGTCGAGCCCGGAAATTGTGGAAATATCGAAAGCCGACACTGTCCGCCCTGTCTATCCTCTGACCGAGGGCATGACCGAAAACATCCTCAGGAACTGCATGAAAACGGCTCTGACATGCCTTGACACAGAAACCTGTGAGGTAATGCCGCCCGAAATCATAAAAAAAGCCGGTCTTATGATGACCGACGACGCTTTGAGATATATCCATTTTCCACGTTCGCAGTCGGATGTGAGCCCTGCCCGCAAGCGCCTTGCATTTGATGAGCTGACAACGCTTCAGCTCGGCATGCTTTCCCTCAAGGACCGCAACAGAACTCTGACGCCCTATGTCATGAAGAATTATTCGCTCGACGAGTTCTTCGGCTCTCTTCCGTTCGAGCTGACCGGAGCGCAGAGGCGAGCGATTTCAGAATGTGTTTCCGACATGTCCCGTAATGTCCCTATGAACCGGCTTATAATGGGAGATGTCGGCTCTGGAAAGACTGTTGTGGCGGCTGCCTGCTGTTACCTTTGTCACCTGAACGGCACCCAATCCTGTCTTATGGCACCTACAGAAGTTCTTGCTGACCAACATGTCGAAACTCTGTCGAAGTTCCTGGAGCCGCTCGGCGTGAAGGTTGCGCTTCTCAAGGGCTCGATGTCCCCGAAAACGAAAGAGCAGGTGAGAGCAGGTCTTGCAAGCGGTGAATACAGCGTCGCCGTCGGCACACATGCCCTATTCCAGAAAGGAACTGAATTCAAGAATCTTTCCCTCGTAATCACAGATGAGCAGCATAGATTTGGAGTAAATCAGCGGGATGCCTTAGCCAATAAGGGCATCAACCCTCATAGACTTGTCATGAGTGCAACTCCGATTCCGAGAACCCTGGCGCTCATGATTTACGGCGAGCTCGACATCTCTACTCTCAATGAAATGCCCAAAGGCAGGCTTAAAATAGAAACCTATGCCGTCACAGGAAAGCTAAGATCCCGTGCTTATAGTTTTGTCAAAAACCTCCTGAACGAGGGTAGACAAGCATATATAATATGCCCTGCAATCGATGAAGAGGAGGGAATGCAAAGCGTCCTTGAGTACGCCGAAAGAATCAGATCTGCTGATTTTGCCGGCTACACCGTCGGAGTTCTCCACGGCAAGATGAAATCGGCTGAGAAAGAGCGGGTAATGTCCGACTTCAAAAACGGCGACATTCAGGTGCTTGTCTCGACCACGGTAGTAGAAGTCGGCGTCGACGTCCCGAATGCGGCAGTAATGCTGATTGAGAATGCTGACAGATTCGGTTTAAGCCAGCTTCACCAGCTCCGTGGCAGAGTCGGCAGGGGAGAATATCAGTCATATTGCATCCTTATGACCGATAACGTCACAGAGACCTCGAAAAAGCGTCTCAAAGCCCTTGCCTCGACCTCCGACGGCTTCGAAATAAGCGAATTAGACCTCGAAATGCGGGGACCCGGCGACTTCTTCGGCAACCGCCAGCACGGTCTTCCTGATTTCAAAATTGCCGACATCGCCGCTGATACGGACATTTTGAAACTTGCCCGGGAATTGGCGGAAGAAATCTATTCATCAGGCTATCTTGAAACGGAGCAGGGAAGAGGGCTAAAGGCGAATGTCGAAAAACTTTGGGAAAATGCAAATTAATTGTAGGGGCGGAGAAGTTTGGCTTTGCCAAACTTCCGAAGTTCGCTCGCGAACTTCTACATCCAGCCCGCTATACTGCAATTCCGTGGGTTCGGGCGGATAATATCCGCCCCTACACTTGCTCCAACCTAACTTTCAATCCCTTCCTAACCCTAAATAGCATACTCTTCACCCCAGCCTCGGTCATGCCGAGGCTTTTTGCTATCTCCCCGAGAGTGTCGGAGTAAAAATACCTCATCACGAACGCCACCCGGGCGTCCTTCTTGAGGGTATAGAGATAGCGTTCGATAGCCTCCGCCAAGAGCTTCACGTCGAGCTCTTCTTCTGGTGTGTAACCACCTGATGTGCATTCCTTAAGCTCCTCGAGCGACACCGCATACTCTGAGCCTTTGCGCTTCTCTCGGTTACGGCGGCGGTAGATGTCAATAGAATACTGCCGTGTGATTTTGCCAAGGTAAGTAGACAGTATGCTAGGTCTCTGCTCCGGCATCGAATTCCACGCCTTCAGGTACGTCTCGTTGACGCTCTCCTCACTGTCCTGCATGTCACCCAGCACCGAATAGGCAATCTTCATGAGATACTTCTCATATTTCTCCTGCGTAATCCTGATAGCCTCCTCGTCGCGAGCCCAGTAAAGATTGACGATTGCTTCGTCGGTAGTAATGATGTTTTCCATGGTTTGTACCCCCTTAATCATAGTCAATTTCGACTTCGTCGTCTGTTGTTTTATCTTGAAGGAAGCCCCGTGATTCCCAATCGGTTCTTATAAACTCGCCCAGAGCTTCGGCATCGACGTGTGAAGAGAAGAGCATCGGATTATTTTCGGCTGAGAAGTAGGTTTCGCTTGCCTCTTCAACCAAGCTCGGGATATATTCACTCGTGATGAACGCCTTTGTTCCGAGATGATATGCCGTGCCGTCAACCAAGAGAAATTCAAGCTCGCCGACCGGCACTCTCCAAGTGCCTGAGCTCCCGAACACCGCCGACATAAACGTCATCCCGACCTCATACATCGGCTTCCCCAGAAACTGCTGCTCCTTATCGCCTGCATGGGCGATATTCATGTAGTAGTCGGCCTTGCAGTCCGCAAGCCAGTCGTAGGTCACATGGACATAGTAGAGCGTCGTGTGCCGGGTGAAGCTGTCCGCACCCGTGAGCTCATAAGCCTCCTCGGGACTATAGACGGAGACTATCTCAAACGTTATAAATTGCAGATTTGTATAACCCGAGAGATAGTCGCAGAGGTCCTCGTAGCAGGTGACAACCCCTGTCGCTGAGTCGTCGATAGTCTCGACGGTGTAGGGCTCGATTTCAATCGGCAACTCCGTACCTCTGCTGAGATACACTGCGCCAAGTACTATCAAACATACACATGCGGCTATTGCCACGCACCGCATGGCAACCCGATTCGCCCGTTTTCGCCCTCGGAGGGCGTCGGCTTCAATAAGTATTTTATCGCTCAGAAGCCCTATGGCGTCGCTTAATTTTTCAATAGTTCCCATTGATATAATCCTCCAGCTTCGCCGTAATCGCCTGCCGGGCGGCGTTGCTCATGCCGACCTCGTCGAACTTCGGCAGAATTTCCGCAATATCCTCCTGCGTGATGCCCTCGGCGATATAGTCGTCAATCGAGTGGCAGTAAATCCAGTACAGCGAGTAGATATTTTCGCCCTTGACGATAGTTGTATCCGCCGCAAAATAAGCCGCAATCGCCTCGTTGTCACGGGACAGCAGAAGGTCGATTTCTTCGTCGGTAAATTCAGCGTCAGTAAGTCCCAACTGTTGGCTCTTAAGAATTTCTCTTACAGTTTCATCGGGGATTTCGAAATATAGGATAAACGAATACAGGTTAGCTGATTCTGCTACAGAAGTGTAGGTCAGATTTATGGATGCGTGTTCCCTGATCCATTCCGTAGCCGCATCCCAACCGATGTAATCGAGATAAATAAATTCCGTGCTTATAGACCCTATTTTGTCTCGGCTGGTCGTTTCGATGAACTCATAGTTTTCATCCCCACCACCGCCTACAGACACCTCCGGCATGACTTCGTAATTCCCATCCCAGACTGAATCGTCCTCATATGTGGGCGTTTTGTCCGGCTCGATTACATCTTCCGTTATCGGCTCTTCTTCCTCAATTACGGGCTCGTCTTCTATGATGGGTTCTTCCGTGACTTCGGGCTCAACCGGCTCCACAGGTAGTTCGACATCCCGATTGAGATATGCGACACCCGTCAGGACAACCACCGCCACGCAGGCGCCAATCGCTACGAATCGGATGGCGGCTTTGTTCGCCCGCTTCCTTCCTCGCAAGGCATCCGCTTCCTGAAGAATCCTGTCGCTGAACATGCCGATGGCATCACTTAATTTTGCAACTGTGGTTTTCATAATATCACCTTCCTATAGCAGTTATAGCCTCCCCTGAAAGGGGAGGGGGACCGCCGACGAAGTCGGTGGTGGAGGGGTTCCCCCTCTACTATCTTACCCGCCAAAACTCCCCGAAAGTTTCAAAAAATCCCCCGATCTTTTTCTGACCGGGGGATAATTCTTGAATAAAATCAGTCAACCTTGACAATTTCGCCGTAGAGCTCTCTGGGAGCGCCGATGGCGTTTGATTCGTCGGTGTCGATGTGCATTGCAGTAGCATAGCTGGAGCTGACTCTGCAGACGGTGTCGCCTAAGATTGCGCTTCTTTCGGGAGTGTCAACTCTTACCCAGACGTTGTCGCCGTTCTTGACGCCGAGGGCTTCTGCGTCCTCAGGGGTGAGGTGGATGTGTCTCTTTGCAACGATTACGCCTTCAGTAATCTCGATCTCTCCGCAGGGACCAACTACCTTGCAGGGAGCTGAACCAGCTAAGTCGCCAGATTCTCTGATGGGAGCTGTGATGCCGATAGACCTTGCATCTGTTGCGGAAAGCTCAACCTGAACTGCATTTCTGCAGGGACCTAAGATTGAGACGTTCGGGAGCTCCTTCTTTGGACCGACTATTGTGACTCTCTGCTCGCTGGCAAACTGACCGGGCTGGGAAAGATCCTTCTTCTTGGTGAGGGTAGCGCCTTTTCCGAAGAGAACCTCAAGAGCCTCCTGGGTCACATGGACGTGACGAGCTGATGTTTCTACGATGAATTTCATTATTGTTTCCTCCTAAATATTGGGGTGATATTTTCCTACTACAAGTTTACACTTCAATTTGGAAAACGTCAAGAGTTATTTCGTCTTTGCGAGAATTTTTTTAAAGAGCCAGCCGCCACGAAATTCTATTATGAAGATTATGGCGATAATCGAGAAGCCCAGGATAGAGACCGCAATGCCTAATTTGAAGTAGTTCGGTAAGAACTTCATCGTGACGGTATGAGTGCCCTCAGAGACCTCGATGCCGATGAGCGAATCGAGAACCTTCACCGGCTCAACCTCTTCACCGTCAACCGTGATTGTCCAGCCGGATTCGTAGGGAATAGTCGTGAAGAGGATTCCGTCTTCGTCGGCAGTGACTGTGCCCGTAAGATAGGTGTCGGTGTACTCTTCAATCTCCCACTGATTTTCCCTCAGCTCGTCCAAGTAGGTTTCCATGGCGTCGATGTCGAGCTCATAGAAGAGAACCGCCGAGAAGAGCGCTTCGCTGTTGGCAAGTGTCATCCGAAGATGCAGTGTTTCGCCATCTTCATACGTGCCAAGGTCGAGAATGCTATAGTATTCGCTCGTGAAGAAGTAATCAAGGAACGCATAGTTTGAAACGTCCCAGGAGTCAGCCTTGATCCACATGTTGCACTGTCTTTGGTATATTGTCGGGAAGAAGGCATAGAGCGGGTTATCACTTGAAACCTTGATGGTGAAGTCGATGTAGCTGTCGCTTCCGTCAACGATGGTTGAGTACCAGATGTGGTCGCCCGTCGTTGCGGTGGAGACGTTGTAGGTGTCGGTGGTGTAGCTGTAGATTCTATTGAACACCCTGATGGAGCGGTCACCAAGAAGCGCCTGCAGAAGGCTCTCCTGGTTTGCAATCGGGTCGTCCGAGTCGAGCTCAAGGTCAAGAATGTCATAGTCCGCCATGTAACCGATTGAGAGAGCATATGGATTCTCATAAACCGAGATGTCGGTTCCGGTGTCTTCCTCGGTCATGATGAGCTTGTAGCCGTCGTAGGGGAGCTTGAGCCAGTTTTCGTAGTTCTGACGGTTTATCTCCTGCGGGTCGACGGAAACCGATTTCTCATCCGGCTTGTACATGAGATACTTGATGCCAAGAAGCGAATCGGTGAGAACCGTTGCACCGGTGTATTTCGTATAGTGTCCCTGCATTCCAAAGCCCAAAGATTTGAGGAGCGTCAGAACGGGTGAATTCATGGTGGAGCTCGAGTGCGAAACTCCCTTGTAGCCCATTCCTATCGGGTCGTTGACAGTTCTTTTGAATGTCGATTCCATGCGATACAGGCTGTCATCATACTCTTCAACCTGAGAAACAACGCTTCTTCCGTCGATGAAGTAGTCCTGATAGGAATCGTAGGTCGAATAGACAACGTCGCAGTCGATGGAATAGACGGTATAAAGCGAATTCTCGAATATCTCAATGCATATAAACACCGCCAGCACTATACACATCGCCCGTGTCGGATTCTTTTTCATGAGGAATAAGAGAGTTGTGAATACAACGATGCAGAGAATTCCGAGCCAGACAGTCTCAAAGAGATAGAATGTCTCATACTCCTGCCGATATATCACAATCAGCACCACAATCCATGCAAACGCCGTTAAGCAAATCTCCTTGAACGACACTCCCGACAAGTTTTCAAACGCTCTGTAGGCGCAGATTATCATCATGAACGAGAAGGTGAATGAATAGCGGTAGGGAAGCCAGTTCGGAACCTGGAAGCCGTGCCATGCGATGTCGATTGTGGAGACATACATGCTCCCGAATATTGCAAACATGAGAGCCGCATTTGCGACTTTTTCCTTTACTGAAATCTTTGTGTTCAGGAAGAAGAGCGGAATAAGAAGTATTATGACTGTTCCGCAGGCTATCATCGGAAGCCCTTCCGGTCTTACTGTGTCGTAGGAATTCGAGAAGACTTTGGATAAGAACTCTAAAATATCGAACTGAGCTGTCGGGGTAAAATCAGGATCGGAAAAGTCAAGCTTTCCGAGGCTTAATGAGTAATATGTCGGGATGAGAATAACCGCCGCTGCAAGAACTGCAATAATGGCGGAAGCCGCAAACTTTAGCCCCGCCTTGAACCAGTGAGGCGCAATGGCATGTCCCGGGCGTGAGAAGACATAGTAAATGAAGTATAGAGCGCAGAAGAAGCCGATCATGTACCCGATATAAAAATGCGAGATAAACATGATTGCAAGAGGAAGAACGAAGCCGAGCATCTTGCCGTGGTCGACAAGCCGCTCTATTCCCAGAAGTATTATCGGCAGCCATATCATTCCGTCGATCCACATCGGGTTCATAAGCTCAACCACGATATATGTCATCAGAGCATAGCTGACCGAGAAAATAACCTGGCAGTATTCGTTTGCGCCCTTGGAGCTTCTGAGATAATATGCAAATGCCAAGCCGCAGCAGCCTATCTTTGCGAGTTCCATAATCTCGATAGCTCCGCACATCATGGTTCTTGGAAGCAGGACTATAATCCACATGAACGGGCTCGCAAGATAGTATGCAAATATTCCGAACATCTCGCCGCTTAAGTTTCGTGACCAGCTGTACATCAGCGAGCCGTCGCCCCAGATGGCATCCCTCATAGCCTCATAGTAGGAGACATACTGACCGTTTAAGTCAAGTACAAGAACCGAATTCTCGCCGAACGGATGAACTCCGAAGCAGGCATAGACGATATACATAATTGCAACCGGCAGGAAGAAGATAAGGAAATTCCAGCGGTTTTTATAGCACCATCTGCCGAACCGGTTGTCCCAGAGCCTTTGCCAGAGCTTCTTTTTCCCGGGGATATTGGCTTCGGTAATCTCCGTTATTTCAGAAGCTTCGGCTGTTTCTGTCGTGACGTTTTCGTTTATATCAGTCATTTTGACCTCCATGAGATTTGATAGTGTCGGAAATGATATATTTTGGTCGGTGCTTTATCTCTTCGTAAATCTGTGCGAGATACCTTCCGATAATCGAAAGGCATATTAAAATCAGTCCGCCGGTGAGAAGCAGCAGTATCTCTGAGCCTCCGAAGCTCCCAAGCCCTACGCCGCAACACTTCAGAATAAACAGAACTGCTGAAATTGCCGAGATAATCCCGCCCAGAACTCCAGACAAATAGAGCGGAACCGAAGTGAACGCCATCAGATTCTTCACGGCGTATTTTATGAGCATCTTCGGAGTCCACTTTTTCTCGCCGAAAGCCCTCTCCTCAACGTCGTAGGTGATGCTCTCAGAATGGAATCCAACCCATCCGGACAGTGCTCTGAAGAAGGTGGTTCTTTCCGACATCGATAAAATTGCATCAATGACTTTTCGGTCTAGTAGCTTGAAGTCGGAGGTGTTCGCCATATCGATTCCGGATGCCGATGCAATGAGCTTATAGAAGAGGTTTGAAAACGCTTTATATATGCCGCTTTCCTTGCCACGGGAAGACTTCTTTCCCTCGACAACCTCGGCGCCGTTCTGCCAGAGCCGATACATTTCGGGTATCACCTTCGGCGGATGCTGCAGATCGCAGTCGATAACAACGGCGCAGTCGCCCCTTGCCGCTTCGAGTCCCGCCCAGATTGCACTCTCTTTTCCAAAGTTGCGGGAGAATCTGATCCCGCAAACTCTCGGATCTGCGTCATGAGCGACAGTGATTTCATTCCAGGTGCCATCCCCTGAACCGTCGTCCGAAAAAATTATTTCAAAGTCGATGCCGCTCTCATCAAGTACGCCTGAAATAACCTTAGCTGTATTCTGAATATTGGGTTCCTCATTGAAGGATGGAATTACTACTGAGAGCATGGCTCGCTCCTTTCTTAAGCTCTTGGATGACCGGCATAAAAGTCTTCAGCTTTTCTTCTCTGTTCTTCCGGAAGCAGGGAAATGTCTGGTCTCTTGCATGTGTGCCATACGTCGCCGTCAGGCTGCCTGAACATGTATTTGTTGGTGGCTTCGAGTATTGTCGTAATCTGGTCGTTCTGAAGCCTTTCGAGATAGTCGTGTGAATCTTCAAGCGGCTTTTCAAGGACGATTCCTCCTCCCGGAAAGCTCCATGTCGTATGGGTGTCCGAGCCGCCGCTCATAGGAATGTCGTAAGCCTCGGCATACATTCCGGCTCGCCTGTCGAATTCGGGATCTCTGTGCGAAGCGTTCACCGCCTCGACTCCGTCAACCTTTCTTGGAAACAGCCTTATCGTGTCGAGATAACCAGCTTCCCTGAACGGGTGAGCGTGGACAACGAACCCTCCGCAGCTGTGAACCAGGTCGCAGTAAGCCGGAAGCTCCATATAGTCAAGCTCCGGGTGATCTAAAAGAAACTCTTTGTCGAGCCCGTATGTCAATAGCTCCGTCCCTCTGTAGGCATACTCCCACCCAAAGAAGACCTGTAAGCCTATCTCATCTCCACGCTTCTTTGCGTCTTCATACCCTTGGCAGAAGAGGTGAATCTTCACGTCCCAGGGAAGCCGCCTGTCGACAGCTGTGTTTCCACCGAAGAAGTGGTCTGTGACGAACATTCCTGTATATCCGCATCTTTTCAGATTCTCAGCCTGTTCTGCACCGCTACAGCAGGAGCAGAGCGAGCCCTGAGAGGTGTGAAGATGCGTTTCGTATTTGTAAAGTTCCATATAGTGTCCCCAATCTATATCAATGCGTAATTCTTGATGCGTAATTAATTATACCCCGAGTTCTTTCTGTTGTCAACATCTCTTGTTTTCGTAAAGCTTCTGAAAAATTTTAAAAAAGTGCTTGACATTTGCGACGGGATGAGTTATTATAGTTGAAAGGCGTTGACGGGAACAAAGCCATCCACTTAGTTTCAAGAGAGCCGCCGGAGGGTGCAAGGCGGTAACGGGTTTTTGGTATAACTCATCCCTGAGCTGTCGGCTGAAAGATTGCGAGTAGGTTTGAACGGGTGCTCCCGTTAAAGGGCGGTCGTGTTGGTTGACACGAAATGAGAGGATTCGATTTCTTGTCAAATCGAGTCAAAAAGAGTGGTACCGCGGAGATATTATGACTTCGTCTCTTTTATCCTAAACAAGAGTTGTTTTGGGTGAAAGATTTTTTTATACCCAAACGCAGGAAGGAGTTTTATGAAAGGTTACGAAAAGTACATCCGGCAGTATTTCCTGCCGAAGAACGCAACTAACGATTGGATCAGTAAGGAATATGTCGACCATGCGCCGGTGTGGTGCAGCGTTGACTTAAGAGACGGCAACCAGGCTCTGGTTGTCCCGATGAGCTTGGAGGAAAAGCTTGAATTCTTCGATCTTCTCGTAAAAATCGGCTTCAAAGAAATTGAAATCGGTTTCCCTGCTGCAAGCGAGACGGAGTATGAGCTCTGCCGTGCTCTTATCGAAAATAATCTGATTCCCGACGATGTCACAATTCAGGTTCTGACCCAGTCAAGAGAGCACATCATCAAAAAGACATTTGAAGCAATAGACGGCGCAAAGAACGCAATAGTGCATCTTTATAATTCAGTTTCAGTAGCTCAGAGAGAGCAGGTTTTCAGAAAGAGCAAGGAAGAGATAAAAGAGATAGCTGTTTCTGGCGCAAAGCTCTGCCAGGAGTATAAAGAGAAGATGAGCGGGAATATAATGTTCGAATATTCCCCCGAAAGCTTCACCGGTGCCGAGCCGGAATTCTCGCTTGAGGTGTGCAACGCAGTCTCTGAGGTCTGGAAGCCGTCTCCTGATAACAAGGTTATCTATAATTTCCCTGTGACAGTCTCGCACTCGATGCCTCACGTCTATGCAAGCCAGATCGAATACATGTGTAAAAACCTCAACTACAGAGATAATATTGTTGTTTCTCTTCACCCGCACAATGACCGTGGCTGCACTATAGCAGACAGCGAAATGGGACTTCTGGCGGGAGCAGACAGAATTGAGGGAACGCTTTTCGGCAACGGCGAAAGAACCGGCAATGTCGATATTATAACACTTTCACTCAACATGTACTCCCAGGGCGTTGACCCTGAGCTCGATTTCTCTGACCTTCCGGCAATTACCGAGGTGTATGAGCGAGTCACCCGCATGCACGTCTACGAGCGTCAGCCTTATTCCGGACAGCTCGTCTTCGCAGCGTTCAGCGGCTCTCATCAGGATGCTATCGCAAAGGGCATGAAATACCGTGAAGAGCACAACTGCGGAGTCTGGACGGTTCCTTATCTCCCGATTGATCCAACCGATGTCGGAAGAGTTTATGAAGCGGATGTCATCAGAATCAATTCCCAGTCGGGCGGCGGCGGAATCGGATATGTCTTAGAGACAAGATATTCCCACATCCTTCCTCCCAAGATGCGTGCAGCATTTGCATATCACGTCAAGAGCATCTCCGACCATGCACATAAAGAATTGCAACCTGACGAGGTTTATGATATTTTCAAGAATGATTTCGTCAACATTGAGACCCACCTGAAAGTTCCGGAGGCTCACTTTAAACAGGAGCCGAACGGCATCACCGCCACAGTCACCATGGAAATTGACGGCGAATGCAGGATTGAAACCGCATTCGGCAACGGTAGACTTGACGCTGTCAGCAACGCAATCAAAAATGCAATGGGTAATATTTATACTCTTGATACATACACCGAGCATGCTCTTGAAGTGAGCTCGAACGCCAAGGCTGCTTCCTATGTCGGAATCAAGGACGAAAACGGCAAGCTTGAATGGGGCGCAGGAATCGACAGCGACATCATCGTCTCGTCAATCTATGCCCTGGTCAGCGCAGTGAACAGGCTTATGGCACATTCTGAAGGCTAAAGGAGGAAATTTGTATATATGAAAATGACAGGAGCGCAGATTGTAGTAGAAACCCTGATTGAGCAGGGCGTCACAGATGTCTTCGGTTATCCCGGAGGACAGGTTTTAAACATCTACGACGCCATCTATGATGCTCAGGACAGGATCAATCACGTTTTGACAGCTCACGAGCAGGGTGCATCCCACGCCGCCGACGGCTACTCGAGAGCCACCGGAAAGGTGGGAGTTGTAATAGCAACATCAGGACCTGGTGCCACCAACCTGGTAACAGGAATTGCAACGGCTATGCTCGACTCAGTCCCGATGGTCGCAATCACAGGAAACGTGCCTCAGAGCCTTATCGGAAGAGACAGCTTCCAGGAGATAGACATCACCGGCATAACCCTCCCGATTACAAAGCACAATTTCTTTGTCCATAACGTAAATAAGCTTGCCGATCAGATAAGGCTTGCTTTCAAGATTGCAAAGTCTGGTCGTCCCGGACCGGTCCTTATCGATATTCCGAAGGACATCCAGACAGCTGTTGCAGACTATGAGCCGCAGCCGATAGTTGAAAAGTTCCCAAATCCGGTTCCCCCGCAAGAGGACATCGATGCGGCTATCAGGCTCTTAAACACCAAGTCCCGCCCATATATCCACATCGGCGGCGGCGTCATCGGTTCGAAGACCTATGACATGGTAAGAGAGCTTGCCGAGAAGATCGACGCTGTTGTCGGCTGCTCGCTTATGGGTCTTGCCGCAATCCCGACAGATTACGAGAGATTCTTGGGAATGCAGGGCATGCACGGTCACTATGCCTCTTCCGTTGCCAGTAACGATGCAGATGTTATAATCGCAATCGGCACACGCTTCAGCGACAGAGCAACCGGCGACAAATCGAGATTTGCTAAAGGCGCATCGATAATCCATATAGACCTGGATTTTGCTGAGATCAACAAGAACATCCCTGCAAACGTAGGCGTCTGCGGAGATATTTCAATTTCCCTGAGAAAGATCATCGACGGAGTTGAACCGAGAAAGAATCCCGACTGGATGGCACACATCAAGGAACTCAAGCGCCTTGAAAAGTCCTACATGCCTGAGGACAAGGGCTTGACGCCTCACGTGGTCATGCAGACTATAAACGAGGTAAAGGACGCCGACACAATAATCGCAACCGATGTCGGTCAGCACCAGATGTGGGCTTGCCAGTATATCAACTTCCAGAAGCCCCGTAAGATTGTTTCAAGCGGAGGCTTGGGAACGATGGGCTTCGGAATGGGAGCCGCAATCGGAGCGTGCATAGGAACAGGCAACAAGACAGTTCTTATCACCGGCGACGGAAGCTTCGGAATGAACTTAAATGAGCTCTGCACCGCAGTGAACACCCACGTTCCGCTTACAATAGTACTCATTAATAACGGAACTTTGGGCATGGTTCGCCAGTGGCAGACACTGTTTTACAATCACCACTACTCTAACACCACTCTCAACCGCAAGACCGACTTTGTGAAGCTTGCCGATGCGTTCGGAGCAAAGGGAGTTATGTGCGACACTCCTGAAAAGTTCCGTAAAGAGTTCCAGAAGGCATATGACTCTGGTTCTGTAACGCTCATCGACTGCAGAATCAATATGGACGAATTCGTTCTTCCTATGCTTCCTCCCGGAGGAGCAATCGAAGACATCATAGTTGAAGCTAAGGCAAAGGAGGAGTAATCATGGCTGATAATTCAAGATTTGTAATTGCAGTTTACGTTGAAAACAAGTTCGGCGTTCTTTCACGTGTAACCAGCATGTTCACCCGCCGTGGCTTCAACATCGACTCGCTGACAGTTGGCGTCACCGAATCGCCTGAGTACTCCCGTATCACAATCACGATGAGCGGCGACGGCTATGCAAGAGACCAGATGATAAACCAGCTTCGTAAGCTCTTTAACGTCAAGAAGGTCGAGTATATCGAGGATTCAAAGGCTCTGCAAAGGGAGCTGATGCTCGTGAAGGTTCGCAATGACCCCGAGAACCACCAGAGGCTTCTTTCAGCACTCGACATCTTCAAGGCAAAAATCGTCGATTATTCAGTCGATACCCTGAGTATCGAAGTCACCGGAACGACAGACAAGCTTGATGCATTTATCGAAATGGTTCGTGAGCTTGGAATCGTAGAACTCTGCCGCACCGGCGTTGTAGCACTCCAGAAGGGCTCTTCGAATATGCTCGAAGGACTCGATCCGGAAGAATTTAACTGACCCAAATGGCAAACTAAAATATAGCTATCTAAGGAGACAAAAAATCATGGAAAACAGAATCTTTTATCAGCAGGATTGCGACCTTTCCAGACTTAACGGAAAGACAGTCGCCATCATCGGCTATGGCTCTCAGGGACATGCTCATGCCCTCAACCTTCACGACTCGGGTGTTGACGTCATCGTAGGTCTCTACGAGGGTTCAAAGTCATGGGCTAAGGCTGAGGCAGCAGGACTTAAGGTTATGACCTCGGCTGAGGCTGCAAAGAATGCGGACATCATCATGATCCTCATCAATGATGAGCTTCAGGCTAAGCTCTATAAAGAGAGCATCGAGCCGAACCTCACCGCTGGCAAGACCCTGGCATTCGCTCACGGCTTTAACATCCACTTCGGCTGCATCAAGCCTCCTAAGGATGTCAATGTCATCATGATCGCCCCCAAGGGACCCGGACACACTGTAAGAAGCGAATACCAGGCTGGTAAGGGCGTTCCTTGCCTCATCGCTGTTGAGCAGGATGCAACCGGCGACGCTCTCGACATCGGCTTGGCTTATGCTCTCGGAATCGGCGGAGCAAGAGCAGGCGTTCTCGAGACCACATTCAGAACCGAGACTGAAACCGACCTCTTCGGCGAGCAGGCTGTTCTCTGCGGCGGCGTTTGCGCACTCATGCAGGCAGGCTTTGAGACCCTCTGCGAAGCTGGCTATGACCCGAGAAACGCATACTTCGAGTGCATCCACGAGATGAAGCTTATAGTTGACCTCATCTACCAGAGCGGTTTCGAGGGAATGAGATACTCCATTTCCAACACCGCTGAGTACGGCGACTATGTAACCGGTCCTAAGCTCATCACAGAAGAGACCAAGAAGACTATGAAGAAGATCCTTTCCGACATCCAGGACGGCACATTTGCCAAGGAGTTCCTCCTCGACATGTCCGATGCAGGAGCACAGGTTCACTTCAACGCTATGAGAAAGAAAGCTAAGGAGCATCCTTCCGAAATCGTCGGTAGAGAGATCCGCAAGCTCTACAGCTGGAGCGATGAAGATAAGTTGATTAACAACTGATTTTCAGCTAAAATTTCTGACGGCTCCATTGCTCTCAAAGGGGCAGTGGAGCAGTCTCTATTATCTGATAAAGGAGATTTATGATGGTTAAAGATAGAATTGTGGACGGGTTTGAGAATGCACCTCACCGTTCCCTTTATAACGCTCTGGGACTCACCGAGGAGGAATTAAATCGCCCTCTTATCGGTATAGTAAGCTCCTATAATGAAATTGTCCCAGGGCATATGAACTTAGATAAGATTACAGAAGCTGTCAAGATTGGCGTTGCAATGGCGGGAGGAACTCCGATAGTATTTCCTGCAATCGCAGTATGCGACGGCATAGCAATGGGTCACGAGGGAATGAAGTACTCACTCGTTACACGTGATCTCATTGCCGATTCAACAGAAGCAATGGTCAAGGCTCACGGCTTTGATGGACTCGTAATGATTCCCAACTGCGACAAAAACGTACCCGGACTTCTCATGGCAGCGGCAAGACTGAATCTGCCGACAATTTTCGTTTCCGGCGGACCTATGCTCGCCGGTCACGTCGACGGTCACAAGACCAGCCTTTCAAGCATGTTCGAGGCGGTAGGCGCATATTCAGCAGGAAAAATGACCGCTGAAAAGCTCCGTGAGTACGAAATGAAGGCTTGCCCTTCGTGCGGCTCCTGCTCCGGAATGTACACTGCAAACTCTATGAACTGCTTAACGGAGGTCATGGGAATGGGACTTCGTGGCAACGGCACAATTCCAGCCGCATATTCAGCCAGAATCGACCTCGCAAAGAGAGCCGGCATGCAGGTTATGGAGCTCGTAAGAAAGAATATCCGTGCAAGAGATATTATGACTAAAGAGGCAATATACAACGCCCTCACCGCCGACATGGCTCTTGGCTGCTCGACAAACTCGATGCTCCATCTCCCGGCAATCGCAAACGAGTGCGACGTCGAATTCAGTCTCCCTCTTGTAAACGAAATAAGCGAGAGAACCCCGAACCTCTGCCACCTGGCGCCCGCAGGACCGACTTATATGGAAGACCTGAACGAAGCAGGCGGCGTCTATGCCGTTCTCAAGGAGCTCGCAAAGAAGAATTTAATCACAGCCGACGTTATGACCTGCACAGGAAAGACAATGGCGGAGAATATAGAAAGCGTTCAGAATCTCAACACCTCTGTCATCCGTGACATAGATAATCCTTATTCCCAGACCGGTGGAATCGCAGTCCTCTTCGGAAACGTTGCTGAAAACGGCTGCGTAGTCAAGAGAAGCGCAGTAGCGCCTGAAATGCTCGTTCACCGAGGACCCGCAAGAGTCTTCAACAGCGAAGAAGAGTGCATCAAGGTCATTTACGCTGGCGGCATCAAGTCTGGCGACGTTGTAGTCATTCGCTATGAGGGACCTGCAGGCGGACCCGGCATGAGAGAAATGCTCTCTCCGACATCTGCTATAGCAGGAGCAGGACTCGACAAGGAAGTAGCCCTCATCACCGACGGAAGATTCTCTGGCGCTACCCGTGGAGCTGCAATCGGTCACGTTTCGCCCGAAGCTGCAAACGGCGGCACTATCGCCTATATCCACGAGGGCGACATGATTTCAATAAACATCCCTGAGCACACAATTCATCTTGAAGTCAGTGATGAAGAGCTCGAAGAGCGCCGCAAGACCGATACCCTCAAGACCAACGACAACTTAAGCGGCTACCTCAAGAGATACTCGAAGATGGTTTCATCCGCCGACAAGGGCGCAATTATAAACATAAAGTAACAGGAGGCTAAGACTACATGGGAATGACACTCTCACAGAAAATCCTCGCTGCACATTGCGGCAAAGATAAATTAGAAGCGGGTCAGCTCGTCCTGTGCAATTTAGACCGGGTTCACGGCAACGACGTCACCTGTCCGCCCGCAATAAGAGAATTCAACAAGATGGGGCTCGACAATGTCTTCGACAAAGACAAAGTCACCATGGTGATGGATCACTTCGTTCCGAATAAGGACATCAAGGCTGCCGAGCAGTGCAAGATATGCCGTGACTTCTGCCGTGAACACACGATGGACGGCTTCTATGACGTCGGAAAGATGGGAATCGAGCACGCACTTCTTCCCGAAAGCGGCTTGGTTGTCAGCGGCGATGTAACAATCGGCGCCGATTCGCACACCTGCACCTATGGCGCACTCGGCGCATTCTCAACCGGTGTAGGTTCAACGGACATGGCATTCGGAATGGCAACCGGCAAAGCCTGGTTCAAGGTTCCGTCGGCTATTAAGTTCGAGCTTTCCGGAAAACTTGCTCCTCATGTCAGCGGTAAGGATGTGATTTTGCATATCATCGGTATGATTGGCGTTGACGGCGCACTCTATCGCTCGATGGAGTTCACAGGCGAGGGCGCACATAATCTCTCGATGAGCGACCGCTTCACCATCTGCAACATGGCTATTGAAGCCGGTGCCAAGAACGGCATCTTCGAAGTCGATGACAAGACGCTTGAATATGAGAAGGAGCACGCACAGCGTGAGCCTAAGATTTTCTATGCCGACCCCGACGCCGAGTATGACGAAGTAATTGAAATCGATTTGTCCGAAATCAAGCCGACAGTCGCATTCCCGCATTTGCCTGAGAACACTCACACTGTCGACGAGATAGGCGAAGTGAAGATCGATCAGGTGGTCATCGGCTCCTGCACAAACGGACTCTATGACGATATAAAGACCGCCTGGGAGATAATCAGGGGACACAAGGTTGCAGAGGGACTGCGTGTTATAATCATCCCGGCAACACAGAAAGTATATCTCAGGTGTCTCGAAGAGGGCTTCATCAAGGACTTCATCGAAGCCGGCTGCATCGTTTCAACTCCAACCTGCGGACCATGCCTTGGCGGCTATATGGGCGTTTTAGCGCACGGCGAGAGATGCGTTTCAACCACCAACCGTAATTTCGTCGGAAGAATGGGAGATCCCACTTCCGAAGTATACCTTGCAAGCCCTGCAACTGCCGCTGCAAGCGCACTGACAGGAGTAATCACTGACCCGAGGGAGGCGACAATATGATAAGCACTGGCAACGTAATCAAGTATGGAAACAACGTCGACACCGACGTCATCATTCCCGCAAGATACCTTAATTCAAGCGAGCCGGAATTCTTAGCGGCTCACTGCATGGAGGATTTAGACAGTCATTTCCACGATAAAGTAAAGCCGGGAGACATCATAGTCGCCGGCGAAAACTTCGGCTGCGGCTCCTCCCGTGAGCATGCGCCTGCTGCAATCAAGGCAAGCGGCATCTCAGTTGTAATCGCCAAGAGCTTTGCAAGGATCTTCTATCGCAACTCGATAAACATCGGTCTTGCAATAGTCGAATGCCCGGCAGCTGCTGAAGAAATCGCTGACGGCGACGAAGTCTCAGTCAACCTCTCAACCGGAGTGATCACAGACAAGACCACCGGCAGTGAGTATCAGTCTGAACCGTTCCCGGAGTTCATTCAGAATATAATCTCAGCTGGCGGACTGGTTGAAGCGGTAAAGAAAGGCGTAATTAACAATTCGTAATTCGTAATGCGTAATTCGTAATTATTGAAAGTTGGAGATAACTATGAAATATAATATAGCTCTTTTAAGAGGAGACGGAATTGGTCCCGAGATTGTTGATAGCGCTGTAAGAGTTCTTGAGGCTGTCGGCAGTAAGTTTGGACATGAATTTAAGTTTACGCCGTATCTAATCGGCGGTGCGGCTATCGACGAGTGCGGCGAGCCTCTGCCAAAAGAGACTGTTGATGGATGCTTGGCATCCGACAGCGTGCTTTTGGGAGCAGTTGGAGGACCCAAGTGGGACAACCTTTCGGGCGAAAAGCGTCCTGAAAAAGCACTCCTGGGCATTCGTGCAGCCTTGGGGCTTTTCACAAATCTCCGTCCTGCGAAGCTTTATCCTGCACTCAAGGGCGACTGCCCGCTCAGGGAGGACATCGCTTCCGGCGGCTTTGACATCATGATTGTAAGAGAATTGACCGGCGGCATCTACTTTGGCGACAGAGGATATAGAACCGGCAAATACGGCGAGGAAGCCTATGACACCGAGTGCTATTCACGCTTCGAGATAGAAAGAATCTCACGTGTCGCATTCGAGACGGCTAAGAAGAGAAGAGGCAAGGTCACCAGCATCGACAAGGCAAACGTACTCGAAACCTCCCGCCTCTGGAGAAAGACAATCCACGAGGTAGAGAAAGAGTATTCAGGCGTAACCTGCTCCGACATGCTCGTCGACAATGCCGCAATGCAGTTAGTTCGTAATCCCTCGCAGTTCGACGTCATAGTAACATCAAATATGTTCGGCGACATCCTCTCCGACGAAGCTTCACAGCTGACCGGCTCCATAGGAATGCTTCCATCTGCTTCCCTTGGCGACAACACGAGAGGCATGTATGAACCGATTCATGGCTCCGCTCCCGACATCGCAGGAAAGGGAATAGCCAACCCGATTGCAACTATCCTTTCAGCTGCAATGATGCTGAGATATTCATTCTCACTCTCAGCTGAGGCTGACTGCATCGAAGCAGCAGTGGATAAGGTTCTTAACGACGGCTTGAGAACGGCGGATATTATCGGCGAATCGACGGCTAAGCCGCTCACGACAACCGAAATGACCGATGCAATCATAGAGAGACTGTAATCTTTAGGAAGTGACTTGAAATGTTCGATTTCTCAGAGCTTTTAAGTAAGCTTGACTCGATAGTCCTTTTCAGAGGCGTATCACGTGGCGAGGTTCTCTCCTCGCTTCGCCGCCTCCTCGGTTCAGAAGGGGGCTCCGGCAGAATAGGGCTCTATGCTGACTTTGTTAGTGAGCTCTTCAGGCATAGCTACGATTTTGGCAACTATCTCATGGATGCCGTCTCGGAGGACGAGAACGACTATATCAAGCTGCGCTCACAGAATCTCAGAATCCCTGAAGTTCTGGAGAACTGTGCCCGTGAAGAGCTTAAGATTTTCAGCGAGCTCTCCGAAATAACTTCAAAGGATCTCAGAGAATTTACCGGCTACCAGGGCTATCTTCCCAACTTCGAAACGACAAGCTACGACTTCGCAGCTGAATATGAGCGCAGAGCTCTTAATGTCGGCTCAACCGGCTATGGAATCTACGCCAAGAATGTCATGTTCCGTGTCGTTGACGGCGAGATAACACCGCTTCGCTCGCCCGACAAGACAAAACTCAGCCACCTCATCGGCTATGAAAGCCAGCGTGAGCAGCTGATAGGCAACACTCTTGCTTTTTTGGAGGGCAGACCCTGTGCCAACACTCTTCTCTATGGCGATGCCGGAACCGGCAAGTCTTCAAGCGTCAAGGCTGTTGCAAACTACTTTGCACCAAAGGGGCTCCGGCTTATTGAGATAAGAAAAGAGCAGCTTCGTGACATTCCGCACGTGATGGAATCGATGCGTGATAATCCTTTGAAATTCATAATCTTCATCGACGACCTTTCCTTCAGTGCAGATGACGACAATTTCAGCTCGCTCAAGGCAATTCTGGAGGGTTCGGCTTCGGTTCAGTCTCCGAATACGGTCATATATGTAACCAGCAACCGCAGGCATCTTGTAAAAGAGAGCTTTTCAGATCGTGACGGCGACGACATTCACCGTGGCGACACAATGCAGGAGCAGATTTCCATGTCCGAGCGTTTCGGGCTCGTCATCCTCTTCACAAAGCCATCAAAGCAGGGCTACCTTGAGATAGTCAAGGGGCTTTTCGAGGAAATGAGTTTAACATGGTCGGATGAAGTCGAGGTAAAAGCCTGTGCATTCGCCCTGAGAAAAGGCGGCTTCACCCCGAGAGCTGCGGAGCAGTTTGTAGACCAGTGTGCTGCTGAACAGATGAAAATTGACGAAGAAAAGTGAAAATTCTGCGACGAAGATTGAAAAGAACAGCTGGGTTTGTTATACTGGAAGACAGATTTTTCTGGAGTGATGCATGGGATCATGTTTGAATTTATAGTATGTGCGCTTGCAGGCATAGGCGCAGGCGTGGCAACCGGCTTTGCCGGGCTTTCGGCGGCAGTTTATATCTCGCCGATACTTGTAACCTTTTTGGGAATACCATCATATGAGGCAATAGGAATAGCACTTGCTTCGGATGTTCTTGCATCCGGGGCAAGCTCTTTGACATATTACCGCCACGGAAACATAAATATAAAGAAGTGCATCCCGCTTCTTGTTTCCATCATAAGCTTCACCATTATCGGAAGCGTTGTCGGCTATTTCGTCTCGTCAACCACGATAGGCGACACCGCAATGACCTATTGGACTGTGCTTATTTCCCTCGGGCTCGGGCTCAAGTTTCTTCTCATGCCGAACGACAACGGCAGGGAAATCGGAGCCACGGCAAAGGCAAGAACCGTCATGTCGGTTCTATTCGGAATGTACACCGGCTTCCTCTGCGGATTCCAGGGCACCGGCGGCGGAATGATGATGCTTTTCATACTGACAATAGTCATGGGCTATGCCTTAAAGACAGCAGTCGGCACAAGCGTATTCATCATGACATTCACAGCCCTCATCGGAGCTATCTCACACTTCTCCATAAATGGTATGCCCGATTTGTCAAGGCTTGCAACATGTGTGGTATTCACTCTTATTGCGGCTCAGGTTTCAGCGAGCCTCGCAAACAAGATAAGGGTCTCGAGCTGCAACCTGATAATAGGAGTTCTCCTGGCGGTTTCAGGAGTAATAATGCTCCTCATCAATCTCAGGGACACCGGCTTTGTCGGAATCGACACACCCATGCTGATAGGAATCGGCTGCGGAGCAATTCTTGTGATTGTTCTGATACTTTGCTATGAGATAAGACGCATAAACGGAAGCGGAAAAAGCGGAAAAGAGTGATCTGAGTGGCGGACGGCAAGAAATCCTCAAAAACCAGAATCAAAAGAAACCTACTGCACAGATTTGTCTGGACCTTTCTTTGGGTGATCGCCCAGCCATATATGGCTATAAGATACGGCTTCAGAACCAAGCACTTAAGGCTTAAGGAGCCCTGCCTTGTAGTTTCAAACCACCTCACCGAGATAGACATGATAATGGTCGGCTGCGCTTTTCCGAGGCAGATGTATATAGTCGGCGGCGAGCATATAGAATCAAGAAGCATCTTCCCGGTGCTCGATTTCTTCTTCCACCCGATAACCATGTACAAAGCGGATGCCGACACCGCAGCAGTAAAAGAGATTATCCGCAGGCTAAGAGCCGGGCACAGCATTATGCTTTTCCCGGAGGGCAGCCGCTCCTTCAATGGCGAAACCGAAACGCTATCAGACAGCATCGGAAAGCTCTGCAAATCCGGAAAATGCGGACTCGTTACATATCACCTGGGCGGCGGCTACTTCACCGCTCCGAGATGGGCTTACACCACCCGCAAAGGCAAGATGTGGGGCGAGATAAAGAGCTACTTAACCGCTGAGGAAGTCGCAAAAATGACCCCGAAAGAGATTACAGAGCTCATAAATCACGACATCCACGACAACGCTTATGAAACCCAGCGTGTCGAAATGAATCCCTATAAAGGCGAACGTCTGGCAGAGGGGCTTGAAAACTACCTCGTAATCTGTCCCCAATGCGGCGAGTACAACAGCCTTGAAACCTCCGGCGATACATTCAGATGCCCGCACTGTGGAATGTCAGGAAAGTACAACGAATACGGATTCCTTGAGGGCGAAAACCTCCCTTATGACAACGTCTATGACTGGGGCAAGTGGGTTGAGAAGAAGTTCCGGGATGATTTAGCTGAGAAGCAGCCGAATGAACTCTTATTCACAGACAGCGACTTAAGATTCTACGAAATCGCACCGAACCATGAGAGAATAACGCTTCAGGAGACGGGGATCAAGGGCTATTCCGACAGAATAGAGATTGGAGGATCTATATTCAGCTTCTCCGAGATAACCGGAATGGACATGCTCTACTACGGCAAGACGCTGATGTTCACCTGGCAAGGGCGTCACTTCGGACTGACCGGCGAAAGCTTCCACGCCGTCCGGTACAAATGGACATATGACTATTATTTGACCGCAGGGAAATAAGCCCTGCGGTTTTATTATACTATCAGCTTGACAGTTTGCATAATTTTATTTGTAGAAAGGCTTGACAATTTGGAAAATTTGCAATATCATTATAGGGTAACAATACCTTGAGGTGATAATATGAAATACTTTAAGCGAATATTAGCTATAGCGCTTGCTCTCGCAATGACGCTCACACTTTTCAGCGGCTGCGGAAGCGGAACGTTCGACTACTCTGAATATGGCATTCAGGTCAGCGAAATTGAAGGGCTTTCGGATGACTTCATCTTCGGTGTGGATTTGTCCTCGATTATTGAGGTTGAGAACGCCGGCGGAAAGTTCTATGACGAAAACGGAAAAGAGACTGACATCTTCGAGCTTCTTGCCGACTATGGTGTCAACTATGTCAGAATTCGCCTCTGGAACGATCCATATGACGAAGATGGCAACAGCTTTGGCGGCGGCGGAAACGACCTTGAAACCGACATTGAAATAGCAAAACGTGCAGTTGCGGCAGGAATGAAGGTCTGCCTCGACTTCCACTACAGCGACTTCTGGGCTGACCCCTCAAAGCAGACAATCCCTCGTGAATGGGCTGACTACACCTCAGAAGAGCTGAGACAGGTAGTATACGACTATACATATAGCGTTCTCGAGGCGTTTGAAGAAGCCGGCTGCCTCCCATCGATGGTTCAGACTGGTAACGAAGTCAATAACGGCATGATGTATCCGAACGGCAAGTCCGCCACATATCAGGCAATATATATGTCTGCTGCTATGTCCGCAGTGAAGGCTATCGACTCTGACATTCTCACAGTCGTTCATCTTGCAAATGGCGCAACCTATTCTTCAATTTCCGGAAAGCTTGATGAGCTCATCACAGCAGGAGTCGAGTTCGACGTTATTGGTCTCAGCTACTACTCCTACTGGCACGGCTCGATGGCTGACTTCCAGGACTGCGTTGAGAAGCTTGCCGAAAAGTACGACCAGAAGATATGCGTAATGGAATACTCCTATGGCTACGGCGACGATTCGAATGAATACACCGGAAACATTTTCAGCTCATCCCTTGAAGAAGCCGGCGGCTACAAGGCTACAGTCCAAGGTCAGGCTTCATATATCCACGACGTGAACGAAGTAATAGCTTCAGTTGATACCGGCATCGGCAGCTTCTATTGGGAGCCGGCTTGGCTTCCGCTTGCGGGAACCTCATGGGCTTCTGAATACGCTCATGACTATCTCGTCTCCCAGGGCGACGGCGGAGGAGAGGGAACAGTTTCCTGGGCAAATCAGGCTCTGTTCGACTTTGATGGCAATCCGCTTGCCAGCCTTAATGCTTTCAAGCTTATGCGTGACTCAGGAACTGCTGAGGAAAATATCCTTGAAATCAATACCGCCATCAGCTGCATGATTGATCTTTCCTCATCCGAGGAAATAGCTCTTCCAGAAACAGTGACTGCACTCACCGACCTCGACCGCTGGGTTGAGCTTGAAATAACCTGGAACGAGGATGAGATAGCCGCCATCGCCGGCGAGGGCGAATACACCGTCACCGGAACAGTAACCTGCGGCGGCACCGATTATGACATAACGGCAGATGTCCTGACATACTATGATTACCTCAAGAACGGCAGCTTTGATGACGACAGCGTATCCTCCGATGTCAAGGACTTCGAGAACATCACCGCCTGGAGCATGACCGGCACTTCAAACTCCTTCAGAGTTGAGTCGAAGAATGCAAGAAGCGGCAGCAACAACCTCAACATCTGGTGCTCATCTGCATTCGAAAATGTCCTCAGCCAGGACATCTATAACCTCACTGCCGGAACCTACGTCTTCTCAGTTTACGCAAGAAGTGCCATGGAGAATTATCTCTATCCCGAGTGTACTCTCTATGTGACCGTAGGTGATGAGACTTATGAAGCAGAGATAACCTGGGGCGAGACATGGAGCGACTGGGTTCAGACAACTGTTGAATTCACCGTCACTGAAACCACCGACATAACCGTCGGAATCAAGTCAACCGGCGAAGCTACAACCTGGGCGCACTTCGACGATTTCGCACTCGCAAGAAAGGACTAATCTATGAGTAAATATCAAGTCGGTATGGACATCTCGACCCTCTATGATCTTGAAGAAGAGGGGATAAAGTTCTTTGACCACGGCAAAGAGGGCGACTTAATCGCAATTCTCGGAAGCTACGGCGTGAACTCTGTAAGACTTCGTCTCTGGCACAATCCGTTTGACGAGTCGGGCGAAACCTACGGCGCAGGAACCTGTGATCTTCCGAGAGTGACTTCGCTTGCAAAACGTGTGAAAGCCGCCGGAATGAGCTTCATGCTCGACATTCACTACAGCGATTTCTGGTGCGATCCCTCGAAGCAGACTATCCCAAAAGCCTGGAAGAACCTCAGCTTTGAAGAGCTCAAAACTGCTGTTCACGATTACACTGTGGAAGTCATCACTCACCTGAAAGCTAACGGCTGCGAACCGGACATGGTTCAGGTTGGAAACGAGATAACCGGCGGAATGCTCTGGGAATACGGCAGACTCACCTGGAATGAAGCTACAAAGTGCCATGATGGCTATGGCAATCTCTATGAGCTTCTTAAAGCCGGAGTGGCTGGCGTCAGAAGTGCCACTTCAGCTAAAGTCATCATCCATCTTGAAAGAAGCTTCGATAACCCAAGATACCGTGAATTCTTCGACAACATGACTTCCCGGGGTCTTGATTTCGACGCAATCGGCTTCAGCTATTATCCTTACTGGCACCACGGCTTTGATGAGCTTATCAGTAACATGAACGACATGGCGGAGCGCTATCAGAAAGAGCTCTACATCGCCGAAACGTCCTATGCATTCACTCTTGAGCACTTCGATAAGACCGGCAAGGGTCAGCACCTCGTAATAGATAGTAGCTATGTTCCGGAAGAAGGGCAGCCGCTCCCATACCCGATAAGCGTTGATGGTCAGAAGCAGTTTGTCCATAAGCTGCTCACGCTTTTGCCGGAAGTGAGGAACTTTAAGGGCATCTACTATTGGGAACCTGCCTGGATTCCAAGCCCGAAAGGCACCTGGGCAAGCGAAGGCGCGAGAAAGTATATCCACGAGGAAGACAAGATGGACGGCAACGAATGGGCAAACCAATGCCTCTTCGATTACACCGGCAATGCGCTGCCAGCACTGGAGGAGTTTAAGAATTTTTCGGAGTCCTGGATAGGCTAAACCCGCTCCCTAAGCCGTTCTATGCGAATTTCATGTGAGCTTTGTAAAAATTCTCAATAAAATTTCGCTTTTTGTGTTGACATTTTCGTACAAAAGGTATAAAATAGGCTTGTGCAAAGTACATAAGTGCCCCGTTTAAAATTTGCACATCACTTGCGACTATGGGGCATAATATCAAAATACTCTTTCCAAGGAGGAAACTATCATGAAAACAAATTGGCGCAGAATTCTTGCTGTACTTCTTTCTGCTATCATGCTTCTTTCTCTCGTAGCTTGCGGCTCAACCTCAAGCGATGACAGCGGTAGCAACAGCGACAGTTCTGCAAACACCGACAGTTCTGATGTCGATACCAGCTCAATCTCCATCACCGTATGGTGCCCCGAAGCAGCAGTTGACCTCACAACATCTCAGCTCGCAGCTTATAACGAAGCTAACGGCACTTCCATCAACTTCACCGTTGAGGCAGTTGGTGAGGGCGAAGCCGCAACCAACATGATCACTGACGTTACTGCCGGTGCAGACATCTTCTTCTTCGCTCAGGACCAGCTCGCAAGACTTGTCCAGGCAGGAGCACTCACTCAGGTTTCCAGCTCTTTGGCTGACACCATCACCTCTGAGAACGATGCAGGTGCTGTAGCAGCTGCAACCGTTTCTGGCGGTATCTATGCATTCCCGCTCACCTCTGATAACGGCTACTTCGTATACTATGACAAGAGCGTTATCACCGACGAGTCCGTTCTCGAAGATCAGACTGCTCTTATCGAAGCTGTTTCTGCAGCTGGTAAGACCATCGCTTTCGAGCTCACCGACTCCGGTTGGTATGCAGCATCCTACTTCTTCGCAACAGGTTGCGTATCTGACTGGTCAACCGATGATGACGGAACATTCACCGGCTACACTGATACCTTCAATTCTGAAGCAGGTATCGCAGCTGCCAAGGGAATGGCTGAACTCATCAACAGCTCAGTATTCGTTAACTCTTCTTCCGCAGCTTCCTTCTCAAGCGACGCTGCTGTAGTAGTTACCGGTACCTGGGACTACACCACCGCTTCTGAAGCTTTGGGCGACAACCTCGGTTGCACCGACCTCTGGAGCTTCACCGTTGACGGCGAAACCTACCACTTAGGCTCTTACTCTGGTAACAAGCTTCTTGGTGTCAAGCCTCAGACTGACGCTACCAAGGCTGCTTACTGCCAGTCAGTAGCTGCTTACCTTTCTGGCGAAGCTTGCCAGCAGGAAAGATTCGACACCCTCGCTTGGGGTCCTTCAAACGTAAACGTTCAGGCTAGTGATGCTGTCCAGGAGAACATCGCTCTCGCAGCACTCGCAGCTCAGAACGAATATGGCACTCCTCAGGGTCAGTATCCGAACGCTTGGTGGGATACCTCCAAGGCAATCGGTGCTTCCATCCAGGCTCTCGGAACCACTTCTCCCGCTGATTCCGACCTCCAGTCCATCCTCGACACCTACACCGCTGGTATTGAGAGCATTCTCTCGAGTGCTTCCACTGCATGCTGGGTTATCGTTGGTGACATGGACGTAAGCTGGAGCTGCACTGGTGGCGAAAACGGCGAATATGTCCTCACCGAGAATCAGGTTGAGTCCGACGATCCTTACGTTGGTATCTGGGAATATGACATCACTGTTACCGGTGAATCCGGATTCAGAGTTGTTATGTACGGCGCTTGGGATGCTGGCGACTACGATGCTTCCGGTATCGGTTACACTCACCTTGCTGAAGGCTCTGTAGGAACTGAGGGCGGAGACAACAATATCGTTGTTGATCCCGGTTCTTACCATGTAACTCTCGACACCACCGGCGATGCACCTGTTATCACCGTTACAGCTAACTGATTCGTTCAGTCTAACTGAAAAACTAATTTAACATCAACCGAAGGGGGTTGGGGTCGTCCCCGACCTCCTTTTGTTTTTCCATTTCTGAGTAGGAAAAGGGCAGCCCACCCGATGTAAGGGTAATATCTATAGGAGGATAGAAATGGCTGATAAAATAACCGATCAAGAACTGAGATACCTGCATTACAACAAGCCGATGAGACTGCTCTTTTCCATCGCAAACTTTTTTACAAGCCTTCCGAAAAAGCTCTTGAACCTCATCTTTGCAATAGGCAGAGCTTTCAAAAGCCTCGGGCTTGCGATTGCGAACGAATGCATAGACATAGTCACGACATTCATAAACGGCGACTGGAAAACAAAACTCTCATTTATCATCATGGGCTTCGGCTCTATTGCAAGAGGACAGATTTTAAGGGGAATCCTGTTTTTGCTGTTTGAGATAGTTTTCGTTGTCTACACCGCTCTTTGGGGAGTAACGTGGATCGCAAAGCTTACACTTAAGAACCTCACTCCGACCACTACACAGATGGTCACAACCACAGTTGCCGGCATCGATATGGAGGTTGAAACCACCATCTACGGCGACAACACTTTGCAGATTCTTATTTACGGAGTTCTCTCCATCCTCTTTGTTTTCTGCTTCATCTATACTTGGCGCTTAAACGTCAGACAGAATAAAGAGGCTGAGGCAATCCTGGCGAGCGGCAAGAAGCTCAAGTCCGGAAAGGACGACTTAAAGTCCCTCGTCGATGACCAGTTCCACAAGACTGTTCTTGCACTCCCTGTTTTAGGTATCGTAATCTTCACTGTAATCCCGATACTCTTAATGATTATGATAGCCTTCACCAACTACGATTTCAACCACACTCCTCCTGTAAATATGTTTGAATGGGTAGGATGGACCAACTTCAACCAGCTCTTCACATGGGGCAACGGAACCTCGACCTTCTCGGCAACGTTCGGCGAGCTCCTTTCGTGGACACTTATCTGGGCGTTCTTCGCAACGTTCACTAACTACTTCCTTGGAATGCTCGTTGCAATGATGATCAACAAGAAGGGCATAAAGCTTAAGAAGCTCTGGAGAGGAATTCTGGTTCTGACAATCGCTATTCCTCAGTTCATCTCGCTCCTCTATGTTTCGAAGATGTTCTCTGATGAGGGTCTTGTCAACAGATTCTTAATCAATAATGGCGTTGTCTCGACGGCAATTCCGTTCTGGACAGATCCGACGATGGCAAGAGTCATGGTAATTCTCGTCAACATCTGGGTTGGCGTTCCGTATCTCATGCTCATCACAACTGGTGTTCTCATGAATATCCCGTCTGACCTCTATGAGTCTGCTAGAATCGACGGCGCAAACCCCGTCCAGCAGTACTTCAAGATCACTCTTCCTTATATGTTCTTCGTTACCGGACCATACCTCTTAACGAGCTTCACCGGAAACATGAACAACTTCAATGTCATCTATCTCCTGACAGGCGGCGCACCCTACACGCTTTCAGACAGTGCAGGAAAGACCGACCTTTTGATCACTTGGCTCTATCGACTGACCGTAACTAATAACGACTACAAGACAGCGGCAGTCATCGGTATTATGGTATTCGTAGTCGTGGCGGTAATTTCGTTGATTGTATACAACGTCCTGCCGTCTATGAAGAATGAGGAGGACTTCCAGTAATGAAAAAGGCATCAAGTATCCACAGAAACAGAATACTTTCCAACACCGCCATCTACATAATCCTTGTTGTCATGTCGATAGTCTGGCTGATACCGTTTGTATTCATCTTACTCCAGTCCTTCCGTACTGAAAACACATGGATGGTTGGATATGTCATCCCTCAGCAGTGGGGAATTGATAACTACATAAATCTTTTCACACAGACCTCATTCCTCCAGTGGTATAAGAACACTCTCATCATAGCTGGATGCAACGCAGTTTTGCAGACCTTCATGGTCACGATGATGGCTTATGCTCTTTCACGTCTTCGTTTCAAGGGCAGAAAGTTCCTTATGAACGCAATGTTAGTCCTCGGAATGTTCCCGGGCTTCTTGACGATGATTATCCTTTACTACATCTTGAAGAGCATGGGTCTCACTCAGGAGGGTGCAGTTCCAGGCTTGATCCTCGTCAACTTTGCTTCCTCAGGTATGGGCTACTACGTATTCAAGGGCTTCCTTGATACGATTCCAAAGAGCCTCGACGAGGCAGCAAGAGTCGATGGTGCTACAAGGTTCCAGGTTATGCGCAAGATCATACTCCCGCTTTCGAAGCCGATTATGATCTACACCATACTGACGGCATTCATGGCACCATGGGCTGACTACATCTTCGCATCGTACATAGCGTTCGGCACGTCGAGCGGCTATAACGTAGCAGTCGGACTTTATTCCTGGCTGACGAAAGACATGATCAACTCGAACTACACGCTGTTCTGCGCCGGAGGCGTTTGCATAGCGATTCCGATAACAATTCTGTTTATGTGCCTGCAGAAATACTATGTTGAAGGCGTCACCGGTGGCGCAGTCAAAGGATAATAGGAGGGAAGACATATGGCAACAGTCAAACTTACAAATGTTAAAAAAGTATACGACAAGAACGTCGTTGCGGTTCAGGACTTCAATCTTGACATCGCCGATCAGGAGTTTGTCGTTTTCGTAGGACCTTCCGGCTGTGGAAAGTCAACAACGCTTCGAATGATAGCAGGTCTTGAGGATATATCAGAGGGTACGGTCGAGATTGACGGCGTAGTCGTCAACGACCTTGAGCCTCGTGACAGAGATATTGCAATGGTATTCCAGAACTATGCACTCTATCCTCATCTCACAGTATTTGAGAACATCGCATTCCCATTAAGACTCAAGAAAGTCAATAACGACGTAGTCTATGAAAAGGTTACACAGGTTGCAGACATCCTTGACATCACCGATTACCTCATGCGTAAGCCCAGAGCTCTTTCCGGCGGTCAGAGACAGAGAGTCGCAATCGGCAGAGCTATGGTCAGAGACGCAAAGGTTCTCCTCATGGACGAACCGCTCTCAAACCTCGATGCTAAGCTTCGTAACCAGATGAGAGCTGAGATAATTCTTCTTAGAAAGAGAATCAACTCTACATTTATCTATGTAACCCATGATCAGACCGAGGCTATGACCTTGGGAGACAGAATCGTCATTATGAAGGATGGCTTCATCCAGCAGGTAGGAACGCCTGAAGAGGTATTCGACATGCCCGTAAACCTCTTCGTTGCCGGCTTCATCGGAGCTCCCCAGATGAACTTCTATAAAACCGAGCTCGTCAGAGAGGGCGACGACTACTATGTCACTCCTTTCGGAACCAAGATGAAGGTCAGCGACAAGAAGGCTGAGGGCTTGCGTGAGAGGGGAGTTGAATCCCAGAGCATAGTCTTAGGCGTCAGACCCGAGCATATCACTCAGGGAACACCTGGAGCTGAAGATTCGTTCACCGCAACCATCGTCGTAAACGAGATGATGGGAAGTGAATTCCATCTTCACACAAAATGCCCCGATGAGGATGAATCCGAGTGCATCGTAAGAATTCCTACGCTCAAGCTTGATCACGAACAGCGTGCCGCTCTCGCTGCAGGAAATGAAATCAATATCGCCTTCGGCGGTGAGGCAATGCACCTCTTCGATCCCGCAACCGAAAGAAATCTTTTGGCTGACTACGGAAGCTCCGAAGAGCCTGCAGGAGAATATGACTATAGTGATGTATCTTCAGAAGAACCCTATCCGGAGGATATAATCAATGGATAAGTTCATAGTAAATATAATCCACCGCCCGGAGCTTTCTCCAGAATATGCGGAGAAGGTAACTGGCAGAGGAAAGAAAGAAAATGTCGGTGCTGACGACCTGCACGATGAATCGCTCGACATATTCATCTTCCAGCAGGCAACCGCACACGCAAACGGACTAAAAACCACAATCCAGATAACCTATGCTTCGCTATTCAATGACATTATTGTTGAAATGGCAAAGCGTGACCACGAGGTTTATGGCGACGAAATCGCCCTGAGTCTTCTGGGACTTCCCTGCAAGCAGTTCAAGGAAAAGTATAAGACCAAGGACTTCTGCATCTGGATGTTCTCAGAAGAGGACAAGATGGCAATCATTGATGACTGCTTCTCGCTCTTCTATGAGAAGTTCGGCTTCTATCCTGCGTCAACTGGCTCGTATTACCTGGATGCTTTCTGCATCAACTATATAAAGGAGAAGTACCCGTCTGTCACATGTGCAGTAGCCACCTGCTGGGAAGAGGGTCCGAAAGCCTATCACACCTGCAACAACAGCTGGTACACCTTCATGGATGGCGGACCGTGGGCGCCCTGGATTCCCTCGAAGCACAACACCCATTGCCCCGCAATGAACAAGGCTGACGACAGTGGAATTGTTGCAATCCCACATCTCTCAAGAGACCTCATCGCCTGCTTCGACGGAAACGGCTCCAACTTCGGAACCCACCCACAGAATGTCTTAAGAGGCTTGGTCTACAAAGACAACGAGCTTCCGTACTTCTTCAATCTTGTCGACCAGTACAGACACCTTGGAAAGTATAATAACGGTCTTTCGTACAACATGGTCTTCGTCGGACCCGGCTGGCTCAACAAAGCCGGAAGATGGGAAGCACCATATGAACTCCTGAAGAAGTCCTATGAGGACGGAATGGCTTACTACGGCAAGCTCAAAAAAGAGGGCAAGTGCGACGACATGACCATGAGCGAATTCGCCGACTACTACCGCTCGGTGAAGAGCTACGATGAGCCGGAGGTTGCACTCTGGAAGGACATTCTCTATGGTTCGCAGAAGCAGTATTTCTGGTATTGCGACCCGTATATGAGAGCATGTCTCGACTTCAACCAGGGCGGAGCTATGATAGATTTGCGCCCATACGTCGCCCAGCTCGACTGGAAGTGCGGCATAGGAACCGATCATGTCTATGACGCATCGTATCCGTATCTCATTCAGGCTAACTACCGTGCTGGTTACTTCACCCACTATGCAGGAGCCGGAACTGTCAAGTCTCTCAAGGTTTCCTGCGGCAGTGAAGAGATCGACCTGGCATTAGTCAGATGCAAGGCAAGCTGGTCAAAAGATGGCGACGACACCGTCATCACGACAACTCCGGTTGAAATTGAATTCCAGGACTTCACGATGGAGCTTCAGTCGAAGGTCACATTCAAGCGTGGAACTGGCGAGGTAATCATTGAGAGAAATATCTTAAATGATATAGGCGATCACGAGGTCACGTTCGATGAGTACTTCACCGGCGCATTCGGCACAACCGAATATCAGTCGGATATGACTAAGATCAAGCTCATCTGTGAGAGCGAGTCAGAGAGTGAGACTGTCGACTTCAACTACAAGTGCAGAATAGTCGACGTTAAGAACGCCACTTCGGTAAGAGCGGTTATCCCGGACGTTGAAACTATAGTCGAAATGACCGGCGACAACGACATAGGAGAGTTCGAGGAAGGTCATGCTTTCTCGCCGTCCTATCGCATCTCGCTTAAAAAGAAGCTTAATAAGGGAGGTATGAGAACATGTCTCAAGCTAAGAAAGGCAGACTGAACTATCGCTGTCCCCAGTGCTTCCAGCGTGACATAGACATGGATCTGTTCTATGACGAGAAGAAGGAAGAGTACTATTGCCTTCGCTGCTGCTTCCGTGGTGATGAGGAGAAAATCCTTCGCATGAACGAGCAGATCAAGGACAAATATGGTCTCATCATGGCAAGAATCGACTCCTTCGGAGACGACGCCGGAGACCTCGAGTATCATACCTACAAAAAGGGCGAACTTTAATCTTTAAAGCGGCAACGGTGCAGCTGCGGCGATTTCGCCGTGACTGCGCCGTTTTCAATGCGTAATTCGTAATGCGTAATGCGTAATTATGAATATACGCCAACAATGGAGGTTCTATATGAAAAGACTTATTGCGCTGCTGCTGGCGTTTATGATAGTATTGACCGCTTGTGGCAGTACTGCGGATTCTGTCAGCAGCTACACCATGGCGGATGTGACTCTTCTTGAAGAGAACATCCCAGATGACAACTATGGCAACTACTACGAAATTTTCGTCTATTCATTCTGTGATTCTGACGGAGACGGCATAGGCGACTTCAATGGCGTCACATCAAAATTAGACTATATAAGAGACCTCGGCTACACCGGAATCTGGTTTATGCCGATAACCGAGGGCTATTCCTACCATAAATACGACGTCACCGACTACTACAACGTCGACTCACAGTTCGGCACTATGGAGGACTTCGAGAACTTAGTTTCGGAAGCCCACACACGTGGCATCAAGATTATAATTGACCTCGTTGTGAATCACACCTCGAGCGAGCACCCGTGGTTCAAATCCGCCATCCAGAGCGCATGGAACGGCGACACTGAGGGAGAATATTACGACTACTATAACTTCTCCGAAACCGCTCTCGACGGCTACAGCTACTACGACGGCATCTACTATGAGGCGAGATTTACCTACAGCATGCCCGATCTGAATCTCGACAGCGAAAATGTCCGGTCAGAAATCGAGAACATAATCGAATTCTGGATAGGTAAGGGAGTTGACGGCTTCCGCCTTGACGCCTGCACCAGCTTCTACACCGGCGACTACAATAAGAGTGCCGAATTCTGCGCCTGGCTCACCGACGTCGCACAAGAGTATAATCCGGATGCATTCGTTGTCGGCGAGGTCTGGGAATCAGACTCCATTGTCAAAACCTATTACGAAGTCGCTCCCGAAACCTCCTTCTTCGCATTCTCCGTCTCGCAGCAGGAGGGCTATGTCAACATGACCTTCTCGAACGCCTACCCGGCGAACTATTTCTGGACCTATGCGAACACCGTCTATAAGACCGCCAACAGCGGCGAGTCGATTGCGTGCCCGTTCCTTGACAACCACGACACCGGGCGCATCGCCGGCTCAGTCGGCAGGGACGAGAATAAGGTAAAATTCGCCTATGGGATGCTCTCACTTCTCAACGGCACGACGTTCACCTACTACGGCGACGAGATAGGAATGGTCGGCTCCGGAGACGATCCCAACAAACGCATCGCCATGCTCTGGGACAATTCGGGCGAAAACCTCACCGACAACCCTCCTGGAACGACAGCGTCAAGCTATGCTTTCGACGGCGTGGAGGAGCAGTATGCCGACGAAACCTCGATCCTCAATTACTACAAGAGGTGCAACAACATCCGCAACGCCTTCCCCGAGATAGCCCGGGGCGAAATGAAGATGACCTACTACAGCGACATGGACGTCCTGATCTTCTCGAAGACCTGGGAGGAGAGCACGATAACGATTGTCGTGAACTTCTCGACTGAAGAGAAAACTGTTGAGATGGACCTAGGCGAACTCCAGGCGGAGCTCGCAGTCGAAGGCAACTCAACCTATGAAAACGGCGTTCTGACAATGCCGATGTATTCGTTTGCGGTGTTCAAATGATTTGTAGGGGCGGATACACAAGTCGTTATGCGACTTGCACGTCTGGGAAATTATTTTGGTATCCGCTCCTACATTTGTCGGCTACACCTAAACGCAACATTTGTCGGCTACGACGGCTGACACCGTCTTCGCCGAGCTATTTCAGGCTTTGCCTGAAATAGCACCCCTCAGTCGCCTCCGGCGACAGCTCCCCTTGACAGGGGAGCCATAGTTGCACCAACATACAATGAAATGGGGATAAGATATGGAACACAGATACAATCAGAAGCTCGTTCCGAATGCCAGGTATTTGCGGAAAAATATGACTCCTGAGGAGAGACACCTGTGGTATGATTTCCTGCGGAATTATCCCGTTCGATTCAAAAGGCAGATGATCATAGGCAAGTATGTCGCCGACTTTTACTGTGCAAAAGCCAAGCTTGTAGTTGAGCTCGACGGCAATCAGCACGGGTGGGAAGGCGTTGACTCATACGACAGAGTGAGAACTGACTATATGGAGAAGAATTTTGGTCTTGCTGTGATTCGGATTAGCAACGACGACATCTGGAGCAACTTTCAGGATGTATGCAAATATATTGATAATATAGTAAAAATGAGAGCTAATTGGGGAACAGAATAACTTTCGGGAGAAGACCATTGGCTCCCCTGGCAAGGGGAGCTGGCACGAAGTGCCTGAGGGGTGCTATTTCGCCAGCGGCGAAATAGCCGACTTGGCGAAAGCCAAGTCGTATGGCGACTATTACCGCATGCGTAAGAATTTTGAACGCTTTACGGTCACTGATCTTTTAGTATACGGTTTGATATAGTCCCCTTTGTGCACCCTGCACAAAATCCTACAAATAATTTTGTGCAATATTCCGATAAATTTTTATTGGACATTGGCTCGAGAATGTGTTATACTATGTATGTACAGCTTAAGTCGTTTTTTATGGTTTCGTGGGATGGTATCGGAGCCTTTGAGCGACGAGGGCGACAAAACGGGATAGTCCGTTTGAGAATGTTCGGGATTTGACCAGCGGGAGTGGATGACCCGCCAGGTGACACCAAACAGGCTTGGGACGCCCAATTATATTGATATTTGGAGGAAAAAAACATGAAGAAAATTTTAGCTGTTGCGACGGCTCTAGTCCTCGCAATAAGCTCGCTTTGCGTGTTTGTTTTTGCGGATGATACTTTCACAATTAGCTTCAGCGATGTCACTGTTTCTAAAAGATGGGACAGTTCAACGACATATGATGCGAATGCAGATGGAAGTCTCAGCCATACTTTTACTTCTCAGTATGAGGAATTATGGTTCGTTGTGCCTTCGACAGTTACTGGCACAATCAATAGTGTGACCTTTAATGTTACTAGTGGTACTACATCCAACCTCTGCGTTAAGATTTACGATGAGAATAATACTGAAGTTGTTACAAAATACAATAGCAACACTTACACCCTAACATCGGCTGAGGTTGCTACCTTGTCAAGTGCATCGACTGTAAAGATCGCAGTTATGTATCAGGTTAAGGATTCTACTGAGGATTACACTTTCAGCAGTGTTACAGTTACCACTGAGGCAACTTCTTCCAGCACTCCTATTTACACGTATACCAATGCTAGCAATTTCGTTATTCAGGACTACTCAACTTATTTGAATGGTGTAACCTATTCAGCAGGTGATACCATTACCATTACAGCAGTTCTTGAGTCTGATGATGAGTTTTATGGCACCATCGGTGCAAATGGTACTAGTAGCTGGGAAAGTATGGCTAATGGCTATTCGTCTTCAAACGGAACAGCTAATGTTGAGTTTAGCTTTGTAGTTGGTTCTAATGAGTATGCTGAAGTTCAGGTTTGGGGCATGAGCGGAACTTATGTCAATTTGACTTCACTTACTTTTGCGGTAACTCCTGCTGGCGGCGGTTCAGAATCCACCTCCCGCACCAACGGTGTTATCTACGTTAACGAAGAGTACCACGGCGTAATGCTCACCAGAACCAATGACGGTGGCGAGACCTATAGAACCTACCTCGCTTGCGTACCGCACACTGTAAACTCTAACGGCTACTGCACAGTTTGCAAGATGTATATCGGCACTGATGAGGCTGAGGCTGGAACTGCTACTATTGATGGCGTTGAGTACGACGCTGCATTCTCGAGTGATGTAAACGCCGCTGCTGGCAACTGGAATAAGGTTTCTCTTGGCGATTCTTCGTTCGCTACTGCTTTGAGCACTGAGGGCGCAATGCTTGTTATCACAAGAGATAGCGAAAGCACTATCTCCTATGTCTCTGGTGAGGCTTATGAGAAGTTCATGATCGGTAAGGACGACAGCAACCATGTTGACCTCGCTACAGTTGGTACCACCACTGAGGATGAGGAAGGCTTGGTAGCATTCACTTCCGATGACGGAACCACTGCTATCTATGACGGCGCAACAGTCTATGCTGCTCTTGAAGCTGCTGGAATGGCTGACCTCGATTCTTATGTACTCATCTCCAACACCTCCGGTTCCTACACCATCACAAACGTATCTGTCTATGTTCCTGCTGGAACAATAGTCAGCGAGGATGTAGGTGTTGACGAACCCGCTGAGGAAGGCGAGACCGAGACTGAGGAAGATGGCGAGGACCTCACTGTTGAGGATGAGACTCCTGCTGCTGAAGAGACCAACCCGACCACCGGTGTAGCTCTTGCCCTCGTTCCGATGGCAATCGCAGGCTTCGCAGTTGTTTCTTCCAAGAGAAGATAATCTAAGCTAAATGAACAAACTCCCGCCCCAGGACAAATCCATCCCGGGGCGGGTTTTGCATGAAATAAAAATTTCCTCTTGACAAAGGGGAAAGGATAGCTTATAATAAAGACATGAGGAGACGAAACTGTGCCAGCAGTTCGGGTACAACCTCTAAAACAAATAAGCTTGTAGATTGACCGCCAACCGCTAAACTAGGTTGCGGTTATTTCTTTGTCTGGAAAACTGCGATGACTCCGAATGATAACACAAGTCCCTGTGCCATTGACTTGAGGCGAGCAGATTCAGCAGTGCAATGACTTCTAAAACTGACACGTTATCACCTCCCTCCGATAGTTGAGAGGTTTACCGTCACTCCTCATGTTAACGATATTATAGCATATAAAAATCTGATTGTCAATCGAAATTGAAAACTTTGTTTTCATCAATATAAAATCCCCCGAGAGTATTCCCGGGGGATTTATTATATCTGAATTTCAGATCACTGGTTCGACAGCTCAACGAGGTAATCATACCTGTTCTTTGCGTTGTCGACAGCGGAGTCGAAGAGCTTCTCAGTTCTCTCAGGGTTCGAGCGTGCGAGGGAGTTGTATCTGACCTCACCCATGAGGAAGTCCTTATACTCAGCGGTAGGAGCCTTGGAGTCGAGGTGGAACGGATTCTTGCCCTCAGCAGCGAGTCTCGGATCGTATCTGTAGAGGTGCCAGTAGCCTGCGTCAACAGCCTTCTTCTCCTCGGTCTGAGCGATGCTCATTCCGCCCTTGATACCGTGGTTGATACAAGGAGCATAACCGATGATGATGGAAGGTCCGTGATAGCTTTCAGCCTCAGCAATAGCCTTGATGCACTGGTTGTAATCTGCGCCCATTGCAACGTGAGCAACATATACATAGCCATAAGTCATTGCGATGCCAGCGAGATCCTTCTTCTTGATAGCCTTACCAGCTGCAGCGAACTGTGCGATAGCGCCAGTAGGTGTAGACTTGGAAGCCTGTCCACCGGTGTTGGAGTAAACTTCGGTGTCGAATACGAAGATGTTGACGTCGATGTTCTGAGCAATGACGTGATCAAGTCCGCCGAAGCCGATGTCATAAGCCCAGCCGTCGCCGCCGAAGATCCACATTGACTTCTTTCTTAAGAAGTCCTTCTCCTTGAGAACTTCGAGAGCCTCGGGAGTACCAATCTTCGGGAGAACCTCAACGAGCTTGTCGGTAGCAGCGCTGTTAGCCTGACCGTCGTCAACTGTAGCGAGATATTCGTCTACAACAGCCTTGCACTCAGGGCACTCAAGAGTTTCGGAAATCTTGTGGAGCTTAGCAATGTTTCTCTCACGGATGGTGTTCTGTGCGAGATACATGCCATAGCCGAACTCAGCGTTGTCCTCGAAGAGGGAGTTAGCCCAAGCAGGACCCTTGCCAGCTCTGTTAGTGGTGTAAGGAGTTGAAGGTGCGGAGCCACCCCAGATAGAGGAGCATCCGGTTGCGTTAGCGATATACATTCTGTCGCCGAAGAGCTGAGTGACGAGCTTAGCATAAGGAGTCTCGCCGCATCCTGCGCAAGCGCCGGAGAATTCGAGCATAGGCTGCTTGAACTGCGAGCCCTTGACAGTGGTGTCCTTAAACTTAGCGTGAACCTCAGGCTTGTCGCTGAGAGATCTAGCATAGTCGAATACTTCCTGAGAATCCATCTGGCTCTCAAGCGACTTCATAGAGAGTGCCTTCTCGCCCTTCTTGCCGGGGCAAACGTTTACGCATGAGCCGCAGCCTGTGCAGTCGAGAGCGGACATTGTCATAACGAAGTAGTAGCCAGGCATACCGGTTGCAGGCTTAGCCTTAGCCTTTGCAGCCTCAGGAGCGTTATTAAGCTCTTCCTCAGTCATGATACTTGGACGAATAACAGCGTGCGGGCAAACATAAGAGCAGAAGTTGCACTGGATGCAGTTGTCGGAGTTCCAAGAAGGAACGTCGATAGCAATTCCTCTCTTCTCGTAAGCAGCGGAGCCCTGTGGGAAGGTGCCGTCAGCATTCTTAACGAATGTGGAAACAGGGAGCTTGTCGCCCTGCTGAGCGTTGCAAGGAATGAGGATGTCGTTGACGAAGTTGACGAGGGTCTCGTCCTCACCAGTAGCTGCAGGCATTCCGATTACGGTGTCAGGGCAGCTCTTCCAGTACTCAGGAACATTGACCTCAACAATCTGCTCGCAGCCGGCGTCGATAGCGTCGTGGTTCATCTTGACGATAGCTTCGCCCTTCTTTGAGTAGGAAGCGGTAGCAGCATCCTTCATATACTGGATAGCCTGCTCAATCGGGATGATGTTGGCGAGCTTGAAGAATGCAGACTGGAGTACAGTGTTGATTCTTGAACCGAGACCAATCTTCTTGCCGATTTCGATACCGTTGATGATGTAGAACTTGATATTGTTGTCAGCGATATATCTCTTGACCTGTCCGGGAAGCTTTTCGTCAAGTTCATCCACTGTCCACTGGCAGTTGAGGAGGAAGGTTCCGCCCGGCTTGACGTCCTGAACTATATCGTACTTATTGATGTAGGATTCGTTATGGCAAGCGACAAAGTCAGCCTGGTTGATGAGGTAAGTTGACTTTATCGGAGTATCGCCGAAGCGAAGGTGAGAAACGGTTACGCCACCAGACTTCTTCGAGTCATAGGAGAAGTAAGCCTGAACGTACTTATCGGTATGGTCGCCGATGATCTTGATGGAGTTCTTGTTTGCGCCGACGGTACCGTCAGAGCCGAGACCCCAGAACTTGCAGGAGATAGTTCCCTTAGGAGCAGAGTCAAGCTTGCCCTGAGACTTGAGAGAAAGGTGAGTAACATCATCATCGATGCCGATAGTGAAGGTGGGCTTGTAATCGTCGCAGCATGCGCAGTTGTCATAAACAGCCTTGATCTGATCAGGAGTTGTATCCTTTGAACCTAAGCCATATCTTCCACCTGCAACAGGAACAGAAGCAAACTTGGAATTCTTGAGAGCTGCAACAACGTCGAGATACAAAGGCTCGCCGAGAGAACCGGGCTCCTTGGTTCTGTCCATAACAGAAATCATCTTGACGGTGTCAGGAATAGCCTCAACGAGCTTGTCAGCTACGAACGGTCTGTAGAGTCTGACCTTTACAAGACCGAGCTTCTCGCCTCTTGCATTGAGGTAGTCAATAGTCTCTTCGATGGTGTCGCAGACTGAACCCATAGCGATGATGACCTTTTCAGCATCAGGAGCGCCATAGTAGTTGAAGAGCTTGTAGTTGGTGCCAATCTTAGCATTGACCTTGTCCATATACTCTTCTACAACGCCAGGAACTGCATCATAGTAGGAGTTGCAGGCTTCTCTTGCCTGGAAGAAGATGTCGGGGTTCTGTGCAGAGCCTCTGAGAACAGGGTGCTCAGGGTTGATGGAACGGCTTCTGAATTCTTCGAGAGCGTCCCAGTCGACCATTTCAGCAACGTCAGCCTTGTCCCAGGTTTCGATCTTCTGAATCTCGTGAGAGGTTCTGAATCCATCGAAGAAGTGAAGGAAAGGTACTCTTGACTTGATGGTTGCTAAGTGTGCGATTGTTCCAAGATCCATAACCTCCTGAGGGTTGGTGGAGCAGAGCATAGCAAATCCGGTCTGACGGCAGGCATAGATGTCTGAGTGGTCGCCGAAGATGTTAAGAGCATGAGATGCAACGCATCTTGCAGAAACATGGATAACGCAGGGAAGCAATTCACCAGCAATCTTATACATGTTCGGGATCATCAGAAGAAGACCCTGAGATGCAGTGTAGGTGGTGGTGAGAGCACCGGCTGTAAGCGAGCCGTGAACTGTACCGGCAGCACCTGCCTCAGATTGCATTTCGGCAACTCTTACGGGAGTTCCGAAGAGGTTTGTCTGTCCCTTTGCTGACCATGTGTCAGTTACCTCTGCCATTACAGACGAGGGGGTGATGGGATAGATGGCAGCTACTTCTGTGAACGGATATGACGCCCAAGCGGCAGCATTATTGCCATCCATTGTTTTCATTTTTCTTGCCATTAAAAATCCTCCTTGATTGATAGGATAGTTTTGAATAAGTGTTACGGTGTAAGCATAACTGTACATATTGTATTTTATCACAATCTGCCCAATTAGTAAAGAGGAAATTGCGCATCAGGGAAGATTTTTTTGAAAACTTTACGTTAAAAAAGCGCCCACGGTTTCCCATGAACGCTTTTAATATCAATTCTGGCTCAGTCTATTCCAAGAGCTCTTTCAGCAGTGTAACGCTTGATGGAGTTCTCATTGACTTCAACCTCGTAGGTTGCGAGCTTTTCGTTTATAAGAGTGGTGTAGGCGTCGTCAAAGAGTGCTTCAAGATAGGAATCTCTGTTAGCCTCATAGAGGTCATCACGCTCCAAGATGTCGAGTCTTTCGACGAGATAGAAGCAGGTGTCATCCTGGATAACGGAGTATTCGCCGACATTGCATACGGTGAATACATAGTTTACAAACTTCTCGCTCGGCGAATCGCCCTCGATGGAGATGATCGACTCATATGCATATTCGTCAACCTCTTCGTCCTCTGTGTCTTCAACTTCAACCTCTTCGGTTTCTTCTTCAACTTCTTCAGTAGTCTCTTCGTCAGAATCCTCAGATTCTTCCTCTTCAGCAGCTGCAAGGATTTCTTCATACTCAGCAATCAGATCGTCCATAGACTCTCCAGCCTCAGCTCTTTCGAGGTAGGAGTTTGCAAGCTCGAGCATCTCAGCCTTGTAGTCTTCGTCGATAGCGTCGTCAGCACTCTCGGAGAATTCGAAGGTGATGTACTTGACTCTTGCATAATTCTCTTCGAGGTAATCCTTGATGTCGTCCTCGGTAGTGCCGTTAAGACCGCCGACTTCATAGTAGGCGTTGAAGACATCCTCCTCCATCATGGTGGCGATTGCAACCTTTCTGACGGTGTCTTCTGAGATTCCGGCTGCCTCATAGGTGTCGCTGTAGGACTCCCAGGTGTTTGCAACCGATGTCTCGATATTAGCGAGCTCAGTTTCGCTGAGTTCCAGACCCAGCTCGTCAAAGAGTTTTGAGATAACGACATACTGCTTGCACATGTCAACTGCGTAGTCGCTCATGTAGTCTGATACCGACTGACCGTCGATGGTTTCGTCAAGCAGGGAATAGCCGAACAGATAGTAGTAATAATAGGTCGAATCCTCTTCGGAGAGCTCATATACAGCTGCGGTATAGCCGGCGCCCTGATAGTAGATATACATTCCGGCGTTGACGGTAACGTCGTCAACCTTGACAATCCACGAGGTGTCTCCGCATCCAGCCATAGAGAATACGACTGCAAAAATCGTCAGAAAGACGAGAGCTTTTCTTAACAACTTGTTCATTTTAAAGATGTCCTTTCAGATGGTGAATTCGGCAAAAACCGATAACTGATACAGTATACAACATTTTTTCGGATTTGTCCATACTAAATTTAATTATTCTGAGACGTTTTCTTCATCTTCAGTCACTTCGTCGTCAGAGCTGCTGTCAACCGGTATGCCGTAAACCTCTGCAGGATGCTCGCCATAGGTGGTGATATAAGCTCTTTCGATGACAATGTCGCTCGCCGGCTGATAGGTGTCTAAGGTTTCAACGTTCATCAGCTCTTCAAAAACGTCCCAGCCGTCGTAGACCTGAGCGAAAATCGTGTACTTATTGGTGAAGTTCGGGATGCCGCCATATTCATAGTAAACGGAGCCCAATTCTTCACCATAGCTTCTCTTGAGTGCATCTTCGTCCATGTAAACGTCATCGATGTCGTTTATGAAGAAGAAGGTCGAGCCGGCGCAGTTCTTCTGGAAGGGCCACATTCCCGTTGTCCCGACGAATGACGCCATCGAGCCCTTGATAGACCACAGCTTGTCGGAAATCTCCGCCTGAAGCATAGTTTCGTCGGCGTTCTCTCCGCCATCGTTATTCGGGTCTGGATCGAGTGTGCCTCCCAAAGCATAGGCCGAGTCGACAACTCCGCAGACATAGCTTCCGTCGTAATATCCCGACTCTACAAGCCCGGTGAAGTACTCATAATACTCGGGAGCCTCCTCGGGATATAGGACCGCCGAAATAGTTCCGATATTCGTCTCGAAGATAACAACCGGGTTGTCATCCTCCGGCTCCTCAAGCTGGATGAAATCTATATCATCCGGAATTCCCGATTGCCGGGCTCCTGCAAGCCAGATAAGAAGAACAAACACCAGTATTACTATGATTGCAACCAGCGAAACTCTGAAATACTTCCGGAAAGCCGGGGAGTTGAGAGGGTTTTTCTTTTTAGGGTTTTCGTATTTTTCGTAATCGGATGCCATTTATCTTTCCTTTCTCTGAGGGTAAATTTCTGAAAATATTCTAATAGAAATATTACCCCCAAAGAGCCCTAAAGTCAAGTGCCGATGATAAATTTTCATCAAACTTTGCGATTGAAGATTGCAGGATTATAATTTTTTAACGACAGTGCCTTGCCTGGTCTCCTCGACGGAATATCCGAGAGCTGTTATCTTCGCTCTCAGCTCATCAGCAAGTGCGAAGTTCTTCTCTTTTCTGGCAGCCTTTCTCTGCTCCAAAAGCTCAGTCACTTCCGCTGGGAGCTCTTCAGAAGGCGAATCGTTCTGAACCGAAAGCCTTTCAGCATGCTCTGTAAGTCCCAGGGAGAGAACCCTGTCAAAGTCTTTGATAAGCGCAAGCTTTGTCATATCATTCGTGTCAGCTTTTAAGACATCATAAAGTGCCGTAACCGCAAGGGAAGTGTTAAGATCGTTGTCCATAGCGTCTGCAAACGATTTCTTGAGAGCACTGAAAGCAGCCTCATCAATCTCACCTGTAGCCTTGAGAAGAGCGGCGACCTTCTGAACAAGCTTCGAGTAAGCCGAAGCGGCGTTGTCTAAGTTAGGGTAGGAGAATACAAGAGCTCTTCTGTAGTGCGACTGCAGGCAGTAGAATCTATATACAATCGGGTCATAGCCCTTCTCCTCAAGAAGCGAAACGGTCAGGAATTCGCCTTTCGACTTCGACATCTTGCCGCCCTCGGTGTTTAAATGTCTGACGTGGAACCATTGCGGGCACCAAGGATGTCCTAAGTACGACTCTGACTGTGCAATTTCGTTTGTGTGGTGCGGAAAAGCGTTGTCAATTCCGCCGCAGTGGAGATCAAGGTATTCGCCGTTATTTTTCATGCTGATGCATGAGCACTCGATGTGCCAGCCGGGGTAGCCAACACCCCAGGGCGAATCCCACTTTAATTCCTGGTCTTCAAACTTCGACTTCGTGAACCATAAAGCAAAGTCGGTCTTGTTGCGCTTTGCGAGATCAGCCTCGACTCCCTCACGGACTCCGACTGCCAGGTCTTCCTCGTCAAAGTCGTTGAAAACATAGTATTTATCAAGCTTGGAGGTGTCGAAGTAGACGTTTCCTCCCGACTCATAGGCATAGCCCTTATCGATAAGCACGCCGATTACACGAATAAATTCGTCGATGCAGGATGTAGCCGGAATGACGGTGTCGGGAACCTTTATGTTGAGCTTACGGCAGTCATTGAAGAAAGCATCGGTATAGAATTTTGCAATCTCCATGACAGTCTTGTGCTCACGCTTTGCGCCTTTGAGCATTTTGTCATCGCCGGTGTCGCCGTCGCTTGTCAAGTGCCCGACATCGGTGATGTTCATGACACGGTTCACCTTGTAGCCGGAATATGAGAGATACTTCTCAAGAACATCCTCCATGATGTATGAGCGGAGGTTTCCGATGTGAGCATAGTGATAAACAGTCGGTCCGCAGGTGTACATCTCGACCTTTCCGGGCTCGTGCGTCACAAATTCATCTTTCGATCTCGTGAGAGAATTATACAGCTTCATTTTATAGTCTCCTGTTTCTTATATTCTTCGAGCTTGCCTTCAAGCTCGGTGATTCGCTCATTCTGCCTTGCAAATTCAGCCGCAACAGGGTCAGGAATGTGAACCTGATCAAGGTCCTGTGTGACCTTGACGCCGTTGCGCTTTGCAATCCTTGCCGGTGCGCCGACTGCCGTGCAGTTGTCGGGAATTTCGCTTAAGACGACTGCATTCGCCGCAACCTTGACATTGTCGCCAATCCTGAACGGTCCCAAAACTTTGGCTCCGCATCCAACCATGACGTTGTTGCCGAGTGTCGGGTGACGCTTGCCCTTGCTTCTGCCGTTGCCGCCCAAGGTCACCCCCTGGTAGAGCAGGCAGTCATCGCCGATTTCGGTTGTCTCGCCGATAACGACTCCCGAACCGTGGTCGATAACAAGCCGTTTGCCGATAGTCGCACCAGGATGAATTTCGATTCCGGTGAGAAATCTTGCCAGAGTTGAGATAACCCTTGCCGAGAGATAGTATTTTTTCTTGTGGAGAACGTGGGCAATTCTATATGCCGTGATGGCGTGAAGACCGGATGAGGTGAGAAGAATTTCAAGAGTGCTCCTCGCCGCCGGGTCTCTGTCTTTGATCGCCTGAACGTCCTCCGATAAAGCTTTTAAGATATAGTGCATAAAATCACTCCGTACATAAAATAAAACCGCCAACCGAATAGCATAACGCTAAACGGGAGGCGGTGAAAATTGCGGTTTCACACAGGACCAAAAGTGTTGCTATTTCCGCTCAACGCTTTATTTATCCTATGCAGTATATCACAGCTTTGTGATAATTGCAAGCATTTTTTACTTAGTACCAAAAATTCTGTCGCCAGCGTCTCCAAGACCGGGAACGATATAGCAGTTCTCGTTGAGCTTTTCATCAAGGTTTCCACAGTATATCTCAACGTCCGGGTGAGCCTCAGAAAGCGCCTTCAATCCCTCAGGAGCAGCGATGATGGACATAAACTTGATGTGCTTGCCGCCTCTTTGCTTGATGAGATTGACAGCGTCGACAGCTGAGCCGCCGGTTGCGAGCATCGGATCGAGTACAATTATGGTTCTTTCGCCGATGTTGTCGGGCAATTTACAGTAATATTCATGGGGAATGTGAGTAACCTCGTCACGATACATTCCGATGTGACCTACTTTAGCCGACGGAACGAGTGCCAGTATTCCACTGACCATTCCAAGACCTGCACGAAGAATCGGAACGATAGCCAGCTTCTTTCCGGAAACGACAGGTGCCATAGTCTTGCAGATAGGCGTTTCAACCTCAATTTCCTCAAGTGGAAGGTCTCTTAAAGCTTCATAGCCCATGAGCATAGCGATCTCTTCGATGAGAGTTCTGAAATCCTTTGTGCCGGTTGCCTTGTCCCGGAGCAGGGTAATCTTATGCTTGATAAGCGGATGTTCGAAAATAGTTATATTTGCCATGGTATCTCTCCTCCATGAGTTTTATTCGAGACTATTGTAGCACTTTTTTTGAGAAAAGACAATACCGGCAAGGCAAAAATATCGTTGAAAAGTGGTGAAGTTTATGCTACAATCGACTTAATATGAACTGACAGGAGATAAATATGCGCCGATCAAAATTAGCTTTTGCTCTGTCTGCCGTCACAATTCCCACGGCACTCGCTTATTTTTTATATGAAAACAACCGCCTTACCGTCTCGGACTATATTTTTGAAAGCGAAAAAGTCCCCGAAAGCTTCGACGGCTTCAGAATAGCCCACATTTCAGATTTGCACAACAAGTCTTTTGGAAAGAACAATAAAAGGCTTTTCGAACTGATTGCATTCGAAAGCCCTGATATAATCGTGATTTCCGGCGATCTTGTTGATTCAAGGCATACCGATAAAGAAGTCGCACTTGATTTTCTGAGAGTGGCAAGTGAAATTGCGCCGACCTTCTACACCACCGGCAATCATGAAGACAGATTCCCGGAGGATGAGATGGCTGAATTCTTAAGAGCCGCCGAAAAAGCCGGTGCCACAGTCCTCACCCACGACAGGGTTACACTCAGTATCGGAAATGATAAGATATATTTATGCGGAATAGCCGACAAACTGAGAAGCTGCGAGAATCTCAAGAGCCTTATGAGCGGCACAGGCGACGCTTTCACTATCCTCATCTCCCACCGCCCACAGTTCGGAAGACTATATGGCAGATGCGGCGCAGACCTGACCTTCTCCGGTCACGCCCACGGCGGTCAGATGCGCTTGGGCTGCCTCAGCGTCATCTCTCCCGACCAAGGCTTCTTCCCGAAATACACATCCGGCATCCACCACTTCGGCAAAAGCGCCACTGTCATCAGCCGAGGCTTAGGCAACAGCTTGATCCCAGTCAGAATCAATAACCCGCCGGAATTAGTATTATGTAAGATAAAGTGCAAAAAGGCTCCCCTGCTAAGGGGAGCTGGCAGCCGTCAGGCTGACTGAGAGGTTCTGATTTCGGCGAAGCTGAAATCAGCGTTGCCCGCCGGTGGAGGGGCTACCAATCCCTGACCTCATGATTGCTATATCCGCCCAACACATAGATAGGGTCAAATCTGTCGTCATCATAGCGCATTTCGAAGTGGAGATGGTTGCCGGAGGCGGAGCCGGTCATGCCGACGTGCCCGATGACATCTCCTTTTTCAACAACGTCGCCCTCGCTGACGTCAATCGACGACATATGCCCATAGTAAGCCTCATAGCCATGACCGCAGTCAATTATTACAAGCTTTCCGTATGCGCCATAGGTGCCGGCGAATGTGACAGTTCCCGAGCAGGCGGCATAGATGTCTGTGCCGTAATCTGCGGCAATATCGATAGCTTTGTGGCTTGAGGAGTCCCATGAACGCCAGCCGTAGGTTGAGCTGACATAGCCGCCATCGCCTCCTACAGGCCAGCAGAATGTGCCGAGCAAATCTATAATACTCGTGTCATCAATGGTTTCATTCTCAGCTGTTCCGACCTGGAAGATTCTCGGAACCATTTCAATGATGGTGTAGCTTGAGGTTATAGTCCTGTCAGTCTCAACTCCGTCCGTTTCGGTGACGAGAGCTGTGACGTTTTCATATCCGTCAGAGCCAGACTGCCTCAGAATTTCGTTATATTCCTCCATGCTGCTGTCGTAGATGTATCTTGTCTCTCGTTCGACAACCTGGTTATAGACCTCATAGTGAGTTGTGACAACCGAGAGATTCGGCTCGGTGTAGTGATATGTGACAATATCTCCGGCAACGACTCCATCCGAAAGTGACGGATTCTCATCCAAAAGCTCATCAGTGGTGTAGCCAAGGGAGCTTGCTATAGATGCAAGAGTGTCGCCATCCTCAATTATATAGTATGCCTCGACGGTGACACTTCCGTTGATGTAGGCAACTGCGATGTCCGAAAGGGTGAGGTTGTCTTCAATGTATCTGCCCTCGATGATTTCTACGTCGTCGGCAAAATCGGTTGAGACGGCGTTTGCAGTGTAGTATTCGGCGAGCTTCGCTTCGAGAGCCGCCTTGACCTTGAGCATTTCCTCCTCGTTGTAGACGCCGACCAAGGTGTCATTTATGTAGAAGCCATAGGCTTCAACGACGTTTACATCGGCGGATTCGAGCATCAGCTCCGAAAGGCTGTCAATATCGACTGTGTCGTCATCATCGCTTGAAACCTTGATTGTGAATGTCGGAGTCTGAATGACCGCTTCGTCGGAAGAAGTGTAGGTTATCTTGTCCTGAACCAGAGCCTGAGCCTCGCTGTAGTCAGCCTCGCTCGAAATAACTCCGAGATCACTGCCGTTATATTCGACAGAAACTGAATAGGTGATCGAGCTTGCATATCTCACAAGCGAGATGAAGAAAGCTATGCAGACAACCGGCGCAGCATAGTTGAACAGCCACACCAGAGCTCTTCCGAGCCACCTGAAGAAGATCCCGACTGACGAAAGAACAACGCTTGCAGCGTGCTTCCAGCTGATTCTCTTTGCCTTGCGGAACTGGATTTTTGTGTGGTCAATCCGTCCGAATGCATGAGCAAACGGCGTCAGGACAAAGCACCATATATCGTAAAGCGGCTGCTTGAATTTTCTTGAAAGCCAACCGCCAATCCTGCGGAATATTGCCGAAAGGACAGTAAAGAGAAGCCCGAAAACGGCGGTCAGTATTCTTCTTATAATATTCGCAACTGTGCGCCCGACAAACTCGAGGAAATTGAATATCGCCCAGAGTCCCGCCTTGATGTGTTCTATGAACATAGCCCCTCCTTTCCGAATAGTTACAAAAGGGTTACAAACTTGCTATTCTATTATAGCAGAGAAGATGAAAAAATCAACCGTAAATTTCTGGAGATACTGTGAAACCCGGATTTTTTGTTAATGTTGCACAAGCGATGCGGCAAAAAATGCCTCCCCCGAAGGAGAGGCATTCGAGTTTTTTACTCATTAAGACTGTAAGGATCATATGACGCTATCGTCTCGTTCAGTTGGTTGACGTAGTAGTCAATCTGCTCAGAGTAGGTTTCTTTCATTTGTGCCCATGTCGTTGGGTCTTCAGCTTCTCCGAAGCCTTCGAGCGCAGAAACTACGCTGTTAAGCTTGTCTCCGAGACCTTCATAGTAGGAAACTATGATGTGCGAGGTGTTTGCAAGTTCATAGCAATCGTCCCACATATCAAGCATTTCTTCAGTCCAGAGGTATGTATTCTCGAGCTGGAGTCTGTCTATAGACACAACAGTCGGGTCGACAATTTTGAATCTCATGCAAGAAGCGAGGAGTGCCACTCCCTCCGGATTCTGTGCGCCCTGAACGAGAGCGTATGCAGAGCGGGAAGTCTCGATGTAATAGTTGCCGTCACCGTCATCATCTCTTGGAAGCGGAACAAACATCAGCTCATCCATATCGCCCCAGACAGGTGTTATCGAGTCAACAGGACCAGTGAACATGTAAGAACCGCCGATATAGAAGAGGCAGAGCCCTTCCTTCATACCGCCGCCGTCAACACCGTTTCTTACCGACCAGTTGCGATCCCATACAGGATACTGGCAGTCATTCTTTGCAAGGTCGTACATCAGGCTTGCTGCACGCTCGATGGCGGGTGCATCTATGTTGGACTCAAATTGCATGGTCTCTGTGTTATAAACTACAACCAGTTCGCCACAGCAACGCATAATTGCTTCGCCATAGCCCCAGCCGTCAAGAGCGTATCTGTCCTCGTCGGCATCGGTGAAGTCAACACACATCTCATAGAATACATCCCATGTCCACCCATCATTATAATAGAGCTCAGCAGGATCGTCGTAGCCATACTCACTGACAACTCTGCGATTGTAAGCGCAGACATTGCCGAATGTGGTATCAAAAACTATGCCGTAGTGCAAGCCGTTGATTGAATAATATTTGTCGGCGTAATCTTTCATACCTGCCCAGAGAGGATCATCGTAATCAAGATAGTCATCAACCGGCATGAAAACGCCTTTCATACACATCATCGGGAAAATGCCATCCTGTCCCGGATAGAAGTCGGGAGAGTTTGAAGCTAAGACATAGTTTGCAATCTCGTCCATTCTTGTCGACCACGTAACCTCAACCCACTCGACCGTGCAGCCGTATTTCTCTTGGAAAGTCCAGTAGCCGGAATTGATTATTTCGTCTTCTGAATAGTTCTGGATGTCATCATACCATGAGCACCACTTGACGGTGGTTCCTGCGGCTGAAGTCTCCGAAGCGTCGGGAAGTTTGATACCCGCTGCGGCAAGAATTGCTGTAGCGTCTTCACTGGAAAGAGTCAGCTTGACAACCTCTCTTGAAGAGCTTCCGCATCCTACCAAAGCAAAAATCATGACAGTCGCCAGAGCTAATGCAATTATTTTCTTCATCTGAATTCCCCCTATTTGGATTTCATTTTTACCATTATACACGATATAATTTAGGTTTTCAATCGGCAGTATCGCCAAATATCCTGGTCGATTTTTGTGCAATTCTGACAAGAATAGAACTATTTTTTATAATTATATAACACTGTTTCAGATAAATCAATGCAAATTTTCAGAATATCCGAATTTATTATCTGGAAATTTTTCTTCCGTGTAATTTTAATAAGTATAATTTTTTGAAACAAGATTATGCTTGACATGCAGGCGGCTGCAATGGTATAATTCATTTATACTGAATCTTAAGGGGAGTACTTATAATGAAAAAAGCTTTGAGTTTGCTGCTTGCTGTGGCTGTGCTTATGACGACCTTCACCGGCTGCTCCTCTGTGCCGAAGTCCTCAACACCTGACGACATGAGCACGATGGAGTTCGTTCTGAGCATGGGTCTTGGAATCAATCTTGGAAACACGATGGAGTCGTCGTGGATGGAAGGTGAAACGGTCACCGACTTTGAGACGGCATGGGGAAGTCCTGTAATCACAAAGGATATAATCCAGGGCTATGCTGATGCCGGCTTCGGCGTTATCAGAATCCCTGTTTCCTGGTCGAATCTGATGGGCGATGACTATACTATTGATAAAGCCTACATGAAGCGTGTCAAGCAGATTGTCGATTGGGTTCTCGAATGTGGCATGAAAGCCATCGTCAATCTCCACGCTGACGGAGGCTGGATCTCCGATTTCCCGACTGAAACTGAAGAGTGCATGTATAAATATGAGAGAATCTGGACTCAGGTTGCGGAGGCTTTCAAGGATTATCCTTTGGACCTCATGTTTGAGTCACTGAATGAAGAGGGCGGCTGGGATTCGCTCTGGAATCACTATTCCGGCTCCGACGAGGGCAAAGCGGAATCCTATGGCATTCTCGGAGATATAAACCAGAAGTTTGTAGATATAGTCAGAGAGTCGGGAGGCAACAATGGGCTCCGGCATCTTCTCATTGCAGGGTATCAGACAAATATTGAACTCACCTGCGATGAAGCGTTCATCCTGCCGGACGACCCTGCTGGCAGATATGCCATATCCGTTCACTACTATGCGCCGTCGACATTTGCAATCATCACGAAAGACGCCTCCTGGGGCGAAGCGAGAACCACCTGGGGAACAGAAGAGGATTATGAATATCTGAACTGGGCATTTGACTATCTGTATGACACCTATGTCGCAAACGGCATCCCGGTCATAGTGGGCGAGTATGGCTGCACCACCGGCAACAAGATACCTCCTCAGTATGAAAACTACCTTTCCTCTGTATGCGAGGCTATCTACACAAGAGGCATGTGCCCTGTTCTATGGGACACTGCCGGCGGCTTCTATGACAGAGATGAATGTGTGTTTACAGAAGAAGTCCTTCTTGAAGAGTTTGAACGGATCAAGACACTCGAAAGAGCGACTGACGATTTATACTGATTTAAAAAGTGCGCTGGCAATGCTGGTGCACTTGTTATTTTGAACAATTTCTTGACATGGATTTTATGCAATATCAACAAATCTTAAATTTATGTAAAATTTCTCTTGCACGTCCGACAAAAATATGCTACTATATAGACGTATTTAGAAGCGTATATACCTGCGCTTCTGACGGAGCAGATGCTCTGTGGGGGGGTACTCGTTTTTTTGTGCCCATTTTTAAACCTCCATACACGACTTGTGCTTGGGGGATTTTTTATATCTATCCTCCTCAGCCGGTCAAAGATATTTTGAGGAGGATATTTTTATGCTAAAAAAATTATTGTGCGTTCTCATGTGCGTACTGATGGTGGTTTCACTCCTGCCAGCAAACGCATTCGCGGCGGTAAACAGCATTACCAACCTTTATGTCGGCGGTACGGATATTTTGACTCAGACTGATTATAAAATTGAGTACGGCACCGACAGTTACGCTCAGTATGACTCAACCACCAGCACACTCACCTTGCATAACGCAAACATTTCTATTGCGTCAGCAGGCAGCAAGTATACCGGTATCTATGCCAAAACGGGAAGTACTGTCTCTAAGGGACTAACCATCAAACTCGAGGGCGACAATACCATTACCACTAACGCAACCAAATATACAACCTATTACGGAATCTATGTTGGGACTTCCGTCTGTAAGCTGACCATCACAAGTGATAATGGTGATGGCACACTTGCGATTGACAAAGTTAACTACGGCATATATTTAGATAATACCAGTGCCACCACCAACTCAAACTGCACAGTTACGATGGATAACGTCATTCTTTATGGCTTGTATGTCAAAAGCACCCTTGCAATCACTGATGTCAATCTTGGTATCAATTATACCGCTTCAAATACCACTGCAAAAGGCATTTATTCTTATAACGGTGCTGCAACTATTACCAATTCAGTCGTTAATATTAACTGCACTGTGGGATATGGATTTTATTCTCTGAAAAAAACCAACAATACTTTACTCACAGTTGATAATTCAAGCCTTACGTGTACGGTTGGAGGAGATCACCCTGCGATCTTGACAACAAGTGTGAACGTAATTGGAAATTCAACCGTTATAGCTGACGGCGGCGTAGATCTTTGCGCTGATAATAGCACCTACAGTAGCTATAGCTATCTGACGCTCACTCCCTCCGGAGAAGCGTTAGGAATTCTTGTTGGTTCAAGTGCTGATAAAAACTCAGTATATGGCACCTATGAAGAAACAACAACGCTCTCTCAGCCATCAGGAATTGAATACGCTACTTATGCTTATGTCAAAATCACCACAGGCGCAGTCGGTACCGGCAACTCTGTCAGAGGCATAATTTACCTCAACGAAGATTATCATGCAGCCATTATCACAAGAAGTGGTCGCAGATACTTTGCATGCATCCCGCACACGGTTGACTCAAACGGCTATTGCACCGTCTGCAAGGAGTATATCGGCGGCGAGGAAGAGGAAACTGTCACGATTGACGGAGTTGAATATACGGTTGCTTATTCTGAGGACATAGATCTCGCTTCTGGCGACTGGGATACAACAGACCTTTCTGACGCTTCACTTGTCGAGGCGCTCGCAACTGAGGGTTCAGTACTTGTTGTCACAAGAAGCGAAGAGACCAATATAGTTTTCGACACCGATGCCGCAACATATGAGAAGTTCGGTCTGGTAAACTCCTGGTGGTCAGGAGACTGGATAGTACTTGGAACTGCAGGTTATGTCAATGGTGACGAAGATGGCATAACAGCTATTGACTGCATCTCTGATGACGGAACGACGGTTATGTACGACGGTATCACGGTTTATAACGAGTGGGTTGCAAGAGGAATGAACGCAGGCGGTTCTGCTCTCTTCATCACCAACACCTCCGGTTCATACACCATCACCAACATCAGCGTTCTCGTTCCCGTTGAATAGCTTCCGGTAATTCCTATTCTTCAAATGTCATAGTTTCTGTGTCCTGTCAGACATCGAAACAAGAACTCCCCGTCAGGATATGGCGGGGAGCTTCTTTTTAGCGTGTTGGTTTATTCTTCGCTGCTGACATCAAAATACTTGTGTGTCCCAAGGCTAAGAGCCTCAGCGGTAAGCTTGACTATCCCTAAGATGCAGGTGAGTGCAGACAGGATAACCAGTACTCTCAGAACGTTTTCCTTATTCATTTTTGCAGACTCCTTTTCAAAAAATCAACAATCCGGTGCTTCATGATGCCGGGTAATACCGTGCTGTCTTAAGTATATCACAAGTTGCAATCTTTTCATAGTCCTTTTTGCAATTTTCCTTGATTTTTTTGCCTGGTGCTATTATAATAGAGGTATTGTTTAAGGAAAGGAAGGCGCAGCTTTGGCAAGCGAGAACAAAAACTTCAAAACACTGATGGCAAACACACTGATCTTCGCTTTAGGCTCATTCGGCTCGAAGATTCTGGTGCTTATCCTGGTGCCGCTTTATACCGCATGCCTGACGCCTGCTGAATACGGAACGGTTGACCTCATCGCCCAGACCGCTAATATCCTTATCCCGATTTTCACTATCTCCATTTCCGAGGCTGCTTTAAGATTCGGTCTCGACTCAAAAGAGATCAAAGACTATAAGAAGGTCTACACCGTCTGCCTGAGCGTCTATGTCCTGGGAATGGCGGCGATGGCTCTCATCTTCCCAATAATATCGCTTTTTGATTATGTCGACGGTTACACGGTGATACTTTATATATACGTCTGCACCTCGTCGCTCCGGCAGATCAACATGTTCTTCACCCGAGGGCGGGGGAAGGTCACGCTGTTTGCGATTGATGGAATCGTCTGCACACTTGTGATGCTCCTTCTTGACATCCTGTTCCTTGTCGGATTCGACATGGGAATCGAAGGGTATCTTCTTGCAATAATCCTATCCGACCTGATTTCGAGCATATTCTTATTCACGGCGGGAAGACTCTGGAGATTCGTAAGCCCAAGAAGCTTTGACAAAGAGCTTGCAAAAAGCATGGTAAAATATGCGGCGCCTCTGATGTCGACAAACCTCCTCTGGCTGATAACAAGCATCTCCGACAGATTCATAATCCGAATTTTCCATGGCGAATACCTCACCGGCATCAACGCAATAGCCTATAAAATCCCGACGATATTGACGACGATATTCACAATGTTCTCCCAGGCGTGGAACATGTCCGCAATCACGGAAAACGGTTCATCTGAGCGTGAAAAGTTCTATACCGACGTTTTCAGAATGTGCTCAGCTTTCATGTATGTCCTGGCGTGCGGAATACTTCTTCTCATCAAGCCGATAACCCAGATATGGATAAACGAGCAGTACTTTGAATCATATCTCTATTCGCCGCTTCTGACTCTGGCGACAGTGTTCACATGCTTCAACACCTTCCTTGGCTCCGTCTACATAGCCGAGAAGAAGACAAAGCATTCATTCTATACCTCATTGGTTGCTGGTATAATTAATATAATCTTGAATTTTGCACTGATTCCGTCGTTCGGAATTTACGGCGCAGCGTTCGCAACGTTCGTCGCCTATTTCGCAGTCTTCTTCTACAGACTCTATGACACCCGAAGAATCATACGCTACGACTTCTCTATGCCGAAAATTCTCGTGAACACGGCGGTCATGGCGGCGATGGTCATCGTCAATCAGATAACCTTCCAATACTGGTGGATGCTCTATCTGATACTTGGCGTGCTGTTCATAATTTCATTTGCGCTGAATATAAAAGACCTCTGGCAGGCGCTTGTGATGCTGATGCCGGAGAAGCTGAAAGCTAAACTTATAAGACAGAAAGGATAATCACTATGGCAGAACTCACCTATGAAATCAAGGAACATCTTGGAATAATTTCGGAGACAGCTCGTGGCTGGACAAAGGAATTAAATAAGGTCAGTTGGAACGAAGGCGTTCCGAAGTACGACATCCGCGACTGGTCACCCGACCACACTCGCATGAGCAAGGGCGTAACCCTCACAGAAGCTGAATTCGAGAATCTAGCCCACATAATCAAAGGTGAACCCGTTGACCTCGGCGGCGATGACGTAGATGAAGACAAAATTCTGTAAATTCGTAATGCGTAATGCGTAATTGGTAATCGGAAGGGGGCGCAGGCTGTGGCGATTATGCGGGAAAATATTGCAGGAAAGTACCGGCATGAAATCAAGTTACTTCTGACAAAGGCGGAGTATGTCACTGCCAGAACCCGGATTTCGGCGCTCATGAAGCCCGATTCGCACTCTATTAAAAATGGTGACTACTTCATCCGGAGCCTCTATTTCGACGACATCAATCATTCGTCCTATTGGGACAAGATTGCCGGCGTCTCGCATCGGAAAAAGTTCCGCATCCGGACCTACAACTTCTCCGAAGACGTCATCAAGCTCGAATGTAAGGAGAAAAACGGCGACAGAATCAGAAAAGAGAGCGTGAGTATCTCTTCCGATTGCGCCAGGGCTCTCATAGCCGGCGACAATTCGCTTCTTGAGCCTGACTCAAGTTTCGTAACAGCCGAATTTCTCGCCCTCTGGGGAGGGAAAGGGCTCCGCCCGTCAGTCGTCGTCGACTACACCCGTGAAGCCTATGTCGAGCCGATAGGGAATGTCAGAATCACATTTGACAAGGCGCTCAGAGCGGGCGTTTCCGGCGTTGACATGTTCGAGCGGGAGCTCCTGACAGTTCCCGTCTACCCAAACGGAATGGTCATCATGGAAGTCAAGTATGACGATTTCATTCCGAAGCACCTGTCGATGCTCGTTTCAAGCGTCGGAGGAGAGAAAATAGCCGTCTCGAAGTTCACAACCTGCCGGGACGTTCTCGATAATTTCAAGCCGCAGGCAATCGGTTTATAAGAAAGGAAGTCAAAATATGAGCAGCATCAAGGCAGTTCTGAAAGAAAGCATCGAGCAGTTGGGGCTCGTCGAGCACCTGACTGTGTCGTACATACTTGTCACACTCGTCTGTGCGCTTCTGTGCGGAATTGTAATATACTTCGTCTATAAAGTATTCTACAGAGGAGCCGTCTACAGCGAAAATTTCGCCGTCCTCATCGTCATGATAACGGTAATAACGGCGTTTATAGTTCTGGTAATCGGTTCGAATCTGGTTCTGTCTCTCGGAATGGTCGGCGCACTGTCTATAGTCAGGTTCCGTTCTGCGGTGAAAGACCCTCTCGATGTCGGCTTCCTCTTCTGGGGAATAGCCTCTGGAATCACCTCCGGAGCCGGGCTTTATCCGTTCGCACTTATAGCAACCCTCGGAATAGCCCTTGTCTACATCATCTTCACGGTGATAGCAAGAGGGAAGAAGACATATGTCCTGGTCATAAGATATGAAACCGCAGCAGAAGAAAATATATCTGAAATAATGACCGCCCTGAAAGCAAAAACCTTGGGTCGCTCCCGTTACCAAGGTGAAACAGAACTCACCGCCAACATCCGTCTGAAAAAGAAAAACACCCGCTTGGTAGATAAGCTCTACGAAGTGGATGGAGTCATAAGTGCGGTGATGGTGGAATATACGGGACAATAGCCCCTCCACCACCGCCTTTCGGCGGCGGTCCCCCCTCCCCAAGTTTGCTAGCGCAAACTCGGAGAGGCTTTTTTTGTTCTCCCAAATGTTTGCAACAGATGTAGGGGCGGATATTATCCGCCCGAGCGGGTCACTGGAGGTATGCGGGCGGATAATATCCGCCCCTACAATTCATCCTAAAACTTCGCCACTATGTACAACAACCGCCTTCCCATCAACCTCAACCCATACATCCTTTGCCGTCGGGTTATAGATCGCATGCGAGCGGGGGTCGGTGGAGTATTCGAGGGACTGATAAGCCTTGTGATACTCGCAGATTTCGATATTGGTTGCAAACCAGATGTCCGGATTTCCACTTACCTTCTTGAAAGCATCCTCGATGACATTCCAGTTGTCATCACGCCTGAATTCGGCAGTGTGTCCCCAGAGATAGAACATCCGGCAGTCGTCAAAGTCGGTTGAAACGAACCTGTCGAGGAGCTCAGGCATCCTCTTGTCGCCATGATGGCATGTAGCAAAGAGCCTCAGCCAATCCTCAGGCATTCCGAAATCATCCCGAGTGCAGACCGTTCTGCAATACTTGATGCCGCATTTTCTGAGAGCTTCAACAGCCTTGTTGTTGAACGAGCCGTAAGGATAAGCTGCACCCCGGACAACTCCGCCGAACTGCATTTCAAGATTAGCCTTGTCAGTGGCGATCTCGCAGAAGAGCTCCGGTTCGGAAATCTTAGTGAAATCCCTGTGGTGAAGCCCGTGAACTGCGACTTCAACCCCGTGCTTCGGGTATTCCTCAAGAGCCTCCGAGAGAGTGACTCTTGGCCATACTCCATAAGGCTTGGTGCCCTCTTCACGGTAAATCTGAGAGCTGATGTTAAATGTGCCCTTGATTCCATATTCATCCATCAACTCCATGAGCCTGATGTCATCATAGCAACCATCGTCATAGCTGGTTGTAAACGCCTTTTTCAATCCGTTAGGGAATAACATTTTTTGCATAGTGATGCCTCCTTTTTATGAATTATGAATATTGTCCATCTGCTGAGTAAGAAGGTACACGCAGTATTGATTCATGCTTACTCCGTCGTTCTTAGCTTGTTCCGCTAACTTTTTATGAAGAGATTTAGGCATTCTGAGGGCAAATTTGCCGGAGTAGGATTTTGTGCTGTCGGGAAGCTGAGGAATATATCCGCTTTCGAGAGAAGCTTCAAACCACGCCTTCTTTGCATCTTCCGCCATCGGAATTATTTTGTCGGCTTCGTTTGTACATGTGACACATCCTGGGAGGTCGGGATAATAGACGGTATAGCCGCCTTCGACTTCGTCTTCTTCAATAACCATAGGATAGGGGAGCTTCATATATTCTTCCAAAGTCAGTTCAACCATTGTTATCGTCCTCCGTTTCTTGCATTATAGCATTCTTGACAATTCTGACGTAACAGTTTTTGATGGGCTCGTGCTTGGGAATAGTAATCGCAGCTTTTCCGCTTTTGCGAAAAGTGTAGTGGCTGCTACCGCCTTTCGGCTGGTACATAGTATACCCGAATGATTCCAAAACCTTTTTCAATTCATCAAACCTGAGACCTTTGTCGAGCGAATAAATGCGTTCTATAAGCTTATCAAATCTTGACACTGTTTGTACCTCTGCGATATTAATAATGATATTATATGTGATATTATCAGAAATGTCAATAGCTAATGCCACAATAGCAAAAATATTTAGTGCGAAGTGCCTTAGAGGCTTCTCTAAAAGATCTCCTCCACCACATACATCTCCTGCCTGCTTTCATCCCAGAAAATCATGATAACGCTTCCGTCGCTTTTTGTCTGAGAATAAAAGACGCAGTGGTCATAGTCCGGTCTGCAGTTAATATCAAGCTCGTCAAGCAGTTGTTCCGAGTAGTTGATGATGCTTTCCGGAATCTCATCGCTCCAACCGAGTAGCACACTGATTCTCTCAGCATCATCGAAATACATGACATGATACCTCGTCCCGTCGCCGTGGAAGCTGGCACCAGAGTCAGCAGAGATTTCGAGCGAATATCCGCAGTCGGTGGGAATTACGATTCCCCAGTTATTCTCGATAACGTCGCAGTAGGTCTCGGGGAAGATATACGAGAGAGCCCCACCAAAGACGGTCACCGCCCAGACCACAATCAGAGCAATAAATCTTAATATAACTCTCACTGCTCTTCACCCTTTCTGTACTCTAAAATATCCCCTGGCTGGCAGTCAAGGGCTTCGCAAAGAGCTGCCAGAGTAGAGAATTTGACAGCCTTCGCCCTGCCGTTCTTTAAAATAGAGATATTCGCAATCGTGATGCCGACACGATCTGCAAGCTCAGTCACGCTCATTTTGCGCCTGGCAAGCATGACGTCGATGTTTATAATGATTTTGCCCATAACTTCACCTCAGACTGTCAGGTCGTTTTCCTGCTGCAAATCTGCGGCTTTTCTCACGAGGTGGGAAAGCGTCGCAAACACCACGGCGACTGCAATCCCGACGAACACTATTATAAGAGAAGCCAGAATCACCGACGGATGGTTCATGTTCGCAAGCAGGAGCACCACGTTTCCGACAAAGAAAAATGCTATATCCCCGATCGCCAAGTATGACATCGTGCTGAAATATTTTGCATTGTCATAGGAAAACGCCTTTCCGGCGGCAATGTTAGAGACAATCTTCCAGCAGTAAACCAGCACAGCATAGCAGGGGACAGCCGTAATGAGTATAAACACCAGCCACGGCAGAAACCATCCTGACACGTCCGGGCGATCCTCGACGATTATCAGCCCACAGAGCGGACACACCACCCCGTAAGCTACCAATCCGCAAATTCCGACGCCGATAATTACGGCTCTGAGCCATCTTACTAATACTTTGAGATCCATTTTTATCTCTCCTTTTATCTTTTGTGAAACCAGTATAGCACATCTCAGATTGTTTGTCAACATTTTTTTATTGTAAAACGATAAATTTTTATTGAGACTTTGCCATATGTTACAACTGTAGGGGCGGATATTATCCGCCCGTTACGGATTGCCATAGGATTTTCGGGCGGATAATATCCGCCCCTACATATGTCGCACAAAGTGCGGACAGAGAGGTTTCCAAAATGTTTTCAATTTTCCCCAAAAGCCTCTTGACAAGCTTCTTATGCTATGCTATAATATTCGCATAAACATAAGATTAGAGTACATGAATTTAATAAGTGGGCACTTATTTTTTCGTGAACGCTGTAAAGTATGTACCCGGATCTGGCTAAAACAAGGAGGTAAACCCTGATGAAAAAATTGACAAAAAGAATCCTGAGCGTAGCCCTGGCAATGGTATTTGCCGTATGCATGCTGACAAACACCGTTTTTGCAGCAAACTCACTCATTGCATCGCTCAACACGACAACTTATCTGGCGCTCGGTGACAGTATCACCGCCGGATATGGCTTATCCGACCCTGACACCGAAAGCTTTGTAACATTATTCGGCAACGAAATCGGTGCAACCACCATCAACTACGGCGTAAGCGGTCTTACTGCCGCAACCCTTGCTGAAACTCTTGCAACCGGTGAATATGATACATATCTCGCAATGGTTGACGTTGTGACCATCACCATCGGCGGCAACGACCTGATGCAGGCTTTCTATGAGTATCTTATCGGCGTTTGCAACACAACCTATGGAACCAGCTACACTGCTGACGACATCAAGACCTGGTTCACCGATGGCACTTCCTATCAGACTCAGATTTCAACCGTTATGGCATTCCTTCAGACTGATGCCGGCATCACAGGAGCTACAACTGCAGTTTCCGAGGCAGCAACAACCGCTCTTGCAAATATTCAGTCGATAATCACAAAGATTCTCACCGTCAATCCTGACGCTGTGATTCTTCTTGCGAACCAGTATAATCCCTACACCTCGCTTGCAGCTTTGTCTGATTATGCTTCTATCAGCACCATGTTTGACACCGCTGTAACCGCTTTCAATGCGCTTCTTGCGCAGGTCGGCGCTATGGGTGACAATGTGGTTGTAGTTGACGTCTACTCCGCCGGAGTTGCAACCAATGTCAACATTTTAACGATGAACTTCGACTTCCATCCGAACGCTTCCGGACACGAGGCAATCGCCGCCGCCATGGTAGCAGCCTATGAGACTGTAGCCGCCTCCGAGGAGACTGAGCCAGAGGAAGAGGTTGCACCAGTTGAGACTGGCACCACAGAAGCCACCGAAGCGGTCTCTGAATCCACTGCAACCACTGAGAACCCGACCACAGGCATCGCCATCTCGCTTATCCCGATGGCAATAGCCCTGGCAGGAGTTGCACTTTCAAAGAAAAAGTAAGTTCCGGGGTTCCCTCATCAGCCGGCAGGCACGGTTTTTACGTTTCCGTCGCCTGCCGGCACATTTTTTGCACAGTTGTGCAATCTGCACAAAAAACAAATCTGAAATTTGGTATTGCTATTTGTGCGAAAATGTTATATAATAATTAGGAAGCGTGTTTTTATTGTTCAACACGAACAATGCGTAGCCGACAGTATATATGAATGGAGAGATTAACTTGAAAACCTACGACAGCGCACATATCAAAAATATCACCTTGGCAGGTCATTCCGGCTCCGGTAAGACTGCTCTTTGCGAGGCAATTCTCTATAAGGCAGGAGTAACCGACAGACTCGGACATGTTGCCGACGGAAATACAGTCTCCGACTACACCCCTATCGAAATTTCCAAGAAGTGTTCTATCTATACTTCGCTTTCATATTATGAAAAAGATGGCGTCAAGGTCAATATCCTCGACACCCCTGGTCTTTTCGACTATGCGGGAGGAGTCGTAGAGGGCGCATATGCTGCTGACTGCATGCTCATAACCGTATCAGCAAAATCTGGTATCCATGTCGGAACGAGAAAGGCTTATGATAATGCCGTTGCTCACAAAACTCCTCATATGTTCGTCGTAACAAAGATTGATGATGAGAACGCAAACTTCTCTAATGTCTTAACAAGCCTCAAGACCGAGTTCGGCTCGAATGTCTGCCCGATAGTCGTTCCACTCATCAAGGATCATAAGATCGTTTCCTACTATGATCTCTTAGCAATGAAGAATTATAAGTACGGTCCCAAGGGAGAGCTCATCGACGCCGGAGAGCCTGAGCCTACATACCGCATTGACGGTCTTATCGAGGCTATGAGCGAGGCTGTCGCTGAAACTGACGAAGAGCTCCTGATGAAGTTCTTAGAGGGTGAAAAGTTCACCCACGAAGAGCTCGTCGAAGGCATCCACAATGGTCTTGCAAACGGACTCATCACTCCTGTAACCTGCGTTTCCTCGGAGGATCTTGCAGGCGTGGATATTCTTATTGATTATATTACAAAGCTTCTCCCGTCTCCTCATGAGCTGGGCGACGTCAAGGCTACAGATGCCGATGGAATCGAAGTCAGCATCACCCATGACAACGACGCTCCTCTTTCTGCATTCGTCTTCAAGACGGTTGCCGACCCGTTCGTCGGAAAGATGTCCTTCATCAAGGTCATTTCTGGCAAGATCGAGAGCGGCAAGGAAATTGTCAACGCCACTACCGGCGGAACCGAAAAGGTTGGCAAGCTCCTGAACCTCGTCGGCAAGAAGCAGATTGAAGTTCCGTTCGCAACAGCTGGCGACATAGTTGTCGCAACAAAGATGTCCATCAACACCAACGACACCATCTGCGATTCTTCAAGAGTCGTCTCCTTCCCGAAGATCACCTTCCCGAGACCCTGCTATTCGGTCTGCGTCAAGGCAAAGACCCAGGGCGACGAGTCGAAGATTTCCGGTGCTATGCAGAGACTCCTTGAGGAAGACCTTTCGCTCACCTACAAGCAGGACGACACCACATTTGAGCAGATTCTTTCCGGTCTCGGAGAGCAGCATATAGATTCAACGCTTTCTAAGCTAAAGACCGGCTTCGGCGTCGACGTCATCACCTCCACTCCTAAGGTCTCCTATAAGGAAACCATCCGCAAGAAGTGTAAGGTTCAGGGCAGACACAAGAAGCAGTCGGGCGGTCACGGTCAGTATGGCGACGTCTGGATCGAGTTCGAGCCCTGCGACAGCGACGAGCTCGTATTCGAAGAGAGCGTATTCGGTGGTGCAGTTCCACGTAACTTCTTCCCAGCAGTTGAGAAGGGTCTTCAGGACTGCATGAAGAAGGGCGTCCTCGCAGGCTTCCCGGTTGTCGGCGTCAAGGCCACTTTGGTTGACGGCTCCTATCACCCGGTTGATTCCTCCGAAATGGCGTTCAAGATGGCAGCATCCATCGCTTTTAAGGAAGGCATGAAGCAGGCAAGCCCCATTCTCCTCGAACCTATCGACAGCCTCGAAGTAACCGTTCCCGATGCCAACACCGGCGACATGATGGGCGAGCTCAATAAGCGCAGAGGAAGAGTTTTAGGCATGAACCCGTCAGGCAAGAAGGGCTTGACAACCATCACCGCCGAGATCCCCGAGTCCGAAACCCATGATTTCGCAATGGTAGTCCGCCAGATGACCAGAGGCATGGGCGAATTCACCCTCGAAAAGCTCCGCTATGACCAGCTCCCCGCAAACCTTGTCGATGCTGTAATTGCAGAGTTCAAGACGGATGAGGAATAATTCTTAGAAATAACAAAAGCCGTTCCGGAATTAACCGGGACGGCTTTCTTAATGCAAATTCTACTTAGTGAGCTGAGCTAAAAGCTCCTCTTTCTCCATATACCCAACCGAAGTTGCTACGAGCTCGCCATCTTTCAGCATGACGATAGTCGGAATCGCAGTGACCTTGAACTTGTTTGCAAGCTGTGGAGCCTCATCGACATTGCACTTGCAGACCTTGAATTCCTCATGCTCTTCGGCAATCTCGTCGACAATGGGGGACATCATCCTGCACGGTCCGCACCATTCAGCCCAGAAGTCGATAATGACCGGCTTGGTGGAGCCCATAACCTCAGCTTCAAAATTTTCGTTAGTCAATGCAGTCAGCATTTAAATCATCCTTTCTTTTACTTTTCCTTATAGTAGAGCCTGCAGTGGCAGTATCCCTCAAACTCGGGGTCGGCAACCTGCTCACGGAACTCTTTACACATGCACATGGTGTCCTCGGTCATATCGAGCCGGCAAGGGCAGTGACCCTCTTTCTTGAGAAGCCCTTTTCTTATAGCCTCGACAATCTTCTCGTCCTTATTGTAGTACAGCTTCATTTTAGTCATCCTTTCAGGCACAAACATAGTTTGCCCTTAAGGATATTGTACATGCATTTGAGGAGTTTGTCAAGAGATATGTAGGGGCGGATATTATCCGCCCGTTGTTGTGTCAGCATTTTTTCGGGCGGATATTATCCGCCCGCTACTTATCGACTGCGATTTTTCGGTCTGGATGCAGAAGTTCGCTGTGCGAACTTCGGAAGTTTGGCAAAGCCAAACTTCTCCGCCCCTACAGTGGTAGACCCAGCCCTTACAGCAGCAAATACCCCAGTGCCACCAGCAATTTTATATCCGCCTTATTTTTATACAGCACAAACAGCATCATAAGTATCAGAGCCTTTTCGGAGTCGAGCTTAAAGCCGTCGCCTAATATGTTCTTGAAAAGATTGTTTACGTCCAGTGTCGGTCTGCTTGGCTGATTTACAGGAGGAGCAGGTGGTGGAGGTTCAGGCGGAGGCGGGTTGACAACCGTTCTTGAGCGGCGCTGCATTTCTCTCATGCGGTCTAATGCTTCCTGCTGCATTCTCGAAAACTCAGATTCCGGCAAAGAAATCGCCTCCCAGAAGACCGCTTTCGCTTATGAGCGGTAGTAAGTTCAGAAGCCGAAGAATCTTCACCGCACGGTCAATCTTATTCTGCTTTTCCTCGCCAAGAAGCGGACGGAGAGCCAGAAGAAACCGGGTGTTATCGTCATCCGGCTGAAAGCCTTTCATCTTCTGCATAAGCCCAGTAATTGCACTCATGTCGAGGTTTTCAGGAGGCTTTGTAGCCTCTGGCTGAGGATTTCCATCTGGCGACAGCCCGAGCATGGCGGCAAGCTCGCCCAGTTGCTTCATGCTTTCTTCATCGGACAGAATCGAGCCAATTTTCTCTGCAAAGTCATCCATCGCCGCCACCTCCTCTGGCTCAATTCAAATGCTATTTGTTATCTGGAAAGAGCTTTTTCATGAGTTCCTTCGCTTGAGGGCTCGAAAGCACCATCTGCGCCGTCGCCGGATTCGAAAGCGCCGCCGTCAGCCTTGAAGCTTCATTTTTCGGAAGAGACCCCAAAAGTCTGTCGAAAGTCCCATTCTTGAGCTCCGCCCTCAGCTGCTCTTCACTCACTCCCAATTTCGCCGAAGCGTTCTTGATAAGATATTCAATCTGCCTGTCACTAAGATTCATATCGCACCTCCAAATGCTAAAATTTATATTGCGAAAATCGCCATAGTGTGCTATTATAAATGTAATTGTTGAGAGAATGTCACTGGCTCCCCTTGATAAGGGGAGCTGTCAGCGAAGCTGACTGAGGGGTTTCCAAAAAGAAGGAGTGTTGTAATGCGAATAATTGCTTTTTCCGACTCCCACGGTCTTCATGCCCGGGCTGAGGATTTGATAAATAGAACCAAGGACACAACCGACATCTATCTCTTTGCGGGAGATGTTCTGAAAGATGTCAGAAATATTCCCGAAATGTTTCCGGACGTGAAGCTCGTCACCGTCCCAGGAAACTGCGACTACACCTCCGGCGACCTGCCGATTCAGGTTGTTCATGCTGCCGGAAAGAAGATAATTCTAACCCATGGTCATCTTCACCACGTCAAATATGGTCTTGAAAGCCTGCAGGAGCTCGCCTATCAGAACCGTGCCGATGTCGTGGTCTATGGTCACACCCACTGCCGTGCAATCGATTACATAAACGGCATCTATTATGTCAATCCAGGAAGCCTTGCTCTGCCGAAGGATGGTCTTCCGCCATCCTATGCCACTATCGACATTTTCCCGAACGAAAAGGGCATACTCGTCGCAACGGTTGACTATTGACAGTATATGAGAAACGAATCCAAATGTTGACTTATAAAAACCATTGAAAGGAAGATTAGTTATGCTGGAACAACTGAAAAAAGAGGTCTGGGAGGCTAATATGCTCCTCCCGAAGTACGGACTGGTCACATTCACATGGGGCAATGTCTCGGGAATTGACCGTGAGAGTGGTCTCGTCGTCATCAAGCCGTCTGGCGTTGAGTATGACACGATGAAGCCCGAAGACATGGTAGTTGTGAATTTAGACGGCAAAGTAGTCGAGGGAGATCTCAATCCGTCGTCTGACACCCCGACACACGTCGAGTTCTACAAAGCTTTCCCGAACATCGGCGGCGTCACTCATACACACTCGTCCTATGCAACTTCATTTGCACAGGCAGGATGTGGAATTCCTGCCCTCGGAACCACCCACGGCGACTATTTCTATGGCGAAATCCCCTGCACAAGAAAGATGACCCCTGAAGAAATTGCCGGAGAATATGAAAAGAACACCGGTCTTGTCATCATCGAAACCTTCAAGGACAAAGACCCCGACGCAATCCCGGCTGTATTGGTTCATTCTCATGGACCCTTCACCTGGGGCAAGAATGCCGTCGATTCGGTTCACCATGCCGTAATCCTCGAAGAATGCGCCAAGATGGCAATCCGTGCTTACGCCCTGAACCCTGAGCTTAAGCCCATGCAGCAGGAGCTTCTGGATAAGCATTACTTAAGAAAGCATGGGGCGAATGCTTATTACGGACAGAAGTTCGCCTGACGGCAAACTTCATTGTTTGCGAGAAAGGATAAATTTTTTCTCAAAACCTATTGCATTTTTGAAGATAATAGCGTATAATATAAGTGAACCTAGAGGTTCATTTAAGAGCATCGCTACTTTGAGTGCGACCCTTAATTTGAGTGCTTCACTACTCTGAATGTGACCGTTAATTGAAGTGCTTCGCTGCTTTGAATGCGAACCTTATTTGTAGGGAGGCAAGGAACTTGTCTCCCTATAGTTTTATCGGAGGGAATATGGATTTTTATCGGATTGATGAGAATTACATCGCCTATTTACAGCAATATGAAAAAGAAAAACGTGGCTTCACAAGAGTTCCAAACGTAAAATATGCTGACAGGAATAAGTTTGCTTTCGGTGCAGTGCTGGAAGTCGGCAATATAAAGTATTATGTCTCAGTGTCGTCCTACACGAAGCCTCAGGAAGCTAATATTCTGATTAAAGTCCCGGGTGATTCTCAGGAAGTAAAGGGATCGCTTAGGTTCAACTATATGGTTCCGGTTCCGGAAGAGTGTCTTACAAGACTTGTCATCAAAGATATTGAAGATGAAAGATACAGAAGACTTCTGAACAAGGAATACAGATTTTGTCAGAATAACGTTGAACGAATTCAGAAAAAAGCAGAGAAAATCTACAGTATGATTGTGACAAATCGCAAGCAGGTTCTGACCGACAACAGCTGTGATTTCAAGCTGCTTGAACAAGCGTATAAAGAATACATAGACAAAGAAAGGACAAAATCATGACATTCCCACCCAAAACAATAACATTAAAAGATGGTCGCAAGGCTATCTTCCGCAGTCCCGAGCTTTCCGATTGCCCGGCTTTGATTGACTATCTCCTAACCACCGCCACCGAGACCGATTTTCTCATGTCTGACCCGAGGGAATCGGGCAGATGGGAAGGCGAGGAGGGCTTACGGAGAGAGGAAGAGATTATCGAGGACAATATCTCTAGTCCCGACAAACTGATGATATGCTGCTTCGTTGACGGCGAACTCGCCGGAAACTGCTTCATCAGCTATAACACCCGTGTCAAGACTGCCCACCGTGCCACAGTTGGCGTCGGTCTTATAAAAAAGTACTGGGGCTTGGGCATCGGAACGGCTATGTTCAACGAGCTCATCCAGAACGCTTATGAGCGTGGCGGCATCATGCAACTCGAGCTCGACTACCTCGAGGGCAACACCCGGGCTCTCGGACTCTACACAAAAATGGGCTTCAAGGAAGTCGCCCATAAGCCGAATGCTGTCAAGCTTGCCGACGGCAGACTCCTTGACGAGATTTCGATGGTCAAGACACTATAAAGGAGTGCTGACGATGAAAGAATTAGTAACTTATCAGGACAGCTTCGGTGTTGTCAACTATCCTGAGGGCTTTGAAAGCCTTATCGAGGGACTTTCCATTCCGGAACAACTGAAGTTTTTCAGAATGGGCTGCGGGATTTACGTCAGACATCCGTTGAACGAGCGCAAGAAGAGCGAATATGATTTCAGTTGCACCATCGACGAAAGCGAGGACGTAAAGGCAATCATCGTGAAAGATGGTAAGATAGCCGGTGTCATGGTGAAAAACGTATACGGAGACACCTATCCCTGTATGGCTGAAAAGGGCTATATCATCCGTGACGATGAGGAGCTCGACGGCAGCGGTTACAAGAGCTTCACCGTCTATGAATACCTGATTTGCGTGCCCGAGGATTTTGATGAGCTGAGCGACCACTGAGGTCGCTCTATTTTTGTTTGCGTTGAGTGAACGCAATGCGAAAATTATGAATATCTAATGAAATTTGCTGTGATTTGTCTTGACAGCAAAATAAAAAATTGCATACAATCTAATTGTACACAACTTAACATAATTCTCAAGACGAAAGGATAATAACTATGAGCATTTATGATTATACAGTAAAAGACGGAAGCGGAAATGATGTTTTGCTGTCGGACTATAGAGGCAAAGTTCTTCTGATTGTAAACACTGCCACCGGTTGTGGATTCACTCCTCAGTATGACGGTTTGCAGGAGCTTTACTCAAAATATGCAGAAAAAGGCTTTGAAATTCTCGACTTCCCGTGTAACCAGTTCGCAGGGCAGGCACCAGGAACTGATGAAGAGATTGCAAGTTTCTGCACAGGTAGATTCGGAGTTACTTTCAAGCAGTTCCACAAAATCGATGTTAATGGTGCAAACGAGGAACCGCTTTATGCTTTCCTGAAATCGCAAATCGGCGGTGTAGCCGGAAAGAATATCAAGTGGAATTTCACCAAATTCCTGGTTGACAGAAACGGAAATGTGGTTGCACGCCATGCTCCCACAAAAACACCGAAGTCCTTGGAAGAAGAAATAGAGAAGCTGTTGTGACTTGGCTTTCAGGAGGATTGAAAAGTTGGATAAGTATGATGTTTTGAAAATTGAAAATCAACTGTGTTTTCCGCTGTATGTATGTGCCAAAGAAGTGGTGAGGAAGTATAAGCCATATCTCGACCAGATTGACTTGACATATACTCAGTATATTACGATGATGGTATTGTGGGAATATGGTCAGATGAATGTACGGGAGTTAGGGGACAGGCTATATCTTGACTCTGGAACACTCACACCTCTCTTAAAAAAGCTGGAGTCAAAGGGATTGATTCAAAGGGAACGTTCTGATAAAGACGAACGGAACGTGATAGTGACTCCGACTAATGAGGGTGTTGAGCTTCGGGAAAAGGCAGTCTCTATACCAATGGCAATCGGAAGTTGCATCAATTTAACGCAGGAAGAGGCACTCACGCTTTATAGATTGTTGTATAAGATTCTCGGAAAATAAATCTGAAAATATTTTTTTAAAATTTCTCCCAACCCCCTTGACAAGCTCCCTAATATAGTGTATACTATAGACAGTTAGCAGAGGCTAACACAAATTTAGCCTCTGCTACTATAAAATCACAAGGTTAGCTTATGCTAACTGAAAGGAGAGCCGAAAATGATTACAACCATTCTGTCCGCCGCAGTGATTTCTACTGCAATTCTGCTTGTAATAAGCTCAGTAAAACGGCTCTGCCGGGGAGCTCTCATGAAGAGCCGCACGGCTTAAGCCAAACGATTGTCACTCCACCTTTTATACACATTTCACAAAAGCCGACCAGTTCCTTAAAACCGGTCGGCGTTCTCCTTTATATGTATATGCGTAATTAGGTTTTACCGTCTCTTCCACGCCTCAAGCCGATAAATCGGCATCCCCATATCCGAGAATCTCTGCTCATACTCAGTGACGATATTCCCCTCAAAGTCGCTGTGGTGGAGGTCCAGGCTCACGTTTCTGAGGACAAACCCATACTCCGAGAACTCCTGAATCGAGAACTCGAAGAACTCCCGGTTGTCGGCCTTCTGGAAGATTCCGGCGTCGGATTTGAGAAGCTTGTCGTAAATCTTGAGAAAGTTGTGGTGCGTAAGCCGGTGAACGGCGTAGCTCTTCTTAGGATAAGGGCAGCTGAAATTGAGATACAGCCCGGAAATGGAGCCATCAGGGATGAACTTCTCAAGATAATTGGCATCCGCACGGAGTAAAATCAGGTTCGGGATCTTCTCCTCAATAGTCTTTTCAGCCGCCTCGACGATAACGTTCGAGGTCTTTTCTATTGCAAGGATGTTGAGCTCCGGCTCACGTTTCGCAAGCTCCCTTGCGAACTGACCTTTGCCGCAGCCTATTTCCATGATAACGGGATTATCGTTTCCGAAAAGAGCCGGAAGATCCAGATACTCTTTTTTCTCAACAGACGTGACAAAGTTCCTGTCCTCGCAGTTGAGGATTATGAGTCTGCCGGTTTCGATGCACCTTTCAAGTCTTTCTTCAAGGTGCGCCTTTCTTCTCATTCTCATTGGGCTAAGACCTCAGTTCCGCCAACAGGACGAATCTTGAGAGCGTAAACGCTTCCCTCGCCGAAAATCTTCTCCATGCCTGCCTTATATGAATCCAGCATCTCATCAGGAACGAAAGCCTGAATTGTTCCGGCAAAGCCTCCGCCGTGAACTCTTGTGGCGCCCTTGCCGGAGAGAAGCTTCTCGCTCATATAGAGACCAAGTGATACGCCCTGTTCAGTCGGAACGGAGGAAGCATAGACATTTTGGAGGTACTTGTATGAGCTGTTTCCGGAAGCCTTGATAACCTCAAGGAACTTGTCAAAGTCGCCGTCTTCGAGAGCTTTGACGAGCTGATCAACCCGGCAATTTTCATCAAAGAAGTGAAGAGCCCTCAAAACTGCTCTGTCGCCCAAAATTTCTCTGAGCTTCGGGAGATTGTTTATAACATCGTCACTTGTGAGCTCTCTTAAAACCTCTTTGCCGAGCATTCCCGCAACAGCCTTCATTTCAGCCGGAACTGCGGCATATTCGGGAGTCATGTGCGCATGGTTGCCCTTTGTGTCGACGATGCAGACGCTGTAGCCGTACTTTCCGAGGTCCAGAGAAAGCGCCTTGACAACCGGATTTTCCAAATCCTCAAAGTCGATTCCGACAACTCCTCCGACAGACGACGCCATCTGATCCATGAGTCCAGAAGGCTTTCCGAAGTAGACGTTTTCGGCATATTGAGCAATCTGTGCCGCCTCGATGTCTGAAACGCTTCCGTCGTTGTAAAGATGACTTAAAATAGTGACAAGAAGAACCTCAAAAGCCGCAGATGACGAAAGACCTGAGCCCTTCAAGACATTCGAATGGGTGTAAGCTGTGAAGCCGCCGATCTTGTAGCCACGGTTCTTTAAGTCCATGCAAACGCCACGTATGAGAGATGCCGAAGTGTTCTTCTCGCTCTCGTGGACATCAAGATTTCTTGTGTCAACAGTGTCGAGAGGGAATCCCTCAGATTTGACGGTGATAACTCCGTCGGTCTGAGGCTTGACTGCTGCAAACACATCAAGATTGACTGCCGCAGCGACGACACGTCCACGGTTGTGGTCGGTGTGGTTTCCACAGATTTCCGTTCTTCCGGGAGCCGAGAAAAATCTCGTTGCCGGGTACTTGTAAAGGGCTTCGAATTCGCTCGCAACGTGTTCAAAGCGGGATTTTGCGCCTTCTGATTGATAGAGCTGGTCAAAAGAAGTTTTACTCATGTTGGTTTCCTCGTTTCTTTATTTCTTTTTAAAAAGAGTGTCAAATTTAGAGCTGTGGAAGTGTACGCTCATCACGAGCCCCATCGCAACGGTTATTGAGAGCATCGAAGAGCCTCCCGCAGAGAAGAATGGAAGCGGTATTCCGATAACCGGAGTCACTCCGACGCACATGCCGATATTGAGAACACAGTGAATGAAGAGATAAGCAAACACTCCCATGCAGATGCATCTTCCCAACGTGTCGGAAGCCCTGAGACTATTCCAGAGAATTCTCAGGCAGATAACGCCCAAGAGAATCACTATCGCCAGACAGCCGATATATCCGAGCGTCTGACCGGCATAGGAGAAGATAAAGTCGCTGTGGCAGACAGGAACATAGGAATAGTCTCCACCAAAGAGACCTTTTCCGGTCAACTGCCCCGAGCCGATGGCGATGAGCGACTTATTGACCTGATAGAGTGAGTCTTCAGTTGCGTATTCGGCGGGATTTATAATTGCAAGAATCCGGTTTTTATGTACCGACTGCAGATAGAAATTCCAGAGTAAATAGAAGACAATCGGCGCAGCAACGCATGCTCCCAGAATATATTTCCACGAAATTCCGGCAGCGAAAACAATAGCTAAAAAGATGACAACGAATACTATTGCCGTTCCGTCGTCGCCCTGGAGCATGATGAGCGCTATCGGAATTGCGGCGTGCACGCACAGCGCCAGAATATTCAGAGGGTTATTGAAGAAGTCTTTAGTCTTGTAGCAGTGGTATGAGAGGGAGAGAATGAACGCTAATTTCAGAAATTCCGACGGCTGCAGGCTGAACGAGCCTATCATTATCCATGCCTGATCGTCCGAGCCCTCAAGTCCTGACGTGCCAAGGCTTGTGAAGGTGAGAAGCGTCAGCCCAATAGTCAGCGGAAGGTATATAAACCATAGCTTCGAGAATTTTCTATAATCAAATGCCGCAAGAAATAAAGATATAATTATGCCGACCAATGCGGCTAAGAATTGAGTTTTTACGGTTGACGAGCTGATTGTGGCGTTGGTGATCGTCTGAGTTTCGCTGTTCACCATGAGTGAATATAGGAGAAGAATTCCCAGCGAGCAGCAGGCAAGAACGAACAGCATAAGAAGCTTGTCAAGCCTCCGCAGGTATCTTATAACTGCGGAAAGAGCAGTTTTGAGCATATAACCTCTTTCTTTCAAGTTCAACTGAGCTTATTGTAGCATATCAGCCTCAGTTTTTCAACTCGAAATCGCAAAACTGACAAAATTTAATCTTGTATTTTTCTGAAAATGTGATATGATATATGTATGAGCGGTGTCGCTATACGGCGCCTCCTCACGTCAAAAAATATTCAAGGAGGAACTACAATGGCTTATAGAATCACTGAAGAGTGTGTCAAGTGCGGTGCTTGCGCAGCAGAGTGCCCCGTTGAGGCTATCACCGAGGGCGACGAGACCTATGTTATCGATCCCGATACCTGCATCTCCTGCGGCAACTGCCAGGCAGTATGCCCCGTAGGCGCACCTGTAGAGGAATAATTCTGTACTTAAAAAAGAGCTCCTGCATATGTGGGAGCTCTTTTTTTGTAAACCCTCTCAGTCAGCTTCGCTGACAGCTCCCCCAGAGGGGGAGCCAAGAATTTACGAGAGGCAGTAACTCGGCTCTCCCTTTGGGAGAGCTGGCACGCCGCAGGCGTGACTGAGAGGGCGCAACCACAGGGAGCGTAATTACGAGTTGATTACTTCCACCGCCGTATACGTTTTCCCCTCACTATCCGCCAGATCGACATAGCAGCTGCCGTCAACAGTCGCAATCTTCGGACAGATAGTGTCGCCGAGATGCGCCTGGCGTTTGTATTCAGCTCTGAGTTCTTTTATGCTCCCGATTTCCGGGAGCTGTCCCAAAGCAATCTCTATGTATCTTGCGTTGTTGACATGATGGTAAACGTCGATGTCGTCTGCTCTCACAGGAATCGGCGGTAATGCTGTCATATTATCCGGAAGGCTTAGCTTTCTAGGAGCATAGTCCATTTCAATCTTTTCATCCAAGCCATAAGCGGCTTTTTCCTCTTCCGAGGGTCTTACCGGTCTCATCGATTCGGTGTTGACATAGACCCAAATAGAATTTGCCTTCACAAGCAATTCGCCGTTCTTATCAGTTATGATAAAGTTTCTGTTTCCGTAGCAGTTCGAGAATTCATATGGTCTTGTCTCGATGGTGATCTCATCGTAAAGCCTCGGACACCTCTCAAGAACCACCTGCCAGCTCGAAAGAAGCCATGCACGGTGGTTTTTTATGAGATAGTTGAGCCCGACTCCCAACGATTCCGAGTGGAGCATAACACAGTCCTGCATGTAGTTTATAAGGCTTCCGAGCTTAAGCCGCCCCTGCTCGTCTGTCTCACTGAACCGAACCGTCCCGCTCATACGATACATAGTAACCCCTCCAAAATTTTTGTTTATACTATTATAGTAGCTTTTCCAGAAAACGTCAAGGGACAAATCGGGGAGAAAGTCACCGAAAGCCATGATAAAATATTAAGATTTTCTCGAGTAAATCTCTTTTCTCGCTAGCTAAGAACTTTATATTGACATTTGCGGGGGGGTAATATAATAGAAGTGTAAAAAATATTTCTTCAAAAGGACGATTTATATTGATGGACGAGGCAGAAAAGACTAAAAAAATCCGTGAACAGAGGAAGATTGACCGCAAGCGTTACTATGCCAAAACCGCCAATCTCTATCCCAGGAGGTCATGGTCAAAGGAAGAAAATGCACTTGTTCTGGCGCATTCGATGCCAGACAGTGAGCTGTCAAAAAGAATTCGGCGTTCTGTGAAGTCAATCCAGGAAAAGCGCAGGAGACTAAGAAAAGAAAGCAAATGACGAATAGCTGATAATGTGGAAGGAATGGACTTGCTGGTTCAAAACCCGTAAGTCACCACAGCGGTGCAGAGCCCTCATCATACTGTGCCGCTGTTTTTTCATATAAGCCTTGATTTACAGCCGGATTTGTGATAAAATATAAATGCAGACCAGGGGAGTGATAGAGATGGGCGCAGACCTGAAGAACACAGTTGAAGCCGCCGACATCCATGTGCAGTACGACACCGCCGCAAAGATTCTTTTGGCACACAAGGATATTTTGTCACGGATATTGCTTGCAACGGTGAATGAGTTTAAGGGAATGTCTCCTGACGAAGTCAAGGAATATATTGAGGGAGATGTCCATGTTGGTAATGTTCCTGTAGATCCGGGAATGACGAATTCTGAAACCGGTGAGAGAATCGTAGGACTGAATACGGTTCATCCGGAGATAAGAGAAGGATATGTGACCTTCGACGTCATTTTCTATGTGAGAATGCGTGATGGACTGTCCCAGATAATCATCAATGTCGAGGCACAAAAGGATGATCCGTCTGGATATGATATTATGAATCGGGCTATCTTCTATGTCAGCCGCCTTGTTTCGTCACAGAAAGATCGTGATTTCGTCGGCAGGAATTATAACGATCTGAAAAGGGTTTACTCAATCTGGATTTGCATGAACATGAACGAATGCATATGGAATCATGTTCATCTCACAAATGATGCAATTATGGCGAATCACAAGTGGAGAGGCAAGCTTGACCTGCTGAATATTGTCTTGCTTGGAATTCCGAACGAGTTACCACAGCAAGGCGAAGAATATGAACTTCATCGTTTGCTTAGCACGATGTTCTCAGTAGAACTTACGGCAAATGAGCGACTGAATATTTTAGAGAATGAGTATGGAATAAATGTAGAACCCGACTTTAGAAAGGAGCTGGACTTAATGTGCAATCTGAGTCAAGGCGTCTATGAAAGAGGCGTTGAAAAGGGAATTCAGCGCGGACAGAAGGATATACATCATAGGGATGCAATAAGGCTATACCAGAAAGGTAAGGATATATGTACTATTGCTGATTTGCTTGATGAAAGCGTCGAGCAAGTCGAGGAATGGCTTAAGTCGGTTCTGACTTGATTTTGAAAAATTAAAATATAACATTCCGGCAGGTCGAATGGTTGTGAAACTATCACAGCTGTTCGACCTGCCGCTTTTTTATCCTCAAAAACAGAAAAGTTGCAAACCTCCTCTCACTATGCTAAAATCCAAGCATTAAGCAAGCAAACATTTTTGGCTTGTTATCTGAGAGGAGTATTTTTTATGAAAGAAAAATTCAATCAGGCGGGCGGGAGCCCTGCTGCGGTCTATCGGACGGCAATTTATCTAAGGCTTTCTCAGGAGGACGGCGACAAGCAGGAGAGCGATTCCATTTCGAATCAGCGGAAGCTGCTTGAGGACTACATCCGGGGAAGAAGCGAATTCCGGTTTGTCGGCGAGTATGTCGACGACGGCTACTCCGGCTCCAATTTCGAAAGACCGGCATGGAAGCGACTATATCGTGACCTCGAAAGCGGGCTTGTCAACTGCATAATCGTCAAGGATCTCTCAAGATTCGGGAGAAATTACATCGAGGTCGGACGGTATCTCGAGATGACATTTCCCGCTCTGGGAGTGAGACTTATTGCGCTGAACGACAGCTTCGACACGGCATCAGAAAGGCGAAGCGGGGATTTCCTGACAGTCCCGATGAAGAACCTCATCAACGACTACTATTGCCGTGAAATCTCCCGGAAGGTCTCAATCCAGCTTTCAGCGATGAGAAAGCGTGGCGAATGCGTGAGCTCAATCGTGCCATATGGCTACAAAAAGAACCCGGGTGACCGTTCCAAGCTCATCATCGACTGCGAAACAGCTCCGACTGTCCGGCAGATTTTCGACTGGAAGCTTGAGGGCTACGGCAACCGCACTATTGCAAGCCGTCTCAACGAAAGCGGAGTTCTTTCTCCATATGAATACCGTGCTGCAAACGGCGGGAAGGCGGGCTTTAACTTCAAGAAATACGATAAGGCACTCTGGGCGGCGGGAAGCGTCTACTCGATACTTCAAAATGAGTGCTACACCGGAACGATGGTGCAGGGAAAGCGCCGCAAGCTCAGCTACCGTTCAGGCGAAACTGTTCTTCTCCCGAAGGACGAGTGGACACGAGTCCCAGGAACACACGAGGCGATTGTTGAGCGGAATCAGTTCGAGCAGGTTCAGGAGATAATGCGAAGAGAAATCAAGACGTCCGGCGGAGAGTGTGCGGCAACGCTCTCCGGCTTTTTATTCTGTGGAGTCTGCTCAAGGCAGATGACTTTAAAATCCACCTATCACGGCGACAAGAAGTATCGCTACTATGTCTGCCCCGACTGCGAAAGGTGTGGTCGCCACTCGAACAGAATCAGCGAGAAAAAAGCAATAGCTGAGATTCTAAAGACAATTCGCTCCATGTCAGCGGCTGCTGCTGAAACTGAAAAGCTTGCATTTTTGCCGGAGGATTCCGCAGAGGTCAAAGCTCTCGACAAAGAGCTTTCTTCCCTTGATGAGGAGCTGAAAAGGTGCCTGCGCCTCAAAAACCGGCTTTTCGACGACTATTCAGCCGGCATTCTCAGCCGGGAAGAGTATATGGACTACTCCAGGCTCTATTCTGAGAAAATTGAGCAGGCAAAGAGCCGGAGCGAAGCCGTCTCGGAGGAGAGAGCCCGGCTTATTTCGGAAATTTCGGACGGCGGTTGTATTCGCACTTTCAGAAAATATGCAAATATTACGGAACTGAATAGAACCACTATGAGCGAGCTAATAGACAAGGTTTTCGTGAAGAGCGGACATATGGAAGTAAAATTCCGCAATGAAGCTGCCATCCGTGCAAGAAAGGAGGCAGCAAAGCATGAATCAGGAATTGAAGCCGCTTTATAGAGCTGGAGTTTACCTGGCACCAGCCGCATATGGAGAAGCCGTAGCCATGGAGCAGGCACTTTCAGAATGCCAGAAATATCTCGGGAATAGGGAAGAGCTTAGCCTCACAAGAATCTATCGTGACGAAGAGGTCACTGTTCTGAGAACTCCTGATCGCAGCGGCAGAAGAACTCCTCTCGGAGTCAGCGGCAACGATGCATGGCAGCGTCTACTCCGTGACACCGAAACGCTCGCAATCGAAGCGGTTGTAGTTTATGCTGCAAGAACGGTTGCGCCGAGCATTTCCGGGCTTTCGAAGCTTATCCGGGAGTATTTTCTTCCGTTCGGGATAAGATTCATAGACGTTGAAGCCAGCTTTGACACGAAAACCGGCGATACAGATTGCTATCTCAGAAGAAAAACCAGCGAGTACCGCAGCTCCCTATGCCGAAAGCCATATTCTGTGAAATCAGGAAAGAAGGTGCAGCTATGAACAAGCGAAACCGGATTCCGAAATCCACGGAGAAGTATCTCGAGAGAAAGAAGCGGCGCACCTGGAGCGCCGCTCTCTATGCACGGCTTTCGGACGAAAATAACGGCTTCGAGGATGACCGTTCGCTGAGGAACCAGATTAATTACCTCGAGTCATATCTCAAGGAGCACCCGGAGCTTAAGCTATGGGACATATATACAGACAACGGCAGAAGCGGATTGAATTTTGACCGTGCAGAATTCCAGAGAATGCTTGAGGATATAAGAGAGGGCAAGGTCAACTGTGTTCTCGTCAAAGACCTGTCCCGCTTCGGGAGAAACCACATCGAGGCAGGATACTATCTCGAAACTATCTTTCCTGAGATGGGCGTCAGGTTCATTTCTGTAAATGACGGCTTTGACAGCCTGAATGAAGACGGCGGCGACAGTCTGATTCTTCCGCTAAAGAACATGATCAACGAAATGTATGCCCGTGAAACACAGCGCAAGGTTCTGGCGGTTCTCAGAGCAAAGGAAAAGGTTGGCGAAAGACCCTTTGCAATGGTGCCGTACGGCTATAAAGTCGACCCAGGATGCAACTATCACCTTCTTCCGGACGAAAACACCTCCTGCTATGTCAGGCTCGTTTTCAGCATGAAAGCCTCCGGCTGCGGCTTGACGGCTATTGCCGACAGGCTCAATGAAATTGGTGCACCGACGCCTCTTGACTATCTCAAATCCCGTGGCAAATATCTTAGTGTCAGAAGCTCCGGAAGATGGGACTACATCAGCGTCCAGCAGCTTCTTTCTAATCGCACCTACACCGGCTCAACCGTCTACAACACAACCGGCAAGGGCGACTATATGGTAATCCCGAACACCCACGAGCCGTTCGTTGATGTGAACGTATTCGAGAAGATTTCCCAGGAAATTGCGGAAAAAGGCAGGCAGAAATCGGAGGCATTAAAAAAAGCTCACCTTCGTGCCGAAGAGCTTCCGAACGTTCTGAAAGGCAAATTCTTCTGCGGAAACTGCGGGCGTGCAATGCTCTACGACAGAGCCGGAAGCAGAAACTTCCGCTACCGCTGCAGCGGCTACAACGATTTCAGAAAGACCGACCCGGATGCGCCGCCATGCGCCGTGAAGCTTTCGAGTATCCCTGAGCAGGTGGTACGCAGATTTGTTCTGGAAGAACTGAGAAAGCGTCTCAGAGCCGGATGTTATCAGGAACTTTTTTCTGAGACAATTCCCGCCGAAACAGCCGGAATCATCAACCTTAGCGACACCTCAAGCGTCGAAATAGTTTCACTTGGCGATCCGGATGAAGTCGAACACCTTTTGAGAAAAGGCTTGACAAGAGAGCTGGTCATGGCTACGATAGACCGGCTTTCCTACAGCGTGGACGGGACATTCACTATAAAATTCAGAGGGGAGGACGAATGATGGTAGCGTTTTACATCCGGCTTTCACGCCAGGACGACGATTTCGATGAGGCGAAGCGGCAAAGCAACAGCGTAGAGAACCAGCGCAGGCTTCTTAAAGAGTATTTCGAAGAGTCGCCGGAGCTGAGGCAGGAGGATTCCTGCGAGTTTATCGACGACGGCTTCAGCGGCACCAACTTCCAGCGACCGGCATTTCAGCAGATGCTCTCGCTCATCAAAAAGCGGACCGTCAACACGGTCATCGTCAAGGATTTCTCAAGGTTCGGCAGAAACTACGTCGAGTGCGCCGATTACCTCGAAAAGCTGTTTCCATTCCTCGGCACAAGGTTTATCTCGATATTGGACAATTACGACAGCGGACGGCAGGAGGACTCGGGGATTGATTTCGCAATGAAAAACATCGTCAACTCCTTCTACTCGCAGGACCTGTCACGAAAGGTCACGTCAACCTTCGACCTGAAGCGTGAGAACGGCGAATTTTTCTTCGGCGCACCTTTCGGATACCTGAAGGACGAAATCCATCCCGGAAAGATTCTCATAGATCCGAAAGCGGCGGCTGTCGTCAGACGCATCTTTACTCTTGCCTGCGAAGGCTGGAAAAGCTGCGATATTGCGAAGATTCTGAATTGCGAGGGAGTCCCGACGGTGGCGGCTTATAACCGTGAGAACAAGATCAAGGGCAAGTCAGGTGCCTCGAAAAACAGCGATTTTGCGGCATGGACGGGCACTAAGGTGGCGAGCATTCTGAAAAATGAGGTATATAGCGGAACATATATCTCCCAGAAAAGAAAAAGAATGGTTGCCGGCTCGAAAAAGAGCAGTCCGGTAGCGAATCCGTTTAAAATTCCGGATAATCACCCGGCGATTGTGAACCCGGAGGAGTTCTCGAAGGCTCAGGAAATCTTCACTAAGAGAGCCGAGCCGCCCAAAAGCCGGCGTTACCAGCTGAAATCCAAGGTTTATTGCGGCAACTGTGGCTATGCGATGACCTATCAGGATAACGTCCATGAGGAATGCTTTTTCAGATGTTCCCACTCGGGCGAAACCGGGCTCAGAACCGGCTGCCCGGAAGAAAGATTTCCTGAGGAGCTTCTGAATGAAGCGGTTTTCCGCCGCCTCAGGCAGTGGATGATGTTCTTGAATGCAGCTATCGGTCACGCAGAGGAAGCTGAGCGCAGCCGCCAGGAGTGCTTAAGACTTCTGGAGGAGGAATCGGCGGAGCTAAGGCATTCGCTTGATGACCTCGAATCAGCGAAGCTTTCGCTTTATGAGAGTTACTGCGTCGGCGAAATTTCCCGGGAAAAGCTTTTTGAGGAGAAGGAGAGCATGTCCAAAGAATTGGATTCATTAAAGAATAGCCTCGCCACTATTCATGAGAAAGAATCCCGCCTCCGCACTCTCCGCAACCGCTATAAGCCGGAGCTCGACGATATGCTCGAAAGCGTCCGCCTTTACGAAAACGAGCCTCACCTGACCTGCAAAATGGCAGAAGTGTTTGTAGATAGAGTGATTATCTATAATAAATGGCAAATTGAAATAGAATGGAAATCCGAAGAGACAGTGAGGAGAGCGATAAGCGAATAGTAAAAGAGAATAAGAAAGCAGGAAGCCAAGCCCATCACGAGCCACGGCTTCCTGCTTTTTTTGTTTTGTGGAGATGTAAGGGCTCGAGTTCTTGTAAATAGAACAAAAAATTTGTACAGACGGATTGCCATTGAGATAAGTAAAAAGTTTAAGCTAAAAATGTGGTATAGATATGACGAACGTGACAAGTAAAGAAAGTACATCATTCAAGAGGAAGATAGACAAATCTCAAATCCCCACCTGCAAAATCTTGGGTGTAGACATAGCTGCCATCGACATGGATTGGCTTCTGAAATACACCGTCGAGAATCTCGAAAACCTGAGGGGTGACTACTTCAGTGTGGTGAATGTCTACTCAGACGTCACCGCCTACAATGACCTAGAATTCTGCAAAATCCTGAACAGTTCTGCTCTTTGTATGCCCGACGGCGGTCCTCTTGCGACAGTCGGTCGTCATCGTGGCTACAAGCAAATGCAGAGAACCACTGGACCGTCCTATATGGGCGAGATTTTTAAAATAAGTGCTGAGAAGAACTACAAAATGTTCTTTTATGGTTCAACGGATTCCACGCTCGAAAAGCTTCGTGAGAGATTGTTAGATGCCTACCCGAATCTCAACATAGTGGGAATGTACAGTCCACCATTCAGAGCCATGACGACGGAAGAGGACAAGCTTATAGTTGACCGAATCAATGAGCTCCAGCCGGACTTCATTTGGGTGGGACTCTCCTGCCCGAAGCAAGAGCACTGGATGTATGAGCACTTTGGAAAGATAACCGGTCTCATGGTCGGCGTTGGAGCCGGTTTCGATTACTATGCCGGCAATATCAGCAGAGCACCTGAATGGATGCAGAAACACAATCTGGAATGGGTCTATAGGCTTATTCAGGAGCCAAAGAGACTGTTTATGAAGTATTGGCATACGAATATTCCGTTTATTTGGAATGCTATGATTAGGGGGAAGTAGAAAACCATGAAAGGCATTATATTAGCCGGCGGTTCCGGCACGAGACTTTACCCATTAACCAAAGTAACATCGAAGCAGTTGCTCCCGATTTACGACAAGCCGATGATCTATTACCCAATGTCTGTTCTCATGAACGCAGGCATCCGGGACATCTTGATCATCTCGACACCGCAGGACACACCTCGTTTTGAGGACTTGCTCGGTGATGGTCATCAGTTCGGAGTTCATCTTACATATGCTGTCCAACCGTCTCCTGATGGTCTCGCACAGGCATTCATTATCGGCGCAGACTTTATCGGCGATGACACTGTGGCAATGGTCTTGGGTGACAACATCTTTGCCGGACATGGTTTGAAGAAGAGATTGAAAGCCGCTGTTGAGAATGCAGAAAACGGCAAGGGCGCAACGGTCTTCGGTTATTATGTGGACGACCCGGAGCGTTTCGGTATTGTAGAATTCGACAAGGACGGCAAGGCGATTTCGATTGAAGAGAAGCCCGCACATCCGAAGAGCAATTACTGTGTAACAGGTCTCTACTTCTATGACAATCGTGTCGTTGAGTATGCAAAGAATCTCAAGCCCTCAGCTCGTGGAGAACTCGAAATCACCGACTTGAACCGTATCTATCTCGAAAATGGCAACTTGAATGTAGAGCTCCTCGGTCAGGGCTTCACTTGGCTCGATACCGGCACTCACGAGAGCCTTGTTGATGCTACCAACTTCGTAAAGACTGTTGAACAGCATCAACACAGAAAGATAGCCTGCCTTGAAGAGATAGCTTACTTGAATGGCTGGATTTCGAGAGAAGAAGTCTTGGCTGTCTATGAGGTACTTAAGAAGAACCAGTACGGACAGTATTTGAAAGACGTACTTGACGGCAAATATCTTGACGTATTGCATTAAGAGAGGGAATCAATATGACAATCATAGTAACCGGCGGAGCCGGCTTCATCGGCTCAAACTTCATCTTCCATATGCTCGATACTTATCCCGACTATAGAATCATCTGCTTGGACAAGCTGACCTATGCGGGAAATCTCTCGACACTCGCACCCGTCATGGACAACCCCAATTTCCGTTTCGTCAAGGCGGACATCTGCGACAGGGAAGCAGTATACAATCTTTTCGAGGAGGAGCACCCCGACATCGTCGTCAATTTCGCCGCTGAGAGCCACGTTGACCGTTCGATCGAGGATCCCGGAATTTTCCTCAAGACAAATATTATCGGCACCAGCGTCCTGATGGATGCTTGCCGGAAGTACGGCATTACTCGTTACCATCAGGTTTCGACTGACGAGGTTTATGGAGATCTCCCTCTTGACAGACCCGACCTCTTCTTCACCGAGGAGACACCGATTCATACAAGCAGTCCGTATAGCAGTTCAAAAGCAAGTGCAGACCTCTTGGTTCTCGCTTACCACAGAACCTATGGCTTGCCTGTGACGATCAGCCGTTGCTCCAATAACTATGGACCTTATCACTTCCCTGAGAAGCTGATTCCGTTGATGATTGCAAATGCTCTGAATGACAAGCCTCTGCCTGTTTATGGCGAAGGACTTAACGTCCGTGACTGGCTCTATGTCGAAGACCACTGCCGTGCAATCGACCTCATCATCCACAAGGGCAGAGTCGGCGAGGTCTATAACGTCGGCGGTCATAATGAGATGCGAAACATCGACATCGTTAAGATTATCTGCAAAGAACTCGGAAAGCCTGAGAGCCTCATCACCCACGTCACCGACCGCAAGGGTCACGATATGCGCTATGCTATCGACCCGACCAAGATTCATAATGAACTTGGCTGGCTCCCCGAAACAAAGTTCGAGGACGGCATCAAGAAGACGATTCAGTGGTACTTAGATAACCGCAAATGGTGGGAGACTATTATCTCAGGTGAGTACCAGAATTACTATGAGAAAATGTATGGGAATAGGTAAGGAGGAAAATTTTTATGTTTAGAATAAATCATAATGAGGCTATTTCTCTTGAAAATTTAGTGTGTCGTGTGTATAGTTGCGATCGCTCCGGGATTTCTGGAATGGCTGATGCAGATTATTTTGAAGGGCATCCGATACAGGCGGCTGTACTTGTCGTTGCATATATTCATGCACATAGGATGGAAGTAAATGATTACCAATACGATGAGTTTTTAAGTAAGTATGAAATGATATTCAAGTATCCTGATGAGAATGATACAAAAATTGAAGTTCGTAACTATATCCATGAACTTACGGAGATCGTTGATGACATTATGAAATGACTATATTTACACTGTTTGGAGAATTGTGATGAAAGTTTTGGTTACTGGCGTTGCAGGGCAGTTAGGAAGCGACGTTATAGGAGAATTAAACCGTAGAGGCATTGAATTTGATGGCACCGACTTGGGTCTGGCATTAAAAAATGACAGTAAGTTCTTTGATCTTGATATTACCAATAGGGAAAAGGTTGATGAAGCCTTCGACAAGCATCAACCTGATGCTGTAATCCATTGTGCTGCGTGGACAGCAGTCGATGCTGCGGAAGATAAGCGCGAGCAAGTCTTTGCTGTAAATGCAGACGGCACGAAGAATATAGCCTTAGCTTGTGCAAAACACAATTGCAAAATGATGTACATCAGCACAGACTATGTTTTTAATGGACAAGGCACAGAGCCTTGGAAGCCTTGCGATGATTGTGCTCCGCTAAATGTATATGGAGAAAGTAAATATTTAGGCGAAGAGTGGGTTAGAGCAAATGTAAAAAAGTATTTCATCGTAAGAATAGCGTGGGTGTTTGGAATTAATGGTAAAAACTTTGTAGATACAATGCTGAAAGTCGGCAAATCTCATGATACTGTGAGAGTTGTCAACGATCAGATCGGAACGCCGACCTATACATATGACTTGGCGAGACTCCTTGTAGACATGATTGAAACCGACAAGTACGGCTACTACCATGCCACTAACGAGGGCGGATATATCAGTTGGTATGACTTTGCTTGCGAAATTTACAGGCAAGCAGGGTACACAACAAAAGTTATCCCAGTTACCACAGAGGAGTACGGTTTGAGTAGAGCGGCTCGTCCATTCAACAGTCGGTTGGACAAGAGTGACTTGGTTAAAGCAGGCTTTGAGCCACTACCAACGTGGCAAGATGCTTTGAGTAGATACTTAGAATTCAGAAATAGAAAAGTAGAAATATACTGAGCAGACATTGGAGAAGAGATAATGGGACAGATAAAAGTTGAGAAAGACGTCGCAGGCATCAAAGGCTTGTGCGTAATAGAGCCTGCCGTTCATGGCGACAGTCGCGGCTATTTCATGGAGACCTACAGCCAGCGGGACATGGAAGAAGCTGGGATCGACATTACTTTCGTTCAGGACAACCAGTCGATGTCCACAAATGGTGTCCTCCGCGGGCTTCATTTCCAGAAGAATTATCCGCAGACAAAGCTCGTCAGAGTAATTAAAGGTTCAGTTTTTGATGTGGCGGTCGACCTCCGCTCTGGTAGTGAAACCTATGGCAAATGGTATGGCATCGAGCTGACCGAAGAGAACAAGAAGCAGTTCCTGATTCCGAGGGGATTTGCACACGGTTTTCTCGTTCTGAGCGATACGGCAGAGTTTTGCTACAAGTGCGACGACTTCTACCATCCCAACGACGAAGGTGGCTTGGCTTGGAATGATCCGGAGATTGGAATTGATTGGGCGAGACTTGGAGTAACAGGCACTTACAACGGAACCGCTTCTGCGGATGGGTATGCGCTTGAAGATGGTACGCCACTTAAGCTGAGTGAGAAGGATCAGTTGTGGGTGGGGTTGAAAGATACGTTTAGGTTTTAGTACTCAAATAAAGCTATAAACCTGGAAAGATACAAAAATGGACAAAAAATATAAAATCCTACTAGTCCACAACTACTACCAAATCCCTGGTGGCGAGGACACCGTAGTTGCCAACGAGAAAAAACTTCTCGAAGACCACGGTCACGAAGTCATCATCTACACCCGAAACAACTCGGAGCTCAAAACCATGTCAAAAGCTCAGAAGCTCATGCTTCCGTTCACAACAGTTTTCAATCCGAAGACATATAGAGAAGTCAAGAAAATCATCAAAGATGAGCATATAGACATTGTCCACGTCCACAATACTTTGAATTTGATTAGTCCATCCGTCTACTATGCAGCATTTTCCTGCAAAGTGCCCGTAGTGCAGACCATACATAACTTTCGCTTGTTGTGTCCAGGAGCGACTTTCTATAGAGACGGGCATATCTGCGAGGATTGCGTTGAGCACGGTTTGGGCTGTGCTGTGAAGTATTCCTGTTACAGAGGTAGCAAGCTCCAAACTCTGATGTGTGTGATTACGACAAAGATTCATCGTGCACTCGGAACTTACGGAAAGCTGAATTACATCTGCCTGACGGAGTTCAACAAGCAGAAGCTGTTGCAACTAAACAGACCTGGCAAGAAACAGATTATTGACCCTGCAAGAGTATATGTAAAACCGAACTTTACGTTTGAAACTGTTGAGTGTGGGGGGTACTCGAAAATGAGTATTTCCTCCTCATCGGACGAGTCGAAAGAATAAAGGAATTAGACATACTTTTGAAAGCATTTGCAGAGTTGCCGGACGAGCACCTTGTAATCGCCGGCACAGGTACGCAGTTTGAAGAATACAAGGCTATGGCGACTAATAATGTTGAGTTCGCTGGATTCCTGAATCGTGAGAAATTGGCGGAAGTGACACGAAAGGCAAAAGCAGTGATAGTGACGTCTCAGTGGTACGAGACATTCGGAATGATTATCGCCGAGGCGTATGCGGCACACAAGCCGGTCATTGTAGGCGACATCGGAAACATTGCTTCACTGGTTGATGACAGAAAGACAGGGTTAAAGTTTAAGTACGATTCCGCCAAATCACTTAAAGAAGCAGTCGAGCAATTTGAGAATCTCGATAGCACTAAGATTGGCGAAGAAGCCTACAGTAAGTATAGAAAAGAGTTTGCCCCAGATGGCAACTATCAGACATTAAAGGCTATATATGATAGTGTGAGGAATTAAACGTAATCATGCGAGATTATTTTATCTATGTCGGCAGACTGGACGAGCTAAAAGGAATAAAAATCCTCTTTGAGGCATGGAAACAGATGGGTGGGCAAGCCCCAAAGCTGGTCGTCTGTGGCACAGGACCGCTTGAAGATTGGTGCCACGATTTCTTGAAAGTCAACCCGAAACTGAATATAGAAATGCTCGGTTTCGTACCTAATGCAGAAGCCAAAAAGCTAATCGCAGACGCAAAAGCCTTGATTTTGCCGACGCAGTGGTACGAAGGCTTCCCAATGACGATTCTGGAGGCGTATTCAGTAGGAACGCCGGTGATTGGTTCGGACATTGGAAATGTTGGGGATCTGATTGAGGAAGGCTTGACAGGGTATAAGTTTAAATTTGATTCGGCTTCTTCTCTGGTTGGTGTAATCCAAGGGCGCAACTTCAATATTTGCGAAAGTGTTAAGAGAGTATACGAAGATCAGTATTCAAGTGAACATAATATCATCCAATTAGAAGCTATATATGATCGAGTCTCACGGTAAAAGGGGCAAAAACCTGATGAGTGATATGAAAAGTACGTCTGGCATATTGGAACAGGCACTGAAATTTGAAAAAACTAAAATGAAGGACTCATCGCACTTTGTTCTTTGCAACAGAGATAAGATTCGATACATAATAGCTCCCAGCGGAAAGAAACGGCTGAGTCAGAATATCTCGACGTATTCCGGCAAGCTGGGACTGCTGATGAAATATCTGAACTGCATTCCATTTTGGCTGCTCGAAAAAGCTGGAATGGGCTATTTTGCAAAAATAGAGCTTCATTCTGAAATAGAAAAGGCGTTCGAGCAGACTGGCAAGAGCGTATGGAACATGATTGTCGGAACATATGATGAGAAGCAAAAACTCGTAATGCAGTGCTTTGGAAATGATACAGAGGATGCGGTCTTTATAAAGATAGGAAACTCAGCTACTGTTAAGGAAATGACGGCGGAGATGGATTTCTTGAATCGGTCAGGAAAATATAGAACTTTTAAAGTTCCACAGCTGGTCGCAATTTTAAAAGCTGATAATACTAATCCGTTCAATATGCAGCTTACAAGGGAGTTTAAAGGTGAAAAAGTCGAACCGGTTCTTACAGAAGATATTGTCGAAATTTACAAGGAAATATCGGCTATAAAATTTGGAAAGCAACCGGCAGAATATGAATTTTCACATGGTGATTTTGCGCCTTGGAATATAAAAAAGACGGGAAACTGCTATACGGTATTTGACTGGGAGCAATGTGGCTACAGAATGGCAGGCTATGACATCATGCATTATGTAACAGTTATAGGCGTTGCTCTGAATAACCTTTCTTTTGAAGATGCTTATGAAAGTGGCATTAAAGAGATTAGAAGGTATATCCCTAAGTTTGAGATAGACAAAGAAACATTTTTAAACGAGTTTAGAAGACTGATAACACAGCTTGCATAAGTGAAAAGGGCAGTGGATGATATGAGTTGCGAAGTTGATTTCGTGAAAGCCATATTTAAGGCGTTTGAAAAGGACAATATAAAGTTTTGTGTGCTCCGCAATGCTGATGAGGTCGAGTATGGTGATGCACACGATATAGATATGACTGCCGATGCAGACAGGTTGGTTGATGTTGAAAACATCATGCTTAGAGTTGCCGGTGAATGTGGTTGGAAAATACACATAAAGACTGGTTCTTCTAAAGACAAGATAAATATTAAGTGCTATCATTTTTATTTTGCTGATGAGAATTTGAAAGAAATACATATTGCACATTTTGATGTGTTTCCTACATTCGCTTGGAACGGCTACGTTCTTCTCGAAAATGCAAGCTTTATAGATAACATCGACAGCAGCAGTGTAATACATAAGGCTGACCCTGCCGTAGAAGCCGTTACAAAGCTCTTTATCAGACTTCTTCACAATGGATATATCAAGAGCAAGTATAAGGAATATATAAGCGATGTATTTTCTTCTCATGAGAAGTCTGTTAAGACTCTTATGGAGAACTTTCTTGATGCTGACACGGTTAAATTCGTTTATCAGGGTGTTATGAACTCTGAGTGGACTAAGATAGAAGAACAGCGTGATAGGATAGTCAAATCAATCCAAAAGTCAGCGAGGAAAAGTAAGATTTCTTACTATAAATATCTTCTGAAGAAAGCGAAGGACAAGCCAGGCTTGATGGTTGCCTTTGAAGGGACAGACGGTAGCGGCAAGAGCACGATTATTGACGGCTTAGAGCAGGTACTTGAAAACTCATTTCCTAAAGGAATGTTTGACTATAACCACTGGAGACCTGGAGTCATTGTAAAGAAAAAAGGCGGTGCATCCGGCGAAAGCATTGTCGTCACAGAGCCACACGCAAAAAAGCCATACGGACGTATAAAGTCTTTTTTGAAGTTCATGCTTTTCAATTTTGATTACCTATTCGGCTATTGGCTTAAGGTGAGGAAACAACTTTCAAAGGGACACTTAGTTGTATTCGATAGATATTACTACGACTACTACATGGATAAAATTCGGTATCGTCTCAGTATCAGCGACAAGGTTCTTGATTTCTTTAAATTCATGATTCCCAAGCCGGATGTGACATTCCTACTTATCGGTGATCCACAGGTTTTGTACGAGAGAAAGAAAGAAATTGATGTGAGCGAAATAGAGGAGCAGATTCAGCGGCTGAGAGCAAATGAGCACAAATTTGCTCATGCGGTGGAGATTGATGTTAACGAATCCATTGATGATGTCGTGTATAATGTTGCAAAGGAAATTTTAAATTCATGCGATGCGAAGTGCTAAGTAAAATATCGACATGGAGGAGTAGGCAATGAGAAAAGATATAGCATATATCATAGATTGCTTTAGTGAATTTGAAAAAGCCGGTATTAGATACTGTGTGCTTCGTAATGCAGATGAGATAATAAGCGGAGATTTACACGATGTTGATATAGCGGTTGATTTGAAACATAGTGATCAAATTCTAAAAATCATACGCAGAAATGGCTGGAGGGTTGTCTACTCCGTTTGGCGAGATTTTGGGAATGTGTGGACGGTTGTTACATCTGCAGATGAGGGAGAGTATATTGCTCATTTCGATTTCCAATCATACGGTTGGGATGGCATTAACTTACTGTCAGCAGAAATGCTTTTAGAAGATAGACGGAAAGTCGATGGGATTTATGTAGCAAGTGATTCTGTTCAAGCAGTGACGATGCTTTTCTCAAGATATTTATATCATGGCTACATAAAAGAGAAGTACAGAGATTTTATACGCAAAGTGTATTTATCCAATCAATGCAAAGTAAAAGAATTGATGAACTCATTTCTTACAACAGAGTTTGTGAATGTAATATATGAAGATGTTGTTTCGGAAGATTGGAAAAATATTGAACAGGAATGTCCTGTAGTAAGACGTACGATCAGATTAGTCAACAAGAAAAAGCAGAAGAGTAAAGTTTCAAAAGCTAAGTTTTATCTAACCAGAATGATAAATCCACGAGGTATTATCTTAGATGTCTCTCAGCTCGATGAGGCTGACTGCAAGAATATGATTCGCATATTGCCACAGCAACTCAATCATCTTTTTACAAAAGATGAATTGATAGAAAGCAGCAGTGTGGGGGGGTACTCGCACATTTGTGCAAGGGTCAATGTGTTGTTGCTGAGAATGTTCCCTTGATATTACATCGATATTCTTGTAAGATTGAAAACGAGGATATAAATGATTGTATGAAGCTTAATAAAAAAGTTATATCAAAAATGAATTCATTATATGATGTTAAGTGGTAAGGAGCGACTTCGCTGTGAAATACAACTACCTGATAGTCGGCTCCGGCTTATACGGAGCAATCTTCGCACACGAGGCGAAAGAAAAAGGAAAGTCAGTTCTTGTTGTGGACAAGCGTCCGAATATCGGCGGCAATGTATATACAGAAAAAATCGAGGGCATCAACGTTCATAAGTATGGCGCACATATCTTCCATACTAACAACAAGAAGGTCTGGGACTATGTGAACCAATTTGCTGAGTTCAATCGCTTCACGAACTCGCCGGTTGCGAACTACAAGGGTGAGCTTTACTCGATGCCGTTCAATATGTACACCTTCAACAAGATGTGGGGCGTTGTCACTCCAGCGGAAGCCGAGGCAAAGATTAACGAGCAACGGGCGGAAGTTACTCACGAGCCTCAGAATCTTGAAGAACAGGCAATTTCACTTGTTGGGCGAGATGTCTATGAGAAGCTCGTCAAGGGCTACACTGAGAAGCAGTGGGGACGTGACTGCAAAGACCTTCCGGCGTTCATCATCAAGCGTCTTCCGGTGCGTCTGACTTTCGACAACAACTACTTTAATGCTCTCTATCAGGGCATTCCAATTGGCGGTTATACAAAACTGATTGAGAATCTTCTCGATGGCATAGAAGTTCGGCTGAATATTGATTATTTGGAGAATAAGGCAGAATTGGATTTGATGGCGGAAAAGGTTGTCTACACCGGTCCGATTGATGCGTATTTCGGCTATAAGCTTGGCTATCTTGAGTATCGCTCGGTTCGTTTTGAGACCGAACTTCTCGACATTCCGAATTTCCAGGGCAATGCGGCTGTCAACTACACCGACCGTGAAACGCCTTGGACAAGAATCATCGAGCATAAGTGGTTCGAGTTTGGCAAGGACGAGAACGGCAACGACCTGCCGAAAACCGTCATCAGCCGTGAATATAGCTCCGAGTGGAAGCCAGGCGATGAGCCGTACTATCCGGTGAATGACGAGAAGAATAGCAAGCTGTATCAGCAGTACAAAGAACTCGCTGAGCAGGAGACCAATGTTATTTTCGGCGGACGCCTTGGCGAGTATAAATACTATGATATGGATCAGGTTATTGCCGTTGCATTGGATATGTGTGAAGTAGAACTATCTTAAGGAGATAAATTTGATGGACATTAAAATTGTGATTGCAGCTCACAAGAAGTATTGGATGCCAGACAATCCTATGTATATTCCAGTTCATGTTGGTGCGGAAGGCAAGGAATCGATTGGATATGTCGGTGACAACACTGGCTATAATATTTCAGAAAAAAACAATATGTATAGAGAACTCACAGGGATGTTGTGGGGGGTACAACCTAAAGTTTGATTACTTTGGATTAGCCCATTACCGAAGACATTTCTGTTATAAGAAAAAAGGCTCTGCAAAAGACAGTATCCTGACTAAGAGTCAGGCTGAAGAGTTGTTTAGGACAACGGATATTATTGTTCCTAAGAGACGTAAGTATTATATTGAGTCGCTAAGTAGCCACTTCAATAATATGAGATTGTCAACGGATACCGATTTGGCAGTATTAAGGAATGCTGTTGTGAAAATATCACCAGACTATGGCTCTGCCGTTGATGTGGTTTTGAGCCGTTCATGGGGGCACATGTTTAACATGTTCATCATGAAAAAGGATATTTTCGAGCGGTATCGTGACTGGTTTTTTGCGGTGCTTGATGAAGTTGAGAAAAACATAGATATGTCTTCGAGTATACACCCAAACAGAAGTAGCATCATTGGATATGTTGCTGAATTTTTGTTGGACATATACTTAGAAGCAAACAATCTGCCTTACAAGGAGATTAACACAGTTTTCTTGGAGAGGCAGAACGAAATGAAGAAGATATATAAATTCTTCATTCGAAAGTTTAGAAAAAACTAAGTTCTGTTCATACTAGAATGATATATCCAATCCTGCTAAGGGAAAGGATGTATCATGAAGATTTTACTATCAGCATATGCTTGCGAACCAAATAAAGGATCAGAGCCTGGTGTAGGCTGGAGCTGGGCAAATGAGTTGGCAAAACACCATGAAGTCTGGGTTTTGACAAGAGATAATAATGAGCCGACCATTTCTGATTATTTGGAGAAAAATCCGGAGTACAAGAATGATAGCCTTCATTTCATATATGTTGGTTTATCTAAGAAGCTGACGTTTTGGAAAAAAGGTCGCCGTGGAATGCGCTTATTCTATATGATGTGGCAAAGAAAGGCGTTGAAAGTAGCAAGAGAGTGGCACAGTAAAATACACTTTGATCTAGTTCAACACGTTACTTTCGTGTCATATACTCAGCCGACATATATGTACAAACTGGGGATTCCGTTAATTTGGGGACCTGTTTCTGGCGGAGAAAATATTCCTTCAGAAATTAAAATTGAGATGACGACCAAAGAAAGGCTGATTGAAGCGGTCAGAAAGCTTTCTCAAACAACAGCATTAGTTACGCCGTCTATTCGGAAGACAATGAAGAATGCGAAAGCTATTCTTGTAGCAACCGAGGAGACTAAAGCCAAGATACCTGAAAAATATCAGAGCAAGACTAGGGTTATTCCTGCAATCGGCTTAGAAAAGATGCCAGACGTACAGCGAATAGAAAGAAATGATGGCAAAGTCAAGATCGTCATGGCAGGACGATTGATTTACTGGAAAGCCTTTGACATCGGTCTCAAAGCGTTCTTGCGAATAGCGGATAAGCATCCTAACGCTGAGTTACATATATTGGGCGAAGGAAACCAAAAGTCTGCATTGCAGAAGTTGGCCGGAGAGTATCTGAATAAACAGGTTTTCTTCGACCCGCCAGTGCAGCATGATAAGATTTTTAAGTACTACAGCCAGTTTGATTTGTTTGTGAATACAACTTTGCGTGATTCTGGATGTATGACAATGATGGAAGCAATGAGTGTCGGATTGCCGTGCATAGCTATTGCAGCAGGAGGCCCCAAGATTCTATTAGGAGAGAACTTGGAAGGCTGCATTAATGCAAGAAGTTATGACTACTGTATATCTGCTTTGGCTGATAAGTTGGGCACTTTGATTAACAGTCCAAGTACGTTGAAAGAGCTGAGCATACAGCAGAATCAATATATTGAGGACAGTTGCTTAATGAGCCGAAAAGTACAAAGCATGAGCGATTTATACACCTAAAGTGAGGAAAATAAAAAATGGGCGAGAAAGTTTCGATAATCACAATTTCATACAATTCAGAGAAAAGCATTGAAGCTACGATGTGTTCTGTCTTAGAACAAACCTATCGCCCATTGGAGTATGTGCTTGTTGACGGCGGATCAACCGATGAAACAATACATTTGATAGAATCGTATATCCCCAAATTCCGTGAGGCAGGTATTGAGACGAACTTCAAATCGGAACCCGATAAAGGCATAAGTGATGCTTTTAATAAGGGAATTGAACGGTCAACTGGAGATATTATCGGGATTATAAATTCGGATGATAGGCTTGTTGATAAACAAATTCTTAAAAAAATAGTAGATTCATTTGATAGTGACTGTGAAGTAATATGCGGAGATATATTGTGGGTCGATGAAGTTAATAATATGCAATATGTCAGAAAATCATCTATGAAGCTCAAGAAGCTAAAGTATGACATGGTTCTTATGCATCCGGCTTGTTTTGTAAAGAAGACAGCTTATCAGAAGTATGGAACATTTGACGTTGAGTTTCGTTATGCAATGGACAAAGATTTAATGGCGCGGTTCTACAGTAATGGGGCTAAATTCCAAAGGTTCCCAGAAGTCACTACTATTATGTCTGCCGGAGGAGCAAGCGATGAGAACGCAAAAAAGGTGTTTCAGGAGGGTGTTGAGATTGGAGTACGTAACGGAGTTCCTAGATTGGTAATGAGAACAAGAGAAAAGTATAAGACAGCACGCTTGAAACTGATAAATATTTGGAAGCGTGGGGGGTAGAAGATTTAGAAAGACTCCGTAGAAAGCCCTATTTGTATGACTTATATCGTTGGACGGGTAAAACAGATTTTAGGACTTGGGTTCATTGGATGGGCATTTCCAAATATAGAGTAATGTATTTATTTCGAAAATGCAAAAAATATAAGGATAGGAATAAATTATTATTTTATTTCTGGCGGATGATATATGGTCATTATGCTACCAAGTATGGAGTAGATCTTGGAACGACAACACAAATTGGATCTGGTTTTATAATCAGACATGTCGGAGGCATAGCAATAAATGGCGGTGTTATTATTGGAAAAGATTGCGAGATACTTCAAGGTGTCACTATCGGCTATGAGCGTAGAGGCAAGCGTCAGGGGAATCCGACAATAGGCGATAGAGTCTGGATTGGCTCAAACGCAATAATGGTTGGTAATATAAAGGTAGGCAATAATGTGTTGATTGCTCCGGGAGCATTTGTAAATTTTGACGTGCCTGATGATAGTATTGTTATTGGCAATCCGGGGAAGATAATTCCATCGGAGAAAGCGACTGATGGATATGTTGTTAACACGTTGGATATTTAATATATATCGAAATAAAGCATGAACATTTTAAAGAATACTAGAACGAGGTTAAAAAGAGGAAAAAAGAGAATGGTTGATAGATTTTCTATAATGATTTTATTCATAGCATTATATCCGATTTTGCCGACTTATTTTGTTGTCGGGAATATTTCTGGAGTTTTCCTTCTTGTAGCCCTGTTTTTTATTCTCTATTTGTTTACAACACACGGAAAGCTTACTCTGAAAAGACCTTCAAATTGGACAGACATCTTTATGGCTTTATTTGTGGTATCTACATTTGTAAGTGGAATTGTCAACGAGAAATGGGTATCAAATATTTATTATATCGCATATGTGCCTGTTTTAGGAATTCTCATTATCAATGAGGTTGATTCTGAGGAAAAATTCAACAGAGTCTTTGAAGTTCTTGTCTCAGTGGCGGGTCTATTATCTATATTTGCAGTTATTGAAACAATCACCGGATTTAATGTTTTTTATCTACTAAATACTAGCCAATCTGAAATAACAGATCAAATTAGACTGGGACTAGTGCGTGCAAAATCTTTTACTTATCAGTCAAATTCGTATGGTGCTTTTAATTTGCTTATTTCACCACTATGCGTGTATTCACAGAACAAAGCTCAGGATTCAAGAGAAAAGTTAAAATACAATATCATATATATGTTACTGTTTGTTGGAACAATTTGTACTATATCGCGAGGTAGTATTGTATTCTTTATCATTTGCCAAATTCTTATTTGGATGAGTCTTGGATTTCATGATTTTGCAAAACGACTGCTTGGGGTATTAGCAGCACTTGTAGTCGTCTTATTTGTGTCGACGTTATTGTCGAGTGGAACATCTAACATTATGAGAAATCTATTGTACACAATTTTATCTGTATTTGATGATAGCTTTGCAGATAATATTTCAGGCTCCGATACTGGCGTTGGGACTGCTGAGGGACATCGTATTCTGCTTTATGCATGGGTTTTTGAAAAAGTTAAAGAACATCCATTGTTTGGATATGGTGCAGGCGCAACATTGGATTACGAGTATTATATGGGTAATGTATCATATGGTTACTATGCCACTAAAGAAAGTATAGAAGTAGAGGTACTGAATTGGTTGTACAGATATGGGATATTTTCATTAGTAGCCAAGGTATTGCTTTATTTAAGTGCACTGAAAGACTGCTTTGCTGTGAAGCTTAGTAAAATCCCTGACCGTTATGTTTCTTTGTTTAAAATGATTGGAATCGGTTTTTTGACGTATTTTTTGACCTTATTTAGCATAGCTCAAGACACTGAGTCTCGGATTTTTTACATAATTCTGTTCTTGACATTTGCAGCTCGAAAAAATGGCTTTTTACTTGAAGAGGAAAACTAATATATAAGGAGTACTATATGAAAATCATAGCTTTTTATTTGCCACAATTTTATGCATTTCCAGAAAATGATAAATGGTGGGGAAAAGGATTTACAGAATGGACCAACGTAAAAAAGTCAAAGTCCCTATTTCGTGGGCATGTGCAGCCAACTATTCCGCTGAACGATAATTTTTATTCTCTGGAGGAAAAGTCGACTTTTGAGTGGCAAATTTCACTTGCAAATAAATATGGTGTATACGGCTTCTGCTTTTACCACTATTGGATGGGAGAAGGACGTCAACTCATGGAGAAGCCGGTTGATATATTTTTAGCCAACAAAGATTTAGACCTTCATTTTTGTTTGAGTTGGGCAAATCATAATTGGGCGCGTACTTGGACTGGCGGAGATACAGACATACTGATGGATGTTAAGTACGGTGACGAAGAAGAGTGGGAGAAGCATTTTCAATATTTACTACCGTTTTTTAGGGACGGCAGATACATTAAGTTTGATGGAAAGCCGTTACTTGTTATTTATCAGCCCGAAAAAATAGAGTGTGCAGATGACATGTTTGCATACTTAAATCGCAGGGCAGTTGAAAGCGGTCTTAATGGGATTTCATTTGTTTCTCAATCTCAGACTTATTTGATGAATAATGCATCCGTAAGTTGTATCAGCAAATCGATTCAGTACGAGCCAGACTATTCTAAAACGTGCTATATGAGACATCGTATGAGTACTGTTTGCAAAAACCTAATGAAGAATCCAAAGTTTATATTCAACATGGTGGGACAAGACTGTAAAAAGGCATTGAATTCTTTGACAAAAGGAAAAATCAAATCATTACATTTATGCAAGTATAACTACGATGGAATTTGGAAGTTCATTTTGCAAAGACAAGCACAAGAAAATATCATTCCGTGTGCATTTGTGAATTATGATGCCTCTCCTCGTAAAGGGTTTAATAGTACAATTGTATGCGGATTCACTCCTGATAAATTTGGAAAGTATCTAAAGCAGCTGATTGCAAAAGCGAAAAATGAGTACCACACTGACTATCTGTTTCTTATGGCTTGGAACGAGTGGGGCGAAGGAGCTTATGTTGAGCCGGATGAGCATAACAAATATAGTGTTTTAGAAAATATAAGGAAGGCACTTTCTTCAACGGGGGAATTAGAATGAAAATAGGCTTGTTAGGCTTCGTAGCAGAAGATGCGAATAAGGGATGTGAAGCCCTTACATATTCCTTTTTAAGTATGTTGGATAAAATGACAAATGATGATTTGGAGGTCCATTTTTTTACTCCGGATGCTTCTCTTGATAGATTGATGAATCAATTTCCCAATATCAAAATGAGCATCGGCAGATTGAAAATCAAGGACCCTAAATTTAAGTGGCGTAAAATGATAAAGTCCTGCGATTTTGTTTGTGATATTACCTGTGGCGATGGGTTCTCAGATATATATTTTCCCAAGAATGTATTTTATACTACGCTATTTAAAATACTAGTTGAAAAATGTGGAACACCGCTCTATTTGTTGCCACAGACATATGGACCTTTTAGCGATAAAAAGCTGGAAACGATGGCAAAGTATGCGATTAAGCACGCTGATTTTGTAACAACAAGAGACCAGTTATCAGCTGAATATGTGAGAAAGCTTACAAGGGTTAATCCTATGGTTGTTACTGACTTAGCTTTTGCTTTACCGTATGATTCAAAGAAATATTCTGTTGATAAAAGAAAGCTGAATATTGGAATCAATGTATCGGGATTATTGTGGAACGGTGGATTTATTAGGAACAATCAATTTTCGTTATCAGTTGATTACAGAAGATATATTACTGAGTTGATTTCAGCTCTAAAAAAGAGGGATGACGTTGAAATACACATTATTCCTCATGTAATTGAGACTGATTCAGATGATATTGATGGAGATGTTAGTGTATGTAGGGGCATAGCAAAAGAGCACAGCTTAATAGCTGCACCAGCTTTCACAGATCCTACTGATGCAAAGAGTTATATTAGTAGCATGGACGTATTTCTTGGGTCAAGGATGCACTCAACTATAGCTGCGTACTCATCTCATGTTCCGGTTGTTCCCTTTTCATATAGCCGTAAGTTTGAAGGATTATATGAGAATCTCAATTATGATTATGTTATTCATGGTTGCACAGATAGCACGGAAGCTGCAGTTGAAAAATCGTTAGAGTGGATTGAAGATAAAGATAATCTCAGAAGCGCAATAAATAAATCTATGAATACTATTGATCAGTATCTATATGATTTTGAAAACGCTATGAGGGGTGAAATAAGTAAATTGAAAGGGGAACAGTCTTGAGTTTTTATGATTTTTGTTCCGGCTGTGGTCTTTGTCACGATATTTATGATATAGACTTTTGCAAGGATAGTAAAGGTTTCTATTATCCCAACTTTGAGGGCAAAGAAGCAGAAAAAGCATCTATGGTTTTCGTTCGCCCATTCGGGAAAAATGGTGTGAGAAAGTATAATGGAAGTGTATGGGGAGATTATCACGGAGTATTCCAAGGGTGGTCCACGGATGAAGAACTACGAACTAAAGCATCTAGTGGTGGCGTGGTTTCTGCTTTAGCGGCGTACCTTTTGACTCATAGCTTGGTTGACGGCGTTATTCAAGTAAAAGCCTCGGAACATGAGCAATATTCAACAGATGTTGTATGTTCAAGATGTGTTGAAGACATATATTCTTGCTCTGGATCACGTTATTGCCAATCATCTCCTTTGTATAATCTTTCCGCTTTTTTGAGAGAAGGAGAAAGATACTGCTTTATCGGAAAGCCCTGTGACGTAGCTGCAATCAGAAACTATATGGATTCCGATGAGGAACTGAGGAAAAGAATTCCGTATTTAATCTCTTTCTTCTGTGCTGGAATCCCAAGCGAAGATGCAAACAAGAAATTGCTTGATGAATTGAAATGTGACAAATGCAAGGAGCTTCGTTATAGAGGAAATGGATGGCCTGGGCTTACAACAGCCATAGATGACGATGGCAATGTACACACAATGGAATATGAGAAAAGTTGGATTGAGATTCTCGGCAGGGATATAAGAAAGTCATGTAAGTTTTGCTTTGATGGAATTGGCGAACGGGCAGATATTTCATGTGGTGATTATTGGTATTTAGATAGCGATAATAAACCGAATTTTACTGAGAATAAAGGTAGAAATATTGTTTTTGCATGGACAGAAAAAGGCGAAGGCTTATTGAATAAAGCATCCGCAGAAAATGTGATTCATCTGGATGAAATTGATGATCAGATGGGCATCTTCAAGTTTGTTCAGCCAAATCATTATTCCAAAAGAACAACTATTCTTAGTAAGGTTCTTGCACTGAGGTTTATGAGGAAGAACGCACCTGGATATAAAACAGTAAATATGCTTGGTTATGCAAAAAACATATCGCTTATTTCGCTTTTGAAATCGTTTAAGGGAACCGTAAGCAGGGCAAGGAAAAACACGCTGTAAGTACTATGGGATAACTAAGGAGTATAAGAGTTGAATATTAAGTTTTTTGACTTTCCTTTTTTGGGGAAACATTTTATTATGCCTAAAGTAATTCGTAAAGAGGGCGGGCAACAACAGTCGAAAAGTTTGCGTAGTTATTATCAAGCGCGGTATAAAGTAAGTGTAGATATGTATAGTTACGGTTGTTTCGATCCGGATTTCAATTATGCTGTGGGCGGAGAAATTCATGTTGGAAGATACTGTTCCTTTGCCAAAGACGTGCATTATTTCGCAGCTAACCATCCGATGAATTATGTTGCAATGTCTCCGTATTTTTATAATCCTTCCTTTGGACTTAAAGTTAATGACGTTGAAAGAGGTACATTATCAATTGGGCATGGTGTGTGGTGTGGATACGGTGTTCTTATAACTTCGGGATGTAAAAGTATTGGTAATGGTGCTGTTTTGGCGGCGGGATCGATTGTAACGCATGATGTTCCAGCATATGCTGTTGTTGGTGGTAATCCTGCACGAGTGATTAAATATCGTTTTGATGATGATACTATAAAGGAAATTGAAGAATCGAAGTGGTGGGAGCATAATCCAGATGAAATTATGGAGTTCTATGGCTTGATTGATAAGCCGATTGAATTTTCTAAAAAGATTGTATCTTGCAAACATTAACCTTGGAGGTGTCTGTACTTGCAAAATAACTCGTTAAAAAGCAATATAATGAGGGTTCTATCTGCGAATTTTTTAGTAGCAGCTGTTGGCTTTATTGGCAGCTTTATTTTCCCTAGAATTTTATCTATTGATTCATATGCCCAATACCACACATTCACCTTATATGTTAGCTACATAACAATACTGCATTTGGGCTTTCCTTCAGGAATGGTTGTGAATTATGCGGGAAAGGATGTTAGTGATTTAGATAAGAACCGCTTGAAGACTGAAAGTCTGATCACGTTTTTTATTTTACTTTTCTTCTCCATCGTTTTTACAGTAATCGCTCTGGTATCAAAAAGCGAAATACTGTTTTATATAGCAATTGTAATATTGCCGTTTTGTAGTGTAGGAAGTTATAGATCTTTATTGCAAGCTTGGAGTCAGTTTAAAACTTATTCACGCATAAGCATGGTGTTATCGGTATCTGTGCCATTGCTTGCATTGACAATATATTTAGTATCTGGTAGTCTCTCAGGACGACAGTACATATTGTCCTATTTGTTTGTGTACTGGGCGGCATTCGTGTGGATGCTTTTTCAAGTATTTCGTATTTTGAAAGGCTCTCATTGTACTAAATTTTTAAGTAAGGATAATCTAGACACAGAGAAAACAGGTATTGTGATGGTTTTGGGCAGCTATATCAATACTTTATTTACATCAGTTGATAAGCAGTTTGTTAACTCCTTTTTTAGTACATCGGATTTTGCTTATTATTCTTTTGGGCTTTCCTTGCAGTCGTTAATGACAGTTTTCATTACTTCAATAGCGCAACCTTTATTTCCTGCAATGGCGCAGGGAAGATGGGAGGATAAGGAATACAATAGCATAAAAGAGTTGCTTTTTATCTTCGGAACGCTATCTGGGTGTGCTTATTTCGCGGCTTCTATAATCGTTAAGGCTTTTATACCGAAATATGTAGATAGCTTAGAAGTCATTGTTGTCTATTTTTTGGTTTTCCCCGCTATGGCAGTTGTGAATTGCATATATGTAAACTTATACAAAATTAAGAAGAAGACAGCAACATATACTAAAACATTAATTGGTCTCTTGCTTTTAGCTGTTGTTTTAGACACCATAGCTGTCCGTGCCTTGAATAACTATATCGGAATTGCAATCGCAACAGTGATTATTTATTATATATGGCTTGTGGTGGGCGGATTCCAATTTAAATTTATAAAAATTAAGCTACGAGACGTATTGTACCTGTTGCTTTTTGTTGCTGTATTTCTTGTATTTGTAAATTGCATTAATAACGATTTTGTTGGCTTCTTTGCATACTTTATAGTAATTGCTTTGCTTGACTTGGTCGTCTATGGTAAGAATTTAAAGAAATACATTTCATTTTATAAAAAGTAAGATGTCAGTAAGAGCTAAGCTTTGTAAGAGCACGAAAACTTGGAGGATGCCGATATGAACTATAAGGAAAATTCTTTTGACGTAATTAGATTAGTTGCTTCAGTACTGATCATGTTTTCTCACTATTCTGTTGCGGTTTTTGGATTAGAAAACCTGGCATATAGTAGATTCCTTTTTGCTGGTGCTTCATTAGTTGCTTTCTTTGTAATATGTGGTTTCTTCCTTATACCATCTTTGGAGCGGTCAAGTGGAGGAGTTTATCTTACGAAGAGATTCTTCCGAATCTACCCTGTATATATCGTTAGCATTATCGCCATGATTATAGCTGCATATGTGCTGAGTGTGATTCAGGGGGGTACAACTTAGTGCCGAGGGTGTACTGATTTTTGCAGTAAAAATGATATTAAAGCCAAACGGTAATGAGATATGTGGCATCAGTAACGGAGCAATATGGGCTATATGGATTGAACTTCAGATTTACGTGCTAGCGGTGCTTTGTAAAAAAGTGCTTCTTGGCAATAGCAGCAAGATCTTTTGGGGGATTATATTTGCGTGTGCTTTTCTTATTAATCTGATTGGAAATGCGTTTGTCAAACTTTGTCAAAATAATGGATTTGGAATTGTGGCTAAAGTATATTCTAGCAGCTTTTTGCCGTATCTGTACTTTTTCTTGATTGGAGTGCTGGGATATAAGTTCAAAGACAGTGTAATACGATTTATCTGTAATAATCTCATTTACATAACAGTCGCATTTTTGGCATGGCATTTGCTGATAAAGTATCATGTCGAAGCACTTGCAGAAGCGGGATATTATACAGATCCTATAACTGTACTGTTAGCAGGAATGTTGACATTAGGTCTTGCGTTTCGGTATGGAAAGTGTCGCCCTAAGGTTGAATTATCGTATGGAATATATGTATGGCATATGCCGATAATAACTTTTCTCATACAGGTTATTTCAGGAAGAGAATGGTTGTTGATTCTGATTTCAATGGTATTAACATTTATATTTGCCACTTTGTCTAATATTTTCATTGAAAAGAAAATACAAAAAATAGAGAGCCACATTTTACAGAGAGGGGTATTTAGAAGTGAGTGTCAATAAATGTTTGCGATTAGGAAGAAAAGTGTGGGGGGTAGGCGCCTGATTAGTTGGTTTATGTGCCATTACTATGGATGTGATATTCCACTAGATACTAATATTGCTGAAGATGTTTCATTCCAGCATTCTGCATTGGGTGTTGTGATTAGCAAGTACGCAGTTGTTGAATCTAAGGTTATTATTCAGCATGGTGTCACATTAGGAGCTTCAAAAGGCTTGGAAAATGCACCCATAGTTCGTAAAGGAGCAATTCTTGGGGCAAGAGCTACAATTATTGGGCATGTTGAAATTGGTGAAGGCGCGATTGTTGGTGCTGGCGCAATTGTAACTAAAGATGTGCCACCATTTCATACAGTAGTAGGTGTCAACAAAGTATTTCCCAATTCATCAGAAATGGAGACTATTCGTAAGAGCTTTGAATGATTTATAAGGAAGTGTTCAGAGTTGAGACAAGATTCTGTTATTGTTTTTAAAGGTCTGGATGTTTACTCAGACGATAGAGGGTATACCTCAGTTTCTCTGGAGATTGATTCTGCGAGAAAACTTGGAATCAATTTTCATGTATGCCAAATAAATCATGGATACAGTTATAAAGCCAACACTATGCGTGGATTGCACTATCAATCTTTTCCATATGAACAGGCAAAACAGGTCAATTGTCTTCGTGGATCAATCTATTCTGTTGGTGTTGATTTGCGGAAAGAATCTGATAAATTCGGTCAATATGTCGGTGAAATTCTTTCGTATGAAAATAGAAAGATTATGTACATACCAAAAGGATTTGCTCATGGTTATCTCACCTTAGAGGATGATGTTCTTATGCAGTGGTGTATAGATGGAGAGTTCAAAAAAGAAGCAGCGTGTGTGCTCAGATACGATGATCCTGATGTTCGAATAGAGTGGCCGAAGCTCAACGACAAGTTAATTATTTCCGATAAAGATATTGAAGGGATGGAGTTAAAGCGAATTTGAGGAGTGTCGATGAATTAACTTCTCTCTGTTAAAATAGGATGGTGACAGTTTTTATGAGATTCATAATCACCAATTTAATATCCGCATGGTCTAGTAACCAAACTGTGCCTCCAATCACCCTGTCCACTGACTGGTCCGCCATCTACAAAGAGCTCACAGTCCAATCCATCGCCTATCTCTTCACCGACATGGTCGCAGATGTTGTGCCAGATGATTTGTCGGAGAAGTGGATCAATGCTACTATGTACAACATTCACCTGTTCACCAAAATTCAGAACGAACAGCATGATTTGTACGAGCTTCTTTCATCTCACAATATCGAAATGGCGATTCTGAAAGGGACGGCAGCGGCTGTCAATTATCCTAATCCTGAGTACAGGGCAATGGGCGACATCGACTTTCTCGTTCCGATAGAAAAGTTTGATGAAGCCTATCATCTTATGCTTGACAATGGCTACGTTCTAACCTATGACGAGGATAATGTCGATTACCACTATACCCTTGAGAAAAACGGCATTACATTTGAGATTCATAAGTATCCTGCAGGAATGAAAAGTGATGATGAGTATCTTTTTGGACTGTTTCAGGACAGTTTAAAGAATGTACAGTTGATCCCATGCGAAACCTACGAAGTACCTGTTCTTCCAACTTTGCAGAACGGTCTAGTCCTTCTGCTACATATTGTCAAGCATCTTGATGGAGGCTTGGGCTTCCGCCAGATTATTGACTGGATGATGTTCGTGGATAAGCACTTGGATGACATCGCATACATCAATGAGTTCAAGCCGGTCTTTGAAAAAGCAGGTCTTGATGTTATAGCGAAGACGGTCACGAAGATGTGCCAGATGTATTTAGGACTTCGTGAAGAAATCACGTGGTGCTCTGATGCTGACGAAGATCTCTGCACGGCATTGCTTGATTATTTCTATACACAAGGAAATTTCGGTCGGAAAGTCAAAGAAAAGCCTGAAGAAAGAGGAACTTCATTATTTTCAAAGTGTAAAAATATCGGCGACTTTTTTAAAACACTCCAGAAATACGGAATGGGCAACTGGAAAGCTGTAAAGAAACATCCATGGCTAAAGCCGTTTGCTTGGCTGTATCAAGCAGGACGATATGCGAAAGCAATCCTGACCGGAAAATATAAGTTGAAAGGGCTCAAGAGTGATTTAGCTGAGGGAAAACAGCGGAGAAGTATGGTTGAGGCGTTAAGAATATTTAAAATATAGGATGAGATAACATGGATTACGTTTTTATAGATTCAAATATATGGTTGTCATTGTATCACTTTTCACGTGATGATTTAAAACAGTTTGGAAGATTGAAAACTCTTGTTGATGCAGAGACTAAGCTTATTATCCCTTCTCAGCTTCGTGACGAACTAATAAGAAACCGCGAAACTAAGCTAAAAGAATCAATGAAAGACTTTGATGTAAAGCAGCCTAATGTTCCTACTTTTGCAAAGGAATATGCGGAGGAGTACGATGCTTTCAATATAGCATATAGAGAAGCAGAAAAGAAATTTAAAATCTGGAAAGGAAAAATTGATGCTGATATAAAAGCAGAAACGACACCAGCGGATAAAGTGATTATGGATTTATTTAATATTGCTGCAATTATCGATTGCGATGATTCAATGGTTTCATTAGCATATGACAGATACAACAGAGGAAATCCGCCCGGGAAAGATAAGAAATATGGTGATGCAATTAACTGGGAATGTTTGCTTAAAACTGTTCCAGAAGGCAGTGAACTGTACTTGGTCAGTGCAGATAAAGATTATCGCTCAGTGCTTTCCGATGATGAGTTAAACCCTTTTTTTGAGACACGAATGGCGGGTAAAGAAGAAATCGAATATTTATTTTTATACATCATTGGTTGATTTTTTGAGTGCTAAGTTTAAAGAGATAGAGTTGCGTGATGAAAAGGAAAAGAAAGATTTAATATCTGGTCTACTATCCAGCAGCAATTATGCAACCACGCATCTGATTATAAAGGGGCTGTCCAAGTTTTCTGATTGGACTTCTGAACAGCGAGAATCATTGTGTGAGGCTGCAGTATGGAATAGTCAGGTAAAAAACATTTTAGGCGATGCAGATGTATTGAAGTTTTTCAAGAATCTGCTGTCAAAAGTTGATTACAATAAGATAGGCGATTGCTGCACAAGAACTTTGATGGAAACTATTTTTGGCATTGATGGAGGTTAGAAAGGCTTCAGCAATGAACGGACTCGTTTAATTAAAATCAAATTAGGCAATGTATTATAAAAATGATATTGCTTTTTTAGCGCATTGAGTTTGCTTTTGCGTTGTTAGTATTATTTTCATTCAGGCAGGGGGCTAAAGGCTAGTCTGCACACCTGGATTCAAGTTCTCATATCTTGAGCTGAAAGTGTTATTTTTCAAGTGCTTTGAGAAATCATTGCAAAGTTAATAGCGTGATTAAATCAGGCAATAAAGCTATATTGTAAACGGATTTTGTGAATAGACATGGCATTTAGGTTAAAAACAAGAATAAATTGAGGCTATTATGGAGTATATCGATATTTTTGATTCTTCTATGAAGACGATTAGGTCTAATTTCAAGAGAGGAGAACGCATTCCCGCCGGAGGCTATTACTTGGTTGCGGAAGTGTGGACTGTGACTAATGATGGTCACATACTAGTAACATTAAGATCTCCTGAAAAGAAATCAGAGCCGAACAAGTGGGAAAACACAGGGGGTGCCGTTATGACAGGAGAATCCAGCAAGACGGCAGCGGTGAGAGAGTTGAACGAAGAAACAGGTATATCTATTTCAGAATATGAGTTAGTTCATATTTCAACACATAAAGGATATAATTTGGTCGTGGATACATTTTTCCTTAGAAAAGATGTCGATTTGAAATGTATAAGATTGCAGAAAGGAGAAACTGTTGATGCAAAGCTAGTTGAATATGAGGAATTGAAGAGGATGATTGACGAGGGTGTGTTTTCTGCATCAATTGCTGAACGGCTTAGTTTCATTCAAGATAACTTCTACTCATTCCTGAAACAGTCCTCTGTTTGATCTATTATATTTTCTGCTATATAGCGAGAGCATGAAGCTCACTAAAAAAGGAAGGGAAACAAAAATGAAGCAAAAAGTAGTGGACTGGATTAGTTCACATCTTGTCGAAATCCATGGTGTATTAGTATTAGGTGTATTTTTAGTAAGTCTTATATCAGGCATTAATAGTAACGATACTGTCATAATGATAGCGTTATTAGTATTTGTTGGAACAGAATTTTTAGTTCTTTCTGTTGGCTATTTAGAGAGAATTTCGAACGATTTAAAACAACTAACAGAAGATGAAAAAAATAAAACTTACGATGTGACTGTAAATGAATCATTGGTATGGACTTATATGGCTAAAACAGCTAAGTTCGATTTTATTATTTGCACACCGACAGGAGGATCGCTGTATAACTATAGGCGTGTATTTGATGAGATGCCAAGTAATGTTAAAATTCGTATTATAATTTTTAACCTTGATGATAATGCTGCTCTAGACGCCTATTGTACAGTTGTTAAGCCGAGACTTTCAGCATTACAGTTAAAGCAAAAAAACTCATCATTTAAAATGCTTGCCACTGGTCTTTCGAGCAGACCGAATGTCGAGATTAGGATTTCAAAGACACCATTTGATACCGTGTATATCGGTAAGGATGTATTTGGAAATACAAGTGATGCAAAGATTAAAGTGCAACATTTGTTAAGAAAATACGGAAAGGCAGATAACATGGATATTGTTGACGATAAGCTTATTTACAGCATTGATTCAGATGCTCCACATTATCAGGTGTACTATAGACAGATAAAGGCTATTTGGGATGATGGTGAAACGTATTTAAGTGCGAAGCATAATTAATAAGAGGGTTATTACATGAAAGTTATACTTATGAGACATGCTGAATCTCAAAAAATATAGCAAAAACCTTTGCTACAGTTGAAAGTGAAGAGCCGTTGACACAGCGAGGCGAAGAGGTGGCACTGTTATCAGGGAAAGCAATACTCGGATATATTGACGATAGAAAATTAGTGTGCGGAAATATCTATGCTGCAAATTCACTTCGTGCTAGAACAACTGCTGAAATTATATCGAATACTCTCGATACTGCACCTGTCATTTCTGTGAGCGAATTTGTTTCTCTTAAAAATGATTTTTCTTTAGCAGGTCACAGCGAAGAAGACGCTAAAATGATTGATAGACATTTTTTGCAAGAGCTATCTTTAAGCAGGGCTGGAATTTTTAATGGATATAGATTTTCATCTAACTGGACCGAGAAAATTGTTCGCTTGCATGAGATGACTGCATATGAAAAATATCTTGAAATTCTGAGGATGAATGAAAAAGAGGATTTGATATTAATGATTATGCATCATTCGTCAATTACAGCTGTTCTTATTAATATTGCAAGACAGTATTATGGATACCCCTTAGACTTCTTTGGCAATGTTGAATGTGATTTATGTAATATTTTTCTCGTGGAATATGAAGGCGGAATAGCAAATATTAAGCTTGCAAATGTAGGAGCAGATGAACTTTTAAGGCTGACTTAAATCTTTAACGTAGAAAACGAATATCAAGATAATTATAATATATACATCACATTATAGAATTCAATATGAATAATGATAGCATTACTATATGTAGTTGCAAGAATGAGGCTTTTGGTGTATAATAATATAAGAAAAATGGAAACGAGGTAGCTATAATGTACAGTGCTCTAGACGTCGCTCGGTATATTGTAGACAAATGCAATGCAGCATTAAGCGCAATTACCAATCTAAAACTACAAAAGATATTGTATTTTGTCCAAGCAGAGTTTCTTGTTAAGAAGCATACACCATGTTTTAGTGAAGATATTTATGCTTGGAATTATGGACCAGTGGTTCCTTCAGTTTATAGAGAGTATAAAGTATACGGTGGATCTAGTATTCCTTCTTTTTCTAAGCGTGATCGGAAAGAGTATGGGATAGCCGATTCTGATATGGAATTGATAAATGAAGTTGTTAAGCAGTGCCAGCGGTATTCTGCATCTGAGTTAGTTGAAATTACGCATGACCAAGCACCGTGGAAAGATGCATTTAGGAATGGCACTGGTATAATTAAGAAAGAAGCTATCTTGAGCTACTTTGAATAACGGTAATAGAAGACAATAAATCAGTGGGTTGGGATTCAATATGTATGAAGATATAAATAATGCTGATAGCATCAGTAATGACTTTGTTTTTACCAAAACTGATAGTTGCGGTAGTAATGCTGATGGTGATAACAAGCTGGATGTTATAGATGCCATGACACAAAAGATCAACGAGATGTGTGGAAAATTGATCATGTCCAAGAATGATTTTAATGCTATCGATTTCGTCGAAATGTTAACAACGTATATAGAGGAATATGATAGAATTTTATACAGCCCAATCAGTAATTGCATCTATCACTGCTATATCACGCAATCATTCGACGAAGCCGCGCAGATGGTAGATAATATTAATGAAAACATCATAGTTGTATTAGGATTTGTTAATTCGAAAGAATACCAAAGTAAAGTTGACGCCGAGGCAAATGAAGAGAAAAAGAAAGCTATGCAGGATGTAAAAAAGAGTGCCTTAAAGATTTGGGATCATGCTAATCTTGCTGATAAGCAATATCAAAGTCTGAAGCAAACTGATGATGAATTCAGAACAAAGTTCGATGAACGGTTTAACAAAGAATTTTTAGATAGCATGACTCCAGTAAAAGAAAATCTGACTAAAGAAATGAGTGCCCAATTAATCACTATGGTTGGCATCTTTACAGCGTTGGCATTCTTGATTTTTGGTGGCATAAGTAGCTTGGACAATTTATTTACGAATCAGGATTTATCAATCCCACGTCTTATGATTATTGGTTCTGTTTGGGGACTTTGTATTCTAAACTTGGTCTTTGTATTTCTGTTTTGTGTAGGCAAGATGACAAAACTTAATTTCAAGTCAACCGAAGACAAAGGTGCGTCTATTTTCTGCAAATATCCTATTGTATGGTGGTGTGATTTCGCTATTTTGATGGTCTTGGGCGGGAGCATTTGGCTTTACTACTTAACAACTCGTGATGGACTGGGGTGGTTGGACGAGTGTTGCAATAGTTCCCCGAAATTATTCGCAATAGTTGGCTCTATATTACTTGTTATCATTTTTGTAGTATTAGCTATTGTTCTTAGCAAATTAACAAGATATAGAGAGCCTGAAAATAAGGACTCAAGTGTAGAAAAAACAGAGACTACCAAGAATGGATGATGAAAATGCCAAATAGTTTGACCAGAGATGAGTTAATGCGCAATTACTGGCGTTATTATTTTGTTCTTGAGTCTAAATTTCTACATATATTGGATTACGTTGAACTTGATGAGAGTAACTACAATACATATTCTCATGAATTTGCAATGTTACAGCAGTCTATCGGTGCGGAACTAGACGACTTCTTTAAGGTGTATTGCGGATTTGAAACTTCTAATAATAAAAATATATCTGATTACGCAAACTATATATTGAGTGAGTATCCTGAAATAGTAAATCAGAAAATATCATTGATGGGTTATGACACTTTTATTACTCCTTATGCTGGTTGGAATGTGGATGAGCCGAGCAAGTCGCTCTTTTGGTGGAAAGCTTTTACACAAGTTAAGCATGACAGGAGTCTAAAGTATAAGGAAGCTAATCTAAAAAATGTGCTGTACATATTGGGAGCCTTGTATATCTTAGAACTGAGATATTTGAGCAAGGTAGCTGACAATGAGCCGGATGTGCCTGATAAAGAGTCATCGATTTTTGAAGCCATGAATTGGAATTACAGATATATACCACTTGGAAAAAATTTTGCTATTATTAACGGTGCGGTTCATTTCGTGATCGAGGAAGGTTAATACAGTACGATTCAAATGAATATGTTAAGGTAGCATGAATGTAGAGGAGGTATTCAGCAATGTGTAGTAACACTAATCTCTTCGCCAACTCCTACATCTCCTCCTCCCGCATAATCTACACCCCAAGCTCATTTGCAAGAACCTCCCTCCTCCACCTCCAGGAAACCGGCACGCTTCAAGCCGTTCGTCCACACGTCTCCTCCCGCCAGAACCTACAATCCTATCTTTTGCTTGTGGTAACAAGCGGAAGTGGCTATGTCGAGTATGAGGGCACAAGGTACGAACTAAAAGCGGGTGACCTTGCCTTAATCGATTGCAGCAAAGGCTATAGCCAGAGCAGCAGCGAAGACCTGTGGAGCCTGAAATGGTGCCACTGGAACGGCAACAATATGCCAGCTATGTACAACAAAATCATAGAACGTGGCTTATCACTCGTATTCCATCCAGAAAACAGTAACGTGTACACCTCACTCTTAGATGACTTGTATAAGACAGCCTCCTCGGACAGCTTCGTCCGCAATGCACTCATCAATGAGCTTCTCACACGCCTCGTCACTGAGCTTATGAAGGAAACTGTCTACGAGGAAGAGAATCTATCTGAGTCAAACACAGAGCTGGAGAAAATCGATGTTGCGGAGATAAAAGCGTATATCGACCAGAACTTCGCTTCTAAACTTTCGTTGGAGAGCATAGCCGACCGTTTCTACTTCAACAAGAACTATGTCGCAAGAAATTTCAAAGAAATCTACGGTACAAGCATCGGCTCGTATATTCAAATTGCTCGCATCGGCAAAGCAAAAGAGCTCCTGAGATTCAGCAATAAGACGGTAGAAGCAATCGGCTCCGAGTGTGGTTATGATGATAAGAACTACTTCTCAAGAGTGTTCAAGAAAGTAGAGGGCTGTTCGCCAAGTGAGTTCCGAAAACTATGGACGAGCAGAAGCTACAGAGCGGAAAAATCAAATAGAAAATAGCGAATATGAGTAGCAACAAAATGAAAGAAAGTTTTACCTACAAAATCACAGGAAACGCAGATAACACGGCTCTAGCTCTTCTTGCACATGAATCCGCAAAGTACTCATGTAATATCTATGCAACAAAACCCAGCTCGTCACCAAAAGATGCAAAGAGCATTATGTCGTTAATAACGGTTTGCTTCAAACAAGGGGACACAGTTGAGTTTATATTTGATGGTTCCGATGCGGATGTAGCTGCAAAGAATATAAAAACAGCATTGGGAGATTCCATTGGACTCTAAGATAGCGTAAAAAGAACCCCTGTGGTTTCCAGAGAAAACTCTGGGAGCCACAGGGGTTTATTTATTTTCACTGTACTCTATGGGAAGTTCCCAATCTCAAGATACTTATCTATGTCAACAATCTCTACCCCGTGCCAAGCAGGCGCCGCTTTAGACAAGATACAAGTCCGCAACATAAATAAAGCATAACATAAGTAACCACGCAGACCCCGTGTTCATCAAAATTTCAGAAAATAATCCCACATTCGTTGCCTTTGTGTTGTTGTATTGGCTCCGCCTAAGTGATAAAATAAAGAGGAGCAATCTATGTTGCAAAAACCGGATTGACATTACGCCCAAACCATATCGTGGGCTTTTCTCCCATTCGTCACCCCAATGTGCCGGAGAAGCGCAGACGCTATCAGAATCCGAACGTCACGCTTAATGATATGATGCAATCTGAATTCCATGTGAGGGGATAATTATGAGTTGGAAATTAGAAGATATACCTGACCTTTCCGGCAAAGTTATGATTGTGACAGGTGCAAACAGCGGTCTGGGCTTTGAGACTGCTAAGGAACTTTCTCGCAAAGGTGCAAAAGTTGTGATGGCCTGCCGCAATCCGAAAAAGGCGGATGCCGCCATGCAAAAGATTCGGGACGATGTTCCGAATGCGGATTTGGATGCTATGCACTTAGACCTTGCCAGTCAAAAAAGTGTTGCGGATTTTGCAGATCAATTCAAGCAGAAATACAGTCGCCTCGATGTTCTCGTCAATAATGCGGGAATTATGGCTGCGCCGTATTCTGAAACCGTTGATAGCTTTGAAAATCACTTTGCAACGAACTATCTCGGTCACTTTGCGTTGACAGGAAGATTACTTGACCTGTTGGAGGCAACTCCTGGCGCAAGAGTTGTCAGTGTCAGCAGTCTTGCATACTTTTTCGGAAACAAGATAGATTTTGATAATCTGTACTATAAAAATAAAAAGGGCTTCGGCAGATGGAGAGCATACGGACGCTCCAAAATGGAAATGCTTTTGTTTGCGTATGAAATGCAACGGCGTCTTACACGTACAGGCAAGTCTACGATCTCACTTGCTGCACATCCTGGAATAGCACAGACAAACATTATGCCGGCTCAGGCGAACAACGCTTTCACTAAAGGATTCCTGACGTTTGTGGCAAGCTTTCTGAAGCCTACCATCTATGGTGCAATGCCGTTGATTCGTGCGGCTACAGATGAAACAGTCAGAGGAGGCGAATACTTCGGACCGTCAAAGGGCAGGATGCCTGATGTAGTCAAATCCAATAAAGCGTCGCATAATCTGGATACAGCAAAAAAGCTGTGGGAAGCTTCTGAAACATTAACGGGGCTTCACTACTTGGATTAGGCATTTTTCAAACCAAGTTAACCTGTTGGATATGCGCAAAACTTTATGGAGATCAAGAAAAAGAATAACACAATCCTTCCGAAAGAGATTCTGAAGTGACTCTCTTTCGGATTTTTGTGTTGGCGAGACAAGATATGCCTTGCACGACCTCAAATTATATGTTATACTTCAATCAGAGCAACATTTGCAGAAAATGTGGAGCCAATATCCGATAAGAAAGGAAATTATATATGTTTTTTAACAGAAAGAAGAAAAAGGAACCTATCGCAGAACTGGCTGATAATAACGTAAAGGTTGTAGAGGCTGTAAAGAATGATGAGCCGGAATCGACCACGAAAGTGGCTGAAATTGAGCCAAGTGCAGAAGAAATCGCAAGGCGTGAAAAAGCTTATAACTATTATAAGCTTTTTGAGAAGTACTTTAAGTATGCGGATGATTATGAAATACACTATGAAGAAGCACTTGAGTATGCTTTGAAAGCTGCCAAGTGTGGGCTTGAATCGGGACTTTATGATATCGGGAATTATTATCTGAGACTTAGAGATGCGACTGATGCTGATAAGGAAAGAGCGTTCAACGCGTTTAAAGCTGGTGCCGAATTAGGCGGAAACATCTCACGGTTTTCGCTTGCTCAGTGCTATGAACGTGGCGAAGGAACCACAGTCGATGAAGAAAAAGCAATTTACTGGTACAAGGAAGTTTTGAAAAACGATAACGGCGGTTTTGCCAAAGATGCGATGCGAAGGATCGAAGAGCTGGAAGCCAGAAATAATTCCGCTCTTGCCGAAAAATTAGCTGAAAAGAAGGCAAAAGAAGCGGAGGAAGAAAGAAAAGGGCAGAAAGAATTGGAAGAATATAATAACAGTGAAGAGGGAAGGCGGAAATTATACGAGCGTTATTTATCCGGCGCTTTGGAAGGTTACGCTGTATCGCAGTACAGTCTTGGCGTATGTTACAAAGAGGGAAGGGGCACTGCTGTTGATAAAGGACAGGCCCTTCGCTGGTTTATGGTTGCTGCCGGAAACGGGCACTTAGGAGCAATGTATGAACTGGCCAGATGTTATGAAAACGGTGAAGGTACCGCCGTTAATAAACCTGTAGCTTTTTACTGGTATTTAAAAGCTGCCAGAGATGGACACGAGACTTCCCAAAACATTGTCAAGCAAATATCGCCTGATGAAGCCATCAGTTATTTAAACAGTGTAAGTGAAACTGAAAATGAAAAACTGCGCTCAGATGCCAAGAGATTAAAAGAGCTTATAGAATTCGACTTATATAAAAATGGTGCTGAAAATGGCAACGCAGTTGCGATGAGAAATCTCAGCAAATGTTATGAAGAGGGAATCGGAACCGACGCTGATCCTTCTCAGGCATTTTACTGGTACAAAAAAGCTGCTGAAGCGGGAGATGCCGATTCACAATATCATTTGGGCTTGTATTACGAGAAAGGTACAGGCACAGAAAAGGACGAAAATCAGGCGTTTTACTGGTACAAGACAGCTTCCGATAACGGACACATTGATGCCTTGTATGAGCTTGCAACCTGCTATGATCTTGGCACGGGAGTCGCCAAAGATCTGAATCAGGCGTTTTATCTTTACGATCAGCTCTGCCAGAAAGGATACATTAAGGCACAGTACGCCATGTGTTATCTTGTAATGAGCGACCTGACCCCCGAACAAAGGAATAAAGCCATGTATTGGCTTGAACAGGCTGGTGAGGCGGATTACAGTGATTCACAAAGCTGGCTTTACACTTTTTATTCACACGGAATGTATAGTTTAAAGCCAGATGAGAAAAAAGCCCTCTATTGGCTGGAAAAGCTTGCAGAGGGCGGAGATATAGAGTCGCAGCGTGAAGCGTACACGCATTATAATGAGGGGATAGGAACGGCTGTCAATAAACAAAAGACGGTTTATTATCTTAGCAAAATAGCCGAAGGTGGTGATATGAATGCCCAGATTGATCTGTACAACATGTACAGAACGGGAAAAGAAGGTGTTCAGAAGGATGATAAGAAGACATTTTACTGGTGTCAGAAGCTTGCCGAAGAAGACTTTGAGCAAGCGTACCATAATCTCGCACTGATGTATCTGAAAGGTGAGGGAACCAGCCGGAATGACTATAAAGGCTTTTATTGGGCGAAAAAAGCTGCAGAGGCAGGGAATGTAAAGGGCATGGAAATGCTGTATAGGCTATATTATGATGGTGTAGGGACAGATGCAGACATGTCGCAGTATCGCTATTGGTATAAAATGTGGAAACAGAGCAAGTAGTAATGGCTACCTGCTGCTCTCCCACCACCCCCAATTCCCAAGATACCACCTCACCGTCTCCTTGATCCCATCCTCAAACCTCATCTCTGGCACCCATCCAAGTTCCTCCCGAATCTTCGTCGCGTCAATGGCGTACCTCAAATCATGCCCCTTCCTGTCGGGAACATAGGTGATGAGGCTCTCCGGCTTCCCGAGCTCCCGGCAAATCATCTTTACGACGTCGATATTCCTCATCTCGTTGTGCCCGCCGATATTGTAGACCTCGCCGTCTCTGCCCTTTTGGATGATGAGGTCGATCGCCCGGCAGTGGTCTTCGACATAGAGCCAGTCCCGGACGTTGAGACCTTCGCCAAAGACCGGCAGAGGTCTGTCGTTCAAGGCGTTCATGATCATGAACGGAATCAGCTTTTCCGGGAACTGATACGGACCATAGTTATTGGAGCACCGGCTGATTGTCACCGGCAAGCCATAGGTCCTGTGATAGGCAAGAACCAGCAGGTCAGCCGAAGCTTTGCTCGAACTATACGGACTGCTTGGACGAATAGGGCTTTCTTCGGTAAAGAAGAGGTCGGGTCTGTCAAGAGGCAAATCCCCGTAAACCTCATCAGTCGATACCTGATGAAAGCGAGTTATGCCATACTTCCGGCAGGCATCCATAAGTACACTCGTGCCGATAATATTGGTCTGGAGGAAGATTTCGGGCTCCTCAATCGAGCGGTCAACATGGCTTTCAGCAGCGAAGTTGACGACGATACCAGGCTTTTCTTCTTCAAAAAGCTTGTAAACAGCTTCGCGATCGCAGATGTCAGCCTTCACAAACCGAAAATTCGGCTTGCCCATGACAGGTGCCAGCGTCGAAAGATTACCCGCATAAGTCAGCTTATCGAGGCAGATTATGCGGTAGTCAGGGTATGTCCCCAGCATATGAAAGACAAAGTTCGAGCCAATAAATCCAGCCCCACCAGTTACGATTATAGTCATATTCAGTTTCCTCATTCCTTTGATTTTACAGAGCATTCTTACTCATCCGGCAAGAAGTAGATTGCAGTAATAGTCATTCCTTTCTTGACCTGAGAGAGGCGTGGTCAATTAGCATCTCGGCATCTATGCCAAACTCTCTCATAGGTTGATGCGAGTGCCAACTGCCCCATAGTGAAGATATAACGCTTTGCGAAGCCGCCCTGCATTTACTTCTTGCACTTTCTGTATGACTTCAAAAAGTCTCGCTCTGCCCGGAATCCCGTAAGCTTTTAAAGAAGGGGAGACAGCGAGACAGATCTTTCATCTATGTAGTATGCCCCAGAGAGACTTCACTCAGCCGGGGATTCCTCCTCATTTCCGTTATTAAGATACTTTTTAGGAGTGTATTTCTTGTTGATCTCCTTTGCCCTCCAGTATGCTTCCTGAATAGCTTTCATCATTGCATCCATATCTTCTTCGTCAAGAGTTCCGCCGGCATACAGCCCGGCGACTTCTTCGGTCAGCTTCAAAGCCTGCTTCTTTCCTTTGTAGCCGTACTTCTCAGCAACCTCTAATACAAACTCGGCATTGTCATCCAAGAGAGCATTTTCATCAAGATGAAGCTCCTTCGCTAGAATGGTGTAGGTTTCACGCTTTTTAGGCATACGTTGACCAGCTTCATAGTTCTGAATTGTCCTTAGTGAGATTCCCGTCATCCTGGACAAGTCCTTCTGTGAAAGCCCAGCATTAACTCTCGCAGCTCTTACCTTTTCTCCGAATGTCATGTTCTCATGTTCTCCTTCTTATAGAGTAAAAATTTCGGATTTTTCAATGTTGCGTCTTAACATTACGAAACTCAGAGCGTGTAATGTACTTAAACCGCAACTTGCACTACAATAATACCGCAAGTCAGAACATTTGTCAAGATGGGTTTTCAAAAAAGTTTTGAAAAAGAGCATGAAGTGAGTTACGGCAAAAGTTGTTTGAAAATGTAAGTGCTATAATCCAAGATAGAGGATTGAAAATCGGGGATGTGGAATCTGCGGTAGGCATATCCGCAGGGTACTTGTCGAGACTGAGTAAAAAGGATTCAGACGCTTCTATCTCGGTGGATCTGGTTTATAACGCCATTCGTTATTATATAACAAATTTAACACATATGGAGTGACTTGCTGTATAATTGATATAGCAGATATTAGGAACGATGAAAAACGCCACATGAGGGAGGCGAAGAATCTTGGCAGAAAAGAGAGAAGCTATAAGTGCAGATATGGAGGAGCTTGTAGCAAACATAAAGCGATACAGGCGAAGAGGGACTGGCGGGGAAGCTCGGAGGTACATATAATGCCAAGATTCTGAGCGAATACGAACATGGGTACAGAAATGTACTCACAGGATTTGTCCCAAAAAGTAAATTCCACGCTGAACATGAAGCGAGAACGTGGAGAGATATTCTTCGCAGCAAGGTCGCTGTAGTCGGCATGAAAAAGTATGTGAAAGTTGAAGACTCAAAGAGAATTCCAAATAATCACCCGGCAATAGTAGATAGGGAAACATTCGAGAAAGCTCAGAAGATACTTCGGGGTAAGAAAATTAACGCTCATACCAATAGACGTTACCCGCTGAAATCCAAAGTGTTCTGTGGTAACTGTGGCTATGCAATGGCATATCAGGAAAACGTCTATGACGAGTGCTACTTTTACTGTAAACACAAAATAGAAACTGGAAAGAATGCTGGTTGCTTCGATGATCGTCTCCCAGAGGAATTCCTCAATGCAAGAGTTTTTACTCAGCTCAAATCCTGGATGATGCTTTTGGAAACAGCTTGTGGAAATATAGATGAAGCCGAGCAGAAGCGTTGGCATGGCTTGAGGATTCTTAATGATGAGGCAGAAAAGCTGCAAGCTGAGTTCAAAGCCCTACAATCCAAGAAGCTTGAGCTTTATGAGAACTACAGCGACGGGAAGATTGATAAAGAGGACTTTGCTACAGAAAAAGAAAAGCTATCAAGTGAGATCGATTCAATTCGAGCTGAACTAAACAAGCTTCACGAGAAAGAATCAAAGCTCAGAAAGACCAGAAACCAGAGAAAGCCAGAGCTTGATTCATTGATGGAGAACGTGAGGCTTTTCGAGAATGAGACAAGGCTCACTTGCACGATGGCGGACGTATTTGTGGAGAAGGTTATTGTCTACGATAAATGGTGCATGGAGATAAACTGGAAGTGTGAGGATTTGGTGGAGAAGGCTTTGAGTGAGATGATGGAGGTTGAAGAGGTGTTGGATGAGGTTGTGGATGAGAGAATGGTGGGATGAATAAAGAGCGGTCACATCACAGCGACCGCTCTTATTTTATCTACTTCTGTGTTTTCTTCCCACACTTCCAAACAGCCATCGGATGTTGCTCAATTCTCGTCAGTATCTCAGCATTATCAAACAGCAATTCCGGCTTATACTCACCCTTTGAAAATTCAGTCCAGAACGACAAATCATCCTCCGGCAGAAGAATCCCTTTCAGATATTCTTCCACCTGTTCCTGTGCTTCTGAAAGATTGAAGTGCTCGGCTTTTCGCAACACGGGAACTAAATCCGTTCTTATCTTCTGCGCTGAGATTTTCTCAATCTTGTTGAAATCGAAGTGTTCTGGCACTGTTTCTGAAGCTATGGCGAAGTAAAAGATGATGCACTTCTTGAATAACTCCTCTTGCGACTCGTCAAATAGCCTGTATTTCTGCAAATTGAAAATGTCGTACAGATCCCGTGCGGCTGCCCGATTGAACAATGCGACTACTTTGGCTGAGAATATTTCCATAGGATCAACGCTAAGTACAGTAAGTTCACTTTCATTCCAAGGAAGTTTCACAGCTCTGCGAGAAGTAGGGAAGACATGACACCGTAACATATAGTTGATTTCGATTTTCAGATTGTCCCTCATCCCGCCAGCATTGATATACTCAAACACGAAAGAATCCAGAGCATGGTACTGCTTTGATTTTGGGCTTAGAACATATCCCGAAGCAACCATATATTTTTGAATATGGCTGTTAATTTGCTCCCGCTCCTGGAGCATGTCTTCTCTTGGCGCATTTCGCAAATAATCCAGATCGATATCCACAGATAAGCGTGGCAGGTCAAATACAGTGAGGTTTATTGCCGTCCCACCTTTTAGCGCAAGGCTTTCGGAAAGAACTTTGTCGTTTTCCATGAAAGAGAGAACGTCCGCAAGTCTGCACACCTTCTCGAACGTATCTCTGACAAAGCCCAATTCCTTTGCCTGTCTGCCAAGCGATATTCTATCAAATTGCATCATAGCCATCTACCCCTTTATCAATAAGTTTCTTCAAGTCTGCCGGTGCATACAGTCGCCATTTTTTGTGAAATACGAAATCATCCTGCTTCTCAAACAGATAAGCTTTGCTGGAGGACGATTTAGCCACACATTCAGAGAAAAATTCATCTGACAGCGACAGTTCCTCAGCATAGGCTTCGAGAATATACCCCGCTTTCTGATAAAGCTGACTTCGATTGTGCATTTCCAATGCTTCAAGAAGCTTATTTTCGTCAAGGGAAGGTATCAGAGAGAGGCAACGAAGCAGCTCTTCCAATCCGCCGATTTTTGTAAAGTCAGCTATGCTGTCTATCACGGTTCGTTCGAGAGAAGTTACCCGTACTCCTATATTCGTTTCGACAATACCAGTGTCACCTCGCCATATTACAGGCTGATAATGCACGCCATCATAGTCGAATGGCTGTATTGTCTTCTCTGTTGTGAAATACACATCGTAAAACACTTGATTAGCATACCCATAAAATTCAAAAGCACTGTGGTGAGACACGCATGAATCGTCTGTTATGCGGGATGCGATTTGAAATCGGCTTGGTATAGGCTGTTCTGTCTCCATGCTTATGACGGCGTACAAGTTACGGCGTACTCTTTCTATAGTTCCCTTTTCAAGACAGCTTTTTATTCGCTGTTTAGCCGCGCTGTTCGAACCTGTAATCTGAACCATGTCGCTATGGGTAAAGCACCGAGTGGCAGCTAATTCTTTATATAAGTCCATCGTAAGCCCTCCTTATTTCGTTTCTATTTTAGCACAAAAGGAGTGAAAAAGCAAGCCTTTCGTGCAAATTCAGAAACGAATATTTTTAAATTCGCATGTAAGGTACGAAAATACACTCCTTTCGATGATTTTTAAAAACGAAGTTTTGCTGGACATACTCACAATTCCTCGCTCTATTTCTCTCAAAAGATTGTGTACCTTATTCCTCACAAATGACTGGCTATTTCGCATCAAAGACGGTAATATGGTTATACCGAATGGGACAGCAGTCCCACAGTGAAAGGAGATAGCAAGCAATGTTTTATCATTTGGCAATGTACTCATTTAGCATAAGCAAGCCCGTGACTGGGTCATTTGTAACGAGAGATGAAGCATGGACGGCAATGAGTAAAAACGCAGAGAACGAGCAAGCGGAATCAGAAGCACTTGGTTTGGAGACCACTACCACATTCGATGAGGATAGCGGAGAAATCATGCTTACTGAGAGTAGCGAAATTGAAGACACATCAACTACATGGATTTTGTTTGAGATAGAGGAAAGGAGCAGCAATGAATAAGATAACATTCAACCCAAATGACTTGAAAGGAATGCAGAATCTCATGAAGACCTATGGGGATTCCAAAGAACCGTTTTGCGGTGAGAACGAGAACGGTGAGCCTATGGCAATATCAATTTTTCCAGATAGGATTACAGTTGTGACCACGCAAGGTAACATGAGGGACAGTGAAGTTGCGACTGCTGATGCTGTTCAGATCCAACACCTACCTCCTACTCACAATCCCATAATACGCCTCTGATGTAATCTTATACACAACCGTATACACCACAACCACGACACCGAGGCACGCCGCTGCTATTCCCAGAAACAGCCATGTATTCATGAAGCCACACATCTTGAGAAGCTTCAGCATAATCGGCGAGGCGAAGGCGATGTGCACTGCCGCCATCACGACCGGCAGGAGGAAGACCGAGAGCATCTGCGAATTGATGCTCTTTTTTATGTCTGCCTTGGTCATGCCGACCTTTTGCATTATCTCAAATCTCGAAGCGTCTTCGTAGCCTTCCGAAATCTGCTTGTAATAGATGATGAGCACCGCCGACAGGACGAATAAAAGACTCAGGAAGATGCCCAAGAACAAGAGCCCTCCGAACAGACCATAGTAGTCGGAGCGGTTTCTCGCAAGGGAATCCCAGCTTATATGATAATTTATGCCTGTGTTGTACAGACCGAGTGTCTCTTTCAGGAGTGGTGTGCCATGTGTGCCGTAATAGTAGCTCTGCTCAGATTCGCTCAGACCGGGAACATCGAAGCCGTACCACCACATCCGGTAGATATAAATCTCGTTGCCCTTATCCCCGAGCAAATCAAAAATCGGATTGAATACGTCCAGATTGTCGACGACGATAACAAGCATTCCGTAAACAGTGCGCTGGAGGGGACAGAAGCTCGGGTATTCTATCTCAGATTTGACAGCGAAAGTGCCGAGCGTGTCAATATTGATTTCCGAGCCATCAATACTTTTAGAATAGTAGAGAAGAATCTCGCCATCGCCGAGAGTCTCACTCGAACCGTTCAGCCGGTTATAGGTGTCGACATCGAAGGCACAGACTTCAACATAGTCGTCATCCGTATAAAGATAGTCAAGCGCAAGGTTACCATCAGTAAAAATACCGTTCGTCATGATATACTCATATTCGAGCTCGTTCTGGGTCTCAAGGTCGTCATCTACCGCAAGACTCTTGACGACCTCTTTCTGCTCATCGGTAACTTCTTTGTGAGTTCCAAATTGGACGATTAAATCTCTCGGATAGAAATCTTCGAGGATGTCCTCTATTCCCATCATAATGCTCGAAGTAGACGACAGCATAACAAGAACAGCAGTCAAGAGAATACAAATTGAGGCAAGCCCTGCGCCGTTGCGCTTCATGCGGTAGGTCATCGACGAGACAGAGACGAAGTGGTTAGGCTTGTAATAGTAGCGCTTCGACTTCTGCATTATCCTGCACATCAGGACACTTCCCGACATGAATAGCATATATGTCCCGATCATGACGAGAACGGCGGCGAGGAGGAAGCCCATCATCATCGCCATTGGGCTTTCAAGCGTCAGGGCGAGATAGTAGCCGAAGCCTAAGATTACGGCTCCAAGAAGACCGAAGAACCAGTTCGCCTTCGGAGGCTTTTCTCCCATGCTTTCACTTTTCAGAAGCTCAATCGGGTTCGTCAGACGCACTTTAAGCAGTGAGAAAACAAACAGGAGTAGAAATATTATCGCAAACAACAGTGCAGTTTCGGGGATAGCCTGCCATGCAAGCTCTATCGTGAATGTCACGTCTCCCGAAATGAGCTGAACGAGCACCAGCTCCGCAAGCTTATAAAGAATTATCCCGAGAACGATTCCGCCGAAGATGGCAATTCCCGCCGTCAGAACGCTTTCCCAGATGAGAATTCTTGCGATGTTATGCTTGCTCATTCCCAGTACATTATAGAGTCCGAACTCTTTCTGTCGCCGCTTCATCAGAAACGAATTCGTATAGAAAAGAAATATCGCCGCAAAGAGTGCTATGACGCCTTTTCCTAGCATAAGAAGCTCCTGCGCCAAATCTCCGCCGGACATCAATCTTATTACATCCGATTCGGCAAGCGAGGTGATTATAAAGTAGAGCATCACCATGCCAATGCTGGCCAAAATATGCGGAAGATAGAGCTGTCGGTTGCCCTTGATGCCATTCATGGCAAGGCGACGGTATAGACCACGCTTTTTCATTTGCCGACACCTCCCCTGCTCAGCATGGTGAGGGTGTCGGAAATCTTCTGATAGAGAATCTCGTCACTCTGCCCGCCACGGTAGACCTGATGGAAAACCACGCCGTCCTTGATGAAAAGAACCCTGTTCGCATGGCTCGCCGCCTTGACCGAGTGGGTGACCATTAAGATAGTCTGCCCACAGGAATTGACTTTTGAAAAGAGATTCAGAAGCTCGTCGGTGGCTCGACTGTCGAGAGCACCAGTGGGCTCATCGGCTAAGATAATTCTCGGCTCGGTGACGAGTGCTCTTGCGACTGCCGCCCTCTGCTTCTGCCCGCCGGAGACCTCATAGGGATATTTCTTCAAGATGTCCGAAATCCCGAGTAGCTCCGCTATCGGCTCGAGCCGCTTGTGCATCTCTTTGTAGGACATTCCCGACAGCACGAGTGGGAGATAGATATTGTCCTCGAGGGTGAAGGTGTCAAGAAGGTTGAATTCCTGAAAGACAAATCCCAGATTGTCTCGCCGGAATGTCGCCATGTCCTGCTCGTGGACTTTAGAAATATCTTTGGCATCTAGGATGACCTGTCCGCCTGTCGGCTTGTCGAGGGCAGCGAGGATATTGAGAAGTGTCGTCTTTCCTGAACCGCTTTCGCCCATGATGGCGACATATTCGCCCTGTTCAACCGAAAAATTGACGTTTTTAAGAGCTTCGACACTCGCTCCTCCCATCCGGGAAGTGTAGACTTTCTGAAGATTTTTGACAGTTAATAATGGCATAAGATTTCTCCTTTACTTTTGTTACCCCGATTATAGCAAAAGAGAAACCCATGAATCCATCGATTTCCCTTACAGTTTTCTTACGTTTTTGTAAGATTTCAATTCATCTCTACCTGCTTTTTCGAGAGATCAAGCCTTATAGTTGTGCCCTTGCCGAGCTGAGATTCCGCCGAAATGTCATAGCCCAAGTCGTCGCAGATTCTCTTGCAGAGCCAAAGCCCGATGCCACTTGCTTTCTTGTCCGTTCTGCCGTTGTAGCCGGTGAAACCCTGGTCGAAGATTCGGGGCAGGTCGTCAGGAGCTATCCCGATTCCCGTGTCTTTTATTGCAAGAACCTGCCCGGGCTCCATATAAATAGAAATGCTCCCGGCAGGTGTGTATTTTAGCGCATTTGAAAGCACCTGCTCGATAACGAACGAGAGCCATTTTTCGTCCGTGAGAACCGTTTCCTGAACGGGTTCATAAATAAGCTCAATCTTTCTGGCAATGAATTCGCCGGAAAACTTCCTGACGCAGGACCTGATAATGCTATCTAAATTACATTCTGCAAAAACATAGTCGGTGCTCTCCGAATCGAGCCGAAGATAGGTCATAACCATGTCGGCATAGCTTTCGATTCGGTTAAGCTCTGCGCCAAGCTTTCGGCTTAAAGCGCTGTCCTCGCCCTGAAGGCTCAGGCGCATGGAAGCAATCGGCGTCTTGATCTGGTGCGCCCATACGCTGTAGTAGTCCATTCTCTGGCGGGACTTTGCTTTTTCCGAAGAAATCATTTCGGTAAGCCTCGAAATCTTATTTTCGAGTTCTGAAATCTTCTCACATTGCTTCTTATATTTTCCGTAATCGACCACAAGATAAGCAATTACCAGCAGTAATCCAAGCCCCATCGGATAGGCGACTGCCGCAAACGGGAGCCTATACAGCGCAAAGCTCACACAAAGCATTGCGAAAATCAGGGCGTAGAGTGCCAGAAATGCTATTTTTGATTTTATGTAATCCAAGAAATTCATGTCAGCCTCCCGGACGTTACGGGCGGATAATATCCGCCCCTACAGAATATCCGACGCCGTGTTTGGTTGTGATAAAGTTTTCGAGCCCAAGAGCATCCAGTTTGCGACGAAGACGATTGATATTGACCGTCAGCGTGTTGTCATCCACGAAGCTGTCCGTCTCCCAGAGCCTCTGCATCAGCTTCTCACGGGAAACGGTTTTGCCCTTGCTCTCAAGAAGAGTGAAGAGAATCCGGTATTCGTTTTTTGTGAGGTCTATCTTCTGACCGTTGAAAATTGCACTCGAGTCTTCGGTTTTCAGGCTCAGGCCCCGATGGTTAAGAACCGGGCTTCCTACGTAGTTGTAGCTCCGACGGAGCAGTGCCTGCACCTTCGCAGTCAGCACTCCCATGTCGAACGGCTTTGCGATGAAATCGTCGGCACCCATGTTGACCGCCATGACGATGTTTAGGTTGTCCGATGCCGACGAGATGAAGATGATCGGCACGTTCGATATTTTCCGGATTTCCTCGCACCAGTGATAGCCGTTGTAGAACGGAAGCATTATGTCGAGGAGTACGAGCTGGGGCTCATATTCCTCAAATTCTCCGACAATGTCAGAGAACTTCGTCGCCACCCGGCACTCGAAGCCCCATTTGGTAAGATCCGAAGCCACGCTCTCGGCAATGCTTCTGTCGTCCTCGGCTATATAGATTTTGTAAGGCACTGCGCTCACTCCCAAACCAGTTTTGATTATTATAGCATATTGAGCGGGATGAGTGCAACTGGGGGAAGCTGACTTTGGAGAAGTTCAAGAATATGTACATAAAACAAAACAGTTGACAATCTGCCCCTATTCGGTTTAAAATAGGATAAAACAACCGTGGGAGGAACAAAAATAATGCCTGCTGAAACTATGGAAATCAAGGGCGGTCCAATCAGTGTAACCTTCGACTGTCAGAGCCTTCTCTACACCGTCCGCACCCCTTGCCGCATCTGGCAACAATCCGGCACTTTCCAACCTCACTTCATCCTGCAGGACGGCAGTATTTTGCTGTTTTCAAGTGCAGACGAAATCCGCCACGAGCAGTACAAAAGCGGCGTGGGCGATGGGATTCTCTCTCACTATGAGTGGAAGGAAACCGGCTTTTCGTTCGAGACGCTTGTCTGGATCGAGACAGCCACTCAGGCAGTGCATTTCGAATTGATACCGGGTGAGGGCTCAATTTCGTTCCGGAAAATTCTCTATCCCGGCTATTTCTCTTTCGAAGAGAATAACGAGCGAGCCTACACAGTGATGCCGGTTTTGCAGGGAATTCTGATTCCAAACACCTGGGAGAACGAGGTCGGAAAGCTTCCGTTTGACGGTCAGTTCTGCTCGTCCGGAGCCTATATGCCCTGGTTTGGACAGGTTGAGGATGAGAGCGGCTACATCGCAATCTGTGAGACTCCGTGGGATGCCGGCTACTATGTCGACCATCCTGCAGGCGGTCCATATACTCATGTCGGAGCCTACTTCCTCCCGAGCCTCGGTGAATTCTCCTATCGCCGCAGCCTCCGCTATATTTTTTCGGACGATTGCGACTATAACGATCTTTGCAAGATATATCGTGCCTACGCCATAGAAACCGGTCTTCTGACGACTTTGAAGGAGAAAGCCGCACGCAATCACATTGTCGACGAGTTAATCGGCTCGGTAATTGTCCATAAGGGAATCAAGAAACATGTTTCTCCCGATTCGAGATATTTTGATAAAGAAAATCCCGAAAATAACGATTCAGTTGTCCCGTTCCATGCCCGTGCCACTGAGATTAAGAGATACCATAGCAAAGGCGTCAAAAAGCTCTACCTTCACCTTGACGGCTGGGGCGCACCAGGCTACGACAATCAGCATCCGGACTATCTTCCGGCATGTCCTGAGGCTGGCGGCTGGGACGGCTTAAAGGAGCTCTCTGACACTATTGCCGACTGCGGCTACCTATTTGGACTTCATGATCAGTATCGTGATTACTATATGGACGCCGCAACCTACGACAGAGAATTTGCGCTCCAATCGCCGGACGGCTCTGTCTTTGAAATGTCCGTCTGGGCAGGAGGACGGCAGAATTATCTCTGTGCCACTCAGGCACCATACTATGTCAGGCGAAACTTCGATGAGGTTTTGCAGCACGGAATCAGGCTTCAGGCGTCATATCTCGACGTTTTCACCTGCAACGAGCCGGACGAATGCGCACACCCGAGGCATCGGATGACACGAAAAGAGTGTCTTGAGTACCGCAGCGAATGCTTTTCATATCTCTGGTCAAAGGGAATCCTGCCAAGCAGCGAGGAGTGCTCAGACTGGGCGATGAATGAACTCCTCTTCTGCCATTATGGACCGTATGATTTTATGCTTGAGAGCCCTGGAAGCCCACGTCGTGGCGTTTCGGTGCCGCTTTTCAACCTCGTCTATCACGACTGCATGATACTTCCGTGGTTTATGGACAAGACCGACACCGATGACTATATGCTGTATGCGCTTCTCAACGCCGGCGCACCATATCTTGACAGAGACGGAGCGTATCCGAACACCGACGGCTCTTTTGACAGCGAAGCCGAAAAGCGTCTTGATGAAGAGATTGCCCGCTGCCGGGTGGTAACTGATTTGCAGGAGAAAGTCGCTAAGTGCGAAATGCTTGACCATTGTTTCCTGAACTCAGACTACACTCTCCAGCGCACCACCTTCTCCGATGGCACCACAGTAACCGTGAACCTGAAAACGGGGGAGTATGAGATAGCAGGTGAATGATGAATACTTGAGAGCGACTCACGCACAAAGTCGCTCTTTTTGTTTTTCGATTGCTGACACCACATTTTTTCCTTTTCGTTTATTCGAAATCACTTGCAACTCACTCGCTTTTGGAGTATAATAGAATCTGGCTTGATATGTTTACTGTATTTGCTTGGAGGCGGTTTCGATGAAAAGAATATTTCTTTGCATCTTAGCTTGCCTGATGCTCACCGGCTGTGAGGCTTTCACCTTCTCTGTGGACGAGCTTCTGACTGCTCCAAGCATCTCAGACGACCAGGAGGCGCTCAAACAGGCTCTTTATGACAATGTCGGGCACTCGGTGACACTTGCTTATCCACAGTCGGGAGATTATCGCTCGACGTTTGTGATTGCTGACCTTGATGGCGACGATAACGACGAAGCACTTGTTTTCTACACCGCTTCAAGTGCCACAGCCTCCGCTACCGGCGAAAATGTCCGTGTTGCGGTCTTCGACAGAGACGACAGCGACGACTGGCATGCAATGTATGAGATAGCGGGCGGCGGTTCTTCTGTAGACACGGCCATAGTCACCGCCTACGGCGACGCCACGGATATAGTCATCGGCTACGGCACTTCGGTTCACGATGAATCTGTCGTGAGCATTTACAGATACGAAAACGGAATTCTCCGTTCTACCTATGACGGCTGGTATACGGAAATGATAAGTGCAGACATAGACTTATGCGGCAGAGATGAGATAGTTCTCTTCAAAAAGTCGGGAACGGCGGTTTCAGTCGGAGTCATCAAGTCGAGCGATGGCTTAAGTTATGTAACGGCTGAACGAATGCTCACTTCGAGCGTTTCAGCAATTTCAAACTACGTTTGCGGAATCCTTTATGGCGAGACTGGTGCGCTATTTATAGACCTGACCGACGAGGATGGCTATCTTCTGACGGAAGTGGTCTATCTTGTTGGAGACACTTTAGTATGCCTTTCGGCAGTGTATTCAGAGCTTCTCTGGATAACCGAGAGAACCGGCGGCTACCTCTCGATGGATTATGATAACGACGGAATAGTTGAGATTCCAACGCTCGGGCTCTTCTCCGGCTACAGTGCCGGAAGCGGCGCTGAATACATGGTGAACTGGCTGAGCTACAGCGAGGAAGAGCGTCTGTTTACTGCGGAATCGAGCAGCTACTACAGCCTTTCAGACAGCTATCTCTTCAAGCTCCCGTCGAGATGGACAAACTTTGTATCTGTTATCCGTGACAGCGACACCGGTGAGATAACCTTTGTAGAGTACGACAGAACAGCCGACAGCCTTTCTGAGATGACAAAGCTTTTAAGCATAATTTCTGTTAGTACAAGAAACGCCCAGACCTATCTTGACGACGGCTACACGCTGATTGCAGATACTGAAAGCACAGCGTATCTCTACAAAAAGCTTGCTTCCGACGACGAGCCGCTGCTGCTGACCCAGGATGAGATTTCCGATAATTTATATATAATAGACTGATACTGATACTGATAAGGAGAAATTTGCATGAAGCGTGTTTTGGTCTGCGAGGATGAGGATTCGATAAGAGAATTCGTCGTTCTGAACCTCAAAAGGAGCGGCTATGATGTCGTCGACGTCAACTGTGGCGAAGACGCAGTGAAAGCCTTCGACGATGCCGGAGGCAATTTCGATGCAGCTTTACTCGATATAATGATGCCCGGAATGGATGGCTTTGCAGTCTGCAAGAGTCTCCGTGAAAGAAGCGCAAAGATTGGAATAATCATGCTTTCTGCCAAGAGCCAGGAGATGGACAAGGTTTCATCTCTTATGATGGGCGCAGATGACTATATTACAAAGCCTTTCTCGATTTCAGAGCTTGTTGCACGTGTCGATGCCATCTGCCGAAGAGTCGGGCTTATGGATTCACAGAAAGCCGACAACGGCGACGAAATAACCTCCGGACCGTTTGTAATCAACCTCAAGAGCCGTGTCCTTCTCAAGAATGGCAAGCCGGTTGACTTGACGCAGGTCGAGTATCAGATAATGGAGTTCTTTCTGAAGAACCAGAATACAGCCCTTGACAGGATGACAATTCTTCGCCGGATCTGGGGAGAGAACTACTATGGCGAGGAAAAGATAGTCGACGTAAATATCCGAAGAATCAGAATGAAGATAGAGGACGAGCCGTCTGCTCCCAGATACATAATCACAATCTGGGGCTACGGCTACAAATGGAGCTCCGGCGAATGAGAGTTGAGCCTTGATGGTAAAGAAGAAAATAGGGCAGAGTATAACCAGCAGATGGCTTGTTAACTCGATGGGCATCGTCCTTTTGGTGCTTCTCGTGGTTGACGTGCTTGCGATTGTCATTTTCAGCAATTACTATGCAAACGCCGCAGAACAGAACCTGACAACAAAGCTCGAATCGGTAATATCGCCGCTGTCGAGGTATCAGACTGCCTCCGGTCTCGAAAGCGAAATTAAATCCTCAGTGACTGAGTTTGACGAGAAAGAAAAGTATGAGCTCCTGGCACTCAGCACATCAGGAGAAGTGCTTCTCACGAGCTCAGGCTTTGAGCCGTCCGACTGGCTTGATCTCAGCGGCTACGAAAAAGCACTTGACTCTGATGATGGCGAATACTGTGAAACCTTCAGGCTTTCAAGCGGCGAAAAGGTCATGTGTTGCACCGTTGTCCTGTCATCTCTTCAGAGTGAATATGGCGCATTGATGCTTCTGACATCAATAGATCTTATAGACAATCAGATTTTAAAGATTGGCGTTGTGCTCAGTATATCGCTTCTTGCGATAATACTCCTGATGCTCTTTGCCGGGCTGTCGTTTGTTCGTTCGATAGTTGTTCCCGTCCGGCAGATGTGCGACATATCGAAGAAGTATGCCGAAGGCGATTTTCGTGAAAGAATCGAGCAGACGAGCTTTGACGAAATAGGAGAGCTTGCTGAGTCCATTAACTACATGGCAACCGAGCTCGAAAACTCGGATAAAGTCAAAAACGAATTCATATCCTCGGTATCGCACGAACTCAGAACGCCTCTGACGGCTATAAAAGGCTGGAGTGAAACGGCTCTTGAAATGTCAGATGACCCTGAAACCATCCAGAAAGCGATGAAGGTGATAACCGGCGAAACGGAGCGCCTTTCCGACATGGTCGAGGAGCTTTTAGACTTCTCAAGAATCGAGGATGGAAGATTCACCTTGAACCGTGAAACCTGCGATATACTCGCAGAATTAGGCGAAGCCGTACTCATCTACGGCGAGCGTGCAAAGTCGCTTGGAATCAAGCTTGAATACTATGAGCCGGAAATGCTTCCTTTTGTCTATGGTGACCGTGCAAGGCTCAGGCAGGTTTTCATAAATATTATCGACAACGCCGTAAAGTACTCAAATTCCGGCGGAACAGTCTCAGTGGAGGCATTTGAAAAGAATAAAGAAATAGTAGTCCTGATTTCGGACACCGGAGTAGGAATCGCTCCCGGGGATCTTCCGAAAGTAAAGACGAAATTCTATAAAGCAAATCACACACGCCGTGGCTCGGGAATCGGCTTGGCAGTTGCCAACGAGATTGTCGAAATGCACGGTGGAAACTTGACCATAAACAGCGAACTCGGAAAAGGAACGACGGTTCGCATAACCCTACCAATTACCGAGCAATTTTAGAAAACTGTAGGGGCGGATATCATCCGCCCGACCAAAGGGCATGGCATTTGCGTTGCCCAATTATACGAACAGGAGGTTCCAATGAGTAAAACAGCAAAAACAGAAACAAAAAACGAGCCTGAATTCAAGTCGAAAATCGGCGGTCAGGCACTCATAGAGGGAGTAATGATGCGTGGCGTCGACACCGAGGCTATGGCGGTCAGACTTCCGAACGGCGAAATCGAGGTTGAACAGTGGGAATTGAAGCCTGCAAAGTGGTACCGCAAGGTGCCGTTCATCCGTGGCTGCGTCAATATGGTTGTGAGCTTCGTCGATGGCTACAAATGCCTCTCTAAATCCGCCGACAAGTCCATGGAGGGGATTGAGGAGGAAGAGCCCTCGAAGTTCGAAAAGTGGCTCACAGACAAGTTTGGCGACAAGCTGATGAACGCCGTGATGGTGGTTGCAACCGTTCTGGGAGTGCTTCTTGCGCTTCTGCTCTTCATGTATCTTCCCGCACTCGCCACAAAGGGTCTTTCGCTTCTTATTCCTGCACTTGCCGAGATGAGCTTTGTAAAGAACCTCATCGAGGGCATAATCAAGATAGCTATATTTGTAGCTTATCTCTGGGCGACAAGCCTTCTTTCGGATATGCGCAGGACTTACGAATACCATGGTGCTGAGCACAAAACGATTTTCTGCTATGAGCACGGGCTTGATTTAACCGTTGAAAACGTTAAGAAACAGAAGAGATTTCACCCGAGATGCGGCACTTCGTTCACATTCTTAGTTCTCTTTATCTCGATTTTCGTATTTTCAGTTTTCCAGGTTTCCTGGGATTCGCTTCTCTTAAGAGTCGGAATCAAGATTCTACTTCTGCCGATAATCGTAGCCATTGCTTATGAGCTCATCCGCCTTGCCGGAAAGTATGATAATATCTTCACAAAGATTATCTCCGCACCAGGTCTATGGATCCAGAGACTCACGACAAAAGAGCCGGATGATAGTCAGATCGAAGTCGCAATAGCCGCATTCAAGCCCTGCATCCCTGAGGACAGAGAGCGGGACAGATGGTAAGCTCGCTGTATAACGAGACCTTATCCGCCCTTGAATCAGCCGGCATTGAAGACTCAGACTTTGAAGCAAACGTAATATTTGAAGAGGTCTATGGCAGGGATTTCAAGCTTAGGCTGCTGACCGGTCAGCTTGACCGAAAAGAGACAGAAGCCGAATCAGCAAGACTTGATGAAATGCTCCATAGGCGCATTTCTGGCGAGCCGCTGCAGTATATAGTCGGCAGATGGGGCTTTTACCGTGGAGAGTTCACCGTCGGAGAGGGAGTTCTCATCCCAAGACAGGACACCGAAACCCTTGTAGAATCGGCGTATCAGCTTTTGAAAGACACCCCGAGCCCGAAAATTCTCGATCTCTGCTCCGGCACCGGTTGCATAGCGATAACTCTGAGTGAACTTCTGCCCGAAGCTGAGGTTCACGCAGTCGAATTGTATGATAATGCATATAAGTATCTCGAAAAGAACGTCACCGGGCATGGCAGTAACGTAATTCCACATAAGCTGGATGTTCTGGATGAGTCCTCAGCCGGGCAGTTCACAGGCTTTGATCTCATAACCTGTAACCCGCCATATTTAACAAGTGAGGACATGGCAGAACTTCAAAAAGAAGTCACTCACGAACCCGCAACCGCTCTCTTCGGAGGCACCGACGGTCTCGACTTCTATAGAGCTATCCCGACGATATGGAAACCAGCGCTAAAGCTTGGAGGCTATATCGCATTCGAGATAGGTGCAGCCCAGGGCGAAGCGGTGAAGGCAATTCTTGAAAGTGCTCGATATACTGATATAAGAGTTATCAAAGATTTGTGTGGGAAAGACAGAACGGTTATTGCAAAAAATTTGTGAAGTCCACTTTTCCGTACCCAAAAACCTTTACAAACCCGTTCCCATAGTGTATAATATAGAAAACGGCACAAAAGTGTCAAATATAATACCAAATATAAATAGAAACGAGGAAAACGATATGGCAATGAAGAAGACTGCTGAGAAGAAGGTTGTCGCTGATCCGCAGAATCAGGAGGAGAAAAAGAAGGCTCTTGAAACCGCAATAGCGCAGATTGAGAAAACCTATGGCGCCGGCGCAGTCATGCGTCTCGGTCAGAACTCCACTCTCAACGTCGAGTCTATACCGACAGGTTCGATGACTCTTGACATGGCTCTGGGAATCGGCGGTGTTCCGAGAGGAAGAATCGTCGAGATTTTCGGTCCGGAAAGCTCAGGCAAGACGACTGTCGCACTCTCCATTGTTGCCGAAGCCCAGAAGCTCGGCGGCGAGGTGGCGTTTATAGACGTTGAGCATGCGCTTGACCCGACCTATGCGGCGGCCTTGGGTGTAGATATAGATTCGATGCTCGTGTCCCAACCAGACTCGGGCGAGCAGGCTCTTGAAATTGCCGAGGCTCTGGTCCGCTCGGGTGCTATTGATGTAATAGTCCTCGACTCGGTAGCTGCTATGGTCACAAAAGCTGAGATTGACGGCGAAATGGGCGACACCCACGTCGGTCAGCTCGCAAGGCTCATGTCTCAGGCTATGAGAAAGCTGACAGCTGTTATTTCAAAGTCTAACTGCGTTGCAATATTCATCAACCAGATCCGTGAGAAGATAGGCGTAATCTACGGCAATCCCGAAACCACTCCCGGTGGACGTGCCTTAAAGTTCTACGCCTCCGTCAGAATCGATGTCAGAAAGGGCGAAGCCATCAAGAACGGCTCTGAGGTTATAGGAAACAGAACCAGATGTAAAGTTGTCAAGAACAAGGTTGCACCTCCGTTCAAGGAAGCTGAGTTCGACATGATTTTCGGAAAGGGCATTTCCCGAATCGGCGAGGTCGTCGACGTTGCTGTCGAGCTCGACATAATTCACAAAGCTGGCGCATGGTTCAGCTATAACGGCGAAAAGATTGCCCAGGGCAGGGAAAAGACCAAGGAATATCTCTTAGCTCACCCAGACGTCATGCAGGAGGTCGAGGACAGGATCAAGGCGGAGCGTTCAAACGTCTCAATGCTCTCCGGCAAGAATAAAAAGGAAGCAGCTCTTAGGGAAGCCGCCAACACCGCCCAGGCTATAGAGCCAGCAGTGTCCAAGCCTGCATCTGTAGTAGTAGAGCCGGACGACGAAGACTTCGATGAATTCACACCAGCGGAATAACGACGCTTCGCATCGCCCCCTCAGTCGCACTACGTGCGCCAGCTCTCCCAGAGGGAGAGCCAAGAAGCATTCCTCTCTGAAAATCTCGGCTCCCCCTCTGGGGGAGCTGTCAGCCGAAGGCTGACTGAGAGGGTGCGCAGCAGGAGAATAAGCTATGCCCACAATAACATCCATAGAAAAATACAAAGGCTCCACCATGCGCATCGATTTTGATGAGGGCGAGCCGCTGTTTATAAACATCGATGTTCTGAATGAGTACCATCTCCAAAAAGACATAGCCGTTCCACAGTCCGCAATCGATCAGATCGTCCATTCAAACGATTTCCGGCGAGCCAAGGAGCGTGCGCTCTATCTTTTGGATGAGCGTGACTACTCATATATCGAGCTCTACAAAAAGCTTGAGAGAAACTACAGTGAGGACATCTGCCTAGAGGTGTGTAATCGCCTCTCTGAAATTGGCTGCATCAATGACCGGCGGTATTCCGAGCGTCTCGCCGAGCACTACTGCCAGACCAAACGCTTCGGGCTTCGCCGTGCAAGGGAAGAAATGCGCAAGCGTGGCATCTCGAATGAACTGATAACAGAGGCTCTGTATCCGTATGAAGACACAGCTTCTGAACGGATAGCGGAGCTTATAGACAAAAAATATGCAAGGTATCTAACCGACGAAAAAGGAGTTCAGAAGGTCAAGGCGGCTTTGGTCCGTCAGGGCTACTCTTTTTCAGAAGTGAACAAAGCCTTGGCTGAATATGAAAGTGAAATGGAAGAGGGAGAAGAGTAAATGGCAGTCACTGTCGGAATAGTGTCATTAGGCTGTGCCAAAAATATGCTCGACGCCGAGCATATGGCATATAATTTAAGGGAAGAGGGGTATGAACTCCAGCCGGATGCCGCACTTGCAGATGTCGCAGTGATAAACACCTGTGGCTTTATCGAATCCGCAAAGCAGGAGGCAATCGAGACGATTTTGGAGTTCGTTGCCCTCAAGGAAGAAAAGCGAATCAAGGCGATAATCGTCACCGGCTGTCTTGCCGAAAGATACCGTGAAGAGATTCTGAAAGAGCTTCCCGAGGTCGACGCCGTCCTTGGAATCGGAGCAAATGAGCTTTTGGGCGAGACAATCCGCAAGGTTCTTGCCGGCGAAAACGGCATTGAAATGTTTGGCGACAAGTATTCCCTCATCATCGGCGGCAGAAGAATCGTCTCAACCGAAACCTATGCCTACATAAAGATCGCCGAGGGCTGCAGCAACCACTGCACCTTCTGTGCAATCCCCGGAATAAGAGGAAATTATCGCTCCCGCCCGATGGAGAGCATCATTGATGAAGCCAAGTGGCTTGCCAAAGTCGGCTACCGTGAGATTATTCTTATAGCTCAGGACACCTCCCGCTATGGCGAAGACCTCTATGGCACACAGAAGCTTGCCGAGCTCTTAAAAGAGCTTTGCAAGATAGACGGCTTAAAGTGGATAAGAACCCTTTATTGCTATCCCGAGCGAATCACCGACGAGCTTATCGACGTTGTGGCAACTGAGCCGAAGTGCGTCAAATATTTCGACATCCCGATCCAGCACTGCTGCGACAGGGTCTTGAAGAGAATGAACCGCCGTTCATCGGAAGCCGAGATAAGAGAGCTTGTAGCGAAGCTCAGAGCCAGAATCCCGAATGTCATCATCAGGACAACAATCATGACCGGCTTCCCGGGTGAAACCGAGGAGGAGTTCGAAAGACTCTGCGAGTTCGTCAAGGAAATGCGGTTTGATAGATTAGGCTGCTTCGCTTATTCTCAGGAGGAGGGAACAGCTGCCGCCAGGCTCGACGGTCAGCTTGATGAAGACGAAAAGAATCGCCGTGCCGAAATAATCACCCAGGAGCAGATGCTTGTGAGCGACCAGATGACTCAAGAAATGCTCGGGCGTGTCTATGAAGTAGTCGTCGAGGGCTATGACCGCTATGCCGAATGTTGGTTTGGAAGAAGCCAAAACGAAGTTCCCGAGATTGACGGCAAGATTTTCTTCACGTCCGAAATTCCGCTTAAGGTTGGAGACTATCAGTATGTTCGGATAACCGACACGATGGACTATGACCCGATCGGTGAAGTCGTACTGAATTAATGCGTAATTCGTAATTATATAGGAGTTTGACATGAATCTTCCAAATAAACTTACTATCCTGAGAGTAGTATTAATACCATTCTTTGTGCTATTCGCACTGTGGGAATTCTCAAGCGTGAACCTGTTCATAGCACTCGTAATTTTCGCAGTCGCATCCATAACTGACATGCTCGACGGCAAGATTGCCAGATCCCGAAATCTTATAACCAACTTCGGGAAGTTTTTAGATCCGCTTGCTGATAAAGCACTCGTAATGGCGGCGCTCCTCGTGTTTGTCGACAAGAACTGGGTCAGCTCAGTTCCGGTCATGATAATTCTTTTCAGGGAATTCATGGTTTCTGCGCTCCGACTTGTGGTTAAATCCGGCAATGGAACCGTCGTTGCAGCTGGTTGGCTCGGAAAAGTCAAGACCGCATTCACGATGGTCGCAATAGTTGTGACTCTCTTCCTGCATGGGCTTATGGCAGTTGGAGTTGGAACTGACGGCGCCGTGGTCTGTGTTATAGACAACGTACTTGTCTGGGCGGCGGCAATCTTAACAGCAGTTTCAGGAGCACAGTATTTGTGGGCATACCGCAGTGCAATCGATACAAACGAATAATTTTTGAAGGAGACACCGAAATGAAACAGTTTTCATTCAAGAGACTTCTGGCACTTCTGACAGTTCTTGTAGTGTGCTTGGCAACGTTCACCGCATGCGGAGACACTTCGACCGACGGACATGTTCACTATGGCGAAAATGCCGAAACCACTTCGATTTCTGCAAGCAACCTCATCACCGACATGGGTCTCGGCTGGAACTTAGGCAACACCTTTGATTCAACCGGCGATTCCGAAACCTCATGGGGCAATCCATACACGACAGAAGAGATGATCGACACCATTGCTGAGCTTGGCTTCAAAACCATCCGAATCCCCGTTTCATGGAGCTATCACTGCGATTCTGAATACAATATCGATGAAGACTGGATCGAAAGAGTTCAGGAGGTAGTTGATTGGGCACTTGAGAACGACATGTACGTCATCTTAAACTCCCATCATGACAACGATGTCTATTATCCCTCAGCTGATAATCACGACGCAGCGGTTGAGTATATAACAAAAATCTGGACTCAGATTGCCGAGTACTTCAAGGATTATGACCAGCACCTCATCTTTGAGCCTATGAACGAGCCAAGACCCACCGGCACCGACTATGAGTGGTACTATTCCGAATGGGTTACCACCTGTCAGGAAGCCTTGACTACTATCATGGACTGCAATCAGGCTTTTGTGGACACTATCAGAGCCTCCGGCGGCAATAACGGGACAAGATATTTGATGGTTTCAACCTATGCGGCTTCTCCCGATGCAGCGTTGAGCGATAACTTCGAGCTTCCCTCAGATCCGAGCGACAAGCTCCTCATGACCGTTCACATGTACACACCATATAATCTTGCCATGAGCGACAGCTACGCCTACACCCAGTTTGACGAATCCTGCGAAAGTGACATCGACTACTATATCGATGCCCTCTATGAGAAGTTCGTCGCAAACGGCACTTATGTAATAATCGGAGAGATGGGCTGCACCAATAAGGACAACCAGTCTGCCCGTGAAGCATGGGCTGAGTATTTCGTTTCAAAAGCTAAGGAGAGCGGCATGGTCTGTGTCGTCTGGGACAATAACTACATCGACGCCGGCTCAGAAGCCTACGGTCTCTTCGACAGAACGAACCTAAAAATCTTCGACGATTGCTTGGATTATTACAACGGTCTCATGGCGGGATTGGAGTAAATAAAAAACAAAAAGGACAGTCCCAAAAGCTGTCCTTAATTTTTATTCGTCCTTCAGAATGTCATCTAAAGCTTCAGAAAATGAGTTGTATTTTTTGTACTTCTCCGGGTGCTTCAGCATTTCTTCGCCTTCGGCAAACGCCGCAACGGTTTCAGCGTTCGGAATGTCCGGAATTTCCTCGCTGTTCTCATATAGCTCATGCGGGGCAATGTCCTGTCCGTCAGCCCATTCGATTCCTGAACCATTCGGTAGAACGTGCACAGTCGAAAAGTACGAAAAGTCAGCCAACTTCCCGAACCAACTGCCTTTGATGTATGGTGATACATCAAATCTTTTTCTCTCGCCAGTTTCATAAAGCAGAATCAAACCATTATCCCTGACCGGCTCAACTTTAACAATTGCAGGTTGTAACATCTCATACACCTCCGAATCACTTGAGAGGGTCGATTCTGAAGTGCTGTTCTCCACCGGATAAGAGCTTCCAGTTAGCTTCAAGATCCTCTCTATGAATTTCTACCCATGCTTCTAATAGCTTCATTTTGTTTTTGGGGAGCGAACCCTCAATTACCGTACCGTCAAGAGCCATAACGACTTCTTCACCGTAATACTCAGCATGTATATGTGGAAGATTATGCTTTCCGCCAACTTCGTTGTACATGCGTACTATAATACCATAAAACGTACTCAATACAGGCATTTCAAAATTCCTCCCTTGTACCTCTACTGTAATTATATCATTTCAACTACTGTCTGTCAATAATTACGCATTACGAATTAAGCATTACGCATTAATAATAATCATCGCATCCCCGAAGCTGAAGAACCTATACTTTTCCTCCACAGCACACTTATACGCCGCCATGGTTTTGTCCTTGCCTAAGAACGCAGAGACGAGCATGATGAGCGTGCTTTCGGGGAGGTGGAAGTTTGTGATTAGCCCGTCGATGGCTTTGAACTGATAGCCGGGATAGATGAAGATGTCGGTGTTGCCGTCATCAGGTCTTATTTCGCCGTTGAATTTTGTCGCAACACTTTCGAGCGTCCGGCAGGAGGTTGTCCCGACGGCTATAACCCTGCCGCCGTTTGCCTTGGTGCGGTTTATGAGTTCCGCAGTTTCCGGCGGGAGGTCATAGTGCTCCGAGTGCATCTTGTGCTCCGAAATGTTCTCTTCCTTGACCGGTCGGAAAGTGCCCAAGCCGACATGAAGGGTAACATGACCTATATTGATTCCGTCGGCTTGAAGCTCCTCAAGCTGCTCAGTTGTGAAGTGAAGCCCGGCAGTCGGAGCGGCGGCGGAACCCACTTCGTTTGAATATACTGTCTGGTATCTCTCGTTATTCTCAAGCTTCTCTTTTATGTATGGCGGCAGCGGCATCTGACCTATCTCGTCAAGCACCGTGTAGATGCTGCCCTCGCAGTCGAATTTTGCGATCCGGTTGCCGTCCTCCATAACGTCTATAATCTCGGCTGTGAGCTTTCCTCCGCCGAAAATAAACTTCGTGCCTATCTTAGCCTTTTTTCCGGGACGGCAAAGAATCTCCCAGACCATATTTTCCTTCTGTTCGAGCAGAAGGAACTCGATAAACGTGCCATTGTCAGCTTTCTCGCCATAGATTCTTGCCGGAAGAACCCTTGAGTCGTTGACGATTAGGGTGTCACCTTTTTTCAGGTAATTGCGTAGATTGTAGAAGTGATCGTGTGTGATGCCGCCGGTTTCACGGTCAATGACCATAAGCCGGGAAGCGTTTCTCGGCTCGACGGGAGTCTGTGCGATGAGCTCCTCCGGCAGATAATAATCAAAGTCGCTTGTTTTCAGATCGGTAACAATAGTCATGATAATGTTGCTTCTTTCGAATAAAATTTGGTGTATTTTAAGGTTGACGGATTTGGAATGTCGCTGTATAATATATTAGGTATAGGTTGCGGAATCAAACGCCCGCACTTGACATTATATATCAAACGAGCGACTTTTTCAATAGGAATTTGAGTCGCCGGCGATTCTAAGGAGTTTTACGTATGAAAAAGTATAAAGTTGGAGTAATTGGTGCCACCGGAATGGTAGGTCAGAGATTCATAACTCTTCTTGCCAACCATCCGTGGTTTGAGATTAAGGTTCTGGCGGCATCACCCAAGTCTGCAGGAAAGCCCTATAGCGAAGCTGTCGGCTCACGCTGGCTGATGACAACTCCGATCCCCGATTGCGCCAAGGACATAGTTGTAATGGACGCTACAGCCGACAAGGAGAAAATAGCCTCCATGGTCGATTTCGTCTTCTGTGCTGTAGACATGAAGAAGGACGAGATCAAAGCTCTTGAAGAGGCTTATGCCAAGCTTGAGTGCCCTGTAGTTTCGAATAATTCCGCCAACCGCTTCACCCCCGATGTACCCATGGTCATCCCGGAGGTAAATCCTGAGCACATCGAGATAATCGACGCCCAGAGAAAGCGCCTTGGCACAAAGCGTGGCTTCATCGCTGTCAAGTCGAATTGCTCCATCCAGAGCTATGTTCCCGCACTCACTCCCTTGAGAAAATACGGCATCACCGAGGTTTTGGCTTGCACCTATCAGGCAATCTCCGGAGCTGGAAAGACCTTCGATACATGGACAGAAATGGTCGACAACCTAATCCCGTATATCGGCGGCGAGGAGGAAAAGAGCGAGCAGGAGCCTCTCAAGGTCTGGGGACATATCGAGGGCGATGAGATAGTTTGTACAGACGCTCCGTCAATCACAACTCAGTGCCTCCGTGTTCCAGTTTCCGACGGTCACACCGCTGCTGTATTCGTACGGTTCAAAAACAAGCCCTCAAAAGAGGAGATTTTGGAAGCCTGGAGAACCTTCTCGGGCGTTCCGCAGGAGCTTGAACTTCCGTCTGCTCCGAAGCAGTTCTTAAACTACTTCGAAGAACCGGACCGTCCGCAGGTCAAGCTTGACAGAGACTGTGAAGGCGGAATGGCAATCTCGATGGGCAGACTCCGCCCCGACACCCAGTATGATTACAAGTTCGTCTGCATTTCACATAATACCCTCCGTGGCGCCGCCGGCGGCGGGGTACTGATGGCGGAACTTTTGGCAGCGAAGGGTTACTTTGACTAATTCTGAATTAGGAATTCGGAATTAAATTGTAGGGGCTGGATACACAGTTGGCTTCGCCAACTGCCCGCCCGAACCCACGCTTTGCAGTATAGCGGGCGGATAATATCCGCCCCTACATTATATTTCGTTATGGGTAAGCACAAAAAGGCTCCCCTTGATAAGGGGAGCTGTCAGCGAAGCTGACTGAGAGGTTCCGAAAGGAGACATGCCATGAAGCACCTACTATTCACCGGCGCCGCAACTGCTCTTGTAACTCCGTTCAAGCCAAGCGGCGAAATTGATCTTGAGAAGTACCGTGAGCTCATCGAGTTCCAGATTTCCGAGGGTATCGACGCTATTGTCGCTGTCGGAACAACCGGCGAGAATACCGTTCTTTCCGGCGAGGAGCACAGAGCTCTCATGAAGTGTGCTGTCGAGGCAGCTAAGGGACGTGTTCCCGTTATATGCTCCACCGGCTCAAACGACACTGAATACTGCATTGGAACTACTCAGGCTGCTGAGGAAGCCGGTGCTGACGGGCTTCTCTTGGTCACTCCATACTACAATAAGTGCACTCAGAACGGACTCATCAGCCACTATGAGCGGATTCTCTCGAAAACGAAGCTTCCGGCAATAGTCTACAATGTTCCATCCAGAACCGGCTTCAATATCAGCATTTCGACATATAAGGAGCTTTCGAAGCATCCTCAGATAGTCGGAACCAAGGAAGCGAGCGGCAATATGGCACTTGCGATGGAGATACGTGCTCAGTGTGGCGACGATATGCCTCTTTACAGCGGCAACGATGATATAACCGTTCCGATGATGGCAATAGGCGGCAGGGGAGTGATCTCGGTGCTTTCAAACATCCTCCCGAAGGCCACCCACGATATGTGTCAGCTGTGCCTGGATAAGGATTTCGACAAGGCGAGTGAGCTGGCATTCAGATATTTGGACCTCACAAATGCACTTTTCAGCGAAGTGAATCCGATTCCGATAAAGGCTGCTATGAATATGATGGGGCTTGATGTTGGAGGCTGCAGGCTTCCGCTATGTGAAATGGGAGCCGGGAATAAAGAAAAACTCAGACAAATCTTAGCTTCTCATGGTCTTGTCTGAGCTATAAGAGAGGAATGATCAAATGGTTAACGCAGTAATAAGCGGCTGCTTCGGGAAAATGGGCAGGGTTGTCGCAGATGTAATCTCGAAAAGAGACGATATTGAAGTTGTCGCCGGAATAGACAAGGTGAAAATGGGTGAGCTCCAGTTCGAAACGGTGACTGATCCCAAAAACCTCACTTCTGAGTGCAAGCCTGATGTGATAATCGACTTTTCCCATCCTTCGGCGCTTCCGGGGCTTCTTGACTACGCAAAAACTAACGGCACAGCCCTGGTTTTAGCAACAACCGGCTACAGCGAGCAGGATATTTCGGATATAAAGTCTGCGTCAAGCCAGGTTCCCATATTCTTCACTGCAAATATGTCGATAGGCATAAATCTTCTGAGCGCACTTGCAAAGAAAGCCGCCACAATTTTGGGCGACAGCTATGACATCGAGATAGTCGAGAAGCACCATAATCAGAAGATTGACGCTCCGAGCGGAACGGCACTGATGCTTGCCGATTCGATAAACCAAGTTCGGGATGAGCGTTATAACTACATATATGACCGCCACAGTAGCCGCAAAAAGCGTGACAAGACCGAGATAGGAATCCACTCTGTAAGAGGCGGAACGATAGTGGGCGAGCACGAAATAATCTTTGCAGGGCGTGACGAGGTCATCACTCTTTCCCACTCAGCCGCATCAAAGGAGGTATTCGCAGTCGGAGCGGTGAACGCTGCTGTCTTCCTATCAGGAAAGCCGGCTGGAATGTACTCAATGCAGGATCTGATCGAAGCCTCTAACAACTGATATTTATGAAAACTCCCGACTGTAAAAGCAGCCGGGAGATTTTATTACTTTGCCTGCAGGAAGTTGCAGATAAGGTCTGCTATTTCGGCAGGAGTTGCGGACATATTTCCTGAAAGCCACGAATAAATCAGGTAGTAGTAGCCACCCTGATAGAAGTTGCCCCAAAGCTCCTTCTGCTCGTTCGAGAGCTCCTTTGGCGCATGATTATCGACGAAGTCAGACTTCAGCGTTAGGCTGAGCAGCTTTTCAGAGAAATCCTTCATTATGTACTTGCTGTTCATAAACAGGAGAAATGCAGACTTGTTTTCCTTAAGATATACGCAGATAGCCTCGATTTGCTCACGAACCGTGAAGCTTCTTCTGGGGTCCATCTTTTCGAGCATGGCTTTTATATCTTCAACCTTTTCGTCCTCGATTTCGCTGAGAACGTCATACTGGCTGGTGTAGTGATGATAGAATGTCGAGCGGTTGACGTGTGCCGTCTCACAGAGCTCCGTTATAGTAATCTTCTCAATGCTTTTTGCTTCAAGAAGCTTCAAAAGAGCATCGCTTATAAGCTGTTTGGTGACTAATACCCGACGATTTCCTTTAGTTTTATAGGTCATTATGCCCTCGCTTTCTTTAGTTGTCTATATTCAAAGTAGTATTTTCTGCATTGCTGACCTTTTTTTGGGACAAATGCTATCGAATTGTCCGTTGAAAAATCAACACATGTATATTATACTTGTGTCAAAAGGAAAAGTCAACGCCTTTTCTTTGGACAAAAATCAAAATACGGGAGGATTTTTTATGAAACAAAAATTATCTGGCATAGGTCTAGCGGTGGTAGAAATCGTCGTCGGACTGTTTTTACTCATCAATCCCGACTTGCTCACAATAGCGGTTGTAGTCATCGCTGGAATTGCGCTTATTGCAATGGGCATTGTTTCGCTTATCGGATATTTCCGTTCTGACCCTGTCGGAAGCGTCTTAGGTCAGGGAATGACCAAAGGACTCATGGAAGTGGCAATCGGCTTGTTTATTCTCATCAAGAACGGCTGGGTTGTCGAGGTCTTCAATAGCGTAATTGCACTTGCCATTCTTCTCTTGGGAGTATCGAAAATCGGAATGTCTGTTGACCTGATAAGGCTCAAGGACAACGGCTGGAAGCCGGCACTCGTCGACGCTGTTGTAACCCTTGTCTGTGCGTTTATTATCATGAGCGTATCTGCAACTGATGCAGTCTGGATGGTAATCGGCATTTCACTTATAGTTCAGGCAGTTCTTGACATCGTCGTCACATTCCTTTCCGGAAAGAAACCGAATGATGAGGACGTAGTTGTAGAGGAGTAGAACAACTGATTCTTTAAAATCCATATAAAAAGCACCGTTTGGAATTTCCAGACGGTGCTTTTTGGTTCTGTCAGTCTTCTATTGCTTTAAATATCATGTCGGCAGCAGCCTTGACATCATCACACTCGTAGCTCTCAATCTCGCCGTTGTCGCAAAGCCCTGCGATTTCCGGGTCAAACGGCAGCCTTGCAAGAAGCGGAAGGTGGTTTTCTTCGGCAATCTTACCGGTGTGGCTCTCGCCGAAGACCTTGATCTCTTCACCGCAACATGGGCATCTGACATAGCTCATGTTCTCAACGATGCCAAGAATCGGAACTCCCATCATCTCAGCCATGTTTACGGCTTTCGAGACTATCATGCTGACTAACTCCTGAGGAGATGTGACGATGACGATTCCGTCTAGTCTTATTGACTGGAAGACGGTTAAGGGAACGTCGCCAGTTCCCGGAGGCATGTCGACGAACATGTAGTCGACCTCGCCCCAGTTGACCTCGTTCCAGAACTGCTTCACAGCTCCTGCAATTATAGGTCCACGCCAGACAACCGGTTGCGTTTCGTCATCTAAAAGAAGATTCGTCGATACAACCTTGATTCCGCCCTTTGAAACGGAAGGATTGATATATTTTCCGTCGGTTGTGAGCTGCTTGGTGACTCCGAAAGCTCTCGGAATGGAAGGACCGGTGATGTCGGCATCTAAAATAGCTGTTTTGTTGCCCTTTTTAGCAGATTCGGAAGCCAGAAGGGAAGTGACGAGCGATTTTCCAACACCGCCCTTTCCGCTTACAACTCCGATTACTTTTTTGATGTTTGAGAATTCGTTAGCCGAAACGTGCATGTCCTGCGGTGATGTTCTCGAAGAACAGTTCTGCGAGCAGGACGAGCAATCGTGACTGCATTCCGCCATTATAAATTACCTCCGATTGAATTGATATGATTTTTGATTTATTCTGCGCTCTCACTGTTTTCAGCGGTTTCAGCTTCTCCAGTTCCATCAGCGGTTTCATCCTCTGTAGTGCTTGAGCTGCTTGATGCGATTCCAGTTCCCTCCTGGAGTGTGACCGTCACGATGAATCCATCAACGTTGTTTCCGGAAATCTCGTAGGGATAAGCGGTGACTCCGTCGTCCATAAGCGGAACGTAGATAGTCGTGGTGTCAGAGGAGGACATCGGGACATAATAGATGATATACTGCGCACCGTCATCAGCGTTGATGAGGAAGAAGCCTGTGTCGATAGTATAGTTCTTGATGAACGAGATATATTCCTCGAGGCACATGTCATATTCATACATAACCTGTGCGTGCGGAATTCCGACATATCTGAAGTGCCAAGGCTCGTTATCAATGAGAGTTATCGACTCCTTGCCCTCAGGGTAACGGTTGATGATGCCGTATTTGTAGCAGTTCTCCATGATCCACTCATAGTCGCCCTCGCCGTCAAAGTCGCTGTAGGAGCTGCCATTGTAGGTTGTGAAGTCAAAGGCGTAGCCGGTGTGGTGCTCGCTGTAGCCGGGCTTTGCAACCAGGGTTGAGGAATCCTCGCCGGTGGAGGAAAGCTCATCATCATAGAGCTCCTGCTGATAGTCAAACGAACGGTAGCCGCTTCTGACCATGACGTTAGAGTTGCCTGTTGCGTTGTAGAAGTCAAGGAGCATTTCGTTCAAGGCTTCCATAGTGTCAGGCAAAACCATGACGCTATAGTCACTCACCCAGTATGCACCGTTCTTGTATTCTCTTACGACGACCAGGTCATCCTCGTTGACTTCATTGAGAAGAGCGATGTTGTTGTTGACGAGAACCAGATTTCCTGAGCCCAGATCATCCTGAGTTACCGTCACAGAGGTGAATAAGTAAGAGCTCTGCTGAGTGGGATCCTTGGTTGTGCTCACCTCAGGCTCAGCTTCGTCTTCGATTATATCTGTAACAGAGCTGTCGGGATTTTCGGTTGTGTCGCTATTTTCAGTGTCGTCCGACTTCTTTTTTGAGGAAGAGCAGGAGACGCAGATAATTGCAATGATGATAAGAAGGATAGCCAGAAGAAGTGCTAAATTGCCGAATTTTATCCTTGAGGCTTTCTTTTTAAAAGTAACGTAATCGATCCTTTTTCCTTTTTTCATGTAGTGCCGTCCTTTCCGGTTCGGATGCCCGAACCAATTCCATAAGGCTTATGTATATGATAGCACATTTCCCGGAAAAAATAAAGACGTTTTTTGAGATATTGCGAGATTTTTCGACATAAAAACCGGCTGCCACGGATTCAATTCCGCAGCAGCCGACTTAAAGAGAGCTCTCGTTCGAAAAAGATAAAGCTTAAAGCTTACTTCACAGAACCGGTCTTGTAGGCATCGATCATCTTTTTGACCATCTGACCGCCGACGGAACCAGCCTCACGGGAGGTGAGGTCACCGTTGTAACCGTTCTTAAGATTAACTCCGACCTCGTTTGCAGCCTCGATCTTGAACTTTTCAAGAGTCTGTCTGCCCTGGTCGCTTGTAATACCCTTCATATTATATCTCCTTTTTAGTTTGCACCAAAGCCCAGAAGTATTCTCCCGACCCGGTGCAATTCTTACAAACAAAAACTTAATTCTCGCTTGCAAGGATATTATTTGCGCAACCGCAGGTCTTATTAGTGGAAATTTTTATTTGAGAATTTTCAAAGATTTTTGGTCGGCTTTTTACCACCCCAGCCACTCCCGAATAAATCCAGCCAGGCTCTCAGCCGACTTCTGCTGAGTCACTGCACTTGGGTGCCAGTCGGCGCCGTAGCCGTCAGAAGAACTCTGAACATCAAACTCGAAGCTTGTGACCTTTTCATCGCCGGTTTCGGCGACATATTCGTTGACAGCCGCTTCTACCATCGGATAGAGCTCGTTGCCCATTATTCCGAAGGCGCAGAGAATGTAGGCGTCCGGATTATTCTCACGAATCTGCTTGATGAATTCGATGTAAGCGGTCTTATATTCCGCCTGCTTGTCCGCATCAGAGCCGGTGTAGCTGTAGTCGTTAGTGCCGAGATTGATTACAACCAGGTCAACAGGATTGTTTTTAAAGTCCCATTCAATCGAATCGGGAGTGACGCCGCCGACAGTTCCCGAGCCTGAGCCGAAGCACTCGTAAAACTGCGACATAACTCCCCAAGACTGAATAGTTCCGTCTGAGGTGTAGCCGGAAATGATTCCGTGACCGCTCTTCGAAACGAGGCTGTAGTCGGCATCCAAAAGCTGTGCCGTGAGGTAAGCGTAGGATTTGCTTGCATTTTCAGTGCGTGTCGAGAATGATGAATTCTGATCCTCAGCATCAACGCCGTAGCCGCAGGTGATCGAGTCGCCGACAAATTCAATAGTGTGCTCCTTGTCTTCAGTCGGCTTGATTGCGCCGTAAGCCTCAACCTCGATTGAGCCTATAACCATAGTTGAGTTCCCGGTTTCGGAGAGCTTGACTATTTTTATTGTGCAGTCCTCAGCCTCTTCACTTTCGAAAACGGTGAACGAGGTCGATTCCTCCATCAGCATTTCGTCGACGACGAGCTCATCATTGACATAGATTGCGACTCTCGGAACGCTGTTCCAGTCTTCAGAGCCGATAGTGTCGTCGCCAAGGAGCGTGATAGTCGCCTTAGTACCGTTAAATGTAAACTCAGCACCGGAACCGGAATAGGCGAGCCAGAGACCGTTTTCAGTCTCTTCGGTACGTCCTAATTTCTTTACATATTTTTCCGTAGGCAAAAAGCTGTTCACACTGAGCACATCCTCGTCAATTTCTATTTCGTTTTCACTGCTGCCGCAGCCTGTAAACCCCAAAGTCAGCATAAGCATGCTGAGCAATATAGCTACTATTCGTTTCATACCGTCCTCCAATAATTATGCATTACGCATTACGAATTACGAATTGAACCTGTCACCATTTGTTATAGTGCACCCTGCTTTCTTCATAAGTGATTTTGTCGTCCGGCTTTTCTTCTGCGGGATAGCCAAGAGCTATTACTGAAAGTGGAACAATCTCATCCGGGAGCTTCATGAGCTCTTTTATGTTCTCAACCTTGTCCTCCTGAGGATAAGTTCCGAGCCAGACAGCACCCAAGCCCATAGCCGAAGCCGCAAGGATAATGTTCTGAGTGGCGATAGATGCGTCCTCAATCCAGTAGTCGGGAGCTCTTGAGAATGCCCGGTCCATGTCGCCGCAGACGATGATAGCCGCTGCAGCGTCCGGCAGCATTCCAGCAGCTCTTCCGTTGCAGTGGGAGAGATCACGAAGGAGCTCCTTGTCATCAACAACGATAAATGCCCAGTCACGTGCATTGACGCATGTGGGACCTGCCATTCCGCACTCGAGTAGCTTGTGCATCGTCTCCTGGTCGATTTTTTGGTCGGTGTACTTTCTTATGCTTCTTCTTTTGAGTATGTTTTCAACTGCTTCCATTTGTTTTCTTCCTGTTCGTTAATTTATAACTTAGCCCGAGAAGATACTTTATATCCTCGTCGGCAAAGTCAGCTTTAAGTTCAACCGTCAGCCACTGCCGCTTGTTCATGTGATACGCCCGGTGAAAGCCCTTGTCGTTCTCCACAAGCGAATCTATGAGCAGCGGGTCGCACTTCAGGTTGATAATGTCGATTTCGTCTAAGCTGTCATAGCCAAGCTTATTCGCCGGAATTCTCATCAAGAGGGCAAACCACTTCTTATTCTCCGGATGCCTGATGACCGCCGAGACAAAATCCATTTCAAAGGGAAAGTCCGGCTCGACGCCGAAAGTGTCCCTGACATAATCAAAAACCTCATTTCGTGTCACAGCCGAATCCTCCCACAAAATTATTTTCCAAGCATTTTCTTAAGCCGCTTCATGGCTTCTTCGGTGTTCTCGTGAGTCGAGAATGAAGTGAGCCTTAAGTAGCCCTTGCCGTTCTTGCCGAAGCCTTCGCCAGGTGTGCCGACGACATTTGCTTCTTCTAGAAGCTTGTCAAAGAACTCCCATGAGCCTAAGCCATCAGGGCATCTCAGCCAGACATAAGGCGAATTCTTTCCACCGAAATACCTGATCCCACATTCGTCGAGGGCAGCCATCATGGTCTTTGCGTTCTCCTGGTAGTAGGCGATGTTCTCTTTAACGCCCTTTTGTCCCTCAGGAGTGAAGACAGCGTTCGCACCACACTGGACGATATATGAAACGCCGTTGAACTTGGTCGACTGGCGTCTGAGCCAGAGCTTATTGAGGTCTTCATCGAAATGAAGCTCCTTAGGAACGATGGTGTATCCACATCTTGTTCCTGTGAATCCCGCAGTTTTGGAAAGTGAGCAGATTTCGATGACGCACTTCTTTGCGCCTTCAACCTCATAAGCGGTGTGCGGAACGTCCGGGTCAGTGATAAATGCCTCATAGGCCGAGTCAAGGAGAATTACAGCTTTCTTTGAAAGAGCATAGTCGATCCACTCTTTAAGCTGAGACCTTGTGTAAGCCGCACCTGTCGGGTTGTTAGGGGAGCAGAGGTATATTATGTCGGCTTCAACCGAATAGTCAGGCATCGGCAAGAAGTCGTTGCCCTCAGTAGCGTCAGCATAGACAATCTTTCTTCCCGCCAAGATGTTTGTGTCGACATAAACGGGATATACCGGGTCTGTAACCAAGACCGTGTTGTCCGAATCGAACAGGTCTAAGATATTGCCTAAATCGGTTTTAGCTCCCTCGGAAACGAACACTTCTTCAGTTTCGAGGTCAACTCCGAAGCCTTTGTAATATCCACAAATGCTCTCGCAGAGGAAGTCATAGCCTCTGTATTCGCCGTAGCCCTTGAAGGTTTCGCTTTCTCCCATCTCGGAAACAGCCTTGTGCATGGCGTCGGTGACAGCTTCGCAAAGCGGAAGTGTAACATCGCCGATGCCCATCTTGATAATCTTTGCATCCGGATGTGCTTTAGAGTACTTAGCTGTCCTCTCGGCAACCTCTGCAAAGAGATAATTCTGTTCTATCTTATAGAAATTCTTATTAGCTTTCATCTGAATCCTCCTATCTGATTTCGCCGTCAAAGGCAAACTCTGCACCGCCACGCATCTTTATGTCATAATTCTCAGAGCAGGTTATATACAGGTCTCCACCTAAGAGCTTGACGGTCACTTCTTCTCCTGCCTTGCAGATTCCGTTTCTCACAGCAGCTGCAACGCTTGCGCAGGCACCGGTTCCGCATGCGAGGGTTTCGCCACTTCCACGCTCCCAGACACGCATTTCAAGAGTATGCGAATCTATGACTCTGATAAATTCAGTGTTGACTCGCTCGGGGAATATCTCATTGTTCTCGAACAGAACGCCGATTTTATCGAGCTCCAGGCTCTTCACTTCATCCACAAACGTGACGCAATGCGGATTTCCCATCGAAACGCAAGTGACACGGTATTCCTTGCCGCCGACAGTGAGTGGTTCATCAATGACCTCTTCTTTATCCGAAACAACAGGAATCTTGGGAGCACTGAATTCAGCTTTTCCCATATCGACGCAAACGCTTTTCACCTTGCCATCCTTAACGTCAAGGTTCAGCGTCTTGATTCCGGCGAGAGTTTCAAGCGTTACAGTCGTCTTATCCGTAAGCCCTTTTTCATAGACATACTTTCCTATGCACCTCGAAGCGTTGCCACACATCTTTCCTTCGCTGCCGTCTGTGTTGAACATCCTCATCCGGAAATCGGCAACCTCTGAAGGCATGATAAGAACGATCCCGTCGCCGCCGACAGAGAAATGCCGGTCTGAAAGCCTGATGGACAAAGCCTCCGGATCGTCAATTTTTTCATCAAAGCAGTTGAAATAGATATAATCATTTCCTGCTCCGTGCATCTTAGTAAATTTCATACTTTGTCCTTTCAAAGGTCGCAAGCCGTCAGATCGTCAAGAGTCTCACGCCTTACAGCAAGATAATCTCTTTCTCCGTCAACCATAACAACCGGTGGTCGGGCAATTCTGTTGTAATTAGAAGCCATCGAGTAGTTGTAAGCCCCAGTTGTGAGAACCGCAACAATGTCGCCTCTCTGGATGCTCTCCGGGAACATAACATCTGGCTGGATAATGTCTCCCGATTCGCAGCATCTTCCGACCAGGTCACACTTGAGCGTCTTCTCTTCGCTCGCCTTATTCGCTGTCAGAACAGTATAAGCCGAATGGTAAAGCGCATATCTCGGGTTATCAGTCATGCCGCCGTCGATTGAGACATAGTTTTTGTAGCCGGTAATCTTCTTGACAGTGCCAACGGTGTAAAGAGTCATTCCCGCATCTGCGACGATGCTTCTTCCCGGCTCAAGCCTCAAGGAGGGCAGGGGAATACTGAGCTTTTGGCACTCAGCCTTTATAAACTCCGACACTTCACGGATATTATCACGGATACTGATGACCGGTTGAGCTTCGACGTATCTGACGCCGTAGCCGCCGCCAAGGTCTAAAATCTCTGCAGTGTAGCCATACTTCTCATTCATCAGCTTGCAGAACGAGAGCATAATCTCAGCGCTTCTCACAAAAGTATCCGAATCGAAAACCATTGAGCCGACATGGCAGTGGAAGCCTGAAAGCTGGATATTAGGCTTCGAAAGAGTATATCTCGCAATTTCCTCAGCCTGACCGGTTTCAATAGCTGTTCCAAACTTCGAGTCGACTTTACCTGTAGCAACCTCATCATATGTATGAGGGTCAATTCCCGGAGTGAGCCTCAGAAGAATTTTCTGCGTAACGCCCTTTTTTCCGGCAATCTCAGAGATTGCATCGACCTCTTCGACGTTGTCGCAGACAAAATAGCCGACGCCGGCATCTATTGCATACTCAATATCCCAGTCGGTCTTGTTGTTTCCCTGGAAGTATGCATTTTCAAGAGGAAATCCAGCCAGCTTTGCAGTGTGGATTTCTCCGCAGGAAACAAGGTCAGCTCCCAAGCCCTCTTCGTTTATGATTTTGTAGATAGCCTTGAAGCAGCAGGCTTTTCCGGCATAGATAGCCATTGCGCCGTTTCCAAAAAATTCGTCGAGAGCTTCTCTATATTCACGGCAGTTTTTGCGGATTCTCTTTTCGTCCATGAGATAAAGGGGAGTTCCATATTTTTTTGCAAGCGACAGTGTGCTCCGCTCCGAAAAGCAGAGCTCGCCGCCGCAGACAGTAACGTTGTCAGTGAGAACAGATTCCATAAATCATATAATCCCTTCGTTTTTCATCACCAGTAGCATCTTGTCAAGATGCGTTTTTTCCATAGGAGTAAGCGGAAGCCTCAGCTCGTTTTCGCAGAGTCCCATAGCCGCCATCGCAGCCTTTGCGGGAATCGGATTGACCTCGCTGAAAAGTGCGTCGATAAGCGGAAGATACTTAAGCTGCATCTCACGGGAACCCGCAACATCTCCCTCAAAGAACTTCGTGCATATCTCGTTTGTCTCATGCGGAAGAACGTTTGAAAGAACCGATATAACTCCCGAGCCGCCTAAGGAAAGAATCGGAACGATCTGGTTGTCGTTTCCTGAGTAGATGTCCAATTTGTCGCCGGCAAGTGCCGCCAGCTCCGCTACCTGAGATATATCTCCCGAAGCTTCCTTGATGGCGACGATATTGTCTATCTCAGCAAGCCTTGCAGCGGTTGCGGGAAGGATGTTGCAGCCGGTGCGGGATGGAACATTGTAGAGAATACAAGGCGCACCACAGGATTCAGCGATGAGCTTGAAGCTCCGATAAAGCCCTTCCTGGGTTGCTTTATTGTAGTATGGCGAAACGAGAAGCAAGGCATCAGCGCCGGCGTGTGTCGCAAACCTCGAAAGCTCAACAGCATAAGCTGTGTCGTTCGAGCCGGTTCCGGCTATGACGGGAACACGGTGGTTGACCTTCTCGACGGTGAATTCGATGATGCTCTTGTGCTCTTCATCAGTAAGGGTTGAGCCCTCGCCGGTGGTTCCGGCTACGACCAGAGCTGCAATTCCTCCGGAAATCTGCTGCTCAAGAATAGCTTCATAGCTCTCGTAGTCGATTTTTCCGTCCTTGAACGGAGTTATAAGAGCGGTTGCCGCTCCCTTAAAAACAGTGTGCTTCATGATGATAACCTCTTGTGTCAAAAATTAAGGTAATAGCTAAAACAAAAAGACAGCCGCAAGAGCAGCTGCCGCCGATTCATTATTAGTGCGTACAGCCGCACAGTATGAAACGTCGATAGCTCTCCGCACGTTATGTGCGACAGCAAAGCGGATATTGACCGCATTGCCGGATCACTTTTTTGCCGTAAAGCGTCCTCGGCAGCAGCCCCTTTTGCAAACGCCGACCTTGGCGGTCAACATGGCGTCGCTACTCTTGGCATACTGCGCCTCTACCTCTTTTATTATTATAAGCAGAGTGTGCCAAATTGTCAATAGCTGCTGAATAATTATTTTAAAATATGGTGCGCCCCAGTTCCCGAAAGAACGTGGAGCGCACCAATGGTGAGAGATGGAGATGGCAAATTTAGTCGGAAGAATGCTTCAGAGCAGCTTCTGCAACAGAATAGAAGCATGGCTTTGCAACGAGCTCTCTGTCAAAGAGAAGCGAAGCGTTTCTTCTTATCTTCGGAGTGGAGTTGAGCCAGGAGTTTTCGTCGTCAGTGCCCCAGAAGATGATGGTGTCGATGATTCCTTCATCGGCAAAGTCAAGGAACATGTCTATAAGTTCATAATACTTTTCAGCCTGCTGCTCATATTCCTCGTCAGACCAGACGTAATATCCGCCGTCCGAGTTGGAGCCGATGAACATGTCCATATCAAGCTCGGTGATGGTGATGCGGAAGTTTCCTGCATACTCGGGGAAGCACTCATCATAGAGGTCACTAAGGCTTGCAATAAGCTCGAGGTTGGCTCTGTAGGTCTCAACGTTGCAGTCGAGCTCGATGTGCGACTGGAAGCCGACGCCGTCGATTCTTACGCCCTTTTCAAACATTCTTACAATCAGGTTGTACATCTGCTGGCACTTGGCGCTTGACCATTCCATGTTGTAGTCGTTTATCATGAGAACTGCGTCTTCATTAGCAGCACGTGCAGCCTCAAAAGCAATCTGAATGTAGTCATCAGAATATCCGTCGCCGTCAACGTCGCCGATAATGTAAGCCCAGTAGGAGCTGTCGCCGATGCCTCTGATTCCTGTTCCGGAGTCGTTGAGAACCTCGTTGCAGACGTCCCAGATGTCGATAGTGTCGGCATATCTCGAAACAACAGTTGTGATGTATTCCTGCATTCTCTCAATGAGCTGGTCGCTTGTAGCGAGCGTTCCTGCTTCGAGGCACTCGGAAAGCGAGCTTGTGTCGCTTGGATCAGCCTTGAACCACCAGTCGGGAACCTGAGAGTGCCATACGAGTGTATGTCCACGGAGGGTGGCATCAGTCAGCTGACCGAACTCTACAAATGCGTCTGCATCGTCAAAGTTATATTCTCCCTCGGAGGGATTGACATGGTCTGGTTTGAGCTCGTTTCCGAGAGTATAAACTCTGTAGTGCTTAAGAATGCTCTTTGTGATGTCGTCTTCAAGGTCGACAATCTGATCGGACGTGAACGCCACGCCGATGTTGCAGAGTCCCTCGAAGTACTTATAAAGTGCAGGAAGCTCATAGTCAGCAGCATAAAGAGTCACGGTTTCGAGATCATAAAGCTCGTCTAAGGTGTAGCTCAGCGACTGGTCGGTGAGATCAGTTAAATAGTCAACCTCAGCCTCCTCGCCGCATGAAACAAGGCTAAGCATCATGCAAGCTGCTAAAATAATCGCCAGAATTCTCTTGAATGAAGTTTTCATAATATGTATTCCTTTCACGTAGTGTGATAAACACATTATATCACACTTCTCAGAAGAATGGAATACTGAAATTAAATTTTTTTGTACAAACGACAAAGCCGGCATCCTGAAAGAGAATGCCGCTTTGTTTATGTGGAAGGAAGGTGATGTCAATTAGGTTATCAGTCGCCGCTGTTGAACAGTGGTTCGAGAACGTCCCGGTATTCCTCGAGAATCTCAAGGAGATAGGTGTCCCAGTGTCTTGCGTCCTGCTCGGTGTTTCCGAAGACGTAGTCCTCCTGACCGTAGTCGATAACGTCGAAGCCAGGCATTGCTTTGCTGGCGCCGTTTGTCCTGTAGGCTACAGCACTAGCCAGACTGAACGAAACCGTTCCGTCGTCGTTAAGAGTAACCCAGGAGCTCAGGTCGGTGCCTGTTGCAGATTCAGAAGTGCCATTAGTGGTCTGCGCTTCTGCTTCAGCCTTTTCGGTGGTGATTCCGCTCACATATTCGCCATACATCTCGTCAACATAGAGCGCAAACGAATCGCCAAGGATTTCCGACGGAACATGCCCGCCATCCCACTGCCATTCGATATTGCAGTCGACGCCTGCATTCAGCATAGCAATCTGGAGATTGAGGGAGTTAAACATCGAGATGTCGCCCTCGGAAGCGCCGCAGAGGATTCTCACCCAAGTTGGGTTCTCGGTATCATCATCGCCAATGTAGTTAAGAGGATTGTAGAGGGAAACGATGTTGTTCCCATACTCGTCGCCCTCAAGGATAGAGGCAATGTCAGTCTCATAAGCTTCGAGCATTTCATCATAGCTTGAGTAGTTCGCAGAATCCTTGCTTCCGCTTGCCGACTGAGTGGTTCCGGCGTCGGGAGTTCCGACTACCATCGAGTCGCCCGAGCCCTCGGTTCCGACTTCTGCCGAAACCGCTTCGCCGATTGCAATCGCATCGATTTCGCCGATTTCGCCATCAGGGAGACCTTCGGCGGTGATTTCACCATCAGGTAGCTCGCCGCCAGTGATGTCGCCGGAGATGTCTCCACGACCACCGCCCATTTCTCCTTTTAAGTCTGCTTTATTATCGCCGTCCACAAAATCCAGTGCGCCGTTCATGCCGCTTGGAAGTCCGCCCATAGAGCCGGTTGAGCTCGACTTTGAATATCTGCCTTCAATAAATGCCTGTGCTTTGTCAGCTGTGGTCATCGCCGCAACTTCCTCGTCGGAAAGTGCGTTTCCGTCTTCGTCAAACCAGGTCCAGCCGTCGGCATAGTCGAGGCTATCAAGGTACCATTCGAGGTTTTCGGTGAACTCAGCAAGATAGAGGTCAAGATAAGTTCCGTGATAGCCGTTTGTCTCCGGATATTCGTCCGGGTCACACTCGATAGTAAGGGCGATTGTCGAATTCAGCTCTCCGTCGCCGTCGAGGTCAAATCCGACTGCGCTCTCTTCAACGGTCAGGTTCTGCTCGTTGATATATTCCATATAAGCTTCCGAGAGGTAGGCAGCCAGCTGCTTCTGGAATGAGCTTCCGAAGTCATAAGTGGTGTCCATGTAGTACTCAAAAGCAAGCGCCATGTCGGCTTCGTAGAGAGAAGTGATAGCGCTGTAGGCAATGCAGCCCCATGCGCCGTCCGAAATGGAAACCTCTTCGCCATTGATGGTGACAGTAGTTGTATAGGTTCCGTCATCGTTGAGATAGCATCCGACTGCGCCGACCTCCTCCTGATAGGGATAGAAGTCAGAATTGTTGGAGGTTGCCGCAAACATCGTCGCATGCGCTCCTCCTCCGGAGCCACCTGTTGAAACGAAATAGTCGACGCTTCCGGGAAGATTGCCTAAAAGAATATTGTATTTTACGAATCTCGCCGCTGCTTTCTGGTCTGCAAGACAGGAAGGAGCGTCGCCGGTATAGTAGGTGTTGCCGTCTTCGTCGGTGGCAGTGTCCTGCTTTCCTCTGTTTCCGCAGGCAACGTTGATGTAGCCCTCTTCGGCATAGGTTGAGGAAGCAAGTGTATTAGTGGAGTTGCCATATCCGGCAGCGCCGGTGTTTAAGATAACCGGAGCAGTCGAAGCCGTGTAAACCTGTCCATTAGTGCTGGTAATCTCAGCATCATAGTCTATAACGAGGGTGCCGTTTACCGGTTCTGAATAGTTTTCAGCTGTGACATCGGCAGTTCCGTCGCCATCGGTGTCGATTCCTGTTACATATGCAGCCGGAACGCAGACCGAAACGCCCTCTTCGTCTTCAATTTCCGGATATGCAACAGCCGAAACGATAGACATAACCCACGAGTTCGTCTGATAAGTCCAAGTGTAATCGGTGTTATTCGCCAGATTCAACGTGTATTCAATATATTCCTTGTCCGACACAACAGTCGCCTCCGATGAAGTTTCCTGAGTCTCTGTTTCTGCAGTGTTTTCGGTTGCTTCGGCATCAGTAGATTCAGTTGAACTGCTACTGCATCCGACAAGCGTCAGTATCATGCAAAGACATGTGACTATGGAGATAATTTTCTTGCACTTCATTATATCACCCTTCTTCAAAAAAAGTAAATTCTATTTTATTATTTTGCTCTCTGAAACTTAAGCCAGCTTTAAGGATTTTGTGAAAGTTAAGTGAAAGCCGCCCACTCACAAGAGCAGGCGGTTTTTAGTATAGGAGAATTATCGGGGTTTACTCTTCTGTCTCTTCAGAATCCGCAGATTCTTCAGCTTCTGTGGTTTCATCCTCAGTAGCCTCAGTGTCCGCAGATTCTTCATCTTCGGTAGCGTCGGTATCTTCGGCAGTGCCGTCATCAGCCGATTCTTCGGACTCTGTATCATCGGTTGATTCTTCATCTTCCGTAGAAGTGTCTTCGTCGTCGACTGTAACCTCGTCTTCGGTTTCTTCTGCTTCTGTCTCAGCTGTGGTCGCCGCAGTGGTGGTCTCGGCTTCGTCTTCCGTGTCGTCATCACCCGAAGTGCATCCGACCAACATCACCATAAGCGACAGGCTCATGAGTATTGCTAAAAATCTTTTGAGTTTCATATTTGCGTTCCTCCTTAGGAAGTTTATGCGCACATTATACTCACGGATTTTTAAAACTACATTAAGCCAATAGAAAAGCCTTGTGAAACGTCTGAGAAAGAAATTATGTCCTATTTGATAACGAGCTTCGTTTTTATACACATTAAGTCGGGTTTCACATCAATTTCTTCTGTCATGTCGAGTACCGGTTCGCCGTAGACATTGAAGTGAACTCTTCTTATTCCACTTGAACGTGGACCGTCGACGCCCGGTCGGGCATGATATGTGTTGAAGATGTGCCCGTCTTTATCTTTGACATATGCGTTGTGCCCGGTTCCGAATTCGCCAGGAACGCTTCGTGAAGTGAGCAGGGGATAGTTCATCTTTCGCCAGCTTTTCGGGTCGAGCGGATTCTTGCCCTTGTCTAAAATCAGCGCCGAAACGACATAGGTCGAGTCGACAGCCGCACTCGAAAATGTGAGCCAGAGCTTGTCTCCCAGGTTCAGTGCAAACGGTCCTTCGTCGACAAACGTGTGGTTGTTCGCCCAGCCGTAGTCCGGCTTCGATATTATCACTGGCTCCGAGAGAAACCTTGTTGGCTCATCGGGGTCGAGCTCCGCAAAATAGAGCCATGCGCCCAAATCCTTCGGCAGAAACTCCCTCTGCGACCATGCGACATAGTATTTGCCTTCCCATTCAAACTCGGTCATATCAAGCGTGATGGTTTTCCCGGCTTCCGCAAGGTCGCTTCCGTCCGCTTTCGTGACTCTTTTTGGACGAGACCAGTCATCCCGGTTCATCGGGTCGCCGCCCTCACGCAATTCCATCACGTGGCTTTCTTCCTTAAAGAACTCTCCCGGCGTGCAGGCATGGAAGATGTAAAGCCTTCCCTTGATTTCGTGAAACTCCGGCGCCCAGAGAAGCCCTCCGATGCTTTCGTAAGTCTCGGAATCGAGCAGTAAAACCTCCTCCGCCGTCACCAGTCCCTGAATCGTCTCCGCTTTCCTTATATAAAGAGTGTGGTTTCCGTCGGCATCGTTAGTCGCAATATAAAAATAGTACCCGCCCCAGAACGTGACGCACGGGTCGGCACGATTCACAGCCACCGGAAACTCAAAGTGCTCCTGATGAACCCTGCCCTCAATCTCATATTCGCCATTTCGGGAGAAGTCGACACCGCCTAAATCCCAGTCAACCCGTTTTAAGTCCACAGATCCGTCACTATAGACCGCCTTTGCCCGTATTTCGTCAAGCTCTTCTTTGGAAGAAACCGCAATTTCTTCTGGAAACTCGATAGCGATATTTTCCAGCGTCGTGAGTGTGTTGACAAGCCTTTCGGCAATTTCGTCCGGAATCTCGATTGTATCACTCATATCGAACTTCCGACTGTAGAGCTCGTCTTCAGAACCGAGCTCCTCATACCATAGAAAATCCCGTGTCCTCGCCAGAAGCGCCGTTCCGTCGCCACATCCGTCCGCTTCTGTTCTTACCGCCGAGATAAGATAGCTCCCGTCGTCCATCCTGACAGCCTTCGGCTCTCTCAGCGACTTCGCCGTTAAAGACCCATCCGGATTCTCTACAGCCTTAGCAAAGAACACTCCGCTGTTGTGGTTGAGCGCCTTGAACTCCTCGCCATTCCAAATGGCAATATGCATACTGTAAGCCAGCTTCGCATCATAAATCGCCGTATCCATCGGCTCCCGTGTATATAATCGTATCGTCTTCATATCAAAACCTCCAAGCATTAATACTACCTTTAGAATACACTATTTCGGACGATTTTGCAATGATTTATAGTCGGGGAATTGTTGATTTATTGTAAGGGACGCTCGCCAAGCCAACATTCTGTAGGAACTAGATATACAGTTATCTTCGCTAACTGCCCGCGGCATTCCGAAGTGGGTTTGCCGATTTAAATCAATAAAAATTTTTCAAAAAGCCCTTGACAAACGGTTTGTAACCGTATATAATCTATAAAGATGAACGTGGAAGCGTTCAAATGAAGTATTTTACGGAGAGTTGCACGATGTCAAAACGAATTGCCGGTTTGTTCGGTGTTATCTGCTTTGCATATTATTATTACTTTACCATGCGTTAATCCCCCAAGGTAAAGTGATTTGTGTTGCAACAAAAAGTTTTGTTTATCAGCTGCACAGGTTACTTGTGCAGCTTTTTTGTGAAAACTGCTAAAGTTACCGGCAGACTTCTTTCCGACAAAAGAAAGGACAATTATTATGGTAGTAGCATTAAAGAAAAACGTCTCAGAAGAAAAGCGCAATCAGCTTATCGAATGGCTCGGCGGAATGGGAATCAAGGTTCATATTTCCGAGGGCGAGTTCACAACCGTCTTGGGTCTTATCGGCGACACCACCAAGGTCGACAAAGACCTTATCGAGAGCCTTGACATTGTAGATTCCGTCACCAGAGTAACCGAGTCGTTCAAGTGCTGTAACCGCAAATTCCACCCTGAGGACACTGTTATAGATGTTAAGGGCGTGAAGATTGGCGGCGGCAATTTCTGCATGATAGCTGGTCCCTGCTCTGTAGAAAGCGAAGATCAGATTGTCAAAGTTGCGAAAGCTGTCAAGGCAGCAGGCGCAAATATGCTCCGTGGCGGCGCTTTCAAGCCGAGAACCTCTCCTTATGATTTCCAGGGTCTTCATGCCCAGGGCTTGGAGCTTTTGAAGATAGCCAGTGAAGAGACAGGTCTTCCGATTGTAACCGAAATCATGAGCATAAACGATCTCCCGCTCTTCGAGGATGTAGATGTCCTGCAGGTTGGCGCAAGAAATATGCAGAATTTCGAAATGCTCAAGGAGCTCGGCAAGACCGACAAGCCTATTCTTTTGAAGCGTGGTCTTGCAAATACTCTCAAGGAACTCCTCATGAGCGCTGAATACATCATGGCTTCCGGCAACGAGAAGGTCATGCTCTGCGAGAGAGGAATAAGAACCTACAGCGACTACACCAGAAACACTATGGACATCTCAGCAATTCCTATGCTCCATGAGCTCTCGCATCTTCCCGTAATCGCAGACCCGAGCCACGCAACAGGAATGGCAAGACTCGTGCCTCCGATGGCTATGGCTGCAACCGCTGCCGGGGCTGACGGACTCATCATCGAGGTTCATAACGACCCGATGCACGCTCTCTGCGACGGTGCACAGTCATTGAGACCTGAGGAGTACGCAACATTATCCAAGAAAATCACTGCTGTCAGGGAGGCTGCACTCGGATGATTGCCGGAATCGTGGGCTTGGGGCTCATAGGAGCCTCCTTCGCCAAGGCTTATAAAGAAGCGGGACACACAGTCTTAGGCTGGAACCGCAGTAAATCTGCACTTGACTACCTGAAGCTTACCGGGGATGTCGACGATGAACTGACTATGGAAAGGCTTCATGAATGCGACATAGTCATCATCTCCGTCTATCCCGATGCCTGTATAGAGTATCTTGAGAAAGCTGCACCCTATTTCAGCTCAAAGCCGGTTGTGATAGACTGCTGCGGCACCAAGCGCAAGGTGACAGAGGTCGGCTTCAAGCTTGCTGATGAATATGGCTTCACCTTTGTCGGAGGGCATCCGATGGCGGGAACCCATAATTCCGGCTACAAATATGCTAAAGCCGATATGTATAAGGGCGCACCGATGGTACTGGTTCCTAACGGCGAGCCGAGCATCAAGCTTTTAAGTCACACGAAGGAGCTTTTGGCACCGGCTGGCTTCGGAAGCATCTCCGTCACAACAGCCGAAAAGCATGACGAGATGATTGCTTTCACATCCCAGCTTGCCCACGTAGTCTCGAACGCCTATATCAAGAGCCCGACAGCCCGTGAACACAAGGGCTTCTCAGCGGGAAGCTATAAGGACATGACCCGTGTCGCATGGCTCAACCCTGAAATGTGGGCGGAGCTCTTCTTGGAGAACGGCGACAACCTTATCAAGGAACTTGATATTCTGGTCGAAAATCTCGATCAGTACAGAACAGCAATCCGTGAAAATGATAAAGAAGAGCTTGTAAGGCTCTTGGACGACGGCAGAAAAATAAAAGCGGAGGTTGACGGAAGATGAATGTTGTTAGAGTCAGCGCATCCCGCAGTTACGATGTAACCGTTTCGGATGGTATTCTTGACAGATGCGGCGAATTCTCAAGACCATTGGTCAAGGGAAAAACCGCCATCATAGTTTCCGATGATAATGTATATCCCATCTATGGTAAGCGTGTCACAAAAAGCCTCGAAAGCGAGGGCTTCACGGTCAGCGAATTCGTCGTTCCGCACGGTGAACGCTCAAAGAGCATGAGCTGCTATATAAATCTCCTCGAATTCCTCTTCGAAAGCGGCGTCACAAGAAGCGATCTTCTGGTCGCACTCGGTGGAGGGGTTGTTGGCGACCTCTGTGGCTTTGCGGCTGCAACCTATCAGAGAGGAATTCAGTTCGTCCAGATTCCGACTACTCTTCTTGCAATGGTTGACTCGTCGGTAGGTGGCAAGACTGCCGTAAACCTCGAGAGCGGGAAGAACCAGGTTGGCTCATTCTATCAGCCGTCAGCAGTCATCTGCGACCCGAAAACACTCTCGACGCTTCCTGATGAGGAATACCTCTGCGGCTGTGCCGAAGTTATAAAGTATGCTGTTCTTTTCAGCGAGGAGTTCTTCACTCAGCTTGAGAAAACTCCCGCCAAGGATCAGCTCGAAAACGTGATAACAACCTGCGTCACGATGAAGCGTGATATTGTCAAGGCTGACGAGTTCGACACCGGTGAAAGGATGCTTCTTAACCTCGGTCACACCGTCGGTCACGCAGTCGAGGGACTAAGCGGCTTCACAACTCTTCATGGTCAGGCTGTGGCAATAGGGCTTGCAACCATTTCACGCTCCGCCGTGAAGTATGGTTACTTGAGCGAGGCAAACTGCAACCGCATAATTGCACTTTTAGAGAAATATGGTCTTCCGACCGAAACCGAATATTCAGTAGACGACATGTATACACTGGCGATGTCCGACAAGAAAGCCTCGAGCGACACTATTACAATAGTAGTCCCCAGAAAAATCGGATATTGCGAGCTTATGAAGCTTCCGAAAACTGACCTTAAGGATTGGCTTTGATATGACAAAAGAACTTATCTCGGGTGAGAGAACCGGCACGGTTTTAATTCCAGCTTCCAAATCCCAGGCGCACAGAGCGGTTATTCTGGCGGCGTTAGGCGATCACAATGTCGAAATCACCTGTAAAGGCATCTCCAATGACATCATAGCCACAGCTGCCTGCATGAATTCAGCCGGTGCGAATATCGAAATTCAGGATAATATCATACACGTTTCGCCGGTTACGAGTCAGCACTCGGGCATTTTTGAGTGCGGAGAAAGCGGCTCGACACTCAGGTTTCTCATACCAGTTTTCGGAGCCTTGGGAGTAGAGGGCGAATTTGTCCCTCATGGGAGACTGATCGACCGACCACTGTACCCGATGGATGAGGTTCTCAAGAATCATGGCATGAGCATAACTAAAACTGAGACAACAATTCAGGTTTCCGGCAGGCTTACTCCCGGCAAATTCGAAATTCCTGGAGATGTTTCGTCTCAATATATAACCGGACTCCTCATGGCGTTGCCGCTTTTGGATGGAGATTCAACGCTTCGTGTGACCGGAGCTCTTCAGTCAAAAGCCTACGTCACTATGACCGAGGAGCTTCTTAAGAAATCCGGAATCCAGTATTCACATCAGGACGATACATATTTTATAAAAGGCTCGCAGAAGCCTGACATGGGAGACTACTTTACAATAGAAGGCGACTACTCCAATGCAGCGTTCTATCTCTGCATGGGTGCGCTATCCCGTGATGGCGTAACGGTCACTGGCTTGAACCCCGATTCATCCCAGGGCGACAAGGCAGCAATTTCAGTTTTAAAAGAAATGGGCGCAGGTGTTGAGATTAATGGCACAGCCGTAACCGTCAGAAAAGGCGAGCTACACGGTGTCACCATAGATGCCTCCCAGATTCCGGATTTAATCCCGACACTGAGCGTTGTTGCTTCCGTCTGCAAGGGCGAGACACATATCATCAACGCTGAACGCCTCAGAATCAAAGAATCGGATAGAATCGCCTCGACATGCGCTCTCATAAATAATCTCGGAGGCAATGCCAAGGAGCTTTCAGACGGAATAATCATCACCGGCGTCAGAAGCCTCACCGGCGGGACGGTTGACAGCTGCAACGACCACAGAATCGCAATGAGCGCAGCGGTTGCGGCTTGCACATCAACTGGTAAAGTCACAGTACTTGACAGCATGTGCGTCAGAAAGTCATATCCCGATTTCTGGGAAGATTTTCAGACGCTTACCATAAAATCATAGAAAAGGACGGTGCAAGATGGCAAGCAGCATCGGCAGCAATATTAAGCTCACCATATTCGGACAGTCCCACTCAGCGGCAATAGGAATGACGCTTGAGGGGCTTCCAGCCGGAATTAGAATAGACTTCGACAAGCTTGAAGCCTTTACATCACGCCGTGCTCCCGGCAAAAATGCATATTCAACTGCACGCAAAGAAGCTGACAAGCCGGAGTTCGTTTCCGGGCTTCGTGATGGCACAACCTGCGGCGCACCGCTGACGGCAATAATCCGGAACACCGACACCCGCTCAAACGACTATTCGGAGCTCAAGGTTCTTCCAAGACCCGGTCACGCAGACTATACGGCTTCCGTAAAGTATGGCGGTTTTCAGGATTACGCCGGAGGAGGTCACTTTTCAGGAAGACTGACAGCACCTCTATGTATTGCAGGAGGAATCGTTCTCCAGGTTCTTGAATCTCTCGGAATCACTGTTATCTCAAGAATCGCTTCCATCGGCGACGTTTCTGACGATGGAGAGCTGCTTGAATCCACTGCCAATAAGCCTTTCCCGACAGTGAGCGACGAAAAAGCTCAGAAAATGCAGGAGTGCATAGCATCCGCCAAAAGCGAGGGTGACTCAGTCGGCGGAATAGTCGAGTGTAAAGTGCTTGGGCTTCCCATTGGCTTAGGCGACCCGATGTTTGACGGAATGGAAAACAGGATCGCAAACATCGTCTTCGGAATTCCTGCAGTCAAGGGAATTGAGTTCGGAATCGGATTTGAGGCTTCAAAATTAAGAGGCAGTCAGAACAACGACCCGTTTGAAGTGGTAGACGGCAAAGTCGTGACGACTACCAATAACTGCGGAGGAATCTTAGGCGGCATCACAACCGGAATGCCACTTGTATTCAGGGCTGCATTCAAGCCGACGCCGTCAATTTCCCAGAAGCAGCACAGTGTAAGGCTCGATTCACTCACTGAGGGCGAGCTTGTTGTCAAAGGGCGGCATGACCCGTGCATAGTTCCGAGAGCTGTGCCGTGTGTTGAAGCTGCCGCTGCAATCGCTGTTTACGACGCATATCTCGAATATAAGAAATATATCTGAATTGATTTTGAAAGGACATGACACAATGGCTACAGATAATGAGAAGATTACCCAATGTGCTGCCGACGGCAGAAAGGTTTATCGTGACAGGATAGACGTTATCGACAATGAAATAGTCAGACTTTTCGGCGAGAGAATGGACACCGCCGCCGGGCTTGCATCCTTCAAAAAAGAGCACAGTCTGCCGGTTTTAGATATGCGCCGTGAACGTGAGAAGATCCAGGACGTAGTCGACAAGACACCCGACGAGCTCAAGGAGTATACCGAGCTTCTCTATTCGTTTATACTTGAGCTGAGCCGAGGATACCAGAACCGGCTTGTCGGGAACGGCAGCGAGCTGAGCGCAAAGATTTCCTCGGCAATAGAGAACACCCCGAAGCTCTTCCCGGAGCGTGCAGTAGTTGCATGCCAGGGAGTTGAGGGCGCATATTCCTCGATAGCAGCCGGAAAGCTCTTCAAGTTGCCTAATGTCATGTACTTCTCGAACTTTGACGCAGTCTTCACTGCAATCGAAAAGGGCTTCTGCCAGTATGGCGTTATTCCTCTTGAGAACAGCACCGCCGGCTCGGTAAATTCCGTCTATGACCTCATGACCAAGCACAGCTTCAGTATTGTCCGCAGCATCCGCCTGAAGGCTGACCATAATCTTCTTGCAAAGCGTGGCACCAAGCTTGAGGATATAACTGAAATCTATTCTCACCAGCAGGCTATCACCCAGTGCGCCAGCTTTCTTTCAACCCTTAAGGGCGTCAAGGTCATCCCGTGCGAGAACACAGCTGTCGCCGCAAAGATGGTTGCCGAGTCCGATCGTTCAGATATTGCAACCCTCTCGTCGAGCGAGTGCCAGAAGCTCTATGGTCTTGAGTGCCTGAAGCCCGCCGTTCAGGACAACGACAACAACTACACCCGCTTCATCTGCATTTCAAAGGATCTCGAGATCTATCCCGGCGCCGACAGAACCAGCCTTATGTGCGTTCTTGAAGACAAGCCAGGTTCTCTCTACAAGCTTCTGTCCCGTCTCTATGCGTTCGGAATCAATCTCAGCAAGCTTGAGAGCCGTCCGCTTCCCGACAAGGATTTCGAGTTCATGTTCTACTTCGACCTCGACACCTCCGTTTATTCACCCCAGTTCCTGCAGCTGATGAGCGAGCTCGGCGACATCTGCAGCGAATATAACTATTTGGGCAGCTATAGAGAGGTAATGTGAGATGACTCTCCGTTGCGGACTTTTGGGTGAGACTCTGGGTCACAGCTATTCCCCAAGAATTCACGCTTACTTAGGCGACTATGACTATCGCCTCTATGAAGTGCCCAAAGATAAAGTAGAAGACTTCATTCTCCATGGCGACTGGGACGGCTTGAATGTCACGATACCATATAAGAAAGTGGCGGCTTCCCTCTGCGACGAGCTATCTGACATAGCCCGAAGCCTCGGAAGCGTCAACACCATAGTAAAACGTGACGGCAAGCTCTACGGCTACAACACCGATTACCATGGATTCCGGAGCATGGTTCTTGAAACCGGTATTGATATTTCCGGAAAGAAAGCTCTTGTGTTGGGAACCGGTGGCACCGGAGTTACTGTCAGGAAAGTATTGAGCGAAATGGGAGCAGAAGTCATCCCGATAAGCCGCAACGGCGAAAACAACTATGACAATATTGAGAAGCACTCGGATGCAGCTTTGGTGGTTAATGCAACTCCCGTCGGAATGTACCCTAAAAACGGCGCTTCGCCTTTGGATCTTCGCAAGATTCCGGCTTGCGAATGCGTTCTCGACGTAATCTACAACCCGATGAGAACGGCTCTTATCCTGCAGGCAGAAAGCCTCGGGCTCAAGTATAAGAGCGGTCTTCATATGCTCATAGCTCAGGCAAAATACAGCTCCGAGCACTTCCAGAATACAAAAATAAGTGACGATTCGGTTACAGTTATCGAAAGTTCATTGACAAAGGAGCTCGAAAATATTATACTAATCGGTATGCCAGGCAGCGGTAAATCTGTAGTTGCTCAGGCTCTCGGTCAAAGGCTTGGAAGAACTGTAATCGAAACGGATGCTGAAATCGTAAAATCTGCTGGAATGACAATACCCGAAATTTTTGCTAAGTCAGGCGAGGTTGAATTCAGGCGGCTTGAGACCGCTGAAATGCAGGCTTCCGGCAAGCTTTCCGAAAAAATTATCTCCACCGGCGGCGGAGTGGTCACGAGGGAAGAGAACTATAATCTTCTCCATCAGAACGGCATCATCATCTGGCTCGAGCGTGACACCCGAAAGCTTCCAACCGACGGAAGACCGATCTCACAGAAGTCGGATTTATCGGAGCTTTATAAAAAGCGCAAGCCTATGTATGAGAAATTCGCCGACATCAGGATTTCTAACGACGGCACAGTCGGGGAAACAGTCGACAAAATAATCAAGGAAATCGGGGGCATGACTGCAAAATGAAGATACTTGTTATAAACGGTCCGAATATAAACATGCTCGGAATCAGGGAGCCGGGAATCTACGGCTCTGAAACCTATGCGTCTTTAGTGAACCTCATTTCCGACTACTGCAAGGGTGAAGGAATTGAAGTCGACTTCTTCCAGTCAAATCACGAGGGCGCAATCGTCGACAGGATTCAGAAAGCCTACGGAGTTTTCGACGGAATAGTCATAAATCCGGCAGCTTACACACACACGAGTGTGGCAATCCTTGATGCACTGAAAGCAGTTTCTATCCCTGCGGTTGAGGTTCATATCTCTGCTGTCAACGAGCGTGAGGACTTCCGCCAGATTTCATATGCTGGCAAGGCATGTGTGAAAACCTACATGGGACTGGGCTTCAATGGTTATATTGAAGCTGTAAAGTTCCTTGAAAGTTATCTCGCAAAGAAAAAATAAGTTTTTAAGACGTAAAGGAGCACCAAATGGCACTAAGACTTGTAATCGACTCAGCATCAGACATCCCGCTTTCAGAAGCACAGGAAAAGGGATGGTATTTTCTTCCTCTGACTGTCACAATCGGCGACAATGAGTATAGAGACGGAGTTGACATCACACCCGACAGATTCTATGACCTGCTTGTCGAATCGGACGATCTTCCGCACACCTCTCAGCTCACACCTGCCGACTATGAGCATGCTTTTGAAGAAATCACCGCCGACGGCGACACACCGTTTGTAATCACACTTTCCTCGAAGCTTTCCGGAACCTATCAGTCCGCCTGCATAGCTGCAGAGGCTTGCGAGGAGAAGCCGATAGTAGTAGACAGTCTGAGTGCAGCATTAGGCGAAGCGGTATTTATAAGATACGCAGACAGCCTCATCCGTGATGGAATGGAAGCTGAGGAGCTTGAGAAAACCCTCAACGAAGTAAGACACAAGGTAAGAATTTTAGCTCTTCTTGATACCCTTGAATACTTGAAAAAAGGCGGGAGAATCTCCGCGGCAGTCGAGTTTGCAGGAAGCCTCCTCTCAATCAAGCCGGTCATAGGAGTCAAAGAGGGCGAAGTAGTGATGGTCGGAAAAGCCAGAGGCTCCAAGAAAGGCAATAACCTCCTCAATGAGCTCATCAATAAGGGCAACGGAATCGACTTTTCAAAGCCCTATTCTCTTGCCTACACCGGAAACAGCAGGGGATTTTTGGACAAATATGTCGAGGATTCAAGAGCTCTCTGGGAATCTGAGACTTCGGAGCTTCCCGTAATGAGAATCGGTGCGACAATCGGCACTCACATAGGACCCGGAGCTATAGGAGTAGTGTTCTTTGAGAAGTAGAGGTACCCATGAAAGAAATTGAGACCACTATAGCAAGTAATATAATAGAGCTGAGAACCCGAGCAGGGATGACCCAGCTTGAGCTTGCCGAAAAGCTCAACTATTCCGACAAGTCCGTCTCCAAGTGGGAGCGGGCTGAGGCGTTACCTGATGTAATAGTTCTCAGAAATATCGCCGACATTTTCGGTGTGACTCTTGATTATATCGCCCGTCCTCATGACCCGAGTGAGAAGATAAGCATCAGCCTGATTGACTCCGTCAAGACAACAATCCCGTATAAAATCATAATGGGAATAACAGCAGTCGGAATCTACACAATAGCGACGATTCTGTTTGTTATCTTCTGGCTTCGAGGCTTGATATACTGGCAGGTGTTTGTCTATGCACTGCCGGTCTTGATGATTTCGCTTTTGGTTCTCAACTCAATCTGGCACGACGGCAAATACAATTTTGTGATAGTATCTCTTTTGGTGCTGAGCATAGTCTGCACACTTTATGTGATTTTCTTAAAGCACAACTGGTGGCAGCTCTTTCTGATAGAGATTCCTGCGGAAGCACTGGTGGTCTTAAGCTTCCGATTGTTCCACGAAAATCATAAAACAGACGACAACAACTGAAAATATTGGCAGTAGAATTCCAAAAATTGGAGCTCTACTGCTTATTTTTTAAGAGTAGAGGCAGAAAAATTCCAAGTAGATTGAAATTTTCAGCGCAAAGTGGTATTATAATCTGCGAGAAAAATCTCATATAAGGAGTTATGTAAATGATAAGACTTTTCACCGATACGTCGGCAAACTTAAGCCCTAAGGTTCTTAAGGAACACAATATTGAACTCGTACATTTCCACTACAGCATAAATGACAAGGTGGTAGAATATAACACCCTTGAAGGCTTCGACGGCAAGTCGTTCTATAAAGCCATGCGTGAGGGTGCAGACATAAAGACCTCGATGGTCAACATCGTCGACTATATGAAGGCTTTCGAGCCAGCACTTCAGAATGGCGATGACGTTCTCTATGTCGGAATGGCAGGGGGAATCAGCGGCGCTATAAATTCTGCAAAGATTGCAGCAAGCGAGCTTCAGGAAGCCTATCCTGATCGTGCAATAATAGTTTTCGACTCCTATGCTGCTTCCCTGGGCGAGGGAATGCACGTTCTTGACGCTGCCGAGCTTATCGAAAAAGGCGAGCGGATAGACGTTGTAGTAAACGAGCTTTATAACCGTCGTGAGCACCTCTGTCAGTACTTCACAGTAGACGACATGAAATACCTTAAAAAAGGCGGCAGAGTTTCCGGAACAGTAGCCTTCGCCGGCTCGCTCCTCAACGTCAAGCCGATTCTCATGGGTGAAAACACCGGTCACATCGTCTTCAATGGCGTAGCAAGAGGCGAAAAGCGTGCTATTGCCACTCTTGCCGACAAGTATCAGAAGCTCTGCTCGGATATGTCGCTCGACATAGCAATCGCTCACGCCGACAACGAAGCGGGAGCTATGAATCTTTTAGACCAGCTTCGAGCCATCGGCTTCACCGGCAACTGCATGATGGAGCAGTACGAACCTGTAACCGGTGGTCATGCCGGACCGGGAACGATAGCACTATTTTTCAGGGGAATACACAAATAATAAATATCGCTTCAAAAGTCCGCCCAAAGCTGAATACCGGTAAGTAACTAACAAAACCTACCAACTATTGCTGACAGGACAGGTGTGTGCACGGCATACAGTTAGGGATAAGTTCAACTGATATTGTGCAAAAGCAAAAACAAAGAAAGAACCGATTGCTCTCAATACAGAAAGCAATCGGTTCTTTTTGGAGGCAAACTAATCTATTACAACTCCATCCTCAATCTTTATAACCACGTCCGCTTTCGCCGCAATCTCCGGGTCATGCGTTACCATAATCAGAGTCTGCCCGAATTGCTGGGCGCAGTCTCTAAGAAGCTGAATTGTGGTCTCGCCGTTCTTCTTGTCGAGGTTTCCCGTCGGCTCGTCGGCAAAGATAAGCTGTGGCTTCGCAAGGACGGAGCGCGCAATCGCGACCCTCTGCTGTTCGCCGCCCGAAAGCTCGGTCGGGTATTTCTTGAGCTTGTCGGCGATTCCGAGAAGCTCGGTAACATTCTGCAAAAACTCCGGGTCGGGCTTCTTGTTGTCGAGCTTCATCGGCATGCAGATGTTCGTAAGCACCGTGTATTCGTCGAGCAGGTTGAACTGCTGGAACACGAATCCCATATGCCTTCTTCTGAACTCCGCCATCTTGGCATCGGGATAAGAATATAAATCCTCGTCGCCCAAGTAGATATTGCCTGATGTCGGCTCGTCAAGACCGCCCAGGATGTGCAGAAGTGTCGACTTGCCCGAACCGCTTCGACCGATGATGGTGTAGAAAAGTCCCTCCTCGAACTCAGCGCTCACGCCATTAAGTGCGTGCGTCTCGCCCGATTCTGCTTTGTAGGTTTTGTAGATGTCCTTTGCTTTTAATACTGTACTCATAATTTTTTCTCCTTTACCTGTCTTCTCTTAACATTTCCATAAGGGAATATTTATTAAGCTCGAGCTTTGAAACGTAGCAAATTAGAAATACAACAGCAAACAGAGCCACAGTCATGACTGCCATCGCCCAGACGGGCATGTAGTAGCTTGCGATGTTACTCATATACTCGCTCACAACACCGAATACTGTTGCGCCTCCTTCTTTGATGGACTCGAGGTTCCGGAAGATTACTGTCAGGATAAATACTCCCCATCCGAGAACGACTGCCACAACCGACCGCACAAGCGCCGTCCGCACCAGTTCGAGATTTCTTTGTCGCTTCGACATGCCAAGGGCTTGGAGGATTCCATAGCGCCGCTTTTCACGCTGAGTTTCAAGTTTTATGGTGCTTGATAGGATTATGAGTACTACTATCGCTATGCAGATTCCGCTGACGAAAAGCATTATCAGAGTTTGGAGGTATACAACTCTGTTTGATTCGTTTGATTCTCTGACATTGTATATATCAAGCAAAAGTTCATTAGCTAGAGTAGCAACTTCAACATCTGTTGTTAGAAGATCGACATTACTGTCTGTGTAGATATATGCTGTCTTAAATGACGCATCCGACCCGGCTAAATATCCTTCCATTGAGTCATTCGATTTGCTCCAGTAAGTGCCTTCTGGCATAGAGTCGAGAATCCTTTGAAGAAAAGCTGTTGAGCAAACAATAACTATTCCTCTATATGGTTCTTCACTTCTGTAATCTTCCGCAGAATAGAAACCTGATGGGGCGGAGTAATCGTATCTTTGTATTGCACCTACAGAAGCTTCGACAATGGTATTATTAACATTTTCTGTACTTACACACTTTATTGCTATTGAGACTATATTGCCAACGTAGGGTACCGATTGCTCAGAGAAATGTGAATCGTTCAGATAATACATTAGTATAACACTATCGCCGCCATTGAACGAGTCAATATCGATTTCAGAGAAGTCTATTATATCCTCCCACTGAGTGTAGTCGTTAATGATACGAACGGAAACGTCCTTGCCAGTAAAGTATATCTCGTTATCAGAATCTATTGTCAGTGTTATATCCGCGTTATCTAGATCATCAAAATCAAGAACAGCCTTTAAAGCTGCCGAAAAAGCTTTCACTTCAGATACGCCAGATACAGAGGAAAATGCTTCGATTATGTCCTCATCTATGTGGTAGTAAAGCCGCCGTCCTACCGCTGTGTTTGCATCTTTGTCGTAACTGCTCTCTATTTTGTAATCATAAGCGTTACTATAATAAGAATAGTTAAGCATCGGCTCAAGCGAACTTAATATTGTAAAAATAACGACAGCACAAAATGATGTTGACAACATTATGATAAGCACATTTTGAAACTTTCTGTACGCTTTTTCATTCTTTACGGTCATACCCATTCTGCCGCTTAAAGGCGTTGAAAAGGCAACTTGCAAAGTAACTAACTTTGTTACAATTACTCCCAGTGTCCAAAGAGAGACTGATAAAACAAGCAATTTGGAAGGAATGCTGACTATAACCGAAATTGATCCTGCGAACACACTTAGCCTCAAAAGAAGCCATGTACCCAATACTCCAAATAAAATTCCTAATGCAATAGACGGAAAACACATCATGAGAGTCTCCACTACTGTTAGAAATCTCAACTGTCTTTTGGAGGAACCTATGCTTCTCATACGGACGACTCTTTTAATTTCTGACTTCATTTGCAATACAAATACTGTTACAACTGCAAATAGCGTAACTGTTAAAATAATATATACATAAACAGCGTTATATTCCGCCTCAGAACTGTCGAATGACAATTTGTTTATTGTGACAGTTTTCTTTTTTATGCTTGTTCCTGCTCTGCTTTGCGCAAGATATGAATTCACACTTGACTGAACTTCACTCTCGTAACCAGACTTTACAGTAAAGAAATATCCTGTCTCAGTGAATATTTCTGTGTTCAGTTCTTCTGCTCTTTGCAAAGCATCACTATATAAGCTAACGGCAGCTTGCTCTGAAATAATTGCAGAATTAAGACTTGGGCTATAGTAATTCGAAGTGTCCCATAAATTTGTATATTCGTCTATAACTCCGCACAGTGTAAACGATGTCTGTATTATAATCGGCTCTGAGCTGTCGGCTATAATATCATCTACATCGTCTGTAAAATGGCTTGAATCAAAAAACACGAGATAGACAGAAATCGTCTGCCCCAAGGTATAATCATAGCCAAGGTAATCTAAAAGATCTGCTTCCATCGCAATTTCGGTTGAATTCTCAGGCAGATGCCCTGAACGCATAGAAATTCTGCCAATCTCTACAAAGGATTCATCCGCTGTCCCTACATATGCATTGCCTAAAGAAGCATAAGAAACACTAATCCCAAGAGAATCAAACCACTCCTCGCTTTCAAGGTACTCAAGATCACCATCTTGTACATCTGGTATTGCGCCATACCAACTTCCATATGTATCAAGCCTGTTCTCCTTGTTGGTAGTAACAATACTGCTTGAGTAACTCATCATAACGATCGCAAAAGCAAGCGAAATCGTAAGTATAAAAATTGTAAGAAAAGTCTGTCGTTTTCTATTTTTAATGCCTTGGAATGCTATAGACAATATTTTTATCATCAAACGTTCCCACTTTCTGAACATCAGTGCGGTTGTTATTTGTTGTAACAACCGCACAAATTAAGACTATTCACAGCATCCACAGTTATAATCGTATTTTTCAGAAGATACTGGTTCTTTATTAGAGAAGTTGCATTTTGTACAGCTTGTTACGGAGTTAACTTCGACGGTAACAGAGGTAACGCCATTGCAACCGCATCCACAATATGTATATGTTTTCGTAGTGACATTTGTAGTTGTTGCTATATTGCCACACAAAGGGCAATAGGTTGTAGCTATCATCACCTCATCGTTCTCATTTTCAGGCGCCTCCGCTGCAAACGAGAATGAACATAAAACAGTCAAAACGAGAACCATTGCCAATAAGATTGATAATACTTTTTTCATTAGGATTCCTCCAAAATTGTTATTCAGCAACCCCGACAATTTCCGCCAATCTGTGCACCGATAGTAGGAAGTTTCACAGGTTATCTGTAACTTTATAGTATCAGAAAGCAAAAATTCTGTCAACGCCCGGATTTGCATGGCGTGCAATTTTTCAAATCTAAGCAAGCGAGATTTAGTCTTATTAACTCTTTTTTATCTGTCTTCTCTTAACATTTCCATTATGCTATATTTGTTTATACCCAACTTCGCCCCGAAGCAGATTGCAAACGTCACGAAGAACACTATAGCAAGTATTCCAAGAAGCACCGGCACCGTCAAACCATAACCCGCCAAAGTCGAGAACATCGTCCCAAGCACCGCAACCGGGCTTGAACCCTCTGCAATAACTGAGATATTCATAACGAGATAGTATGCAAGATAGCTCACCATCGCCACCGTAATCGCAAAAATGCTTCTTATAGCGGCTCTTCTGCCGAGCTCGATATTCCGTTGCCGCTTCGACATTCCGATTGCCTGCAGGATGCCATAACGCCGCTTTTCGCTGTCTGTTTCAAGGCGCAATGTGCTCACGAGAATCATGAGGACAACCAATGCAATACAAACTCCACTGACAATAGTCATTATGAGCGATTGTCGGTATACCTGAGCGTTGGCGTAATTAATCTCACGGAAATTATAGGTTTTGAAGTATGCACCTGATACTACGTTGTATTCGGTTGCTGTTGTATACACAATCTGAGATATTAATTTAGATAGCGTTGTATCTACTCCCAAATCTTCGGCGTTCATATTGGTAAATACGAAGCCTTGATTATAGCCTACCTCTTGCTGACCCCACAGGAATCTCTCGCATTCAATCCACCAACGAGTGCCCTCAGGAATCTGATTAACGATATTTTGAAGCACAGGCAAGGAACAGATTACATAGTAAGTGTAATTCTCAATCGAATATCTGCCGGAGCGGTCGTATTGGAGAAGCGATGCAAGAGTCTCGTCGCTTTCAAGAAGCTGGACTGAGGCGGTATTTACATTTACACTCACCAAACCTGAACTCAAAAGGCTTTTTTCATCAAGAACAGGGTCTCCAGCAGAGGCCTCAACATATGAATCAAAATGGTTATAATCGACGGAAATTGTTATGTCTGAGTTTTCGGTTATGCTTGTGTCATCAGAAACTATCTGAACGATTACACTCTCACCGCTCTCGTAGGCTTCTTTGTCAACGCCGGTTGTATCGACATAATTCTGAATATCGTCCCAATCCATAGTTATGACTACTGCCGATTCCGTGCTTTCGCCGGAGGTTATCAGGGCGTAGAAGTCGTTGATGCCAACAAAGTCGATAACTCCCTCGATTGACAATAAATCTTCTTCATACTCGGACAAATCGGGAATCTGGTAATCCGTATGAGTATTGGTTCCGTCCACTTCACTTATATAGTAAGACCAGAGCGAAGTCCAATATGTGTATTCGCTCACCGGTTCAGCCAGATTTACGGTAGTAAATACAGCTGAAACGCACAGAAGCGTTGCCATAAGCATAATCAATGCACGTCTGAAACCGCCCACAAGCTTTGCCCTGCTTTTCTGCATGCCCATTCTACCACTAAGAGGAGTGGCAAGCGCAACTTGAAATGTAATCATTCGAACCAGAAGTATGCCTACAAGCCAGAAAGCAAGTGCCATGCCGAGGTAGCTCCATGGGATGCTTACCGCTACATCAACAGAACCGGTATAGACGCTTATGCTGAGTAGAATCTTTATGCCCAAGAATCCGAGCAGTATACCAAATATAACTGCCGGGATTGCAAGTATAAGGGTCTCAACAAGAATGAGAAATCTTAATTGCCATTTTGAGCCGCCGATACTGCGGAAACGGACAATTCGCTTGACTTCTACCTGCATCTGCAGGATGTAAATCATGACTACAGCAAGAATCGTAATTGCTAAAATCAGCCCGAGATAAACCATATTGGTCTGCGCCGCTTCGCTTTCCATCTCAACAACGGAATTTATTGTAACTCTTCTGATAGTCGAGTCTTCACGGGTATTGTAGAGGAATTTGTTCACATCCGTTTCAACGTCGCTCTCCATACCGGATTTGACGGTAAAGAAGTATGTCGTTTCGGGACTGAGACTGGTAATTTCGCCGAGTGAGGCTTCCGCTTCGGCGATGATGTCCGCCATAGCTTCTTCGGCGATAATGGCGGTGTTCAGCGTGGCATCAATGTCCCAGAGACCTGTGTATTCACTTATAACGCCAACAACATTAAAGGTTCTCTGAACGGTGGCATAGCTACTGTCATTCCTGAATGTCCATTGCAGGGTTATTGAAGAGCCGGTACTTGCGCCGTAACCAACCTCGTTCAGCGATGCCGCCTCGATGGCGATTTCATCTGAGCTGTTTGGCATGTGCCCGCTTTCGAGATTAATTCCCATATCAGCAAGGTTTTCGTCAGCGGTTCCTATCTTGAGCGAGCCCTGCGAAAGTCCACCGACCATTACAGAAGCCGAGCCATAGTTTACGCTCGTACCGACATCGTCAACAAAATCTGAGCTTTCGAGATACTCAAGGTCGCTATACACGCCATCCGTGATAGCTCCGTACCAGTAACCATATGTATCGAGCCTCAGCTGTGAGTTGGTCTCGGCGACGCTTGAAGTGTAACTTAAGAGTATTATTGCGAAAGTAAACGATATGAGCAGGACGAAGAAAATCAGGAAGGATTGGCGTTTTCTTCGTTTAATGCCTTCAAATGCAATGGAAAATATATACATACTGAGGTCATTCCTTACCTATTTAAAATTCAAGGGCGACAAGCCAAGATAGTAACCGTGCCGCCCTTAAAAACTTGTTATTTGCAACCACACAGATAGATTGAGATGGTCTTTTCCTCATAGTATCAGATAGCAAAGATTCTGTCAACGTCTAAATTTGCATGTGATGCAAATAATTTGCATGATATGCAAATTATTTAGCCTGGACAAGCTAATTCTATTGTGATATACTCGAAGAGTCGTAATGACTACAAATAATTTTTTGAGAGATAGTAACAATGAAAACAAAGAAATTTATAGCAATTATTAGTGCATTAGTTATGGTCGTTTCTTTAACTACGGTTTGTACTGTTGCAACCGATGGCATGGTGTGGGGACAAGAGTCAAAAACTGAGATCGTTCTTTCACTAGATGATGGCACAATAGTTATTCCACCAGTTGATAACGCAAGAGAAGAAACAAGCGCTGAACTAGACTGCAATCAACCAATAGATGAGACCGAAGACGATGAAATGTGATTGATGTATGTATTCAGAATATCATTAATACCGCTTTTTAATCCGTCTCCATTCCAAGTCATTGGCGTATTGAGCTCAGATATTTTGTCAATCAGCCTTTTTGCCTCTTCTCTGTCCCCGTCGTTATTCCGTAAAACAAGGGACCAAACACAGTTATACATACAGCTCGGAAGCATGCTGATATTGCTGACATACTCGCAACAGCACATTCCCTCTTTTGCGACTTCTATACATTCATCATATCTGCCGACTTGACCGAGGCACTTGGAAAGATTGTAGCATATATGTACCAAATTTTTAGAAGCGGCATACCTGTCGCTTTTTTTATTTTCTCTGGACTTCAGGTAGTAGTACACTTTAATGGCTATATCATAGTTCTCTAATACAGCATAGGCATTAGCAATATACCGAAGTATTAATGATTCCGTATTAGTTAAAAGCGGTGGCAGATTGTCAATGTCGTAGTTAGGCACAGTCATGCGCAGAGCTTTTTCCATATTCGTGAGTCTTTCTTCGTTAGTTATAATACCTTCTTCATAGGCAATCATAGTATCTACAGTGTCGTAACGTTGTTTATTTGCTTGAGAAAAATTTTCGTACTCTTCACTAATAGTCTCAAGTAAAGAAAGAGCATGCTTTTGGTCACCATGAGCGTTTTCATGACTTGCTTCCCGAATTACTTGCCAGATTCTGTCGTCTTGTTCGTTAACGGAATTGTTAAGGATTTCTGTAGATAGTCCGAGGCGTTCGAAAAGGTAAATGAGAATATCGGCACTACTGTCAACGAGTCCACGCTCTATTCTCGAATATGAAGAGACATCGCAAATGCCATTGCAAACATCAAATTGAGATCTATCCAAGCTTTTGCGGCGGCTTTTCATTAACTTTCCGATTGCAATTTTATCCATACCAACACCCCAAATCGCTTCGTTTTCCAATCAGTTAAAGCCTAAGAAAAGTATATCATGCTTCTTACATCTTGTCAAGTTTTGAACTTTCCAGACGTGCAAGTTTAAAACTGCCATTCGTCCGGAGCCGGGTCAATCCAAAAGGGCTACCCCTTTTGGCACACGACTTTCCCATATGGAAAGTCTAGTGTGTTATACCTTTGCAAAATAGCAGTCGGACGAAAACGAAATATTGTATTACAAAAGGGAGCCAGCGTCAGCTCCCTTGTTTGTTTGGCATATTGAAAAGGTATATCAGTCTTCCGTCTGCCGCTTCTTCCCGAATATCTTCATTGCGAACAGGACAAATCTCCTCATCCGTGAACGGGTTTTTGCATCCATTGGCACAACTCTCTCAATGTATCTCATTATTGAATCAGCTACATTTTCCTCTGTAACCTCCCTTGGCGGTATTTCGGACAAATCGCTCGCAATACTCTCAACAGCCTTGGAAGTCGCAACTTCACTGTCTCTCTTGTTCGGGAATTCTTTCTTGATGTCCCTGAGAATCACCATTATCGTACTTCTAAGCTTCTCGATGTCCGCCTCGTTCTCGCCTATCTTGGATGTTTGTATGAGGTCTACGTCTTTCTTCAGCTCTCCCTTATTCACGTTGGGGTTATCTTTCAAACTCAAGAGTTTTGCCTCTCCGTAATCCAACAGCACGTTTCTCGACATATACCCGCCTGCC
>JAJQGJ010000004.1 GCA_021200565.1 Oscillospiraceae bacterium
ATTCCTTCTTATTTTTCTTCTATTTTGCTATTGACTTTTTATAGCTGGTCTTTCGGGACTATTTTACAGTATTCCCTCAGTCGTTTCAATAGCAACTTACGAAATCAGAAAATATTACACGCTGCAATTCAGCAAAGTTAAGGCTCTCTTTCCGTTCGGCAAGAAAGAGAGCCGAAATGAGGCTTATTCAAGCTCAGTTACACATTCGCTCAAAAGGTTTGGAATATCAAGGTTCTGAGGGCAGTGCTCGGTGCACTGACGACAGGAGATGCAGTCGCTTGCCTTGCCGGCGTTTCTGACCGTCTCGGCATACTTATCCTTTATCTCATGAAGCTTGCGCATATCACGCTTGTATTCGTTATAGTGTGCGAACAGGTCGGGAATCGGGATATTCATCGGGCAGCCGTCGGTGCAATAGCGGCAGGCTGTGCAAGGAATTGCAAACTTGAGGTTTTCGCTGACCTTGGCGATGACTTCATAGTCCTTATCAGTCAAAGGCTCGAAGTTCTGCATATATGCGGTGTTGTCCTCAACCTGAGCCATGTCGCTCATTCCGCTTAAGACTGTCATTACATTCGGAAGAGATGCGCAGTATCTTATTGCCCAGGAAGCGTAGGACTTGGTGGGATCATACTCATCAAATATCTTCGAAGCGGTCTTGGGAAGTCTTGCAAGCGCTCCGCCCTTGACAGGCTCCATGACTATAACCGGCTTGCCGAAAGCGGTTGCAACCTCATAGCAGCGGCGGCTTCTTACCCAGGCATCCTCCCAGTCGAGATAGTTGATCTGGAGCTGGACATATTCGACCTCGGGATGATCGGTTAAAATCTTCTCAAGAGTTTCGGGGCTGTCGTGGAAAGAGAAGCCGATGTGCTTTATTTTGCCTTCGTCACGCTTTCTCTGGATATAGCCGAAAGCATCGGTCTTCTCGATGTATTCATATATGTCCTTGTTGACTGCGTGGAGCCAGTAGTAGTCGAGATAGTCAACTCCAAGGCGGGTCATCGACTCATTGAAGATATTCTCACGTTCGTCATCATTAGGCTTTGAGAAGAGCGGAAGCTTTGTCGTTATTGTGAAGCTGTCACGAGGATGACGCTTTACGACTGCTTCTCTGAATGCTACTTCGCTCTTGCCGCTATGATAGACATAGGCGGTGTCGAAATATGTAAAGCCACGCTCAAGGAACTTGTCAGCCATAGCCTTGACCTGCTCGATGTCGATGTTCGAATGGTCGTCACCGATTATCGGCAGTCTCATAAGTCCGAAGCCTAATTTTTTAATATTATCCATTATGCCACTCCCTATTAAACATTTCTTACCTATAATTATAAAGACATTTCATAGAAATGTCAAGAATCCGATAAGAAATCCCGAAGCAAATCCAGGTTAAAATCGTCATGCTCGAGCTCTTTTGATGACAGTCGGACAGTTTCCGTGAAGTCATCTCCCAATCGGCACAGCTCGTATAGTGCCGCAATGAGCTTACATTCAGTCAGAATGTCCTCTGTGTTCACGGCTTTCAGGAAAAATCGGAATATGAGATAGTACAGAAGAGGCTTGCTCTCCTGCTTTTTTCTTACCTGCTCGCAGTTCAGAAGAAGCTCACGCCACTCGGGCGTGAGGATTTCGGTCTCATCAAGGATAAACTGACAGAGGCTTTTAATATCTATCGGCTCGCTGTCGGGAATCTCACCATCAGGGATCTCAAGAGTTCCGAAGTCGATCTCCTCCTGCAGAAGTTCGCCATAGGTGATGAGCTTCCGAGGAGTCAGACTGAAAGCCTTCTCTCTTGCAGCCAAAAGGAAGTTTATGAGTTCATCATCTGTCCCAGAATCGAAAAGTGAATCATAATCAGATTTTGTCGCAGATAAGACTATTCTCGCTGCTTCCGGGCAGGAAGCGGACAGTCCGGCTTCCGTGAAAGCTATCTCTTCGCCGATGTAATACTCCTCATAAAATCTCGGATGCTTCGAGCAGACATCGCCCATCATGCCGGATTTCAGGTACATTTCGCAAAGCCCGTCAGAATTAAGATATGGACAGACGCCATAGCCGTTCATTCTGAGAACTGTGTCTTCATCGGAGCCATCTTTTATATTCTTTTCAATTTCGAGCGCCGGATAAGCTCTTAATTTCTTTATGGTATCGTCGCCTATCGGTATCTCCCAGCCAGCTTTGCAGCAGCTGTCGGGGCATGAGCCCATCAGGCAATGGAAGCCATCAAAATAGGATGGCGTGAACAGGTTGTCTTTCATATACATCTCCCCAGTATCTCAGGATAAGTCAATAAAGTTGTGAAAAAGCGTCATTGCATTTCACGCTTACGTATATTATAATACATTCGAAAGAAAAAGTCATCTGCTTGGAAGATTATATTATGCAAGTACCTCAAGATATTTTTGCAGGTAAAACGGCACAGGATCTAACCCCTGTGCCGTTTTGCTTTATGTCAGACCTTGACTGGTTCTTTTTCTGCTTCAGATGTTGTAATTCCGAGCTTTTCATACTCTTCCTGCTCAAGGATTCTGTATGCTACCTTTCCTACAAGTGTCTTCGGGAGAGTTTCCCTGAATTCAATATCATAAGGAAGCGCATATTTTGCAATATTCTTCCTGCAATACGCCATAATCTTTTCTTTCATATCATCACTTGGCTCATAGCCGGGCTTCAGCATGATGAAAGCCTTGATTTTCTGCATCTTATACGGATCGGGAACGCCGATGACACAGCTCATCTGAACCGATTCATAGCCGTCAAGGACATTTTCAAGCTGTGACGGATAAACGTTATAGCCGGATGTTATGATCATTCGCTTGATTCTCTGCTTGAAATAGATGAAGCCCTCTTCGTCCATGTATCCAAGATCTCCGGTGTGCAGCCAGATTCTGCCGTCGCCGTGGAGTCTTAAGGTGTTTGCGGTTTCCTCAGGCTGGTCGAGGTAGCCGAGCATTACAGTCGGTCCTGAAATGCAGATTTCACCGTCGGTACCATAGGGAACCTCAATATTTGTTCCGACGTCGACAATTTTATAGTAGTTATCCGGCAAGGGTTGACCGATGGAGCCCTCTTTATACAGGTGAATCGGCGTTAAGCAACTTGCGGTTACGCACTCGGTTGTGCCGTAGCCCTCACGGACGCTGATTGTTGCGCCGTGGTCGGCTAAGAATTTATCAAAGCGCTTCTTAAGTTCAACCGAAAGAGAATCTCCGCCGGAGAACACTCCCTTGAGGCAGCTGAGATCTGCGCCATCCATCGATGGCTGTCTTAAGAGTGCTTCATAAAGAGTCGGAACGCCGGCAATGAAGTTGCAACGGTGCTTGACAATATCCTTGGCATAGGTTTCAGCGGTAAATCTCGGAACCAGGATGCAGTTGCAGCCGTTTGAAAGCATTGCGTGAATTGTAACTCCCAAGCCGAAGCCGTGGAAGATGGGCATGACAGAAAGCATCTTGTCACCAACCTCAGCCATGGGGTTGGTTTCCATGAGCTGCTTTGAAAGCGCATTGAAGTTGAGATTCGAAAGAAGAATTCCCTTTGTTGTGCCGGTTGTGCCGCCACTGTAGAGGATTACTGCCGGGTCTTCCTTCTGAACATGGGCGATATATTCGCCGACATATGACTTGCCCTTCTTAAGAAAATCGTTCCAGATGATTACTGGTGCATCCTTCGGAATCTTTTTTATCTTCTTGCCCTCAGTCAGGTCATAGCCTAATGTTACTGGGAACGAAAGAGCATCACGTGTGCTGGCAATGATGAGGTTCTTGACCTCGGTATGCTTCATTATTTCCGCAAACTTCGGGTAGAACATGTCGAGAGTCAGTGTGCATACGCTTTTTGAGTGGCTGATGAAGAATGCGATTTCGTTTTCACTTGAAAGCGGATGAATCATGTTGGCGATTGCGCCGACAACGTTGATGGCGTAGAACATGATGACCGCCTGAGGGCAGTTCGGCATGCAGATCGTGATTCTCTGGCCAGGCTTTATGCCGATTGCTTTCAAACCCTTTGCACATATGTATACCTGCTTCTCGAAATCACGATACTTTACTTTATTACCCATGAACTGATATGCAGTCAGGTCTGGGTATCTGTGCGACGCATCTCTGACCATCTCCCACATTGAACCCTCGTAGTATGAGAGATGGAAATTTACATTTCCGTAGTTATTTAACCACGGTGCTTTTACTTCTGTAGCCATATTTTTCCTCCTTAAAATTCAACCGGCGTTTCTATCGGAAGCTCCAAAAGCTCAGGATGAGCAAGCAGATGCCGGATTATTTTTATAGACTGTGCATAGTAGTAGCCATCAGCTATTCTTTCGTCGATGGTAACGCCGAGGTCGATTCCATTGTGAACCTCCATAGTTCCGTCAGCTTTAGCGAAAACTGTCGGCTTCTTCTCACCGATAACCAAAAACAGTGAATTAGTTCCCCACTCAGCAAGGTGGTGATAGGCGGCATGGAGCTTGATACTGCCGAGGTTTGTTATGAAGCAGCTTGAATAATACGGGTCACCATCCATCAGGAACTGAGGGTAAACACCGTGATACTCCATCTTCTTAAGCGCCCACATGATGAACTTGAATACAAACTTCGGAAGCTTCTGGAGGGTGTCCATGATGTCGCCGATGTCGTTATTCGAGCCACCATCTTTTCTGACAGCGTTGACAAACTTGTCGATCTTATCGTGTACATGCTCAATAGGAATGATGCCAGTTCTGTCGAACTTGACAGTTATGAGAGCTTCACCACCGTCATCCGAGAATTTCTTCCTTGCGACAAATGAAATACTGACCTCTTTCTTCTCCCAGAGTCTGTGACCGGAGAAGAAATAGTTGAGCTTCGGGCGCAAAACTATCGTCTTTGCGATTGCTGCCGCAATGACGTGGAAGAAGGTGTATTTGAACTCAATTCCCTCGTAATTTTTCTTCGCAAGATATTCCTCAATCGGGGTTATATCTATTGTCTCATCCAAGACAGCTTCGTTTGCAGTTCTTCCCGGAATGTTATAAGGCATGATGAAATGCATCGAATCAACATCACGTACAAGCCAGGCGTCCTTGCGGTCACCCCTGCGCTTCTTTTCTTTCTTAGCTTCTGCCACGGCACACAGCCCTTTCATTCATAATCTTTCTGTGCACTAGATTGAGCACACAACGTATAAAGTATACTACAAATTCTAAGACTTGTCAACGAAAATTGTCGAGATGTTGGGGAATTAAGCGAAATTTGTGACATGTAAAATCCCCGCCGGGGAGATGGCGGGGACTTGGAACAACGAGCCTGAATTTATTATTTCATGCAGAAAGATTCTTCGTGCAGGATAATATCCTGAGAATAAATAACTTCTCCGAACACGCAGCAAAATTCTCCACAAATCGGAAAAGGACTTAGCCAATATCTTTTATTTTTAGTTCCCGCATCTTGCAATGCAACCCGAAATCGTTTATAATGTCCGTAGTAAATTCTTTACTTGGAGGCTTGCTATGATTACAGCAAAATATCCGCCTATGGGCTGGAACAGTTGGGACTGCTATGGAGCTGCGGTGGATGAGAAGACCGTCAGGGCGAATGCCGACTATATGGCGAAAAATCTCAAGGAGTATGGCTGGGAGTATATCGTTGTCGACATCGAATGGTATCAGCCTACGGTTAAGACGCATGAATATCTGCCGTTTGCGGAGCTCGTTATGGATGAGTACGGGAGACTTCTCCCAGCTGAGAACAGATTTCCTTCAGCCGAAGGTGGCAAGGGCTTTGCACCGCTGGCGGAATATGTCCACAGCCTTGGGCTTAAGTTCGGAATCCACATTATGAGAGGAATTCCGAGGCAGGCGGTTCACGAAAACTGTAAAATACTTGGAAGCGAGTTCACCACCCGGCAGGTCGCTGAATTCAACGATGTTTGCGAATGGAATCCGGACATGTACGGGCTGAATTACGGTTGTGAGGGCGCAGCTGACTACTACAACAGCATCTTCAGGCTATATGCTGAATGGGGCGTTGACTTTGTCAAGGTCGACGATATTTGCCGCAATAACGACAACGAGGGCGAAATCATGCTCATTGCGAACGCCATAAAGAACAGCGGCAGAGAGATGGTTTTAAGCCTTTCTCCCGGTCCTGCAAAGGTTTCTCAGGCGGAGTTTCTCAAGAAATACGCCAATATGTGGCGGATTACTGACGACTTCTGGGACAAGTGGGAGCTACTTTATGCCATGTTCGAGCGTGCTGAGGCTTGGTGCAATCATGCAGGTCCCGGGCACTTCCCCGACTGCGACATGCTGCCGATAGGTCCCATAAATCAGGTCTATTCAAAGGACAATCGCACCAATTTCACCCATGATGAGCAGAAGACGATGATGTCGCTTTGGTGCATGGTGCGCTCGCCACTGATGATTGGCGGCGAAATGAACGGCTTTGACGATTTCACACTTTCTCTGGTCACGAATAAGGAGCTTATAGAAATCGAGAAAACAAGCTTCTGCGCTCATATGCTCGAAAGAAAAGACGTTGACGGCTGCGAAACCATCACCTGGTTTGCTCCAAGAGTTGACGGAAGTGGGTGTTACCTTGCCCTCTTCAACGCCGGTGAGAAGCCAGTAGAGATAACCGTCCCCCTCGAAAAAATCGGCATAAGTGCGACAAAGGCTTACGACATCTGGGAGAAAACAACCGAGCCAGTCGATGGCACTGTTTCGGGAGTTGTCAGCCCGCATGGCGTCAAGCTCGTTAAACTGAGCTGAACTGAAAAATCCCGTCCGGAGTGCTCTGGACGGGATTATTTTGTATTCAGCTTTTTATTCAGTGGTCACAGTCACAATTTCCGATTCAACGCCGCTTGCCTCAATTTTGAAATCATAACTAACTTGAGATTTGAGTCCTGCGATATTGACCTTATGCTTCGACGTTGTGCCGGCAACTTTCCACTCATCAGAGCTTGAGCGCTTCCAGTAGACGGTGCAGCTCTCATCCTCAATAATCTCATTCCAACTGAGCTTGACCTTTCCCTCATCAGCTTCGGCAGAGAGGTCGAAGGCTTCGCTGAACGGATGATAAACGGCATTGCTCATTGCCAGGAGCTCATCGCCATAGAGCTCTTCATAGCTTGTTTCGCTTGTGTCGTGAGAGCCCATAAGCGTTAAATTATAATAATAGCCGTCCTGATACCACAGATAGTTCAGATTTTCATTTACTGTAGTCTTATGAGTAGGAGCAAAATTCCAAAAATAAACTGTGGTTCCGTTAGCTGATTCGAGAACCTTTCCGGAATACATTCCACCCTTGGCGTACTTTATCGGAGTGTCTACAACAATCCGTTCAGCAGCTTCAGTGTTATAATAGTAGGTAAACTCAAGCGTTATGCCGTCAAGCTTGAAATACACATAGTAGAAATATGTACCTGACATGAACTCAGTTATGTCGTCAAAGGTCAAGCCCTCGGGGAGATACAAGCCTTCAAGACTCTCGACACAATCATAGCTCTCGAAGTAAACCCCATGGTCGTCATCGGTTTCTCTCAGGTAGTTCCGGTACTCGATAAGTTCACTAAGCGAGTAAAATCTCGGTCCCGGGTCTGCGCCGTCGTCAAGCGGTACATCAATGTCGAGGTCGGCATCTTCCTCATCATCCGCCCAAGCCATTACGGACATTGAAGTCAGGAGCAAAAGTCCTGCCAGAAGCATTGCCAATAATTTTTTCATTGTAATTCCTCCTTATTTTTGCAATATAATTGCTTTCTATTTGTAATACAAATCAGGATTAGGAATTATTGCATCAGGATAAAAAATTTTAGATATGAGATTGCAAGAAATCCCGTCCGTAGTTGACAGGATTTTGATTCACATATTTTTATTGATGTTACTCAGTGATTACTGTAACGACTTCAGAATCCTGTCCAAGAATCTCCACCCTGAAGTCATAGCTAATGCCGCTCTTCAATCCAAGTATATTAACCTTGTGCTTCGAAGTTGTGCCGGCAACCTTCCACTCATCGGAAGTGGAACGCTTGTAATAAACTGTGTAGGTCTCGTCAGAAGTGATTCTCCACGAAAGAGTTACTTTTTCGCCTGAGACTGAATAGTCAAGGCTTTCGGGAACGCTGGCAAAGACGTTCCATGCAGGAATATAATTGCCATAACCATTGTAGTTATCAGGTAGAAGAGATGCAACCTCTGCAAGTGTATCAACATGGTCAACAACGTAAACTCTTGTAGTGTCAGTAATTATACTCGGATAGACCTCCAATACGTCTCCAGTATAAGTCAAAGCAATTATATCTCCCATAGCAATATCGTCAATGGTAATCAAGCCGTTCAAGCTCAGAAGCTCAATGTCTGCCTTCGCCGAAGCGGTGCAAAGCCCACGGTGGTTGATGTCGTTGACGTTGAGTGCACACAGCTGAAGATCGCAGCTACCAGTTGTGCCAATACTAGCATCTATGACAAGAGCATAGAAGGTGGTTCCCTCATCGGACTCGATTTCTGAGATGTCGGGCAGGTCAACTGCCCAGGCTACTACTGACATCACAGACATCAGCATAAGTCCTGATAAGAGTATTGCGAGTAGTTTTTTCATAAAGATCCTCCCACATAATATCAATTCCACAAAGTAGAATCATCCTTATCACCAGGATACCCGGTACAATAAACGCTTTTACCATTTAACTGGGTATCTGATAGTGCAGACATTCCATAATATCCGGTGCCCATCGAAGAACTTATTGTAATAACTCCATAGTCACCGCCTTTGTCGCCTGAGCTGATCCATGAGGCAGTAGTAGCTAGTTGAACCGCCGTAGAGCTTCCAAAAGAGGAGCTTGTTCCACCCGGGTATACTGTTACACTTGTTGCGTATCCAAGTACAGTATCATTCTGCCGGTAATAAATTGCGTGTCCAGCGGTAATTATTGTAGTATCATCAACAAACACTCCTGTTGCATATGTAGTTACACAACTCTCATTGATATTTGCCTCCCGTAAAATTAAATTTCCATCCACCCCGCCCCATCCCGCTAACCCGTACGCTGAAAGCAGGAAGTTTTGGGAGGTGTCTGTGAATTCATAATATCAGAAGGCAAACAATTTGTCAAACTCGTAACTTTCCGATCGTGCAAGTTGAAAGTTATGGACAATAGTTTGATTCGGTGCTAAAATATATATAGCTGAGCCACAGAAAACGGTAATAGCTAAAATTAAATTGAAAGAGGTAAGAACAATGAAAAAATCACTATCAGTGCTTTTGGCAATACTCTCAACACTCACTATGGCAATATCAGTTGCTGCAGAAGATACTTCACTAGTACCAGAGGAGTCACAAGTTCCCGATGCAAGTATGTCGCATTCGGAAGAAAGTAAAGAAGAGCCAGATTGTAAACCGAATTGTGAAGCAGGGCTTCCGCTTATCGGTGATGAAGACTACTGACTTTCAATTTCAACTAACAAACGATTTATACATTCTGTCAGTTCGTCAGCATTCCACACCCTTGACGTGCAAAGCGAAAGAGCTTCTTCTGCAAGCTTTTTCGCTTCTTTTTTGTCACCATCATCGTTACGATGCGACATAGACCATGCGCAATTATACATGCAGCTCGGAAGTTTACTTAGATTTGACACATACTCGCAACAAGCAATACCCTCTTTTGCAACTTGAATGCTTTCATCATACTTGCCCATAAGCCCCAGAAACTTTGACAAGCTGTAGCATATATCAATCAATTTTCTTGAAGAAAAAGTTTTGTCCACTGCATTTGTCTCAATATTGTCTTTTATATGCTCAAGTATTGCTATAGCTGGTTCATACTCTTCCAATAAGCCATAATTATACGCAATATCACGCAAAATCTGAGCTTCCATATTGGTCAAAAACTTCGGCAAATTTTCTTCATCGTAGTCCGGAATTGTAAGACGCAGCGAGTCTTCGAGGTGATCAAGTTGAGTTATAGCGTCTATTATGCCATCTTCATACAACATTTTTGTGTCTATGACTTCGTAGCGCTGTTTGTTTTCGGTAGAAAAGCTATCATAATACTTTCCAAGTTCATCAAGCATCATACGAGCTTTCGCTTTATCTCCATTAAAATTGATGTGATTTTATATCACGAATCTCTTGACGGACAAGATAGTCTTTATCGTTATTAGCTTCCCTAAGATAATCTGCAGACAAACCAAGCCGTTCAAGAAGTCTCGCCAAAATGCTAGTATTACTATTGAATTTTCCAGACTCGATTCTCGAAAGAGTGGACGCTGTGCATATTCCATTGCATAGCTCTTCTTGTGTTATGTTTTTGTCTTCACGACAAGTTTTGATCAGGCTGCCGATTTCAATTTTATCCATAGTAAACCCTCCTCACTCCGTTTTCTCCATTATATCACATCCAAATATAGCCTGCAAGAAAAAAGCCCGACTCGCATCGGGCTCTTCTTATTTCTTCTTTTTGCTGAGGTAGCGTTCTTCTTCACTGAAAACGCAGCCGCAGTATTTTTGCATGTAGTAGCCGGCTTCTCGGGCTCGCTTTTGTCCCTCACGGAAATAGGGACGGAAGTCACGATAGAGGAAGCTGATGTTGTACTTCTCAGCTTTTCTTTCAGCAACCTCACGGATGAGGTCGTGCTTCTGATAGGGGCTGATGAGAAGAGAGGTTGAGAAGCTGTCGAAGCCGTTTTCGGAAGCGTACTTTGCAGCTCTGTCAAGGCGGATGTCATAGCACTTCTCGCACCTGTCCTCCAGGTCGGGATAGACGAGGCGGACAAACTCTCTTAAGCCATAGTCATCAATCGTCACAAGCGGCAAGTTGACATTCTGCGCATGCAGGATAAGGGTGTCACGGCGGGCTTTATATTCGGTGTAGGGATGAATATTCGGGTTGTACCAGAAGCCGGTGACATCGATGTTCTCAGCACGCAAGGTTTCAATGCACATGAGTGAGCAGGGAGCGCAGCAGATGTGAAGACACGTGTTTCTTTGAAAACGTGGCGTATTCATACAAAAACGCCATCCTTGAGAACACCTGAGCGGACTTTTCCAATAGAAATATAGTTGTTGACAACTGCCAAGGTGTCGCTACCCTCTCCCGCTTCGAGACAAGGCTCTCCGGCGACAGTGAGGGTGATCGTTCCGTCGGGATTCTCAGTTGGGATATAATCGGTTTCATAGTAGGATCTGCCTTCGGGCAGTCTGTCCTCCAAAATGCCTTTCAGCTCGCTGAGAGGACAGCCCGGGAAATTGACATTCCAGAGTTCATACTTCTCAATAGGACGTGTAAGCAGGTCTTTTGCAATGGGAACGAGCTTTTCACGGATAACCTCAAAATTGCCATTCATGGAGTTTGAGAATGCAATCGCTGGGATACCTCTGACCAGGGCTTCCTTTGCAGCTCCTATGGTGCCGGAATACATGATGTCGATTCCGACATTATAGCCGTTGTTGATTCCGGAGAATACGACATCGGGCGTCTCGGGCAGAATGCTCATAGTAGCCACCTTAACGCAGTCGGCGGGAGTGCCGGTGATGGAGTATGCATTAACGCCCTCAACCGGAAAATCGGTTTCGTGCTTGATTACTATCTCGCCGAAAACGCTGATTCTCTGGGACATTGCAGAGCACTGAGTTGCGGGTGCTACTACCCAGACCTCGCCGAGTTCTTTAGCGGCTTTTGCAAGCTCCATAAGTCCGGCGGAGGTGATTCCGTCATCGTTTGTAACCAGTATTCTCATACAACATGAATCTCCTTTTTGTCAAGAATGATAGTTTGTCCCTCAGTGGGAAGCAGGCGGAAGCCGATATTTTCAGAATTGACGTTCTCCGGTCTCTGGCTGTGGATAGGTATCAGGCACTTGGGCGAAACGGTGTCAATCATGTGTCTTAAGCACCAGGGGCTTGCGTGTCCACCCAAGCCGAGTCTGACATACTGGATGCCGACCTTTTCAAGAAGCGACTGCATCTTCTGATATGATGGGTCATAGTCCCCAAGAGGATAGCCATCCATATGGAGATAGAGCTCTGCTACTTCCGCAAGATCCAACAACTCGTACGAACTGCGATAAGGAATCTGAAGAACATAGCTATCTGGGCTATTAAGAATCTCCTCCCTTGAGACAAGCTCCGCTCCATCAGGAACAGGTCTTCCGGCAACAGTTTCAGAGTAAACATACAGCTTGTCATCAGGATAGAATTCATCAAGATAGTCTGCCTGAGCATTATCTAAAACAAGCTTTCTTTGGTGCTTGATGCACAGATTATAAAGATTATGCACCCTTTCAACGTTTCTTTCATAGGGATTTACTATAATCAGGCTGTCTGAATTCGATAGAATATCGTCAACCTCTGAAATAAGGGTATATTCGGTTCTCGGCTCATCAGCCGGCTTTTCAAGGGTGAGCATGTCGAAATCTTCCCAGCTGGCATTAGTGCCCTCGGTTATCATAATGTCAATTCCAGCTTCGTGGCAGGTCTCACCGAAGCCTTCAGTATACTCCGGGTGAAGACCGTGGAAGCGATAGTCGCCAGTGTAGGCAATGTTGCCGTCGGGAGTTTCGATGATGAAGCCAGTTGCTCCTATGCAGTCGTGGTCAATCGGAAGGACATTGACTTTGAGATCTTCGATTGCGAAGCTCTCGCCATAAGGGATTCCGATGCAGTTTTTATGGGCACGGTATGTGAAATCTTTCTGATTGCAGAGCTTACGATATAATCTCAGAGAATCCTCGCTCATATAAACCGGAATTTCCGGGGCGAGCATATCGAATCCGCCCATGTGGTCGATATGCATATGGGAAATGATAAAGAAATGAGGCTTTTCTGTCTTACCATAGGGCACACATCCGATCTTTTCGGCAACTGCCTCTTCATAGATTCCGTCGGCGGCGGGAAGACGACCTATTCTCACATAGTCTTCCGGAATATGTCCCTCACGAAGCCTGACATTCGAGTCAATATCACGCATGACGGTGAAGCCGAAGTCGAACATCATTACAGCTTTTTCTGTTTCAACTTTAATAAATGTGCCGCCTATTACATTTAATCCTTTATAGAATGTTATCTTGGTCATAGGTATAATATCTTTCTTTTCAAATACGCTTTTTTCAGAAAAGGGACTCGCCTTTTGCGGCAAGTCCCTTTTTCGTGCTAATAATTACTGTAGACGATTACAGAGTTACTGCAAAATTCCGTTTACAAGAGCGATAAGCTCATCATATGCGGTCTGTCCGTCAGCACCAGCGAGAACCAATTCCTCGAACTTGGTGCCGATGTCGTTACGAACATCATAGCTTCCATCAAAGTTGAGTGAAGAGAAGTAAGCATCCTGCTGAGCGTAGCAAGCCTGAGCTGCCTCGCTTGAAGCCATATATTCCTGATACTCGTCAGACTCAAAGCCTGAAGTACGGATAGGCATGTAACCGGTCTGCATAGCCCAGTATACGGTGTTCTCAGTGTTGGTAAGGAACTTGAGGTATTCCCAAGCAGCAGCCTGCTTGTTAAGATCAGTGGTGAACATCATTACGTTGGTACCAGCAGTGTTAGCAGCCTTGGTGGTGTTGCCAGGGAGAGTGGAAACGCCGAGCTCATAGCCTTCGTTCATGGTGATATAGGAAACACCAGTGGAAGAGCCGACATAAGCACCAACGAGACAGTTGCCAAGAGGTCCGGAGAAGTAGAGGTCCTCACCTACGAGACGAGCATAACCATTGTTATACATATCCATGAGGTAAGTGATAGCCTCGAGACCTTCCTCAGTGTCGAACTCTGCACCGTCTTCGCTGATGTACTCAGCACCATTCTGGAGAAGGGTTGCTTCGATAAGACCCGCAAGGTCATCATAACCGAGGGAAACCATTCCGAGCTCGCTCTGGAAAGTCTGACCGATGGTGATGAGGTCGTCCCAGGTCTCAGGGGCAGAAAGTCCAAGCTGATCGAAGAGTGTCTTGTTATAGAAGTAAAGGTAGGTGGACTTGTTGAACGGCATACCACTGATGAAGCCGAACTCGCTGTTTTCATCACGATAGGATTCAAGGATGTCCTCATAATCCATCTCGTCATAGTCTCTCTCAACATATGCATCAAGATGAACAAGCTTGTCAAGATAAGATGTGACGTAGTTGTTATAAGCCTGTGAGAGATCGGGAAGAGTATCGGATGCTGCGCTTGCGGTGAGCTTGGTGGAAAGGTCAGTGTATGCGCCCTGGTTTACAAGGGTAACGGTGATTCCCCACTCGTTGGTTGCATTGAACTCATCGGTGATGGCAGTGAGAGCTTCTTCCTGCTTGTTCGACATTGCGTGCCAGAAGACGATTTCGCAAGCTTCAATATCTGCGCTATCAATGATCTGATCAGCTGTCGGAGTGGTGGTGCCGCTACCGTCGTCATCGTTAGATGTGCTGCCACAAGCGGTGAGTACGCTGAGAAGCATCATAGCAGAGAGAAGCACGCAAAGAATTCTTTTCATTTTCATGTGATTTTTTCTCCTAACTTAAAGAATTTTTCCTGCCCACGGTATAGGATTCCGGGGGCATCGGTTTATATCGTAGACGAGGTTTTGCTTTTAGCCCTTAACGCCGCTGAAAGCAACGCCCTCGAGAACGTACTTACGGAGAACCAGGAAGAGGATTACAACAGGCATTACGAGCATGCAGGATGCTGCCATTGTCAGCTGATAATCCGCACCGGATTCGGTCTGGAATCTTACGAGTCCGATTGAAAGGACACGCATATTCGGGTCGTTGGTGACGAGTAATGGCCAGAGGAATGCATTCCACGAGCTGATGAAGTTGAGGATGGCTATTGAAGCCAGACAGCTCTTGTTCATCGGAACCATAATCTTCGTCATGAACTTGAAGTCACTGCACTTATCAACCTTTGCGGCAAGGTACAGCTCATTCGGAACCTGCTCGAAGAACTGACTGAGGAGGTAGATATAGAATACACTTGAGATGTACGGAACGATCATGGAAGCGTATGAATCTATCCATCCTAAGTTACTTACCGTCTGGTAGTTGGTGATTATGAGCATCTCACCGGGAATCATCAGTGTTGCCATGAATATTGAGAACACGAGATTTTTTCCGGGGAAATTGAGCCTTGAGAATGCAAACGCAGAGAGTGTCGAGGTTATCAGAACACCTATCGTTGTGCATACAGCTACTATAATGGTATTCAGAAGGTATCTTGCGAACGGTGCTGAATTCCACGCCTCAACGTAGTTTGACCACTGCGGAATTGACGGGAAGAAGACCGGAGGAATTGCATTCAGCTCCTGATACGTCTTGAGACTCGAAAGAATCATGTAGAGGAACGGAAGAAGCGTCATAGCCGCACCAAGAATGAGCACTACATACTCGATAACCTTGGTGACTATCGCAGACGGCTTCATCTTGATATGCTGTGAATGAGTTTTTTGAGTAGATTTAGTCATTGTCATTTGCTCTTCACCTTATCCCTATCTCTTGTGACATATCTTTCAATCATCGTAAAGACGAAGATAATCACGAACAGAACAACTGCCGCAGCCGCCGCAATACCATATCGATAACTGTTGTAGAACTTAGCATAGATGTAGTAAACAACCGTGATTGCGCTGTTTGCCGGTCCTGCACGGGTTCCTCCGAACAGAGAATAAACCTCGTTGTAGACCTTGAATGCGCTTATAAAGCCCATCATGAATGCATATACTATAATCGGCTTCATCTGAGGAACAGTGAGTCTGAAGAATACACGCATCTTAGGAGTTGAATCCACTCTTGCCGCACGATAAATATCCTGAGGAATTGTCTGGAGTCCTGAAAGGAAGATCAATATGTTGAACGCAAGGCTCTTCCACACACTGAATATTATCAGAGCTGGCATGGCATATTTTGTCTCATTCAGCCACCCGATTGAATCAATTCCGAACAGGTTGAGAATACTGTTGATGAGACCATAGTTTGAATTGAACATCCATCTCCATACCAAGCCGATAGCGATAACGCTCGTTACGTATGGCAGGAAGTAGAGAGTCTGGAAGATTGCTTTTCCTCTTACTACGTCGTTGATAAAAACAGCGATAATAAGCGAAAGTATTACTGAAATCGGAACTACGAATATAACGTAGATACCAGTATTCTTGAGAGCTGCCAGGAATGTGGCATCAGAGAAGAGCTCCTTATAGTTCTCAAGATTAATTGCTGTGTAGGTGTCGTTTACAAGGTTGTAATCCTCCATAAAGCTCATCACGAATGTCTTTATAAGGGGATAGATTGTGAACACACACAGTATAATAATTGACGGAAGAAGATACAGGAAGCCTTTATAGGGTCTCAGCTTTCTTCTTATCGTATAGGCGGGAGACGAATAATCTTTCATGATACCCCTCCCCTGCTTAAACCTTAGCGAGCGTCAGGTTGTCCTCGCCGAAAATCATAAGCTGCGCACGTCTTACTCTGAGATCGAACTGGCTTCCCTGAGAAAGTCTCTGGTCAGAGTGAGTGAGAAGTCTGAACGGAGTCTCACCAAGCTGGAAGAAGACCTGAAGCTCACGACCGGTCATAAGAACTCTGTCGGCTTCGGCAGGAACACCCTCGTCACAAAGCTCAAAGTGCTCAGGACGGATGCCCATCTTGTATGTACCGTTCGGGATAAATGTGGACTTGTCCGCAAAATCAGCTCTTGCTCTCAACAGGTTGCCGCCAAGGAATACACCTTCATCGGTGACTTCACCGTCAAACATGTTGATCTGTGGAGTGCCGAGGAAGTTGGCGACGAATGTGTTGACAGGATTAAGATACATATCCTGAGGCTTTTCAAACTGCTGCAGAACTCCGGCATCCATAACTGCGATGCGGTCGGAGATACTCATTGCCTCTTCCTGATCATGGGTTACGAAGATTGTTGTGATCTTGACCTCCTGCTGAATACGGCGGATTTCCTCACGGGTTTCCACTCTCAGCTTTGCGTCAAGGTTTGACAAAGGCTCATCCAACAAAAGAACCTGGGGCTCCTTGACCAGGGCACGGGCTATGGCAACTCTCTGCTGCTGACCGCCGGAAAGAGCCTTTGGCTTACGAGCCAGGAGACCTTCAAGGTGGACAATTTCAGCCATTGCCTCTGCACGTTCCTTCGCCACTTTCTTAGGAACCTTTCGGTTGATTAGGGGGAACATTATGTTGTCAAGGACGCTCATATGAGGATAAAGAGCATAATTCTGGAATACGAGACCGATTTCTCTGTCCTCAGGAGGAATCCTCGTAACGTCGGTATCACCAAACAGGATTGTACCCTCCGTTGGGTCAGTAAGACCGGAGAGCATAAACAGAGTTGTCGACTTTCCGCAGCCGGATGGTCCCAGAAGACCGACCAGCTCACCGCTCTCAATATCGAGAGTGAGACCGTCAACAGCTTTAAAATCACCGTACATCTTGGTTAAACCTTGGATTGAAATTTTCATTCAAGCACCTCTTATACACCGCTGGATTTTATCATATGCCGGAAACCGGTCATTGACACAATAATAATACTATTTCGGAGGTTAAATCTCAACTGCAGCCCGGTTAAGGTTATGTTAAATCGGAAGTAGCTGAGGCATTTGCCCCCTGCAAACTCTTATTCTTCTGATGATATATATAGGATATGAAGGAGATTTCCAAGGGAAAGCAGCCTTCGGAACCCGGTGAAACTTAAATGTCGGTTTGGTGACCTAATAGGTATATTATAGCCCTTATTTTGTCACTTGTCAACCACCGAATCCTCATTAAATTTTAAAATTCGATTTTTCGTAGAAAATAAGAAAAATGCACAGCACTAAAAGCAAAGTACTGTGCATAATTTTAATATCAGTCTTTCTTATGAGCTCTCTTAGCCTGGAGTTCAACCAAAGCGTCCTTGCGGCTGAGGTTGATTCTGCCCTGGTCATCAATCTCGACAACCTTGACGAGAATTTCGTCGCCGATAGACACTACGTCCTCTACCTTGCCGACTCTGTTGATGTCGAGCTTGGAAATGTGGACAAGTCCATCAAGACCGGGAGCGATCTCGACGAATGCGCCGAAGTTCATGATTCTTACAACCTTGCCCTTGTAGTAGGAGCCGACCTCTGGACCATGTGCTATGGTGTTGATGACGGAAATAGCGCCGTTTGCCTTGTCAAGGTCAAGTCCGGATACAAATACATTGCCGTCGTCATTGATGTCGATCTTGACGTCATAGTCAGCAGAAATCTTCTGGATGACCTTTCCGCCGGAGCCGATTACTTCACGGATCTTGTCAACAGGAACCTTGGTGGTGAGCATCTTGGGAGCCCACTTGGAAACCTGAGGTCTCGGAGCGTCGATAGCCTTAGCCATGATTTCATCAAGGATATAATCTCTTGCCTTGTGAGTTTTGGCGAATGCTTCCTCGATAATCTCATAAGTAAGACCGTCAACCTTAATATCTACCTGGATAGCTGTGATGCCCTTGTGGGTTCCGCCGACCTTGAAGTCCATATCGCCGAAGAAGTCCTCAAGACCCTGGATGTCTACCATCGTTGCGAACGAGCCGTCTTCCTTGGTGATAAGACCGCAGGAAATACCTGCAACAGGAGCCTTTATCGGAACACCGGCATCCATAAGTGCCAATGTTGAACCACAGATTGAACCCTGTGATGTTGAACCGTTGGAGGAAAGGACCTCGGAAACAACTCTTATAGCATATGGGAATTCTTCAACTGAAGGAAGAACAGGAACCAAAGCCTTTTCAGCAAGAGCACCATGACCTATCTCACGGCGACCAGGTCCACGGGAAGCCTTGGTCTCGCCTACTGAGTAGGACGGGAAGTTGTACTGGTGCATATATCTCTTCTCGGTCTCTTCGTCAAGACCGTCAAGCTTCTGGCACTCGCTTACGGGAGCCAGAGTTGCGATTGAGAGAACCTGGGTCTGTCCACGGGTGAAGAGTCCTGAACCGTGAACTCTCGGAAGAAGTCCTACCTCCGCAGCAAGAGGACGGATCTGGTCGAGTGTTCTTCCATCGACACGCTTGCCCTCATAGAGCCAGTTGCGGACAATCTTTTTCTGGAGCTTATAGATGCACTCGTCAATCATTGCGATCTGATCAGGATACTGCTCATCATACTTTGCATGGATAGCATCCTTGATGGGCTGGAGTCTTGCCTCTCTTACATTCTTATCGTCAGTGTCGAGAGCAACCTTTACATCCTCGGCAGCCATCTCTTCAATAGCGTCGAAGAGGTCATGGTCAACTTCCATAGACTCGAATTCGAACTTGGGCTTGCCAACTTCCGCCTTGATGTCGTTGATGAAGGCTACCATCTTCTGGATTTCCCTGTGTCCGGTCTTGATTGCTTTGAGCATTGTCTCATCGTCAACCTCGTCGGCACCGGCTTCGATCATGACGATCTTCTCCATGGTTCCGGCAACTGTTAAGTTGAGGTGGTTTCTTGAACGCTGCTCAAGAGTCGGGTTGAGGACGATTTCGCCGTCAACGAGACCTACACTTATTCCTGCAATCGGTCCTGCCCACGGAATATCTGAGATGGAAATGGCGATTGAGGTTGCGAGCATGCCCGTGATTTCAGGCGGGCAGTCGGGATCAACAGACATAACAGTCATTACGACAGTTACATCGTTGCGCATGTCCTTCGGGAAGAGAGGACGGATCGGGCGGTCAACCATTCTTGATGTAAGAATAGCCTTGTCGGAGGGCTTGCCCTCACGCTTAGTGAATGAGCCGGGGATTCTTCCGACTGAATAGAGCTTCTCCTCGTAGTCAACGGAAAGTGGGAAGAAGTCGATTCCGTCTCTCGGCTTGACCGAGGCGGTTACGTTAGCCATGACGACAGTCTCACCATAGGTGACCCAGCAGGAGCCGTTTGCGAGCTCACTGGTCTTTCCTGTTTCAACGATGAGAGGACGTCCGGCAAATGTGGTTTCATACTTTCTGTAATTGTCAAACTTCTTGAGTTCTGACATTGCCATAGTGTAATATCCTCCTTAAAAATAGGTTTTATATTTTCAAGCGGATGTTTTAGCAATAAGCTAAGACTTTTGGCTGCCAAAGGGCTTAACTTATTACTAAAAAACATCGCTTGTCAATACAATCTGTTCTGTCCTAAGCTTAATCAAAGGGGCAGTAAGCCGCTCGTGAAAGCCGCTACTGCCCTGATGACCAAAGTTTACTTTCTCAAGCCGAGCTTTTCAACGATTTCACGGTAGCGGTTGACGTCCTTCTTCTTGAGATAGTTGAGAAGATTACGTCTTTTACCTACCATCTTGAGAAGTCCTCTTCTTGAGTGATGGTCGTTCTTGTTCGCCTTGAGATGCTCGGTGAGGTCGGCAATTCTCTTGGTGAGAATGGCAATCTGTACCTCGGGTGAGCCGGTGTCGGTCTCGGACAGTCTGTTGGCTTCAATAATTGCAGCCTTTTCTTCTTTTCTGAGCATTTGTAATACCTCTTTCAAAAATTTCTTCCGTAGACATAGACAGCGGCAGGTATTTCTCCCCAACGAGGGCTGAATCCGCTACCCGAGTCTGCGGTATTGCTGTGCCTGACTCATACGTCCTGCACAGACTGATATATGTTATCATAAATTTTGCGATTTGTAAAGGGGTTTCGGGCTGGTTTTTGAAAATTTTTTTGCCGTCTCAGGGTGTCGCCGAAGGCAGCCTTAAGTAGGGGCGGATATTATCCGCCCGCTTACGATTGGCGATGGGCTTCGGGGCGGGCAGTTAGCGAAGCTAACTGTATATCCAGCCCCTACATTTAGCGCTTTTCCCAGCTGTAACGCCAGCTATCGCTATCACCATCGGCAGCAGTACCAACGTCAATCCCGTTGTCGGACTGGGTTCAGGTTCTTCTTCATCTGTATCGGTATTCCCCGCTTCGACAGGCTCGTCGACTTCTATCACAGTGCTATCAACCTCTACAAGATTCGCTACTGCTTCTTCTATCGCCTCGGCATAGGCGTTGACGGTTGTCTGGTTAAGAACATTTAAGTTCCAGTTAACTGCATTTATTGCTGCTGTTACGCCTGAGAAGTCGACATAGTCGCCTGGGTTCAGGGCATTCGCCTTCGAGATAGCAGCAGTGACTGCGGCGTAATTTGCCTGAACGTTGAGGAGGCTGGTGCCGGTTGTCTGGGTGGAGGTGTACTCCACGCCGTTAAATGTGACTATTGCTGTTCTTGTAACCACGCCAAGGACGTTCTTTATCGTGATGGTAGCGTTTGAAGTACCATCCGTTGTTGCGACTATGGTTTCGGTACCATTACAAGCCGAGCACTCAAATGTTGCCGTAGCCGACTTCAGGTTGCCCGACCAAGTGAAGCCCTGATATTCATAACTATGACCCAGCGCTTCAGTCTCGTCCGCAGTATATGTGTCTCCGCAGATGGAGCAAGTGTAGGTGGTGTAGCCGGTCTCGGTGCATGTAGGAGCGGTTACCGTTGCTTCGTATGAGTGACCAGATGCGGTGACAGTCACCGTATTTCTCGACAGCTCCTCATTGCAAACCGTGCAATAAACCACTTCGTCATAAGAGCCATCCGTGGTGCAGGTTGCCGGGACGTCTTTTTCGATAACTGCCGAACCTTCGGTGTGACCGGTTGCAGGAATCACCGTACCGGTTGAAATCGTCATTCCACAAACGGTGCAGACCTCGTCGCCAGTGTACCCGTCCTCTGTGCAAGTTGCTTCCTTGGCGTTCTGGGTTTCAATAGTATGAGCAGTTTGTGTATAAGTCGCCGTATATGTTGCGTCTCCCGTGACATCCGAGACTTCCGGTGTCCAACCGTTAAATGTGTAGTGATACTGAAGACCTGCCGCCTTGGTCGGTATCTCCCCATCGTAACTCGGAGTTGTGCCATAAGCTACATTGGTATCTTTTTCAAGTTCTGTCCCGTCTTCATCAAGCCATCTAACCGTGTATGTTTTCACTTCTTCCCTCGTCACCGTCAAAGTATAAGTATTCGACGAGTTGTTGGCGTCGCTGGCGGTCAGGACTATCTCAATCGTATTTGCGCCAGTGTTTAACGAAACGGTTGCAGAGCTTCCGCTCGCAATACTTGTGTTATTCACCTTAATCGAAACGTTGCCGTTGTCATAGTTCAAATTCGGTGTAACAGTGATACTGCTGACATCACTCTCAACCGTCACCGCATAGCTCTTGGTTACTGGCGAAAAGCTCGAAATCGAACCAGAGGACAGGGTGATAGAGCTTAATGTGAGGTCGTATACGGTAACATTAAAAAAACCTGTGATTTCACATACGCCGTAATTATAAAATGTGCCTCCGTCAAACTCGTTGGTTGAATAATTTGTTGTTATCGTACCATAGTTTGTTAGAGTATAATAGTTTAATTCTATATGCTGATAATCTGAATGTGTTAATGCAAAAGTTACGCCTTCCGCTATCGTTGTATTAGCATTCAAGCCGATAGTATCATGGCTTTCCGCAACATCAGAACTGATTGTGCCGCCGTAGTATTCCACCGCAAACGTATTGGTGGGTAGCAGACATACTGCCATTGTTATTGCGAGAATAATTGATAAAAGCTTCTTTGTCATAAAAATAACCTCCTTGTTCTGTCAGGAGGCTTTTACGGTATAACCTCCTACACTTGGTGTCGGAGGTTTATATGGGTACATAGTGTTCGCGCGTAGCGCGAGTACCCCCGCAGGTTTTGAGCTTTTCGGAATCAAAAAAGTAATTACGTGCTTATTTTAATTCCCTTATCTAATTATAGCATAAAATATGGTGGTTGTCAATAGGCTTTGGGGCGATTTCTGAAATTTTGTCGAAAAAGGGCGAAAAAGTTTTTTCAAAAAAGGGCTTGACAAAGCCATCAAGTTGTGATATTATAGTTGAGCATTCGGGGCTAGCGCCCCTTATGATATATTGCGGGGTAGAGCAGATGGTAGCTCGTCGGGCTCATAACCCGGAGGTCGTTGGTTCAAGTCCTTCCCCCGCGACCAGAAAAGATTCCGGATCGTTTGACGGTCCGGGATTTTTTATTTCTCCCAAATATCAGAATAAGTCAATATCCGCATTGTTATCGGTCATTGAAATTCCGGCGATAATATTGTATAATAAGATTAAATCTCCTCGAAAGGAACATCATAATATGAAGAAAAGGATAATCAGCATCATGACTATTTTAGCTATGACAGGTGCGGCACTGACCGGATGCGGAAGCGCTGAGGCATCAGACTTCACCATTTCAAATAACCTTGTCGACACCGTGGATCTCGGCTACAGCGTCGGCGAAACCCTCAGCGAGCCGGACAAGCTTGTCGGCGAAAACAACCCGATTTCATCAGTCACCTTCTTTGCAGACCCGACGTCGGTTGAGTATAACGGCAGGCTCTATGTCTACGGAACTAACGACAACGAGCAGTATGACAAAGGAACCGGAAACGATGAGAACACTTATGGCTCTATCGGCTCTTTGGTCTGCTATTCTACCGACGACATGGTGAACTGGACCTATGAGTGCACCATCGAGGTTACAAAAATTGCGACATGGGCTGGATGCAGCTGGGCTCCTTCCATCGTTTCACGGGAAAAGTCGAACGGAAAAACTGAATTCTTCCTCTACTTCGCCAATTCATCAGGCGGAATCGGAGTTCTCACATCTGACTCTCCTACTGGTCCTTGGGAAGACCCTCTCGGCAAGGCTCTTATTGATAATTCAACCAAAGAGCTGGCAGACGATCCGGTTTACTGGTGCTTCGACCCGGGTGTTGTTATCGATGACAATGGCGTCGGATGGCTCGCTTTCGGCGGAGGAAGTGCCGTTCACGATGACGAAGACGGAATGTTCACAGGAAACTGCCGGCTTGTAAGACTCGGCGACGACATGATTTCTCTTGACAGCGAGATTATAAAGGTTCCGGCTGTTTACCACTTTGAGGCGAACGAGCTCAATTACATCAACGGCACCTATGTATTGACTTACTGCTCGAACTATGAGGACAGATACAAGTGGGATTCATACGGCTCTGATGAGGATGCTCCGACTACATGCTCAATGGTCTATATGACTTCGACTGACCCACTTGACCCTGACAGCTGGGTTTATGGTGGAGAATATCTCTCGAATCCGTCGAAATACGGTTTCTCATTCAGCAACAACCATTCGCATTTGCAGAAGTTTGGGGACAACTACTATATTCTGTATCAGACGGTAATGCTTCTAGACAATATGGGATCATCGGCGAGCGGATACAGAAGCATCGGAGTTGACCTTATCGATGTAGATGAGGAAACTGTTACTATCTCCCCCGCTACCATGACGAGAGAAGGCGTCAGTCAGCTCAAGGATCTCAATGTGTTCTCAGTCAACCAGGCTGAAACAGCGGTTACTACTGCAGGGATCAGCTACTACACAAGCGAGGGCAGAACGTTCATAACGAGCATTTCTGACGGCGACTGGTCGGCGGTTTCGTCAGCTGATTTCGGAAACGGTGCAAACGCCTTTGCAGCAACAGTCAGAGGAAAAGGCATCATTGAAATAAGGCTTGATTCTGTTGACGGAACGGCTGTCGGAAGCATCCAGTTCAACACAGGAAGTGATTTCCAGACGATAGTCTGCACTCTTGATAAGATGGTTTCGGGTACTCACGACATCTACTTCGTATTCGGAGGAAGCTTCGTGTTTGACGAATGGCAGTTTGCTTATATCGAGAGCGAATAACAAGTATAAAATAAAAGGGGCACCGCATCACTTGCAGTGTCCCTGTTTTTTTATTTCTTGTCTTTCTTCGGCTTCTTCTTTTTCTGATTCTGGTAAGGATATGGGCTCATTTGAGCCTTTTCACGCTTGTCTTCAAGGATGAAGCCATAGATGGTGAGAACGGCAAGCACTACAAATCCGATTCCAGTCGGAACTGCCACGAACCAATATGGGATGGTGTCGGAGGCTTCAGGGAGCGCCTGGATCTTGAGAGTGTAGCCAAGCGCTGTGCCGCTCAGACCCATTGCAGAAAGACCTTCTGTGAAGAGCTCTTCCTCGGAAGAGGTCATCGTCTTAAAACGTCCCGTTATCTCAACTATACTGCCCTGATAACCTGCATCGGGATCGGCTGCATATTCGAGATAGGCGTCTATGACCTCCTGAATATCGTCATCTCCACGCTTGTCGGCTTCGACTAAGGTTGCAACCTGTTCGCCGTTGATGTCGAGATACATTACATAGTAATAGTAGTTCGCTGCATCCTCAGTGGCGGCGATATAGCCGATCTGCGCCAAGAATTTATAGGCGCTGCCGGTGACATACTGGTCGGTGAGATCATACGTCAAAGTCACATCCGAGAGTGCAATGACGTTTTCGGCTGTTTTGACATTATGGTAAATAGTTCCTATGGTTGCCGCCGTCGGCAGGAATGCCACAAGGCATATGATAGCAGCGATCAGAAGTATATAGATTGTTTTACCTGTGAGGAACCGCTTAAGCTTGGTGTCCTCGGTTGGTGCAAACTCTTCCTTGACTTCGTAGGTTTCGTTATTTCCGTCTAAAATGCTCATTTTCTGTCCTCCATGACATGGTTCTGCGGGAAATCCGCCAACTACTAACGGAAATTATACCACATAACACCGCTCACGTCAATTATTTTGTAAGAGGTTTTCTTTTTCAAACTGGAGCATATAAAGCTCGTAGTAGTGACCCTTGAGTGCAATGAGCTCGTCATGGGTTCCGCTTTCAAGAATTTCTCCATGTGAGAGATAGATTATTCTGTCAGCCTTGCGGATTGTAGAAAGTCTGTGAGCGACTATGAGAAGCGTGCCGATATTCATCATCTTCTCGAGTGAATCCTGAATGAGAATCTCGGTTTCTGTGTCGATATTGGCAGTTGCTTCGTCTAAGATCATGACCTCCGGCTTATGAATGATGGTTCTTGCGAACGAGAGAAGTTGTCTCTGACCGGCAGAGAAGTTGTTGCCACGTTCCCTTACCTCTTCGTCAAGACCCTTGTCGAGCTTTTCTATAATCTTGTCAGCATTGACATAGCGGCAGACGGACATAATCTCGTCGTCTGAGAAGCTGTCTTCACGGAGAACTATATTGCTTCGGATGGTTCCGGAGAATAAGAAGACGTCCTGAAGCATCTGACCAAAGTGACGGCGCAGGCTCGAAACGGTGTAGTGCTTGATGTCGACACCGTCGATAAGAATCTGACCTTTCTGGATGTCGTAGTTCCGGCAGATGAGTGAAAGAATCGTTGTCTTGCCGGAGCCGGTTGCACCAACAAATGCGACAGTTTCGCCGGCATTGACCTTGAAGGAAACGTCTTTCAGAACCCATTCGCCTTCGTTATAGGCAAACCAGACATTCTTGAATTCGATATTGCCATCGCAGGTTTCAAGGTCTATAGCATCAGGCTCATCCTGAATTTCTGGAACCATGTCAAAGATTGTGAATATCTTCTCGGCGGATGCGAATGCAGACTGAAGCCAGTTGAACTGCTCGGCTAGGTTCTGGATCGGGTTGTAGAACTTCGAGATGTACATGTAGAAAGATACTACTGTACCGCTGGTGATAGTCTGCCCTAAGAAGACGGTTTCTTTGATGTATCCCCTGCCGCCGAGGTAAAAGAGGCAGAGTATTGACGAGACATAGAGCATATAGACGAGCGGACGGAAGATGGCAAATGTGAATATCTGCTGGGTCTGAGCACGCTCAAGCTTCTTGTTTCTCTGCTGGAATTCGCCAAGCTTTCTATCCTCACGGTTGAAAATCTGAATAATCTTCATTCCGGAAAGGTGCTCGGAGATGAATGTGTTTATGTCGGTTGTTCCGTCCTTGACACGTCTGTAAGCACGGCGGGAGAACTTTCTGAAAATGACTGTGAAGAGGAGTATAAACGGCACAAAGCAGAGAACCATCAGCGTCAGCTGGTAGTTGAGCATAAGCATTGCAACAAGCACTCCGACGATTACGAAGAAGTTCTTGATGAGGTTCACGAGGATATTTGTAAACATTACCGAGATGGCATTGGTGTCGTTCGTAACTCTGGTGACCAGCTTTCCAACAGGGATATTATTAAGCTGAGCGTGAGAAAGGCTCTCGATGTGCTTCATGAGGTCTTCACGGAGTGCAGAAAGTATCTTCTGACCTATCTTCTGGAGAACTATCGCCTGAACGTATGTGCATATCATCGAGATGATGAGGATGCTTGCATAGACTGCTATGTAGGCAAGAATTTCATTCATCTCGAAATCTCCGACAATCATGTCTTCGATGTCACCGATGATGAGAGGAGATATGATGTCATAGGCGACGGATATGAGCATTATGAAGAGGACGAAGATGAACTGCCCAGCATACGGCTTCGCATACTTGAGAAGCCTCTTAAGAATCTCACCGTCTGACATGTTACGATCAAAGCCCATTGCTTCTTTTCTGTCCTTAACGGAAAGATAAGCTACTATGAAGACGATTGAGACGACGCCGATTACTGCGCCAACAGCTAAAAGAGGGTAAAATTCACGCATTAGAGGCACCCCTTTCACTTTCAAGACGCTGCAAGTCGACTGTCAGCTTATACTGCGGACAGCTTGAGTATAACTCTTCATGATTTCCTACAGCTAAGATATTACCGTCATCGATGAAGATGATCTTGTCCATATGTTCAATGGTGGTAACTCTGTGAGCAATGAGGATAGTTGTCTTGCCCTTGCGGGAAGTCTTGAGACCGGAAAGAATCTCTTTCTCGGTTTCGATGTCGACAGCTGATACCGAGTCATCCAGGATGAGAATAGAAGCATTCTTCATCAGAGCTCTGGCTATCGAAATTCTCTGCTTCTGTCCGCCAGAGACGGTAACGCCACGTTCGCCCAGAACCGTTTCATAGCCCTGCGCAAATTCAGCGATATTGTCGTCGACTGCCGAAAGCTTTGCCGCTTCAACAGCTTTTTCGTGAGAAACGTCATCGGTAGCGAATTCTATGTTATTTTCAATAGTGTCACTGAAAAGGAAGTTATCCTGTGGGACATAGGCGCAATATTTTCTCAGAGATGCTATTGAAATGGAATTTACATCCTTGCCATCGACGAAGATTTTGCCATCAGGAACGTTATAGATTCTGAGTATAAGGTCGGCAAGAGTTGTCTTGCCTGCTCCGGTTCTTCCTATGACACCGACGCTTTCACCTGCATTTATTTTGAATGATGCGTTCTTTAAAACGTCATATTCGCCATCGGGATAGCGGAAAGTAAGATCTCTGAACTCAATATCGCCCCTGACGTTTTCAATGTCGGTTACGTCTTCTCTGTCTTTTACATCAACTTCGGCATCGAGGAGCTCGCTGATTCTCTTGAGGGATGCTGTACCCTGAGAGTGCATATTGATGAGCTCAGCGACTGCCATTACAGGCCAGACGATCGAGTTGAAGTAGCCCATGAATTCAACAAGTTGTCCTGCGTTGAAGGTGCCCTTATAGACAAGATAGCTTCCATAGCCCAAGATGACACAGATTACAGACTCAACCAAGAGGGTTACAAAAATTGTCATGAGGGTTGAAAGACGGGTGTATTCGACATTGGCATCCTCGTTCTCTTTATTGAGCTTGCGGAACGCCATGAGCTCTTTACTCTCTTTTACAAATGCCTTGATTACAGCGATTCCGGAAAAACTTTCCTGAGAGAAATCGGAGAGCTTTGAGAACGCCTCCTGGCGGACTTCCCACTTCTTCTCCATGTACTGCATGAGCGTCAAACCGACGCCGAAAAGAAGAATTATCGGGATCATGCAAAGAAGTGACATAAGCGCATTCATTCTGAGCATCTTTATAAACGAAAGAATTCCCAAGAATGCGGCGTCGCAGGTCATTAAGACTCCGTTTGAGTAGCAGTCACGGATGGTTTCAAGATCGTTTGTGAAGAGAGACATCAGATTGCCGACTTTGTTCTTCTGGTAATACTGCTGGGAGAGGTCCTTGCAGTGGTCGAACATGCGGTAGCGAAGGTCTGCCACAACCTTGTTTCCGCTTCCGAAGAAGCAGACACGCCATAGGAATCTACCCGTAACTATTCCGATAATTATGCCTATCATCGGGAGGCAGATTTTGTCGAGAAGATAGTCGATGTCAAACGCCACGGTTGTTCCGTCGTCGAGGGTGATATAGCCCTGATTCAAGCCGTTGATGACATTACGATAGAGCTCGGGAATTATGAGTTGAAGGTAGTCGACGAGAATCAGTGCGGCAATGCCTATTAGTAAAAGATAGGCGTATTTTATGTAGTAGCGATTTATGTGCTTTCCGAAAAGCAATATAATCCCCCCAAATTACAAAATTCAAAGGCGATTATAACACATTGCGTGGCTTAAATCAAGAGGCAATTTCTCTATATTGTATTTCACCGAAAGACAATTTTTCGGCATGAAAAAGCCCCCGAGATAATTCCCGGGGGACTAATCTTATTGCTCTTCTTTTGTGTAATACTGAGCCTGTGCGTTCCAGAGTTCACTGTACTTGCCAGTTTGCTCAATCAGCTCGTCGTGGCTTCCCTTCTGGACGATTGAGCCGTGGTCGAAGACGGCGATTTCGTCGCAGAAACGGCAGCTTGAAAGCCGGTGGCTGATATAGATGGCGGTCTTGTCGCCTACTATGTCGTTGAACTTAGAATATATCTCCGCTTCCGCCATCGGATCTAAAGCGGCTGTCGGTTCGTCAAGGACGATGAATGGAGAATCCTTGTAGAGGGCTCTGGCAAGAGCTATCTTCTGAGCCTCACCGCCGGAGACGTTCACGCCGTTCTGGTCGACTTCGGTATAAAGAGTGGTTTCCAATCCGCTTGGAAGCTCTTTGAGCCTGTCGCCGAAGCCGGTTTTGACGAGGCAGTCGGTGGCTTTATTGCCGTCATAGGTCATGCTTGAGGCTACAACCTCGCCGAGCTTGAATGCCGGGAGCTTGAAGTCCTGAAAGACTACTGAGAAGACATCTAAGTATTCACGGTAGTTATACTTCGTGATATTGATGCCGTTGAGGAGGATTTCGCCCTCGGTCGGGTCATAAAGACGGCAGAGAAGAAGTATGAATGTTGTCTTGCCTGAGCCGTTCTCGCCTACGACTGCGAGGCGTTCACCTACTCTGAACTTGACATTTACATGCCTTAAGGCATAGTTGTCGATTCCGGGGTATTTGAAGGACACGTCACGGAATTCTATCTCATAGTCTCTGTCGAGTCTCTTTTCAACCGTTAGCGAGCCTTTATACATACTGTGCGGGATGTCGAGGTATTCAAGGGACATTTCGAGGAACGGAGTGTTGGCTTTGAGCTGACCGAGAGTTGAGAGGGTCTGAGTGAGACCGCCTGAAACACTGGTGATTGCGGCGACGTACTGGGTGACATAGCCGATTCCGAATGCACCGCCAAGAGCTTTCAGGCAGACATAGACATAGGCAAGCCCTGAGAACATTGTCGCAATTCCGCTGCCAAGAGCACTGAAGGCTCCCATTCCTCTACGTGCAAAGTGGGCAAACATGCCATCGGACATGAATATCCCCGATTTGTCGCAGTTGTATTTCTCACTCATCTTGTGCTGATTGTACATTCTCACGTCGAGAGAATACTTTTCTTCGGTTCCTAAGAATGCGTGGTAAGTACCGAGTCTGTTGGCTAAGTTGTGGTCACCGACATTTTTTGACCAGTAGCTTGAAGCTTTGTTGGAACACATCGGCGCTAAAAGTGTAACGCCGATCATTACTGCAACAACAAGAATTATGCAGATGGGATTATTGAGGAATGCAAGAGATGAGCCGTCAGGAACTCTCGTTGTAAAGAGAGTTACAGTCAGAGCAACTCCGCCTATGATAGTGAAAACTCCTTTGATCAGGTCCTCAACCCAGCTGAGAAGATACACGAGTCCCCAACCTCCGCTATTGACATTCTGAGTGATAGACGAATAGGCATCTTTTGTCTTCTGGTTATCGGCGTCGGCAAAATCCATGTCGAGTTGTTTCTTGGTGTAGTTGCCCATTCCCCTGAAGAAGTTTGCCATGCCGCCATAGGTGTTTTTGTACTTGTTCAGAAGTCCGCTTATGAGCGCAACTGCTGCTGCCAGAGCGAGCGTTACCAGAACAAGCATTGTGAGACGGTCTTTGTCCCTGTTGCCTGAGAGCTCTGTTATGATGAGAGCCGACATATAGATTCCGATATAGGGGCTAAGAGCAGTCCAGACGGAATTGACTATAGTCGAGATAACCATGTGGGGACTGTTTTTATAGAGGATTTTGAGCCCCTGAATCGTCTTGGATGCCATTCGGCGATAGGTGATTTTGTCATTGTTCTTACTCATTGATGTCACCCTCCCTGTAGTATTTACTCTGAACTTCAAAGAGTTCTGCGTATTTTCCACCAGCCCTGAGCAGTTGCTCGTGGGTTCCCTCTTCCAAAATCTTATGGTCGCCTATCAGGATGATTCTGTCGCAGAATCTGGTCGAGGCAAGACGATGGGAGATATAAACGGAGGAACGTCCTGCGGTCATGTCGTTATACTTATTGTAGAGGTCTGCTTCGGCAATCGGGTCGAGAGTCGCTGTCGGCTCGTCAAGGACGATTACGGGAGCGTCTTTATACAAGGCTCTTGCAAGCATCAGCCTCTGGGTCTGACCGCCTGAAAGATTGACGGCGTCCTCATAGACTTCACGGTTTAACTTTTCCTCAAGACCGTCCTTGAAGCCTTTGACCATTTCGGTAAGTCCTGCTTTCTCTATGCATGAATTCACCTTATTATAGTCGATGTCGTGGTCGGTCTGGGCGACATTTTCGGCGACCGAGCCTGCCCAAAGGATGCAGTTCTGGAATACTGCCGAGAAGACTTTGTAGTATTCACGGCGATTAAATTCACGAACGTCAACGCCGTTGAGGAGCACTCTCCCTTTAGTCGGGTCTTCCATGCCGGTGATGAGCTTGACGAGGGTAGTCTTTCCTGCACCATTAAGTCCCACTACCGCAAGCTTTTCGCCTGCATGAAGAGTCAGGTTGATGTCTTCGAGGGTGTAGCTGTCGGATGAGGGATACTTGAACCAGACGTGGTCAAGAACTATTTCATACCTATTGTCAGCAGGAACACGCACATCGGAACCATCCTCGAACTTGAACTGCTCGGGATAGTTGATGACTTCAAGGACATTTGAAAGCTCAAGGCACTGCCTGTGCATAGTGGTGAGGTCGCCAAGAACTCCTGTTACCCAGGTTGTGAATCCGCCGACAGTTGAGAAGTAGAGGATGAACATCGAGACATCGATTGAACCGTCAAGAACAAGTGCTATGAAGTAGGCATAAGCTACGGCGTTTCTTAAGAAGCTTAAAACGAGGTCGGCGATTCTGCCCCAGATATAGACGTTCTCGCATTTGCGATGGAAGGCTTCGAGGAGAAGGCACTGCTTGTCGTAAAGTTCAGTGAACCAGCTCTTGATGCCGAAGATTCGTACATCCTTTGCAAAACTCGTTTCGGAGGCTGTTTTGCGGACATAGCTCAGAGTCTCATCAATCTTTGCTTCTTCCTCACGGTGATTATAGCCGTAGCTGTTGAGCTTGTTTGTGACGAAATAGCCGACGAGAGCTGTTACCGTCACGAGGAGAAGAATCCAGACGTTTGCCGTCGAAAGTATTGCGGCATAGATGATAAGTCCCAGGAGATTGCTTAAGAATGAGCAAATTGTTTTCCAGATAGCCTCGCAAGCCGAAGAGTTAGAGTATGTAGTTGGCAAAGCCTTATTGAGAATCGTCTGGAACTTTTCGTTGCCCAGGTTCGGGTAGGAGGTCTCGGCACACTTTGTGTTGATGAGGTTTATGATTTCCGAGCGAACTGTTATCCTGCCGTAAAGGATGTTAGAGTCGATGTATTGCCTTGCCATGGCGAGGAACACTAAAATCAGCGTGAAGCCGATTATCGTGATGAGAAGCTCCCCTACTGTTCCGTTTCGCTCAAGCACTGCAATTATCGATGGCGAGATATAAAGTCCCGCAACACTCTGACCTGTTACTACAAGCGAGAAGAGAAGTCCTAAGATTACAACCTTTTTCTCGCCGTTGGTCCAGGCGCATTTAGTCATGAACCAGACACAGCTTAAGATGCCGTACTTTGGTTTTTCTTTTATTTTGTCATTTGTTTTGCCTTTGGTAATTGTCATATTCAGCACCGCCTTTCATGATTTTATTATAGCGGAAAATTTAAAGAGCGCACGTTTTGGGGACGAAACGCTCTCTGTGGGGGACGAATTGCAGATTTTTGCTATTGCGGGAGGAGAATTTCGGTTGAAAAGGCTCCGTCCTCGCTGTTGCGGGAGATATAGCCGCCGTACTTTTTGACTAGAGAGTCAATACGGGCAAGCCCCAAGCCGTGACCTTCACCCTTGGTGGTGTCAAAAACAAAACGCTTTTTGTCGGCAGTGAAATTGGTGAAGGAGATGTAGAACTGGCTGTCTCTGACCGCCATATAGACACGGATCATGCGCTTGTCTTCCGGCAATTTCTTTGACGCTTCGATTGCATTATCAAAGAGATTTCCGATTATTGAGCAGAGGTCTATATCCGAAACTGAAAGCTTCACGGGGATTTCGGCATCGGCTTTTACTGGGATATTTGCCGCTTTGGCAAGAGAAATCTTGCTGTTTAAGATTGCATCACACATAGCGTTGCCGGAATGGATGACAGTGTCGACTGTGTTGAGGTCGGTTTCGAGCTCGTTTAAGTATGCCATGACAGAATCCATATCGCCGGACATAACACGGGTTTTCAGAACCTGAATATGATTTCTGTAGTCGTGGCGCCAGCCACGGATCTGTCTGTACATGTTCTCGACTTCGGCATAGTGGGTCTTGAGAAGCTCCTGCTGATATGCATCTATTTTCTTATTCATTTTCTTTGAAAGCTTTGGCATCGCAAGTGTTCACTCCTTCCCTACTCTGTGGATTAATGCTCTGTTGAGCGGCTCGTATTGTCCACGTGGGAGCGGGATTACTATATTATCCCTGAGATAGATTTCGGTTTTGGTAACCTTACGGACATACTTAAGGTTTACGATATACGAGCGTCCGGTGCGGTAGAAGTTTTCGTCCAAGAGAGACTCGAACTCGCCCAAGGTCTTCTTTACTGTGTAGTCCTCATCAGCATGGACAGTGACATAATTTTTGATGACTTCGAGGTATTTTATATCAATAAGAGGGACTTTGACGGTTTCATCTGTCAGTTCAAGTGTAAGCATACGCTCACATCTTGCAATCTTAACTACCGCTTTGTCTAAAACTTCAAAAAGCTTTTCTTCTTTCAGGGGCTTCATAAGATAATTTAGAGCGTCAACGTCGTAGCCATCGGCGATATAGTCGGAATAGCCGGTGATGAAAACAATCTGGACATAGCGGTTGTCAACCCTCAGCTTCTTGGCGAGGCTCACTCCGTTCATGCCGCCCATTTCTATGTCTAAAAGAAGTATATCATAGTCTTTTGTCTCAGAATATGAGAATAAGAAAGCTTCTGCGGAGTCAAAAATATTGATTTCAGCTGTTATATCTCTGGCGGTTGCCCACTTCTGGGTCAGGTCAAATACGAGATTTGTCATATCGTGAGAATCGTCGCAGATTGCAAGTTTATACATAGCGGAGCCTCCCTCCTGATAATCTATATCCATTTTATAACACTCAGGCTTAAAAGTCAACATAATAAAAAAGAGCCTGCCGGAATGGCAAGCTCTTTATAGCTTTTGATTACTTGATCATGGAAGCGATTTCTTCAGCGAAGTTCTCTTCCTTCTTGGCGATACCCTCGCCTCTCTCGTAGCGGATATACTGCTTGATTGCAATCTTGCCGCCGAGATCCTTGGCGCACTTCTCGACATACTTGCCGACAGTGTACTCATTATCCTTGACGAATTCCTGCTCTACGAGGCAGTTCTCAGAATAGTACTTACCGAGCTTGCCTTCTGCAATCTTTGCAAGAACAGCCTCGGGCTTAGAAGCCATCTTCGGATCCTCAGCCATCTGAGCCATGACGATCTTCTTCTCACCCTCAAGAACCTCAGCCGGAACGGAAGCTCTGTCGAGGTATGCCGGGCTCATAGCAGCGATCTGCAGAGCGCAATCCTTGCCGCAGGCATAAGCCTTGTCGCCGAGGTCGGTGTCGAGCTGAACCAGAACGCCGATTCTGCCTTCGCCGTGAACATAGGAAACGAGGTCGCCCTCGAGACGGGTGAAGCGTCTGATCTGGATATTCTCTCTTATCTTGAGGAACAGCTCCTGGAGCTCTTCCTGAACGGTCATCTCAGAGCCAACAGCCTTGCAAGCCTTGAGCGCTTCGACATCTGCGGGATTCTCAGCGGCGATGGTCTTTGCAACAGTCTTGACGAAAGACTTGAACTGATCGGTATTTGCAACGAAGTCTGTTTCAGAGTTGACTTCAACTACTACGCCTACGCCATTCTCAACGAAAGCCTCAACCAAGCCCTCTGCGGAAACTCTGCCAGCCTTCTTAGCCTGAGAAGCGAGACCCTTTTCTCTCAAAATAACTATTGCCTGCTCAAAATCGCCGTCAGCCTCTACGAGAGCCTTCTTGCAATCCATCATGCCGACGCCGGTTCTTTCTCTCAAAGAAGCAACGTCCTTTGCGGTTATATTAGCCATAGTAAAGATTCCTTTCTTGCTATCTTATATCTGAATTATTCTTCAGCAGAAGCCTCTTCCGCAGGAGCTTCTTCAGCAGGTGCTGAAGCTTCTGTCTCCTCAGCTGCGGCATTAGCCTCGCCCTGTCTGCCCTCGATGATGGCATCCGCCATTGCGCCGGAAATAAGCTTGACAGCTCTTATAGCGTCATCGTTACCGGGGATTACATAATCAACCTCGTCGGGGTCGCAGTTGGTATCTACGATAGCAACTATCGGAATACCTAATTTTCTTGCTTCGGAAACGGCGATCTTCTCACGCTTCGGGTCAACGATGAAGAGTGCTGCGGGAAGCTTCTCCATGGTCTTGATACCGCCGAGATACTTCTCAAGCTTCTCGATTTCGAGGGTGAGCTTTGCAACTTCCTTCTTCGGGAGAAGTTCGAATGTGCCGTCAGCTTCCATCTTGTGGAGCTGCTCGAGACGGGCAATTCTTGTCTTGATGGTCTCGAAGTTGGTCATCATGCCGCCGAGCCAACGGGCGTTGACATAGTGAGCGCCAGCTCTGGTTGCCTCTTCCTTGATTGAGTCGCCTGCCTGCTTCTTGGTTCCTACGAAGAGAACCTCGCCGCCGTTAGCGGATACGTCTCTTAAGAACATGTAGGCTTCATCGAGCTTCTTGACTGTCTTCTGAAGGTCGATGATATAGATTCCGTTTCTTTCTGTGAAGATGTAGGGAGCCATCTTCGGGTTCCATCTTCTTGTCTGGTGACCGAAATGTACGCCAGCTTCAAGAAGCTGTTTCATTGATACTACTGACATTGTAGTTCCTCCTAATTTGGTTTTTAATTTAATCCTCCGCACAGGTTACCTTGCCTTCACCTGGAGCAAGACCCAGGAACCACAGCAAAACCTATGCGTGCGAATTGCGGTAATATTATAGCACGGGAATTGAGAGATTGCAAGTGTTTTTTGATATTTTTTTAATCTATTTCCGTTTCGGTATTACCCGCTTCGACTGGCTCATCGACCTCGACTTCTTCCACATCCACCGGAACGAGGTTGGCAATAGCCGTCTCGATTGCTTCGGCATAGGCGTTGACCGTTGTCTGGTTGAGGACATTCAGATTCCAGTTGACGGCATTTATTGCAGCTGTTACGCCTGAGAAGTCGACATAGTCGCCTGGGTTCAGGGCGTTTGCCTTAGCGATGGCAGCGGTGACTGCTGCATAGTTTGCCTGAACATTGAGGAGGCTTGTGCCGGCGGTCTTGGTTGCCGTGAAGGTCTGGCTGCCAATGGTGAAGGTTGCCTCATAGACGGTCTGACCGAGCACTTTCGAAGTGGTAGAGGCAGCTGTCAGTGTGACAGTACTTGTGCAGCCGGATTCGGTGCAGGTGAACACACCTGTTACCGTGCTGTAGTCATCAGACCAGGTATATGTCGGGTTGCCATATGTATGCAGATGATTTCCTGCGGTGACGTTCACGTAGCTATAGCTGGCGATAAGGTTCTGATAAATCGTTTCGAGCGTGCTGGCATCTACCTGCTCAATCTCCTCAAGAGCACTCGCCGAGCTTCCGGCTCTGACTTCATAGCAGCTAGCAGCGGTATCCAGCGTAGCCTCTCCACCAACCTCAACTCCTCCTGAAGCTTCAACCTCGCTTGCGGAGATGGTCATGTTGCTTTCCGTACAAATTGCGCAGCTGTCAGTGCCGGTGGAAGTTATAGCTGCAGTTACTGTGCTGTCTTCTTTAATTGTGAGATCACCATAGGAATAGACAGCATACGCTTCATCACCCTTAGCAGTGGCGGAAACGTCGCTGCTGTCGATTGTTACAGTGCCAGAATGGGAGTAGACTCCAATAGCTTCAATATCGCCATCGGCTGTAACACTCACGATACTGTTGTTTTCGATTGTGACCCCTTCGCTTGCGTAGATCGTATAAGCTCCGGTACCTGATGCTTCAGAGCTTATTTCACTATCGGTGATTACAATATTTGAAGATCCGATTCCTAAGGCACTATAGCAGTCAGATTTTACAGTCACAGAGCTACCGTCAATGGTGACAGAATAATTTCCACTGATTGCAACTGACACACCATATGATGAGGCGGCACTTGCTGTAGCATTTATCGAGCTGCCATTGTCGATTTTAAGGTTTCCATAAGAGCAGATTGCACTGGTCTCCGCATATGCATTAGTGGAGTCGGACACAGCCTCAGCGGTTATCGTACTTGAGGATATTGTGGCATCGCTGAAAGATAAGATTGCAAAAGGATAATAGCCCGAAGCATTAGCGGTCACGACGCTGCTGTCGCCAATTACAACACCATAGTCACCATATGAATATATTGCAAAAGCCAATCCACTATCAGTGTCGGCTGTCGCCGTAGCCGCAACAGTGCTGTTTGTGATTTTGGTAGATCCATCTAGTACACAGATTCCGCATGCCGTACTGCCGGTGGCTGTAACGGTCAGAGAGCTTGCTTCAACAGTCAAATCTGTATCTGCATAGATTGCACGGGCTTCATAGGCAGCGTTTGCTGTAGCCTCTACTGTACTGCCGTTATCGACTGTAATGTATGCTGCGATGATGCCGGAAGCTCCGACATTATTGCCAGTAGATGTAGCCGAGACAGTTACTTTACTTGATGTGATTGTTATTTCATCACACATGATTGCGCAAGTAGAGTAACCGCTCACCGTAACAGACACCTCTGCGCCTCCTGAAACATTCACGCTGTCTGCATAGATTCCATAAGCTGTGTTTATATTCTGAACATTCATGGTCAGGCTGCCGGTACCGCTCAGGGACAGAGCACCCGTGACTTCAATGCCGCAGTCACCTGCTATTGTGAGGCTATTAGTTCCTTCCAGCACTATCGCTAAATCATCGCCATAGGTGATAGCCGACGTGCCACCATAACCGCAAAGCGTCAACGTGCCGTTCGAGAAGTAGGCGTAGCTTGCAACAGTGCTATCCGGTTTGCCAGCAATCTCCGCTGAGCCGTTGGTGGTATAGTACCCGTCATAAAGCTTCAGGCTGCCGATGGTAATATAATCGGGCTCAGAGGCACCGCAGACGGAACAAACACCGCTCGAGTAGGTGTGATCAGGTTGGATTATGGTGCACTTAGTTGGGAAAGAAGAACTATCATAAGTTGTGCCACAACTGAGGGTGACTGAGGTAATTTGTGTACTGAGAAAAGCCATAGCATCTATTTCTTTCAAGCCATCTGGAAACGTAACTGAAGCTAATTGTCCGCAGTTCTGAAAAGCACCTTCACCAATGGTTTTCACGGTATCAGGAATAGTAACAGAAGTTATACCATCATTAAATGAAAAAGCATAATCGCCAATCGCCACTACATCATAGCCAGTAATCTGCGAAGGAATTGTAACATTTGCATCTGAACCGACATAACCAGTTATGGTAACTCCTTCACCAGAATAAACACACGTGAAATCGCTTTCATTAGCCATCACCATCACCGTCATCGCTGTGATCGCAAGGCAGAGGGTCAGGATAATTATGAAAAGCTTTTTTGTCATAGGGGTTTCCTCCTTTGAATTGAAAAAAGTAAGTGAGTAGTTATTTTAATTTCCTCATCTAATTATAACATAAAATGTGACAGGTTGTCAATAGGTTTTCTAGAGATTTAGAAAATTTTCAGTTTTTCATAAGCTTCAGCTTAGGGAGGTTGGTGTCCTCGGCGAAGTTCTGGGCATTGTAGAGGATGAGGATGGAGTCATACTCTGCGAGATCGTCAATGTAATTGGCAAGAGTCGTCAGATACCTCAGGTCTATGACGTCGATTTCGCAGTAGTTTTCGGCTAAGAACGGGATGAGGCAGTTGGCGTAGCTGTCCTTGATGACAAGGAGCTTGCCGCCGGCGGAGTCTGAGACTACCTGGGTGAGAGCAGTATTCGAGCCAAGGTAGCAGAGGTATTTGTCTTTTCTTGAAAGATAGCTTTCATCAAAGACGCTTGTATATGTGACGTTTCCCTCTTCATCGGTGGTGACTTTGGAAACCGTGCGGGTGTTGCTCAGGTAAAACTCAATGGAATCTGCCTGGATGCCGCTGTAGAGAACTTTTGAATGGAGCGAGCCATAGAAGCTGTGGGAGGCATACCGGACATCGAACTTGTCGATGCTGGAGGCGGTGTAGCCCATGGAATCGGCAGCCTGAATGTAGGCAAGATAGGCTCCCTTTGAAGTCCAGTGGTGGTCGGTGCGATAGTAGATGTACTCTTCCCTGCTCATATAGAGGGTGCTGTAGACATCTATCGGCTGGACGGAGGAGTTTTCCAAGAGGTAGTCATAAGAATAGGTGATGAGCTCACGCTGGCTGACCTTTTTCTCTGTATAGACAACTTCGTCGGAATAGATTTCTGCAGCAGTCGGAACGAGCATCAGATATACTGGCGTGTCGGAAAGTTCGCTGAGATATGAAATTGCTTCAAGGGAATTGTCAACGACAGAATAGTCGATTTCGTCGGTGAGCTCTATGAGGCGGTTGTCTGAGATGTAGACGCCGTTTACTTCGCTTCTCCCCTGCAGAAGCTCAAGGCTGGTGTGAAGAGAAATCCAGTTTGTGCGCATGGCGAAGTGGTCGTCAAGCCAGGAAGTAAGGTCTTCCGAGTAGTCGCCAGAGAACCAGTCGGATACGGAGAAGTCGGGCATATCTGCAAGATAGCGGTTTTCAGTTTCGGAATAGTCATCCTTGGGCACAGCTAAAGAAGCCACGGCAAGGACAACAAGAAAGCCGAGGAAAACGGCAATATTCAGAATCTGGACTACTTTTTTCATCAGCGTTGGCTGTCCTGCCTTTCTCTAAAAGTTGAAGTATAGAAACGGATTGTAGCTCGAATTGACGAGGTATGCAGTGCAGGCTATGAGGAGCGCAGCAGTTGCTATGGGTGTTATCGCCATGACAACCTTTGAATCTTTGCCGCCTAGGCGGGAGATGTAGTTGCCGGTGGCTCCTGACGAGAAGAAGAGGCATAGTGCCAGCGGAATGGCGGCTTCTCCAAGGAGAGCTGAGCTCTGGGAATTGAGGAAGCTTCCGCCTGCTCCAAACATCGCACCTAAGTACTGAACACCGAGGCTGAGGGAGTCTGTATCAAAGAACACCCAGCCGATTAGAACGGCAAGCATAGTGTAGAGCCAGGAAACAGGCTTAGGGAGCTTTTTAAGTACTTTTGAGAAGCCAAGATGCTCGATTACTATGAGAATTCCGAACCATAAGCCCCAGAGAACGAAGCTCCAGCTTGCGCCGTGCCATAGACCGGTGAGAAGCCAGACAATGAGAAGGTTGCGGACGGTCTTAAATGTACCTTCCCTGTTCCCTCCAAGCGGGAAATAGACATATTCACGGAACCAGGAGCCGAGGCTGATGTGCCAGCGTCGCCAGAATTCCGAGACGGATTTTGAGAGGTACGGCAGATTGAAGTTCTCCATGAAGTCAAAGCCGAGCATCTTGCCAAGACCGATTGCCATGTCAGAATAGCCGGAGAAATCAAAGTAGATCTGGAAGGTGAATGAGATGATTCCGACCCAGGCGGTCAGGGCAGGCATTTCAGAATAGTCCATAGCCTTGATTTCTGACCAGATGGTGCCGATATTGTTTGCAAGAAGAACTTTTTTCGCAAGTCCTATTACAAAGACAGTAACGCCCTCGGAGAATTTCGAGAGGGTGACAGTGCGCTGGTTTAACTGCTCTTCAACGTCCTGATATTTGACGATGGGTCCCGCTACAATCTGTGGGAACATGGCGATATATGCGAAGAAGCTGACAAAATTGCGCTGTGGCTTGCTTGTCCCTCTGTAGACATCAATAGTGTAGGACATGCTCTGGAATGTGAAGAATGAAATGCCGATGGGAAGCGGCAGTCCCGGGTCGGGTATCGAAATGCTGAAGATTGAATTTATAGTCGTGATCGCAAACGAGGTGTATTTGAAGATGAAGAGAATTGCAAGGTCTAAGATTATAGAGAGCACAAGAACCAGCTTTCGTTTATCCGAAAGCTTCGACATCAGAATTCCAGAAATATAGTTGATTATCGAGGTTATGATGAGGACTATGACATATATCGGCTCTCCCCAGGCATAGAAAACAAGCCCTGTCAGTGCCAGCATGGGGTTTTTGAGCTTCATGGGAACGGCACAGCATAACAGCAGGGCTATCGGCAGAAAGTAAAACAGAAATTCTACGCTTGAAAAGACCATTGTTCGGGGTTATCCTTTGTTTATTTCGTCAGCCGCCTGACGGTATTCTTCGTATCCTATAGTGCGGTTTATGGCTTCCAATAGCCCGTTTACATTGAGCCTTTCGGGCAAATTGAGCCTGAGCTTAAGCTCATCACGCCTCTTCGACGAATCCGGTCTTCCCGTGAAACCGTCTTCATAGAAATCCATTTTCGTTACGATGCGGCTGTTTGTGGGCTTTTGTTCTTCTGAAAAAGGCTTTAAGACTTCAAGAAGCACGTTGTCGGGCATTCCCTCGACTCCTAATTTACCTTCGGCTGATGGAGTGGCTTTTCTCTTTTCCTTGCCGTAAATATCCGGAATATAGGCGCAACGGACATTGCCTTTATTTATGATGCCTTTTATATGACCACGGATTCTGAAGCCTGCTGAATCGCTATCGGTGAGAACTATGAGCCCGCCGTTTTCGGAATAGTATCTTAAGAGCCTGACAGATTCCTGGTCTTTGAAGACTCCGAAGCCGTTTACAACGACTATCGGACAGTCAACAAGCCTCGAAAGCTTTGCTTTGTCATATCTGCCCTCGACAACGATTGCGCCACTAATATGCAGCTTTTGCATCAGTTCACCGCCTGTAGGAAAGAATCTTACTTATCGCTTCTTCAAGAAGTATCTTTGGATCCGTTCTCTTTGATTTCATGTCGATGTCGCACTGGGAAAGAACGCTGAGCCCATAGCGGAGCTTTTCGAGAGGGATGTTTATGCAGTCACGGAAAGCGTTTCTGACTGCGAATTCCCTGCCACGGTATGAGAAATCACTCACGACATCGTCTTGGGAATAGCCGCCTATCACTGCTGTTTTTGCACGGTATAGGTCAATGAAAGAACCGGAAATGACCGACAGAAGAACTATCGGCTCAGCTTGCCTTGAATAGAGCTTGTCTAGGGCTTGAAAAGCCTCGCCACCTTTTCCAATGAGAACTGAACGTGAGAGCTTATATGCATCAGTTTCGAGCTGGTCGGAAACGAGGAGATCGATCATCTCTTTTGTGATCTCCCCTGAGCCTGCATATGCCGATAGCTTGTCGAGCTCGTTATCTATCATGAGAATACTGCAGTTCTGGAGGCTTGCGAGATACTCAGCGTTTTTCGGAGACATGAAGCAGCCTGACTGAGCGAGTCTGGACTGGATATGATTCACAAGCTCATTCGGCTTTTTCTTTGGGAATTCGGTGACTATTCCGCCGCATTTTGAAATGTGGTCGCAGAGCTTCTTGTTTTTCTGGGTCAGTGCCTTTTTGCCTGCAGCAAGATCTACTCCGGTGGTGTAGAATATGAATGTGGTGGTTTCGGGATCAAGGTCTGAAATGGCTTTCAGAAGCGTATCCTGATCATCTTTCTTGAGATTATCGGCGTTAAGATCGTTAATGAGAGTTACAGTTCTGTCAGCAAATACTGGGAGCGCCTCTGCGATGTCGGAGAGTTCAGAAGCTGAGAAATCCGAACCGGTAATGAAGTGATAGTTGAGGTCACGCTGCTCTTTTGGGAGAAGCTTGTCCCGGAGCTTTTTTGCGACGCTTTCAGCTGTTGCGACATCCCTGCCCCAGAAGAAATAGACACCCCTGATGTCTCCCTTTCTTATTGACTTTATGAGTTCACTGTCTGTTAAATAGGGCATGCAGTCGCCTCCAATCACATATTGCTTTCATTATAATACATTATCTCCCGTTTTGCAAGTTGACTTTGGAGCAAATCAGGATTATAATAGTGAGTGTGCGAATTTTTATAGCAAGGACTTGACCAGTAGTGAAAATTAAAAATATACTTATCATGATTACAGCGTTAGTTATCGGGATGTCGCTTTGCGGGTGCTCGATGACAAGCGGTCTGAGCACCGATTCAAATATGAATTTCGACCAGTATGGCGAGGGCTATCCGCAGATTGCCGAGGGCGATGACGGCTATTACTACGCCGATGGAAGTAGTGTTGGAATCTACTACACCGCCTCCGGAGAAACTGCGGTTTACTGCTCAGGGTTCGGGAGCATCGACTATTTGGGCTACTATGACGGCGGAGTTTATGCTGTCAGTGACAACACACTCTACTTTGTCACAGAAAATATCAAAGTAAAGCAGTTTGAGATCCCCGAAGCTGAGAATCTCACAAATAAGCAGTTTGTCATGCACTCGGGATGGTTCATTATAGGTGGGCTTTCTGAATATGGAACTGCCGAAGTTATGAGATATTCTTTGGAAGATGGAGTCTGCGAGACGGTTTATGAGCTTTTAGATGCTGACTATGTGAGGCTTTGCCCTTATTCGGACGTTTTGTATATTCTCTCAGGAAATTCTGCAAATACTGAACTCTCAGGATATGATCTCGATTCCGGTGAGACAAGTGTACTCTACAGCTCCGGGGACTGTGTTTTCACCGCCCCCTTCTTCAGGGTGACTGTTGAAGCGGCTTACATGAGCGAGGGCGGTGCTGTGTATGTCTATGATGTTACTTCCGGAGGAATTTCGATGTCGTTTGATTTCAATTCGGATGAAACAACCGTTTATGAAATCGGCGGGATTGTCGAATATTACGTCTTTGCTGGCTACAGCGACGATAGCGGGTATCACCTCTACGTCAAAGACATCTACGGGAACGACAAGGTTGTCACAGACATCGCTCTTTCAGATGACATTGAAGCCGTCATCTGCGGGAATGACAGCCAGAGAGTGTTTGTCTGGGTCAATTCCGGCTCAGGTGGCTCTTCGATCATTGCTGTCAACTTCCTGAACGGTGAATTTCAGACTCTGTGGTAACCGCTGCGGCGGAAAATGTTCAGATTTCCCTTGAAACAGGGACAGATATGTGATACAATACCATGCGGAATATTTAATACTACGGAGGAAAATATGCTTTTAATAGATGAATTAGCAAGATCGCTTAATGAATACCGTCCAAAGCTTGATGAGCTGCACAAGGCTCTCAACATCGAGTCGGCAAAGGAAGAAATTGAACAGCTCCACAACAAGGCAGCTGAGCCCGGCTTCTGGGACGACATGGAGAAGTCGCAGAAGATTCTGCAGAGAACCAAGTCTCTCGAAAACGCTGTTGAAAATGACCGAAAGCTCTTCTCTCAGGCGGACGACATAGAGACTATGATTGAAATGTATGCGGAGGATGGGGATGAGGAGCTCCTCGAGGAGATAAAGTCGGAGCTTGAGAAGTTCTCGGCAAAGATTGACCAGCTCACGCTTTCTACCCTATTGACTGGCGAATATGACCACTCAAACGCAATTCTTAACTTCCATGCTGGTGCTGGCGGAACAGAGGCTCAGGACTGGACAGAGATGCTGCTCAGGATGTACACCCGTTGGGGTGAAGCTCATGGATACAAGGTTTCTGTCCTTGACGTTCTGGATGGCACCGACGCCGGAATCAAGAGCGCATCGGTTATTATCGAGGGCGAAAACGCCTATGGATACCTCAAAAGCGAGGCGGGAGTTCACCGACTTGTCAGAATTTCGCCGTTTGATGCTGCGGGTGCAAGACACACCTCCTTCTCGGCTGTCGAAGTTATGCCGGAAATCAATGACGACATGAGCGTTGAGATCCGACCAGAGGACATCAAGATGGATGTTTTCCGTTCGAGCGGCGCAGGCGGACAGCACATCAACAAGACGAGCTCCGCTGTCAGACTCACCCACATTCCGACAGGAATCGTCACCTCCTGTCAGACTCAGAGAAGCCAGGTTCAGAACCGTGACTATGCGATGAAAATGCTCATTGCAAAGCTGGTTGAAATAAAGGAGCGTGAGCACCTCGCAAAGATTGAGGACATCAAGGGTGTCCAGAAAGAGATAGCCTGGGGCTCGCAGATTCGTTCATATGTCTTCATGCCCTATACGCTGGTCAAAGACCACCGCACCGGCTTTGAGAACGGCAACGTTCAGGCGGTCATGGACGGAGAGCTTGACGGATTCATAAACGCTTATCTCAAGGCACTTTCGAACGGAACGCTGGAGAAATAATTCAGGAATAATAAAAGCACGGTGAGCCAAAACTCAACCGTGCTTTTCTATTACAGATTACAGGTCCAAATCACTTCTGACGGCGTTGATGAGCTTTCTTGTCATGCCGCAGGTGCCGCAGTCGACTCTTTGCATGCCGATGAGAATTGTAAGACCGCTTTCGGGGCTGTTCGAGAAGTAGGGTCCGAGCCAGCCGTCCCAGCCATATTCGCCTTTTTCTGCAAAGATGAGAGCCTGACCGGGGTCAACGCAGTTGCGCATCAGGTTGCCGTAGCTGTAGCCCTGGAGACCTTTCCAGTTTTCGCTGAGGCTTTTATACTGCCAAGGCATGAGGCTTGGGGATGTCATATATCTGACAGCCGATTTCGAGAGGATTCTATGTCCGTTATACTCGCCGCCGTTCTGGAGCATTGTGGCGAACTTGGCGTAGTCGTCAAGAGTTGAGACAAGTCCCGCTCCGCCAGATTCAAACTCAGGCGGCTTGACCATCGAGTATCTGATGCCGAGGTGGTTGCGGTCCTTGTCCTCTTCCTCGATGCACCATTTCTCGTAGTTGGTTCTGTAAATCTTCGAAAGCCTTGACTGCTTCTCCGGAGGAACCCAGAAGCCGGTGTCGATCATGCCGAGCGGCTCGAAAATCTCTTTCTCAAGAAATTCGCCGAATTTCATCCCGGAAATAAGCTCGACAACCGCTCCCAGAATATCCGCAGACGAGCCATACATGAACTTCTCGCCAGGATCAAAGCTGAGGTCGCACTGAGCAATTCTACCTGCAAACTCCATGGTGGTCATCGGATTGTCGCCAGCGATACGCTGACCGAGCTCCCAGAAGACCTCAGATACCTGCTGTTCGGCAATGCCCTCTCCGGGATAAGGAATTCCGGAGGTCATATTGAGAAGATCCTTGACCATGATCTCGTTCTGGGTCTTCACCCGCTTGCCGTCCTTATATGTATACGCAGGCTTGAAGCCTGGGAAGAACCAGCAGAGGCAGTTTGAGATGTCCAGGAGTCCCCTGTCTGCCAGAATCATCACGGCGGCTGCTGTTATCGGCTTGCTCATCGAGTAGAGGCGCATTATTGTGTCCCTCGAGAAAGGCACTTTGTTCTCCATATCTCTGTAGCCGAAGTCTTCATAGATGAGCTCCTTGCCGTTCCTAAGAACAAGCATATTCACGCCGGCAGTGAAGCGATTGTCTTCGCACTCCTGCCGCATTATTTCTTTATAATTATTCATATTTAACTTTGGACCTCCCGGAAGTATTTAAGCTATTTCAATTATATACCCGTGAGAGGTTGATGTCAACGAAATTCTTTGAAAAGACTTGAAGTTAGGAAGAATTTGGGGTAGAATAAATGTAGGGGCGGATATTATCTGCCCGAACACCAAGCACAGACGTCAGCGGGCGGATAATATCCGCCCCTACACGGTTATCGTCTGCAGTCCCTTGAAGAGCCATTAGTGTCTCAAACTACAATTTGGATGGTGAAAAATTGAAAACAGTTAATATATACACCGATGGCGCTTGCTCAGGAAATCCGGGAGCAGGCGGTTGGGGTGCGATACTTGAATATAAGGGCTTCAAAAAAGAGATGAGCGGCGCTGAGGCGTCCACTACTAACAACCGTATGGAGCTTTCAGCGGCAGTTTATGCTTTGGAGGCTCTCAACGAGCCGTGCAAGGTGATTCTCACAACTGATTCACAGTATCTTGTCAATGGCATGACCAAAGGCTGGGCGAAGTCATGGAAAAAGAATGGTTGGGTCAAGTCGGACAAGAAGCCGGCTCTCAACTCCGATTTATGGGATAGGCTTCTTGAGCTCGATAAGATTCACGATATTGAATTCGTTTGGGTGAAGGGGCATGCCGGACACCCGGAAAATGAGAGATGTGACCGGCTGGCAGTTGGAGCATACACCAAGCTGAAAGAGGGTCTTAAGAATGGATAAGCGATATATCTATGCCGACAACGCCGCTACGACAAGGGTCTCGGACAGCGTTATGAGCGCCATGATGCCGTGGTTTCAGGATAATTTTGCAAATCCGTCGGGGCTGTATTCCCCCGCTACCGCTTCTGCAAAAGCCATAAGACAAGCAAGGGCTGACATTGCAAAATGCCTTGGTGCTGAGCCGGGCGAGGTGTTCTTCACCTCATGCGGAACTGAGGCGGACAACTGGGCGATAAAGGCAGCAGTTGAGCTTACGGGAAAGAAAAGAATTATCACTTCCAGACTTGAGCACCATGCGGTTCTCAAAACCTGCGAATATCTGAGAACCAAGGGCTATGAGATTACATATCTGCCATGCCCGGAGAACGGGATTATTGAGCCTGGTGACCTGGAGAAAGCTATCGGTAACGACGTCGCTGTAGTGAGCATCATGCTTGCCAATAATGAGATTGGCACGATTCAGAAAGTTTCTGAGATGTCGGAGATTTGCCACGAATATGGCGTTCTTATGCACACCGACGCTGTTCAGGCTGTCGGGAACATTCCTGTCGATTTCAAGGCTCTGGGCGTCGATATGCTCTCCCTTTCGGGGCACAAGATTCATGCTCCAAAGGGCATCGGTGCGCTTCTGGTCAGAAAAGGCATTAATCTGCCGTCGTTTATTCACGGTGGAAAGCAGGAAGCTGGAAAACGTGCCGGAACTGAAAACGTCCCATATATAATGGGACTTCGTCAGGCAATTATTGATGCTACTTCCAGCATTGAAAAGCGTTCGGAATATGTTCTTGGGCTCAGGGAAAGGCTTATCGACGGGCTTCTTGGGATTGAAATGACAAGGCTCAATGGCAGCAGAGAGAACCGGCTTTCCGGAAATGCAAACATCTCGTTTTATGGGATTGAGGGTGAAAGCCTTGCGCTGCTCCTTGACATGAAGGGCATCTGTGTATCCTCCGGCTCCGCCTGCACTACAGGCGACACCGAACCGTCGCACGTCTTAAAGGCTATCGGACTTACTAACGAATGGGCAAAAGGTGCGCTGAGAATTTCTCTTTCGGAAGACAACACCGCCAGCGATGTCGATTATATTGTTGAGATGATTGCGGAGATTGTCGGGAAGCTGAGAGAATCGAGTACGCTGTGGAAGAGGACTATCAACAGCTAAAAACAGTTTGGCTTACGCCGAACTGGCTATTTTCAGCTTCGCTGCAAATAGCACCTCTCAGTCGGCTTCGCCGCCAGCTCCCCTTAACAGGGGAGCCAAAATATTCCTGTCAAAATGTCAGCTTAAATGTCACGCATTCATCCAGAAATCTTGGAAACAGACTGAAAATTTTACCGGCTACATCATAGGTCGCTTCGACTGTGATCTGAGAGGCGATTTCTCCTGTTATCAAAATCTCTGCTTCAAGACGGTTGCCGCCGGTGCAGTTTATGACTGCTCCATTTTCATTGTAACTGACTGTTGGCTCTGAAATCTCCTCTCCATTTGAACAGCTTGCCATACGGCAAACAATGTCACCTGGAATCTGAACACTTGCCTGCATGTTCTTAAGTACATAGGAATCATCCGACTCATTTTGGTATAGCGATATTTTGAGAATATACACATCATCCGAAAGCGGCTCAAGGCTATAGCTGCACAAGAGCTCTGTGCTACTGCCGCTTTTCATGATTGTTTCGGAGGACAGAAGATAGTTTACGCCGTCTACAACCTGCTCAGGCTCGCTTACCTCTTCGATTCTGTCATAGAAAAGAATGGCTACAGCCGCTATGATAACCACTACAAAAACCAGACCTATGGCTATCAGATTCTTAACTTTTTGCATAATATCTCCCCTTTTATCTGACTATAATTGATATTATACCTGTATAAAACAATTTGTCAACGGATGCACTCAAATCTTAATGAAAAATTAAGATTTTGCGCATTTATAAAGCCCCTGCATTTTCATGCAAGGGCTTTTTGCTACCGGATTATCATTTCAGATTTCAGAAGCTATGTCAAGCAATTTTGAAAATTATGTATTTGAAAGAGTATACAAAGAGTAAAACAGTCCATTTTCCTGCATAAGGGATATAAAGTCGCCCTGCTCTTCGATTTTGCCCTCTCTTAAAACAAAGATTTCATCGTATAACTTCAATATACTTTCTTCAAGTCTGTGGGTGACGGTGACGCTGGTGACATCATCAAGATTGAGTATGGATTCGTTTACGCTCTTGGCGGTTTCGGCATCGAGGGCGGCGGTGGCTTCGTCGACAAGAAGAACCGGCGTGCCCTTGAGGAGGCATCTTGCAATCGAGATTCTCTGGCGTTCTCCACCGGAGAGACCATTGCCGTTTTCGCCGCAGATGTAGTCATAACCTTTCTCGGAAATCAGCTTGTCAAGACCAGCACGCTCGGCGGCTTTTCTGACCTCATTCTCAGGGAAATCGCCAAACATGGTGATATTGTTTCTGATAGTGTCGTTGAAGCAGAAGACATCCTGACCGATAAGGCTCATGACATCATAGAGGCTGTCGGCGTTGACTTCTCTGAGCTCATGACCATCAATAGTGATTGAGCCGCTGTAATCTGAATTTGCGCCCATCAGGAGATTTAGAAGAGTAGACTTTCCGCTTCCAGACATTCCTACAATGGCGTATCTGCCGCCTTTTCTGAGATTCAAATTGATGCCATTGAGAATCGTGTCCTCGCCATAGCCGAACGAGACATCTCTGAGGGAGATTTCTTTCTTGAGCTCACCATCAATCTTCAAGCCATCATTGCGGACGTTCTCTTCGGCAACCTCGGACATCTTGACGACAAGAGCTTTTGCGGATTTGATTCCGGCAAAGAGCTGAGGGAGTTCACGAATCGGGCTGACGAGATAGTTTGCGCCGTTTGCAAAAATCAGAACTGTGCCGACGGTTATGTTGCCCCTGAGCGCTAAGAAAGTGGCGACAGAGAAGAGTCCCATCTGCATAAAGAGCGATGCTGCGACTGAGGAGACATACATAAGTCTTTGGTACCATCTGCGGTCGAACTTCTTGTCCTCAAGCTGTTCATTCTCGCTTGAAAATACGGTCTTGACTCTCGATTCAGCCTTGAAGCTCTTGATTACCGAGAAGCCCCGGAGCAAATCCTGAAGCGAACCCACGAACTTCTCGTTCTGTTCGCTGACAGCTTTTTCATTTACCGCCATTTTGCCGCCCATCGAAATTGCGACTACCAAAGGCAGTATGCAAAGAACTATCGAGACAACCGTCAGGACAGGGCTATAGTACATCAGAAGGCAAAGCGTTGCTACAAAGAGAAACAAGTCAAAGACAACATCGAAGATATTGGCAAGATACCTGTCTTCGATTGCGGTTACATCGTTTGTCAGAACCGAGAGGTATCTGCCGGTGTTTTCTTTCGAGAATGCAGAAATCGCCTTTGCAGTGAGCTTGCCATAGCAGAAATTACGATAATTCCTGACGGCTTTCTGGATGAACTTTGCCTTGAGTCTTCCCTCAAGTATTCCAAGCAGGAAGTATGCCGCTATTGCGGCTAAAATAAGAAGTGCGACTTTGATAAGTTGGCTTTCCGTGCCACCGGTGATTATGTCCAAGAGCTGTCCTATAAGAACGGTTATTGAAAGATATGCGGCGGTTAAAAACGGTGTTATAAGTAGGACTGCGACAAATAGCAGTTTGTTTCCCTTGTAAAACGAACGAAAGTAATCTTTGCTCTTTGGGGCTGTTTGATTTTTCATAATAGTTCCTCCGAGAATATAGTTAGCTTATGCTAACTATGATTATATACTATGTCTGTCTCGATGTCAATAGGTGTTTTAAATTATTTCAGATAAGGCTTTTTGCGGTTGCAGATGGCGCAGTACATGGCACTGTTACGAAGCAAAATCCATCTGGCTAAGTAAAGAAACGGCACAAGTCCACAGCAATCATTCAGGGAATATGCCCGGATGGATTTTGATTCGTACCCAATGTTCATTGCGCCTAACAGTCCGGCGGATTCGAGGTCAGAAAGAATTTCTTCGGCTTCGTCTTGAGAAATCCCCACTCCCTGCGAAACGGTTGAGGCATGGATATAGTTGCCACCAGCGGAATCACCCGAAGCGAGCCAGAGAACCACCTTCATGGCGTTCTTTCTGCCGAGTGCCGCAAAAAGCTTTGTGTATTCCTCCTCAGTGGCAAGATTATGCTTGTAACCGCACCCAGGCTCCGGCAGAATCAGAGTCATCGGGCAATCCTCTGCAAAGACGGAAAGCATGATGCCGCTGTCATCTGCTACTAATGTACGAAGCCATGAAATATCGTCACCGAAGCCCACATTGGCATAGGCTGACGGACGAATCTGGAAGACGGTTTTGTCGGCATCGTCTATAAAGCCTGCCATCGGTTCAAGTCCCGAAAACATTGCCAGAGAAAGCGCAAACAATTCGTAAAGCCGCTTGTCGCCGGGAATGCTTGAAAGATAGTCCCTTATAGTATCCGACATAGGTTTTGAGTCGTGGGCACTTCTGCCGAAGAGTTCATCTATGGTGACGCCCAACTTGTCCGCCAGAATCGGCAGGAGCATAACGTCAGGTGTGCCGCCGTTTTCCCATTCACTCGCCGATTGCGGCGGAGTATAGTTCAAAAATAATGCTGTTCGAAACAAGTGCTCCCTTATCGGTGAGAGTAACTCGGTTGTCGGTCAGGGTGGTAAATCCGGCAGTGACAAACTGCTGGGCTTTTTTCATTACGGCATAAGCGTTGCCGCCGAGTTTGTTCACTCTTTCAAGGGACATGCCGTCGCTCAGGCGAAGCGAAAGCATTATGTACTCTTCAAGCTGGTCGGGTTTTGCGTCCTCAACTAGCTCCGGCTGGGCTTCAGAACTGATATAGGCTTTCAGGTCGCTTGCGGCGTAGAAGCGCTTGCCTTGGAAGAAAGAATGAGCTGAGGGTCCGAAGCCGAGGTAATCCTCGCCCGTCCAATATTTCACGTTGTGACGTGAGCGAAGACCGGGCTTTGAGAAGTTCGAAATCTCGTATCTTTCGTAGCCCATGGTGCGGAGTTCATCGCAAAGAGCGAGATACATGTCGCAGACAGTGTCTTCATCAGCTACTGAGTTTCGGATTTCTTCGCAATCATAAGGCGTACCGTCCTCAATTTTCAACATATAGGAGGAGATATGCGGGATACCAATACTCGTCAGCTGCCAGCAGGAATTAAGAAGGCTGTCAATAGTCTGATAAGGCGTTCCTATCATCAGGTCGCAGGAGATGTTTTCGAAGCCTGCATTTCTTGCCATGTCGACGGCATTAAGGGCGGTTTTTGCATCGTGAAGTCTGCCGAGGGCTCTGAGCTCGTTGTCGTTAAAGGACTGCACACCGAATGAAAGACGGTTGACACCCGCTCTGTAATAGCCTGAAAGGCTATCTCGGGTTACCGAACATGGATTAGCTTCCATGGTGATTTCACTTGAGGGAGAAAGATTGAAGCTTGAACGAACGACTTCCAAGACTTCATTCACATCACGAGGAGTCAGGAGCGAGGGCGTACCTCCTCCAAAATAGACTGTATCGCAAGGAAGCCGCATGCTTGAATACCTGCGGATATTCCGGGCAACTGCTTTGACATATTCATCTTTCAGGCTTTCGCTGCAGACAAGCGAATAGAAAGCGCAGTATGGGCACTTTCTCAAACAGAATGGAACGTGGATATAAATTCCGAGCATAGCGGTCTCCTTTCTCTGATATTTATGATGATTTTAGCACATTATGAGGTAATAATCAAGCAACAAGAGGATGGTTTTGTGAAACTTCGGCTTCAAGAATTGATTTTTTTCGCAGTATGTTGTATAATACAAAAAGCTATGGACTTTTTAAGGCTCCATGCAATAATTTGGGGGTTCAGATTGTATTAAGTATGGAAGAGAAAATTTATCTTGACAACGCCGCCACTACAAAAGTTATGACTGAAGTCAGCGAAGCGGCTGCATATGCGATGACAGAGGTTTACGGAAACCCGTCAAGCCTGCATCATATGGGCATCGATGCCGAAAGGCTTATTGCCTATTCGAAAAAGCAGATTATGTCGGCTCTTGGGGTTTCACAGGAGCAGGGCGAAATTATTTTCACATCGGGAGCGACTGAGGGCAACAACACTGCTATCTTTGGAATTACCGAAACATACGGCAAGAGAAAGAAGCGGGTTGTGACCACTACCGTTGAGCATCCGTCAGTCGAAAAGGCTTTTGACAGGCTGGAAAGCGCCGGCTTTGAGGTTGTCCGGGTCAGCCCGGATGAGAACGGAGAGATTACGGCTGAGGCTCTTGTGGGAACAGTCGACGAAAATACCTGTCTGATAAGTGCTATGCTTGTCAACAACGAAAACGGCTATATTCTTCCCATCGGCGAAGCTTTCCAGAAGATAAAGAAGCGTTATCCCGATTGCTTCACTCACTGCGACTGCGTTCAGGGATTCGAAAAGATTCCGGTCTCTGAGAAGAAGCTTTTTGCCGACATTATCACTCTGAGTGGGCACAAGATTCATGCTCCGAAGGGAATCGGAGCTATGTTCATAAGAAAAGGTGTCAGGCTCAGTCCTCTTATGGTGGGCGGCGGGCAGCAGAAAGGTGTTCGTTCGGGAACTGAGCCGGTGCCGATGATTTACGCCTTCGGCAAAGCGGTAGAGATTCTGAATACCGATCTTTCCGAAAGATCAGCTCACACTTCTGAAATCAATGCTTATGCCCGGGAAAAGCTTCCTGAGACTGGGGCTGTGATTCTTTCAAAAGAATCAGCAAGCCCATATATTCTGAGTTTGGCTGTTCCGAATGTCAGAAGCGAGACGATGCTTCACTTCCTGGAAGAAAGAAATATCTTTGTGTCGAGCGGTTCTGCCTGCTCAAAAGGGAAAACGAGCGATGTGCCGACAGAATTCAGGGTGGCTCAGGAATACCTCGACAGCATTATAAGACTCAGCTTTTCTTTTGAAACGAATCGGTCTGACATAGACGCACTCAAAGAAGCCATGAGTGACGGCATGAAAAATCTTGCGAAAATAAGGAAGTAAATTTATGCAGAAAATTATACTGTGCAAATACGGCGAAATAGTTCTGAAAGGTCTTAACCGCCAGACATTCGAACAGACGCTCATGAGAAATGTTAAAAGGAGGCTTGCGCCTCTTGGAGAATTCGACTGCCGTCAGATTCAGTCGACGCTTTTCATAGAACCGAAGAGCGACGACATCGACTTTGATGAGGCTTTCGAGCGGGTTCGTAAAGTTTACGGCTTCTCAAAGATATGCGTTGCAATTCCGGCTGAAAAGAACCTTGATGCTATCTTCGAGGCTGTGGAAGAGAATCTCTCGTATGAGCTTATGAATGCAAAGACTTTTAAAGTCATGGCAAAGCGTTCTGACAAGAGCTTTCCGATGAATTCGATGCAGATTATGGCGGAGCTTGGCGGTATGATCCTTGAGAAATTCCCTCACCTGAAGGTGGACGTAAAGAATCCGGAGATAACGGTTATCTGCGAGATAAGGGATCGCTCAGCTTATGTTCACCTTCCGGACATCGACGCTGCGGGCGGGCTGCCGGTTGGAACCTCGGGAAGAGCTTTGCTTCTTCTCTCTGGCGGAATCGACTCCCCTGTTGCCGGGCTTATGATAGCAAAAAGAGGCGTTGTTGTTGGAGGAATCCACTTCCAGTCACCGCCGTATACATCCGAGCGTGCGCTCATAAAGGTCAAGAAGCTTGCCTGCAGGATGACCGAATACTGCGGGAATATGTCGGTGTTTGTTGTTCCATTCACGAAAATTCAGGAGGCAATCAGGGACAACTGCCCCGAAGAGCTTTTCACAATCATAATGCGAAGACTCATGATGGAGATTTCTCAGAGGGTTGCTGAAAAGTATGAATACCAGGTGCTCATCACCGGCGAAAGCATCGGACAGGTTGCTTCGCAGACGACTGCCGCCATGGTCACAACTGACGCTGTTTGCAGAATGCCGGTCTTCCGCCCATGCATCGGACTTGACAAGCAGGAGATCATCGACAGAGCCTACAAAGCCGGAACCTTTGACATTTCTATTGAACCATATGAGGACTGCTGCACTGTATTCACGCCGAAGCATCCTAAGACCAAGCCTGCTCTTAAGGAGGTTGAAGCGGCGCAGAATGCTTTTGACTTCGAGCCGCTCATTCAAGAGGCAGTTGACGGTGTCACGATTGAAAGCTACAAGCCTTATGTCGAATATGATTTCTAAGGCGGTGATGGTGTGATTTCGGACGAATTAAGGCGAATTTCCATGCTTGATACAGGCGAAATCCCGACATATATTGACAAAGCGGCACAAAATGTAGTACAATACTATATTGTGAACAAGCTTCACATCGCCGCTGCTGAGAGCTGCACCGGCGGAATGCTGGCGAGCGCTATCACCTCTGTTTCGGGAGCTTCCGAAATGTTTGAATGCGGATTAGTCACCTATTCGGAGAGAATCAAGTCGGAGCTTTTGGGGATTCCACGGGATTTCATAGACAGATATGGCGTTGTTTCGAAGGAGGTTTCGCTTGCAATGGCGAAAGGCGCTCTTGAGAAATCGGGAGCTGATATCGGAGTCGGAATTACAGGAATTGCAGGACCCACTGGCGGCACAGAAAAACAACCGGTTGGAACCATCTACGTTTCTGTCGTTACAAAAGATAAAGAGATTACAAACAATCTCGAACTTAGCGAGCCGGAAGCCGGCATCGATGTAAGGCTTCGCAACCGCCTTATGGCAGTTCTTTATTCACTCGAAACGGCACTGGAAATTGTAAAATAGCCACCTTGGCATGTCTCTTAAAAGGAGAATCGAATCATAATGTCAATGCTTAACGAGGTTCGCCCTTCTCAGGAACTGGAGCGAGACCGTTCTTTCAAAGGCAGAATAAAAGAGCTTCTTCCTTGGAAAGGCGACAGCATTAAAGAAATAATAAGAAAAGTCGTGTATATAGGCTCTATCTGTGCGCTTATCTATTGCGGCTATACTGTGTATGAGTATAAGTTCGGCACAGTCGACATGTATGAGGATCAGCAGTATCTTTCGAACCTCTACCACTCGTCGGACACCTCGGAAGAGGCTGATGACATGGAAACTGAGACAGCTTCCTCTGACACAACTGTCAGCGATGAAGTTGTAGCTGAAGAGACGGAGACTGATGTTGAAACGGTGGTTTCAAAGTATCCAGCCGGAATGCTTTCAAGCTTTGAGGCTATTTATGACATCAATTCTGATGTTATTGGCTGGCTTTCCATCGACACTCTTACTGATGACGACGGAAACGCATATATCGACTACCCTGTCATGCAGACTACCGACAACGACTACTACCTCACTCATGATGTTTTCGGGACTGAGACGACTTATGGTGCGCTTTTTGCGGACTATAATGTGAAAATAACTGCGGACAGCCATCCCCAGAACACAATTATCTATGGTCACAGCATGGCGAGCGGAACATATTTCAGGCACCTGCTCGACTACAAGAACAGTGTTTCTACCGTTTCCAACAACAGAGTTATCACCTACTCTACTCTCTATGAGGAGAACCAGTATATCATAGTTGCCTGCTTTATAATTGGAATCTACGACTATCAGGATGATAATCCGCTGTTTGCTTACCACACGATATATGATTTTGACACTATAGAAGATTTCGACTATTGGTATCAGAATGTTCTTTACCGCAACTACTACACCACAGACATTGAGTGCACTATGGATGACGAGTATATCACCCTCTCCACCTGCTCTTATGAAATTACAGACCTTCGGTGCGTCATTGTTGCGAGAAAGCTTCGTGACGGCGAAGACCCGAGTGTCTACACATATAAATCCAACCCGAATGCCAGAAAGCCGGCTGCTTACTATATTGCCTACAATATGAGCGTTCCGGATGACGGCGGACCGGACTATCAGTATTACAAAGAAGACGAAGATGAATAATCTTCAAGCCATAAGGACAAGGACGAATAAAACATAGTCAACAAGGAGTATAATTGAATGAACAAGGCGAAACCAATCAACAAGGCGGCGCTTTTTATCGCCGCAGTAATGGCATTAACCATCTTTGCCGGATGCTCGAAGCAGATTGACGAAGAGCCTGAGGTTACCTCAGGCACGACAGTGGCAACAGAGGCTACAACAGCTCCGACCACCACCACGGAAGCGACCACCGAAGAGCCTGAGCCAGAGCCTGAGATGCTCGAAAAGTACATAGAGTATTACGAGCAGAATAACGACTTTGTGGGTTGGATATGCATACCCTCACTTACCGATTCGAACGGTGATCCATATATTGATTATCCTGTCGTTCAGGCTGACGACAATTCGGAATACTTGGAGCTTTCATTTGAAAGAACCCACTCCTCTGCTGGCTGCATTTATGCCGACTATAAGGTTCCGATAACCGCTACAAGCCATGCAGACAACATCACACTCTATGGGCACAGCATGGCGAACGGCACCTTCTTCAGACATATACTCGACTATAAGGACGGTGTCAGCACCGTTCAGAAGAACTATGTCATCAACTTCGATACCCTCTGGGAAGAAAACGAGTATGTCATAGTTGCCTGCTTCCTTATCGGCATCTACGAATGGCAGGACAGCGAACCGCTCTTTGAATACTACAAGTGCCGTAACTTTGATACAGAGGAAGACTACAACTATTTCTATGAGAATATCATGCTCAGAACCTACTACACCAGCAACATCGAGTGTGAGTATGGCGACGAGTTTCTGACTCTTTCCACCTGCGCCTATGACTTTGACGATTCACGCTGGGTTGTCGTTGCAAGAAAGGTCCGTGACGGCGAGGATATTTCAGGCTATACATATGAGAAGAATTCTTCAAGGCACAAGCCGGACAGCGTTTCTTACAACTATTGAGTCTGAATAAAACTGGAAATTGATGGCAAGAATCTTTGACAGAAAGACCAGCTATAAAAAGTCAATAGCAAAATAGAAGAAAAATAAGAAGG
>JAJQGJ010000011.1:0-83541 GCA_021200565.1 Oscillospiraceae bacterium
CCAAGAGGTTTCATACGGGTTCTCTTTAAATTACCTGTAAATACATTATACGAGGGAGTGAACCGGGAAGATGGACACATTCAACGTTGAGTTTTCAGGGCTCACAATCGAAATTAAAACCCGGTATGAGTATATGAGATGGTTCTGCCGGAATTATCTTTCGGAAACCAAAACTCCCGATTTCTCAATTTATGCCGAAGACTCAAAGCTTGCAGAGCTCAGGGAATATAACCCCGAAATGCGTGACGAGTATTTAGAGCGTGATGCGCTCTATTCGGTTCTGTCTTCAAAGCTCCCTTATTATGACCGTGTCATAATCCACGGCGCATGCATTTCCTACAAAGGCAGGGGCTATCTCTTCACTGCCGCAAGCGGAACAGGAAAGTCAACTCATATCAGCCTCTGGAAAAGATACTTAGGCGATGATGTTGGAATCGTAAACGGCGATAAGCCCATCTTCCACATCAAGCCGGACGGCTCTATAACAGCCTATGACACTCCCTGGTGTGGCAAGGAAAGCTGGAACCGAAAGCATAGCGCTGAAATGGCGGGAATCTGCTTCATAAGAAGGCTCGAAGAGGAGGGTGGAGAAAACAGAATCCGTCCTGTCGACCCTGATGAGGCAATCGCACTCATGCTCCGCCAGATGTTTCATCCGTACTATGAGGAAGCAACTGGACTGATGCTCGAGCTTTTTGGCGAGATTATCTCAAGGCTTCCTATGTATCTTCTTGAATGCGACATTTCAGAGGAAGCTGTCAGGACAAGCTTTGAAGCGCTCACCGGTGAGAAGTATCACCGCTCAGAAAAAGAAACCACAATAGAAGAAATAAACAGATTATGGAGGATGCCAAAATGAAAATCAAGGATGGCTTTATAATAAGAAAGGTTGCCGGAAAGTATGTTGTAGTCGCTACCGGCGAAGCAAGTAAGAGCTTTCACGGAATGGTCAAGCTGAACGGAACCGCAAAGACCATCTGGGAGGGCTTGGCTGCTGGCAAAACTCCCGATGAAATCACCGGTGAACTTATGAAGATTAACGGCGCCGAGACCGAGGAAGACCGTTTGAAGATTTCTAATGACGTCCAGTCGATGGTAAAAGAGATGCAGGACGCCGGCTTCTTAGTAGACTGATCGCTGATTATGGAAAACACAACAAGGCTCAGTGAGCTTGAAAATAACGGCTTCATCGTCATCCCGATAAAGGGCGTCAGCATGAACCCTCTTCTTTATAGCTATACTTCTCATGTGATGATAGAAAGGCTTGACGGAAGACCAGAGGTAAACGATGTGGTCTTATATGTCCGTGACGACGGAACCCAGGTGCTCCACCGGATCATCTCCTTCGATGGCGATGTTGCCCTCATCCGGGGCGACAACACCTATTCACTCGAAAGGGTGCCTCTTTCCGACATAAAGGGCGTCGCAAAGTCATTCTGGCGGAGCGGAAAGAAGAATTCACACGAGATTTCGGTCAATGACCGCTCATATAAGCTCTATGTTCGGTTCTGGAATTTCATCTATCCCATAAGAAAGCTCTGGTTCAGGGTAAAAAACAAGCTCAAGCGGATACTGAGGCGAATAATCAAGAGAAAGAATGTGGAATATGGGAACTAATACCAACCATTTCAGAAGAAATTTAATATTTGCTCTGCTGTCAGTAATAGTTCTAGTCGTATTCTTCGTGATGGCATATAACTACAAATCGAGAACCTCTGAGCAGAAAAGCCGACTCGAGGCGGCAGTCGCTGAAGCAAAGCAATATGAGGATGAGGTTACCGAGCTCAAAAGAAGCATCACCTCCGCCACAGATGCCCTTTCCGACAAAAGCGACACCGCAAGATTTGTAGTCGGCTATGTCGTATCATCTGAGGAGGATATAGCTACTGCCGAGGCGCAGGCTGCTGAATACGGCTTCGAGCCGCTTATAGTTTTAGACTGCATCGACGATCTGACCGTTCTTGAAGGCTTAGCGCTCGTTGCCAGCGATGCAGGGCATGAAATCATGCTGACAGCATCAGTTTTCACGGTTGAAGCTAACGAAACGGTGAAGTCGCTTCTCTCGTATATGTCAGAAAACGGAATCGATTGCGCAGACATTTTCCTTCTCCGAAGCGACTATAGCTCCAGCTCGAATGTTGAGCTCGTGATTTCCGACGGCTTCTCGGGCTATACCATCTATAACTCCACTCCCACATCCGGAATAACGGATGACGGCTATATCACCTTTGACTACTCCTTCCTCACCGTCGACAGCACGTCGCTGACCCGCTTCAGCTCGTCCTACTCAAATCTGGCTTCGATGGTTGTGGCGATAGAGCTCGACTCTGTCCGTGCCGGAACACTGACCGACAGCTTCATTTCAAAGCTTCTTACCACACTCGCAGCCTACTCCAAAAACGATGACTGCGAATTTACGAGTATCGCTGGCGTTGCGGAAAGCCTTCTTGAAGAAAACGAATCCGCAGAGGAAAGATTGCTCGAATACGAAGCCTATGTTGCAGAATGCGAAGCAAGAATAGACGAGCTCGAGGAAATAATAGCAGAAATCTATTCTCAGCTGGATTAACAAGCTACCATAAAAAATCAGCCTCATTTCTCACTTTTTCAGGAATGGGGCTTTGTTTTTTAAGCATAATAAGTTGATTTATGTCGGAAAAGGTGGTATAATCTATGGAAATAAGGGGTGATATTATGGAAACGAAAAAGGTCGTTTCAGATTCCAATCAAAAACCCGGCAAAGCGAAAGGCTCGGTCACGCCTGGCAGAATTGCCGCCGTCGCTTTGCTTACACTGATACTTCTCTACCTTGCGGGAGCAAGAGCCTTTGGTCTTCCTGCGCCGTTTCTTGAGGGAAATGTGTCCGTCATGTCTCTTGTGCGGCTTGCTCTTTTCGTTCCGATTCTCTTTCTTGGAAGGGAGATTTACATCCGTGGCTTCGCAAGGCTTGTGAAATTCAATCCGAATATAGAAAGCCTCGCAACGGTAGCAACGACGCTTGCAACCGCCACATCGTTCTATTCGCTAATCATGATAGTTATAAGCTATGAAGAGTATGCCGACAGAATTCATTTCGAGGCGTGTGCCGTTATAATTCTTTTCATGATGATAGGGGAGTATCTCGAAGAAAGGATGAACAAGGAGAAAGGCTCAACTGCCGACAAGCTTGGCGAGCTGTTTCCTGAAAATGTAACGGTTGTGAGAAACCACGTTGAGCAGACTGTTTCGATTTCTGAAATCTCAGTCGGTGATATGATTCTGGTGCAGCCTGGCGAGAGCTTTCCGTGCGACGGTACCGTGGTTTCCGGAAGAGCAGGCGTCGACGAAAGCCTTCTGACCGGTGAAGCGATACCGGTTGAAAAGACCTCTGACGACAAGGTTTTTGCTGGAACCGTCTGCCGGAGCGGATTTATAACAATCAGAGCTGAAGCTCTCGGCAGCGATACGAGCCTCGGCAGGATGATTTCAGCTGCCAGAAATGCGGAAGCGGTCAAAAGCACCGATTCAAAGGTCTACACCCACCTTCAGAGAAATGAGAGAGTTTATTCTCTCTGCTCAGTAGGCGTTGCAATTCTCACGTTCTTCATCTGGCTGATGGCTTCAAAGGATTTCGGGCGCTCGCTCGAAGCAGTTGAAAGAATGCTTCTCACCTCCTGCCCGTGCGCATCACTGTTTGCGGTCCCGTTTGCGGTTAACTCAGCGGTCTCAAGAGGCGAGAGGGAGGGCATTGTCTACAAAAGCCCGTCAGCACTTGAAAAAATCGAGTCGGTCAATACCATCGTGATGGACAAGACCGGCGTCATAACCGTCGGGAAGCCGTTCGTGACCGACGTGATTCCGTTCGGAACGGATGCCGCCACGGTTGTCATAATAGCAGCTTCGCTTGAATCCCATTCGACTCACCCGATAGCCTCAGCGGTTTTGGATTATGCCAAGAAGAACGACATCGAGCCGATGGACTGTGATGTTTTCGAATCGGTTGAGGGCTTCGGAGTGAAGGGAGTTATAGAAGAGGACAGCGTTTCTGTCGGCAGAGCTGATGCTATATTCACAGGCGAATTTGAGGGCTATGCCGCAATCTGCCAGCCTCTTACTGAGCAGGGCAAAACGATAGCCGCCGTCACCAAAAACGGCTCTCCGATAGGAGTCGTTGCATTCCAGGACAAGCTCAAGCCGACGAGTAAGGCAGGAATTGAACGTCTTGCCAGGCTTGGCATAAGGACGATAATGGTCACCGGCGACAGCGAGGGAACCGGAACGTCGGTGGCGGAAGAGGTCGAAGTATACGACCGCGCAGAAAACGTGACGCCTTCTCAGAAAGCCGACATGATACGCAAGCTTCGCTATGGCGGAAGAACCGTCGCAATGATAGGCGACAGCTCGAATGACGCCCTTGCTCTCGCAGCAGCGGATGTCGCAATTTCCATGAAGGATGCTTCCGACGTCGCACTCGAGGCAAGCGAAATAATTCTTCTCAAGAACGACCTGAGAGACGCTTCAGCCGCCGTCAGAATCTCATCTGAAACGAAAAAGACAATCTCATCAAACTTCCTCTTCGGAATGATATTCAACGCCGTAACCGTCCCGATAATGGCGTTCTCGCCGCTTTTCATCCAGAACTCCACGGTAGATGCGTTCATCTGTGCTGTCTGCCTCATAGTCTCTACCGCCGCCGTCCTGGTCAACAGCGTCAGAATCAAAAAGATGGACCTCACCGCCGCAAAGGACTGACAAATTGAGCATAGTAAACCCCTCCTGGGATTCCGGGAGGGGTATTATATCAAACCAAAACTTTTGGTTTACTTTCTTTTAGCTTGTCATCAAGCAATGACAGAATTTCATCTGACAACGATTCAACAGGCGTGGAATTATCTGAGTATAGAAGCTCGGAATACTTTTTATCATCATTGCCTTTTGCAAATATGTGAGTCACAGCGTATATGGATTTGCTTCTTGAAAAGCAGTCGCCGTCCCTGAGAGACTGTACAACATAGCCGTCGCTTAATTCTTCACCGTTTACATTTTTATCCCTGTTTAAACAAAGTGTGAATTTGAGGTCGGTTGTCCCGAATTTATATGACATTGTGTCCGTTTCTATCTCTTCCAGCATTATGCATTCAGAGGTAGCCATTTTTGCAACATCATCAATGTGTTTCAGTTTCCTCACGCACAAGTCAAAAATGTGGTGAGAATCAAAGCCAATGTCATTTTCAGTCAGTTTTCCTTTAACGGCATTGCTGTAAAAAGCCTTGGCTGACAAATTAGTGTATACTCCGGTCAGATGCCTGAAATTAGCGGTTTTGTAGATAACTTCAATATATCTCCCGTCAAATACATACATGAACTTTCTTCCAACGAGATGTTTCTTGTAGGTTATCGCTGAGTCTTTAATCAGCTGTACTATTGCTTTTCTGTCATGACTTATAGTCATCGTTTTGCGTCCAATCTGGTTGTAGTAAAAGAAAAAGCCGGATAACATCACGTCATCCGGCAGTTGTAAGCAAATCAGCGGTTTTATGCTGGCTGTCAGCCTCAATGTCCTTCCGAACATCTAATCAGTCGCCGAAATCATTAAGTCCCCGGCGCGGACTGCATCTGTAACCGGATGCAAGGTTAAGCAATCGGTGATTGCTTGGCTGTGGGTTTCACCCTGTCCCACATACAGTACAGCTTTTTCGTGCCGCCACACGAGAAGCATCTCTGCTTCTATGTATATTGTAGCATATTTTGCCCGCAATATCAAGAGCTTTTTTGACAATATCAAAATTTATTTTTCTCTTGTCATTACTTACACCTATACCTTACCTGCCTGAACCGGATTCCGTCATCTTCTCCCTCAGCCGACACCTCAGCCTGATACTTGGATTTGTCGAATTCAGGGAAATATGCATCCGCTTCGGGGCATTCTGCATCAATTTCCGTCAGAACGAGTTCATCTGCAAGCTCTAAAGCCTGCGAGTAAATCTGTGCTCCGCCGATGACGCAGCAGTCGTGCCCGCAGAGCTTAAGCGCTTCCTCAAGCGAGCCTGCAATTTCAACGCCATCTATATCAAGAGACTTATCTCTGGAGACCACAATGTTTCTTCTCTTCGGAAGAGGTCCTCCTATCGAAAGATACGTCAGCCTGCCCATTATAACCGTCTGTCCAAGGGTTTCAGCACGAAACAGCTTCATGTCAGTCGGAAGGTGCCATATAAGCGAATTGTTTTGCCCAAGCTCACGGTTTCTGCCAATCGCCGCAACAATCTTGATCATATATAGTCTCCTCACTGCGCAATCGGGAACGAAATCCTTCCCATATGCTGGTAACCAACTAGCTTAACGTCCTTGCATTCCGCCGAATTGTCGAACTTGTAGAAGTCATCGACCTCGGGATTCAGCCAGAGCTTTGGTGCCGGATACCCGCCGCCGTTCTCGTCGTAACGCCTTATCTGCTCATCAACGCCTGAAATCTGGTTGACATAGATGTGCGCATCCTTAATCGACCAGTCGATAGTTCCGGGTTTAAGCCCTGTAACTTGTGCAAGCATACAGAGAAGCACCGAATATTGGGTGACGTTGAATGGAAGCCCCAGAGGAACGTCGCAGCTTCTCTGGTGAACCCAGGCGTTAAGCCTGCCGTCGGTCACGTCCCACTCGCTGCTCCATACGCAGGAGGGCAGAACCGCAGTCTCAAGATAGTCGTTCTGCCAAAGAGACATCACCATTCTGCGGTCAGTCTGATTCGTTTTAAGTTTATTTATTAGCTCATCAATAAGTCCGAATTTATGGACAATCCAGCCATAGGCTGTGCCGATAGTATGCGCCCACTTCCTGCCGAATTCTTTTTTTACCTCTTTTTTAGTAAGACCCCCGTTTCCATCGGGAACCATTTGGGTGGCAGTCCAGAAGCCATCATCGTCAATCTCCCATTCGTTCCAGATGTTGACGTTTCTTTCTTGTAGCCACCTGACGTCGTTCGACTGTGCCTGGTAAATCCAGAGCATCTCGAGAACCGCCTGGCGGATAAAGAGCTGCTTGGTGGCCAGTATCGGGAATTCCTCGCCGATATTGAGAGAAAAGTGCCATGCTGGAATCTTTATTGAGTTGACACCGGTGCGGTTTTCAACCTCGATTCCATCAGCTCTTATTTTCTTGAGAAGCCGGACATATTCATCATCCCACATTGACATGCTTGACACCTCGCATTCTGTAATTATTATAGCATGACTCTGTTTTAAAAGCAAGACATAAGAATAATACTGTCTGTAAATTCCCAAAAACCGTGATAAAATTTTGAGTTTTGTGCAAATTGCCTCTGGAATTTTGGTGAGAAATGTGTTATAATTAACTCATAGTAATTGAATTTGAGACAGTAAAGAGGTAGTAATGATGTTTTGCGTGAATGATTACGTTGTCTATGGCAACGAAGGCGTTTGCAAGGTGGAGGACATCGGCAAGCCCTCAATATCGGGGCTGGACAAGCAGAAGGAGTATTATACTCTCGTGCCGTTTTACAGAAAGGGCAAAATCTACACACCGACAGACTCAACGATTCTTATGCGTAAGGTCATAACGAAGGAAAACGCCGAGGCACTGATTTCAAGAATAACCGAGATAAGCCCTACACTGGATGTCCCGAGGGACTCAAAGCTTGCCATGGAGTTTTACAAGAGCCTTGTCAAGACCCATGAATGCGAAAAGCTCATCAGCATTATAAAGCATGTCTTCGAGAAGCAGAAGACGCTTGTCGCCGAGAAGAAGAATGTTCCGGCAGTGGACTTGAGGTACATGAAGATTGCCGAGGATATGCTCTATGGCGAACTCGGCTTTGCACTGAACATAAAGCCCACTGACGTCAGAGGATATATTATCAGAAGCTGCGAGATGGAGGGGTGACCCCTCAGTCAGCAGGTGTTCGCCCTGCGGGCTCGCACACCTCTCAGTCAGCTTCGCTGACAGCTCCCCTAAGCTTAGGGGAGCCATTTTTTTATTCTCTCAAAGGTTTCATAGAAGTGAAAAAAAGCCTCCCCTGTCAAGGGGAGGACAGGTAGGCTTGCCTACCTGAGACCGCCGGCGTAAGCCGGTGGTGGAGGGGTGTGCGAGCCAAAGGCGAGCGCATCTCCGCAGGCGCTTATTTGTGATACTTCACCCCATTATTAATCGTCAACGCTCTGTAAATCTGCTCCGTCAGCACCACTCTTGCAAGCTGATGTGGAAGTGTCATCCTTGACATAGAAATTCTCAGTTTGCAGGATTTTTTGACTGTGTCGGAAAGCCCGAATGAGCTTCCGATGAAGAAATTGATGTTTGAGAAGCCATTGACTCCTGTGGAGTCGATTTCTTTGGCAAGCTCTTCGCTCGAAATAAGCTTTCCCTCAACGCACATTGCAATATTATAAGAGCCTTTCCTGTCAAGATAAGGCTGCATGAGCTTTGCTTCCGATTGGAGTGCCAGGGCTATCTCGGCATCAGACGGATTGTCGCTGAGCCTCGACTCGGGGAGTTCAATTATCTCAAAATGAGCAAATCTCGAAATTCTCTTCGAGTATTCCTGGATGGCTTCCCGCCAGTAGCTTTCTTTCAGCTTTCCAACGGCGATAACCGAGATATTCATCAGAAGGTCACCGCCATTCCGGTGGTTTCGACGGGGGCTATGTAGAGAAGATAGTCTCTGTTTCTCTCGAACTCGTCACCGAGCTCACGGACAAGCGAATTCTCGGCGATGTGAGGAGTGTTGTTTTCCCGACTCAGGTGCCCTAAAATCACTTTTGTCAAGCCATTTTCAATGAGGCTGTGGATCTCTCTTGCACTTGCGCTGTTTGAAAGGTGTCCGTCAGGAGAGGCAATTCGCTGCTTCAGATGAAATGGATAGGGACCGTTTCTCAGCATATTCTCATCATAGTTCGATTCTAAGAAAACGAGATCAGCAAGCCTTAAATTCTCGTCTACTTCCTTTGTGACGTGTCCGAGGTCGGTGCAGTAGACACAGGTTTTTCCGTCCGGCATACCGATCCGATAGCCGACGCTTTCGATGGCGTCGTGAGGCGTTTTGAAGGAGGTGATGGAGAAGTCCCCGATAACAACTTCCTCGCCTACCTCCTGCTGATGGCAGCCACGGCTCAGGTAGCCGCCATCAATCAGCCAGCGCATAGTCTTTGCCGAGGCGTAAACCGGGATGTCATGGTGTTTGTTGAAGACCTTGAGAGCAGCAATGTGGTCGGTGTGGTCATGAGTTATGAAAACTGCCTTTATCGCTTCAATCTGGATTCCGTTCTGCAGAAGAGCCTGCGAAAGCCTCCGGCAGTTAAGTCCCGCATCTATGAGAATTCCTTCATCAGGATTTCCAATAAAGCAGGAATTTCCCGAGCTCGACGAAAACAGCGGATATATTCTTGACAATGTGACACGTCCTTTTTTGTGAAATAGGGCAAAGAAAACCCTGCGTAAATCCCGCAAAAGGAGATACGCAGGATAATTTTATTATGGAAGATGATCAGCCGGTTCTCTTGACGGCTTCATACTCTCTGACTCTGACGATGTCTGCACCGAGTCCCATGAGCTTGTCCTCGATGTTCTCGTATCCTCTTTCGATGTGGTAGATGTTTTCAACAACCGTGGTTCCGTTCGCCATAAGACCTGCAATAACAAGTGCAATACCGGCTCTCAGGTCAGTGGCTCTTACGGCGGCGCCATTGAGCTTGGGAACGCCCTGGATGACGGCAGTTGTGCCCTCTACGGTGATGTCTGCTCCCATGCGTCTCAGCTCGTTAGCATACCTGAATCTGTTGTCGAATATGTCATCCGTTACAACGCTTGTCCCTTCGGCAATCGTGAGTAAAGTCGAAAACTGTGGCTGCATATCGGTAGGGAAGCCGGGGTGGGGAAGGGTCTTGAGAGTGGTCTTGAGAAGCGGACCGTCGACATAGACATGTACGCACTCATCGTATTCTTCGACAGTGGCGCCTACTTTTCTGAGCTTAGCTGTGATGGATTCAAGATGCTTCGGGATTACGTTCTTGACCCAAACATCGCCCTTTGTGGCTGCAGCTGCAACCATATATGTTCCGGCTTCAATCTGGTCGGGGATAACCGAGTAGGTGATTCCCTTGAGATAGTCGACGCCACGAATCTTTATAACGTCGGTGCCGGCACCCATGATGTCAGCTCCCATGGAGTTTAAGAAGTTAGCAAGGTCAACGATGTGCGGCTCCTTGTTTGCGTTCTCGATAACTGTCAAGCCCTTTGCCTTAACAGCAGCGCAGATGGCGTTGATAGTTCCGCCGACAGTGTGCTTGTCAAAGAAAATCTGGCTTCCGATGAGCTCTTTAGCTCTGAGCCGGACGATTCCGCCTTCGAGCGAGTATTCAGCTCCCAAAGCGTTGAAAGCCTTGATGTGCTGGTCAATAGGTCTGTCTCCGAGGTCGCAGCCTCCGGGAAGTGGAACATCGGCTTTCTTGAATCTGCCAAGAAGCGTTCCCATGAAGTAGCTCGAAGCTCTGATGGAACGAGCGAGCTCGTAGGGAACAACCGGGTCAGAGATCCCTCTTGTGTCTATTCTTATTGTGTTTTTGTCGATGATTTTTATACTTGCGCCCATCTCATAGAGAATTTTGACGCAGATGCCGATGTCGCCGATTTCGGGGACATTCTCAAGGGTTACCGGCTCGTCACAAAGAATTGTGGCAGCAACAATGGCTACGGCTGCATTTTTTGCGCCGCTGATATAGACGTCGCCCTTCAAGGGCTTTCCGCCGCTTATAACTAATTTTTCCTGATCCATATATGTTTATCTCCTGAGAGCAAATATCAAAATTTAAGAGTCTGAAGCGGATTTCCGGCAAAAAAACAGACCGTCTTTCAGCTTCATTCTGTATCCACATTATTGTATCACACTTGGAGAGAAATTACAATTACAATTTTGTTACAATTTTCGCCCTGATTTGTGCAAATTGACGAAAGCGATGACGAAAACAAAATTGCGAAAGTTTTCTCATCGTGATTGACAAGAAGCACTTTTACGGGTATAATTAAAGGTAACATTTTACTTTGGAGGATTATATACTATGGCTACTGTCAATCAGTCTGAAACCTATCTTGGAATAGAATTCGGCTCCACAAGAATCAAGGCAATACTCACCGGCAAGCATGGCGAGGTTCTTGCGAGCGGCGCTCACGATTGGGAAAACCGCCTCGAGAACGGCATCTGGACTTATTCTCTTGAAGACATTCACACTGGGCTGCAGGACTGCTATGCATCTTTAGCGAAAGACTTTGCTGAGAAGTACGGCGAAACCATCACCACATTCGGCGCAATGGGCTTCAGCGCAATGATGCACGGTTACATGGCTTTCGATAAGGATGGCAATCTCCTTGTTCCGTTCAGAACCTGGCGAAACACCATCACTGCAAAGGCGGCATCAGAGCTGTCAGAGCTTTTCCAGTTCAACATCCCTGAGCGCTGGTCGATTGCACATCTATATCAGGCAATCCTGAACGGCGAGGAGCATGTCAAGGACATTTCCTATGTACTGACCCTCGCAGGCTACATCCACTATATGCTGACAGGCAAGAGAGTTTTAGGCGTCGGCGAGGCTTCCGGAATGTTCCCGATAGATTCAAGCACTGGAAAGTTTAATGAAACCATGGTCTCGAAGTTTGACGAGCTTGTAAAGCCATATGGCTTTTCATGGACACTGTCGGAAATCTTCCCTGAAATTCTCCCAGCAGGCGAGAATGCAGGCACTCTGACTGAAGCTGGCGCTAAGTTCTTAGACCCGACCGGAAACCTCAAGCCCGGAATTCCTCTTTGCCCTCCCGAGGGCGACGCAGGAACCGGAATGGCTGCAACAAATAGCGTCAGAGTCAGAACCGGCAACGTTTCAGCCGGAACGTCGGTATTTGCAATGGTTGTCCTCGACAAGCCTCTTTCGAAGTATTACCCCGAGATAGATATGGTCACCACTCCCGACGGCAAGCCGGTTGCTATGGTTCACTGCAACAACTGCTCCTCCGACCTCGACGCCTGGATGAAGATTTTCATGGAGTTCGCCACTCTCTCCGGTCACCCGATAAGAAAACCCGACCTCTATGATCTGCTTTTGACCCATGCAATGACCGGTGACCCGGATTGCGGCGGCGTCTGCTCCTGCAACTACTTCTCCGGCGAGAGCATCACCAAGCTCGATGAGGGCAGACCGCTTTTGGTGAGAACACCCGACGGCAGCTTCACGCTCGCAAATCTTATTAGAAATAATCTATTCTCGGCTCTTGCTACACTCAAGATGGGTCTTGATATTCTGGCGGCTGAAAGAGTAGAAATCGAGCGGATCACCGGTCACGGCGGTTACTTCAAGACAAAAGGTGTCGGACAGAAGCTTCTTGCCGCCGCTATGAACACTCCTGTTTCCGTCATGGAGACAGCCGGTGAAGGCGGTGCCTGGGGAATGGCACTCCTGGCGCAGTATATGGCGCTCAAGTCCGACGGTGAGTCCCTCGCCGATTATCTTGAGAATAACATCTTCTGTGGCAACAATATGACTTCCACTACCGAAGCTCCCTCGGAGAGCGACATTGACGGCTTCAATAGCTACATGAAGCGTTACGAAAAAATGCTTTCTGCCGAGAGAGCAGCAGTAGAAAATTATAGGTAAATCTCTAAAATCGAGAAAGGAGACATAAATGAAAAACAAATGGCTGTTCTACGCCACGGCGTTCTTTTCGGGACTGTCGGTAATGGCGATAGAGCTCGGTGCGTCAAGACTTCTGGCGCCATACTTCTCATCGAGCCAGATAGTCTGGACGATTGTCATCGGAACTATAATGATAGCAATGGCGATAGGAAACGTCCTCGGCGGAAAGATGGCGGATAAGCACAACAACCCAGACCATCTTTTCGGCTGGCTTTTCGGTGCTGCAACCTGGACAATGCTGATTCCGCTTGTCGGAAAGTTCATAATTGCCGGAGTTGCACTCGTTCTTGCAATGTTCGTGACGACGAATTACCTCATTGTTGCAGCGTTTGTCTCCTGCATCCTGGTCTTCGTTTTCCCGCTTCTGGTCTTAGGAATGGTAACTCCGAATCTCGTCAAATATGCGACCTCGAGCCTTGAGGAAAGCGGAAGCGTTGCCGGAAGAATCGAAGCCTGCGGAACCATCGGCTCGATAATCGGCACATTCCTCCCGACGTTCGTGACCATTCCGAATATCGGAACAGCTCTCACGTTCGTTCTCTTCGCAAGCATTCTCTACGTCGTCTGCATCGTCTACTGGATTCTCAAAAAGAAGAAGTTCATCGGCAAAGGTGTCGTAATTGCGGCTGCGCTCGCTTTGGGAATCCTTTCAAACAACATCGGCGTCGCTTTCTGGGAGACTGACATCCTCTATGAGGGCGAATCAATCTATAACTACCTAAGAGTTGAAGAGGACAGCAGTTCGATATATCTATCGACAAACGTCCTCTTCGGCGTTCAGTCGGTAAAGATGAAGACACCCGGTCTCACCGGAATGTACTATGACTATGCGCTTGCAGCTCCCGTGATGGCTGGAGCCGCCGAAGATGAAGATACTTCTGTCCTTATTTTAGGACTCGGCACCGGCACCTTCGCCACCCAGTGCGAGGATTATTTCGGAATAACCGACATCGACGGCGTCGAGATTGACCAGAAGATAATAGACCTTGCCTATGAATACTTCGACCTTTCCGACTGCGTGACAACCTACACCCAGGACGGAAGAGCCTATATAAACCTGACCGACAAAACCTATGACGTGATAATGGTAGACGCTTATCAGGACATAACTATTCCTTTCCAGATGTCAAGCGTCGAGTTCTTCGAGGAGGTTTCGGAACAGCTTAACGACGGCGGAGTCATGGTAGTAAATATGAACATGTACTCAACCAGCGATGAAGACAGCATCAACGACTACCTATGCGGAACGATAAAGTCGGTTTTCGACAGCGTCTACACAGTCGCGACAAGCGGCTCGAACCTCGTTCTCTTCGCTTCCAACAGCTACGATTGCCAGGAGCAGCTTGAAGAAAACCTTGACTCCCTCGATTCAACAGTGAAAACGTTCATGACCCGTGTCTCAAGCCGCATGACCGAAGTAGAAGCAAACGACCTTATTCTGACCGACGATAAAGCCCCGGTAGAGCTATTAGGAATGAGAGTTCTTGACGAAATGATTTCATCGGAACTCGAATCTCTCAAACGAATGATGCAGGATATGAGCATAAAAGAGCTCTATCAGTATCTGGTGGCGTGAAAATATAGTAGGTATGGAGATAGATATATGGAAAACTTGTCGCTTTTAGTAGCAGAGTTATGCTCTTATTCAAGTGAAACACAATGGATAGAATTCAAAAAGGACAACTATATGCCGGATATGATTGGCAGAGACATTAGTGCACTTGCTAACAGTGCAGTCCTCTGTGAAAAGAGCTGTGCCTACATGTTATGGGGAATTGACGATAAAACACATGAAATTGTTGGCTCGAATCATGATCTGCAATCGCTTAAAAAGGGCAATGAAGAACTTGAAAACTGGCTAAGATTCAAGCTTTCGAGCAATGCGAATTTTGAATTTCACACTGTTGTAGTAAATAATGTTAACGTTTGTGTGATGATAATATATGCAGCGATAAATCAGCCGGTCACGTTTGATAAAGTTGACTATATCAGAATTGGAAGCTATACCAAGAGGATGAGTGATTATCCGGCAGTACAAGCTCAGTTATGGGATAAGCTTAGAGATTCAAAATTTGAAGAGCGATATGCAAAGCATGACTTGAGTTTGAATGATGCGCTTAATCTTGTAGATTACGCAGCATACTTTGAAATGATTCAGATGCCGATGCCTACAGATATGAATAGTGTATGTTATTATATGATTGAAGAGGGCATTTTATCAAAACAAGACAACGGGTTATTTGCGATAACAAATATGGGAGCTATTTTGTTTGCCCGTAAGCTCTCCAACTTTCCTAGGCTCTCAAGAAAATCAATCCGTCTTATCAGGTACCATGGCAATAATCGACTTGATATTGAGAATGAAATTATCAATGAAAAAGGATATGCTATTGGATTTGAAGAATTGATAAACTATATAGAGATCGCAACCCCTACTCGTGAGACAATCGAAAAAGCTCTCAGAGAAAAGAAAACGGCATATCCGATGCTTGCAATAAGAGAAATTATAGCTAATGCGTTTATGCATCAGGATTTTTCAATTACAGGCACGAGCCCGATTATTGAAATATTTGACAATCGAGTTGAAGTGACAAATCCAGGAACGCCACTAGTGGATATAAGACGAATCATAGATAATCCGCCAAGATCCAGAAATGAAAAGCTTGCAGCTTTGATGCGTCATCTAAGGATGTGTGAAGAACTTGGTACCGGTTGGGACAAAATCGTAACCGTATGTGAGCTAGCACAGCTTCCGGCACCTAAAATTGAATTGTTTGAAGAAAACACAAAGGTCACTATTTTTTCGAAAATTCCATTTGCTAATATTTCTAGGGAGGATAAGCTCTGGGCTTGTTATCTTCATGCATGTATAAAACACATTCAAAACGAACAAATGACAAATGCATCTCTTAGAGAAAGATTCGGATTAGGAGATACGCATATAAGCACAATTTCACGTCTTATTAGAGAATCAGTCGACGAGAAGCTTATCAAGCCGTTTGATGCAAATACTGCTCCTAGATATATGAAGTATGTTCCGATTTGGGCGTAGATTTAACTTGCTTGTAACTTGCCACATGATTCATCTTATTTAATTTATCATTGCGGCAATGACGTATTTAAGCCATTTTGTGGCGTGTTTGAACAAATGGTACTTGCAATTTTAACTTGATTGCTATTTGCACATGACAAATTTATAGTGAAAAATGAATGCCGCCCCGAACTATCATCGAGGCGGCATTTTTTTCATCCTGTCTATTTACTTTTTTCCTGAACAAGCACTTTCAAAGCCTTCCCTCTGACCTCAATCATCGTCTCCCTGAACTCTCCGCCTTTCTCACCGTCCACCGTCCAGGCAATCGGCGTCTGGCAACGAAGGGTGATTTTCGACGTCTTGAAGCCGTCCATATACTCGTTGTCGAAATCGAGCTTCATGACTGATGAAATGATGTGGTTGAGCTCGTTGGTGTTTTTCGGATTCCTGATGAGAAGGACTTCGAACATCCCGTCGTCGAGGCTGATGTTGTCGACGCCACGGATCTTCATCCCGCCGACATGAACCGTATTGAGAATAAGTCCTAAGATATAGTCGCCTTTGCCGCTTCTCTCCTCCGACTCAAAGCTCAGCTTATATGAAGTCATAGCAGGAAGAGAAGCCAGTCCCTCAAGGATATATGCGCTGAAGCCGAGCTGGTTCTTTGCGTTCTGAGGCGTGCTGTAGGAGACCTCGGCAAGAGTTCCGAAAGCCGCAACATAAGTGAAATATCTGCCGTTCAGATTTCCTACGTCGCAAACGAAAGGAACGCCGTTTATAGCGGTTTTAGCAGCATCGAGAGTCCTTGTCGGGATTCCTACCGACTTCGAGAAATCATTTGTCGAGCCGCAGGGAATGTATCCGAAATCTCCCTGATAGCCAGCTGAAATAAACCCGTTGACAGCTTCGTTCAGCGTTCCGTCGCCGCCTGCGATGACTATTCTGTCAAAACCGCTGTTGCAGTTTTCGGAGACCGTCTCAAGGCAGTCAAGCCGCCTCTGTGTCGGATGGACAGTGACCGAGTAGCCACCTTTTGTGAAGACATCCACGATGTCGGAAAGCTTTTTTGCAATGGTCTTAGTCCCGGAATTTGGGTTATATACGAGTAACAGCCTTCTTGAATTCATGATTTCGCCTCCAATTCTCAATTTACGGGAATTTTATTTTCTGCAGAAATTATTTTCTGTAGTATGAATAGTGCGCAGTGACAAAACGCTTTTCGCCGGTGTAGTCGTCATACCCGACAATCTCAACGCCGTTTCCGCTGAGAAGCTCGCCCATAGTCGCATCCTTGATTCTGCATCTGAAAACCTCGTGAGCCTCGCACATGACGACGATGACGTCACCAAGGATTATGATACCTCCGTCTTTTCCCAAGACCTTTTCCTGACCGTCGATCCTCTCAACAGCGTACTGAATCGACTTGCCGTTGAATTTCGCCAGGTCTTTCTGCGACAGAGCATATTTGTCCTTCTTTTTGAAAAGCCCCATCTCTCAGCCTCCTGCGAGCATAACGAGCTTGTCGATCTCACGCTTAAGCTTAGCAATCGGCAGCCCCATGACGTTGTAGTAATCACCCTTGATGCCCTTTATGAAGAGTGCGCCGCCGTCCTGAACGCCGTAGGAACCGGCTTTATCAAACGGCTTGAACTCGGCTATGTAGCTCTTAATCTCAGAATCTGAGAGGGGATAGAACTCGACATCCGTCTCCTGCGAGAAGGAGAGAGTCTTGCCCTTATAGCAGATGCAGACGCCACTGACAACGGTGTGCGTTCTTCCCGAAAGCGTTCCGAGCATGTCATAGGCGACAGATTCATCCTTAGGCTTCCCGAAAATGACGCCATCTAAAATTACAACCGTGTCGCACCCGACGACAATTTCATCGGGATGACTTTTCGCCACGCTCAGAGCCTTCCTCACAGCCAACATCTCCGGCACAGAATAGGGATCCACTCCGTCCGGCAAAACCTCATCGCAATCAGGCGAGATGACCTCAAAGTCTTTGGTAATAAACGTAAAAAGCTCATGCCTTCTCGGCGAACTTGATGCCAATATGTATTTTATAGCCATACAGATTCCTCCATAGTACAATCTAAGACTATTGTAGCACAAAAATCAGTGAAAATCAACTTGACAGTGAAACCTAATTAATGTACAATGTACAATGTACAATGATATACCGGCAGATTATGGTTCCCCTGTCAAGGGGAGCTGTCAGCGAAGCTGACTGAGAGGTGCGCCGACCAAAGGGAGGCGACATAAGGGAGTAGTATGGATTTAATAAAAGACGTATTCTTGGACGCACTCATAGACACGGCAAAAATGCTGCCGTTTCTGTTTGGAGCGTACTTATTGATAGAGTTTCTGGAGCACAAGGCGAGCGACAAGCTTGCGGATTCACTTCGCAGGATGGGACCTTTCGGACCTATTGGAGGTGCAATAATCGGCTGTGTTCCGCAGTGCGGATTTTCGGTTGCGGTGACGAATCTCTTTTCAGGAAGACTCGTAAGCCTCGGCACACTTATGGCTGTCTATATTGCCACGAGTGATGAAGCGATTCCGATTCTTTTGTCTGGAGGAAACGCCGCCGATGTCGGCAAGCTTATCCTGGCAAAGCTCATAATAGCTGTTCTTGCGGGACTTCTGATTGACACGATTCTCAGATTCTTTCATAGAAAAGGCAACGAGGAAGAGGAGCCGTTCAGCGACCTATGTGAGGGCTGCGGCTGCGAGGAGCACGGAGTGGTCTATTCCGCCTTGAAGCACACCATCCAGATATTCATATTCCTCTTCATAACGTCGCTTGTCTTAGGCTTCGCAATGGAGCTTTTGGGCGAAGAGAGACTCGGAAGCATATTAATGACCGACAGCATCTTCCAGCCGTTCTTAGCAGCACTCATCGGACTCATCCCGAACTGCGCCGCATCGGTGCTCCTGACCAACTTATATGCCGCTGGAAGCCTTTCATTCGGCTCGGTAGTCGCTGGACTCTCAACCGGAGCGGGCTTGGGAATAGTCGTTCTCTTCAAGACAAACAAGCGGATAAAAGAAAACATAGCAATCCTTCTGCTTCTGTACCTCATCGGGTCACTCAGCGGATTGATAATAAATCTTGTAATGTAAAATAGGAGGTTCACAATGGACGAACAGCTTAACAGTGAAGAAATAGAGTTCAGGTATGATACCCAGCTCCTCATCGACGGCGATAACCTTGACGAGGACGAGATTGACGACTACTTTGTCGAGCATTTCAAGGGCGACTGCCTCTTGGCATACGGCGACGAGGAGACAATCAAGATTCACTACCACACAAACGAGCCCTGGAAGGTGCTTGAGTACTGCGCCACCCTTGGCGAAATCTACGACATAGTAGTTGAGGACATGAACCGTCAGGCAAGAGGTCTTAAAGGCTGATAAAATCAGAGCGCAGCGAACCTTTAATATGGCTCACTGCGCTTTTGCAACTTCACTATTTCACCGGCTCGATATAGGAAATCGGGTCTATCCATGCATTCTCGTACTTGAGCGCAAAGTGCAGGTGAGAAGACATGTCTGATTCAATATCCGCCGTATTGCCGACTGTTCCTATAACCGTTCCCGAAGCCACTTTGTCACCGATGCTGACCGAAATGTCATCCGAGAGTCCGCAATAGTAGCCGATAACCGTGTCGCCGTGGTCGATGACGACGCAGTTTCCCCAGAGCGTGTCGCTGTAGATGTCGGTGACCGTTCCGGAGGTCATTGATTTGACTGCTGTGCCCTCTTCGGCGGCGATGTCAATCCCGTCATGGGTCTTCCAGACGCTGCCCGTCATCTTCACGAGCTCTCCCCAGGAGAAGTCGTTTAAGATTTCTCCCGACACCGGCAGAACCTTTGCCTCCTCATAGAAAAGCGTTTCGAGCTCCCCGGTGATGTCAGCTGCGGTCACAGCTGAGGCATCTTCCGGCTCAACTATCACTGCTTCATCGGTCTTCTCAGCGTCGGTGACTATCGAGTCGACTGTCTGATAGTCATCAAGATCAGGAAGCTCAAGCGTGTCGCTCACATCCGGAATAAGCGTCTCGGTGAGTGAGCCCACCGCCGCCCGGTATCCAACCGCCGTCGCCACTCCGACAGCCAAGATTCCCACGCACAAGGCAATGTACACTCCACTCGATTTAAGACTCTTTTTGACTTTATCATTCATACTAAACATGCACTCACTTTCTGCCCTTTCGGGCGTTCTTTAAAGCTAAGTATTAGCAGATTTTTTGGAAATATACATCCGAGCCAAAGTCGGCTTCGCCGACCGCACCTTCGGTGCACCCTCTCAGTCGCCTATGGCGACAGCTCTCCCAGAGGGAGAGCCGAGATGTCGTCCTCTACAAAACTTGGCTCCCCCTTTGGGGGAGCTGTCAGCGAAGCTGACTGAGAGGGTGCGCGAAGCGCAATTTTTGCCACAAAAGGAGACTATCATGGACAACTCAACTCTTTGCTACATGGAAAAAGACGATTCATATCTCATGATGCATCGTGTCAAGAAGAAAAACGATATGAACCACGACAAATGGATCGGCATCGGCGGGCATTTTGAGTTTGGCGAGTCGCCCTATGACTGCGTCAGACGTGAAGCCTATGAAGAAACCGGCGTCAATCTCGTAAACCCAAAATACCGTGGCATCGTGACTTTCGTCACAGACGACACATATGACGAGCAGATGCATCTCTTCACATGCACCGACTACGAAGGTGAATTAAGCCTTGATTGCAACGAAGGCGACCTCGAATGGGTCAGAAAATCGGAAATAAGAAACCTCCCTATCTGGGAAGGCGACAAAATCTTCTTCCAGCTCCTCGACAGCGAAGAGCCGTTCTTTTCGCTGAAGCTTGTGTATGAGGGAGGCGAACTCAAAAAAGTTGTGCTGAACGGAGAGAAAACCCTTGACAGGAGCCTATAATTTATGCTATAATTAGATGAGGGAATTAAAATAAGCAACCACTTATTATTTTGATTCCGAAAAGCACTCATTCTGTGGGGGGGTAACGCGCTCCGCACGTTTACCCAATAAAAACCTCCATACCGAAAGTATAGGAGGTTATAACTATAGCCTCCTGACAAAACAAGGAGGATTTTTTTATGAAGAAATTATTAGCAATACTTCTTTCAGCACTTTTAGTTGTTGCACTTATCCCAACGGCTGTTTTTGCGACAGGACAGGCAAGCGGAACTGGGACTACTATTTCCGGGCAGCTCAATTTATCAAGCCTCACTGACAGTGACAGCGACGACGGCTGGAGCTGGAATGCGGATTCCAAAACACTTACGCTTACCAATCTGACCATTACAAGTGATGGCAAATACAGAAGTGCGATTGTGTTGCCTGCTGATGCAGATGGTGATACGATTACTATTGTTCTGGAGGGAGATAACTATATTTCCAGCTTCGATCAGACGTCTGGAAGAGCCTTTGTTGTTGGCTACGACGCTAATGCCAGTTCCAGCGGTGATCTGACGCTGACCGGTGACGGCTCACTTACAATTTCAGATTGTGGATGGGTTCAAAATGGCTCTTTCACGAATGTGATAATAGATAATACAACTATTACTGCTGAAACCGTCAGCGGTTGGACGGTTGGCGGAACTCTCACCATACAGGATTCTGATGTAACTATCAATGCCACTGGAACATACAATGCTCTTTATGCGGTAGAAAGCATTACAATCATTGACAGTACAGTAACCGCATCCGCTCCCAACAGTAGCAATGCTGTAATTGCAACACAGAACACAAGAAGCTCCGGCACTACTGAGGCTGCTTTTGTCATCGAAAACAGCACCATCATTATAAGTGGTGGCTTGGGGTGGGGACTTTGGTGCGACTCTTATAACGGAACGTCATCTATGACCATTACGGATTCTGATATTACCATAGCCAGTGCTGCCGGAGCATATTCCGCCGATTCTCTTACTTTGGTTGGCGATGTGAATATCCTCACGAAAAGTAACAGGCAAGTTCTACTCAGCGATTCAATCGACACAGATGAGTTGACGGATGATGCGGTTATTCAGGGCTATTCCCGTCAGGGGAACGACATGTTTTATTTCACCGACTACACCCTCACATCTGAGTTCTCAGTTATAACAGGTCGGACTCTGACCATCCCCGAGGGCGTAACGCTTACTTTGGCTGATGACGTTACGCTGTCTTCTGAAGATGAGGGTGCAATCATCAATAATGGTACTATTATTGTTCCATGCACCAGTACAGGAGGCGTTGCTGATGGCTCATTGAGCACAGAAAGTAATAGTGTTGTTAGTGAGCATAGCTACAATTACGAAAATATTGTCTGGGATTATAACAATGCAACAGCAACAGTTACATGTCTGATTTGTGGCGAGAGTATAACCGTCGATGCGACTATAACATCAACAAACCACCTCGGCGTAGTAACCTGGACAGCTAAAGCAACGATTAACGGTGTGGAGTACACCTCCACCCAGACCACCGGCACCAGCCTCCTCAACGTTCAGGCAAACTATGCCGCAGTCACTGCTGCTATCTCGAAGGCGAATGCTTTGAACGCAAGCGACTATGTTGACTTCTCAGGAGTAACGGCTGCAATAAATGCGGTTAACTGGAATCTGAACGTTCTCAACCAGTCGGTTGTCAACAGCTATGCCGAGGCGATTGAGACGGCTATTGCAAATCTCGTTCCGGTAGACAATACCGGGGTGGAAATTGACGAACCGGTAGAGGGCACAGATACCGAAACCGAACCCGATGAGGAGCCTACGGTTGAGGAAAACCCGACAACCGGAATTGTGATAACATTATTGCCGATGGCGATTGCAATAGCAACAGCTGTTGCAAATAAACAGAAGCTGAGATAGAACGAAAAAGGCTCCCCTTATTAAGGGGAGCGCAGAAGTTCGCAAGCGAACTTCGGGAGATTTGCTTCGCAAACTCCGACTGAGAGGTGCGCCGACGCAAGTCGGCGCCCTTTTTTGCATCATAATTCAATCGTAACCTCAGTCGACCCAGCCGGGCAAGCAACTGCCTTGTCCGAGCCACTCAGCTTGACTGTGAAGTCGCAATCGCACTTGTCATAGCTGACAGTAACGGTATTGCCGGAGCGTGAAGCGGTGATTTCAGTAATCTTGACAGCGTCCTTGTCGTAGACAACAGCTGAGGCAGTCTTTCCGTCGTCGAGCTCATAGATGACGACTTCAGCGCCGTTCATGTAGTCATACTCGAAGTCTCTCTTGAAATCGCCCCAGACGATGATTGAGTTGGGCTTCGCAAGAACCGGCATGCGGAAGTAGTTCATGGTTTCACGGTGCCACTTTTCGCCCTCGTAGACCTCGCCGGTGATGACGTCGGTCCACTTTCCCTCAGGAAGATACCAGAGAGCCTCGCTTCTGTCATTCATGATAGGAGCGCAGAGGAGGTTGTCGCCGAGCATATACTGCGTGTCGATGGTTCTGCATGTCGGGTCATCGGCATACTCCATGACCATAGCTCTCATCATCGGAATGCCAGTGACGTGCGTCTTGACAGCCTGAGAGAAGATGTAGGGCATCAGCTTGCCCTTGAGCTTGGTGAAGAAGCCGAGGACGTCGCAAGCCTCGTCGTCAAAGAGCCACGGAACACGGTATGAGCTGTTTCCATGAAGTCTTGAGTGAGTCGAGAGAAGTCCGAAAGCGCACCAACGCTTGTAGATGTCGGGAGTAGCAGTAGATTCGAATCCTGAAATGTCGTGAGAGAAGAAGCCAAATCCTGAGAGCGAAAGTGAAAGTCCGCCACGGAGAGTTTCAGCCATCGAGCTGTACTCAGCCGAGCAGTCGCCGCCCCAGTGAACAGGGAACTGCTGCGAGCCGACGGTTGCACTTCTTGCAAAGAGGCAAGCCTTGTTTTCACCATAGTAGTCTTTGAGGACGTTGAAAACGGTCTGGTTGTAAAGATAGGTATAGTAGTTGTGCATCTTTATCGGATCTGCACCGTTGTAATAGACGCATTCAGTCGGGATTCTCTCGCCGAAGTCGGTCTTGAAGCAGTCAACTCCCATCTCGCATAGAGCACGGAGCTTACTTGCATACCATTCGCATGCAGCAGGATTCGTGAAGTCCACAATAGCCATTCCCGGTTGCCACATGTCGCACTGGAATACCGAGCCGTCAGGATTCAGGATGAAGTAGTCGTTCTCTACGCCCTCATCAAAGAGCTTCGAACGCTGTGAAATGTAAGGATTGATCCAGACGCAGGTCTTGAGCCCCTTGTCGTCGTGAAGCCGCTTGAGCATAGCCGGAGGATCCGGGAACTGCTTGAGATCCCACTCGAAGTTGCACCACTCATACTCCTTCATCCAGAAGCAGTCGAAGTGGAATACAGAAAGCGGGATGTCTCTTTCAGCCATTCCGTCGATGAACGATGTGATAGTAGCCTCATCATACTGAGTGGTGAACGAGGTTGTCAGCCAGAGACCGAATGTATATGCCGGAGGAAGCGAAGGCTTTCCGGTGAGGGCAGTGTAGTTGGAAAGAACCTCTTCAAGATTCTCGCCGCCGATAACGAAGTACTCAAGACTCTCACCCGGAAGAGTGATTGAAACCTTGGAAACCGTGTCAGAAGCGACTTCAAACGAGACATTGTCTGAGGAATTAACAAACACGCCGTAGCCGTTTGAGGAAACATAGAACGGAATCGACTTGTAGGACTGATCGCAGCAGGTGCCGCCGTCGGAATTCCATACCTGAACATTCTGACCGTTCTTTACAAACGGAGTGAACTTCTCGCCGAAGCCATAGACATACTCTCCGACATCAAGAGTCAGCTGCTCACGGATGTATGAAGTGTGTGCATCAGCAGGATAAGACCAGAACGTATCGTCGATGTGAGTCTGGAGCCTCTTCTCAGCGTGGCTGTTCTGCTCTGTGATGTAGCTTAAAGCCCTGTAGCTTCCGCCGGTGAGGTGCCGATCCTTATAGTAATACTCGATGCCCCAGTTTTCCTTGTTGATGACAACTTTCGTCTTGCCGCTTGTGATGGTGGCACACTTTTCGCCGTTTTCGACGACGGGAGTGAAGCCTGTGTCCTCGTTCAAGTCGAACTTCGGCGAATCATCGAGAGTTCCCTTGTAGTGGACAACCGAAACCTTGATGACGTTCTCCATGGTGGAGGTTATCTCAAGCTCGAGAGTAGGTCCTCCAAGAGTCTGACCACGGTTCCAAATCTTAGCGTTGGTAGCCAGGATTTTGACACCGTTCGGGATTTCGTCAACCTCATAAGCCTGATTAGCGTAGTTGACCGAATACCCGACCTGATTAAGCCAATATCCGTCTGCAAATTTCATTTACACATCTTCCTTTCAATTTTGGTGTTTTGGTTTTATTCAATAGAGAGATATTCTTCGGGAATGTAACTGAGAACCTTGTCTATAGTATCCTGAGTGAACCCGGAGCAACCGTGGGAGGACAAAAGATCATCCGTGTACGTCGCATACGGTTCAATGTGAATATTCGAGTAGTTATAGCCATACTGAGTGATGATGGGAATCGCCTTGACGTTATCGATAGTCACTTCGCCTGTGTCCATGTTCTTGGTGACTTCAAGCTTTCCGATAACTCCAACCATAGCTAGCGGGTCAGCCATTGCAGAAACGAGATTTCCGAGCCCATAAAAGACAAACGCCTGCCCGCCATCCGGCTTGTCTATGTATTCCATAGTTTCAACGGTGTGTGCCTGAGTGCCTATGATGAGGTCTGCACCCCATTCAACAAGCTTCGGGGTGAAGGTCTTCTGCAGAGTTGAGAGCTCGTTCGACACTTCTGTGCCATAGTGAACCGAAACGACAACGACATCCGCAATGCTGTCTGCATACCTGACCTGCTCTTCAATCAGTTCCATATTCGCATCAGTGATCCTTATAACCCAGCATTCTGTGTCAGATGGAAGATAGAGCCCGTTTGTGTGCTCGGTGTAGCCAAGGAAAGCGAAAGTGATGCCGTTAACTTCCATAGTGCGGATGTTATTCATGTCCTCTTCGCTCTCGTAAGCACCGTAGCAGATAACTCCATCCTGCTCCTTCCAGTAGTTGAGAGTGGAAATAAGCCCGGTTTCGCCTCTGTCTAAGACATGGTTATTTCCTATAGACATGACGTTGAAGCCTAAAGAAACCATCTTTCTCCCCAGGTCTCCCGGCGAGCAGAAATTCGGATAATCGCTCGGCTCAAGCTCATCGGTGACAATAGTCTCCTGATTAAGGATCGCAATATCGACGCCTTCGAGATAGCCTTCGATCTTCTCATAAACATAGTCGAAGTCATATCCGTCATCATCGCCGTTGGCTTTCGCTCTTCTTTGCGCCTGATTGTAGATAGACGAATGGATGAGATTGTCACCGGCGCAGAGGAGGCTCACGGTCCTTATATCCGGCTCCGGCTCAGTAGTTGTGACAGTAGTCGCCTCTGTCGCAACAGTTGTGGGCGCAGTTGTCGCTTCTGTTGCAGCAGTAGTGGCTTCTGTAACCTCGCCTATGGTGGTTTCCGACGGATTATCTTCAACCAGTTTTGTGCAGGCGACTGTAGTCATAAGACATGCAGCCGCCAGCAATGTAGCAAAAATTTTTTTAAGCATTTCAACCTAAATACTCTTTCAGAGTAGCCCTGACAGTACCGGTTCCGGAAATTTCTTTCAGGAAAATCTCTGTAATCTTCTTCGAGAGTCCGTTTTTAACAAGATCTGTTCCGAAAATCTCGGAATTCGAGAGAATAGAGTCGAGCTTGTTTCCGACTGTTTCCGGCTTGCCAAGCTCAATTCCTGAAAGCGTAGCTTTCAGTTCATCCTTAAGCGGATCGTTCGAAATCTCCATAGGCTCGCCGTTGTCGTCGACACCCTGGAGGTATCTGAGCCAGCCTGCAATAGCAAGAGGAACCGCAACGAGACTGTCGACATTGCCGCTCACTTCATAGCTCTTGATCGTCTCACCGAAACGGATTCCCACCTTCTGAGAAGTGTCTGTGGCGATTCTCTGCGGAGCATCCGGCATGAACGGATTTGGAAGTCTTTCATTGATGACTTCGTCGATAAACGCCTTGGGCGAGAGAATGCCGGGATCTGTCACAACCGGTAAGCCCTCATCATAGCCAAGCTTTCTTACGAGCCTGACCAGATCTTCATCCTTCATCTCTTCGCAGATGAGAGTGTAGCCAAGGAGGCAGCCATAAACAGCAAGCGCCGTGTGCAATGGATTGAGGCAGGTGGTTACCTTCATGCGCTCAACGTTGTTGACGGTGTCTCTGTCGGTCATGTATACGCCAGCTTTTTCGAGCTGTGGTCTTGAATTCGGGAAGCTGTCCTCGATAACGAGATACTGCGGCTTCTCGGCGTTGACAAACGGAGCAATAAACGTCTTTTTCGATGTGATGATGGGGAACATCTCCTCGAGTCCGGCATCTTTAAGAATAGCCTCAACCTTTTCGGACGGGCGGGGAGTTATCTTGTCAATCATGCTCCATGGGAACGCAACAACGCTTTCGTCGTTGAGATAATCCAAAAATCCCTTGTCAGCGAATCCGTTCTCAACCCATCCACCAGCGATAGTCATGACGGAAGACTTGAGCTTCTCACCGTTATGTGAGCAGTTGTCCATGCTGACAAGAGCAACAGGCAGTTTTCCAGCCTTGTATCTTTCGAGCATAAGCCCGGTAACAAAGCTCATAGCGTGTCTTGCGTGCTCAGGACCCTCACTTATGTCGGCAACGACCAGAGGAGTGAGCTCGCCCTGAGTGTTCTTAACGGCATAGCCCTTTTCGGTGATGGTGAAGCTTATCATCTGGAGTGACGGGCTCTTCGCAATCTCGTAAAATCTCGCCATCTCTGTTTCATCCGAAATGTCAGCCTTCAGAGCCTCGCATACAGAAGCTATAACCTCGCTCTCAACCGAGCCGTCAGGGAGTAGACTTGCGCTGACGGTCAGATTGTCGTGAGCCTTGAAAATATTATCAATAATCTCATAATCGAAGGTATCAGCTGCAATGATTCCCGTCTCAGAAAGACCCTGATCGAGCAGGCTCTGCTGCAGGCTTGCAATGAACCCTCTGAAAATGTTTCCGGCTCCAAAGTGCAGCCAGACAGGGTTCTTGTGCGTATTTTTCGCTACTTTTTCTACGTCATACCCGGGAAGCTTTATATCTCCCCAAGCAGAGGCATTCTTAAGCGAATCCAAAGAAAGCTTCATGATTATTTGCACTCCTTCTTACTCTTGTCAATAGCCTCCCAGAGACCATTGAGGTAGCAAATGCCCAACGCTCTGTCGTAAAGACCATAACCCGGTCTGCCGGTTTCTCCCCAGATCATTCTTCCGTGGTCGGGACGGATGTAGGTGTCAGGGCAGACTTCATAGATAGCTTTCATAATCTCGTACATGTCGAGCTCGCCGTCAGATGAGAGGTGGCTTGTCTCGCAGAATCTGCGATCAGAGCCAAGGTGCTTGATGTTTCTCACATGCATGCAGCCGATCTTTCCCATTTCGCCGAAGTGACGGATGATGGAGACAACATCATTCTCGGTATTTGAACCAAGAGAACCGGTGCAGAGGCAAAGAGTGTTGCAGGGGCTGTCAACCAAGCCCACAATCTTGTCATAACCCTCCTGAGTGTGGGCGAGTCTCGGAAGCCCGAAAATCTTCCATCCCGGATCGTCCGGATGACATGCCATCACAACTCCGCACTCCTCGCATGTCGGGATAATTCCTTCGAGGAAGTACTTGTAGTTTGCCAAAAGCTGCTCTTCGTCGACGCTTTCATACTGCTTGAGAACTTTTTCGAGGTCTGCAAGTCTTTCCGGCTCCCAGCCGGGGAGGGTGAAGCCGTTCGAACCTTCAGCGGTTTTCCTGACTATCTCAAGAGGAGTCATGCTTCCTAATTCTTCTTCGTCGTAATACATGCTTGTTGAGCCGTCGGGATTCGGCTTGGCGAGGTCGGTTCTCAGCCAGTCAAGAACCGGCATGAAGTTATAAACTATGCATTTTACGCCATACTTGGCAAGGTTGCGAATTGTGATGCAGTAGTTTTCAATATATTTGTCCCTTGTGGGAAGACCAAGCTTTATGTCCTCATGGACGTTTACGCTCTCGATGACCTCACATTCAAGTCCTGCAGCGTGAACCTCGTCAATATAAGCCTTGATTTCCTCTTCGGTCCAGACCTCTCCAGCCGCTTTGTAGTCTAAAACCCCCATAAGTCCGCTTACATTCGGAATCTGGCGGATCTGCGAAAGGGTTACGCTGTCGCTGTCATGCCCGAACCACCTGAATGTCATTTTCAATTTATTCACAGCCTTTCGATGTATTTTTAAGCTTTGCGCCCGAAACCCGACTCCGGGCAAATCTCACTTTTTCACAAGATAATAATAGCATTTTGAGCGGCTCTTTTCAAGACTTTTTTGTACAATGCCTGGACTTTTTTGTAATTTTGAAATGTGGATTATTGACAATGAGAGACAAAGTCTTTATAATTATGGAGTAATAAAATTTCAAAGGAGCGGATAAAGCGATGTCTTATCAAGCTATTGCAGATAAAATTTATAATCTCGGAATCCTTCCTGTAATTGCCATAGAGGATGCAGACAAGGCTGTGCCTCTTGCTAAAGCTCTTTGCGACGGCGGTCTGCCGGCGGCTGAAATCACTTTCAGAACCGCATGCGCCAAGGAAGCGATCATGAGGATAAGAAAAGAGCTTCCCGAAATGCTCGTCGGAGCGGGAACAGTATTGACAAAAGAGCAGGTCGACGATGCATTGGATGCCGGAGTAGAATTCATAGTAACTCCCGGCTTCAACCCGGAAATAGTGAAGTATGCGCTCTCCAAAGGCGCAGTAATAATGCCCGGAACAGCAACTCCCGGCGAAATGGAGCAGGCTATGAGCCTGGGTCTTGACATAGTCAAGTTCTTCCCGGCAGAGCAGAACGGCGGTCTTGCAAAGTTAAAGGCAGTCGCAGCTCCATATCAGAAGCTGAGATTTATCCCCACCGGCGGAGTAAATGCCGGAAATCTCGTCGACTATATCAAATTCAATAAGATTATCGCTTGCGGCGGCACATGGATGGTCAAGAAAGATTTAATCGATGCCGGAAACTGGGCTGAAATCACTCGCCTCACCAAGGAAGCAGTTCATGCAATGTTGGGTCTTGAATTTGCTCACATGGGAATCAACTGTGACGCTCCCGAAGAGGCATTGAAGGCGGCTTCGCTTCTTGAGACGATGTTTGGATTTGGCTATAACGAGGGCAATTCCTCAGTCTTCACAGCGGATAAGAAAATAGAAATCTGCAAGACTCCGAAGCCCGGAAAGTATGGTCACATCGCAATCGCCACCAACTCAACAGCCCGTGCGGTTGCCTACTTCAAGTCAAAGGGCTATGAATTCGCAGACGAATCCACGATTTCAACTGGTGCCGTATACTTCAAGGACGAATTCATGGGCTTTGCAATTCATCTCGTTCAGAAAAAGTAATATAGGAGGGTAATACAATGGGAAATAAGGCAGTAACCTTCGGTGAAATAATGCTTCGGCTTAATCCGGAGGGATATTTAAGATTTTTGCAGGCTAATTCATACGAGGCCACATTTGGCGGTGGAGAAGCGAACGTTGCAGTATCTCTTGCCAATTACGGAATAGACGCATCGTTCGTCACCAAGCTTCCAAGTCACGAAATAGGTCAGGCAGCAGTCAATGAGTTAAGACGCTATGGCGTTGATACATCTGACATCATCAGAGGCGGCGACAGAGTCGGAATCTACTTCGCTGAGAAGGGCGCATCCCAGCGCCCCTCAAAGGTTATCTACGACAGAGCCTACAGCGCAATCTCCCTTGCAAAGCGTGATGAATTCGATTGGGACAAGATTTTCGAAGGCGCAAAGTGGTTCCACTTCACCGGCATCACTCCCGCACTCGGCGGCGAGCTCCCGGAAATCTGCCTCGATGCAGTCAAAGCAGCTCATGCTAAGGGCGTAACAGTCAGCTGTGACCTCAACTATCGCAAGAAGCTCTGGACAAGGGAGCAGGCTAGAGAGTGCATGAGTAAGATCGTTCCTTATGTCGACGTCTGCATTTCGAATGAAGAGGATGCCAAGGACGTTTTCGGAATCGAAGCTGAGAACACTGACATCGACTCCGGAAAGCTGAATCACGAGGGATATATCAGCGTAGCTCGCCAGCTCCATGAGAGATTTGGCTGCAGCCATGTTGCGATCACACTCCGCTCCTCAATCTCCGCTAACGACAATGACTGGGCAGGTATGCTCTACACAGGCGACAACGCCTACTTCTCCAAGCAGTATCATATGCATATCGTTGACCGTGTAGGCGGCGGCGACAGCTTCGGCGGCGGACTTATCTACTCTTTGATGAACGGCTATGAGCCTCAGAAGGCAATCGACTTTGCAGTTGCGGCTTCCTGCCTTAAGCACTCCATCGAGCACGATTTCAATCTCTGTTCGGTAGCTGAGGTTGAATCGCTTGCAGGCGGCAACGCATCAGGAAGAGTTCAGCGTTAAACAGGAAAAATGTGATAGGGTACAGATATACAAAAAGCTCAGACAGGGATTTAGCCTTGTCCGAGCTTTTTTGAGGTTTTGAATATGGAGGATGATTGTCGAAATATATGGCAAACCCGCCGAATGAACACAAAACAGGAAGTGAGGGTGAAACGCTTAGTGGAGAATGTGAAGATGTTCATTCAGGCGGGTTGTACCCAAAATTAAGTTAATGTGCCTGCGCCTTTGCTACCGTTCATGTCGCCGCCTCGACCGCCTCCGCCGCCGAAGCCGCCTTGGTTGCCGCCCATATCTCCTCCCGGAGTAGTTGAGCCGCTGTCAGGAGTGGTCATGTTGCCGTCCAAGCTGTTGTCAAAGCCGCCACCCATATTGCCGCCAGTCATTCCACCCATGCCCGTTGTTTCACTGTAGATAAGGCTTGAGAGGGTGACAGATGTGCTGTTGCTGCCATAGGTGATGGTGTAGGTTGAACCGGTAGTGAGACTTGGGCAGCTTATGAGTATGCAGGAATAGGATGATTCGCAGGTGTATGAAACCAAAACGTTTCCACTTGAATTTTTAAGTGTGATAGTGTCGCCCGAAGAACCGCTTGCTGAGAGAAGCATTGAGCCCTGAGTTGAATTCGAGCCAAAGTTCTCCTGCATTCCGGATGCGCCGACTGCTATAAGTGTTCCTCCGGTAATAGTTCCGGAAGTTTCCCAGTCAACAGGCGCATCAGCCGCAGTTGTAGGACCTGAGACATATAGTTCGCCGCCGGACATAGTGAATGTTCCGTTCGAGTCAATTCCATCTCCGCTTGCCTTGACATAGATGACGCCGCCGGAGATTGTTATAGATGAGCTTGAGCTGCCCGTAGAGAATGTATCTCCGCCGAAGCCGCCAAAGCCTCCGAATCCGCTTGAGTCGCCACCGCCTGCTGCATTGATGCCGTCGTCACTTGAAACGAGGTCGATATTGCCGCCTGAGATGACAACCGTCTCTCCCTCCAAGCCTTCATAGCTCTGGGTGATGGTGATAGTGCCTCCCGAGATGTTCAGCTCTTCATCGGCGTGCATTCCGTCGTCGCCGGTTGCGATGTCGAATGAGCCGCCTGAGATGGTTACATCATCGTTCGAGTGAACACCATCATCCTCTGAGTCTATCATGAATGTGCCGCCAGAAATGGTCACATAGGTCCCGCCCTTCAAGCCCTTTGTGCTCGAAGAATCGTCGGAAGATGATGAACCTGAACTCCAGCCGTCCCAGCTGAAAGCTCCACCGGAGGTGTATGAAGTCGAAACCTCGCCTGCGCCGTCGGCAGTGGTGATGTCAAAATCTCCGTCTTCGATCTGAAGATAAGTTGCTGCACTGATTCCGTCGCCGTCAGCAGTGATTTTGAACGTGCCGCCAGAGATGTAGACAAAGCCAATAGATGTGTCGGTTGAATCCTCAGCGTGAATTCCATCTTTTCCAGAGGAGATTGTGAAGCTGCCCTTTGCAATTCTGACGCTTTTGCCAGCCGAAAGCCCGTGGCTTCCTGCTGTAATTTTAGCCGAAGACAGGGAAGTGATCTGAAGAGTTGTATCTGCATGAATTCCGTCGTCAGTAGCGTCGATTGTGAATGTTCCGCCGGAAATGGTGACGCTTGCATCAGAGTGAATCGCATCGTCTGACGAATCGATGGTGAGGGTTCCACTTGTAATCTTTATAGAACTGACAGCCTTGATGCCTTTGAGGCTTGTATTTGAGGTTGAAAGCCCGGCATCGATGGTGATATTTCCGCCCTCAATGGTGACATATGTCGCTGCACTGATTCCGTCGTCGTCAGCGGAAATCTTGAGCGTGCCGCCGGAGATATAAACAAATCCTATTGTGGAATCCTCTGAACTCTCCGAGTGAATTCCATCTTTGCCGGAAACTATTGTGATAGTTCCGTCGGCGATTCTGACGCTTTCATAAGCCGAAAGCCCATGACCGTCGGAGGTTATATCGATTGTCGAATCGGTTATGATCGTTGCCAGGTCTGACTGTATGCCCTCATCAACAGCAGATATTGTGATGTTGCCGTCCTTGATGGTGACGCTGTTAGATGCGCTGATTCCGTCATCAGAAGAGGTAATATCGAAAGTTCCGTCGGTGATATAGATGTAGCCGAGGCTCGAATCATCCGAATTCTCTGAATGAATTCCGTCCTTGCCAGCTGAAATTATGAATGTGCCGCCGGCAATCTTGACACAGTCTTTGCCACTTAAGCCGTGGCTTGCTGCGGTAATCTTATAGGTTCCGCCTGTGATGACCAGATCGTCCTTCGAGACAATTCCGTGTCCTGCACTTGCAGTAATGGTGAGAGTTCCCGAGCCATTAAGCGTCAGATCGTCCTTAGAGTAGATAACCACATCGATGCTGTTTTCATCAATAGCTACGTAGCTTCCGCCGTTCGCAAGGGTGTTTGTGGTGCCGGAAGAGGTTGTGATATAGACTTTGTCGGCATTCAGAACGTAGATAGCGGCAGAAGTCTTGCTAGTTATGGAAACTCCGTTCAGAACAAGCTGCACTTCATCCTTGCTGTCGGCGTCGACAATGATCATGCCGTCAGAAAGCGTGCCGGAAACGATATATGTTCCCGCATCGGTTATGGTAACGGTGCTTCCTGATACGCTGACAGATGACGATGCGCTAGAAGCTGAGGTTCCTGAGAGGGTGATGGTGTTGCTCGACTCCTCATCATACTCTTCGTTATAGTCCTCTTTGCTGAACACTTCGCCCGATTCGGCATCAGCTACTGCGTCTTCAAACATCGTTTCGGGATCTGCTTCAACAATCTCCGAATCTACTACTATTTCTGCGAACATCTCGCTCGAATCAATCGAAACAAGCGGATTGTCGCTCTCCGAAGCGGACGTCGCACATCCGGAAAGAAGCGAACTTAACACAGCTGCCGAAACAATCAGCGGCAGAATTCTTTTTATCCTTTTTCTCATATTTCTTATTCTCCTACCAAGCAATCCCAGAATTCTGGGATTAAAGCTCCGCCACCTGAGTTTCCTGCTTTGAAATGGAAATCTCAAGATTGCCGTTGCGGCAACGAAGCTGGTCGATAAATTCCTTTTCCTTTGACGGGTCTCTCAAAACGAGGTCGTAAGTAAGGCGGTAAAGGCTTCCCATATTGGTGGTCTTGACGTGGGTGAGCTCATACTCGGAGGTGTACTCCTTGAGGAGGTCGTCAAAAACTCCGGTGTAGTCAAGGTCTTCAGGGATGGTGATGTGAAGGGTCTTATACTTCTGTCCTCTCTTTCTCACTCCGAAGTCAAGAGTTGAGTAGAGCATGCTGACAGCTCCGAAGAGAACAGCACACAGGAACCCAAAGCCTATGTAGCCCATTCCGACGACAAGTCCCGTTCCCATTGCAAGAAAGATTGCAAGGATTTCTTTTGCAGTTCCGGCTGCAGAACGGAATCTTACCAAGCTGAATGCTCCTGCAACTGCAACCGCAGTGCCGATATTGCCGTTTACCATCATTATTACAACGCACACAACCGCCGGTAATAGTGCGATTGTAGCGACAAAGCTCTTAGTGTATCTGGTCTTATACATGTAACATAACGCCAGAATCAGTCCAATGAGAAGCGCAGAAACCACGCAGGCTAAAAAGTCCAAAATAGCGATTATTGATGCGCTGTCTGAATCGAAAATTCCTTTGAAGATACTGTTAAGCATAAAGACGTCCTCCGGTTGTTACTTTAATTGTGTTGACAGGTGCAGTCTTGTCAAGACTGTGTTCCTCAAACATTCTGCGATAGGCAGTGCCGTATTTCGAGAATGAGGTTTTGAAAATTCCAAGGTGATTGAGCTCGTGGCTCATCCAGAGAGGATACCCTCCGGAGGTTTTGATCTCCATGAGTGTCGCTCCCTCGGGAAGTATTGAAAGCCCATAAGCATCGCTTGAAAGCGAGAAGTCGTCCTGGCGGCAGAGAATGTTTTCGTCAAATGTGACTCTGAAATCCGAGCCGTCGTCCGAGTAGAAGGCTTCTCTTTCGTAGGAGATGAACATTGCAGGTCTTAAGTCGCCGTAGTAGTTGCGGAAATATTCAATTTCGTTCGCAATCTGCGAGTGAACCGGCAACGGAATTCCGTGCAAGAGACAGAGCGTTGCGTCTCCTGCCGGAAGCTCAAGCCGTCTTTTGTATACAACCGATTTGTATTTCTTCTTGAGCTCCACAAATGCCGGATCCTCAGGACCGGCTTTCCGGTAGCTGCGAAGCCTCAGCTTTTCCTTGTAGGTCGGGCTTTCGAGCGAATGCCTTATAAGGCGGTAGTTTTCTGTATCAAAATATATATTTCTTATCGTGGTTCTTCCATACTTGTCGAGCTCCATGTACGGTCTCATCGTTTCAAGCATTGCATACTTCTGAGCACGACTGAGCATGTATTTGACTTCATAGCGTTTGAACGTTGCCTGATAGTCCATTTTTGTCCTCCTTTACGGTTTTGAGGGGTATTGCATAAAACTTTGAGGTGGGGGTTCCCTAAGACACATCCCGGAGTAGGCGTTCCGAAAGGAGTTCAGAAGGTGTACGAACATGCAGGACGTGTCTTAAGGATAGCTTAAATTATACTTTACATTCCTTAATCTTACCTTAAATCAAGGTGAAAATGACGTCAAAGTTTTATGATGGAAGCGTGACTGTTATGAGAAGAGATTTCTCGTCCGCTGTAGATGCCGAAATCTTTCCCTTGTGAGCCGTGACAATAGCCGCTGCTATCGAAAGACCCAAGCCATAGCCTCCGGTCTGCGAGTTTCTGCTTTCGTCTGCACGGTAGAACCGGTCAAAGAGATGTGGCAGGCTTTCCTTGGGCATGTAAGGGCAGGTGTTGAACACCGTCAGCTTCACGCTGCCTCTTTGCTGCTCGAGCGTCAGTGTGATGCTTCCGTGCTCGTCCGAATACTTCATGGCGTTGTCAAGAAGTACCGAGAGAAGCCTTCTTATAGCTTTTTCGTCGCCATTAAGGCTTATCATCGGTTGAATTGAGCCGGATAAATTCTTTTCATGTGTTTTAGCGAGCGAGCGATATTCCTCCAGAACCTCCTCGACAATGTCCGAAAGAGGGAAGTCGATCATCTGATACTGCGGCTCCGGCTCCTCCATTCTTGAAAGCATGATGAGGCTGTTTGTCATGTCTGTGAGCCTTGAAACCTGATTCTTGATGTCGCTGACCCACTCATTCTCACCGATGTCCATCTCGAGCACTTCGGCATCAGCACCGATGACAGTGAGTGGAGTCTTGAGGTCGTGACCTGCGTCGGTGATGAATCTGCGCTGTTTTTCATAGTTTTCCCAGAATGGCTTGACTATTCTTCCGGAAAGGAAAATAAGAAGAATAAGAACCATCACAAGTCCGGTAACAGAAATACCAAGGCTAGCTGTTACGACAGTTTTAAATGTCGAGAGATTTCTCGCACAGTCGAGAAATACAATAGTAGTTTCCGTCTCCGATTCGTAGACGAGATACCGGTAGTCGTCAAGGAAGCCTTTTGTCTTGCTTTTTGAAAGAGCAGCTTCGGCATATTCAACCGCCTGAGTGCTGTCGACAGCCGCAATCATTCCTGTATTCACAGATACGAGATCTCCCGCTCTGGTGTTGTAGGTGACTGTGAAGTATCTTGTCTCATATTCGAGCTCAGGCGATTCGAGAATGTCGTTCTGACGCCTTGTTACGTTGCCGTCATCACCGCCAGGTCCCATTGGACTGCCATCCGGCGGCGTTTCGTCCTTTTCCGGAAAGCTTCCGCCGTTGTCGGCTAAGAGAGTCAGTATAACATCCGCATCGTCGGTGATTCCTCGGTATGTCGCATATGCGATAACACCAACGACAATCGAAAGAACCACTATGAGAGAAAGCATCGTCGCACCGATGAGCTTAAGTCGCAGATTGTTAATCATCCGGAATCTCCTCCAACGAATATCCTGCGTTTCTCACTGCCTTGATCTGAATGTTTGCTTTCAGAGCGTCTAACTTTTTGCGCAAGTATGAGATATAAACCCACACGACGTTTATTTCCGAGTCGCTGTCATATCCCCATATTTTTTCTAAGAACCTTTCAGAAGGAATGATTGTGTGTGGATTGCTCATCAGGAATTCGAGCATCTGGAACTCCTTGTTGGCAAGCCTCAAGCTTCCAGATGGAGTCGAGAGCTCAAAGGTCGCTCTGTCAAGAGTAACATTTCCGAACTTTATCTGTGAGCTCTGATGCTGGGTTGATGTCCTTGTCATCGCCCTGATTCTCGCCAAAAGCTCCTGAGAGTTGAAAGGCTTCGTCAGGTAGTCGTTAGCTCCGAGATCCAGACCCGCAACCTTGTCGCTCACCTCCGAGCGTGCTGTGAGCATGAGAACGGGAACGGTATTGCCTTTTCCTCTCATCTCTTTCAGAACGGTGAAGCCGTCGACCTTCGGCATCATGATGTCGAGAATAACTCCGTCATAGTTGTCCGCTTCGAGGAAGTCAAGCGCTTCCTGCCCGTCATAAACTGCATCAACCGAGTAGTTGTTTCTTTCGAGTATCGCAACCAACGCTTTTGACAGAGCCCTTTCATCCTCTGCTAAAAGAAGTCTCATGTTAATCCTCCCTCTAAGGTTCGTGTTTCTATTATAATACAATTCCAACCTAAAATCTACCTTAAATTTAGGTGAATGTTCGAAAAAACATAAGAAAATGCAAAGACCGAAGCCCTCATATGACTTCGGTCTTAAGCTTATGAGTCCTGTCATCAGGAAATAATCTCATACTGAGCAGCAGCGGTTTCCTTCGTCGCATATTCCGAGACAGAAAGAACCCTCACCTTGAGTGGCGTCTTCCCGAGGTTAATCTCAAGGATGTCTCCAACCTTGACCTCATATGATGCTCTTGCGGGCTTGCCGTTCGCCGAAATTCTTCCTGCATCGCATGCCTCATTGGCAACGGTTCTGCGCTTGATAAGACGGCTTACCTTTAAGTATTTATCGAGTCTCATATTTATCTCTCCCTATCATTTCTAAAAAATAAAGCCGACGGGTGGGTCGGCTTTTCCACGAATTACGTGTATTATCAGACAGACTCCTTAAGAGCCTTTCCGGGCTTGAAAGCAGGTACCTTTCTGGCAGGGATCTCAATCTTCTCGCCGGTTCTGGGGTTGATGCCCTCTTTAGCCTGACGCTCTCTAACTTCAAATGTTCCGAAACCGATGAGAGAAACCTTCTCGCCTTCGGAAAGAGCCTCGGTGATTGCGGCAACTACTGCTGATACAGCCTTTTCTGAATCCTTCTTGGAAAGACCTGACTTATCCGCAACCTTGCTTACTAATTCAACTTTTGTCATGATGACTTCCTCCGTAATTATTTCGCCCGGCAGATGCAGATCCATAAGCTACAACTGCCCCGCAAATGCGCCGGTAATAACCGACAAATCGATATGTATATCTTACACTGATTTTTTTAAAAATACAAGAGTTTTAATAAAAAAATTGCGAGCGGATTCGATTTTTGTAGGTTATGTCCAATAATTCTGCCATCAAAATGTAGGTTATTATAGCAAATATAACAGAAATCATAAGTGAAACTGCTCCCGACAGATATAATAGGGCATACTTGTAGATATAAGTCGAGGAAAAGCAGGAAATTGCACCCAACAGGCTGGGTATGATGACGGAATATGAAAGTTTTGGCTTAGTTCCCGTGAGCCGGTAGAGGGCAACTACCGACAAAATACACATAACGAAATATGAAACTACTGTAGCCATAGCTGCACCAGAAAGTCCAGTCGGATTTCCTGGAATGAAAACCATGTTGAGAGCGAGCTTCAGAATAGCTCCGCCTAAGTTGATTTTCAGCGGAATATCCGTCCTCCCGAGAGCCTGAAGCATCGAGCAGGCTGACCCCAGGACTGTCATGAAAGCCGTCGAAGTTGCCAGGATTGCAAGCGGCTTCGCTGACACCGAAACCTCCGCCATGCGGGACGGAAAAATGAGGCTCAGAATCTCCTCCGAATAAAGGCAAAGCCCCATTCCAGCCGGAATCGAAATATACAGAGACAGGCACATCACTCTTCTTATCTCTTTCGAGACAGCCTCCTTGTTTCCCCTTGCATTGTTTTCTGAGACTGAAGGAAAGGCACTTCTCCCGAAAACTGCGCATAAAGACGGCGCAAGAGTGAAAATAGACATTGAAAGCCCGGTAAACGAGCCGTAAAGAAAGCTCGGCAAATCCTTAAGGCTCACTCCGCTTTCAATTACCTGAGCATATTCTGAAATATACAGCTCCGGATTCTTTCTCAAGCTGTTCCCGATGAGCATCACTATCGTCGACAAATCAATAGTCCCAAGAAGACTCGACACAACAGATGCAAGCGATATAGGTGCGCAAAGCTTCACAAGCCGCTTTATAATCTCAGCCTTTTCGGCTCTTTCCGGATTTTCGCAGATGATGCCTCTGTCTTTCCGAAATTTTCCAAAAAGAATAAGGCTCAGCATTCCCGATAGGTCAGCTGCCGTCGTTCCCAATACAGCAGCGCAGGAAATGACCGGCAACGCCACCTCAAGAGCTTCAGCTTCTGATGAACAGTACACACCGAAAACAGCCTGACCGGCTTCAAAAAGTCCTAAAGCATAGCTTCTCACCGCCATAGAAAGCCCGAGCCCGACGATAAGCTTGACTATTGCGTCAACCGTCTGCGAAACTGACGACGGCGTCATATCTCCTAAGTCCTCGTAGTAGCCTCTGAGAATCGCTGTGATGGTTCCTAAGAACACGCAAGGGGAGATAGCCATGATTGAAAGCTTCGCTTCCGGAATTCCTATGAGTCTGTTTGCAATGAATTCCGAGAAGAGCAGAGGAATAAGAGTGAGAATAAGCCCGGCAGCTCCGAAAAACCAGACCGAAAGCTTTCTTATAAGAAGCATCCGCCGTTTGTTTCCGAAAGCCGAGCTCTCCGAAACCATCTGCGCCACGGCAATAGAAAGGCTTCCGGCACACAGCGAATAAAGCGGCATGAAAACGGCATAAGCTCCCGAATAGTAGCCGATACCTGTTCCACCCAAAAGATTTGTAAGCGGAATCTTCAAAAGAAGCCCTGCAGCCCTCGAAATAACGACAGAGACTAAAAGCACTACCGAACCGGCAAGCGCAGTTTTTTTAGTGCTCAAAATAACACCCTTTCTTCAAATAAGCTTTGTACAAGTTTATTTTCGGAAAGGGTGAGTTATTCATGCCTTGGGCTTTCTCAGATAAGGTATGTAGAGAATTGTGATTACAGCCGCTGCAGCAATAACTATTGCCAGGAAGTATAGCCGCCACTGATTTATATCTGTAAATGTCATCATCCAGTCCTGACTTCCTGTGACAAAGTAGTTTGTCGCAAAGTCCACGCTCACAAGCTCTCCGTCAATATACGTAGGAGAAGCGCAGAGTGAATTTATATAGATAGAAGAAAATCCAATAGCGTAGAAGATTCCCATTGTTGTGGCATACTGCCGTCTTCCAAAGCGAGCCTCTCCCGACATCGGAATATACACGCCGAGGGTAACAAGCATCGTGTGGTAGAGGAAGAACTGATACCCTAAGGGATGTGTAAAAGCCTGATCGGAAGTGATGCTGAAAGTGAATATCGTCGGAAGAAGGATGGCACCGATTGCACCTGCAATACATGTAGGGTACATAAACCCTAGAACCGTCTTTCTCAGCTTTTCGCTGCCTGTCAGCCTCGCTATGAAGATGAAGATAATCTGAATCGAACACAGGTTAAACGGAAGCTGGTTGAGCTCCAGATACGGCGTCATCATCGAACCGTCGCTTGACGGGACAAGCTTTATCATGCTCAATACTTTCGTAATCTCCGACAAAACAGCGATAACGCAGCATACTGTCAGAACGTTTTTAAGCGGCGGTCTGTATTTTCTGAGAAAAACAATAGCGACTACAAACAGAACGACTGATATTCCTATCCATATAAAGTGATTGAGTGAGAACATTTGCGAGGATTCCTTTCAGTGCTGCGGGGTCAGAGGGTATACTGGTTCGGGTCTTCAAGATCTTTTGCGAATGGTCCTGCTGCCGGAAGAGTTTTTGTGCGGTACTTCGAGAGCTCCTTGGCTTTTTCTTCGGAGACGATAACCGCAGATTCAACATAGCTTCCTTTTGCTTTGAGAACCATTGCCTGAACGCCGATGGTGTTCTTGGTGGTCTTCGGAAGAATCATTCCGGTATTGAAAAGTATTGCTCTTCCGTTGGTGGAACGGAGCATAACATCCGCACCATCTCCGATGTCAAGAATTTCAACAAGCTCTTCCTTGTCGGAATAAGCATTCTGGAGCATCTTTCTGTTAGTCTTAGTCTGATAGGATTCAAGCGGCACCTTTGCAACCTTGCCATTTTTATAGACAAACATGAGGCATCCGCTGTAATCCTGGGTCACAGCCATTCTTGTGACAGTCTCGCCCTCCGAGAATTTTAGAGTAACGGGAATGAAGTCGCCGAGTAGGCTCGCTTTAGAATCGCCAAATTGCGCAAGCTTCGCCTTATAGACGTTATGCATATTAGTGAAGAAGAGAAGCTCAGCAGAATTGGTTGTATCGAACTCCTGCATCATGACGTCATTCTCTTTTACCTTCTGCTCGCCGGACATCCTGAGCGACTGAGGCGTAATCTTCTTGAAGTATCCTTCACGTGTCAGGAACACCCTGCAGGGGTAATCCGCAACAGTTTTTTCTTCCTTTGGAAGCGGCTCGTCGGCGACATAGATAATCTCAGTTCTTCTCGGCTGACCGTACTTTTCGGCGACCTTCTTCAGCTCATCGATTATGATAAGCTTTATTTTTCTTTCAGAGCCCAGAATTCCGTTCAGCTCGTCAATTTCAGCTTTCAGCTGTTCAACGTCAGCCAAGCGGTTCAGGATAAATTCCCGGTTTAAGTGCCTCAGCTTGATTTCAGCAACATATTCCGCCTGAATCTCATCAATAGAGAATCCGATCATGAGGTTCGGAACAACATCCGACTCCTCCTCAGTTTCCCTTACAATCTTTATAGCCTTGTCGATGTCAAGAAGTATCTTTTCAAGACCTTCAAGGAGATGAAGCCTTTCCTGCTTCTTCTTGAGGTCAAAAGCAGTTCTTCTCTTGACGCAGCCTACACGGAACTTAATCCATTCTCTTATGATGTCGTTGACGCCTAAGACCTTCGGATAGCCGTTGACCAGGATGTTGAAGTTCGCCGAATAGTTGTCCTGCAAAGGCGTTTTCTGATATAGCTTCTTCATGAGAAGATCCGGGTCAGTTCCACGCTTGACGTCGATTGCAATCTTCAAGCCATCGAGGTCGGTTTCATCTCTGACATAAGCAATCTCCTTCATGCCGTTTTTGGCAAGGTCGATTACTTTCTCGATGATAGCTTCAACCGTCGTTGTTGGCGGAATCTCGGTTATCTCGATGCAGCCGGCTTCTTTGTCAAAGGTATACTTGGCTCTTATCTTGACCGAGCCACGCCCGGTGTCGAAGATCTGTCTGAGCTTCTCCGGCTCGTTTATCATATATCCGCCGCCGGGGAAGTCGGGACCCTTCATAACTTCGAGCGCATCATAATCTGGATCCCTGATTATGTTGATAGTAGCCTCGCAGAGCTCTCTTAAGTTGAACGGACAGACAGAGCTCGCCATCGAAACGCCGATACCGACGTTTGAATTTACTAAGATAGAGGGGAATGTGACCGGCAGAAGCTCCGGCTCAAGCATCGTGTTGTCATAGTTCGGAACGAAGTTGACGGTGTCCTTGTCAATATCTCCGAAAAGCTCGTTGCAGATGGGATCCAGCTTCGCTTCTGTGTAACGTGAAGCGGCATAAGCCATGTCGCTCGAATACGCCTTACCGAAGTTGCCTTTCGAATCTATATATGGGTGCAGAAGCGCCTCGTTGCCTCTGGCAAGTCTGACCATTGTCTCGTAAATAGCCTGGTCGCCGTGAGGATTAAGCTTCATCGTCTGACCGACAATGTTCGCAGATTTCGTCCTCGGACCAGTCAGAAGCCCCATTTTGTACATCGTGTAGAGAAGTTTTCTGTGAGAGGGCTTGAAGCCGTCAATTTCCGGGAAAGCTCTCGAAACGATGACGCTCATCGCATAGGGCATGTAGTTCTTTTCAAGCGTGACGGTTATAGGCTCGTCAACGACAGTTCCGGCACCGGCAATATAGGCGTCGTGCTGCCGCTCGGTCAGCTTGACCGGCTTGTCCGCCGGCTTTTTCTTTTTCGGCATATTTTCACCCCTTTAGCTGATGTCCGCCATCTCGAGATAGTCGTGACCATTGTTGTTGATGAACTCTTTTCTTGCAGGCAGGTTGTCGCCCAAAAGCATGTCAAACATAAACTTTGTATGCTCAGCTTCGTCAGGCGAAACCTGAATAAGCCGCCTTGTTTCCGGATTCATAGTCGTCAGCGACATCATGTCCGGTTCGTTTTCACCAAGTCCTTTCGAGCGCTGGATGGTGAATTTCTTGTCGCCTATCATGTTCATGATTTCCGTTCTCTCGCTCTCGTCATAGGCGAAATAGGTTCTGTCTTTCGTGTTGATTTCATAAAGCGGAGACTCCGCAATGAAGACATAGCCTTTCTCGATGAGGGTAGGGCAGAGGGTATAGATCATTGTAAGAACAAGCGTCCTTATCTGGAAGCCGTCATAGTCGGCATCGGTGCATATTATAACCTTATTCCACCGGAGATTATTTATGTTGAACGACGAAAGCTCCTTATTCTTTGCACTCTTTATCTCAACGCCGCAGCCTAAAACTTTCATGAGGTCGGTTATAATCTCGCTCTCGAAAATCTTGTTGTAGCTGGCTTTGAGGCAATTAAGAATTTTGCCTCGGATTGGTATAACAGCCTGAAACTCCGCATTTCTTGCGAGCTTTACAGAGCCCAATGCCGAATCGCCCTCAACGATGTAGAGCTCACGCTTCGAAATGTCCTTGGTTCTGCAATCGACAAACTTCTTGACCATGTTCGCCATGTCAAGCTTTTCGGCGTAGAGCTTTTTCGTGTTGATTCTCGTCTTCTCTGCGCTCTCACGGGAACGCTTGTTGATAAGGATCTGATCGCATATCTTCCCGGCATCGTCCGGCTTCTCGATGAAGTAAACCTCAAGCTGATGCTTTAAAAACGCAACAGCCGCATCGTAGATAAATCGGTTGTTGATAGCTTTCTTGGTCTGGTTCTCATATGAAGTCTGAGTCGAAAACGAGCTCGAAACCATAACAAGGCAGTCCTCAATGTCGGTGAACTGGATCTTCGCTTCGTTCTTGAGGTATTTGTTGTTTGCTTTAAGATAGCTGTCGATGTATGAGGTGAAAGCCTGTCTGACAGCCTTCTCGGTCGAACCGCCATATTCAAGAAAGCTCGAATTGTGGAAGTATTCAGCCTGTTTTATCGTTTTCGAAAAAGCGAAAGCAAAGTTATATTTAACCTTGTATTCGTTCATGTCCTCTCTGTCCTTGCCCTTTCGCTCAGCGGTCCAGAGCTGCGGTTGCGTGAGAGCCTCATCCCCGACAATCTCGGCGACGTAGTCAAGGATTCCGTTTTCATAGAGATATTCTTCCTGAGTGAAGCCTCCGTCCTCATCCTGATACCGAAGTACAAAGGTGATACCCGGGTTGACAATAGACTGCTTCTTGAGAACGTCGGTGAAATACTCTTTTTCGATGGCAATGTCGGTGAAGACATCAAGGTCTGGCTTCCAACGGGTCTTTGTGCCGGTTTTGCGGGTAGAGACCATTTCTTTTTTCAGCCCACCGATATTTTCGCCCTTTTCAAAGTGCAGATTATATCTGTAGCCGTCCCTCAGGACCTCGACATCCATATATTCGGAAGAATACTGCGTGGCGCAGGCTCCCAAGCCATTAAGACCCAAAGAATATTCATAATTTTCGCCGGAGACGTTGTCATACTTTCCACCGGCATAAAGCTCGCAATAGACAAGCTCCCAGTTGTAGCGGTTCTCGCTCTTGTTGAAGTCAACCGGGCAGCCTCTGCCCATGTCCTCAACCTCAATCGAGAAGTCGTTATACCTGGTGACGATAATCTTCGAGCCATAGCCCTCTCTCGCTTCGTCTATCGAGTTCGAAATAATTTCAAAAACAGAGTGCTTGCACCCCTCCAGCCCATCCGAGCCGAAGATGACAGCGGGTCTTTTCCTGACTCTGTCCGCTCCCTTCAGAGAGCGAATCGCTTCATTTCCGTAATCCTTCTTAGGCATTATATCCCTCCGCAAATCTTGCGTGAAATTCACATATTGAGCACAATATATAGATATTATAGCACAACGAATTTTAAAGTGCAATAGTTAGTTTAGTGGCTAGTAGGAAGTGAGGGAGAATGAAAAAGGCTCCCCTGTCAAGGGGAGCTGTCACAAAGCGACTGAGGGGTGTGCGAGCCCATAGGGCGAGCACGTCGCCGCAAAGTGGCGACAAGTAGGGGCGGATATTATCCGCCCGCTGTTTCTTGCCGATAGTTTTCGGGCGGATATTATCCGCCCGCTGTTTCTTGCCAATGGTTTTCGGGCGGATAATATCCGCCCCTACATCAGCCTGTGATCACAATCTTCGTCAGCACCCCATATTCCACCGTCAGCGTCACCGTTCCGTAATCGCTCTTGATGGTGATAACGCAGTCATCAGCCAGGTTCTGACCTGATACAGCTGTTGATGAGGTGGAAAGCTTCTCTTTGACCGTGGCAAGACTATCTCCGACTGAAATGCCTCTGAACTGGATGCCAAGCGGGCAGCCGGAGCTTGTAATCTCAATCTCCGTTACTCCGCCCGTGAACGGCGTGTCAGAGGAGAAGGTGAGGTGCCCTCCGACAAACATCGCAGTGGATGTGCCGTCGCCGATAGCCTCTCCGGTCATGGAGTTCTCATAAAGCACTCCCAGCCTCTCAGCGGTTGCACTGTCGTTCATGGAGATGGTTTCTCCGGCGGCAGTCAGGCTGAAGTAGCTCGTCGAGGAGCCGGCATTGATGCTCAGGGTCGACTTAGCCTCGCTTGTCGTCTCCTCTTCAGCTGTGTCCTCGGTTGAAGTCACCGAGGCGAACACGCTGTATGATGCAAGACCCATGCTGTACTGAGAAATCTTTTCAAGGTCGGCAAGGTTGTATCCCTCGCCGGTCACTTTTCGCCTGATGTATCTCGTCAGCTCTCTTGCAGACGCCTTGTGGACGTATATTGCCGGGTTGTTGGCGGTAGTGGTGTAGTACTCTCTCTCACTGTCAAGGATTCCCATGTCGGTGCTTCCGGGGTTGACATTTTCATAAACCCTGTGGTAGGCGATGTCGACGCCGTTGAGAGTATATGCATCATAGATGAGCTCGTCAACAACCGTTATGCAGCCGTTCTCACCGAGCATGAGCGACACGATGAGGTCATCTCCTGTCTCATAGGTCGGCATGCCTTCAATCTGGTAATCATCGGTTCCTCTGATCCAGACATAGATGTCGATGTCGCAGGAAACAGCGCCAAGGTAGTCGTAGCTGATATTCGCACTGTAGAGAGTGTAGCCGCCGGATGTCGGTGCCGGAACGCCCGAAGCGCCAGGAGTGCCGGTTATCGTAATCCACACGAGGCTTACGCCTATCGTCTCAGATTCGTCTCCCATCTGGTTGTAGAGAACGTCGTAGAAGTTCGAAGCTGTTCCGTAATCAGTTGTGATTGAGGGAAGTGAGCTTGATGAATAGGAGGAAGTGGAAGAAGTGGAGGTATCCTCAACCGGAGACTCAGTTTCGGCGCTTTCAACCGGTATTTCTATATTCAGTCCGCTCTCGCCGCTCTCAACCGATTCGTCGTTTTCTTCCTCATATTCCGTTTCAGATTCCGCCGCTCCATAGTCGTTAGGACCTGCATCAAGTGACAGTGCCGAGAAGCTCGTGTAGATGCTTGCAGTGTTGGAGGCGCTGGTGTTGCTTCCGCCAAGGACATAATCCTCTGTGTTGTAATCTCCGTCGTAGTCGCTGGGAGAGGAGCTGCTTGCGGGATTTGCCGTGAGTATTGCATCCGAATCTTCGACAGGAGCCTCGTCCTCAGCATCAAATTCGCTTTCGACAATAGCATCCTCTTCTTCTGTGACCTCCAATTCGTCATCCCACAGCTCGCCGAACTCGCCTTCCTCAACCGGATCCTCTTCGGTGGTTTCAAGCTCTTCCGATTCGTCTATGGACATGGTGTCATACGACTCCTCAGAAGTTGCAGAATCTGAGCTTCTTGCCGTTGTCGAGAACACGCTCGACATGATGGACGCACCGCCGACAATCGACACAGCAGCGACCAGGCATGCCGCAATCGCAACATAGCGGTAAATCTTCATCTGCTTGTAGATTTTGCCCGATTTCGTCTCCTGAATCTCAGGAGCATTTTCCTCTTCGGTGTCCGAAGCCTTGTCAAGACCAGCTTCGGCTATACACTGTTCCTTGAGCTTAGCCTTAAAATCATCGCTGAGAGTAAGGCGGCTTAATTCACTTTTGTAGTCTTCAGATAATTTCATCTTCGCCAAACTCTCCTTTCAGCATTTCGCCAAGTTTTTTTCTTCCACGCATGAGAAGAGAAAGCACCGTGTTCTGGTTGGTACCTGTTATCTCTGCAATCTCTTTGGTGGGGTAGCCTTCAAAGTAGTAGAGGTAGATAGCGGTCCGGTGTTTTTCCGGAAGCTCTCTCACTGCGCTCAGAACCGAACCCTCATGAGCATATTCGTCTGTCACGGGAATAGTCTCCGACAGTTCAACGCTCGGATGAGTGTAGGCTTTTCTGTTGTAGTTTTTGCACATATTGATTGTTACCCTAAGAATCCATGCCTTTTCATGCTCCTCCGATTCAAAATCGGGGAGTGAGCGGCATAGCTTCAGAAATACCTCCTGTGTGATGTCTTCGGCATAGTGGGTGTCAGCAAGCGCATGAAACGCCGTCCGATATACCATATCCGAATATTTATCGACCACGGAAGCTATGTAGACATTTACATCCTTCTTAGCCATGATCTTTTTTTCTGATACCGCATCTGGAAAGCTTAAGCAGCAAATTCCTCTGCGGCAAGAACTCCTTTCATATATGTGATCGCACTCTCGAATCATGTTTTCAATACTAATACACATCAGAGTGGCGGATTATTGCATCCATACAAAATATTTTATCAGAAATTTTCGAAATGTAAACCCATTTTCTTCGAATAGCCGAGATTTTTTTCTTATCTGACATAAAAATTTTGCAAAAAACAGTCCAAAAGAGTGCTTATTTCGAGCTTTTTTTCGAAAATTAGTACTTTTTTCGTCTTATATGTATTGACAAAAAACAAAAAATATGAGATGATATCTGTGTGCAACTCTAAATCAAGGAAGTGTAAACCTTGGACCAAAAGAAAGTTTTAATCGATGGGCACTATGGTGCCGTGAGTCTTAATATAGGTGCAATGCTGAGCGGCAGGGAAGACCTTGAGGTCATCCATCTCGAGGACAGAACCAGGTTCACCGAGGAGCAAAGGCTCAATCTTCTCAACACTGCAGACATTGTGATTCTCTGCCAGTCCACAAAGACTGTGGCAGAAACGATGCCTCTGATTTCAAATCCAGACACCAAGGTGCTTGACACGTCAAACGCCTACAGGATGTCGCCTCAGTGGGCATATGGTCTGCCGGAGCTTTCCCAGGAGCACAGAAGAAAGATAGCTCAGTCAAGATATGTAGCACTTCCTAACCCTCTTGCAACCGGTGCAGCTCTTCTTGTGATGCCGCTTCTCAAAGCGAAAGTCATGCCGCCATACCATACTCTGATGATAAATTCCGTCACCGGCTACACCAATGGCGGTTCGAATATGATTTCCATGTACGAGAGTTCAACCCGTCCGTACGGTTTCTCGTCGGCAAGACTCTATGCGCTTGAGCAGACGATGATGCTCCAGAAAGAGCTGATGCACGCCTGTGGGCTTTCCTACAAGCCGGCAATAAGCCCGATTATAGACGACTACCCGAGCGGTGCGCTGATAACCGTTCCGCTGCACTTGAGAGCACTCGCAAAGCGCCTCCATTCCCGCCAGGTATGGGACTACATGGCAAGAGCCTACGAGCACGAGCCACTTATTGACGTCATGGACTTCGAGAGTTCCATCAATGACCTTGACGGCTTCCTTGAAGCGAACGGCATGGCGGGCTCAAACAAGCTGCAGATATTTGTCTTCGGCGACAACGACATCTGCCTTTTGGCTGCACGCTATGACAATCTCGGCAAAGGCGGAGCCGGAGCGGCAGCCCAGTGCATGAATCTGATGCTCGGACTCGATGAATTAACAGGAGTACTATAATATAGATGATAGAAAACACACAGGAAAAACCAAGAGTAATTTTAGTGTCGGTTGACACCGGCGAATTCGACGCAGAGCGCAGCATGGAAGAGCTCTGCGCTCTTTGCGATACAGCGGGAGCAGAGGTTGTAGCCACCGTCATCCAGAAAAGACCGTCTGTTGAGGGCGCAACCTGCATAGGCTCAGGAAGACTTTCGGAGCTTGCGGAGCAATGTGAATCCCTTGAAATTGACCAGCTCATCTTTGACAGAGAACTCACTGCCACCCAGATAAGAAATATCGAGGACGCAACCGACACATTTACAATAGACCGTACAATGCTCATCTTAGACATATTTGCTCAGCGTGCCACAACCCGTGAGGGCAAACTTCAGGTTGAGCTGGCGCAGAATAAATATCGCCTCACAAGGCTTGCTGGAATGGGTGTGAAGCTCTCTCGCCTTGGAGGAGGAATCGGCACACGTGGACCCGGCGAAACCAAGCTTGAGACCGATCGCCGCCATATCCGTTCAAGAATCACGCAGCTCGAAAAGGACCTCAAGGAAGTCGAACAGCGCAGGGACATAACCCGCAAACGCCGCAAAAAGGATGGAGTTCTGACTGCCGCCATCGTCGGCTACACAAATGCCGGAAAATCGACGCTTTTAAATGCCTTGACCGACGCCGGAGTTCTTTCGGAGGACAAGCTTTTTGCAACTCTCGAAACAACCTCCCGTGCAATTCTTCTCCCCGACGGCAGAAGTGTGACCCTGATCGACACAGTTGGTTTGATTTCAAGGCTTCCTCACCAGCTCGTCGAGGCTTTCAAGTCGACTCTCGAGGAAGCTGCCAGTGCAGATCTTCTCATCCACCTTATAGACGCTTCAAGCGAATACTATGAGGAGGAAAAGCGTGTCACCGAAGAGCTTCTCCATGACTTAGGCTGTGACGGAATCCCGACCCTGACGGTTCTCAATAAGTGCGACCTCGTCCCTGAAATAACCGTCCAGGACAGCTCAATAGTCTGCATATCTGCAAAGAATTCAACCGGTCTTGACTCGCTCTTAGACGGAATTGCAAAAGCTCTCCCGGAAACAGCAAAGCGGATGACAATACTTCTCCCATACACCGAAGCCGGACTTCTTTCAGAGATAAGAAAAGACGGAACGGTCTATTCGGAAGAGTACACTCCCGACGGAATCAAAGCCGATGTGCTGGTGGACATAAAGCTATGCAGTAATGTAGAAAAGTATAGGCAATAACCCCTCAGGCGCTTTGCGGCAGCTCCCCTTAACAAGGGAGCCTTTTTGTGCACCTGCATAACTTATGAATATTTCGGAGATTCCTGCTTAACATATACCAAAAAAGAAAGGAACTATGTTATGCAGATTATTATACTTGCCGGAGGAGAGGGGACTCGGCTGCGACCACTGACAGCTGACACTCCAAAGCCTCTTGTAAGAGTTCTTGGAATCCCGGCTATCGAACGGCTTACTGCGCTTTTATTCCGCAGCGGCTTCAAGGAGGCTACAATCGCAGATTTTTATCTTGCCGACAAGCTCGAAGAAACATTAGGCAGCTTTTCAAATGGCATAAAGCTCGGCTATGTCCGTGAAGACGTTCCTCTTGGAACTGCTGGCTGCGTCCGCAAAGCCTGGAACGGCGACGATGTGATGGTTCTTAGTGGCGACGGCGTCTGTGACTTCAATCTTCCAAGAATTATCGATTTCCATGAGCGCAACGAAGCCGATGTGACAATCGTCTCCCATGAGGTGAGTGACCCGAGGGAGTACGGTCTTGTCACCGCTGATGAAACCGGCAGAGTAATCGGCTTCTCGGAAAAACCAGCCTATGATTCCTGCCTCACCGACCTCGCCAACACCGGAGCCTATGTCATCTCGAAGGACATTATTTCGAGAATCCCGGAGAACGAGAAGGTGGATTTTGCTTCCGACGTTTTTCCGGAGATCCTGAAAACAGGCGGCAGGATTTTCACAATCCCTGAAACCGGAATCTGGTTCGACATCGGCGATATTTCCTCGCTCCTTTCCTGCCAGTCGGCTCTTCTGGACGAAGAGAATAAAGACTACCTCATCTTCGAGGGCTGTTCTGTAGAAAACGGAACCACAGTCACAGGCGGAAGCGTCATCGAACATGGTGCAACCGTCGGGCGTAACTGCCGGATTCAGTCATCGCTCGTCATGAACGGCTCATCAATGGGCGACGGCTGCGAGCTGAATAAGTGCGTAATCTGCGAAGACGTCACAATAGGAAGAGGCGTCACCTTCGGAGAGCTTTCGGCAGTTGGAGCCGGAAGCGTCATCGGCTCAGCCGTGACTATAGCTCCCGGCGTCAAAATCTCTCCGAATTCAAAAATTCCGGCAGGAATCAGAGTCCGCCGGGATGTCACCCCATCCGGCTATAAGCTCCTTGAGATGGGCGAGGGCGGACGTGCAGACGGAATTGAACTCACAACTGAAAATCTCATGTTCCTGGGAAAAGCCATAGCCAAAGCTTTTCCGGAGGAGAGCATCACCGTCGGCTGCTCACGCGATAGCGCAAGCATGCTGGAAGCTTTGTCTCTCGGACTGCGATCTTGCGGCACAGCGGTGTACTATCTTAATGATGCCTCGTTCGGCGAAACTGTTTTCTCTGCAAGAAGATTGAAAACCAAATATGCCGCCTATATTTCGGATAGCTCTGTAAGAATCTTCCACAGCGGCAACTGCGAGCTTGCACGTTCCGAGGAGCGAAAGCTCTGTGAAAAATACAACAGAGCCGAACTCGCCGACACCGAAACCGCACCGCTTATAAACGCCGACGCAGAGAGAAAGCTATATCTTGATGAACTCAGAAGCATTCTTCCTGGAGATTTTGCCGGAAGCGTTCAGATTTCGTCAAGAGTTACCAGAGAAAAAGAGATTTTCACGGAAGCCATGCGGAGTCTCGACTGGTCAGATGGCGAAAAGCTGAAATTCACTGTCGGAAACAGCATCGAAGACACCGTATGTGAATTCCCTGGCGGCAGAATGACCTATGAGCAGCTGCTTCTTTTAGCCTGCCGCTCCCGCTTTTCAGAAGGCGAAAACGTCGTCCTGCCGGATGGCTCGCCTTTGGTATGCGACGAATATGCAAAGGAATCGGGTAGCAGAGTGTTTCGTATTTCGCCGCCAGATAGCGGCGAGCTGTCCATGTTTTCAATAGACCCGCTGTTTCTCATTGCCGAAGCAATCAGGTATCTGAGGAGAAGAGAAATCTCCGCATCGGTGGCACTCTCCGAGCTCCCCAGTATCTGCTACTACCGCAAAACCGCCAGAATCGGCAAGGGGCTTCCGAAGCTTTTGAACCGGGAATTCTCGGAAAACCGCCATGGCTCGGACATCATAGTTGAATCTGCGGATGCAAGGGCGTTTGTCCGACCAATGAAGAGCGGCAAAGAACTCAGAATGTATGTCGAATCGGTGTCCCAGGAGGCGGCAACTGCAATTTGTCAGGATATATTGTCACGACTTAAGGCACATCAATCTTGACATTTAGGAAGATTTGTAGTATCATATCATGTATATTTCTATTTTCATTCTGGAATCTTATGCACAGGCGAGGCGATGCTGAGCCGAGCCTAGTGCCTACATAAAATATAAAATAATTTTTGAGAAAGGAAATTCATGTCAACAACTGAAGAAAAGAAGTTAAAGTCATCAAGAAAAAGCCGCTCGAAGCAGACAGATTCAAGTGTAACGAGGGACAGTGCGCTCGATGCCGCAATAGCTGCGGCAATATCCGCACCGAAGCCTCCCAAGAAAGCGGCACAGTACCAGAAATCAAGAGGCTCGCAGCCATCAAGAAAGAAATCACAGACAACCAGTAAGAAATCAAAAACCACAAGATCAGAAGCTCTCCAGCAAAGAAGCACCCAGGCTCCCGCAGCAGTACAGCCTGCAGCCAAGCCTCAGGAAATAGTAAGTAACGCAGTAGTTCACGATTCAAAAACTCCGCTCAGAATAATCCCTCTCGGCGGTCTCGGCGAAATAGGCGAGAATATGACACTTGTTGAATATGGCAACGACATTGTCATTATCGACTGTGGAATGACATTCCCCGATAACGAAATGCCGGGAGTCGATATGGTCATCCCCGACTTCACCTATGTCGAGAAGAATGCCGACAGAGTCAGGGGTGTTCTGGTTACCCACGGTCACGAGGACCACATCGGCGGGATTCCATATCTTCTCAAGAAGATAAACGTTCCTGTCTATGCCACAAGGCTGACTATCGGTCTTATCGAAAACAAATTCAAGGAGCATAACCTTGGAAAATCGATGCTCCATGTAGTCTCGCCGTCAGATAAGGTTCAGCTTGGCGCATTCACTGCAGAATTCGTTAAAGTCAACCACTCTATTCCCGATGCGGTTGCTATTGCGCTTCACACTCCCGCCGGTACAGTCGTTCACATGGGCGACTTCAAGGTTGACTATACCCCCATTGAGGGCGGCATCATAGACCTGCCGAAGTTTGCTCGCCTTGGAGATGCGGGAGTTTTAGCTCTCATGAGCGACTCGACAAATTCTGAGCGCAGGGGCTTTACACCGAGCGAAAGAACCGTCGGAGAAAGCTTTGAGCGGCTCTTCAACAAAGCCGGCAGCAAGAGAATCATAATAGCAACCTTCTCATCAAATATCCATCGTGTTCAGCAGATAATAAATTGCGCAGCCAAGCATAACCGCAAGGTTGCAGTTTTCGGAAGGAGCATGATAAACGTCATCGGTCTTGCAACCGAGCTCGGCTATCTCAAGGCTCCAGCAGGCGTCATGATAGATATAGCCGACATGCATAACTATTCCGACGACGAGATAGTTCTCATAACAACAGGCAGCCAGGGTGAACCGATGAGTGCGCTTACGAGAATGGCAACCAACGACCACCGCCAGGTGAGCATCACTTCAAACGACTTTATCATAATTTCTGCAAGACCGATCCCCGGCAACGAAAAGTTCGTAGGAAAGGTTGTAAACCAGCTTCTGAAGCTCGGCGCAGAGGTGGTATATGAAGAGATGTATGAGGTTCACGTTTCCGGTCACGCCTGCCAGGAGGAACAGAAGCTCATCATAAGCCTCGTAAGACCGAAGTATTTCATCCCGGTTCACGGCGAGTATAAGCATCTGACACGCCACGCTGAGACAGCACGTGAAATCGGCATTCCTGAAAAGAATATCCTGATAGCCGATGTCGGAAATGTAATAGAACTCCGCCAGAATGGCATTAAAGTCAATGGCAGCGTTCCAGCCGGCAAGGTTATGGTCGACGGCTTGGGAGTCGGAGACGTAGGAGCTGCAGTCCTGAAGGACAGAAAACGCTTGGCGGAAGACGGGGTTATCTCAGTTTCAGCGACTATTGATAAGATAGACCGTAAGCTTCTTTCCGGTCCTGAGATAGTTTCAAAGGGCTTTGTATATGAAAAGACGAACGAAGAGCTTTTCGCTGAAGTGACGAAGAAGGCTAATCAGGTGCTTAAGCAGGAGCTTTCCACCAAGCACGACTATGCCGCTGTCAAAAACAAGCTGCGTGACGAGATAAGCGACTTCGTCTTCTCAAAGACCAAGCGCAGACCTACTATAATAGTAACCGTTCTGGACATCTAAAATCCGGATTTGTCGGTAATCACTCCATAGAACTCTTAAAAGAGGTGGGATATTATGAAAAAACGCTTATCGTGGGTATTGGCAGTCGCACTGCTCCTTTTGGGAATAACATCCCTGGCGCTCTGCATTGTGCTTTTTGCCGACGGTAGAACCGCTATGTGCGTTGCTGCCGGTATGGTGCTTCTGTGTGCTTTGGTCATGTTCATAGTGATAACAGTCATGAACAAGGACATTGCCAAGTACGTCACCAAGATGGATAAGTCCATCGAGGCTATCAACCGGGAGGCTTTCTATGATTTCCCTGAGTCTATCATTATAACTGACGCTGATGACAGAATTGTCTGGTACAACAGGCGTTTTGAAGAGAAATTCTTCGAGGATGACCGTGCTTATGGCTTGCCGCTGACGAATCTTGTCGGAAATAATACCGCCAAGGTCTACTCCCAGACAGGAGCATGTGTCAAGATTTTCGACAGGTATTATAACGTCTATGCCAAGAAGTCTGACACCGGTCCGCTTTCGATAATAAGGCTGACAGACGTGACAGACCGTGTCATGCTCGAAGAGGAATATAACGCCCAGAAGAAGACGGTTCTCATCATGACCGTTGACAACTACGATGACGCTTTCCAGAACTCAAAGGAGAGCGACAAGGCGAGCGTTCAGGCTCAGATAGAGCAGATTTTTGAGCAGTTCATCGAGCACACAAACGGCGTGCTTCACAAAATTTCGAATGACCGATTCTTCGCAATAATTGAGGAGAGGCATCTTTCGAGAATTATCGAGGGTAAATTCGACATTCTTGACGAAATCCGTTCTATCCAGCTTGGCAGAAGACCCTGCGTGACCCTTTCAATAGGCGTCGGCAGGGGAGCCAAAACCTTAGCCGAAAGCGAAGTCTACGCCAAGCAGGCGCTTGACATGTGCTTGGGGCGTGGTGGCGACCAGGCGGCAGTCAAGACAGAAAGTGGCTTCGAATTCTTCGGAGGCATTTCAAAGGCTGTCGAAAAGTCTAACAGAGTAAGATCCCGCATCATCGCAACAGCTTTGAGGGAGCTCGCCGAGAGCTGCAGCACAGTGTATCTCATGGGACATAACTTAGCCGATTTCGATGCCGTCGGTTCCTGCATAGGACTATGCGGAGCCTTGAGAAGCGTCGGAAAAGAGGCTTATGTCGTAGTAGACCCTGAAAAGAATCTTGCAAAGAAGCTGATAGATTACATATCCGCAAGCGGCGAGGGCGACTATTTCAAATCCTGCACTGAGGCTGTAAACGAAATTGCTCCCGATTCACTTCTGATAATCTGTGACACCCATAATCCCAATTTCCTTGATTCAAAGGAGCTTTACGAAAAGGCGAAGACTGTAGTCGTTATAGATCACCACAGAAAGATGGTCAACTTCATCGACAACTCAGTCATCTTCTTCCACGAGCCGTTTGCCTCGAGCGCATGCGAAATGGCGACAGAGCTTGTCCAGTATTTCGGGGTTGATTGCAGGATTTCCGTTGCCGACGCAGAGGCTCTCCTTGCTGGAATTAACCTCGATACAAAGAACTTTGTCATGCGTTCAGGAACAAGAACGTTCGAAGCTGCGGCATACCTGAAGAGGCTTGGCGCCGACACAGTCACCGTCAAGGGCTTCTTCAGTGACAGTCTTGAAACCTATCGTGAGAGAAGCAAGCTCATCCAGGCAGCGGAGCTCTTCCACGGATGCGCTATAGCAACCACCGATTCTGAGAAGCCGGAGCTTATCCTGGCAGCTGCACAGGCAGCCGACGAGCTGCTTGGCATCAACGGCGTCAAGGCTTCGTTTGTTGTATATCACCTTGACGGCAAGAGCCGTGTTTCAGCAAGATCTCTCGGCTCGTTCAACGTTCAGCTGATAATGGAATCTGTGGGTGGCGGCGGTCATCAGACGATGGCGGGCGCACAGCTTGATCTCTCGATCGAAGAGACGGTAGACAGGATAAAGAATGCTATTGAAGACTTCATCATAGCTTAAATATACCAAAAGAAAGGATTCTGAAAAATGAAAGTAATTCTTTTAAAGGATGTAAAGGGCTCCGGCAAAGCCGGAACGGTTCTCAACGTAGCCGACGGCTATGCAAGAAACTATCTCATAGTCAAGGGTCTTGCGATTGAGGCAACCCCGAAGAACATAAACGACCTTGAGGGCAAGAAGGCATCCCAGCAATATAAGCTCGACACCGCAAAAGCCGAAGCTGAGGCTGCAGCAAAAGCCATCAATGGCGGGAAAATTGTCATCAAGTCGAAAGCCGGTCAGAACGGCAAGCTTTTCGGCTCTGTCACGACAAGCATTATCAGTGAAAAGATAAAAGAGCAGTTTGGCGCAACGATTGACAAAAAGAAGATTTCGCTTAATAATGACATCAAGGCTTACGGCGACTATGACGTCGAGATAAAGATGACTCAGGGAGTCAACGCCAAGCTCACAGTCAGCGTAGTTCCAGAGGATTAAGGGTCCTCGTGGACTGAACCTGATTTGAATAAACCGTAAAGGAGGGAACATAATGCCTGTCAACAATCTGACTGCCGCTGATTTGGGAGGAAGAGAGCTGCCGTATAGCCTCGAAGCAGAGCAAACGGTTTTGGGAGCACTTTTACTGAATCCGGAAGCGCTTCCGATAGCTATTGCGCACCTTAAGCCGGAAAGCTTCTACAGAGAGCAGCACAGAGAGCTCTATTCGATAATTCTTCGGATGTTTTCAAATGGTCAACGTTCTGACATCATAACCGTCATGAATGAGGCTGTCAGCGAGAAGATCTTCGAAACGCCCGAAATGGCTAAGGTCTACCTCAAGGGCATTATGGACAGCGTTCCCTCTACCTCGAATATCGAGTCCTATTGCAGGATCGTCGAGGATAAATACTTGACACGTTCTCTTATCAACGCTTCACGTGAGATTTTAGACACCGCAATGGACGGTTCTGAGGATTCGAAAACCCTTCTTGACATGGCGGAGCAGAAGATATACGAAATCCGCCAGGGCAGGGAAGTCGAAGGCTTAACCAGGCTCAGCGACATAGTCGTTACAGCTTATGATCACATCCAGAAGCTCTCAGGTGAGGATAAGGATCTGTACAAAGGCTTGAGCAGCGGCTTCTCGCTTCTTGACAGCTACATATCCGGTCTTAACAAGTCCGACCTCATAATAGTTGCCGCCCGACCCGGTATGGGTAAATCCGCATTCGCATTCAACGTCGCTTCAAACGTCGCCAAGAGAAATCCCGATAAAACCATCTGCGCATTTTCTCTCGAAATGAGCAAGGAGCAGCTTGGAATCAGAATGCTGAGCTCAGAAGCTCTCGTTCCGAATACCAACCTGACATCAGGAAAGCTCACTCCCGAGGACTGGATCAAGTTAGCAAGTGCGGCTGAATCACTCTCGAAGATGAATATTTATATCGACGACACCGCCGGCATCACCGTTCCTCAGATAAAAGCAAAGCTAAGACGGATGCGAAACTTAGGTCTTGTCATAATAGACTACCTCCAGCTGATGGAATCAACCGGAAATCACGCCAGCCGTGTAAACGAGGTCTCGGAAATAACAAGGCAGATAAAGCTCATGGCGAAGGAACTCGACGTTCCGGTCATGCTTCTGTCGCAGCTGAACCGTTCTGTTGAGGGAAGACAGGATCACCGTCCGCTTCCGTCCGACCTCCGTGAATCGGGCTCTATCGAGCAGGATGCCGACATCATTCTCTTCATCTTCCGTGAAGGCGTTTACAACAAGGAAGCCGAGAATCAGGCTGCAACCGAGTGCATCGTCTCAAAGAACCGCCATGGCGCAACCGGCACCGTTCCTCTTGCGTTCATCGGAGAATACACCTTATTCAGAAGCACCACACGGGATGAAGGCAATGCTTAGCACCGTTTCAGAAACAATAAGAAAGTATAACATGCTTTCTCCAGGCGAGAGGGTTCTGGTAGCTCTTTCCGGAGGAGCTGACAGCGTCTCACTTCTCGTGGCTCTCAAAGAGCTCGGCTATCAGGTGTTTGCAGTTCATGTAAACCATCACCTGAGAGGGGAAGAGAGTGACCGTGACGAAGCCTTCTGCAAAAGCTTATGCGAAAGGCTTGGGGTTGACCTATTTGTTGAACACGTCGATGTAGTCAGCTACTGCGAAAAGACTGGTAAGTCGGTTGAAGAAAGCGCAAGAATACTGAGATACGTTGCACTCAATAAGCATGCGTGCGGCTGCAAGATAGCCACAGCGCACAATCTGGACGACTGCTTCGAGACAACGCTATTCAATCTCGTCAGGGGTTGCGGAATTGGCGGCTTGACCGGAATCCCGCCGGTCAGGGACAATATAGTAAGACCGCTTATCGGAACCCGAAGAGCTGAAATTCTCGAGTTTCTGAAATCACGTAATGAGAGTTATGTTACAGACAGTACCAACTTGGAAGACGATTGCTCCCGCAACATAATCCGGCTAAATGTAATCCCGGAGCTTGAAAGAATCAATCCGTCGCTTCTGAAGACATATAAATCGAGTCTTGAGAATTTCGAAAATGCGGAAAGCTATATAGATAAAGAAGCAGAAAGGCTTCTTGGTATTTCAGAAAATGGTTTTCCGGAGGGTTGCGACGACTTTATTCTGGCAACAGCCCTCAGCAAAATCCTGCGTAAGAACGGCATCGAGCCCTCGAAGCCGAAAATCGACGAGCTTAAAGAGCTTGTCAGAACCGGCGGCAAGGTAAACCTGAAAAAAGGCGTTTATGCCGTCTCGAAGGACAGAAAGCTTAAAATAATCGGTGAACCCGAGCCAGTTCCCGAGCCGATGCAGCTATCCGACACAGGGGACTTCATCTGGGGGACAATGTTGATAGAATTCACTGAGATTTCACAATTTGATATATCGACTTATAACAAAAGAAGTTTAAAATGGCTGATGGATAAGGACAGACTCTGCGGCAGCCTTGTCGTAAGAGCCTATTCCGGTTCCGAAAAGATAAAACTAATGGGAAATGGCTTCTCATCCACAGTCAAAAAGCTTCTTGCCGGTGTTCCCGCAGAAAAGCGCAAGCTGATTCCGATTATTTCTGATGATCAGGGCGCAGTTTTCGTTAAGGGCTATGGCGTCTCCGAAAGGGTTTCATGCACGGACAAAACCACCGTTGCTTTGAAAATAAATGTAAGAGAAAAATTTGACAAAAGGGATGAGTGACATGGAATATTCGAATAATATTGAGGTCATGATTACGAAGGAGGAAATCGCCGAAGCAGTGAAAAAGCTTGGCGCAAGAATCACCGAGGACTACAGGGATAAGGAAATAGAGCTTATCGGCGTTCTCAAGGGCTCGTTCGTATTCATGTCGGATTTGATAAGAGCTATCGATCTGCCCATAACTCTCGACTTCATCAGCGCAAAAAGCTACGTTGGAACTCAGTCGGTTGGGGCAGTCAAAGTGTATATGGACACCGAGCTTGACGTAGCCGGCAAAAGCATTCTTTTGGTCGAGGATATTCTGGACACCGGAAGAACTCTGAGTGTTCTCAAGGAAACAATGCTTGCCCGTGGTGCCAGGGACGTAAAAATAGCAGCTTTCATGGATAAGCCTTCCCGCAGAACTATCGAAATAGAAGCAGACTATTGTTGCTTTACAATAGAGGACAGATTTGTAGTCGGCTACGGTCTTGACTACGATGAGCAGTACAGAAACCTCGATTATATCGGAGAGGTGATTCTTTGAACTGCCGCCAATTCCAACAAGAAATGAGGAGTAACATTTGAACCATAGAAATAACCGTTCAAGAGGACTGGTAGCATACTTTATATTTGCCGCAGTGATTCTCTTGTTTATGATGATTGCTTTCAGAAGCATGATGTCCACAGGCGAGACCTATTCTTATTCTTATTCCGAGATAATGAGCTACTTCGACAACTACGAGGTCAGATATTTCTCACTGAATCTAGGCTCCGGCGAGCTTGACATGGTGCTCGACTCGGGCGAAGAGATTACGTATGACGTTCCAAGCGTAAACGCTTTCTATAATGAGCTTTTCGGCGATGGAAACAATTATCGTGACGAATACAATGCAATCCATTCAACACCTCTTGAATACGACCTGGTTGCCGCAACCGACAGCTCCTTCTGGCTGAACCTCATCCCGACGCTTCTTATGATCGGCGTCATGATATTCCTTGTAATATCGATGTCGAGAAGCATTTCTTCGGCAGGAAAAATCGGCTCTGTAGGGAAAGCCAATGTCAAGGTTGAAAACGGCGGTCAGACAAAGGTAACATTCGAGGATGTTGCCGGCGCAGACGAAGAGAAAGCCGAGCTCCAGGAGATAGTTGAGCTCCTCAAAGACCCGAAGAAGTATCAGGACATCGGCGCAAAGATTCCGAAGGGTGTTCTGCTCGTAGGACCTCCTGGTAACGGTAAAACTCTTCTTGCAAAGGCTGTTGCCGGTGAAGCAGGAGTTCCGTTCTTCTCGATCTCCGGATCCGACTTCCTTGAGCTTTATGTCGGTGTCGGTGCCGCAAGAGTAAGAGATCTCTTCGACCAGGCAAAGAAAGCTGCGCCTTCAATCATCTTCATCGATGAGATTGATGCCGTCGGACGCAGAAGAGGAACCGGCTTGGGCGGCGGACATGATGAGCGTGAGCAGACCCTCAACCAGCTTCTTGTTGAGATGGACGGCTTCGAGGGCAACTCAAACGTCATCGTAATGGCAGCTACCAACCGTAAGGATGTCCTTGATCCCGCACTCTTAAGACCCGGACGTTTCGACAGACAGGTTTACGTAAACTATCCCGACATCAAGGGAAGAGAAGCAATCCTGAAGGTGCATTCAAAGAACAAGCCTCTTGCTCCCGATGTCGATCTCCATACAGTTGCAGCAGCAACAGTTGGATTCACCGGTGCGGATTTGGCTAATCTCGTAAACGAAGCAGCTCTGTTGGCTGTAAAGGCGGGAAGAAAGGCTATCACCGCTCAGGATCTCAACGATGCTTCTATAAAAGTTATTGCAGGACCTGAGAAGAAATCCAAGGTTGTCACCGAAAACGACAAGAAGATCACCGCTTATCACGAATCCGGTCATGCTATCTGCCACTACTACTGCCCGACTCAGGATAAGGTTCAGGAAATCTCAATCATTCCACGTGGTCAGGCTGGCGGCTACACAATGGCTTTGCCAGACCACGACAAGGCATATGCCACCCGTAAGGAGATGGGTGAGGAGATTGTCACCCTCCTTGGAGGAAGAGCCGCAGAAAAGGTTGTCCTTGACGACATCTCAACCGGTGCTTCAAACGACCTTGAGCGTGCCACCAACATAGCAAGAAGCATGGTAACCCAGTATGGCTTCAGCGACAAGATCGGTCCCGTAGTCTATGGCAGAGACGATGATGAAGTCTTCTTAGGACGTGACTACAACTCGAACAAGGCATATTCCGAAGTCATTGCAAGCGAGATTGACTCTGAGGTTCGCTCAATAATCCACGGCGCATATGACAAGGCGCAGGCAATCCTCACCGAGCATATCTCTCAGCTTCACACAGTTGCAGGCTATCTCTATGAGCACGAAAAGGTCACCGGCGAGCAGTTCATGCAGCTTATGCAGGGCATCAATCCCGACGACCCGAATCCTGAGACTCCGAGCGAGCCTACTCCCGAGCTCACACCAGCTCCTGCACAGTAATCTTCAAACACCAAAGCCCGTTTCCGAAAGAAAGCGGGCTTTTTTTGCCTGAAAATTTTCAATTTACTATTGACAAGCTGCCTGAACCTGTTATACAATAATAGTCGAAAAATATGCCTATTGGAGGTATCAGCATGAAACTCACCTATGGAATTTCAGACAGACCGAAGCCCGGTCAGCTAATCGTTTTCGCCATCCAGCAGCTATTGGCAATACTCGCCGCTACTATCGCAGTACCTGCAGTTATCAATCAAAACGTTGCAAGCGTTGCAGCAAATGGCGGTATGTCCCAGTCAGCTGCTCTTTTCGGTGCAGGCGTCGGAACTATCGTCTATCTCTTATTCACCAAATTCAAAAGTCCTGTATTCTTAGGATCGTCGTTTGCGTTTATTGGCTCTATGATAGCAGCATTCGCAGGCGGCGTTTCTATGTCGGTAGGTTATCTGGGACTCATCATCGGCGCAGTCATGGCGGGACTTGTCTATGTCGTTCTCGCTGTAATTGTCAAGTTTGCAGGAGTCGCCTGGATCAGTAAGCTCATGCCTGCCGTTGTAATCGGTCCTACGGTTGCCATCATTGGATTATCGCTTGCAAGCAGTGCTGTCGGTAGTTCTTTGGGTAACATCGAAACTGTCGAAGACAAATATGTAATGACGACAAAAGGAATCATTTGCCTTATCTGCGCTCTTATAACACTCTTTGCCGTGGTTATCAGCTCGGTTTACGGCAAGAAGATGGCTAAGCTCATCCCATTCATAATCGGCATCGCTTGCGGTTATGTTGTCGCCACAGTCTTCACCCTTATCGGCATGGCAACCGGCAATGAGCAGCTTCTCATCGTCGACTTTTCACTCTTCTCGAGTATGCAGTGGTATCCCGACTTCACATTCCTTAAAGCCTTCAGCGGTAGCTATGACTTCGGCGAGGTAGGAAATATCGGAGCATATCTTGGGACTATCGCAGTTGCCTATGTCCCTGTTGCACTTGTTGTATTCGCTGAGCATATCGCCGACCATAAGAACCTTTCGACAATCATCGACCACGACCTTCTTGAAGACCCCGGTCTTTCGAGAACACTTCTTGGCGACGGCGTCGGCTCGATGGCTGGTGCAATCTTCGGCGGCTGCCCGAACACTACATACGGCGAGAGCGTCGGCTGCGTAGCAATTACCGGCAACGCTTCGGTTGTCACCATTCTTGCAACCGCAATCATCGCAATAGCAATCTCGTTCTTCGCTCCGTTCGTAACGCTTCTTGCAACAATTCCGTCCTGCGTAATGGGTGGCGTCTGCATCACGCTCTATGGCTTCATCGCAGTTTCCGGACTCAAGATGATCCAGTCTGTCGACCTCGGTGAGAATAAGAACATCTTCACAGTTTCTGTTATTCTCATCTGCGGTATCGGCGGAATGGAGCTCACATTCGGTTCTGTAACCATCACCAGCATTGCATGTGCCCTTATCCTCGGCATCATCGTAAACCTGGTTCTTTCCAAGAAGAGCGAAAAAACAGATAAATCTGACAAGTAACTCAAAAAACATAAAACAAAGAGAGGAACCGGTTTGTTCGGTTCCTCTCATTTATGATAAAGGGCATGTGGGCAGCCCGTGGAAGGCTACACTTGAAGTCAAGCGTGTCAGCGGATTTCAAGCTTCTTTGTTTCGGGCTTTACCTCCTGAATCTTCGGCAGTGTGAGCTTCAGAACGCCGTCGGTGAACTCAGCATCAATGTGTTCAGTGTCAATGCCGGTGGTGTCAAAGCTTCTCTGATACGAGCCATATGAACGCTCGCAGCGGACGTAGTTGCCTTTCTTGTCCTTCTCCTCATACTCCGAATGTCTTTCAGCGGTGATGGTGAGAACGTTGTCGGTGAGCTCAAGGTTGATGTCTTCTTTCTTTACTCCGGGAAGATCAGCTTCAAGAATATACTTGTCGCCATTCTCTTTGATGTCGGTGGAGAAAGCTGCTTTTCTCGCTGGAGTCTCTCCAAAGAATGCCTTTTCCATCTCTTCGATCTCTCTGAACGGATCGAAAACTGAAACATTGCGTCTAACGTAAGGTACTAACATAATAAATTCCTCCTGAAAAATCTTTCTATTATTTTGCGGCTATTTCTAAGCTTTATGCTTGAGCCGTTGCTTTTTATTTTTGTCCCCGGGAGCTCTCGTTCCCTTCAACGATTATTAGTATAGACCTCTTATATGACGATACGATGTCGGAATGGTTATGAAATGGTGAAAATTAGCAGCCAATCCGGTTAAGTGCTAACACTCTGATTTTCACAGTGCTAAAAATCACTTTTCTCAGGTATTGCAAAAGTTCTCGAAATGTGCTATCATTATAGATTAGAAAAGTATTTATATCACGCTAATACGCAAAGAACAGGGAGTATCAATTTTAATGACAACAATAGTTGAAAGACAGTATTTGACCGGCGAGAGAGCGCTTTTCATGAGTCGTGACCTCGCCATAAAAGACACTATTTTCGCCGACGGCGAGTCGCCACTCAAGGAGAGCAGGGGAATCACACTCGACGGCTGTATGTTCAAGTGGAAGTATCCGCTCTGGTACTGCAAGGACATCGAAGCTAAAAACTGCGTCTGGTTCGAAATGGCTCGTGCCGGCGTCTGGTATACCGACAACATCTCAGTTACCGATTGTGCCATCGAAGCTCCGAAGAATTTCCGTAGGTGTCGTAGCCTCAGCCTTAAGAACGTCAGCTTCCCGAATGCTGCGGAAACGCTTTGGGCATGTAATCAGGTAACAATACAAAACGTCACCGCCACTGGCGACTATTTCGCAATGAACTGTGACGGAATGGACATCGACGGTCTGACGCTCTACGGAAACTACTCTTTTGATGGCGCAAAGGATGTGAACATCCGCCACTCAAAGCTCCTTTCGAAGGATGCTTTCTGGAACGGCGATAATGTCACCGTCACGGACTGCTTCATTTCGGGTGAATATCTCGGCTGGAACGCCAAAAACCTGACGCTTATCGACTGCACCATAGAAAGCCTCCAGGGGCTATGCTACATAGAGAATTTGAAAATGGTGAACTGCAAGCTCATCAACACGACTCTTGCATTTGAATATTCGACAGTAGATGCAGAAATCACCGGCTCAGTCGACAGCGTCATCAACCCGACATCCGGCAGAATAAAAGCCGACCACATCGACACGCTTATTCTTGAAAAGGACAAGATAGACCCATCGAAAACCAAAATCATCGTCAATAATTGATAGGAGATAAGAAACATGAATACTGAGTATGATTTTAGTAGAATTACTGACCGCCGCCATTCCGACTCCGTCAAGTGGGATGTAGGTGAGAACGAGCTCCCGATGTGGATAGCCGACATGGACTTTCCGACAGCTCCATCAATCATCGAAGCCATCAAAGCCCGTGCTGACCACGGCATCTATGGCTACAGCGAGGTGCCGGACGAATGGTATGACTGCTACATAAACTGGTGGAAATCCCGCCACGGCTTCGAGATCAAGAAAGACTGGCTTGTCTATTGCGCCGGTGCAATTCCTGCAATTTCAAGCTCTGTCCGCAAGCTCAGCACTCCTGCAGAAAAGGTTCTCATCCAGTCTCCTGTTTACAATATGTTCTATAACTCCACTCTGAATAACGGCAGAGTCATTATCGACAGCCCTCTTGGCTATAGAAAGGAAACAGGTGAGTTCTATATTGATTTCGAGGACCTGGAAGAGAAGCTCTCCGACCCGCAGACCACACTCATGATTCTCTGCAATCCTCATAATCCTGTCGGAAGAATCTGGACAAGGGACGAGCTTGCAAAAATAGGTGAGCTTTGCTACAAGCACCACGTCACAGTCATTTCCGACGAAATCCACTGCGACATAGTCGAGCCCGGAAAGCATTACACTCCGTTTGCAGCTGCTTCCGACATCTGCCGTGACATAAGCGTTACCTGCGTAGCTCCCACGAAGTGCTTCAATATCGCCGGAATCCAGACTTCAGCCATCATCATCCCGAACGAGGGCTTGAGAAACCGTGTAATTCGTGCCATCAACACAGATGAAGTCGCCGAAGTGAACACCTTCTCGGTTTGTACTGCTCTTGCTGCATTCAATGAGGGCGGACAGTGGCTTGACAACCTGATGGTATATATTGACGAAAACCGCAGCTATTGCGAAGAGTATGTCGAGAAGAACATCCCCGACATCAAGCTCATAAAAGCCGATGCGACATATCTTCTCTGGGTCGACTGCTCCGATGTGACAGAAGATTCTCTCGACCTCGAGAAATTCATCCGTGAGAAAACCGGTCTTTACGTCTGCGCCGGAACCATGTATGGCGGCTCTGGCAAATACTTCTTAAGAATCAACATCGCCTGCCCGAGAGCTCTCTGTGAAGACGGAATGGCGAGACTGAAAGCAGGAATCGAAGCTTATAAAATGCGTAATTCGTAATGCGGAAGTTACGAGGTAACTTCTATTCGCAATTAGATTGAGAGGAGAAGCGTATATGGCAAAGAACACAGAAGAAACCGTTTCGGATATAGAAGAATTGCATCTTGCGGATTTATTGTATCCATCAATAGAAAAGAAACAGGAGCATATGAAGAGGGGAGCGGACCTTTCGAAGCTTCCGCAGGACTATGTCAGGGACCTTGAGCTTGAAACTCTCTCGAGGCTTATATGCCCGGAGAATTCCCTCAATGCTATGCGTGTCTTCACTCAGCTTTCTACAGACGAAGAGACGCTTAACTATCGCCTTGACATTTTGGAGGATTTCCTTGAAGTACCGTCTCTCGAAGCGATTTTATATGAGAACGTCCACAAGCTCTATATCAACGAGCATGTCAATATTCAGAAGCTCGGTCTTGCCGACAGCTTCTATGCTCTCAACACCCGCTTCACTTCGCTCAAGACCTACATCGAGTGCATAACCAAGTGCCATGAATTCTGCGATAAATACCGCAGCTCATTCAAATCGAAGGCTCTTTGCGAGGTTGCGGACTATTTCGCTTCGGTTTACAACTCGGAATATTTCGCCGAAGTCAAGAAAGAGACTGACGAGTGCCTCGCAATCCTGGCAAAGGGAGTCAAGAGCGTCACCGTCGGCATCAATTTTGACGACATGATGCGCCCGGTTGAAGCGATGCTCTTAAGCGTCTCAACCGACACAATAAAGAAAAAGAGCCGCTTTGACTGGCTCTTCAGGCGCCTTGACGGCGAAGGCACCCGTGCTATTGGCAGAACCCACTCTCTCTATAACGACAACGGTGGCACCAACGATCTTGAAGCTCCGCTCTTCCGTGAACTCAGAGAAGTCAACAGCGAGTACATCACCCACCTTGACCGTGCCGTCAGGGCATACTTCAAAAAGAGCACTGAGGATATTCTGACATTCGAAAGCCAGCTCAGCTTCTATATCGGCGCTAAAAAGCTCATCGAAGCTGTCAAGGCAAGAGGTCTTGATATGGTCAGACCCAAGTATCTTCCTATGGATGAGCGCAAGCTTGTCGCAGAGGGCTCGTTTGATCTCTCGTTCTACATCCAGATGGTATCTGAAGACCCGATGAGCAAGCTTGATAATAAGATCATCACCAACGACTGCACAATGGATGATGACGGCAGATTTTTCGTCCTGACCGGCGCAAACAACGGCGGCAAGACCACCTACACCCGAGCTATTGGCATAGTTCAGGTTTTCGCTCAGGCTGGTCTCTACGTTCCTTGCACCCGCTGCGAAATAAGCCCTGTCGACTACATCTACACTCACTTCCCGAAGGAAGAAGAAGTCGGACTCAATACTTCACGCTTCACACAGGAATGCAAGCAGTTCAAAGAAACTATCGACAACTGTTCACGCCATAGCCTCCTTCTTCTGAATGAGTCCATCCAGTCGACAACTCCGACCGAGTGCGTCTACATCGCTACTGAACTCGTGAAGTGCTTTAGGTGCATCGGTGTCAGAGGCATCTATGCCACCCATCTTCTGGAGCTTGCAAGAAGCCTCGGTAAGCTCAACGCTGAAGTCGATGGCGACACCAAGCTCGTCAGCATAGTAACGACTGTCGACACCACTGCCGACAACCGCCGTCTTTACAAGATCCAGAGAGCTGAGCCACAGGAATTTGGCTACGCCAGAAGCATCTACGAAAAATTCGGCGTGTCGTTTGACGAGGTCCAGAAGCGGCAGAAAGCAGAACAGCGGTAAATCAAAAGCCCGATGCAAGTCGGGCTTTAATTATTAAGTAATCCCGCCCACTGAGCATGGACGGGATTTTTAATGCAGATTTTACGTTACAGAAGCTTGATGCCGGCCTTTTCGGCAGTTTCCATCGTATCCTTATCCCATATCGAAACCTGCACTTCGCCGATGTGGGCTTTGCCTAATAGGAGCATGCAAAGACGTGATTGACCGATGCCGCCGCCGATGGTGAGGGGGAGCTCGTCGTTCAAAAGCATCTTGTGGAACTCGAGTCCCGAGCGCCACTCGCAACCGGCTTTTTTGAGCTGAGCCTTGAGTGAATCCGCATCAACACGAATTCCCATCGACGAGAGCTCGAACGCACAACCTAAAACTTCATTCCACATAAGGATGTCGCCGTTGAGTGACCAATCGTCGTAGTCGGGCGCTCTGCCGTCGTGCTTTGTGCCCGACTTCAGCGTGTCGCCGATGCCGATGATGAAAGCGGTCCTGTGCTCCTTCAAGTATTCGTTCTCACGCTCTTTCGGAGTGAGCTCAGGGAACATGTCCTCAAGCTCCTGAGCTGTCACGAATGAGACGTTTCTTGAAAGCCTGCACCTGACATTAGGATAGACCTTGGTGACAATTTCGGAGGTATCGACAACGCAGTCGACAATCTTCTGGACGATTCCCTTGAGAAAATCAAGGTTTCTGTCCTCACGGGTGATGATTCTCTCCCAGTCCCACTGGTCGACATAAACCGAGTGGAGGTTGTCGAGCTCCTCATCACGCCTGATGGCGTTCATGTCGGTATAGATGCCCTCGCCCTCATGGAAGCCGTATTCCTTCAAAGCAAGCCTCTTCCACTTGGCGAGCGAGTGAACCACTTCGGCATTCTCGCCGGTCTCTTTAATCTCGAACGAAACCGGTCTCTCGACGCCGTTGAGGTCGTCGTTAAGGCCACGCATATTGTCGACGAAGAGGGGAGCGGAGGCACGCTTTAAGTTCAGAGCCTGGCAAAGGCTGATTTCGAAGCTTCTCTTGATGAGCCCGATTGCCGTTTGCGTCTCATATGGAGTGAGACTGCTCGTGTAATCCTTTGGGATGATAAATTTACTCATACTCAGTTTCCTTTCATACTAAAGACCAATCGGCTCGAAACCGCTATCGGTCAGAATGTACATTTCCTTGAATCCGCATTTTTTAATGAGCTCCGTTGCCGCATCAAAGCCGTACAGGAGCTTATTTTTGTCGTGGCAGTCGGACGAAATGATAACCCTGCCATTTTTCTCGCAGATTCTTCTTAAGCATCTTTCGGACGGGTAGGGAACATCCCGGTATCCTCTCGCCATCGCTCCGGTGTTCACTTCAAACAAAGCATCGGTCTTGAGAAGCTCATCCAGTGCCGACATCTCAGCATCAATAAATCTCGGGTTCTCTCTGTCATCCATCTCTGAGAACAGAGTAATCAGATCGAAATGCCCGATAATCTGGCAGTCGGTCATTCTCTGAACCTTACTTTCAAGCTCAAAATACGCCTCGCAGAGCGAAAGCATATCGCCGTTAAAATACTTCTCGCAGGTGTTCTTAAGCCTATCCCGGGACCAGTCAACCGCTTCGTACTTCTCGCCAATTTTCAGGTAGTGAACAGAGCCTATCTTATAGTCATATTCGCTTTCAAGCCCCGAAATCTCAGTGAAGCAGTCACGCTCCACGCCTAAGTATATCCTGATTCTGCCCTGATACTTCTTTTTAAGAGCCTTGATGCAGTCGATATATCCACGCTCATCCTGCATTCCGTCAACATCCGGATTTTCTGTGAAGCTGTGCGACGAGAACCCTAGAGAACTCATCCCAAGCCTCAGAGCTTCAGTGACAATCTCCTCCGGCTCGTCCTTACCATCGCAGAAGGTGCAGTGGGTGTGAAGATTTTGTAGCGGCAACATCAGACCATCTTCTCCTGCTTGACCTTTTTGTCGACAACGAGGCTGTCCTTAACATGTCTGCTCGCAAGTTCATCATGAATATCATCAAGAGTGATGCCCGATTCAGCCATAAGGACGAAGAGATGATAAATAAGGTCGGAAATCTCATAGACGGTCTCTTTTTTGTCCTCTGCCTTTCCGGCGATAATGACCTCGGTGCATTCCTCGCCGACTTTCTTGAGGATTTTGTCAAGACCCTTTTCGAAGAGATAAGTGGTGTAGGAACCCTCTTTCGGGGAGTCTTTTCTTCCGGAAATCTGGTCATAAAGCTCAGAATAGCTGAAATCCCGGAGCGATTCCGACTGGTAAACCTTGTCGTTAAAGCAGCTTTCAGTGCCCATGTGACATGCTGGACCGTCCTTCTCAACTGAAACCAGAAGCGCATCCCTGTCGCAGTCGGCAGTGATACTCACGATGTGCTGATAGTTTCCGCTCGTTTCGCCCTTGAGCCAGAGCTCCTGGCGTGAACGTGACCAGAAGCAGGTGAGCCCTTTTTCGATGGAAATCCCGAGGCTCTCACGGTTCATGTATGCCAGAGTCAGAACCTTGCCGGATTTTGCGTCAACTACAATGGCAGGAATAAGACCCTTTTCGTCAAATTTAAGTTCGTTTATGTCTATATTAAGCATTTTATCACCTATATTCTCATATTTACGCCGTTTTCCGAAAGATACTTCTTAAGCTCCCTGATTTCAATCGTCCCGAAGTGAAAGACAGAAGCCGCAAGCCCGGCATCAACCTTGTCAAGCGTTCTGAACAGCTCAAGGAAATCCTCTTTCTTTCCGGCACCGCCCGAAGCGATGACAGGGATACTTACGGCATCCGAAACAGCCCTGAGCATTTCAATATCAAATCCGTCCTTTACTCCGTCGGTGTCGATAGAATTGAGAACTATTTCGCCAGCGCCAAGGCTTTCGCCATATTTCGCCCATTCGACAGCATCGAGCTCGGTTCTCACTCTGTTTCCCTTTGTGAAAACGGTGAAGCCGCTTTCGGTTCTCTTGGCATCGATGCTCAGAACCACGCACTGCGAGCCGTAAAGCTCAGCAGCCTGACGGATAAGCTCCGGATTCGCAATAGCTCCCGAGTTGACGCTCACCTTGTCGGCACCGCACTTAAGAGCCGTGTCGAAATCGTCGATACTGTTGATGCCGCCGCCAACAGTCAGTGGGATAAAGACATTTTCAGCAGTCTTTCTTAGAACGTCCCAGATAAGCCGCCTGCCGTCGCTCGAAGCTGTGATGTCATAAAAGACAAGCTCGTCAGCACCAGAGCTGGAGTAGAATTCCGCTAGGGAAACCGGATCCGAGACGTCCGAAAGTCCTTCAAATTTCGTTCCCTTGACAACCCTGCCGTTTTTTACATCCAGGCAGGGGATAATTCTTTTCGTAATCATTTTGCCACCTCGATTGCACTCGCAATGTCGATAAGCCCGGTGTAGTAGGCTTTTCCGATTATAGCTCCCGTAACTCCGGCTTTCTTGAGCGCAGTAATTTCTTCTATCGCCGTCACGCCCCCGGAAGCCACTATTTCAATATCCGGGAAATCCTTGCAAAGCTTCTCATATAGGGCGATATTCGTGCCCTTAAGAGCACCATCCCTCGAAATGTCTGTACAGATAACAGTTTTCACTCCGACTTTTGACATATCGCTCATGAAATCATGAATCATAAGCCCACTGTCCGAAAGCCATCCGGAAATTCTGACGCTCCCGTCAAGAATGTCTGCGCCAACGGCAATCTTACTGCCGTAAAGTGACACTGCTTTACAAAGAAACTCGCTGTCTGTCACTGCAGCAGTCCCGATAATAACCCGGCTGAGCCCATGCTCGAGATACTTTTCAACCGTTTCAATCGAGCGGATTCCTCCGCCAACCTCGACAAATATGCCTGTTTTCTCAGCAATTTCGGAGATAATGCCAAGATTCGGCGTATCTCCGCTTTTTGCACCGTCAAGATCCACTATATGTAAATACTCGGCGCCGAGCTCCTTGAGCCTCATAGCTGCCTCAACCGGGTCGCCATAGTCGGTTTTCTCCGAATAGTCACCATTGTAAAGCCTGACTGCTTTACCCTGAAGTATATCAACTGCGGGAAAAATCTTCATACCAAAACCTCACTAACCAAGCTCACAGAAAGCCTTGAGAATCTTAAGCCCCTTTTCGCCGCTCTTCTCCGGGTGGAACTGGCAACCAAAAACATTATCCTTCCAGACAGTAGCAGTCACGGTTTTCGAATACTCAGTAACCGCTGCTGTATCAGCTTCGCACTCAGTCGCATAGAAGGAGTGAACGAAGTAGACATGGTCACCCTGCTCACTATACTTGAATATCGGGCATTCAGGTTTACGTATTTCAAGAGCATTCCAGCCAATATGAGGAATCTTGAGACCAGGATCGACATAGCCCTTTAGCGGAACCACTTTTCCGGGTATCAGACCAAGCCCTTTATGAACGCCATACTCATAGCTCTCCTGAAACAGAAGCTGCATCCCAAGGCAGATGCCCATCAGCGGCTTGCCGCACGCAACCTCTTCTTTTATAAGCTCCGAAAGCCCTGAATCCCTCAGCTTAGTTGCTGCGCCTTCAAACGCTCCAACGCCGGGGAGGATTAGACGCCTGGCGCCCTTTATTTTCGCAACATCAGCCGTAATTTCTGCATCTTCGCCGATTTTCCGAAGCCCCATCGACAGGGAAAACAGGTTCCCGACGCCATAGTCGATTATAACTGTATTAGCTCCCACTCAGATTACTCCCTTTGTTGACGGCACCGCTCCCATAGCCTTCGGGTCTATAGATACCGCCATTTTAAGACTTTTTGCGAGGCACTTGAATGTGCACTCGATAATATGGTGGCTGTTTCTGCCGTCAAGCTGCCGGATGTGAAGAGTCAGCCCGGCACTTCTTGAAAGAGCCGCCATGAACTCCTCGCAGAGCTCGGTGTCGAAATCTCCGACCTTCTCGGTGGGAATATCAAGCTGACAGCCGAGGTATGCTCTTCCCGAAATGTCGACAGAAGTGAGAACCAAAGCCTCATCCATCGGAATCACAGCCCAGCCATAGCGTGTCAAACCAGCCATATCTCCAAGAACTTCCTTGAGAGCCAACCCCAGGCAGATTCCAATATCCTCAACCGTGTGATGATAGTCGACAAGCACGTCGCCTTTACACTTGACTTTCAGGCAAAAACCTGAGTGCTTTGAAAGCAGCGTCAGCATGTGATCCAAAAATCCGCAGCCGGTGTCGATTTCCGACTCGCCGGGCGCATCCAGGTTAAGATACAGCTTAATATCCGTTTCAGCGGTCTTTCTTTCAATAACAGCCTCTCTCATATACAGCCTCCGTTCAGTATTTTTTCGAGCGCATCTGTTAGCGCACACATATCCTCAGGCGTTCCAATGCTGATTCTCAGCCAGTCGTTGGTTCTTTCACTGGTAAAATGTCTGACAAGTATTCCAGCTTTACGAAGCTCGTCCGACAGAACACCAGCCGGAATGCCAGGATGCCTGCAAAATACAAAGTTAGTCTTCGAATCTGTCAGCTCGAAGCCGAGACTCTTGAGCTTTTCAGCCGTTCGGTCTCTCGTTTCCGAAACAAGCTGGCAGTTATTTTTATAGTACTGCATGTCCTCAATAGCCGCACAGCCAGCCACAAGTGCCGACCTGTTGACCGAATAGGGATTAAGAGTATACTTGAGCGTCTCAAGCTCTATGATTCTATTCTCGTTCGCAATCGCATACCCAAGCCGTGCTCCAGCAAGCGACATCGACTTCGAATATGTCCTTGAAACGATGAGATTCGGATATTGCTTGACCAGCCCGACGCAGCTTTCAGCGCCGAATTCAACATAGGCTTCATCAATAAGTACTATGCAATCTGGACTTTCCTTGCAGATTCTCTCAATCTTGTCGACACTGATGGCTATTCCCGTCGGAGCATTCGGATTCGCAATCACGATCAGCCCGGAATCTAATCCGCAATACTTCTCAATATCGACTGTAAAGTCATCCTCAAGTGCAAAGTGATTCGCCTTTACTCCGAATAGTCCACTCAGAACGTCATAGAAGCCATAGGTTACGTCTGGATAGTAAGCCGGCTTCTCATCATGTGCATAAGCCATGAAGCTGAGGCTTAAGACCTCGTCAGAGCCGTTTGTCGGAAGAATGTTTTCCGGCTTTAGCTTAAGGCTTTCTGCCAGTGCAGCTTTTAGATCCCTGCAAGCAGGATCGGGGTAGAGCTGTAAGCTTTTAGCAGAATCTTTAACCGCTTTTATAACCGCTTCCGACGGCGGATAGGGCGATTCGTTAGTGTTGAGCTTAATGTATTTCTTGTCCCTCGGCTGCTCGCCGGGAACATAGGGCTCAACATCCTTGTATTTAGATATAAGAAAGCTATTCATGTTAACTCCCGTCAGACTTCTTCAAATCTTATAGTAGCACTCTTTGCGTGTGCCTGCAAGCCCTCTTTTTCGGCAAAGTAGGCGACGTCTCCATAGACTTTCTCAAAAGCCTCTTTCGTGTAGTATGTAAACTGCGATTTCTTCACAAAGTCGTCAACCGACAGAGGTGAAGAGAACCTCGCCGAGCCGTTGGTGGGAAGCGTGTGGTTCGCACCACTCAGGTAGTCACCAAGTGCCTCCGGACAATATCTTCCCATGAAAATTGAGCCGGCATTTTTGACCTTGTCCAGAACATCAAACGGATTGTCGAGGCAGAGCTCAATATGCTCAGGAGCTATCAGGTTCGCAACCTCTATTGCCTCGGAAATATCTTTCGTCACTATGATTTTTCCGTTTATCTCAATGGAAGCTCTTGCAATCTCTTCTCTCGGGAGCATTGAAAGCTGGACTTCTATTTCAGCCTGAACCGCTTCGGCAAGCGCTCTCGAATCGGTGACCAGAACTGCACTTGCAAGCTTGTCATGCTCAGCTTGTGAGAGCAAATCAGCAGCAACAAACCTGGGATTACTCTTTTCGTCAGCAACAACCAGAATGTCGCTCGGACCTGCTATCATGTCGATGGCGACTTCGCCGTAGACCTGCCTTTTCGCCTCTGCCACAAATGCGTTTCCGGGACCGACAATCTTGTCGACTCTCGGAATTGATTCGGTTCCATACGCCAGAGCTGCAACAGCCTGAGCACCGCCGATTTTATATATCCTGTCAATACCGGCTATTTTGGCAGCAGCAAGAATGTATCTGTTTATTTCGCCATCCTTGGATGGGGGAGTGACCATGACGATTTCGCCACAGCCTGCAAGCTTCGCAGGAACAGCGTCCATAAGAACCGTAGACGGATAAGCAGCCGTTCCGCCGGGAACATACAAACCGACCCTTGCAAAAGGTATAATCTTCTGCCCGCAGACGATTCCGTCCTTTTCGGAGACAACAAATGAGCTTCTCATCTGGTGCTTGTGGAAGTCCCGGATATTCTCAGCGGCTTCATTAAGAATCCTGACGAATTCCGGCTCAACTGATGCATATGCAGCCTCAATCTCTTCTTCCGTTACCTTGAAATCACTCAGCTCAACCTTGTCGAACTTGAGCGAATATTCTTTCAGAGCCTTGTCGCCGTTAGCTCTTACATTCGCAATAATCTCCGAAACAGTTTCAGCAACCGACTGCGCATCCACCGGCTTTTTGAAAATTTCAGATGCGTTGTCATCTGTGTAATTATAAATCTTCATCATAATTTTGTCTACCTCTTTGCTGCGATAATTTCTGAAATTTTTGAGACGATCTCCGAAATTTCTGTACGTCTGAATTTTGCGGACGATTTATTCAGGATAAGCCTGGCGGAGATTTCGAAAATAGTCTCGAAAACCTCGAGGTCGTTTTCACGGAGGGTGTCTCCCGTTTCGACGATGTCGACAATAACGTCAGACAGCCCTAAGATTGGCGCCAGCTCTATTGAACCGTTCAGCTTTATAACGTCGATTCTCCTCGACTGCCTCTCATAGTATTCGGAAGCTATGCTAGGGAACTTGGTTGCAACACTCAGAGTCCTGTTCGGATTGTCCCTGAAATCCTTTTTAGCCGCAACGCACATCCTGCATTTTCCCATTTCAAGGTCCAAAACCTCGTAAACATCCGGATTCGATTCCATGAGAATGTCTTTTCCGACAATTCCGATGTCCGCTGCGCCTCGTTCAACGTAGATTGCAACGTCTGATGGCTTCACCCAGAAGAACCTGACTCCCGATTCAGGCAGCTCCAAAACGAGCTTGCGGGAGCTGAACCCGATGTCACCGTCCGGAATAATTCCGGCATCCTGAAATAACTTTATTGCCTTTTCGCCCAGGCGTCCCTTGGGCAGTGCTATGCTTATCATATAATATCCCTCGAAGTCCCGTTAAACTTTACTATTCTGCCAAAGCGTGCTCTCTTCGGAAGCTCATTCAAAACCCTGACCCGAAGCCTGCCCTCTGACAGCTTGCCCGCCATCTTCGCAACCTCTGCGGCGTCGTCATCAGCTGAATACAAAAGCGCAATGTCTGCATCCAGGCTGTCAGGCTCGTCAAGAATCCTTTCAAGAGACTCAACATTTAGAGCGAACCCGATAGCGCTCTTATTCTTGCCGATTCGTCTGAGAAGCGGATCATATCTTCCGCCGCTAAGAACCTTTTCGGGGATTCCCTCAATAAAGCCCTGGAAAACGATTCCGTTGTAGTAGCTCATGTCCTGAACCACCGAGAAATCAAGCCTCAGGCTTTCAAATATATCACTTTCCCTGAGCGCTCCAGCAACCATTTCAAGCTCCCGAAGTCCATCCTCAGCAGGAGTATTCGAGCAAATATCTCTGAGAGAGGGGAGAACCTCATCCGGCGAGCCTGATATTTCCGCAAGTTCGAGAAGCTTGTCTTTAGCATTATCATCGGCAGAGATTTCCAAAAGTAAATCCGCAATTCCGTGGAGATTCTTCGAGGCGATAAGCCGGGTGAGCTCTTTTCGCTGCGACTCAGAAGCAGGGAGATTGTCTATAAGCCCGGTAACGATTCCCATATGCGAAATGTCAAGTATGTACTTCCTTCCGAACAGTCCGAGGCTTTCCGCTGCAAGGCTCACAACCTCGCGAGTATTGTATAAGTCGATATTTCCGATGCACTCGAGCCCCGACTGTAAAATCTCTTTCAGCCGGTGCGAATCGTGCGAGACACGGCAGACGTTCTCGTCATAATAGAGCTTTTCGGTGACGCCGTCCTCTTCAGTCCTTGAACGGATAATTGACATCGTCACATCCGGCTTGAGAGCCATAAGCCTGCCCTCAGTGTCGGTGAACGTGATGACCGCTTCACCGCCCAAGAAGTCCTTATTCTGCGCATATATATCATATTCCTCAAAGCCGTTCATCTTGTAGCCCTGATAGCCTCTGCTTTCGTAGAGGGAACGGAGCCTGAGGACCGCTTCTTCGTCTTTTCTGAGTGCGTTTGTAGCAATCACTCGTTTTTCATCCTTTCGATTACCGTTTTGTATCCGTTCTCGCCGTAGGTAAGGCTGCGGTTGACCCGGCTTATCGTAGTTGTACTTGCGCCGGTGCTGCTGGCGATGTCCGAATAGACAAGACCTTTGTCAAGCAGCCTCGCAACCTCAAACCGCTGGCTCATCTCCCTGAGCTCCTTGACGGTGCAGAGATCGTTGAAAAAGTGCTCGCACTCGTCAATGCTTTCGAGCTTGAGTATTGCTTCAAACAGCTTGGCTGTGTTTTCTTCATAGGTAGCCATACGCATTATTCTCCTTTAGTTACTGTGTTATCATGTTACCACAGCAGCGTACTAAAGTCAAGTGGTATTTTCACCGAAATTCTTTTGAGATTCACTATGCGATTTGTGCTGAAAGCGTTATATTTATTCAAAACCGTCGGAAACTCCACCACTTCGACCAATTCGGGTATTGACATAAGCATTCAGATTGTGATATTATTAGAAAAACCGATTTATTATCTTAGGAGGGAATATAATGTTCTGTTCAAAATGCGGAACCGAGAATCCTGATAATGCAAACTTCTGCCAGGGTTGTGGTTCACCGCTTACAAATCCAGCTCAGCAAGCTGCCGAAAATCTATATCAGTCGCCGCCAGTTCCGAATCCCACTGTCTGCAGTGAGCCGACGGCTCAGTCTCCGCTCGAAGCCCTCAGAAAGGTCGCCACTTCCGTACTTTTCAGGTTCACAGCGTTTGCTTTTTGCTCTCTGATTCTTTCAAATATCCTGGTTCTCTTAGATTCAAGCTATATCTGGGGAGCATTCACCGAGATATTCAGAAATGTAGATCCAGAAATGGTGAACGAAGCTTCAAGCTATATCGGAAGCTTCAGTATAATAACTGCTATAATTTCACAGATTCCATATGTACTCATTGCCATCGGTCTCTGGGTGACCTATGCCGCAGCCGCTGGCAAAAAGGACAAGCCCTTCAACACCGCCGGGCTCACTATGATAAAGGTCATCTATGTTATCGAGCTCGTAGCTGTGTGCGTGCTTCTTGCGCTCTGCATGGTCGCAATGCTCATTGCCAGCATCACCGCCGACAATTCTAAGGACGCAATGATGGTGTTTGGATTTGTAATCGCTCTTGATATTATCTTCGGAGTCATAATCTTCTGGCTTGCAATGATCATAAAGAGTCTCAACGCCGCAAAAACGGCAGCTCACGAAGAATCCGGCAAGCATCTCGGCAAGAACGCCTCAGCATTCGTCGGAATTCTTTGCTATATTGCAGGAGTCATCAATATCCTTTCCGCAATATTGAGCATCATGTCATTCTCAATCGTCGCTTTCTGCAACTGTGCAATAGGCGCAGTCGTCCAGTTCTGCTTCGGAGTTCTTATATTCCGGTTCAGAAGCGAGATTAAGAGGTTGAAATAACCGGGTTCCCAAAAAATCAGGCAACAGCGCAAATGGGGCACTGTTGCCTTTATTTTTTTTATAATATCAGATCGTCTCAACCTTGATAAGATTCGTATTTCCCGAGCGACCATTGGTCATGCCGCCGGTGACTACAATCTTGTCTCCACGCTGGAGGTTGAACACCTTGAGAGAGGTGTTCTTTGCAGTGTAGAATAAAACGTCGGTAGAGTCATACGTGTCGCACATGTATGGAGTGACGCCCCAGGAAAGAGCAAGCTTATAGCAGGTCTTGACGTTGGTTGTAAGACCTAAGATGTCGACAGGGCAGCGGAACCTCGAAACCATCCGGACAGTAGAACCGGAAAGCGAGCAAACCGCAATAGCCTTAGCGTTTACGTCAACAGCCATTCCGCAGGTTGCGTGTGAGATGGCGTCGACTGTGTTCTGAATCTGGAACTCAGCAGTTCTGAAAAGCTTCTTGTAGTCGATGCTCTTTTCAGTTGTCTCAGCAATCTTCGCCATAGTCTGAAGAGCTAAAACAGGGTATTTGCCCGCAGCAGTCTCGCCGGAGAGCATTATAGCGCTTGTTCCGTCATAGACGGCATTGGCAACGTCGGAAGTTTCGGCTCTTGTAGGACGTGGATTGTGAATCATCGATTCGAGCATTTCGGTTGCAGTGATGACACGCTTGCCTAAAAGTCTGCATTTTGTGATGAGCTGCTTCTGAATTGCAGGAAGCTTTTCGAAAGCGATCTCAACGCCCATGTCGCCTCTGCCGATCATTATTCCGTCAGCAACCTCGCATATCTCTTCGATATTGTCGATGCCAGCCTGATTTTCAATCTTTGCTATGAGGTCGATGTCTTTGCCGCCGTTGGCGTCAAGAAGCGTCTTTATGTCGAGCATATCCTGCTTGCAGGAAACGAATGAGCATGCAACAAAATCAACGCCGTTTTCAATGCCAAAGAGCAGATCAGACTTATCCTGTTCGCTCAGATACTCCTGCTTTAAAAGCTTTGTCGGGAAGCTCATTGACTTGTTGTTAGAGAGCTCTCCGCCCTCGTTGACAACTGTGTAAACGTTCTTGTCGTCAACCGAAGTGACAGTAAATTTGAGAAGACCGTTGTTGAGAAGAATGATGTCGCCCTCTTCAAGGTCATGAGCAAGTCCCTTATAGTTGACGGTGACACGCTCCTGATTTCCGACAACGTCTTCTGTGGTGAAGACAAATCTGTCGCCTTCTTTAAGAGTTATCTTTCCGTCTTCAAAAGAGCGGATTCTGTATTCAGGACCCTTGGTGTCGAGCATGATTGCAACCGGCAGATCGAGCTCAGCTCTCAGCTTCTTGATAAGATTTATCTTCTCAAGGTGGTCTTCATGAGTTCCGTGGGAAAAGTTGAGCCGGGCTACATTCATCCCCGAAAGCATCATTTCCCGAAGGGTAGCTTCATCACTGCAGGCAGGACCTATGGTACAGATTATCTTTGTCTTTCTCATAATGGATTCCTCCGATTTGTGTTGTAGTAATTGTTATCGTCAAGAGTAATAAGCCGTCAAAGTGCTTTGAAAGCTTATTACTCTTTGCAATAGTTGCCCCCATGGGGATTACCCATGGGGGCAAAAAAGTCAGATCAGGCGAAAGGATTCTCAGTCGGGTAGGGAAGAGAAGCAGGCTGATTGTAGGCAATATCCTCAATGCCGAGATACTTCATAACCTCGAACATGAGCTTGCCGCAATGGCTGAACGCAACCGCACCGTGGTGAGGATAACGCTTCTGAATGAGAACATGGCGATAGAATCTGCCCATCTCAGGGATTCCGAATACTGCGATACCGCCGAACGAGCGGGTAGCAACAGGCAGAATCTCACCCTCAGCGATATAAGCGTGAAGCTTGCCGTCGCTGTCGCACTGGAGTCTGTAGAAGGTGATGTCGGAAGGAGCGATGTCGCCCTCGAGGGTTCCTCTGGTGAAGTCAGGCTCGCTGCCCTGGGGCTCGAGAAGTCTGTGCTGGATGAGCTGGTACTTGACAGCTCTGTCGTCGCACATCTTGCAGGAAGGAGTATTTCCGCAGTGGAAGCCCATGAATGTGTCGGTGAGCTTGTAGCCAAGATCAGCGATCTTATCCTCATCATATATGTACTGAGGAACGCTGTTGTTGATGTCAAGAAGGGTTACGGTGTCGCCGGTGAGGCAGATTCCGATGTATTCAGAAAGAGCACCGTAAATATCAACCTCGCAGGAAACAGGAATACCTCTTGAGCAGAGACGGCTGTTTACATAGCAGGGCTCGAAGCCGAACTGGCTCGGGAAAGCAGGCCAGCACTTGTCAGCGAATGCAACATGCTGTCTTGAACCCTTGTGGTTCTCAGCCCAGTCAAGGAGAGTAAGCTCAAACTGAGCCATTCTCTCGCTGAGGTCAGGATAGAACTTGCCTTCGCCCATCTCAGCAGCCATTTCAGCGCAGACGCCAGGGATTCTGGGATCCCCTGCATGCTCCTTGTAGGAGACCAAGAGATCAAGCTCGCTGTTCTCTTCAATCTCGACACCTAATTCATAAAGACCGTTGATGGGAGCGTTGCAAGCGAAGAAGTCCTGAGGACGGGGACCAAAGGTGATAATCTTGAGGTTCTTGAGACCCAAGATTACTCTTGCAATCGGAACGAACTCAGCGATCATCTTGGTGATGTCCTCAGCGGTTCCGACAGGATACTCGGGAATGTAGCCCTTGAGCTTGCGAAGACCTAAGTTGTAGGAGCAGTTGAGCATGCCGCAATAAGCGTCGCCTCTGCCGTTGATCATGTCGCCGTCGCCTTCAGCGGCTGCAACGAACATGCAGGGACCGTCGAAGTTCTTAGCAATCAGGGTTTCAGGAGTCTCAGGACCGAAGTTTCCAAGGAATACAACGAGAGCGTTGCAGCTTGCAGCCTTGACATCCTCGACAGCCTTAAGCATATCGAGCTCGTTCTCAACTGTTACCGGGCACTCATAGATGTCCTGATTCTTAGCCTTGCACTCGGCAACGATGGCAGCACGTCTCTTCTCCGAAAGCTGAATCGGGAAGCAGTCACGTGATACGGCAATAATACCGAGCTTTACAACAGGAATGTTTATCATACTATACCTCCAAATAAATATTTTCATTCTTTATTCCGTCCAAAAGCGGACAACAAAGAACGTGTATGCAATCATGCACCTATATTATATAATAAATCCGCACTCTTTTCAACTGTTTTCTTGAGAAAAAGTGCAAAAATCTCCCCAAATCCATCGTTGACATTTCCATCGTCAAGTGCTATAATAATTCCCACGGGAAAGAGTAGGTAATGCACCTGTGGTGGAATTGGCAGACACGATAGATTTAGGTTCTATTGCTTTTGCGTGCAGGTTCAAGTCCTGTCAGGTGCACCATTTCTTCCGTCATAACAGAATCGCAGATGTAGTTCAGTGGCAGAACATCAGCTTCCCAAGCTGAATATGCGGGTTCGATTCCCGTCATCTGCTCCAAAGGAAAAAGCCGACCTTGCGTCGGCTTTTTTTCTTTGGAATGGGTGACAGATGCGAGAGGTCGTGCAAGTTGCGGCAAAGCCGCAACTTGTTCAGTTCGCCGAAGGCGAACTGTGGGTTCAGATTCCCGTCATCTGCTCCAAAGGAAAAAGCCGACCTTGCGTCGGCTTTTTTTCT
>JAJQGJ010000011.1:83641-185415 GCA_021200565.1 Oscillospiraceae bacterium
CGTGCAAGTTGCGGCAAAGCCGCAACTTGTTCAGTTCGCCGAAGGCGAACTGTGGTTGCCGAAGGCGAACTGTGGGTTCAGATTCCCGTCATCTGCTCCAAAAGAGACCCTCAGCCATCGGCTGGAGGTCTCTAATTGTAGGGGCGGATATTATCCGCCCGCTACGGATTGTCAGAGGGTTTTCGGGCGGATAATATCCGCCCCTACATGAGGCTTCTGAGGCACCTATCCTACTTCCACGATAACCCCATCCGTCTCATATCCATCCGTAAAGTAGATATAATCCACTTCGTTGAGATTAACAGGCGTCTCCCAGATGAAGGCTCTGTAGCCTGTGACAATTTTCGAGATACCGTCGGCATCTTCACGGTAGTATTCTGTCTCAGTTGAAGCTGTGTGAATCTCTTTGCTATTCTTGGTGACTATGGTCACGTCGTTCGGAGCCCATGAACTATCGGATATGGTGTAGTCATAGGTGAAAGTACAACCAAATTCGCTGATTTCAAGCTCCGAAATGCCGGGAGCATCAGTTGTCAGGCTGACTGTTTCAATGCTGTCAATATGGGCAGAGAACTCGAAGTCCCATTCGCCACTGATAATTGTATCGTCCGACTCGAGATAGTTTGTGTGCAGGTTCGAGAGATCCAGCGTGCAGTCAATACTGGTGACGTCGGGATCATCGAGTGTATACTCGCTTTTGAGAAGAACATAGTAAACTCCGTCCTCGCCGCTTTCCATAGTGATGTACTCAACAGAGGAAATGGAAGCCCCGTCGGTGACAAGCTGGCAGTCTCCGAAGTTCATGTTCTCACATGCTCCTTGGGTGACATCGCTCTTAATCCTGAGAAGCAGATATATATCGCTCTCGTCTGTCACTGCCTTTTCAACTGCGACTGTCACGCCGCCGTCAGTGACACTTGATGTTTCGACATTTACGGGAATATCGGTATAGCCGATTCGGATATAGGCTACATTATCGAGATTTATCGCTGATGACCAGATATATTTCCATGTTATAGTGGGTTGACCGAGTGCCGATTCCGTCATTCCGCCGTATGTTGGCTTAATCATAGTGCCGTCCTTCATGACGACATATATTGAGTCGAAGCCACCATCGTACTCGGTGTCTATATAGTACTTATCAACATCAACACCGTCGGGAAGAATAGCAGTATCGTTGTCATATGTGACATACATTGCGCCTTCCCGAAGGGAAATGGCGATTACATCACGGATGATTACGTCATATCTTATCTCTGTTATTACATCTGTAGTAGCTGCAGCTGCCCAGTCCATGTATCTCATACTGACGCTGACAGTTACCGACTCGCCCTCGGGGATAACGTCGATAGCAGTTTCCGGAACTCTGTCCAAAGTAAAGTCAAATGCCCATGACTCGGCACTATCGTCGTCAGGGTTGATTATTTCTAATGTAACATCAACCTCAGTAGCGTCAGGCTCACCGATGTAGTCATATACGAAATCTATTACATAGTAAATAGCACCATCGTCATGGACACCGTCATATGCCACTCCACATGAATGTTTTTCTGCGAATGTTCCATAGAGATTGACGTCGTAATCCAACAGTGGTTGTCTTTCTTCGCTGCCCTCAATCCTGAGGAGAATGTATATGCGCTCATCAGTAAAGGTTGCCGAATCAACTGTTATAGTCATACTGCTCGCACTTTCGCTTGTGCCGATGTATTGTGCCGAATCCTGAATCTGCGCATATTGTTCTTCGCTCATTTCTCTGCCGGAAATAAGCTCCTGCTGAGTTCTTATCCAGTCGCTGATGCCTTCCCTTGAAACCAGGACACCCGCACCCATGAGGAATACGCAAACCACCGCCGCCACCGCTGCAACAAGCAGCTTGGTGTGCCTTATTCTGTGCTCTGCTGGCTGATATTCCGCTGCTTCCGTCAGATACTTTTCGTCCACCATGTCAATGACAGTGGAAAGCTTCTCTGCATTTTCGTGTCTGTTCATTCAAAAAATCTCCTTTCGCTTAAGTAGCCTTTCAGCTTTTTCCGGATTCTTACCAGCCTTACCGAGACCGTCTTTTCCGTCAGTCCGGTAAGCGATGCTATGTCCTTAAGGCTGTCCGAGAACCAGTAGCGCCGAAGAAAAATGACCCGATTTTCAGTCGGTAGCGTTTCAAGGAAGCTGTCGACTGCTTTTGAAAGCTCTTTGAAGTCAATCTCCGCCTCGACGTCTGATTTCCCGGGGAGGCACTCTTCAAGCTCCGTGAGAGCAACCTGATAGTGGCTGTCCCTCTTCTGAGCGCTGTGTGCCCGCAGGATATTCAGTGACCGGTTCTTCGCAATTCTGAGGACATATGCAAGCAGATTCTCCGGATTTTCGGGAGGAACCCGGTTCCAGACCGCTAAGTATGTATCGTTGACCGCTTCTTTCGCGTCTTCCTCGCTTCCGAGAACGTTCTTCGAAACACTCCTCACGAGGCTGCCATATTTCTGGTCAAGTTCAGTTATAGCCGACTCTGACCGCTCAAAAAACAGCCCGATAATCTTTTCGTCATCCATCGCTATTTCCTCCTTTCACTATTACAGTACCCGAATTTTTCGGGATACTACACCACTGCGAAAGCTTTTCTGAAAAAAGTGCCTCCCGTCATTCCGGGAGGCGTTCTTATTAAAGAGCAATCTTCTTGTTGACGAGCTCAACGCTGTCGTCGATGTGCGAAATTCTGAATATGATGTGGTTTTCACGATCTTTATAAATAGTGTCAAGGAGTTCGTCTGCAAATTTCCTGGTTTCAGCGTCGAGAGCATTCTCGAGTTCATCTAAGATTATAACCGATGAGCCCTGCCACCTGAGAATGAGATTTATCAGCATGAGCTTCTTTCTCTGCCCGCCGGAAAGGTTCTTTCCGCCCATTTCGATGTCTGGTAAATCCTCCGGCAGGTCAACCTGCTTAAGAAGCCCCGAGAAGTCGCCATCTGAAAGCCTGACGCCCGTAATCTCTTCTATATAATTCTTCGCACTGTCGTTAAGAAGAATCTCATCCTGGCTGATGTAGAGAATGTGTTTGTATAAGCTCTCCCGCTTGATTTCCTCAGCTGGCATGCCGTTCACAAGAAGCCCGCCATCTGTGGGCTTGAGCAAATTCACGAGCAGCTTGACATAGGTCGACTTTCCGCTTCCATTAGCGCCCGAAAGCCGGACGATGTCGCCCTTTTCAAACACCTGAGACTGATTTTTTATGACATAATCATCGCTGCCGTTGTAGGAGAACGAAACGTTTCTGAGCTCAATCTTATCGATCCCATCGATTTCAGTTTCGCCGTCTTGCTGCTTAGTTTCAAAAATCCTGCCGACGTTTCCAAATGATGGAGCCATCCGCATAACCATATATACAGCCGTCTCAAGATTCGAGCTGTAGGAGATAATCTTCTGTGTCGCAAAGAGGAAGAAAGCAAGGCTTCCGGCATCGTTTCCATTGACAGTCATGCTCAGAAAAGCCGCAACGCCCAGGTAGATCAGCTGATAGTAATTGGTGCTCAGGGTGTTGAGCCCGACCATGACCGCATCGGCATCAAGCGAGGCATTAATGAATCCCCAGAGGCTCTTCTTCTGCCGCTCGACAAAATATTCTCCCAGGGAATGAGTCTTGACAAGCTCGATTGAGTCGACAAAGTCGTTAAGCTCATTGTGATCAGCCTTCATCATCTGGTTGACTCCTGCTGAGCGCTTCATAATGAGCCTTCTTGAGAACCACGAAATTGCAAACCCGATAACTGCCGCCACGAGGAGGAACACCGCCAGCTTCCAGTTGATAACCGCCGAAACAGCCAGGAAGGATATAAGCAGCACCAGATTCAGGAGTATATACCCGATATAGTTCCCGACAATCCTGAAAACGTCCAGGACATCCGAATAGAAAATGTGCTTGAGCCTGTCCTTGCCGATGGAGATGAGCGACTGGTAATCCGCTTTCTCAACTGCTCGGTACATGTCCGTTCTCATTGCCTCAAGGAAAGCTCCGCCGAGCCTGTCCTGAGCCCGATATTTTCCGATAGAGAGCAGGCAGTCGACGAGCAGCAGCACCAAGAATCCGCCTAATGCCAGTATAAGAAAAGTCATAGTTCCTCTAAGCTGCGCTTCGGAAATAATGCGGCTCATCAGAACGCTTAGTGTTGCCTCCAGAGCCGTTATCACCAGGACATAGACGATAACCGCCGCAAACTGCTTCCTGGCTTCAGGCAGATACTTCCGGATGGTTTCAATTACTGTTTTCATGGCTGCAAGCCTCCTGCTCACTTCCAAAGAACTCCGGCACGAAGCACTCGTCGGAAGAGCTTCTCTCCTGCGAATATCCGTCAAAACCGAGCTCTCTGGCAAAGTCCAATACGCTGTTATATTCAAAGGTCGATACCCGACGGTTGATTTTCTTAAATCTCTCCTCCGAAACTGCCCGATACATCGGCACATACTGGCTCATAAGGCTTAAAAGTATCTCATCCGGCTCGAAATTCTCCCGGAGAGCTTTCAGAACCTCAATCGAATCATGCCTGAGCGTCGGTAGCACCATATGCCGGACTATCACGCCTTTTAAAAGCTTGCCTCGTTCATCAAACCTGGGCTTTCCGACTTGATTTTGCATCTCCCTGACAGCCGAAATCGCAGTTTCAAAGTAGCTTCCCGGACATCCGGAATATTCTTTTGCATATTCATCCGAAAAGTACTTGATGTCGGGAAGATAGATGTCTACATATCCCTCAAGAGCCCTTATAGTCTCAACTCTTTCAAACCCTCCGCAGTTGTAGACAACAGGGATCCTGAGCTTGCCTCTTGCGATGTCAAGAGCCTCAATAATCGACGGCACAAACGGCGTCGGGCTGACGAGGTTTATGTTTTCTGCGCCCTCGCTCTGAAGCCTTAAGAAAATTTCAGCGAGTTCACTTGTTGTGACGGTGAAGCCTTTTCCGCCATGCGAAATCTCATGATTCTGGCAGAAGCAGCACCGAAGAGTGCACCCGGAAAAGAAGACGGCACCCGAGCCGAGCCCTATGGAAATACACGGCTCTTCCCAAAGGTGGAGAGCCGCTCTTGCAATTCTTATTTTATCGCACTGACCGCAGAAGCCGGTGTGTTCATGCCTGTTGACCATACACTGCCTCGGGCAGAGCTCACATTTTTCGTAATCAATCATGACGAGTCACTTCTTCTGATGAAACCGGTTCGCAGAGAAAGCCTCCCAGGGAAGCCAATGCGTCTTCCACCGCAGCCCTGTCTTCAAAAAGCCCATAAACGCAGGAGCCGCTTCCGGTCATCAGGCTGTCTGAGGCGCCAAGCCGGAGAAGCTTATCTTTGATTTCATCAATCTCGGAAATTGCTACCGCTTTCTCAAGGTCATTCGAAAGAAGCCCGTGAAATCTTCCGCTTTTCAAAACGGCTTCGGAAGAACTTCCGTATGGCAGCTTTTTCTCATCAAAAAGCCTGTAAGCCTCCGGAGTCGAAATCCCGAAATCAGGCTTCACAAGCAGCACATAGCCGCCCAAGCCATTATCAATAGGTGTTATAATCTCACCCATGCCTTCGCAGAGAGCACAGCCACCGGTCACAAGAAACGGCACATCGGCACCGACTTTTGCGGCAAGCTTTCTGAGCTCATCATAGCTAAGCTTCGCATCATAAAGTCTGTTCAGAAGCCTCAGAACCGTTGCGGCATCCGAAGACCCTCCGCCCAAGCCAGCCTGAGAGGGGATATTTTTCTTGACATGTATATCGACACCCTCGGTAGCCTTGATATATCTTAGAAATTGCACTGCTGCTTTTTCGCAAGTGTTATCTTCATCAAGTGGCATACTGTCGGCAAAATCTCCGCCGTCAGAATACACCCATATATCGCCGAAGCTGTTTTTCTCAACCGAAATCTCATCATAAAGTGAAACCGTTTGCATAACGGAAGCAATCGAGTGATACCCATTCTTCAGAATTCCTGTAACATCAAGAGTGAGATTTATCTTGGCAAAGGCTTTAGCTCTGAATGCTTTGCTGCTATTCATTTCCGCTCCTCAATTCTTCGAGAAATTCCTTGATTCTTGAGATAGCTTCCATCAGATGCCGGAGTGAATAGGCGTATGAAACTCTTATGTAGCCCTCGCCGCAGTCTCCGAAAGCATTTCCCGGAATAACGGCAACCCTCTTGCTGTGAAGAAGCCTGTCGCAGAATTCATCGCTTGTGAGCCCAGTCGACTTGATCGACGGGAAGACATAGAACGCACCCTCTGGAGTGAAGCAGTCGAGCCCAAGCTCTCTGAAAGCGTTGACTAAGTATCTTCTTCTGATGTCATACTCCGAAACCATGTGTTTGACATCGTTTTCGGAATTAGTCAGAGCCTCAATAGCGGCATACTGGCTGACTGTGGGGGAGGACATAATTCCGAACTGGTGAATCTTCAGAGCCTGCATTGTTATCTCATGCGGCGCACACATATATCCGAGTCTCCATCCGGTCATGGCAAAAGCCTTCGAGAAGCCATTGACATAGATGGTTCTCTCCTTCATGCCGTCAAGCGAAATGATGGAAAAGTGCTTCTTTCCATAGGTCAGCTCGCTGTAGATTTCGTCCGTCAGAACAGCAATATTCGTGCCCTTCAGGACATCCGCAATCTTCTCAAGGTCCTCACGCTCCATGATAGCGCCCGTTGGGTTGTTGGGATAGGGGAGAATAAGAAGCTTGGTTTTATCGGTGATGGCGGCGCTGAGCTCTTCCGCAGTCAGCTTGAAGCTGTCTTCGGCTTTCGTTTCGATGATAACCGGGGTACCTCCCGTGAGCTCGACAATCGGCTTGTAGCAGACAAACGAAGGCTCCGGGATGATAACTTCATCTCCCTGCTCGACAATAGCTCTTATGGTGAGATCTATTGCCTCGGAGCCGCCGACTGTGACGATAATCTCGCTTGCCGGGTCATAGGTAACTCCGGTGTGCTTCTCGGTGTATTCGCTTATGGCTTTACGAAGGTTCATGAGTCCGGCGTTGGCCGTATAGAAAGTTTTGCCTCTTTCCAATGCTACAATCGCTTCACGCCTTATCTGCCAGGGGGTGTGAAAGTCCGGCTCGCCGACGCCGAGGGAGATGACGTCGTCCATAGTGGCGGCAACGTCGAAATACTTTCTTATGCCGGAGGGCTTGATCTCAGCGGCGGTTTTGCCGATGAGCTTTTCGTAGTCCATCAGTCCTGCCCTCTTTCGTCACGCTCAAAGTCAGCAAGCAGGATGCCGTTTTCCTTGTATTTCTGTAAGAAAAAGTGTGTGGAGGTCGAAACAACTCCGTCGATGGTCGCAAGCCTTTGTGCCACGAAGTTTGAAACATCCCTTATATTCTTGCATCTGACGGTAACGGCAAGGTCATATCCTCCCGACATGAGAGAAACGCTTTCGACCTCATCATACTGCGAGATATATCCAGCAATCTCGTCATATCCTACCTGAGCCTTAGGAGTAACCGAAAGCTCGATGTATGCTGAAACGCTGTCTTTGTTCACGATGTCATCGTCCATGATGGTTGTGTATCCCTTTATGACGCCAGTTCTTTCAAGCTCGCTTATGTCACGGGCAACATCCTCTTCCGCTCTTCCAAGTAGTGTTGCAAGCTCTTTGTCCGAAAGACGTGCGTTTGTTTTAAGAAGTCCCAATAGCTGGTTCATATAATCACTGCCTTTATAAAAAGATGTAGATGGGTATAAGTTTATCATATTGCGTGGAATAAGTCAATCATGAGTACCACGAAAAACCTTTTAAAATCACAAATTCAGGCGAAAAAGTCCTTGACAATGGCGATAACTCAGTGTATAATATTGAATTTGTAAGGCTTACATGAAAGGAGCGGGAACAATGCGTTTAGATGGTTACTTCGCAGCTGAGCTGTCGATAGATGAAGAATTCAAGATACCCATAAGTATCAAATGTGTGCAACTGTTGTCCCGATTCCTTGGAAGCTGTAAGTCGGATTTTAACGGATAAATAAGTGCCTTCGATGCTTTGTGTATCGAGGGCTGTTTTATTGTATGATAACGTTTTAGGATATATCAGGAAGGTGATTTTATGAAGTATTTTGACGCTCTCCCTCAGCTTGTTGCAGACGAGCTGTGCAAACGTGGCGTCAATCCGGAAAAGCTTTTATACTGCGTCAAGGCTGACCTGGACGGCGAGGGCAAGTATTTCGACGTTTATGTCACTTTCGACGAGAATGAGCTTTACATAATCAGCGGCTACGAGGAATACAGGCAAGCCACGCCAAAGGAAGAGTTTCAGGAAAAGATGCGTGGCACTCCGGTCATCAAGAGATTCTTCAAGACCGCTACCGTTAAGGAAATGGTCTCCTACAGGGTAGAAGATTTTCAGGAGTATGAAATCTCGAAGATCAAGAATATCTATGTTGACCGCCACCAGAACACAGCAAGACTTGTCTTAGGTATGCTTCGTGACGGTGAAGTCGAAGATTTCTCGGATAAGCCTGATGGCGAGCACAGACGCCACGGACGCCCACCGATGGGTGCAAGACCGGATAATGGTCCTCCGATGGGACCGCCCCCGGGTGGACCAGGCGGACCAGGTGGACCTCCGCCAGACGGCGGCTTCGGAGGCGGACCGAGCTTTGGCTGGTCTCCGAGCGAGTATGAGCATGACCGTGAGAACATCCTGGTTGCAAGATTTTCTATCGGCTATTGCGAGAAGTTCGAACGCTTCTGCGAGAGACTCAACATGACCCACCGCCACGAGGAGATAGACGACACGCTTTTAGATAGCAAGAACACCGTCTGCCCGATTTGCCACCAGCCATACCCGAATCCAAATCGCCCGGTATGCCCGAGATGCGTCGACAAGCGTTCAATATTTGGAAAGCTGATGGGTCTTTTCAAGGACTTCAAGGTTGAAATAACATTTATAATGCTTTCGATCCTTCTGTCAAATATCATGGCAATCATAACTCCGTGGTTCAGCTCAAAGATGCTCTATGATGACGTTCTGAACGAGTCAGGAAGATTCTATGGTCAGGTTCTCCTCATCGTTCTTCTGATGCTCTTAACGAACATCTTAAGCAAGCTGACAGGCTTATTCTCGGGAATCGTAACTGCGAAAGTAGTTCCTCACGTTACGCATACTCTTCGTTCGAAGATTTATGCCTCGATGAATAACCTTTCGCTTCAGTTCTTCACTAGCAAGCAGACCGGTTCTCTTATGTCAAGAGTCGATAGGGACAGCAACAACGTCTACAGCTTCTTTGTAGATATAGTTCCCTACGGAATCGCAAACAGTGTAAAGCTAATCGGTATCGGAGCTATAATGATGTTCCTGAGTCCCATTCTGACGGTGGGACTTGTCATTCTTCTGTTCATTCTTCTTTTTGCCGACAATTTCCTCTACAAAAAGCAGAGAAAGCTCTACCGTAAGCTCGACGTCGCAATGAGAAGCTTAAATTCCGTTCTTTCAGATGTCATGAACGGTCAGCGAGTAGTAAAATCCTTCGCAAAAGAGCAGAAGGAGCGTGACCGCTACAGGAAGAAGAATAAGGACGCCTATGAGGTCAACGACAGAATCAATCATCGGGTCACCAATACGATTCCGTTCGTCTGGGGCTGCTACAATTTGCTCAGCATCGCTCTCTTCTGCCTCGGCTGCCTGCTGATAGTCATGCAGGTTGAGGTTGGCGGAACAGTATTTACCTACGGAATACTGACGGGGCTCATCTCCTATACCGGAATGCTCTATGATCCTATCGACTTCTTCATGTGGATAGGAGATAGATGGGCTCGCTGCGTTGATGCGGCTTCAAGAATGTTTGAAATTCTCGAATCCAAGCCAACAGTTGTTGAAGACCCGAATCCGGTTCGACTTGAGCACCTTGACGGCGACATTGAATTCAGAAACGTCTTCTTCGAGTATGAAGCAGGTCACAGAATCTTAAAGAACGTCTCATTCAAGGTCAATGCCGGTCACATGTTCGGAATAGTAGGCAAGACCGGAGCAGGCAAGTCTACTATTATAAACTTAATGGCAAGGCTTTATGACGTCACTTCCGGCGAGATTCTAATAAACGGCATTCCGATAAAGAAGATAGCGATAGAAGACCTCAGGCGCTGCATCGGAATAGTTTCTCAGGAAACCTATATCTTCGTAGGCTCCGTTGCTGATAATATCCGCTATGCAAGACCTGACGCCACAATGGAAGAGGTCATCGAGGCTGCAAAGTCGGCAAATGCCCACGAATTCATCACAAAGCTTCCCGACGGCTACAACACCAAGATAGGCTCCGGAGGAGTAACCCTTTCCGGCGGCGAGAAGCAGAGAATTTCAATAGCCCGTGCCATCATCCAGGATCCGGATATTCTGATCTTAGATGAAGCAACCGCCTCCATGGACACCCGTACCGAGCGCAAGATTCAGGTTGCCATAGACAGCCTGAAAGAGGGAAGAACCATCATTTCTATTGCACACAGACTCTCGACTCTTCGTGATGCCGACATGCTCTGCGTCATAGAAAACGGCGAGGTCAAGGAGATGGGAACCCACGACAAGCTCATCCGTGAAAAGGGCAAATACTTCGAGCTCTACAGGCTCCAGGCTGATGCGCTCAAGTTCATAGAAGACTGAGAGAGGAGAATATGAAATATGGATAACAAGCAGAAAACCGAATATGTTCCCGAAAAGTTTGAGATAGACCGACTTGAGCTGCTCGATTGTTCAAAGCTTGAATTCTATCGTGACGCTGCGGGCTTCATCTCGCTTAAGTATGAAGGCGAGGAGTATTTTAACGTCAGATTGACCAGGCTGATGCCCTTCTACTCCACAACCACCTACATAAGCGTCGCGTATGACAACGAGGAGAAAGAGTTCAAGGAGATAGGCGTAATCAAGGATATGAAGGAACTTTCAAGCGAGCAGTATAAGCTCGTCGATGAGTACCTTGAGTACAAATACTTTATGCCCGAGATAACGAAGGTTCATTCGATTAAGGACAACTCCCGAGGCTTCATATTCGTCGACATTGACACCACTGCTGGAAGAAAGACCATCTGCATCCGTGACTGGTACTCAAACTTCCGCATGTTCACCGACAAGTATCTCTATGCAAACGACGTCGACGGCAACAAGTACTGCTGCAACGACATCAGTAAGCTCGATAAGAAGAGCCTGTCAATACTCGAAATCTACATTTAAGAAGGGGGATTTTATACGAACCTGTTAATCTCCGCACCGGAAGGGAAGACGCTCAGTGATTTCGTCTTTTCAATCCCTTTCAATCTATACGACAAGGCAAATAAGGTTGACGGACATCTCTGTGTCACCCACGACGACATATTTGTCTATATCGGCTCCGAAATAAAGGAGAGCTTCCCGATAAAGGCATATGAAGAGTATGCCTGTGAACAGCTCGTCGGATGCTCAATGATGGTCGGACGCCATGATGACACCGATGACAAGTGCATCTGTTCTTTCACTCAGGACAGCTTCATCGCCTTTGCTGAGCTCTGCAAGCTCCTCAATCACTATCTCACAACTGGCGACTTCATCGAAAAGAGCACCATCGATGAGCCAAAGTGTCCGAAATGCGGGCTTCCACTTGACGGCTACACCGAGTGCCCATACTGTGCTTCGAAGGTCAAGGTCTTCATGAAGATTTTCAAGCGCATAGGACCCTACAAAAAGGCTTTTGGAATCGCAATTCTCTGTACGATAGTAACCGAAATCATCGAGGTCATAAAGCCATACATAAACAGGCTTTTGGTCGACAACTACGTCATCCCGGCTCAGGATGGCACCCAGTCACTCAGTGATTTCAGCATGAGCGGCTTTGCAATCCTCTGTGCATCACTTTTCGTGACAGTTATCATCACTACGATTTTAGATCGCATAAATCTCAAGAACAGCTACTATGTCTCTCTGAATTTAGGTCAGGATCTCAGACAGGATGTCTTCGACAAGACCTTGGATCTCTCGATGTCCTCCGTTTCAAAGAAGACAGCCGGAGAACTTATCTCCCGTGTTTCTAACGATGCGAACAAAATCCAGAGCTTCATTACCGATAACGGAAAGAATGCTGTTGTTAGAATTCTGTCGCTTGTGATTGTCGCAATCATTCTCTTTGTAATGAACTGGCGGCTTGCTCTGATGGTTGTGCTTCCGCTTCCGTTCGTCGTTATAATCGTCAAGAAAATCGGCAACATCATGCACATGTACTTCAGCCGTTCCTGGAGATTCTCGAATGCCCATTCAAGACTTCTCCACGACACTCTGAACGGCATCCGTGTGGTAAAATCCTGCGGAACCGAGAAAGCCGAAGCTGAGAAGTACGAGAAAGCCTCCGGGGCCTGGGCGAAAGCTGCATCCAAGGCGGAAGTCGTCTGGAATCTTCTGAACCCTATCTCCGACTTCGTTCTGATAATCGGAAACTACTTTGTCGTCTTCTTCGGCGCAAAGATGGTCCTGGGACAGATGCCCCAGTGGGGCTCGATGACCTTGGGCGAGCTCACCCAGTTCACATCCTATGTCAGTATGCTCTATACGCCTCTGAGATGGCTCATGCAGCTTCCGAAATCCATTGCAGACGTTTCGGTCAGCGCATCTAAGGTATTTGAGATTCTGGAGGAGCAGACCGACGTCCGTGACAGCTCCGACTGTGTCGACCTCGACATCAAGGGCGACATCGAATTCGACCATGTCTATTTCGGCTATAAGGTCTATAACCCTGTTCTTAAGGACATAAACTGCAAGCTTGAAAAGGGCAAGATGTACGGCATTGTAGGACATTCCGGCGTCGGCAAGTCGACGATGATAAATCTGATTCTGAGACTCTACGACGTAACCCAGGGAGAAGTCAGAATCGGCGGCGTCAACATCAAGGACATCTCCCAGCAGAGCCTCCGTTCTCAGGTTGGAGTCGTTTTGCAGGAAACCTATCTGTTTGAGGGGAGCGTTCTCGACAACATCACTTATGCCAAGCCCGAAGCTACTTTTGAAGAAGTGGTTCAGGCTGCAAAGATTGCCCATGCTCACGAGTTCATAACCAAGCTCCCTGACGGCTACAACACCCGGGTCGGCAGCAAGGGCTACACTCTCTCCGGCGGCGAACGTCAGAGAATAGCAATCGCCAGAGCCATCCTGCATGATCCGAAGATTATAATCCTTGATGAAGCAACGGCGTCGCTTGATACAGAAACCGAGCGTCAGATTCAGGAGGGTCTGAACGAGCTCTGTAAGGGCAGAACGACAATAGCCATCGCCCACCGCCTCTCAACTCTATCACATGCCGACCAGCTCATTGTCCTGAATAAAGGCAGACTCGCCGAAATGGGCACCCATGATGAACTCATGCGTAAGCAAGGCGTCTATTATTCGCTCGTCATGGCGCAAAGACAGACCACCAAGATGAAGAAGGCAAATGTCGGGACGGCTGCTACTGCTTCTCAGACAGTTTGATGAAAAATACCGCTTATTCCAAAATGCAGCCTTGCGTTTCGGTGATAAGCGGTGTATAATATATGTATGAGTTCAAATAGGAGGTTTTTCTCATGAGCACGATTGAACAAACCGTTTCCATGATGCAGTCTATGTCGGAAGAAAGTCGTGTAAAGGTGCTCGACTATGTCAAACTAATCTATACTGTTGATGCCACGCCGAACCCGTATATTCCTCTCTCGTCAGATGAGATTTTGGCTGAATTAGCCGTCGGGCGTGAGCAAAACGACTCCGGAATTGGAATCCCGTTTGACGAGGCGATGAGGGAGATGGGCTCTGAAAATGGATACGTTTGAAGTTATTATATCGCCTGAAGCAAAGTCTCAACTAAGTGATTATGTTCGTTATATTCGCAAGGTTCTGCTTAACGATGTTGCAGCTAAAAGCGTTTATGAGGATGCGATAGAAACCGGTAAAAGGCTTTCTGTCGTCGCCGGGAGTCTTGCATATTGCAAAGACGAAAAACTCAGAAACTATGGGTACAGAGCAATTTATTTTAAACGCCATCAGTATGTCATGATATATCGAACTGTTGGACAGATTGCATATGTGGATGGTATTTTTCATCTGCGGCAGGATTACGAGAATCTGTTTGCAATAAATCAGGATCTTTGATTGGAGCCGAGCATATGTCAATAATAAAAGTCACCACCCTCACCGACCCTAACCTCAAAATTTACACCAGCCTCACCCAGGCGCAGCTCAGAAACCGGCTTGAGCCGGAGAATGGGATATTCATCGCCGAGAGCCCGAAGGTTATCGGAACGGCACTTGACTGCGGATATGAGCCTCTGTCGATGCTGACAGAGGAGCGGCACATAAACGGTGACGCAAGGGAAGTGATCGCCAGATGTGGCGACATCCCCGTCTATACGGCAGACCGTGAGCTATTAAGCAGCCTCACCGGTTATGAGCTTACCCGTGGTGTTTTGTGCGCTTTCCGAAGACCATTGCTGAAAACTCCCGAAGAAGTCACAGCGAATGCTTCAAGAATTGCCGTCCTCGAGGACATTGCCGACTCAACCAATATTGGTGCTATCTTCCGTTCAGCAGCGGCTTTGGGGATCGATGCTGTGCTTATAACTCCCTCCTGCTGCGACCCTCTCTGCCGAAGAGCAATCCGTGTCAGTATGGGAACTGTTTTCCAGGTTCCCTGGGCGCTGATAGGGGAGGATTATCAGGACTGGCATAGTCACGGCGCAGAGCTTATAAGAAACCTCGGCTTCAGATCCGCCGCAATGGCACTCTCCGACGACTCAATCAGCGTCGACAATCCTGTTCTAAAGTCAGAGCCCAGACTTGCGCTTGTCTTAGGAACAGAGGGCGACGGTCTTGCAAAGCATACAATAGCTAGCTGCGATTATACGGTAAAAATCCCAATGCAGAATGGTGTCGATTCGCTCAACGTAGCATCAGCTGCTGCTTTAGCATTTTGGGAAACACGCCCAAATAATAAATAAAAAATCCCACAAGCTGAGAAAATCAGCCTGTGGGTTTTCTTTATCAATTCAAAAGATACGCTGCCACAAACACGGCAGGCGAGTTCCAATATATCGTGACTTCGTTAACCGAATACAAATCCACGACATCCGCAAAGCTCTTCATTGGCGGTGTGCCTTTGGGGATGTATTTGTGGGCAGTCTCCTCAACCGGTCGGCGGTTGGCACCTCCACTGACCATGCCGGGAATGCATTCATCGATGCCGTCAGCCGCTGCGGGGCGAAGATGCGGACGCCTGATAGCTCGCTCGCCGTTCCCTGAAACATAGCTCACCCCGACTGCATTCACACCCATCAGCACGTCAAACTGCCGCTTAGCATAAACTCCGAACTCGTGAGCACCGCACAGCGTGTCGCAAACAGCAAAAATCATCCCGTGCTTCATGAGCCCCATGTTGCTTCCCCAGCCATAGTCCCACTCATCCATTGCCGCCATGTAGCCACTTTTGTCAGCAAGCCACTTGAGCCGATGAGCCTGACTGATAAACATAGAGCGGAACGCCTCTGCGAGCTTGTCATCTTCCGTAATTCTTCCGCTTGTGAGATACGAAAGAGCACCGAGCCCTCCGATAGACCCAACTCCAAACTCGGTTCTCGGGAAATCGTAAACAAGAAACTCTTTCGCCTTTTCAAGATACTTTTCATCGCCAGTAGCTGCATACATTTCACAGTAAGCCCAGAAGCGGTTGTCTCTGTCGCTGCCCTCGCCGTAGCCGCCGGTTCCGCAGCCCTCGGGATTCCGAAAGCCTATGAACTGCGGATTTTCATCCAGCCACTGAAGCGAAAGCTTCGCCGTTTCGAAAAGCTTTTCAGCATATTCAGCATCAAACTCTCTATAAACCCGATACCCAAGAGCACATACTGCCGCCAAATCCGCAGTCGCCATCGACGATACCGGCAGCAAATATAGCTTTCCCAGATCCTTTTCCGGCATGACAAACCTTGCATGCTGAGCCGTCGATACTTTATGATAGACCGTCCCGTCCGGCTTCTGCATCTTCATAAGCCAGTTGAGCTCATATTTCACTTCAGATAAAAAGTCCGGCATGCCGTTTCCGCTTTCGGGAATGTTCAGGTCAAGATTTTTCAGTGCGTTCGGATAGAGAATATAAGCATACATCAGCTGCGCCACCGCACAAGCGCCTGGTGTGACGTATCTTCCATAGTCTCCGGCATCGTGCCAACCTCCAGAAACGTCTTTCTCTACGGAATGGTCGAACCATTCGGAAGCAAGCGACGTATGGCAAGCCTTGTGTGTGAACACTCCTGCATGTTCTGAATCAAGTTCGCATCCGCATCTGAAATAATAGTAAGCTCTGATCAGATCCCGAAGTGTTTTGTCAAGAGCATTCTTGCCTATCTTAAATAGTGGGGAAGTAGCCTCACCTGAAGCGATTCTGTATTCGCCCTCAGTGGTGAACTCAGAAAAGTCCGCCTTGTAAACAGTGTCTCCCGAATTCCCATCGAATCCGAATTTTGTGCACTTGCCGTCGAAGACAGTATTGCCGGCAGCACTAACTACTCTAAAACTCTCCGCCGGGAACGGCAGAACCGCAATTTTCTCACTATCCGGGAGATACCCGACCTGATTTATATGAATCATATCAAACATTAAGTGCTTCCTCAATAGCCTTGTTCTCATCTTCACTGAAGCCGAGCTTTTCGATAGACGCAACATTCTCCTCGACCTGTGAGAACCTGCTTGCGCCGATGATGACTGTAGCAACAGCCGGATTATTGAGAACCCATGAAAGCGCCATCTGAGACATGCTCTGCCCACGGTTTTCAGCAATTTCGGCGAGCTTATTGAGCTTCACAATGGTCTTCTCATCAAGCTGTCTGCCTAGGTATGAGTCTCCCTTGCCAATTCTCGAATCGGATGGGATATTTTTATTGTATTTACCGCTCAGAAGTCCCTGCGAAAGGGGAGAATAGACTGCAAGCCCGACGCCATTGTCAATAGCCCACTTATCCAGCCTGTCGTTCTCAATCCAACGGTTAATCATCGAGTAGGAAATCTGGTTGACGATAAACGGCGTGCCAAGCTCTCTCAATGCCGCAGTAATCTCATCCGCCTGACTTCTCGAATAGTTCGAAATCCCAGCGTAGAGAGCCTTGCCCTGTCTAACTGCTGTGTCAAGAGCCATTGCAGTTTCATAGACGGGTGTTTCCGGATCGGGAACATGGTGATAGTAGATGTCTACATAATCAAGCCCCATTCTCTTTAAGCTCTGATCGAGAGAGGCAAGAAGATACTTCCTTGAGCCGTTTCTGTCACCATAAGGACCAGCCCACATCTCAAAGCCTGCCTTGGTTGCAACGACAATTTCATCTCTGTGAGGCTTGAGGTTATTAGCGTAAATCTTCCCGAAGTTCTCCTCGGCTCTGCCGTTATGAGGGTTGCCGTAGTTATTTGCAAGGTCAAAGTATGTTATCCCAAGGTCAAATGCCCCTAAGACTATTTCTTCCATAACGGAGTATGGATTCTCGCCGCCAAAATTCCTCCAAAGCCCCAGTGAAATAGCTGGAAGCTTCAAGCCGCTTTTACCGCATCTGCGGTAGGGCATATTGTCATATCTGTGTTCGTTTGGTGTGTACATGTCTGACTCCTTTCAGTACTATATATAAAATTATAATAACGGAATCGGTGATAAATGTCAATGAGCATTTTTTGCAGCACTTGTTTGACTTTTCGGTAAAACCTGTGAAAATAATGATGTACACTTTTCAAGCTCTCCGAGGTATCTAAAAATCTTACATAAAAATTTTTCTAAAATACCTTGACAGCCAAGGTAACATGTGATATAATACAGTCAGAAAGAGTAAAGGAGGCGGATAAATTGTCGGTAGCATCTGAACTTATAAGAGGGCGGGTTGATGCAGTAATCCTTGCAAACCTCATGCAGGGCGACAGCTACGGATACGAAATCAACAAAAGCATACTAAGAAAATCTTCCGGGATGTACGAGCTGAATGAAGCCACGCTCTACACCGCTTTCAAAAAGCTTCTCGACAGCGGCTATATCACTTCATACTGGGGCGACAGTGAATCGGGAGCCAGAAGAAAATACTACCACATAACCCCGCTCGGCAGGGAGGCATACTTCAGGATGACCGACGAGTGGGTTGAAGCCAAAAACATCATGGATAGAATATTATCCGTCAGCGGAGAGGGCTTAGAAAAAGACGAGGAGGCACAGCTATGAGAGATAAAATAGAAGCATATATCGAGGAGCTATTCAGCAAAGCCTCGAACACTCCGCAGACCAGGGATTTAAAAGAAGAAATCCTGGGAAATACTCTTGACAAGTATGAAGAGCGGCTTCTCTCCGGCAAGGATGAAGCCTCAGCCTACAGAATCGCCATCTCCGGCATCGGCGATGTCGACGAACTCATCAGAGAATACTCCGGTGACAGCGGAGAAATAATTGAGCTAAAGCCCGCTGAGACAGTGGAACCGAAGCCTGATGAAACAGTAAAGTCAAAGCGGTCGATGCAGAAAATAGCCGTAGCGATTATGTGGTGCCTGATAATTGTAATATATCTGATAGTGAGCATCACAACCGGCGCATGGAAATTCACCTGGGTGACATTCTTAATCGGCTTCGCACTTAAATTCGTCATAGACGGTATATTCGAAATCCATAATTCCAAACAGTAAAAATTGCTTAAAAATTGAAAGGAGCACTAACATGACTAACAAAACCAATTCCATCCTCAAAATAATCGCTGGCGCTGTAGCCGCAGTACTTCTTTTGGGAATACTCGTAGTACTTATTCAGATCAATGCAAGCCTCAAGGCTCAGGACGACACTCAGAGCGACACTTCCGTAGCGACCAGAGCTACCGATGATGACGTTGAAATTCTCAACGCCTATGACAACGAATCCGCAAACGGCGGCACCGACGAACCCGCAGTGACTACTGCAGCCGTTGCAGCCGAAACTCCCGAAGCAACCACCACAACAGCCGCAACCACCGCTGAACCGGCAGCCACAACCGAAGCCAGTACAACCCAGGCAGCTACTACTACAACTGCCCAGACCACCACAGCCGCAACCACCACAGCACCTACCACCTCGAACGCAACCTCATCTTCAAACAGCAATTATTCATCCGCAACAGGTGATTTCGTGATGGACACCTCCGGCATCACCGACATCGAAATCGACTGGCACTCGGGAAGCGTAACGGTTATCCCATATAGTGGCACCACCATTCAGGTCAGCGAGACCAGTTCGTCCACAATCAGCTCTTCGAACGTTCTTTACTACACCGTAAATAAGTACGGCGAGCTCACGATTAACTTCATCAAAGCTAATAACTTTTCTTCAGCCGGCATTTCAAAAGACCTGACCGTATATATTCCGACTTCGATGAGCCTTGATGAGCTCTCAATAGAGGCAACCTCTGCCAACATCGTAATCTCCGATTCGCAGGGAACTCTTTCGGTCAGAGATTTGAGTGTTGAGACCACATCAGGTAACTCCACCATCAAGGGCATAACCGCCACCGAAATGAGCGCAGATGCCACATCCGGCACAATTTCAATAAGCTCATGCACAATTTCGACAGAACTCGACATAGAAATCACATCCGGCAGCGCAACTGTAGCCCTCCCATCCGGCACTGGCTACACTCTCGAATATGAGACCACTTCCGGCACAGTCACCGCAAGCGGCACCTCTCTCAAGGGCGAAGGAAGAATCACAGTCGGTACCGGCACTCTCAAGATTGATGTCGAAACCACCTCCGGTAACGTAACCATCACAAACTGATTGAAAAAGTCACAGAGTCCCTTCGGAATCCCGAAGGGATTTCTTTTGCCCGAAAATTTCTCATACCCGAAACTTTGCTATTGTAATTTCTATGAAAATCTGCTATCATAATATAAGAAAAATTATGCCGTCAGCCTTGTGAATTCTTTCGGAAGGAATCTTAGCTATGAAAAAAAGAATTTTTGCCGTCCTGACATCAGTCGTTCTCATCTGCTCGCTATTTTCAGCCTGTGGGAGCGAATCCACTGTTGATGATGAGATATATATTCCCATCAACACCGGCTCTGTCAACTATAATACTGCCGATGCCTATGTCGGAACCATTTTAGAGCAGGTAACTCTCGACGGCACCGTCGACACGCCCTATTATACGAATCTCTCGTTCTCCCTGGTCGGCGGAACCATCACCGAATTCAACGTTCATGAAGACCAGACGGTAAGCGAAGGCGATGTTCTTGTTCGCCTCAGCTCAGAAGAGCTTGAAGACGAAATCGAAGTCCAGAAGGTAGTTCTCGATTCGGCACAGTCGACATATGATGCACTTGTAGCCGCCGGAGACGAAAACGAAGCTGCTCTTGCAGCAATAGACCTCGCAATAGAGCAAGCCGAGTATGACAATCTGGTCAAACGTCTCGACTATCTCACGATAACCGCTCCCTGCGATGGCAAGATAACCTCCGTCGGCAACTATTGGGTTGGCGCATCCGTCTCAGCAAACGCTACTGTCTGCACTATTGTTGATTCTTCAAAGGTCTATCTCACTGTAACCGACTCGAGAAACGAGCTTTCAAACGTCAGCTTCGGCACGAAAGTGGATATAGCCCAGGGAACTCTCGTTGTGACCACCGGAAAGGTCGTCGACACGATAACCACAACGTCAAGTGATCGCTTCAGCGGTGAATCAAATACAATCACAAGCTATGTTATAATGCCCGATGAGGATGTTGATTTCGAGGATTTCGGAACCATCCAGGTCACATTCACGACTCTTCGACGTGATGATGCCGTGATCGTCCCGACAGACGCTGTCTTTGAAACAAGCGACGGCTATGCCGTAAACGTCCTTATTTCCGGAACCAAGGTTCAGATGGAAGTGACAGTCGGCATCATCTCCGGCGACAAGACCGAAATTCTTTCCGGTCTCGACGGCACAGAGACGATAATTCTTTAAAAACAGGGGAGAAGTATGGCAAAGCTTTATTTCCGCTACGGCGCAATGGGCAGCTCGAAAACCGCCAATGCGCTTATGGTAGCGTATAACTATTATGAAAGAGGAAAGCATGCGCTTCTCGTCAAGCCCAAGCTCGACAATCGTGACGGCGAAGGCGTGATGGCTTCAAGAATCGGCTTAAACCAGAAGTGTGATTTCGTCGAGAACCTTGAGGCTATGCCGGAGGGCGAAATCAGGGCATATGACTGCATCATCGTCGATGAAGCCCAGTTCTGCACCAAAGAGCAGGTCGAGCTCTTCGTCCATATTGTCGACGATCTCGAAGTGCCGGTCATTTGCTATGGCTTGAGAACCGACTTCCAGAGAAATCTCTTTCCCGGAAGCATGTGGCTCCTTGCGTGGGCTGATGTGATAGAGGAGATCAAAACCGTCTGCTGGTGTGGAAAAGCCGCCACCTGCAACGCCCGCTTCAACGAGCACGGAATGGTCACCGAGGGAGATCAGGTGGTCTTGGGAGCCAACGACAGTTATATTGCACTTTGCAGGAAGCATCACAGAGAAAAACGTTTGAAACCGTGAAAAATATAAGTGAAGTGAGGAAAAACGCATGAAAAAGATTCTTTCCATCCTGTTGGTGTTAGCTCTGATACTCGCCAGCATCCCGGCGGTATCTTTACAGGCTGATGACGGTTACGTTGTCACTGTTTCTGCCAGTTCCACAAGCGTCGAACCCGGCGATACTGTTACATTGACTGCCACAGTCACATATAACAGTGTAGAGGTCACCGATCTCGAAGCTGAAGGACTTTATCTCTGGTTCTGGACAGATATATGGAACGATCATACCGATGGTAACGGAGATGCCACCTATTCCAATTATGATGACAATTCCGGTTATTCCCTGACCGCAGATGTCACTCTTCCAAGCGAAGGCACCTACTACATTATAGCCGAGCTTCAGGATTCGAGCTATGCCGATGTAGCGAACAAGGCTGTTACTACTATTACGGTTGAAGAATCAACTTATGTCGAAGCTGACATCAACGTCACTAAGGTTGACGATCTTCCAAGCGATTTCATCATGGGAATGGACGTGTCATCTGTGCTTGCGCTTGAAGCGTCCGGTGTCAAGTTCTATAACGAGGACGGCGAGGAAGAAGACCTTTTCAAGATTTTAGCCGACAGCGGAGTTAACTATATACGTGTAAGAGTCTGGAACGATCCCTATGACAGCGATAGCAATGGTTATGGTGGCGGAAACTGTGATGTAAATACTGCTGCAGAAATCGGCGCACGTGCCGCTAAGTATGGCATGAAGCTTCTTGTAGACTTCCAGTACAGCGACTTCTGGGCTGACCCCAGCAAGCAGACTGTTCCCAAAGCCTGGGCTGACTACACCTTAGAGGAAAAGGTCGATGCTGTTTATGAGTATACACTGGAATCCCTGAAAACCATTTCTGCCGCCGGTGCAGACATCGGCATGGTTCAGATAGGAAACGAGACCACTAACAGTATCTGTGGCGAATCAAGCTGGGCTAATATGAGCCAGATTTTCAGCGCAGGTAGCAAGGCGGTGCGTGATTTTGACAAGCTCGACGACGGAGATGCGGATGACATTCTGGTAGCTATTCATTTCACGAACCCTGAGCGAAGCGGCAATTACGCCAATTACGCAGAACAACTTGATACATACGGTGTCGATTATGACGTGTTCGCATCTTCTTACTATCCTTACTGGCACGGCAGTCTTTCAAACCTGACTTCCGTTCTTGATAATGTCGCTACAACCTACGATAAATATGTCATGGTCGCTGAGACCTCTTGGGCTTACACGCTTGATGACACCGACGGTCACGATAACACCGTCCGGGTTGGAAATAACGACACCGGCGACAATATAAACTGGAGCTTCTCCGTTCAGGGACAGGCGAGCGAGATTCGTGACGTTATCGCCGCAGTCAACGACGTTTCGAACGGCATGGGAATCGGCGTCTTCTATTGGGAGGGCGCATGGATAACCGTTGGCGATACCACCGGTCTTACTGGCAGTGATTATGACACACAGGTTGAAAATAATAAGCTTCTCTGGGAGGCTTTCGGCTCCGGCTGGGCTTCGAGCTATGCAGATGAATACGACCCCGACGATGCAGGAGTCTGGTACGGCGGTTCTGCCGTTGACAATCAGGCGCTCTTTGACGCAAGCGGAAAGGCACTTGCTTCCCTCAAAGTCTTCCAGTATGTCTATACCGGCGCAGTGAGCTCGACAATCACCATCGAGAGCATTGAAAGCCCGTCTGTCACCGTGGTTCTGGGCGAGGATACGTCTATAACATTACCGACAACTGTTTCCGTCACCTATAGTGATGGCAATACCTATAGCGAATCCGTCAGCTGGGATGCAGCAGATTGTGCGACAGTTGACGCCGCTTTAACCGCCGGAACAGCGGGCACATACACGGTTAATGGAACATTAAATGACGGAACAGCAGTCGCCTGCACCGTAGTAATCAAGTACGCAAACCTGATTGACTCGGAAGACGCAAGCTTTGAAATATCATCTGCGGATGCGTCGGCGAAATTCACTGTCACCGGAAGCGGCATCAATCTTCCTGCTACCGACGATCCATATGATGGCTCATACAGTATGCACTGGTATCTTACCACGGCAACCACCAGCTCTGTTACCTACAATGAAGCATTTACGCTTTCCGCAGGAAGCTATACTTTCGAGTGTGTAGCTCAGGGTTATGCGGGAGATACTGTTACTTTAAAGATTCTGGACGCAAATGGAAATGTTCTGTATTCCGGAAATCCAGCCTCAATGAATGGCTGGAATGACTGGCAGACACCTACTGTCTCATTTACGATTTCTGAAGAAACCGTGATTAAGCTGCAGGTGGAGGTGAGCATGCAAGCCGAAGGCTGGGGCACCGTCGATAGTCTGTATCTCTATCAGACTGCGGTGGCGAGTGTGGGAGAAGTTGAACCTTCCGGAAACAGCACGTCGAAAATTGATATTCTCATGCGCATCCAGGCAAACTATGCAGCAGTCACATCTGCCATTGCCAAGGCAAACGCTCTGAATCCGAGCGACTATGTCGACTTCTCAGGTGTAACTGCGGCAATAAATGCGGTCAACTGGAATCTGAACGTCCTTAACCAGACAGCGGTCAACGCTTATGCTGAGGCGATAGAAACTGCTATTGCAAATCTCATCCCGATAGAAGCAGAAGAAGTCGAAGTCGATGAGCCGGTAGAAGCCTGCGTGACTGAGACGGAACCGGACGACTTTTAAGCTGACTGAGAGGTATTATTTCGCCTGATTTTACCCAAAATTTTCTCCATTCGCCCTTGAAATCCCGTCTAAAGTATGTTATACTGTTAGCACGGACAAACCAAGGGGTTTGTCAAAAGAAAAAATTATGTCAAAGGAGACATGGGAAATGAAAAATTATTTTGATCTCACCGGCAACGTAGCATTGGTTACCGGTTGTTCAACAGGACTCGGTGTCCAGATGGCAAAGGCTCTTGCTAATCAGGGTTGCAAGATTGTCGTTTTGGCTCGCCGTCAGAACCTCATCGACGAAGTAGCTGCTGAAATCACCAAGGAATATGGTGTTGAGACCCTGGCAGTTGCTTGCGACATCACCAAGACCGAGCAGGTTCAGGCTGCTGTTAAGGCTGCAATGGACAAGTTCGGACGCATCGACATCCTTATCAACAACGCTGGCACTGGCGGAGTTGCTCCCGCTGAGGACATCACCGACGAAGTTCTTCTCAATGAAGTCAACATCGACCTCGTTGGCACCTTCAAGATGGCTCGTGAAGTTGCCAAGAATGCTATGATTCCTGCTGGCTATGGCAGAATCATCAACATCGCTTCCATGTATGGTCTTGTAGGAAACAAGATCGCTCCTGCATCTCCTTATCATGCAGCTAAGGGTGGCGTTGTAAACCTCACCAGAGCTCTCGCTTGCGAGTGGGGCGAGAAGGGCATCACTGTCAACTCCATCTGCCCTGGCTACTTCGAGACTCCTCTCACCAAGGAAACTCTTCAGAGCGAATTCTTCCAGAACTATGCTCACACCATGATTCCTGAAGCACGTTATGGCGTTGAAGGCGAGCTTGACACTGCTGCAATCTTCTTCGCATCCCCCGCTTCCAGCTATGTCAACGGCGCAATTCTTCCCGTTGATGGCGGATACACTTCACTTTAATTGCAACCTCATAGGCTCCCCGCAACAGGGGAGCCTTTTTTGCGTTCTGTAGGGGCGGAGAAGTTTGGCTTTGCCAAACTTCCGAAGTTCGCACAGCGAACTTCTAAATCCAGCCCGTATACCCATCAGTGACCAGTTCGGGCGGATATTATCCGCCCCTACTCATTTTTTTAAAATATCCAAATCAATCCCAAACCCTCTTGACAGCTACTCAAATTTATGGTATAATTAATTAGAGGTACTAAAATAAGCGTTCACTTACTTTTTATATTAGAGGAGGAAACCCCTATGAAAAAACGTATCTTTATAGTTCTTTTGACCCTATGCCTTGTTATTGCGGCAATGACTGTAACGGCAACGGCAATCATTACCGGTCAGTATTGGATTTTGGACGATAGCGGAGGGCTTACCGTTTTTAATGATTTTGGTATGAGTGATTGGCAGGAAAATGGCAAGGACGGTGATCTTAATTACGTTGGGACTGTTAAAAGTGTTCTAATTGCAGACGAGGTGACAGTAATCCCTTCATATGCTTTTGTAGGGTGTACTTACCTGACAGACGTATCTATCCCGGATTCGGTAACAAAGATAGATTATGCCGCTTTTACTAATTGCTCCAGCCTGACCTCAATCAATATACCAAGTAGTGTGACATCTATTGATTCGCAAGCTTTTATTGGTACCAATATTGATTCAGTCACTCTCAGTTGTGCTGCAACTTACAATAACTATTCTTTCCCAAGCACTACAAAAATAACTCTTACCCACACCTACGTTAATGGCGTTTGCTCCGTTTGCAATGCCGTTGAGCCTGATCATGTTTATATCGGCAGCCTGAAGCTTTATGACGGCTACTACACCGCTGATGGCGTGAACACAGTTTATGGCACCCCTGACAGCACTGTCACGAGCTATGCTTACTACAGCGAGGGGGTTCTGTATCTTTATAAGTTCAGCTTGACCACCGACTCCACCACAGCTATCTCAGTGAGCGACGACCTGATAATTGACCTTTGTGACGAGGAATCAAGTATTACCACGGCGAATGCTAATTCCATTGTTGCCACGGGAGATATAACCATCAGGAATGGCAGTCTGTCTCTGACTGTTTCGGGCGATGATGATGATAATATTTATGTGATCAGCACCAGCTATTGTGATTTCACTGTTTCTGATTGCGATGTAACCATTTCTGCAACCAGCGATTATTGTGCTTGCGGAATAGTGGCGTATAATGTCGTGATTGAAAATGAGAGCACTGTGAGCATCACCGCAGAAGCAGCTTCACAAGCGGTTGGAATAAGTTGTATCGATCTCACAATATCCGCAAGTGAGGTTGATGTCGAGGCAACTTATACAGGCGATTCCGCTGGATTTTCTATAGCTATTGATGTATGGAATACTCTTACCATCAAGGATGAAAGTACTGTAAATGCTACTGCAGATGGAGACAGAGCTTATTATGCAATCTTTGCCCTATCTGATATTTCGATTACTGGCAATAGCACCGTGACTGCTATTATCGATGGCAAAGATGCTGAGCCGGTTGCTTTGGCATCTATGGAGGGTAATATAGTAATCACCGACAGCGCCGTAACCGCCACTGCTACCGGCGCAATTACAAGCGGAGGAGCTATAAGTGCCGCTGCGTTTGACTCGCAAACCCCACAAACCATTACCATAACCGGAAGCACAGTAGAAGCAACTTCTATATGCACCAGCACCACGGATCCTACTTTAAACTACGGCGCAATCTTTGCCTCGGGCGATATTTCCATCACCGAAAGTAGCACAGTGACGGCTTCCACAAATGGTGGTTTACTTAGTTTAACGGCTGATATGTTTGGGGCGGGTATCTTATCTAGTAACGGAAGCGTTTTGGTATCCGCAAGTGACATAGAAGTAACTATTGACAGCAGTAGCAATTTTTATTCTCAATACGATTTTGACCTTGCTTATGGAATTGCTGCTATAAAAGATATTGTAATAGAAGAAGACAGTAACGTAAAGATTGATATATCTGGCAGCTATGCAATGGGTATTGGCACTGAAGGTGATTTGACAATATCCGAGAGTAACATAAATGTCGAAGCTGATAGTGATTCACCTTGTGGAATTTATGGAACAGATATTATTTCCATCACCGCAAGTGAGGTTATCGCCGACGGCGGAATATATTTAAGCTCTTCAACCGGCACTGTAACCGTTACCCCTGCAGCTAATGGGGCTTTGAAGATTACTAAGACTAATGATACTGACAGCGACATTTCTGTTATCGATGAATCAACAGTGATTGATACTGATGGGTATACTTATGTGGCAATCACGGTGCATGAGCATGTGTATGATTGTGATAATATTGTCTGGGAGTGGGCAGAGGATTATAGCTCGGCGACGGCTACAGTTGCTTGCAAGAGTACCGATCATTCTCATGAGGATACATTCACCGCTGCTATCACCGTTTCAACCGGTTCAGGCAACGAGACGGTATACACCGCTACGATAACCATCGCCGGCACAGAGTACACAAGCACCCAAACGGTAGCTGCGGCGAGCTCAAAGCTTGATACCCTGAAGAGAATCCAGGCGAACTATTCTGCGGTCACCGCTGCAATAGCCAAGGCAAACGCCCTGAATCCAAGCGACTATGTCGACTTCTCCGCAGTCACCGCAGCAATAAACGCCGTCAACTGGAACCTGAACACCCTGAACCAGTCACAGGTCAACGCTTATGCCGAGGCAATCGAAACCGCCATCGCAAACCTTGTGCCGATAAACACAGAAGAAGTAGAAATCGACGAACCAATCGAAGCCGGCGTGACTGAAACGGAGGCTGATTAAAAAAGCCTTTTCAAGTTCGTTGACAAACTTGGGGAGGGGAACCATGCGAAGCATGGTGGCGGGGGTGAAATCCCTGTGAAAAAATGAACATCCTGACAAAAAACAATCATAATACTTTCTTATGAATGTCAACACTTTTCGCTTAAGTGTCAACCGTTTTACCCGAGATTAAACTAAAATACCTGTTATACGAATAAAGACGGGCATCCTTTTGCCCGTTTTGAATGATACAGGAGGTTTAAGTATGATAACGGTTGAACATCTGACAAAGTGTTATGGAAACTTCAAAGCCGTAGATGACCTTTCGTTTGAGATAGACGAAGGGCATGTCTACGGCTTTTTGGGTCCTAACGGTGCCGGAAAGACAACGACGATGAACATCATGACCGGCTGCCTTTCCGCAACCGCCGGAACGGTTCTTATAGACGGTCACGACATCTTTGATGAGCCGAATGAGGCGAAGAAGCTCATTGGCTATCTTCCCGAACAGCCGCCTTTATATCTCACCGAAACGCCGGAGGAATATCTTCGGTTCGTCGGCGAAGCAAAAGGCATAAAGGGCGCAGAGCTCAAGCGGCAGATTGAAGAGGTAATGGAGCAGACCAAGATAACTGAAATGCGGAATCGCCGCATCTCGGCGCTCTCAAAGGGCTATAAGCAACGTGTAGGCATCGCCCAGGCGCTCTTGGGCGACCCGAAGGTAATAATCCTTGATGAGCCTACAGTCGGACTCGACCCGATCCAGATCATCGAGATACGTGATCTTATAAAGGAGCTCGGTCAGCACAGAACCGTTATTTTCAGCTCGCATATTCTCTCTGAGGTTCAGACAATCTGCGACGAAATTATGATCATCGCTCACGGAAAGCTTGTCGCCATGGGTGAGCCCGAGAAGCTGATGCACGACCTTCTCACTCCGAACGAAATCACCATCACTGCCGAGGCGACCAAGCCTGAAGTCGAAGAGATTCTCTCAGGCGTTCCTGGAATCACGGATCTTACGTATCCAGAGCACCAGGGCGACGTTACGACAACCGTCCGCATCAAGACGGATATGAAAGAGATATACGACATGTCGAGGCAGCTCTTCAAGGCGTTCTCAGCAAATAATGTGGTTCTCCTTGAAATGGCTTTGAAGCAGGTTAATCTTGAAGATGTATTCTTGGAGCTGACAGAAGATACAGCTGCTCCCGAAGAAACAGAACCCGAAGCTTCCGAGACACCTGAAAATACAGAAGAAAGCGAGGTTGAAGCAGATGATAGCAGTACTCAAGCATGAGCTGAAAAGCTATTTCCATTCGCTGACGGCATACTTCTTCGGTGCATTCCTTCTGATAATAACCGGCGTCGGCGCAATGATCTATAACATCAACCAGACGATAGCGAATTTCGAGTATGTTCTCTACTATGGCTGCCTGATTCTCATAATAATCGTTCCTATTCTCACGATGAGAGTCGTTGCAGAGGAAAAGCGTCAGAAAACCGACCAGCTTCTCTATGCACTCCCGATTTCTACGACACAGGTTGTAGTGGGGAAGTATCTTGCACTATTAACAATATTCCTGATTCCGCTTCTGGTTGTGAGCATCTATCCGCTTATATTCGCACAGTATGGCGATGTCTATCTCCCGACGTCCTACGGCTCGATATTCGCATTCTTTGTGATGGGAGCAGGACTCATTGCAATCGGAATGTTCATCTCATCCCTGACCGAGAACCAGGGCATCGCAGCCGGAATAAGCCTGGCTGTAATCCTTTTCAACTATTTCAGCGTGACGATTTCAGAATACGTCTCCTCAACCGCTTTCGGAAGCGCAATCACACTCGCAGTCATAGCAGTACTCTTTGCATTCCTGATAAGATACCTGACGAAAAACGACAACGTCGCCTACACCATAGGGCTTGCACTTGTGGCAATCATAATGATGCTATTCATTATAGACAGCTCGATGTTCGAGGGCTTGGTTCCGAATATAATGGCTCAGCTTTCGCTCTTCGAGAGATTCTATGTCTTCATAGACGGCATCTTTGATGTAACTGCCATTATCTATTATCTCACAGTGATTGTCTTCTTCCTGTTCTTAACGGTGCAGTCGCTTGAAAAGAGGAGGTATAACTGATGGGAAAGAATAGTGAATCAAAGAATTCGAGAAACACCCTTAACCGCCTTGCGTTCCAGGGCGGAAGCTACTCGCTGATTATTACTGCAGTAGTTCTGGCGGTTCTCATAGTCGTGAATCTGCTTGCGACAACACTTCCGTCCACGTGGACGCAGCTCGACATCAGTTCAGCACAGCTGTATTCCGTCACGAGCAACACAAAAGTAGTTTTAAATAACCTCGAAGATGACGTGACTATTTACTGGATAGTCCAGTCTGGTGAAGAAAACACAATACTTGAAAATCTTTTGGCGAAGTATGAGAGTCTTTCAGATCACATCACAGTCGTCAAGAAGAATCCCGATGTCTATCCGACATTTGCTGAGCAATACACCGACGAAACCGTTTCAAATAACAGCCTCATCGTCGAGTGCGGCGACAGATACCGCTATATCGCCTGGTCTGACATCTATCAGCAGGAATACAGCATGTACTCAAATACTCTTTCTGTAACGAGTTCATTTGACGGCGAAGGCTGCATCACTTCCGCTATAGACTATGTCGTGACAGAAGAGCTCCCCACAATGTATATCCTTGAGGGACACGGCGAGCTTGACCTGCCAGATACATTCGCAGAGCAGGTTGAAAAGTCGAATATCGAAACCGAAACCCTCTCGCTCCTGACTGTCGACGAAATCCCTGAGGATGCTGACTGTATTCTCATCTTTGAGCCCCAGAGCGACATTTCCGAAGACGAAGCCACGACTCTTACCGAGTGGGTTTATAACGGAGGAAATCTCCTTGTAATTGCGGGACCGCTTGCCGATGTAGAATTCCCGAATCTCAACAGTCTTCTTGAATACTACGGCGTTACCGTTGAAGAGGGAGTAGTGGTTGAAGCAGACAGAAACAACTATGCTTATTATCCCTACCTCTTGCTCCCGAACATCGAGAGCACCGACATCACCGATGCGCTTATAGAAGAGAACTACTATGCGGTTCTCTGCATTTCATCCGGTCTGACAATATCAGATTCGAACGAAAATGGCACAGTAACATCGCTCCTGACGACATCTGATACATCGTTCTCAAAAATAGCCGGATATGCCCTTGACACTTATGAAGAGGAAGACGGCGACATCGACGGACCTTTCTCAGTGGCTGTTTCGATAGAGAGTAGCGAGGGCGGCAGAATGGTCTGGGTTTCCGCAGCAGCGTTCCTGGATGAATACTATAACTCCTATTCATCAGGCGCAAATGTCGATCTCGCCATCAACGCAATATCCGACATGATAGGCGAGCGTGAAGCACTTGCCATCAGCAGCCGAAGCTTAGACTACAGCTATCTCACAATCTCAGAGTCAACCGCATCACGTCTTAAGCTTCTCATGATAGGAGTAATCCCTGTCATCTATATCGGAATCGGCGTTGTAGTGCTTGTGAGAAGAAGGAGGTCGCAGAAATGACTAAAAGGGTAAGAAAAATAGTAATTCTCCTTGTAGTTCTGGTTGTACTCTGCCTGGCAACGTTTCTCGTGTCCCTCTACAATGAGAAGCAGGAGCAGATCCAGAACAGTAATGAAATAGTTCTTGCAATTTCTACCGACAGCGTTTCTTCTCTTTCCTGGGATGTGGATGACACAAGCCTCGGCTTCACTCTTGATTCCGAAACCGGCTCCTGGGTTTACGATGATGACTCCGGCTTCCCGACGAGCACATCGGAAGTAGAAAACCTCCTGAGCATCTTTGAAGAATACGAAGCCGACTTCATCATAGAGGATGTCGACGACTACTCGCAATATGGTCTTGACGATCCGGTCATGACGATAAGCATCACTCTTGACGACGGGACTTCATATGAGATAACACTCGGAAACTTCTCAACTCTGGATAGCGAGCGCTACGTCTCAATCGGCGACGGCAACGTCTATCTTGCAGTCGTCGACCCGTACGATACCTACTATGTAGAGCTCAGCGACATGATTGAGGACGATACAATAGCATCATTCACAGAAGCTACCGAAATTGTCTTCACCGGTGCCGAGAACTACTCGATCTATTTCGAAGAAGACAGCTCCAACACCTACTGTCCTGAAGATACCTACTTCGTTTCAGACACTGACCTTCCGCTCGACACCTCAAGCGTCGAAACCTATATCGGCTATATCAGAAACACCGGCTTGAGCGAGTATGTCACATATAATGCGACAGACGATGAGCTTGAGCTCTACGGCATGAATAATCCGGTTCTCACAATCACCGCAACATACCCGGTAACTGAAACTGACGACGACGGCGAGGAGGTCACCACAACAGAAACGGTAACTCTCACAATAGGTGTCAACCAGGACGAGCTCACAGAAGCTCAGGAAGCCCTCGAAGAAGGTGAAGAAGTCGACATATCAAGCCTCAGCCTTTATGTAAGAGTTGACGACTCCCAGATTATCTACGAGCTCGCCTCAAACCGCTATAACTACCTGATAGCTTGTTCATACGACGACTTAAGGCACGCAGAAGTCATGACCGCCGACTATTCGAGCATCTATCAGCTCGATTTCACCATCGAAGAAGTCACCTACACCATCTATTCGGAGCTGAGTGACCCGGATGACGAAGAGTCTGAAAGAGTCTACTATTACTACTATGACGGCGAAGTAATTGATGCCGACAGTCTTTCGGAAGACGACGACATCGAAAACTACCGTGCAGAAGTAGATATTGACGATATTGAAGATACAATAGATGCCATCACCGCCGAAAGCTACACTTCCGAGGAACCCGACGGCAAGCTTGAACTCAGCTTCACAGCCTATCTCGATAACGAAAACTATCCCGAAGTGACAGTAGACCTCTACCGCTACGACGGCACCTATTGCCTGGCGGTAATAAACGGCGAGCCCACCTCCCTGGTAACCCGTTCATCAGTTGTAGATCTGATTGAGACTATCAATTCAATAGTGCTCTAACCTCTCCACCACCGGCTACGCCGGCGGTCCCCCTCTCCGAGTTCTCAAGCGAACTTGGAGAGGCTTTTTTTACTCTTAGGGTACAAAAAGGCTCCCCAACGCTTTGGGGAGCTGGATGCGCCGCAGGCGCAGACTGAGGGGTTTACCCGACTGCTATTTTTATATCTGCAAGCTCTAAGGCTTCTTTATCATGTGCTGAATAGATGACAGGAATTTTAAGAGCCCTTATGAACTGCATAATTCTTTTCACTCTCTCAGGATCTATCCCCGTAAACGGTTCATCCAAGAGAATCAGCTTTTTATTGCAAACCTCTGCAAACGCCAGGCATCTTGCAAGCGAAACTCTTCTTTTCATTCCACCCGATAGCTTTTCTACAGAGTAATGTGCCTCAGCTTCAAGTTCAACTGCCCGAAGATACCTCGTGACATCTGTACCCTTAGGTAGAACCGCTTCAAGCTGCCCACTGACGTCGAGGCAGGGGAGGAGCCTGTTCTCCTGAAACATGAAAGCCATGCTTCCCGGCGATTCGATGCTGCCTGACTGCGGCTTTTCGAGCCCGGATATAAGGCGTAGAAGCGTAGTCTTCCCACACCCGGATTCGCCGGAAATAGCGGTGATGCCGGTGTCGGGAAGCTCAATGGAAAAGTCCTTGAAAACCACTTTTTCGCCGTAGCAAAATGTGATATTCTCAATTTTCAAGGCTATCACCAGCTTTCTTTTCTCTCAGAATGAGAAAAATGAGTTTTTCCAAAATCAACGACAGGATCACAACCGTTATCGTCCAGGCAAAAAGCGACGGCGTCTCAAGGTAGATTTTCGAATAGTAAACCTGCGATCCGACAGCGTTTTTCGGGAGGCACAAAACCTCCGCCGCAACTCCCGATTTCCACGCAAGCCCGACGCAGTTGCGGATCCCTCCGATAAGAGATGGCTTGACCGACGGCAGGTATATCCGCCTGATTTTCGCAAGCGTACCCATCTCATAGGAGTCTGCCATCTCAAGAAGCTGCGGGTCTACCGACCTGATGCCGACAACGACGCTTTCCCACATGACCGGCATGACCATCAGCCCGGAAATAACAGCCGGAACCGCACCTTTTCTAATCCACAGAAGAACCAGGATGATAAAGCTCGCAACTGGAATAGCCCTTATAACCCTGAGAGCAGGGGAGACTATCATGTCAATGATACTGAACCGACAGGTCAGTGCTGCTAAGAGTATCCCTGTTAGCCCACCTAAGAAAGCTCCGACAAAGATTCTAAGTAGGCTCATCCCTGCAGCTATCCAGAAGTCAGAAGTTATGACAAGCTCACAGAATCTCTTTAAAACCGCAACCGGCGCTGGAATAAGAAGCTCCTGCCCAACGACTGAGGCGGCAATCTGCCATACAGCGAGCCAGAAGGCAGTCGGGAGGAGGATTCTTAAAACCCGGTTACTTCGCAAAGTAGAAGTCTTCATCTGGAATAGCTCCGCCTATCGAAGAGGCATTTGCATTATATAAAACCGTGTAGTAAGGCTCAATAGTAGTTCTGATTTCGTTGCCGGTGATGCAGCAGAGATTGCAGTCGGGGATAGCTTTCTGTGCAACAGCTGCCTTCGCAACGATGCCATAAGTCTCGCAAAGCTCAGCGGCGTGCTCAACATTCGCCTGTACATTTTCGATAGACTCGGCATACTCCTCAAGGAAAGCCTCGACCGCCTCAGGATGCTCTTCTGCAAATTCAGTCCTGACGACAACGCAGCCCATAGTGAGCTCGCCCTCATCGGTTACGTTGTTCCACTCCTCGGTCAGGTCAAGAGCAATTCTTATGTCAGAATTCTGAATCATAACGCTCGTGACAGCCGGAACAGGGAGCATGCAGATCTCCGCTTCGCCGGATGCCATCAACGTAACAAGAGCGCTTGAATCCATAAACTCAATAGTAACATCGTTTTCAGGGTCAATCCCATTCTCAGTGAGGATATAGTCAAGAACATACTCCGGGTTCGCACCCTGACCGGTGGCATAGATTGTTTTGCCTCTTAAGTCTTCAACGCTCTGAATCGAGTCGCCATTCTCAAGGATATAGAGAACACCATACGTATTAAGAGCACAAATCTGAACTCCGCCTTCGGTTTTATTATAGAGAGTTGCGGCGAGATTAGTTGCAACTGCGGCAATGTCATAATCGCCGTTAATAAGTCCGGTAGTTACATCGTCATTAGCAGAGCTGACGGTGAAATTGTAGGTGTTTGTGGTCTCGCCTGCGTCGTTTGCTTCCATGAGATAGACAGCGCCGATTCCGGTTGGACCGGACAAAACAGCGATATTAATTTCCGTTCCGACCTCTTCGCTCGAGCATCCAGAGAGAGCAAGAGCAAGCATAAGCGCAGTTACAAGTGCGATAATTCTTTTTAGTTTTGTCATGACAATTTCCTTTCTTTATTCACGAGACAATTTCGAGGGTTTGAGTATTTCAACGCCGCTTTTGTCTTTCCGGATAACTCCCGCTTCCTCAAGCTTCGCAAGCTCACGATAGAGTGAAGCTCTTCCGATTCCGAGCCTACCGGCAATTTCTGAGAAGCTGACGCCGCTGACATATCCTTTGTCGTCGGCATTCTTAAGAAGAAACCTCGACAGTCGCTTTTCGCTGCTGATTTCGCCCAAGGTGTCAACCTTCTCAGATAAAAACCTGATTCGAGCCGAAAGATAGCGGATGTAGTTCATGCGAATCCGTTCATCCCGGTTGATAAGCGTGAGTATTGCTTCCTGGCTGAAATAAAGAACCGAAGCGGCAGTTTTCGCCGTCAGCGTCGAAGCGTATTCCGGTTCATCATTGAATAAAGCCGCAGCTCCGAAAAGATTTCCGGAAGTGAGCTCGCTCACCGAAAGCCTGCCTTTTGTAACGGCAATTCTCCCCGAAAGCACAACCCCGAGAACCCTCTCGAACTTCTCCGGCGAAAAGATAATCTCGCCTTTCGGGTAACTCTTCTCCTTGCAGGAAAACTCCCTGACAAACCCTAAGATCTCATCTGTCGGAACTCCCTCAAAAAGAAAAGTAGCCTTAAGAATCTCCGCAATCTTCTTCCCAGTCAAAAAATCACCCCGTTTTTGTCTCAAATGATACAATTACGGGATGATTATAGCACAATGAAACCACTTTGTCAAGGCGAGAAGCAAAAAAGCCTCCCCAAGTTCGCAAAGCGAACTTGGGGAGGGGGACCGCCGGCAAAGCCGGTGGTGGAGGGGTTTATTGTCTATAGAACTCAGCCTGTTTATCAAACATCTCTGTATAGACACCCTTACGGGCGTAGAGCTCATCATGCGTGCCGTACTCTTCGACATGACCGTCCTGGAACACGGCGACTTTGTCGGCTAACTGAACAGCCGAAAGTCTGTGAGTGATCAAAACAGCGCACTTGTCGGTGATGATATTGTGGAACTGGGTGTAGATCTCATATTCCGCATTCGGATCAAGGGCGGCAGTAGGCTCATCAAGGATATAGATGTCCCTGTCGCTGTAAACAGCTCTTGCAATCGAGATCCTCTGAAGCTCGCCGCCGGATGGGTTAACTCCGTCCTCGTCAATCCACTTGTCGATGGCGGAATCGTAGCCATGCGGAAGCTTTCTGACAAAATCGGTAAGCCCGATTCTTTCGCAGACGTTATCAAGCTTTGCCTCGTCAACATCCTTGTCAAGCGCAATGTTCTTCGAAAGCGGCAGATAGAACTTTTCGAAGTCCTGGAACGCCGCCGAGAACATGTTCTGATACTCCCTGTAGTCATACTCATTGATATTGACGCCATCGAGGAGAATTTCGCCCTCAGTAGGGAAGTATAGTCTCGAAAGAAGCTTGATGAAGGTTGACTTGCCCGAGCCGTTTTCTCCGACGATGCAGAGCCTCTCATCGCCACGGATGGTGAGATTCATGTTCCTGAGAGCGTAGTTCTCGCTCCCGGATACTTGAACGAGACGTTTCTGAACTCGATGGTGGAGTTCTTCCCGAAGCTCGGCTTGCGGGTGCCGGAAGATTGCTGCTTCTGCGGAAGCTCGAAGAATTTCTTATACTCTTCAACCTCCATGCAGAGCCTCGACAGGCTCAGATAAGAGTTCACAACGCTTCCGATGTTGCTTGAGAACTGGTTCGCCGCACTTATGTAGATGGACATGGTTCCTATTGCCATCCTGCCCAGGAGAACGGAAATAATCGAATAGCCATAGATAACTCCGTCCTTGACGATGTTCACAATCGCCTGCAGAACAGTGGTCTTGCTCAAGTTGACAGTCTTCTCGTGTTCAAGAGCGTTGCCTGTCTTCCTGACATTCCGGAGATTGTCAAGTAGCATGCCGCTGATGTCAAAGAGCCTTATCTCTTTAGCATAGTTCGGATTTTCAAGCTGAAAGCTTGCACCCCAGTAAACTCTCCAATAGTGATCCTGCTTCAAAGCCGTTTCGTGATTCTTGACGTTCAGTCTCTTTGTGAGAATCGAGTTAAGAAGCACGATAACGAGGATGAACACAAGCATCAACGGGTTTATGTAGGCGACTACCGACAGAATGACTACAAAGCTTATGACAGAAGAAAGAATCGAGTTCAGACAGTCGACGACTCCGAAAACGTCATCCTGAGCTCTTGAAGCACGGCTTCTTATGTCGAGAACCTTCGGCGATTCGAAGTACTCGTAATCAATGTGACAGCTGTAATCGTCAAACGCTACTTCCGCATCGGTAAACAGCTCATGTCTGCGCTTGTCAGCAATAGTTGTAATCAGTGCATTCGCAGAATTCTGCACAAACGGCGTTGCTACCAAGGTTGCTGCCAGAATGACAACGGTTTTTATGTCTCCTGCCATCAGGTAGTTGATGATGAAGCCGGGGAGAAGGGTGCAGGACACGAGTGCTGCCGCATTTACAACCGACTTAAGAAGTGTCAGCATGATGTAGGGCAGGGCTCTTATACCGCCGATGATATTGACAAGGGCGTAACGGGTGAGATTTGCAGTTTTTCTGAGTTCGTTAAAAAATTTCATTTTGAATTAGTCCTTTCAAACATAGTTTCCCGAAAGATAGCTTGCGTTCACTTGGCAAACCACCAAAAACCTGTTTGTAAGGGGGCTAATCACACATCATTCGGGATAGCTAATGGTGAGAAGCACCCGGATGTGTTTTAGAGTTAGACGAACTTGCAATAACTGATACTGCTTTTTTCATAAAAATGAACTCCTTTCAATGTTCGCTCGGCTGATTATTTGGGAAAATTTTCAGCCGTTATATAAATAGTGTCAGATTTTAGGCAAAAAGTTTCACCGAAAGAAAAATTTTTACAGTAAGTGCGAATTTGTGTATTGTTGGCGATAATAAAAACCGCATAACTGCGTTTTGTAGCTATGCGGCTATTTGTCATGCCCTGTCAACCGGCACGAACTTAATCTCCATTCTCATTCCAAGCCCTTCGGCAAGTCTCTGAAGGGTTTTCAGTGAAGGATTTCCTTTTCCTTGCTCAAGCTTGCTGATGTCGCTTTGGTTAATGCCGGTTCGCTTGGAAAGCTCCTGCTGCGTGATGCCAGAAACGCTGCGAGCCTTTATCAACGCTCTTTTGATTTCGAACTCCGATTCAAGCGCATCATATTCAGCCTTGACCTCGGGGTCTTCAAGCTGTTCGGCTAAAAAGTCTTTGTAATTTGTATATTCACTCATTTCAGATTCTCCTCTCTGCTCAAAAAATCAGTACGGTATCTCTTGGCTCTTTCAATCACATTTGTGGGTGTCTTTTGCGTTTTCTTTACAAAACCGTTCGTCAGAACCGCTTTGTCACCGACATAGAAGAAGTACAAAACTCTTGAAATATCATTGCCTTGTTTTATTCGAAGTTCAAAAATCCCATCTCCGAGGGCTTTTGAATCTGGTTCTCTCAACATATGTCCAAACTCGGAAAGAAGGTCAATGCTCCGGTAAACTCGGGCTCGCATTTTTGGCTCTAATTCAAGTATAAAGTCCTTTACGGGTTCTTCACCGTTTGATGTCTTGTAAAATATTATGTCCATCTGTCCTGCAATCCTCACTTATTTGTTTTATCCCATATCATTATATCATCTGTCTTTTGACTTGTCAACCTATCTTTTACAAATTATTTCGTCAATTTGTAATCTCACCCTTGCAACTTTTTAAAAACCGTGTTATAATATCTGTCGAAATGTTTGTATGAAAGGAAGCGTGATAGCTTGTCTAGACTTGCACTTATGACTGAAAGCCGGGCTGAGACGGTTGTCGAGGGCATTTACAAGGACATGGAGCGGCGTATTGCCGCAAGTTCTTCTGATGTATGCCCTGTCGACCTGACACTGGCGTTCCTTAGAATGTGCCACGCCCAGACTTGTGGCAAGTGCGTACCATGCAGAGTGGGACTTGCACAGCTGGGTAATTTATTAGAAGACGTTCTTAATGGAAGAGGAGACGACTCAACTCTTTCAAAGATCGAGAAACTGGCACACGTAATAGCCGAATCGGCTGACTGTGCAATAGGATTCGAGGCGGCAAAGATGGTTTTGAAGGGACTCGACGGTTTCCGTGAGGACTACATATCCCATATTGAAAAGCATCACTGCTTCGCTGGAACCCCGATGAGTATTCCCTGCGTGGGCAACTGTCCCGCAGGCGTCGACATCCCCGGCTATATCGCTCTCGTTGGCGAGGGAAGATATGCCGATGCCGTCAAGCTCATCAGAAAAGACAACCCGTTCCCGACAGCCTGTGCTCTCATCTGCGAGCATCCCTGCGAGACAAGATGCCGCAGAACTCTTTTGGATGCACCTGTCAACATCCGTGGCTTGAAGAGAGCAGCGGTTGAGGGAGCTGGAGTTGTGCCCGCACCAGAATGTGCACCTTCCACCGGAAAGAGAGTAGCAATAGTCGGTGGCGGACCTTCCGGACTTTCATGTGCATACTACCTGCAGCTCATGGGGCATCAGTGCACCGTTTTCGAGGCTCACTCAAAGCTCGGCGGAATGCTCATCTATGGCATTCCCGCCTACAGACTTCCTCGTGAGAGACTTCAGAGCGACATCGACTGTATCCTTTCCACCGGCGTTGAGGTAAAACTTAACACCAAGATCGGTGAAGGCGAATACACAATGGAAAAGCTCCGTGAGGAGTATGACGCCGTCTATATCGCAATCGGCGCCCACACCGACAAGAAGGTCGGAATCGAGGGCGAGGATGCCGAGGGCGTATGGTCAGCAGTTTCCTTCCTTGGTGGAATCGGCGATGGCGTTATCCCAGATTTGCACGGTAAAAAAGTCTGTGTCATAGGCGGCGGAAATGTCGCCATGGACTGCACACGTTCCGCTATCCGTTGCGGTGCTGAAAGCGTTTCAATCGTCTATCGTCGCCGCAAAGAGGATATGACCGCACTTCCGGAAGAAGTCGACGGTGCAATCGCCGAGGGCGCAATCATGGTTGACCTTCATGCACCTCTTAAGATTGAAACTGACGAATCTGGCAAGGTTGCGGCTCTCTGGGCAACTCCATATATGCCTGGTCTTATAAAGAATGGAAGAATGAATCCGAGCCCGTCAGGTCTTGAAGATAAGAGAATTCCTTGCGACGTGGTTCTCGTAGCAATCGGACAGGGTATCGACTTCTACAAGCTCGAATCCTCCGGAATACCGGTTGTCAGAGGTGTCATCAAGGGCGACGACTGGACAGAGGTTGAGAATGCACCGGGCGTATTTGCCGGAGGCGACTGCGTAACCGGACCTAAGACTGCGATAAGAGCTATTGCTGCCGGAAAGGTTGCAGCTGCAAATATCGACTATTACCTTGGCTATAACCATACAATCACCACAGATGTCGAAATTCCCGACCCGAATCTCACAGATCGTCCGTACTGCGGCAGAATCAACATGTCAGAGCGTGAGCCTGGTGAGCGCAGAAACGACTTCGAGCTGATGGAAATCAAGATGACCGAAAAGGAATCATGTCAGGAAGTGTCAAGATGCTTGAGATGCGATCACTTCGGTTGCGGAATCTTCAAGGGAGGGAGGAAGAAACAGTGGTAAACGTAAAGATAAATAATATCGACATTCAGGTCGAAGAGGGAACATCAATACTCGATGCCGCAAAGCTAGCCGGTATAAATATTCCCACTCTCTGCTTCCTCAAAGGTATTAATGAGATTGGCGCATGCCGTGCCTGCATCGTCGAGGTTGAGGGAATAGACCGCCTTGTAACTGCTTGCGACAACGTATGTAGCGAAGGCATGGTAATCCACACCGACACAACGAGAGTCAGAGAAGCAAGAAAAACCAACATCGAGCTTCTTCTTTCCCAGCACAGAGTCAACTGCCCGTCCTGCTTCAGAAACGGCTCCTGCCAGCTCCAGAAGGTCGCTTCGACACTTCGTATAAGTGACAGCTTAAGCTTCAAGACCGAATATCCGGAAGACAAGTGGAATCCTGAGCTCCCCATCATCCGTGATGAGAGCAAGTGCATCAGGTGTTATCGCTGTGTTTCCGTCTGCCAGAAGGTTCAGTCACTCGGAATCTGGGACATGGTAGGAACCGGCGCACACACAACCGTCGGTGTATCTAACCACCGCAGTCTTGAGGCTGCCGACTGCGCATTCTGCGGTCAGTGCATCACCCACTGCCCGACAAACGCTCTTCACACACGTGACGACACGGAAGCCATCATCGGCGTTGGCGGCGTCATGGACGACAAGGACAAGATCACCGTCGTTCAGGTAGCGCCTGCTGTTAGAGCCGCATGGGGCGAGGAGTTCGGACTTTCACCTGAAGTCGCAACCGAAAAGCGTCTTGCTGCAGCTTTAAGACGTGTCGGATTTGACTATGTCTTCGACACCAACTTCTCCGCCGACCTAACCATCATGGAGGAGGGAACCGAGTTCTTAGAGAGAATCAAGCACCCTGAGGGTAAGAAGTTCCCGATGTTCACATCCTGCTGCCCGGGATGGGTCAGGTTCTTAAAGAGCCAGTACCCTGACATGGTAGACCAGCTTTCAACCGCCAAGTCTCCTCAGCAGATGTTCGGCGCAGTCACCAAGTCCTACTTCGCAGAGAAGATAGGAGTTGCACCTGAAAACATCGTATGCGTTTCGATAATGCCTTGCACAGCAAAGAAAGCTGAGCTCGACATTCCGAGCATCAACGATGCCGCTGAGGGCTGCAAGGATGTCGACTTCTCGCTTACAACCCGTGAAATGTGCCGCATGATCAAGGCTGACCAGATCGATGTTTCGGCTCTTCCCGAGGAAGAATTCGATTCTCCTCTCGGAACCGGAACAGGTGCCGCAGTTATCTTCGGAACGACAGGCGGCGTTATGGAAGCAGCACTCAGAACCTGCTACTATGTCCTCACCGGCGAGAACCCGAATGCTGACGAAACCTTCAAGGCAGTAAGAGCTCTTGGCAGCGACAAGCCCTGGATCGAAGCTGAATATAACGTTGCCGGAATCACAGTCAAGGCGGCTGTTGTAAATGGTCTTGGCAATGCAAGAAGGCTCATCAGAGCTATAAGACGTGGCGAGGTTGAATACCAGTTCGTCGAAGTTATGGCGTGCCCGGGAGGCTGCGTCGGCGGCGGCGGACAGCCGATCCACTATAACGAAGAGCGTGCTGCTGAGCGTGGACAGGTTCTCTATAACTACGACAGCGCCAACACCCTCAGATTCTCCCACGATAACCCTGAAATCAAGGCAATATACAAAGATTACCTTGGCGAGCCCTGCGGAGAGAAGTCGCACCACCTTCTTCACACCGACCATCACGCCTGGACAATGCCCGAGCCGCCGGTCTATGATGAAGACGTCATACACTGACCTAAATAGATAAAAAAATTCCCGTGTTACCAAAAGTAGCACGGGATTTTTGTGTTAGGTTCAAAGCGTGTCTGGTGGAATGCGCTTGTTTTCAGGATCTTGATCGGTTGTGCTCTTGCCGGTGTTTTTATTGGCATATAAGTAGCGGCATTCAGCAGGCGAAATCTTTTCCTGTCTCTTGAAGACGGCACAGAAGTAGCTGCAGTCGTTGTAGCCGACAGCCTTTGAGATGCTGTTGATGGAAAGCTTCGTGTCCATAAGAAGATTCTTAGCTTCAAAGATTCTCTTCTTCGTAAGATGCTCAAACGGTCTCATATTGAGCGTTTCACGGAAGATACGGCAGATATACTGCGGCGAGAGGTTGACAACCTTAGCCATGTCGTTAAGTGTGATGTCATTCATGTAGTTCTGGTCGATATAGTCCATGATGAGCTTGATCTGATCCATGCGGTGATTCTCTCTCGGAGAAACAGGGCAGGAGATAACCTTGTTGAGCTCAATAAGGAAGGAATAGATAAGCGATGAATTGTGATGACCGGAATGAATCTTGGTTGAGTGAATGGTTCTTAGCATCTTCTCCCAGATTCGTTCAACCGAAGAAAGGTCGCCAGTTCTGAAAACAACCGGCTTCGAGAGCCCCAGGCTGTCCAGTATTGGCTCGCATGCGGCACCCGAGAAGGAAACCCAGTGAGTCTCCCATTCAACGCCATCCTTTGCAAGATAGTCGTGCGGATAGTGAGCAGGAAGGAAGAAGCCGGAATTTTCCGGAATTCTGTATTCCTCGCCGTCGATTGTGAGGATGCCCTCACCCTTAGCTGTATATATAACCTGATTGTAAACGTGACCGGTGGGTCTGACACAATGCCTTTCCGGGTCGGTAGAGCCAACACCCGTTACGTACAGCGGCAGATTAACCTCATCACCTAAAAGCGCAAAATAAAATTCCTGCAATGCTGATACCTCCAAATGCAAATTCATATTTTTTGTTTACCAATAGAATATCACTATTTTCGACAAAAGTCAATATTATTTCGAGCGAATTTTGAGAAAAAAGTTTTCGAAATCACGCAAACAAGCCATTTTATAAATTGCGCAAGCCACAAATAACATGTGAAAATATTTCATTCTGTCCGATAGTTGCACTATTAACAGTTATTCCTGCATCTCAAGCCATCTATCCATGAGCATATTAAGCTCATTTTTCTTGTCGTCGAGAGCCTTGCAAAGCTCAGCCATTTTCTGATAATCAGAAGCTACTTCCGGCTGACAAATCAGGCTTTCTGTATTTGCAATCTCTTTTTCGAGTTCTGCAATGCTCTTCTCCAATTCCAGAAGCTCCTGCTTTCTTCTTACGTCTTCAGCACGTTGTGACTTGGTCCGATACTGCTTCTTTTCCGGCTGAGCGGGTGGGGGAGCAGTCTCTTTCAGCTCCTCAGCCTTTTCAACCTCACGAGCTCTGAGATAATCGTCATAGTTGCCCTTATATTCGTAAGCTTTCCCATCCCGGATTTCAATAATCCTGTCGGCAATCTTATTTAGAAGATACCTGTCGTGCGATACAAAGAGTATTGTGCCGGTGTATTCTTTCAAGGCGTCTTCGAGAACTTCTTTTGTAGAAATGTCAAGATGGTTCGTTGGCTCATCGAGTATCAGGAAGTTGCCACGTTTTAGCGACATCAGAGCGAAGCTAAGCTTCGTTTTTTCGCCGCCGCTGATGACACCGACCTCCTTGAAGACGTTTTCGCCAGTGAGAAGAACGCTGCCTAATACGCTTCTCACCTCAAAGTCGGTCATCCTCGGATACCGATGGTGGATTTCCTCAATAACGGTATTATTCGGATTCAGGTATTCATTTTTCTGGTCGTAATAGGCGAGCTTCACGTTCTGTGCCCAGCTGATTCTGCCTTTTGTGTGAGGGTTTATTCCCTGAATGGTCTTCAGGATTGTAGTCTTTCCGGTTCCGTTTCTGCCGATGATTCCGACCTTGTCGCCACGCCTCATGCTGAGCGAAAAGCTTTCAAGAAGCACCTTCCCGCCAGCTGAGATGTCGACATTTTCGCAGGAAAACACTTCTTTCGGCGGCTCGATGTCGTATTCAAGCCGGATTCTTGCCGACTTTTCCCACATTTTTGGCTTCTCAACAGCGTTTTCAACGATCCTGTCAAGCATGTGCTGCTTAGATTTAGCTGCTTTGGCGCTCGTTGCGCTGACACGGTTTTTGTCGATGAAGAACTGGAGCTCTTTGATCTTTTCCTGCTCCGCTTCATAGAGCTTTTCCTGCCTGAGGTTGTCTTCACGCTTCTGCTTCACGTAAAAGCTGTAGTTTCCACTGTAGGATTTAAGCTTGCCGCTTTCAATTTCGCAAATTCTTGTGCAGACCTTGTCTAAGAAATACCTGTTGTGCGAGACAACCAGGATAGCGCCTTTGTAGTCGAGCAGATAATCCTCAAGCCAGGTCATTGTATCGAGATCGAGATGGTTTGTCGGCTCGTCAAGGATGAGAAGCGACGGCGACTCAAGGAGAAGCTTCGCCAGTGATAGTCTTGTTCTTTCTCCGCCGGAAAGGGAATTTACAGAGCGTGTGAGGTCCAGTCCCGAGAATCCCATGCCATTAAGAACCGTCTTTATTTTAACGTCGATGAGATAGCCTTCGTTGTTCTCAAAATGCGTGCTTATTCTCGAATACTCCGATTCGAATTTCTCCCTTTCGACTTCAGAAAGGCTTCCCGAGAGCGCATCTTCAAGCTCAGCCATTCTCTCATGCTCTCTGTCAAGCTCCGAAAACGGCTTTCTCATCTCTTCGGCGACAGAACATTCCGCCGAAAGTCCGACGCCCTGCTCAAGATAACCAATTCTACAGTTTCCTGAGAAGCTGAGCCTGCCCTCGTTTTCAGGCGACGGGTCATAGCCTAGGTTTCCGGTGATGATGGAAAGAAGAGTCGTCTTGCCGCAGCCGTTTCTTCCGACAAGACCAATTCGCTCGCCCTCATTTATCACAAAGTTTATGTCACGAAGAAGCGGTTCGCCGTTAAAGTATTTCCATATTTTTTCAAGAGAGCAAAGCATACTTTCACCTCTGTAATTTTGTAGAATTTTTGACTTGCAGTATTAAATAATAGACTTGCATACTGCACCCGAAAGTGATAAATTTGTATTGTTAAAACATTTACAGGAACTCGACAATATATTTTGGTGTTTCCCCGTTCAAAAGAGAAAGCAAGGCAGTCCTACTATGGGCTGCTTTGCTTTTTTCGTAAAATTGGGGAGCAGGGGAGTCACTCAGTATCGGCTTCTTCATCCCGGGTGGTCTTAGCGCCCTTCGACGGGTTCATGAACGATTCACGATACTGCGTCGGCGGCATTCCCTCTAGCTCCTTGAAGCGGCGGTTGAAGCTGCGGACGCTCGAGAATCCACACTCATAGGCAATCTCCGACATCGGCTTGAGAGTGCTTATAAGCATCGATTTTGCCATTGCGATTCTCTTGGTGCCTATGTAATGGTTGAGCGTCATGTTAAAATTCTTCGAGAAGACGCTAGAAACGTAGCAGGGAACAATGTTGAGGGCGCTGGCAATGCTCTTGAGCGACAGATCAGAAGTGATGTTTTCGTCAACGTAAGCCAAAAGCTTTCTGCAAATCTGATAGCTCGAAAGCCTGTCCTCTCTCTCCTCAAACTCGCCTCCGGAGTACGCCGGCATCATTCCTGAAAGCAGAACCGAAAGCATCCCTTTAACAACCGTTTTTCCGACGTTGTAGCTGTGGGAAAATTCGAGCAGAAAAGGAAGCTGAGCCATTGCAAATTTCGGGCATCTGTCCTTGTCGAGAACCACGAACGGCGTCTTTGTGCTTTCAAAGAACGACATGAAGTCGAGCAGGAAGTCTGTTCCGAATATGAATGTGCTTGTTGAGCCGGGAATAGTGCAGTGCATCGAATGGATGGTGTGCGGGCATATCAGAACGCCGCAGCCGGCACCGACTGTGAGCTCTCTTCCGTCAACCATAAACATCACTTCGCCGCTTTCGACGATGTCAAGCTCAACCTGACTGTGAAGGTGTCCGGAAGTTTTCACATTTTCGGCGACGTATGCAAATATTCCATACTTCGCAACCTCTTCGTTCCATTCCTCATACTTAAAATTATCTGTTTCCTTCATAATGTAAATGTTCCTCCTTTGCGGATTTCTCGCAAATCAAGGTGATTATAGCATAATAGACCGTAACTTTCAAGTGCCGACACTCTCCAAAGAGGATAATTCGGCAAAATGCTCGAAATATCACGCCATTCCGAAGTACTTGGCGGCATTATTGTAGCTGATGCCCTCGATTATCTCCTTAAGCGCATTTTCATCGTCTGGATATTCGCCGTTTTCAACCCACTCGCCGACTATGTCACAGAGGATTCTTCTGAAATATTCATGACGTGTGTAGGACAAAAAGCTTCTTGAATCGGTCAGCATTCCGACGAAGTTTCCAAGAAGCGACAGGCTCGCCAGCGAGCGCATATGTGCATCCATTCCGACCTTCGAATCCTGAAACCACCATGCAGCACCGTGCTGAATCTTACCCTGAGCCTCAGTTCCCTGGAAGCTTCCGATGATGGTGTCGATCATCGCATTGTCGCCAGGATTGAGGGAATAAACAATGGTCTTCGGGAGCTTATTATTGACGTCAAGAGCATTGAGGAATCCTGCAAGCTCTTTTGAGTTGTCTTTTGTGAGGATGCAGTCAAAGCCGGTATCCGCACCGATTGAATTAAAAAGTCTGGTGTTTGCACTTCTCTGAACCCCAAAGTGCAGCTGCATGACAATGTTCTTTTCAGCGTACTGCTCGCCGAGATAAAGAAGTATAGCAGTCTTGTACTTGTCTGCCTCTTCCATAGTCGCCTTGCCGCCGTTCATTACCTTCTGGAATATCGACTCAACCTCATCGTCAGTAGCGGGAGAATAAACCATATAGTCAATTCCGTGATCGGTTGCCAGGCAGCCGTGGGCGATAAAGTGATCTAATCTTAATCCCAGAGCCTTCTTGACGTCTTGGACAGTCTTTATGTCAACTCCGGAAGCTTCGCTGAGAGCGTGGATATATTCACAGAAACCGTTCTTTTCAATGTTGACAGCTTTGTCAGGGCGGAATGACGGGCAGACCTTAGTTCTGAAGCTATCATCAGCGGCGATCTTCTCGTGCCACTCGAGGCTGTCGACAGGGTCGTCAGTTGTTCCGATCATCTTCACATTCGAGCGTGAAATTATACCTCTTGCGCTCATTTCCGGCTCTTTAAGCTTCTCGTTGCATAGCTTATAGACCTCGGGAGCTGTCTCAGCGTTGAGAATTCCGTCGTAGCCGAAATATCTCTTGAGCTCAAGATGAGTCCAGTGATACATCGGGTTCCCGATAGCCTTTGGAAGAGCTTCGGCAAACCTCAGGAATTTTGTGTAGTCGTCAGCATCGCCGGTTATTTCGCTCTCCGGAGTGCCGTTTGAGCGGATCATTCGCCATTTGTAGTGGTCGCCTCCGAGCCAAATCTCGGTTATGCTGTCAAAACGCTTGTCCTCGTAAATCTCTTTCGGGCTGATGTGGCAGTGGTAGTCGATGATAGGCATATTTTCGGCGTAGCTGTGATAAAGATGCTTCGCAGTCTCAGAGTGAAGCATGAAATCATCGTTTATAAATGTATTCATAAAGAAATCCTCCGTATCTTTTCAGGTTGAGATTATTATACAACAATGCTTGAGGCCTTTCAATAGCTGCAAGTAAAAAAATAGTAGACAAAAAGCCGGAAATGCTCTATAATAGTCTGTAGAAATGGGGGATTTATAATGGCAGAAAATATCCATGCAGGGCATCGCGGGAGACTTAAGGACATCTTCGCTTCCGACGGCATAACAGCTTTGACCGACGCAAGAGCTCTCGAAATGCTCCTGTTTTACGTAATTCCACGCTCCGACACCTATCCGCTTGCATGCCGGCTTGTCGACACGTTCGGAAGCCTCAGGGCCGTTCTTTCGGCATCTCCCGAGGAACTCAGAACCGTCAACGGCTTCGGCGACAGTGCCGTTTTATTCCTCGACTTTGTCCATCAGCTCTATGAGCGTCTCGCAGAGGATGAAATGCGTCAATACCTGACGCCCGAGGAGATGAAGTATAATTCTCCTACCGACCTGTGCCGGTATTTTGAGGAAAAGCTTTCACGCTGTCCGATTGAGCAGGCATGGCTTGTCTGCTTCGACAAGGATATGTGCTTCAAGCATGCCTATCTTCTTGGTGAGGGCAATGCAACGAATGTGGCGTTCAGCCCTGAGAATGTCATAAAATTCGTCAGGGATTCCGGCTGCAGCATCTGCGCCATAGGACATAACCACCCGACAGAGGGCTCGGAGCCGTCTGAAACCGACCGTGCCTCAACCATGAAGCTCAAAGCACTCCTGAAAAAAGAGGGAATAACCCTCATGGAGCATGTGGTTGTCGGTGTCGGCAGTACCTCCTGCATAGTTGCCGGGGAAATAGAGCATATGCTCCGCTGAAATCATGTATATATTCAAGCCCGGATTTTCCGGGCTTCTTTTTTACGAAAAAATTCGAAAAACGTAAAATTTAGTATTGACAAATGCTTACTAATAGTGTAGAATAAAAGCGTAGAAAACACTACAACTTTAGAATAAATGCTTCCAGGAGGAAACCACAATGATTAAACTTACCGATGCTGAACTCAAGGTCATGAACGTTCTCTGGCACGACGGCGACTGTCCGGCAACCCATATTGCAGAGACCTTGGCTGACACCACCGGCTGGCATGCCAACACCACCTACACCATTATCCACAAGTGCATCGAAAAGGGTGCCATCGAAAGAATCAATCCGAAGTTTCATTGTCACGCCCTTGTATCCCAGGAAGAAGCCCAGGCTGACATGACCGAGGACCTTGTCAATAAGCTCTATGACGGATCACGTAACAGCCTCTTTGCCGCTCTTTTAGGCAAAGACACTTTGAGCGATGAGCAGATTGCCAGACTCCGTGAAATTGTCGCAGAGATGGAGTAGAGATGACTCTCACTCTTCTTGAAATGACCCTGTCGGGCGGTGTGATGATACTTTTAGTTCTGCTTCTGCGGGCAATACTACTGAACCGACTGCCGAAAACTGCGTTTATAGTGATGTGGGCGGTGGTTTTGGTGCGGCTTCTTCTGCCAGTCAGCTTCGCAAGCCTCATATATTCAGAAGAACCCGTTGAAGCCGAAACCATAGTGGTTTCCGAAACCGACCCGGATGTCTTCTACACAGTTGAAGAGGCAACCGAAGCCTCCCCAAATATTACGACCACCAAGGAGTCGTATACATTCGACGACATTGTCGCCATCGCCGAATCCTCGAAACAGGCAAGTGTGTTCCGGATAATCTGGCTTGTGGGAGCAATAATCTGCGCCGCCACTCTCGCAACGCTCTACATTCTCAATATCCGCCGCTTCAACAAATCTGAAAACTTAGAAACCGACTTCATCTCATCTTTCCAAAGCTCCAACAAGCTTCGAAGAACCGTCACCGTGAAGCTAAGCGACAAGACAACAACGCCGCTCACTTATGGCATAATCCATCCGGTGATTTTATTGCCCAAGGGAATGGATCTGAGCGACCAGAAGCAGCTTAAGTATATCCTCATGCATGAGTACATCCACATCCGCAAGCTTGACAACCTCCTGAAAGGCATCTCGAGTGCGGCGGTCTGCATCCATTGGTTTAACCCACTTGTGTGGGTGATGAACAGATTTCTTTCGAGAGATATTGAGCTACGTTGTGATGAAACGCTTCTCAGGCAATGTGACACTGATTGCAGAGCTGATTATGCTTTGACGCTTATCAACCTCGAAGACAAACGTCGTGGCTACGCTCTTGGCACAGCTTTCGCAAAAGAGCCCTCCGAAGAGCGTATCACTGCTATCATGAAGTTCAGACCAGCGTCTGTCTGCAGCATAGCGATTGCCGTTGCACTCATCATAGTCATAGCTGCTCTCACTTTCGCTGGCAATTTCGGCTCAAAAACTCCCTCTGACGAAATAACCAATGCGGAAATAGTCTCGCTTCTGGACAATTTCTTTGAGTGGAACGGCTACCTGGCTTTCATTAACCCTGAGCTCGATTACTCCGATTCGATTGTAGTTGATGGTGAGAATTATTACAGAGTCATAGACGAAGACCTTGACACCTGGGACGAATGGGTTGACCTGACTGCATCCATCTTCTGCGGAGAGCTTGCAACCTATTGCACACACGAATACGATGATTTCAGCTACTACCTGAATATCGACGGCGCAGTGTATGCATGCCTGGCACCTGGGACATATCCCTACACCGACGAATACACCTACGAAATTCTTAAGAACGCCGACGGCAGTGCTCTCATCCGCATAGACAATCCAAGTTTGACCGGTGAGAACCCATACCACAACGTCTTCACCTTCTCGCTCACTGACCAAGGCTGGCGTATCGGAAAAGATTAAAAGAAAGAAGGAATCATTATGAAGAAACTGTTTTGTGTGCTCCTGAGCCTCACAATGCTCTTAGCACTCTGTTCCTGCTCCTCCACTGAGGACGGACAGATCACCGACGAAGAGATAGTCACACTCATAGACGGTGATATTCAGCTCGGCAAGTATCTATACGTCTACTGCCCAAGTACCGACTGGGACAATGCGATTGAGTATGAGGGAGAGATATGGTACCCAGTTGATCAGGAGGGCTTTGAAACCTGGGACGAGTGGGAAGCCTATATCCGCTCTGTCTACTGCGGAGAATGGGCAGAATACGCACTCACCAATGAAAGCTATAAGAACATTGACGGCAAGCTCTACTGTGATGACGGCGAAAGGGGCTATGACCTGACAGATGACTATGTCTATGAGATTCTCGAAAACGGCAATGGAACTGCAAAAGTCAAGGTGACCAATCCCGGCATTGACGGCGACTTCGCACAGGAATACACCCTCATTATGACCCTCACCGACGACGGCTGGCGTGTCAGCTCGCAAGAATAAAGGAGAAAAACCTATGGCAACCCTACTTGAAATGACCTTGACGGGCGGTGTGATGATACTTTTAGTTCTGCTTCTGCGGGCAATATTCCTTAACCGCCTGCCAAAAACGGCGTTTATCGTGATGTGGGCGGTGGTGCTTCTGCGGCTCTTGGTGCCCGTGAGCTTTTTCGGGACGGCTACGGCTTCCACTGAGTCTCCTGAAGTATACACCCTCGAATCCGTCACACCCACAGAAGAGACCGAAGTCAGGGAAGTTATAACTCTTGACAGCTATAATCCCTCAACCGAGCCTGTAGCCGAGACCACCGGGCACTCTGACATATTCAGAACCATCTGGCTTGTCGGAGCGGTTATTTGTGGCATAGCGCTTGCACTCTCGTATATCCTGAGCATCCGCCGCTTCAACAAATCTGAAAACTTAGAAACCGACTTCATCTCATCTTTCCAAAGCTCCAACAAGCTTCGAAGAACCGTCACAGTCAAGCTCTCCGACAAGACGACAACGCCCCTGACCTACGGCATAATTCACCCGGTGATTTTATTGCCCGAGGGCATGGATTTAAGCGATCAAAAGCAACTTAAGTATGTTCTTATGCATGAATACATCCACATCCGCAAGCTCGACAACTTGCTAAAAGGCATTTCAAGCGCAGCGGTCTGCATCCATTGGTTTAACCCACTCGTGTGGGTGATGAACAGGTTTCTTTCGAGAGATATTGAGCTTCGGTGTGATGAAGCCTTGCTCCGCCAATGCCAAGGCGATTGCCGGGCAGACTACGCCCTCACGCTCATAGACCTCGAAGACAAAAGAAGAGGCTACGCTCCTGCCGCCACAGCGTTTGCAATGCGAGCCTCAGAAGAAAGGATAGTAGCAATAATGAAATATCAAAAACTCACCCCATCATCTGTTTTGGCGATGATACTCTGTATAACTCTTCTCTGCACGGCGCTCGTCGGTTGCGGAGCGGTCAGCACCGCAGAGCAGACAACAGAAGCCACAGCTACCACCGAGGCTACAACTGAACCTGCTAAAGAATCAGAAGCTGAAGAAATCTCCGGGACTGACAGTGGCAGCGTTCTGACGATCAGATTTGATGACGATATTCGCTATGCAATCAACAGCGGCGAGCTCGAGCTTGATTTCAGTGGCATTGAGTTTGCCAGCACTTTGCCTGGTGACATGTATATCTCAGCTGGAACTATTTACAATGCAGATGGTGTGCAGATAGGAACCCTTGAAGACATTGACGGCTATGAGAGTATGGTAATCGACGGCACCGGTGAAGTCGCAGATGGATACACATTTATTGTGATTGATTATGTTGCGACGTATCACGATTCTGAGAGCTCCGATGAAACAGATCCTGAAGAAGTCGATACTCTTGTAATTAATTCGGTCACACAGGCTTCTCAAGAGTATCATCCGATATACAGCGATTTCCATCTGGCGACAGTATATGAACTGTTGAGCTCGACTGTGAGTGGCACGTATATCAAGAGTGAGAGCACGGAAACAGATGAGTCAGATGGAAATGCTACATATTACGTATATGCCGCCTCGGCTAATGACAAAACTGTCTCAGCCAAAGTCATATATCTCGTTTCCGAAGATGATATGAACGAAGTAAATCTGATTTTTGAATGTGTACAGTAAGTTGCACAATTTGAGGCTTTCAAAAGCTCTGAATTCCGTCAATTTTCACAAAGTTGCGATTTTTCCTGAAAAATTGTGTAACCTTTCGGCTTAAAAAAGCGTCTATAAGTATAGAAGCACCCGTAAGGAGAAATAAATATCATATACCCGGGGTTCCGGCACGATGCGCTTCGTGCCGGAACGTACCTCCCGACAACTTCCTTCACGTTTATGCCACCCACCACCGCCCATCCGGGCGGACGGCTCGGGCGGCGATTTTTATGCCCAGTAACAACCTTTCATCTTGTCTCATACTATAAACAGAGGCTCGCCTTTGCGGGCTTCAAGTAAGAATAAGGAGATACAAGATGAAACTTACTAATATACTCAGCACTTCCGATTGCTGCGATGCTTCCGACAGCCCGTCTCTTGACTGCAAACAGCCGACGACGTCGCTGCCGGCAAGCACGCCAATCGGAATGCTCTATGTGCCTTATCAGTCGTGGCAGAAGGTCTATGAACCGCAGGCCGGACTGCCGAGAGGCACCATTTTCGAAGAGCTTGATAAGCCGTTTATAGGGGAGAGAACGATATGAGTAATACTAATCCTTTGAAGTATGTACAGCAGTATTCGTTCGCAGTCTTGGAGGCACAGCTCTACCTCGACTCTCATCCGAACTGCGCCGATGCTCTCGCATACTACAACAAGTATAAGAAGCTTTATGAAGAAGCAAAAGCCGATTACGAGGCAACCTATGGACCTCTGACTGCCAATTCTGACGCAAATGACGAATGCTGGCAGTGGGTAAAGGCTCCATGGCCTTGGGAACTTTCCGCAAACGAGGAGGTGTGAGATATGTGGCAATATGAAAAGAAACTACAGTATCCTGTCAAGATAGCCAATCCCGATCCCGCAGCGGCAAAGATAATCATCTCACAGTTCGGCGGACCGGACGGCGAGCTCAACGCCTCGATGCGCTACCTCTCCCAGAGGTACACCGCACCCTGTCCGGAGGTCAAAGCTATCCTAAACGACATCGGGACAGAAGAACTTGGTCATATGGAGATGATCTGCGCCATCATCTATCAGCTGACAAAGAACCTCACTCCTAAGGAGATCAAGGAATCCGGCTTCGACACCTATTTCGTCGACCACACAACCGGTCTTTATCCGATAGCCGCTTCCGGAACGCCTTTCTCGGCTGAGCTCTTCCAGTCAACCGGCGACCCGATTGCGGATTTGTCTGAGGATCTGGCAGCTGAGCAGAAAGCCCGCCTGACCTATGACAACATCCTGAGGCTTGTCGATGACCCGGATGTCAGGGATGTCATCAAATTCTTAAGGCAGCGTGAGATAGTTCACTTCCAACGTTTCGGCGAAGCTATGCGTCTCGTCACAGATCAGCTTGACTCGAAGAATTTCTATGCTTTCAATCCAAGCTTTGACAAATGATAAATTCCCGCCCCAGACCGGCGGGATTTTCATTTCGACAGACTTCTTATTCTCTTCAAGCTAAAATAGTTCCGACCAAATGAAAGGAAGTTTTAGTATGAAGCTAATAGAATCGGTCAAAGCCGTTCCGAAAACAAGTATCATAAGCATTGCAAAGCCCATTGGCAGTTTTCTCCTTGGAGTCATCCTTGCCGGCTCCCGGATTCTTGGAGAGGATTCTGTTCTCACAGCGTCCGCAGTTGCTGCACTTCCGTTAGTCTGCGGCTTTTCGGCGCTTCTGGGAGCACTTCTCACGGCGATATTCACCGAAATGACGGCAGGGAAGGTGGCATCCCTCACCGCAGCCATAATAGTCCTGCTGACAAGATTTCTCTTCGACGGTACAAGCCGCCGGAGATACCCCGGAATAGTGTCAGCGGTTGCAGCTGCATCATATCTCGGCTGCGCAATTTTCGCCGGAATAGCAGCGGGAGCTTCTGCAGCCGACTACATAAGGCTCATCACTGTCGGAGCGATTTTAGCTGCCAGCACTTATCTTACCACTACGGTTTCGAGAACGGGCATTTTCGACGCCACAACGCCTCAGCTTCTTGCACTCTTTGCACTCGCAGAGGCAGTAGCCTCTTCCTATCATCTCGGTGAAATCCTCAGCTTCCTAACCTGCGCTATATGGGTCTATAAGCTCACCATGAGGAAAGAAACCCTTTCATCCGCCGCACGCTGTGCATCACTGAAGCTAAGCTTTTTGGAGAGTGCTCTCGCGCACTTCCCAAAGTTTGTGAACCCAGGTCAAGGCGAGCGCAGCTTCGAAAACATGGTGGAGCTCATTTCGCTCACAGAAAGCGACTTGAGAAATTCGCTCACCCTGAAGAAATCCAGCCCGAAAATCTCCCACCTGTGCGGAATTCTTTCAAAGAAAATCGGAGCCGATGTTGTCGGAAATCCACTCCCGGACGGCGCCGCTGAACTCTACTTTCCGAAAACCGCAAGAGTATCCGAAAGCATGATCGCAAAAGCCGCCGAAAAAGCCGGAATAGGTAGCGGCTGCGAGCTCTTCCGCTCAGAGTCGGACAGCTACATCCGATATACGATAGCTCCAAAGCCAAGGTGGTATTTCGACTCGGGAATCTGCCAGCTGCCGGCTGACTCAGCGGAGCAGGATGGAGTCTGTGGCGACTGCGCTGAAGTGTGGAGCTTCGGCAACTATAGCCACATGCTTCTTTCAGATGGCATGGGCACGGGAAGAGACGCCGGTACGGTTGCCAGAAACCTCGTGAGAGCCTTCAGAAGCCTCATCGAAGGCGGCTATTCACTCGAATCGGCACTCAGGCTTTCATCTGAATATATCCGTTCCTGCCAGCCGGAGGAGTCTTTTGCGACACTCGATATTCTCTCGGCAAATCTCATGACCGGAGAAATAACTATCCGCAAATGCGGAGCAGGGAAGAGCTATATTCTCCGTGGCGGCAGCGTTACTCCAATTCCGCAGGGTGGCTATCCGATAGGAATTCTCGGAGAAATAAGCTTGATGAGCACTACAATAAATCCTGAATCGGACATGACAATTCTCATGATGACCGACGGAGCTGACGGCATCGGAATAGAAAAGCTTGCTGAGATTGCGGCTGATGAGGACAAGCTTCCGCCTGGCGACCTGGCAGCTCTCATCACAAGCGAAGCCCACAGGAGTCAGAAGGAAAATTATCGTGATGATATTACAGTGGCTGCAATTCGCATATCAAAAATATTATAAATCCTTTTGTTAAGTTTGCACAAAATATGGCGTTGAAAAATGTTAAAAACGTCAAATTGGTCTAAACTCCTTGCAATATTCGTCAAAGCTTGCTATAATGAACCCATAAGCGAGTAAACGGAGAAAGTGCCGTTTCGCTGAATACAAAAATATTAAATTCTCTACAACTTTTTAAAATAAGAAAGAAGGGGTTATAGATATGAGCGGCGTTAACAAAGCGGGAGAGGTCTATGATGTCAAGCAAGCAATCGGAAGCTTTTTAGATGGAAAAAACTATGATTGCGCTGATTTCCTGGGCGCACACCGCAGAGATGAAGGGGGCTATGTTTTCAGAGTCTGGGCACCACGTGCCAAACGTGTCTCTTTGGTGGGCGACTTCAACGGATGGGACGAAAACGCCAATCCGTGCCACAGAATCGATGGCGGTATCTGGGAATGCACGGCTCAGGCGCTTGATACATATTCCGTTTACAAATACAGCATTGAGGGCGCAGACGGCTCAGTCAGAATGAAAGCTGATCCATATGGCGCACACATGGAAACACCTCCCGGAACAGCAACCAAGATTTTCGACATTTCCGGCTACAAGTGGAGCGACTCAGCCTGGATGAATCGCAGAAAAAAGTCCACTCCTTACGACAAGCCGATGAACATCTATGAGGTCAACATAGGCTCCTGGAAGCGTTATCCCGACGGCAACGTCTATAGCTATGAAAAGGTAGCGGATGAACTCATTCCTTACCTCAAGGAGATGAACTACACCCACGTCGAGTTCATGCCTCTGACAGAGTATCCCTATGAGGGCTCCTGGGGTTATCAGGTTATCGGATATTTCGCACCGACTTCACGCTTCGGAACTCCAGAGGGCTTCATGAAGATGATCGACAAATTCCATCAGGCGGGAATCGCCGTTATCCTCGACTGGGTTCCGGCTCATTTCCCGAAGGACGGTGCCGGGCTCTATGAGTTTGACGGTTCACCCTGCTACGAATATGCAGATCCACTCAAGATGGAGCATAAAGCATGGGGAACGAGAGTGTTCGATTTCGGACGTCCCGAAGTTCGCTCCTTCCTCATATCAAGCGCACTTTTCTGGCTCGAGAAGTACCACGTCGATGGCTTGAGAGTCGATGCAGTGGCATCGATGCTCTATCTCGACTATGACAGACAGGGCGGCGAGTGGAGACCGAATAAATATGGCGGACATGAGAACCTTGAGGCTGTAGAATTCCTCCAGATGCTCAACACAGCGGTCTTCTCAAGATGCCCGAATGCCATAATGATTGCCGAGGAATCGACAGCATGGGCAAACGTCACAAAGCCTGTTGAAATGAACGGTCTCGGGTTCAACTTCAAGTGGAACATGGGCTGGATGAACGACATGATGCACTATATGTCGCTTGATCCATACTTCCGCAAGTTCAACCACGACAAGCTGACCTTCTCGTTCTTCTATGCGTTTTCCGAGAACTTCATTCTCCCTATATCGCACGATGAGGTCGTTCACGGCAAGCATTCACTTGTCGACAAGATGCCGGGAGATGCTGATTCAAAGCTCGCAAACGACAGAGCCTTCTTAGGCTATATGATGGCTCACCCTGGCAAGAAGCTGCTGTTCATGGGATCTGAATTCGCACAGTTCCGTGAGTGGGACTATTCGAATGAGCTCGAGTGGTTCATGCCGGAAAAGTTCGAGGCTCACCGTGATTTCCAGGATTACGTCAGGAATCTCAACAAATTCTATCTCGATAATCCGCCCATGTGGCAGGAGGACTATTCCTGGAAGGGCTTCAGCTGGATAGCGGCTGACGACAACGAACAGAGCGTTATCGTGTTCAGAAGAATCGACAAGCAGGGAAAAGAAATCCTGGTTGTCTGCAACTTCGTTCCGGTTGAGAGAAAGGGCTATCGCTTCGGCGTTCCATACAAGGGAACCTACACCGAGGTCATGAATTCCGCATCAAAGAACGGTTCGCCTTACCTCAATGGAACGGTCAAATCTGAAGCAATCCCGTCTCATGGAATGGAGCAGTCTATTGCTATAGATATTCCTCCGATGTCGGTAATGTACTTCAAGCTGAGAAAATCCGGCGGCAGAAAAGCTGCCAAGCCCACAGAGGAAAAGCCAGCCGATGAAAAGACTGACAATGACAATAAATAATAGAGCGTTTTCAATCAAAATCTGAAAGGAAGAGTGTAATGTACAACAAAAAAGAATGCGTTGCGATGCTTTTGGCAGGCGGACAGGGATCAAGACTGTACGCACTGACAAAGAACGTAGCCAAGCCCGCCGTACCCTATGGAGGCAAGTACAGAATCATCGATTTCCCGCTGTCAAACTGTGTCAATTCAGGTATCGACACAGTGGGTGTTTTAACCCAGTATCAGCCGCTCGTTCTGAACGACTATATCGGCAACGGACAGGCATGGAACCTTGACCGAATTCATGGAGGCGTGCATATCCTGCCGCCTTACCAGTCAAATTCCGGTGCTCAGTGGTATGAAGGCACTGCAAACGCCATCTACCAGAACCTCTCGTTTATCGACAGATATGACCCTGAATATGTCGTAATCCTCTCTGGAGACCACATCTACAAGATGGACTACTCCAAGATGCTCAGCTTCCACAAAGAGAAGGACGCTGTCTGCACAATAGCAGTTATCGACGTCGAGTATGAGGAGGCATCCCGCTTCGGAATCATGTCAGTAGACGAGGATAACGCAATCACCAAGTTCGTTGAAAAGCCCAAGGTTCCGGAGAGCACTCTCGCATCAATGGGCATCTACATATTCTCATATCCGACTCTCAGGAAGTATCTCATCGAGAACGAGCAGGACGAAACCGCCACCAAGGACTTCGGCAAGAACATCATTCCGGCACTCCTTGAAAACAAGGAAAGACTCTATGCCTACAGATTCGAGGGCTACTGGAAGGATGTCGGAACGATAGACAGCCTTTGGGAAGCAAATATGGATCTTCTGAGCCCGACTGTTTCACTCGATCTCTATGATCCCAGCTGGAAGATCTACTCGAATAACGACTCCCGCGCACCTCATATCATCGGCAAGAATGCCAAGATCCAGAATTCAATGGTAACAACCGGCTGCGTCATCGATGGAGAGGTTGAGTTCTCGATGATTTCCGGCGGCGTTACAATCGAAGCTGGTGCAGTTGTAACCGATTCGATCCTTATGCCCGGCGCAACCGTCAAGAAGGGTGCAGTCGTCGAGTATTCGATAGTCGGCGAGTCGAGCGTTGTCGAGGCTGGTGCACATATCGGCGCAAGACCCGAAACAATGGAGAATAAGGACGAGTGGGGCGTTGCAGTAGTCGGTCACGATGTGACAGTCAGCTCTGGCTCAGTCGTCAAGCCTAAAGAGATAATCTCTGCCGATATGTAAGGAGGAAGCGAAAAATGAGCTATAATATGACAAATGTATTGGGCATTATCTTCGCAAATTCCCATGATGAAGCTTTGCCCGAGCTTGCATCAAACCGCACGATGGCGTCAGTTCCTTTCGGCGGCAGATTCCGCCTTATCGACTTCCAGCTTTCAAGCATGGTCAACTCCGGAATGTCGACTGTCGGAATCATCACAAAGTCAAACTATGAGTCGCTACTTGATCATATCGGTTCAGCAAGATATTGGGATCTCGCCCGCTCCTATGGTGGCTTGACAATCCTTCCGCCCTATGGAAATATCGCTTCTGGTCTCTATGTCGGAAAGCTCGAAGCCCTCAAGGGAGCTTTGGGCTACATCAAGAAGACCGGCTGTGAGTATGTCATTCTTGCTGACGGAAACGTAGTTCTCAACGCCGATTACTCAAAGATTATCGAAGAGCACATTGAGTCGGGAGCTGACATCACATGTGTTGCCTCAACCGGCAACTATTCCGCTTCTGAAACAGCAGACTCAGTTGCATTCGAAACTGATTCAACCGGAAGAGTAAAGGAAACAATCCTCAACGCTGCAAAGGCGGGAAAGTATACCTTAGGTCTCAATATCAACATCCTTTCAACCGCGCTCCTTGAGAGCCTTGTTATGGATCTCATTCCGAGAGGAAAGAATGTCTTCGACCGTGACGTTCTGCAGGCAAAGGCAGGCAAGCTCAATATCCGTGTTTACGAGTACAACGGCTACTACAGCAGAATCCACGATTTCGAGAGCTACTACGCTGAAAACATGAAGCTTCTCGATCCCGACAACCTCGGCAAGCTTATTCTCAAGAAGAGACCTGTCTACACCAAGGTTCGTGACGATGCGCCTTCGAAGTACGGTCTTGACAGCTCAGTCAATAACTCTTTGGTTGCCGACGGCTGCGTCATCGACGGTGTTGTCGAGGACTCCATTCTCTTCAGAGGCGTAAAGATTGCAAAGGGCGCAGTTGTCAAAAACTGCATCCTCATGCAGGACACCGTTGTAGGAAAGGATACCGTTATCTCCAACATCATCACCGATAAGGATGTTGTGATAGGCGATGAGCTCAGAATCTCATCCGCTGTCGGAAGCCCTCTTTATATCGGCAAGAAGCGTGTTCTCTGATTGAAAGAAAGCGGTGATTGAATTGAAAATTCTATACTGTGCAAGTGAAGCGCTCCCATATGTAGCATCAGGCGGACTCGCCGATGTCGCAGGCTCGCTTCCAAAGGCACTTTGCGAAGCAGGGCAGGACTGCAGAGTAGTTCTCCCTCTCTATGGCACCATCAAGCAGGAGCTCAGGGACAGTCTTGAGTATGTGACAAACTTCTTCGTTCCTGTATCCTGGAGAAGCCAGTACTGCGGAGTCTTCAAGGGCGAAGCGGCAGGAGTTACATATTATCTTCTTGATAACGAGTACTACTTCAAGCGCAATACCATTTATGGTCACTATGACGATGCTGAGAGATTTGCATTCTTTGCAAGAGCAATATTGGAGCTCATCAAGCATATCGACTTCAAGCCTGATATTCTCAACTGCAACGACTGGCAGACTGCTCTCACTCCCGTTTACTACAACCTCTTCTATAAAGGCGAAGAGGGAATGGGCAATATAAAGACTGTCTTCACCATCCACAATATCCAGTATCAGGGCAAGTATGGCATGGAGCTCTGCTCCGACCTTCTCGGAATCCCCGATTACGCAAGAGGAATCCTGGAATATGACAACTGCTGCAACTTCATGAAGGGTGCATTCGAGGTTTCGGACAAGATCACAACCGTTTCTCCTACTTATGCTGTTGAGATACTTAATCCCTATTTCTCGCATGGATTAGACCCTGTTCTTTGGAGCAAGCAGTATAAGCTGACCGGCTTCTTGAACGGAATCGATCAGGACATCTATAATCCTGAAACCGATCCGGCACTTGCTGCAAATTATACTGTTGACGACAAGTCCGGCAAGGCTGTCTGCAAGAAAGCTATCCTTGAGGAATTCGGTCTTCCCGACGGCAAGGAGCCTGTCATGGGCATCGTCACAAGACTTGCGTCCCACAAGGGCGTCGACCTCATCAAGTGTGTCTTTGAGGACATGGTTCACCTTGGCTACAAGTTTGTAATCCTCGGTTCCGGTGAGAAGCAGTATGAAGACTTCTTCCGTGAGATGGCATACAGGTATCCCGACAGAGTAGGAGTCAAGATTGGCTTCATTCCCGATGTTGCACACAGAATCTATGCTGGTGCCGACATGTTCCTGATGCCTTCCCAGAGCGAGCCATGCGGCTTGGCTCAGATGGTTGCTCTTCGCTATGGCACCATCCCGATAGTCCGTGAAACCGGCGGCTTAAAGGATTCTATTGTCGACTGCGGCGGTCCCGGCGGCAACGGCTTCACATTCAAGACCTACAACGCTCACGACATGCTCGACGCAACAGTCAGAGCAAGAGCCTATTATGATCAGAGAATGCAGTGGGGCAAGCTTTCATCTCACGCCATGCGTGAAGACTTCAGCTGGGCACGCTCCGCAGAACTCTACATGGGTCTCTACAGAGAGCTCGCAGGCGACGTCTGAACTTAAATCTATAATAAAATCCCTACCGGGTTTGGTAGGGATTTGTTTTTATTCAGAAATCTCAGACAGGAAGAATTGATTCAGTGAATCCCAGCTTCTGTTTGCCGGCTCATCCATGCTTAATATAATCCTCTTTACTTCATCAATGCTTTCGCCGAGGTAGCTGTTGATAACGTCCACTCTTGGGATCATCTTGATTTCAGGAGAATTCATCTTGATGTCAAGCAGCCTGTCAACGTCATCCTTTAGCTCTTCGGGAAGCTCAGCCTTGACAAGCTCTTCAAACAGCATCGGAGGCGGAGTCTCCTTATCTAAAATCCACATGCAAGCAAGAACTGGGCGCAAAACATAGAAGTAGCTCTTTGCTTTCACCATTTCTCCCTGCAGAAACTTCTTAAAATTGCTTTCCGCCATGCTGAGATAGTGATAAAGTTCATTCTTTGAAGAAAAGTACTCTTTTATGAGAGGCTTCATCTTCTCAAGAAACTCATCATCCCTGCGATATACGATAGGAGAGGTAAACCATTCAATAAGTGTGGGATTCGATTTGTACAGCAGCTTCAATGCCTTTGTAATATCCCAGCCGTTGATGTCCAAGACCTCATCAATCGGCAGCTCAATCACGTCCCTGATTCCTTCAAGCTTGAGATAATCTGAACGCTTTCTCACGTAGATAAACCTGACGTCATAATCGCTGTCAGGAGATGCAAATCCCCATGCTCTGCTCCCTGATTCAACGGCGAGGAGTATTCTGACATTTTCCGTAAGCTCGATTTCCTTGAGCTTGCTTTCAATAATTTCCTTCATAGTCACCATTCTTTCTCGCCAGTGCTAAGACCTGGCGTAATGTATTTTCTTTACTCACTCCTGCAAGGCGGAGCTTGTGCGCAAATTTGAGATAGTCGGTAAACCGCTCCGACGGCTTCATTCCTGCTTCAATCAGATCTCTTCCCATGACATAGGGTCTTGACATATACTCTTTGAATATCTCAAGCCGTTTCGTAAGAAACTCTTCGTGAGTTACGTTTCCGTCAGCCGAAATGCTTCCTTTCGCATCAGAAAGAGCAAGACAGATAAGAGCTTCCGGGTCGACAGCACTGTCAAACATCTTGTTTGTGGCTTTTACAGAAGCATTGTCAGCCGCCAACATGTTTGGCTTCATGTGGAGTTCACCGAGGTTCAGAACGTATTTAATGAGCTCCTTCTCGGTTGTAAGCCTCTTCATGAAAGCTTCAGCAAGCGGAAGCCCTGTTATTTCGTGATTGTAGGCGTGAATCTTACCGTCAACAACAGTGGTGCTGATTACCTTTCCGAAATCGTGCGTAATCGCCGCAAGCATGAACCCAAGTGGATTGGAAACTCTTTCACGACACCTGACAGCCTCGTTGCACACCAGCATTGTGTGATTCCATACATCGCCCTCAGCGTGATGCTTTGGCGGCTGCTTTATGCTAATGGTATTCTCAAGCTCCGGGAACCATACTGAAAGCTGATCCATCTGCCTGAGTTTCTCAAAGAAAACTGACGGCTTCTGAGATTTCAGTAGTGCTTTTTCGAGTTCACCCATCACTCTTTCCTTCGAAAGAGCCGATAAATCCATCCTCCGGCAGAGCTCCATCGTTTCGTCAGCTACCGTATAGTCAAATCGCGCAGCGAACTGTGCAGCTCTCAGAACCCTCAGCGGGTCTTCCTGAAATGTCACATCGTTGACATGCCTTATAATGCCGTTTTCGAGATCCTGAACCCCTCCGAAATGGTCCACAATTTCGCCGGTCAGCACGTTTTCCATAAGTGCATTGAAGGTGAAATCCCGCCTTTCAGCCGCTTTGTACGTCCCGATAAATGGGTCTACGCAGATGTCAAAGTCTCTGTGACCAGAACCCCTGTTGTCTTCTTTTCTGGGCATAGCAATGTCTATAGAGTAGCCTTTCAGGTTGTATATCCCGAAGCTTTCGCCAATCGATATTCTCTCGCCGAGCGAATCAAGAATTTCTTCAAGCTTTTCGGGCTTGATTCCGTGAACCTCGATGTCGATGTCCTTGCTTTCTTTATGCCTCAGCTTGTCCCGGACATAACCGCCGACAAAATAAGCAGTTCCGCCGTTTTCTGCGACCAACTCAGCAAGCCTTCCTGCCATTTCCATGTTCTTATCAGACAGGTTACCACCCTCTTTTCATCTGTTACAATATCTGATATTATATCCCTGGGAAATGAAAATGTCAACACTCCGGATTGTCATCAATCTGAGGAAAATTTGTTGCATATAATCTTTCAGGTGAAATAATAGTTGCAAACTGTGTGAAAAGGTGATAGAATAGTGTTGAAATCCGCCGGAGCAGGCGGGGAAGGGAATATCCGAAGAAAATGAAGATTACTGTTGCAGGATGCGGAAAGATTGGTTCTGAGATTGTCGCAGCATTGGCGGCTGAAGGTCACGATGTAGTCGCAGTCGATATTGATGCAGACGTTGTGAACCTGATAACTAACGTCCATGATGTAATGGGCGTTATCGGCAATGCCTCCGATTATGAAACTCTTGTCGAAGCGAACGTCGAAAAAGCCGACATATTTGTCGCATGCATGGATTCCGACGAGCAGAATATGCTCGCATGCTTCTTAGCGAAAAAAATCGGAGCCGAGAACACAATCGCCCGCATAAGAAACCCTGAATATAACGACAACAGCCTGGGCTTCCTAAGAAAGCACCTCGAGCTTTCACTTGCCCTTAATCCAGAGCTTCTGACGGCTCAGGAGATGTATAATATCTTAAAGTTCCCGTCTGCAGTCCGAATCGAGAGCTTCTCAAAGAGAAATCTCGAAATGATAGAGATAATCATTCCGCAGGATAGCGGGCTTGACGGCATGAACCTCATAAAGGCGAGAGAAAAGTATAATGCAAACTTCCTTGTCTGCTGTGTCCAGAGAGGAAATCAGGTCTTCATTCCCGACGGCTCATTCGAGCTCAAAGCCGGCGACAAGATAGGCATAACGGCATCTCTTCCGGAAATGTCAAAGCTTTTAAAGATGCTTGGCGTCCTCAAGAAAAAGTCGAAGCACACGATGATTCTTGGCGGAAGTAAAATAGCATTCTATCTCGCTGCGCTGATAACCCGAAGCGGCGGCTATGCGAAGATTATAGATAAAAATAAGGCACGCTGCGAAGAGCTTGCCGGTCTTCTTCCGAGCACATCGATAATATATGGCGACGGCATGCAGCAGGAGCTGCTTCTTGAAGAGGGCATCGAAAGCTCCGATGCGTTTGTTTCGCTCACCGGCTTTGACGAGGAAAATATCCTGACAGCTATATTCGCCTCGATGCAGAACGTCCCGAAGGTCATAGCTAAAGTTAATCGTGACGAGCTCGTCGAAATGGCGACAAAGATAGGCGTCGAGTGCGTCGTCTCCCCGAAGGACATCACTTCTTCTGTTGTTGTCAAGTACGCAAGAGCCCTTGAAAACAGCGTCGGATCATCAGTTGAAACGCTCTATAAGCTGATGGATGGCAAGGTTGAAGCACTCGAATTCTTAGTCAACTCCGAATCGAAGCTCACCGGAATCCCGCTTAAGAGCCTCGAGCTGAAGAAGGGAATCCTTATAGCCGGCATCATGCGTGGCAGGAAGACTATTATTCCGTCTGGCAATGATATGATAACAGTAGGTGACCGAGTAGTAGTTATCTCAGGCAATTTAGGTCTCGGAGATTTAGCCGATATATTAGCATAAACTTTGATAGAACATATTATGGCTCCCCTGTCAAGGGGAGCTGTCGCCGCAGGCGACTGAGGGGTTCTCCCCAAGAGAGACCTCCCGAAGAAAGGCAATTTATATGAATCGCAGAATGGTTTTCTATGTAGCGGGACAGATGGTTTTGGTGGAGGCAATTTTGATGCTTCTGCCTCTTCTTGTTTCTGTAATATACATGGAAAAGTGTGCATTTGCATTTATAGCATCAATTTTGATAGCTCTTGTCTTAGGCGGAGCTATGATTCTCATATTCAAGCCGTCGAATAAGGTTATCTATTCAAAAGAGGGCTTCATAATAGTAGCCCTTTCCTGGGTTATGCTTTCACTCGTCGGGTGTTTGCCGTTTGTAATAAGCCGGGAGATCCCGAATTTTGTCGACGCATTCTTCGAAACAGTCAGCGGCTTCACGACAACGGGAGCTTCAATTTTAACGAGCTATGACGGAATGAGCCACGGCATCATGTTCTGGCGAAGCTTCACCCACTGGGTTGGAGGAATGGGAGTATTGGCTCTTGTGATGGCAGTCTCGCCGACATCTACCGACCGCTCGATGCATATTCTCCGTGCCGAAATGCCCGGACCTATAGTCGGAAAGCTCGTCCCAAAAGTCCGTCAGACCGCAAAGATACTTTACCTTATCTATGTCGCGCTAACCCTCATGGAAATAGGTCTTCTCTGCCTGGGAGGGCTCAGCGTTTATGAAAGCTGCATCTATGCATTCGGCAGCGCCGGCACTGGAGGCTTCGGAATAATGTCCGACAGCCTTGCAAGCTACAGCCCATATGTCCAGTGGGTGATAACAATATTCCTGGTTCTCTTTGCAGCGAATTTCAATATCTATTTCCTTTTGCTGATGCGCAAATTCAAGGCAGCATTCAAGTCTGAGGAACTCTGGACCTACTTAGGAATAATAGTAGTGTCGATAACGATAGTCGCAGTGAGCATATTTCCGCTTTATGACGGCTTCTGGGAGACATTGAGAACGGCGGCGTTCCAGGTAATGTCGATTCTCTCGACAACCGGCTTTGCGACGGCAGACTTCAACCTGTGGTCACCTGTTGCAAAGGCTGTGCTGTTTGTACTCATGTTCATCGGAGGCTGTGCCGGTTCCACCGCTGGAGGCTTGAAGATTTCACGTGTTGTAACCCTCTTCAAATCTGTCAAGCGTGAGCTTTATAGAATGATTCACCCGCACTCTGTGGGAGCAGTGAAGCTTGACGGCAAAACTCTCGACGATGGCACTCTCAAGGGCATCGGAACCTACTTCTCGCTCTATATATTCATCATGATAGCCGCTTTCCTGGCGATTTCGTTTGAACCGCTCAGCTTTGAGGCGAAAATTTCCTCGGTTGTCGCCTGCTTCAACAATATCGGACCCGGCTTCGCCGAAGTGGGACCGATGGGCAGCTATGCGAGCTACTCTGCATTCTCGAAGATAATCCTCTCAATCACCATGCTTTTAGGCAGACTTGAAATCTATCCTCTTCTCTTTATCCTTATGCCATCCCTCTGGAAGAGAAAGAGCAACGCCTGATAAAAACCAACCGGAGAAAATATGACCAGAGATCTTTCAAGCCCAACCGTAATAAAAGAAATCCTCAGCCGCCATGGCTTCACATTTTCAAAGAAGCTCGGGCAGAATTTCCTTATCGACCCGACTGTATGTCCTCGTATTGCCGAAGCAGGGAACGCCCGTGAGGGATTCGGTATAATCGAAATCGGAGCCGGAATGGGAGTTTTGACAGTGGAGCTCTCAAAGCGTGCCGATAAAGTCGTCGCAATCGAAGTCGACCACCGGCTCATCGGAGTCCTGCACGAAACCCTTGCCGACTGCTCTAACGTCAGAATAGTCGAAGCGGATGTTCTGAAGCTGAATTTAAACAAGCTCATCGAAGACGAATTCCCGGGGCTCAGAGTCGCAGTCTGTTCAAACCTCCCATACTACATCACTTCTCCGATACTCATGAAGCTTTTCGAGTCAAGGCTTCCTATCGAATCAATAACCGCACTCGTTCAGAAAGAAGCCGGAGTCCGTCTCTGTGCGCCTGTGGGAACAAGGGAATCGGGAGCCGTAACGGTTGCCGCAAGCTACTATTCTGAGGGAAAGGTTCTCTTCAACGTTTCAAGAGGCTGCTTCATGCCGAGCCCGAATGTCGACAGCTGCGTTGTGAGGTTCGACATGCGAAAAACCTTGCCGGAGGTAAAAAGTGAGGATTTCTTCTTCAGAATGGTTCGTGGAATGTTCACCCAGCGCAGAAAGACCACCTTAAATGCCATCTGCGGCTCACTTGGAATCGACAAGGCGACGGTGTCAGAAGCCATGAACGAAGCGGGAATAGCTCTCAATTCACGCCCTGAGCAGCTCAGAATGGAAGAACTGATAGCACTTTCCGACGCATTATACAGATAAAAAACAGCCGACCCCAATAAGGTCGACTGAATTTTATTTGTGTCTAAGTATTGCATTAAGCTCTGGTTACTTTTCCGGATCTTAAGCACCTCGAGCAGACATACATATGGCAGGGAGTACCGTTCTTGATAGCCTTTACTCTCATGATGTTCGGCTTCCAAGTTCTGTTGGTGCTTCTCATAGAGTGAGATACCTTATTTCCGAAAGTAACACCCTTACCGCAAATTTCACACTTTGCCATTGGGCTGCACCTCCTTCTTCAAGCTTACTTGAGAGACAGACAAACGTGCCAACTCAATCAGCGTAGTTATAGTCATAATTCAACGTCATCTATCATACCAAATTTCCGCAGTAATTGCAAGTGTTTTTTGAAATATTTTTTTCTGAAGCCCGAAATAGTCTTCAAATGCGAAGAAAATGTGTCGAAATCCTTAAAATTTCACCCCGAAAGCATTTATTAGGGCAAAGATGACTTGAAATTTTCACATAAATGGTGTATCATTAGACTGCTAAGCTTTATCCTGAGATTTAAGCCTGAGTGGCTTTGAAAATATATTGAAAAAGGAGCTAACCTAATTGTCGATACTCTCTTACCTTGACAACCCTCAGCAGCTTCTGATTATGGTGGGAATCAGACTGCTTATCATATTCACAATACTTCCCATCCATGAATACGCTCACGCCTATGCTGCTCACAAAATGGGCGATGAGACAGCCTATATGAACGGCAGAATGACTCTCAACCCGATAGCACATCTTGACATCTTTGGCGCAATCTTTCTTTTCCTGTTCGGCTTCGGCTGGGCAAAGCCTGTGCCGGTAAATCCAAGAAACTTCCGGAACTACAAAAGGGGAACAGCCATCACCGCCGCAGCGGGACCGCTTTCAAACCTCCTCTGCGCCGCAATAGGAATGTTTTTCCTAAGAATTATAAACTACATTCCTGTTTGTGTTGCGATTACAGAATCTACGTATAATGCTCTCTATTACATCTTCCTTGCGGTTTACTACTTCGTAACAGTCAACCTGTCCCTGGCAGTGTTCAACCTGATCCCGATCCCGCCTCTCGACGGTTCAAGAATCCTCAGCGCATATGCTCCATATAAAGTCAATGCGTGGCTCGCAAGGTATCAGAGATATATCTATATCGGTTTCTTGATTCTTCTGCTCCTGGGAGCTCTTTCAGGTCCGATGACATGGCTTGTAAATCTGTTTTATAATGGACTCTACTACCTCTTCTTCTGGGTAGAACTGATTATGAAAGCGATCTTTTAACCTATGAGTACAGTTTCAGCAGCAAGCAAAAGCGACGTTGTCTACCGTCTTGAAGGCTTTGAGGGACCGCTTGATCTTCTTTTGTTTCTCATCTCAAAGCACAAGCTTAGTATCGCCGATATTGAGATTTCGGCACTGCTTGACCAGTATCTTGACTACATTGACGGCATTGAGGAATATGACATCGAATATGCTGGAGATTTCCTCGAGATGGCGGCAAGGCTCATCCTTATAAAAACGCTCTATCTATTGCCGAAGCACGAAGAGGCAGTGGAGCTCAAGCGAGAATTAGAGGGCAAGCTCACCCAGTATTCTGTCTGCAAGCAGGCAGCTGAGAAGCTGTCAACCCTTTATGTCGGAGACAAAGTATTTGCGAGTAGCCCGACGCTTCCTGAACTTCCGAAAACCTACGTCGGTCACTGCGACCCGCAGGCTCTCCTTGATGCCTATATCGGCATCTTTGACAAAAAGATGAGGGAAAGACCGGTTGAAGCGTCTGTCTTCAAGCCGCTTGTATCTCATCGTGTCGTGTCCGTTTCAACTGGCATAGTCTCGGTTTTGAAAAGGCTTTATAAGTCAGGAACCTGCCCGGTGTCGGTTCTGCTCGACGGAATCGACGGCAAGTCGGAGAAAATAGCTGCGTTTTTAGCAGTTTTAGAGCTTGCAAAGTCGGGAAGAGTGAGCTTAAATGATGACAATACCGAGATAACTCTCAACAGGAGGAAGAAAGAAAGTGGAGTATAACGAAAAGCTTTCGGCACTCGAAGCGATATTATTCGCTTTGGGAGAGCCGGTGGAGGACGAGAAGCTTGCAGCGGCTGCCGGAATAGAGCCGGGCGAACTTGACAGCTTTATAAGTCTTCTCAATGACAGATATACGGAATCCGGATCTTCTCTTGAAGTGATAAAGCTCGATTCCTCAAGACAGCTTGTCACCAAAAAAGAATTTGCGCCATATATTTCAGCGGCGGTCCGTTCAAAGAGAAGCTCGGCACTCTCCCAGGCATCCCTTGAGGTTCTAACGATAATTGCCTATAACCAGCCGGTCACAAGAAGCTTTATCGACGATGTTCGTGGAGTAGACAGTTCCGGAGTTGTTAATAATCTTCTTGAGAAGGAACTTATAGCTGAAGCAGGACGTCTCGACATTCCTGGAAAGCCGGTTTTGTTCAAAACAACCGAGAATTTTTTGAGATGCTTCGGAATCTCGTCTTTGGGAGAGCTCCCGCCACTGCCTTCCGATGAGGGACAGATAAGCATCGACGAAATAGAAAACGAAGAGACAGAATGAAGACAGGAGGTGTAGCGTTATAGTAATATTTCTTACAATATTGAAAATTATAGGTATAGTGCTCCTTACGCTACTCCTTCTCATTTTCCTACTCACGCTGTTTTCGATAAGAATTTATATTAGTTTCGACAAAAAGAGCGTACGCCTCTCGGTCAAGTACCTCTTCTTGCAGCTCTTCAAGCTTGACACCTCTGAGATGAAGCCTAAGGACAAGCCGGATTCGGAGCAGAAGCCGAAAAAGCCGGAAATCGAAATCTCTGAAATTCCAGAAGCTTTGGAGCCAGAGCCTGAATCAGAGCCCGAAGAACCAGCCGATGAGCCAAAGGAAGAGCCAGAAGATGAGAAGAGCGGCAATTCGCTTCTTGACAAGTGGAATGTAATCAAAGGTTACCTTCCGAAGGTCAAAACTGCACTCAAAAAGCTTCTCAAGCTCATCAAAATTGACGACCTTGAGCTTCACCTCACAGTCGGCGGCGAGGATGCCGCTGCAGCCGGAATGAATTTCGGCAAGATAAATGCTGTTTTCTATAATGCGCTTGCACTCGTTTGCTGCCTGTTTTCAGTAAAAATCAAGAAGACCGAGATAAAGTGCGACTATGAAAACAAGGTCTTTGAAGCCACCGGAAGCCTTATGATCAAGGCGAGAATACTGTCTATATTGGCGTTAGCCGTGTATATACTTATAAATTACGTTAAAATCAAATCATCTCTCGACGCTCTTGACAAACCCGAGCCCGAGAGTAAATCCAAGAAAGAAGGATCAACATGAACGAAAAGAGAAGTAACTTAGAGGGTCTCGTTGAGACTGCAATCGCAAAAATCAAAGAGGTCGTCGATGTCGATACCGTTGTCGGAAACCCGATAACCGTTCCGAACGGAACAACAATTATCCCTGTTTCCAAGGTTTCAGTCGGCTTCGGCTCCGGCGGCTCGGATATTCCTGCAAAAAGCGAAAAGGACCTCTTCGGTGGCGGAATGGGCGGCGGAGTAACCGTTACACCTTTAGCATTCATCACCATAGCTCCCGATGGCTCTACAAAGCTTCTGCAGCTGACAGTAAACGCCCCCAAGGAGAACGCAGCGCTTGCAACAATTCCGGATGTAATCGACAAGGTTGTCAGCTTCTTAGATAAGGGTAAGAAGATGGAAGTCGTTTACGAAGACGACGTGGAAGACGAAGAAACTGACGAATAAAACCGTATGAAGTCCACAAACTAATCGTGTTCAAACAGTTGCATGGCAACACAGCCGTAAACGGCTTGAAAGGAATACGAAAAAGTTTATGGATAAATATACAATCAAGCGGGTTGCCGTCTGCATGATATGTCTTGTGGTGATGGCATCCTGCATCTGCATAAAAGCAAGAAACGCTTCGTCAGAGGCAGGTTCTCAATCGGTCTTATCGGCATCTGTCAGCTCAGAGCCGCAGATAGCGGCGAGGGCAGCAGTGGTGATCGAATACGAAACCGGTCAGGTCATCTTCGAAAAGAACTGCGAAATGAAGCTCCCCATGGCGAGCACAACGAAGATAATGACAACGCTTCTGACTCTCGAGTCGGGCAATATCGACGACTGGTTCACAGTCGACAGCGAAGCCATCAAGGTTGAAGGCTCTTCAATGGGACTGAGTGAAGGCAAAATTGTCACCAAGCGGATTTTGGCGTATGGCATGATGCTTCCAAGCGGTAACGATGCCGCAAATGCCGCCGCAGTGGCGGTTGCAGGAAGTATCGATGGGTTTGTAGAATTGATGAACGAGAAAGCCGAAAATTTCGGGCTTGATTCCACACACTTTGTCACGCCATCAGGATTAGATGACTACACCGATGAGCACTACTCAACAGCTCTTGACATGGCAAATCTCACACGGCTTGCTCTTTCGAACGAGACGTTCAGAGAGATATGCAAAACGAGCTCAATCTGTCTTCAGTTCGGCGACGGCGAGAGCTTCTGGCTTTCAAATTCGAACAAGCTCTTAAGCTCCTGTGACGGCGTCATAGGCGTAAAGACAGGATTTACCGACAAAGCCGGAAGATGCCTGGTTTCAGCGTGCGAGCGCAACGGAATGACTCTTATTTGTGTGACATTAAGCGATCCAAACGACTGGTATGACCACGCAAATCTCTACGATTACTGCTTCTCACTGGTAGGAGCAGTAACGCATATAGAGAACAGCAATTAAGAAAAGTATAACGGTGATAAAATGACAGAAAGAATACAGAAGATAATCTCCGACTGCGGAATAACCTCCCGAAGGAAGGCGGAAGCCATGATTTCCGAGGGCAGGGTTAAAGTTAATGGCAGACCCTGCAAGCTGGGCGACAAAGCAGATCCGAAAAAAGACATAATCAGTATAGACGGCGTCAATCTTCCGACAGATGAGAAGAAAAATAACGTTTATATTATGCTCAATAAACCTCGTGGCTATGTCACGACTATGAGTGATGATCGTGGCAGAAAATGTGTCACAGAGCTTTTGGAGGGCGTTGAAGAGAGAGTGTACCCAGTAGGCAGACTCGACATGAACTCCGAAGGACTTCTTCTCTTCACAAACGACGGAGCGATGGCAAATGCCATCATGCACCCAAGCTGCCATATCTCAAAGACATATCGGGTAACAGTCAGACCAGGAGTAACCGAAGAGCAGCTTGTCGAGCTCTCCGAGGGAGTAGTCTTGGACGACGGCAAGAAAACTCTTCCCGCAACTGTTCTGGTTCTCACAAAGGAGGAGGGAAGAGTAGTCCTCCAGATAACCATCCATGAGGGCAGAAACCGCCAGATACGCAGGATGTGTGATGCGGTGGGTTTGGAGGTCGCCCGACTCAAGAGAACCTCTGTAGGACCTATCAAGCTTGGAATGTTGAAGCCAGGCGATTATCGGGAATTGACGCCGGCGGAGCTTACCGCTCTCAGAAATGCTATTCAAAAGGGATCGAAGGATTCCCAAAATAAAAACCAAAGAGGCAAGAAAAAATGAACAACGTAAATTACACAATGCTTTTTGACTACTATGAGCTGACAATGGGCAACGGCTACTTTGAAAAAGGGCTGATGGACAGGGTCTGCTATTTTGACCTTTTCTACCGCAGGGTTCCCGGCGACGGCGGCTATGTCATTGCGGCTGGACTCGAGCAGGCTATTGACTACATAAAGAACCTGCACTTTGACGAAAAGGATATTGAGTATCTTAGATCCAAGCATCAGTTCTCAGAAGACTTTTTGGAATATCTCAAGAGCTTCAGATTCACCGGCGATGTCTGGGCAGTTCCTGAGGGAACGGTAGTATTCCCGAACGAGCCTATTATGACAATCCGTGCTCCTGCAATCCAGGCGCAGCTGATGGAGACTTTCCTGCTGCTCACAATAAACCACCAGTCGCTCATTGCAACCAAGGCTAACAGAATTGTAAGAGCCGCCGAGGGAAGAGTAATCGCAGAATTTGGTTCAAGACGAGCTCACGGTCCGGATGCAGCAGTTTTGGGTGCAAGAGCCGCCTATATCGGAGGTGCTGCTGCAACAGCATGCGCACTCACCGATGAAGAATTCGGCGTTCCGGCAACCGGAACGATGGCGCATTCGTGGGTTCAGATGTTTGACACCGAGTATGAAGCCTTCAAGGCATACTGTGAGGTCTATCCCGATAACGCAACGCTTTTGGTTGACACCTATAACGTCCTCAAGAGCGGTGTACCAAATGCAATCAAGGTCTTTGATGAAGTCCTGAAGCCTCTTGGAAAGCGCCCCAAGGGCATAAGAATCGACTCTGGAGATATAACCTATCTTTCTCAGAAAGCGAGAAAGATGCTTGACGATGCCGGCTATCCCGACTGCAAGATCACCGCTTCGAATTCCCTCGATGAATACTTGATAAGAGATATGCTTTTGCAGGGAGCGAAGATAGATTCCTTTGGTGTAGGCGAGAGACTCATCACCTCGAAGCCCTCATCCGTTCTTGACGGCGTCTATAAACTCGTCGCTTTTGAAGATGCCGACGGCAATGTTATACCGAAGATTAAGATTTCCGAAAATGTCCAGAAGATAACGACTCCTCACTTCAAGAAGCTCTATCGTCTCTATGACAACGAAAACGGCAAGGCGATTGCTGATTATCTCTGCCTCAGAGATGAAACGGTCAACGACATGGAGCCACTTGAGATATTCGACCCAGACTACACCTGGAAGCGCCGCACTCTTGAGAACTTCACTGCCCGTGAGCTTCTGGTGCCGATATTTGAGAATGGTGAATGTGTCTATAAGTGCCCGTCACTCAATGAGAGCAAGAATCACTGCATCCGTGAGATAGCCACAATGTGGGATTCAGTCTTACGTTTCGAGAACCCGCATGTCCATTATGTCGACCTTTCTCAGAAGCTCTGGGACATCAAGCAGAATCTTCTTAACGAGCATTCGCACCACTTTGCAAAATGAGAAAGTCTGCCTTCAACGTCGCATTCGGCGGGATAGTGGCGGCACTTTGCCTGGTACTCGAATTTTCGGTTGGATTTCTTCCGATATTCCTGTATGTTTTCCCGATGATATGCTCAATACTGATGTATATCCTCTACACCGAATGCGGCTTGAAAACGAGCCTTTGTGCCTATGTGGGAGTTTCGGTTCTCTCGCTCTTCATGTGTCCCGACAAAGAGGCTGCGATGATGTATGTCATGTTTTTCGGCTATTATCCGATTCTCCGAGTGTACATACAGAAGCTAAAGCCGAAGGTCCTGAAAGCGCTTCTCAAGTTTGCCACCTTCAATGTCGCAATAATCCTGGCTTACCTGATAGTAATATTTGTTTTCGGGATCACCGAAACGGATATGATTGGGGAGCTTTCGTGGTTCTGGATTCTTTTACTCCTGGCAGGCAATGTTGTCTTTGCAATGTTCGATATGCTTCTTGACAGACTTCTTTATATTTATGAGAAAAGGCTTCGTCACAAGCTTTTCGGACACGGAAAACGGCGGTAGGATTTTTCTATGAAAAACATCTTCCAAAACAAAAAGGCGATCAAAATAGCGGCTGTCGTCATCCTTATCATAGTTATGGTCGGGCTGACGATAGCCGGAATCCCGCTTGTAAAAATGCTCTCAACCGATGAGGGCAGGGAAGTGCTCCAGAACATTGTTGATAGAAATGTCGTATTGGGAGTTATCATCTATCTTCTCTTGCAGATGCTGCAGGTGGTTGTCGCACTCATCCCAGGCGGAGTTATCCAGATTCTTGGAGGTGTTCTCTTCGGAAACTTCTGGGGAACGGTTCTTTGCTTTCTCGGGATATTCTTAGGCTCTGTGGTTGTTTTCATGACCGTCCGAAAATTTGGCATGCCGGTTGTAGAAGCGTTTGTCGACGGCAAGGGCATCAAGCGTTTTCAGTTCCTTAATGATGACAAAAAGCTTGAAGCAACCGTCTTTATCCTGTTTCTGATCCCAGGAATGCCCAAGGACGCTCTCACATATATTGTGCCTTTGACGAAAATAAAGCCATCACGGTTTTTCTTCCTTTCGATGCTCGCAAGAACTCCGGCTATAATACTGTCAACCGTTTTTGGCGCAAGCCTTAGCGACGGTCATCTTATCACAGCGGTTATATTATTCGCAGTCGTGGCAGTTTTAGGGTTTGTTGGGATACTCTTCAAGGACAAGATAATTGAGAAGCTGAGGCGCAAAAAAGAGAGCTCCTGATTTTGAAAAAATCCGAAAGAAAACGCTTGACATTTGCTTTTTCTTATGCTATAATATCGTTCGTTGCTGAGGAATAATAATTCCCGGCAATGAATAACCTGCGGGTGTAGTTCAATGGTAGAATTCCAGCCTTCCAAGCTGGTTGCGTGGGTTCGATTCCCATCACCCGCTCCATTTTTGCGTCCTTAGCTCAGCTGGATAGAGCAACTGCCTTCTAAGCCGTAGGCCACAGGTTCGAATCCTGTAGGACGCGCCAACAAAGAAACGCCGAAAGGCGTTTTTTTGTTGGCGCGTCCTGTGGATGCAGCCATATAACTCCTCCATGTCAAACCATTTTGACACCGAAAAATCCCGAAAGTCAACCCATTTTGATAGACAATCGCCTGAAAATCAGGTATAATAATTGCAGAAAGGGAGTGCTCGCGTGGACATCGGAACCAAAATCAAAAACGCAAGACTGGCGGTGGGACTTACTCAGGAGCAGGCGGCGGAAGCTCTTGGGGTCAGTCGGCAGACCGTCTCGAACTGGGAGAACGGGAAAACCTATCCCGACATTATAAGCGTCGTCAAGATGAGTGACCTTTATCACGTCACCCTCGACCATCTTTTAAAGGAGGAATCCCCGGTGACTGAATACCTCGAATACCTCGAAGAAAGCACCGACACCGTAAAAAGCAAGCGTAATATCGGCAAGCTGATGATAATTGCGACCTATTTGGTGATTTACGCAATAGCAATGATACTTTTCTGGTGCGTTGCAGATGGCTCGGACGCCATGGGCTACTATCTGATTGTTATCGGTCTCGTCCTGCCAATCACAACTTTCGTGCTCTCGATTCTCATCGGAATAAATGACTACTGGGGCAGATGGAAATGGCTGTCGGCAGTCATCTTCGGCATCATGTACACCCTCGCCGAATACGCCACCTTCAAGCTCGCCAACGCCATCGCCTTTGGCAATTTCAATCTCCCGAACTTGACATTGTGGCTCGCAGGTGCTATAATCTCCATCGCCGGTCTCGGAATTGGGACTCTGGTCAGAAGACACATAAGAAAGAAGAGAATGAAATGCACGAACCCCTGAATATCGAGCTTCAGGACACCGAGTGGGAATACACGTACACCGACCATGACAGAAATATTGCCCGGGCAATAGTCTTTGACGATGAGGGCAAGTTCTATTTCGTGAAGACGAGCCGTGATGACAATTTTGGCAAGTGCTCTTACATAGAAACCTCTGGCGGAGGAGTGGAGTCGGGAGAAGACCTAGAAGAAGCCATCAAGCGTGAACTGAGCGAAGAGCTCGGCGTGACTGTTGAGATAGTCTGCAAGCTCGGAGTTGTCAGTGACTATTATAACTTGATCCACCGCCACAACATCAATAACTACTACCTCTGCAAAATCACTTCTTTCGGCGAAAAGCACCTCATGCCTGACGAGATAAACGACTTCCACCTCACCACCGCCAAGCTTACATATGACGAAGCGGTCAGCGAATATGAGAAAGCCGAATCACACAAGCTCGGAAGGCTTGTTTCCGCAAGAGAACTCCCGATTCTAAAGTACGCAAAAGAAATAATGGATGAATTAGCATAAAAAATCAGCCGGCACAAAACCGGCTGGTTTATTTTTGATTCAGGATGTCCAAGAGCTCCCTTGCTGTAACGATAAACGGCTTTTTGGGAAAATGCTTGATGTTTCCAGTCACAAGATATGCTTCACTGTCCTGTTTTTCGAGAACAACCTCATAGAAAGGCAGATCTTTCATATCAGGGAGTATTTCACCGGACGGCGACGGAGTGACCGACTCACCGTATTTTTCAATAGTGCGGAGCATCAAATCGACAGCTTCTTCCGAGAAGCCGAACTTCTTTCTCCTTAGAACATCGTCATATTCACATAAGATCTCCTTGCTGAATAGTGGTATTATTTCGCCTGAAAAGAGCTTTCTAACAACCTGAACGGTTGCGGCGTCATCGTGGCTTGAAAGGAGAGCAGAGACGAGGACGTTTGTATCGATTACCGCATAGCAAATCATGATTTCCTCTCACTTCTTGCAAGCCCGATTTCCTCATTGATTTCGTCTAAGCTCATATCCTGAACGCCGTTTTCTTTGGCTTGTGCTCTTAGTGCTGCGAAGGCTTGCACGCCGCTCTGCCTCGTGATTTCATCTGAAGCCTGAATCTCAAATGGGATCTTTCTTTCTCGGACGACAGCACGAGCAAATACGTTGAACGCAGTGGTAGCGTTCATTCCGAATTCGGCACACAGAGTGTCAAATTGCTTCTTTAAACCCTCGTCCATTCTTACGCTGAAAGTTGATAAAGCCATATCAACACCTCCTTGTATTCATATTATAACCTATCAGGTGCATTTTGTCAATACATCTGAACCCATTAGGTGACAAATTACTGCATAAAAAATCAGCCGGCACAAAACCGGCTGATATTATTTTACGGAGATCAAAGAGTCTCGACTGATTCAAGCTCCTCGCATTCGTCAAGCTGCTTCTTCGAGCCGACTATGCAGATGCCGCCGTCGCAGATTACCTTGTCGATGTTATAAGAAAGCTCCATAAGCTTCTCAGGCGTTGCACCGATAAGCTCGTGGTACTTCTCGCTAACACGCTCAGGAGTAATGCCAGAGAAATATCTATTGTCAGAGATGACACCCTTCATGCTTGGAGTGGTCAGCTGGAACATGTCCGAAACACTTCCGATGATGAAGCCGGTGAGATCATCACATGACTTCAGGAAGTCTCTTAAGAACTCGCCGCTCTTCTTGAAGTAGCCAAGAGATCTGTTTGCGCTCGGGTCACGGAACGAGTGGCAGGTGATATATCCGGAATCACGTGCTACAAATCCGGTGCCGTAAGCTCCGCCCTGAACTCTGATAACGTTCCAGAGGTAGCCATATGTCAGGATTCTCGCAGCAACACTGTATTCTCCGGTGACCTTCTCGCCGAGTGCTGAAACATTGCTTCCCATGGCTGCAAATGCAATCTCAGTGGGAACTGCAATGCCCTCTTTCTTGATGCCGAACGGCTTGAGCTCAGCCTTTCCGTCAGGCTTTCCAACAGCAGGGAGAGTCGACGAAACTGTGTTGACAACCGTTTCAGCAGCACCGCTCATTTCGCCAGTGACGCTTACTATAGCTCTGTCAGAACCTAAGACTTTACTCTTGACGCCTTCAAGTGCCGAAAGAAGCGACTTGCTCTCGCTCTCAAACTCGCCGAGAGTCTTGTAGTAGCTGATGCCGGTAGTGTACTCGCCAACAACGCCTGCGGGAGAAATCTGAGCGTTTACTCTGCCCAGAGCAGCCGTGTTTCCTCTCATAAGAATGCTCTGGAAGAGCTCTGTCTTCTCCTGCCTGAGGATCTCCATGATGGAAGTCTCGCTGTCGAGCTTCGTCTCTGTGAGAATTTCGCAGACGAGCTTTGTTGCCTCTTCAAGCTTGGTTTCAAGAGCTGAGAATGAGACAACGAGCTTGACATCGTAATCCTTGGCGCTCGGATAAGCCGAAACCTTTGCGCCGAAGTTTCCGCAATAGAAGTTAAGAAGCGTCTGGAGCTTTTCAGCTGAATGTGACTCGGTATCAAGCCTGCCCAGGAGCGAGCAGAGAAGCGAAGCCGCCGCAAGCTCCTTTTTGCTCAGATCCGTAGCGTCAAAGTAGAGATTTGTATAGACGATTCCGGAGGTATTGAGCTTGTGAGAAAGCACTTTGACTCCGCCAATCTCAGTTTCCTCCATCGGGAATTTCTCCGGTTCATCAGGAAGATCCGAGAGCTTGAGCATCGGAAGCGTTGCCAGATTCTCGGGAGTATCCTCGCTGTGCTGCCATGCCTCCAACTTTTCCTGCTTTTTGACAAGAGCTTCACGCTCCTCGGGAGTCCATGATGCTTCTTCTCTTGCAAGTCTTGCCTTCTCTTTAGCAGCAGTTGTTTCAGCATAGGTGTGCGAAGGCTTCAGAATGACCTTGCAGGTGTGCGGATCATCAAGAAGAACGTCTCTTATGAGCTGCTCGAAGTAGCCCTCATCAGCTTTCTTCTTCAGGTCTTCAAACATGTCGCCGACAACGAGCTTGGTTGCCGGGTCGCCGCCATAGAGCCATGTGTCAAGAGCAGTGAGTCCGAACACAAGACCCTTTGGACCATAGTCTCTCTCACGGAGCTTGAATTCAAGGTTTGCCATCGAAGACTCAAGCTGCTCACGGTCAACGCCGCTATCAGCAATGCCGGTGAGAGTATCTCTTATGAGCTTCTCGACCTCAGGCATGTTCTCATCTTTGAGGTTTCTTACTTCCAGAACAGCATACGGCTGCAAAATGCCGTCGCTGATTCGAAGTATTACGTCCTCAGCAAGACCTTCGGAAAGAATTGCTCTGCTCAGAGGCGAATGGTTGGTTCCAGCCAGAACCTCAGCCAGAACATCCATAGCGATGAGCTTTTCATAATCCTCATAGGTTCCGATGACGTTGCCATAGGCAAGTCTTGTGTGACCCAGGAGCTCCTCAGACGGTGAAAGACCATATTCATATTCGAGAACGCCGCCGTCAATCGGCTTTTGCATCTCTATAGGAGGAATCTCAGGAGCGAAATCATAGTGGCTGAGGTATTCGTCGTCGATGATGCCCAAAGTTACGTCAATATCAACACTGCCGTCGATGAAGATGTAGGAGTTCGACGGATCGTAATACTTCTTGTGGTTCGCAATGAACATCTCGTATGAAAGATCTGGGATGCTTGCGGGATCTCCGCCCGAATTGTGCTTGTAGCAGTTATCGGGGAAGAGTCCTATAAGCATAGCCTGCTCCAGAATGTCATCAGGGCTCGACATTGCGCCTTTCATCTCGTTAAATACAACACCCTTGTAGCTGACAGTGCCATCGGGGGCAAATTCGTGATGCCAGCCCTCCTGATAGAAGATTTCCGGCTTAGAGTAGATAAGCGGGTGGAAAACTGCGTCAAGGTAAACCCTCATGAGATTCAGGAAATCCTGATTGTTTTTACTCGAAACAGGATAGACCGTCTTGTCCGAGTAGGTCATAGCGTTGAGGAACGTGTTCATCGAGTTCTTCAGAAGCTCGACAAACGGCTCCTTTACGGGATAACGGTCGGAACCGTTAAGAACCGAGTGCTCAAGGATGTGAAACACTCCCGTGTCGTTCTCCGGCAGGGTTTTGAAAGCGATGCCGAAGGTCTTGTTGTCGTCTTCACGCTCAATCCAGATAAGCCGGGCTCCCGACTTAACATGCTTCATTTCGTGGAGCTTCGCATCGATTTCGGAGAGCTCACGGACTCTCGTTTCGGCAAAGCCGTGGAATAATTCTGACATTAACTAACCTCCTGTATGTAATAATATTTGTAGGCTTTAAAATTTTACCAATACTGATTATACACCTATCCCGGATTAAAAGCAAGCCGGAAGCTGAAATTTACAGTGGAAACTTCCAATGATTTGTGCTATACTATACTTAATTTCAGGTGAAAGGCAGGTGAGCGGGTGACTGACGAAGAAAAGAAGCGCTTTTCGGAGCTTCTGGAAAGACCAAGAGAAGAGCTTCTCATATCTGCAGGAGTGGGGACTCTTTCAGAAAAGTATCTCCATGCAGTGTTCAAATATTACTATGAGCCGAACCCGGATTTTCACGAGGTCGGAATAGGCAGATTCACCGCCGACATCTGCCGTGACAAGGATATAATAGAAATCCAGACCCGCTCCCTCGGCAGGCTGAGAGAGAAGCTTGAATTCTACATATCTGAGGGATACTATACCACCGTCGTCTATCCGATTCCGCACAAAAAGTGGATTTCCTGGCTCGATCCCGAAACCGGAAAGCTCACCCCGAAGCGCCGTTCTCCCAAGACCGGCACGGCATTCGACAGTATCTATGAGCTCTACAATATCAAAGACTATCTTCCAAGCGGACAGGTTCAGGTGGTTTTAGAGCTTGTCGATGTCTTTGACATAAAGAATCAAGACGGCTATGGCAAAGGAAAAAAGCACCGTGCAACCAGAAATGACCGGATTCCACTTGAACTATTCGACGAAATAATACTCAGCGAGCCTTCCGACTATAGAATTTTTCTTCCAGAAGCTCTTCCTGACACGTTCACAAGAAAAGATTATGCAAAGCTCACCCGGCTTGACGGAAGAGCACTTTCCGGTGCGATCAAAATACTAGAAGAGATGGGGCTCGTCAGGTTCGCTAGCAAGCAGGGCAACAAGTTTATCTATAAGAAGGGATGATAATATGACGCTCCAACAGCTCAGATATGCAATCACAATCTCCGAAACCGGCTCCTTCAATAAAGCCGCAGAGGTTTTATACATCGCTCAGCCATCACTTACAAGCTCGATGCAGGAGCTCGAAAAAGAGCTTGGCATCACAATTTTCTATCGTAGCGGAAGGGGAGCGACTCTCACAAATGATGGCGCAGAATTTCTCTCATACGCCAGGCAGCTATACAGCCAGTACGAATCGCTGATGGAAAAGTACGGCAACCAGAGCTACAAAAAGAAGTTCGGAGTCTCGACGCAGCACTATTCCTTTGCAGTAAAAGCCTTTGTCGAGCTCGTCAAGCACTATGATTCCGCAAAATACGAATTCGCCATCCGTGAGACAAAACCCGTGACGTCATCTCCGACGTCAGCACAATGAAGAGCGAAATAGGAATTCTCTATTTATGCGACTTCAACCGTGCCGCAATCGGAAAAATTCTCAAGAGCAACAATCTCGAATTCCACCATCTCATCGAGTGCGATCCATACGTCTACCTCTGGAAGGGTCATCCGCTTGCAAAAAACTGCACGATAGGCTTTGAGGAGCTCAAAAACTATCCCTGCCTTTCTTTCGAGCAGGGCGACAACAGCTCATTCTACTTTGCTGAGGAAATACTCAGCACCTCCGACTATTCCTATACGATAAAGGCAAATGACCGTGCAACGATGCTGAACCTGATGGTTGGTCTTAACGGCTACACCCTCTGCTCAGGCATTATCTGCGAGGAGCTCAATGGCAGCGACTATATGGCTATTCCGTTCAGAACCGAGGACGAATCGGGAAGCCGGATGGAAATCGGCTACATCACAAAGAAGAACATCCAGCTGAGCTCCGTTGGCAGACGGTATATCGACGAAATGCAAAATTATCTCGGACAAAATCACAGTGAAAAATAAAATACTATAGGTAAAATCTATAACCCGCTATCCAAACGACATATTGGACAAATCCCGGTTGATGGTGTAGAATAGGGAACATCAAAACGAAGTCAACGCAAGACGTTGTCACTGAGAAAGGAAATCACACTTATGAAAAGAATATTATCACTTGTAATTTGCGCAGTTCTTTCGCTCTCGCTCCTCTCCGGATGCGGCAGCTCATCTGACGCAATCACAATCGCAGTCCCGAACGACACCACCAACGAGGCAAGAGCGCTGCTTCTTCTTGAAGAGCTCGGCTACATCACCCTTAAGGACGGCGCAGGTATCACCGCAACCGTCGGCGACATCGAGGACAACCCTTATGGCATCGAGTTCAGCGAAGTTGAAGCTGCTCAGCTCCCGAATGTTCTTCAGGATGTCGATTATGCTATAATCAATTCTAACTACGCTATAGAAGCCGGTCTCAATCCTGTTGAAGATTCCCTCGCAATGGAAGGCTCATCCTCCGCATACAGCAATGTTCTGGTTGTAAAGGAAGGCAATGAGGAAACCGACAAGATCAAGGCTCTTCAAGCTGCACTCGAAAGCCAGCAGGTAGCTGACTACATCGCAGCTACATACGACGGCGCAGTTGTCAGCACCGTTGACAATCCTGGCGACGGCTACGACGACACAGTCGACTATGACGCACTTGCTGGAACCACCATCACAGTTGCTGCTTCTCCCACTCCTCATGCTGAGATCCTGGCAGTTGCAAAGGAAATCCTCGCTGAGAAAGACATCACCCTCGACATCATCGAATTCACCGACTATGTTCAGCCGAACAACGTTGTTGAGAGCGGCGAAGTTGACGCCAACTACTTCCAGCATACTCCTTATCTCGACGACTTCAACGATCAGAATGGCACACACCTCGTTGCTGTTTCACCTATCCATGTTGAGCCGATGGGTCTTTATGGCGGCAAGCAGTCCTCGCTCGACGCTATCACTGAGTAATATCTATACCTAACTTAAACCCCAGAGAATACGCCGAAGAACACTCGGCGTATTTTCGGGTTGAATCCCATAAGGAGGAAAAATGATCGAAATAAGAAATCTGTCAAAGACATTCACCACGAAATCCGGCGATGTCGAGGCACTTAAAAACATTTCCCTCACCATTCCCGACGGCGAGATATACGGAATCATCGGCATGAGCGGCGCAGGAAAGAGTACACTTGTCCGCTGCATCAACATGCTCGAGCGCCCGACCGAGGGAAGCATCATTATTGACGGCAAGAATCTTAACGACCTTTCCGAAGCGGAGCTCCGTCAGGAACGTCAGAAGATAACGATGATTTTCCAGGATTTCAATCTCCTCATGCAGCGAAACTGCCTCAAAAACGTCTGCTTTCCGCTTGAGCTTGCGGGAGTCAAGAAGTCGGAAGCCGTCAGAAGAGCCATGGAGCTTCTGGATATGGTTGGGCTTGCCGACAAGGCTAAGAATTATCCGGCACAGCTTTCAGGCGGTCAGCAGCAGCGAGTCGCCATTGCAAGAGCCTTGGCAACCCATCCGAAGATTCTTCTTTGTGATGAGGCAACAAGCGCTCTCGACCCTCAGACAACCCATTCTATTCTCTCACTGATCCGTGATGTCAGAGATCAGCTCGGGCTCACTGTCATAGTCATAACCCACCAGATGAGCGTTGTTGAAGAAATTTGCGGCAGAGTCGCAATCCTCAATGGTGGAGAGGTTGCCGAGGAGGGAGTTGTTAATGAGGTCTTCTCAGCTCCGAAATCGGAAGCTGCGAAGCGTCTTGTCTACCCTGACGGTTTTTCGACAGACACTCTTTCTCCGTCATCTGATGAGCACTTCATCCGTGTTGTATATAACGGCGCAGAGGTCAGTAAAACTCCTCTTATCGCCCAGATGGCGATGGACAAAAACATCCCGGCAAGCATCCGCTCAGCATCCACCCGCAGTATCGGCGGCAAAGCCTATGGCAACATGCTCTTAAGCGTCACCGGCGACGAAAGCCTTGCCGAAGAAGCCATCAGCTACCTAAGAGAGATTCCCGACATAATAGCAGAGGAGGTTAAGACAAATGCTTGATATATTCAGCTCAGAAGAGGTCACTGAAGCTCTCGAAATCTTCGTCCGTGAATTCCCGACAGCAATCTGGGAGACGGTCTATGTCACTGTCATCTCAACATTCTTTGCAATTCTTATTGGGCTTCCGCTTGGCGTAATCCTGGTGGCGGGGGACAAGGGCAAAATCCTCAAGATTCCGTCCGGAGTTCTCCATGTCCTCAATGTCATCATAAACCTCTTGCGCTCAATTCCGTTCCTGATTCTTATGATAATGGTCTTCCCGCTGACAAGACTGATTGTCGGAACGGTTGTAGGAACAGTGGCATCTATAGTCCCTCTCGTAATCGCCGCATTTCCGTTTGTAGCAAGACTTGTTGAAACAAGCCTTCGTGAACTCGACCCGAATATCGTCGAGATGGCGCAGAGCATGGGTGCGAAGCCGATTCAGATTATCACAAAAGTCATGATCCCCGAGAGCATCCCATCGCTTCTCTCAAACTTCACAACAGCCATGACCACGATTTTGGGCTATTCAGCCATGAGCGGCATCATCGGCGGCGGCGGTCTCGGCAAGATAGCCATAAACTACGGCTACTATCGTTATCGCTATCTTGTAATGCTTCTTGCTGTAATCTTCCTGATTCTTTTAGTTCAGATAATCCAGACCGTTGGCACTCACCTGGCAACAAAACTTGACAGAAGACCCAGAGACAGGGCATAAATTGCACAAAACTGTAGGGGCGGTTATTAACCGCCCGTCAAAAGGCGGAACATTTCCGCCTTTTTTATGCCTGAAAAATTTTTTCAAAAAATCGCAAATACCTATTGACAGCGTAACAATGTTATGTTACAATCAGAATGTAACGTAACATTGTTACTTTTTTCGTGAAAAGGAGTGATAATTTGAGTGGTCTGATTTCCAAAAAAGAGCTTCTTAATAAGTACAACATCTCATACGGCACTCTTTACCGCTGGAAGCGGATGGGGCTGATACCTGATGACTGGCTTGTCAAGAAGTCCACTTACACAGGGCAGGAGACATTTTTTGATGAGGAGCAAATCTGCGAGCGTATCGAGGCGATAATCGCCCGCAAAGATGAAGTTCCGCTTGAACAGATAGCACGTGAGCTTCAGGGCAAAACCGAGCAGGAAGCTAAACTCATCATCAATTCAAAGCACTGGTCAAAGGAGATAAACTTATCAGATATTGTTTCGGTCATCGTTAAGATAGGCGACGATGAGAGGGACCTGACAGAGATTATCTCAGGCAACAACACGGTAATAAATAAATCTCAGGAGGAATAATATAATGGCAGATTCAGTACATATCTGCGGAGCCGGCACTGTCGGCGGAGGGGAATATGAAAACATAAGCATAAGCGGTTCAGGCGAGGTGACATCAGATGTCAGGTGCCAGAGTCTCAAGAGTGCCGGCTCGGTGCATATTGCGGGTTCTGTAGAATGTTCAGGCGAATTCAAAATCGCCGGCTCTGCTCTGGTTGACGGCGACATAAAATGCGGAAGCTGTCGTCTTGCCGGTTCCGCAAATGTCAAAAGCATAGAGGCTGATGGAAAGGTCAGCCTTGCCGGTGCAGTCACGGCTGATGGCAATATTTCAGGCGAGAAAGTCATCATTGTCGGTGTGGCAAATATCAATGGACTTATTAACGGCGATGATATAAGAATCACGTTTGACGGTGATGGTGTCAAAGCCAATGAAATCGGTGGCGGAACTATCAAAATAACTCCCAAGAAAGAACAGAAAGCACATTGGTTCAGCAAAAAGAAAATAAAGCCTGCAGAAATCGGCACTATCGAGGGCGATGAGATAAGCCTTGAGCTTGTCAAAGCTGACGTAGTACGTGGAGCTAAGGTAACGATAGGTGACGGTTGCGAGATTGGGAGGGTTGAATACTCCGAAAGCCTTGAAATCTCCGAAAACGCCCATGTTGGTTATCAAGTGAAAATCTGAGCTAAGATTTTTATGCAAATCGCCCCAATGATGGCTAACAAATCTTGTTTTCTTTCGTCTAAAGGGCGAAAATTCAAAAAAGCGTTGACAAAAAGATTTTTATGAGTATAATGTAACGCATAAGGCAAAGACGTCTTTGAGAACCCCGTATTGGGATGTTCCCAAGGACGCCTTTTTTGTTAAGCGGGAGCCCGATACAACCATCAGTATTGTTTCCCGACATATTCTAAAAGGAGCGTTTCATATGAAAAAGATACCCGAGTATTTTGGATGTATGGTATTCGATGACCGTGAGATGAAAGCAAGGCTTTCTTCAAAAGTCTACAATTCCCTGAACAAGACCATCGTCGAGAATGCAAGACTTGACCTTGAGGTTGCAGACGCTGTAGCACAGGCTATGAAGGACTGGGCAGTAGAGAATGGTGCAACCCACTTCACCCACTGGTTCCAGCCGCTCACCGGCATCACTGCTGAAAAGCACGATTCATTCATTTCTCCTGCACCGGATGGCGGAGTTTTAATGGAATTTTCCGGCAAGGAGCTCATCAAGGGCGAGCCTGATGCTTCCTCATTCCCGTCTGGTGGACTTAGAGCCACATTTGAGGCAAGAGGCTACACTGCTTGGGATCCCACTTCATATGCATTCATAAAGGGCAAGACTCTCTGCATCCCGACTGCTTTCTGCTCCTACGGCGGCGAAGCTCTCGACAAGAAGACACCACTCTTGCGTTCCATGCAGGCTCTAAATAAGCAGGCTCTCAGAATCCTCAAGCTCTTCGGCAATGAAGATGTGAAGTGTGTAAAGACTTCTGTAGGACCTGAACAGGAATACTTCCTTGTTGATAAGGAAATGTATGACAAGAGGAAAGACCTTATCTTCACCGGCAGAACCCTCTTCGGAGCACCTGCACCCAAGGGTCAGGAGCTTGACGACCACTACTTCGGAGTCATCAAGCCAAGAGTTGCCGCATATATGGAAGACCTCAATGAGGAGCTCTGGAAGCTTGGAATCCTTGCCAAGACCGAACACAACGAGGTTGCACCCGCTCAGCATGAGCTCGCACCCGTTTACTCTACAACAAACATTGCAACCGACCACAACCAGCTCACTATGGAGATTATGCAAAAGGTTGCAGCAAAGCACGGTCTTGTATGCCTGCTCCATGAGAAGCCTTTTGCAGGCGTCAACGGTTCCGGCAAGCACAACAACTGGTCGCTTGCAACCGACACCGGTGTAAACCTTCTCACTCCCGGCGAAACTCCATATGAGAACGCTCAGTTCCTGCTCTTCCTCTGCGCTGTAATCAAGGCAGTCGATGACTATCAGGATCTTCTGAGACTCTCAGTCGCAACCGCCGGCAACGACCACAGACTCGGTGCCAACGAAGCTCCTCCGGCAGTAATTTCGATGTTCTTGGGCGATGAGCTCACTGCAGTTCTCGATGCTATCGAGAACGACACTCCTTATAACGGAACAGAGAAGACCGTGATGAAGCTTGGCGTACATGTACTTCCCAAGTTCTTCCGTGACACGACTGACCGTAACAGAACCTCACCGTTCGCATTCACCGGCAACAAGTTCGAGTTCAGAATGCTCGGCTCTTCGAATAGTATTGCATGTGCAAACATCATGCTCAACTCCGCAGTTGCTGAGTCCTTGAAGATTTACGCTGACAGACTTGAGGGAGCAGAAGACTTCGAGACCAAGCTCCACGACATGATCAAGAAGACCATCAAGGATCATAAGAGAATCATCTTCAACGGCAATGGCTATGATGACGCTTGGATCAAGGAGGCAACAGAGGTAAGAGGACTCTCTAACCTCAAGACCACTCCTGATGCAATGCCAAAGCTTCTTGATGAGAAGAATGTGGATATGCTCACTCGTCATAAAGTATATTCGAGACCCGAGCTCGAGAGCCGCTATGAGATTCTCCTTGAGAACTACCATAAGACCGTACATATCGAAGCTGAAACCATGCTCAACATGGCGAGAAAAGAGATTATGCCTGCTGTAAGCGCATATGAAGCTGACCTTGCAAAGGCTTTGAATGCCAAGAAGGCAGCAGCACCCAGTGCCGCTTGCGGATACGAGACCAGACTTATAAGCAAGCTTGCAGAGCTCGAAGACAGAATCGATGCAGCTGCTGACGATCTTGAAGAGGCAGTCAAGGAGTATAAGAAGTTAGAAGACGTCACCGAGGCAGCAATGTTCATCAAGGATTCGATTATTCCCAAGATGGACGCATTGAGAGCACCTTGTGACGAGGCGGAAACAGTAACCGCCAAGAGCTATTGGCCATTCCCGACTTACGGAGATCTTCTGTTCGGGGTGAGATAAAATTACTTTTCTTTAGGGCGACGCTGATGGCTCAGGGATACCCACTTGAGCCTCTGGCGAAACCTAATTCAACAAGGGGGAAAAGACAATGACAGTAGAATTTTGGTATTTGATAGGAGCTGCTTTGGTATTCTGGATGCAGGCGGGCTTTGCGATGGTAGAAACCGGCTTTACGAGGGCAAAGAACGCCGGCAACATCATCATGAAGAACCTGATGGACTTCTGCATCGGTACTGTTGTATTTTCACTTTTGGGCTACACGCTCATGATGGGTGAGGACACACTCTTCGGACTTATCGGTATGCCGAACATGAACCTGTGGGCAAACTTCAAGGAATTCATAGCTTCGCCTGCTGACGGAAGCTTCACCGGAGCATCCACATTTGTATTCAATCTTGTTTTCTGCGCCACAACCGCAACCATCGTTTCGGGAGCTATGGCAGAGAGAACCAAGTTCTCGGCATACTGCATCTATTCAGCAGTAATTTCCTTACTCGTTTACCCGATTGAGGCACACTGGATCTGGGGCGGCGGCTGGCTTTCAAGCATTGGCTTCCACGACTATGCAGGCTCCTGCGCTATTCATATGGTCGGCGGTCTTGCTGCACTTGTTGGCGCAATCTTCTTAGGTCCCCGTATCGGCAAGTATGTCAAAGACGAAAACGGTAAGGTGACCAAGGTCAACGCTATTCCCGGACATTCAATAACTCTCGGCGCACTGGGCGTGTTCATTCTCTGGCTCGGCTGGTATGGATTCAACGGAGCGGCTGCAACTTCAGCATCCGAACTTGCCTCCATCTTCCTCACCACCACCATTGCACCCTCAGTTGCAACCGTTACGACCATGATATTCACATGGGTCAAGAATGGAAAGCCTGATGTCTCGATGTGCCTCAATGCCTCTCTGGCAGGACTCGTTGGCATCACGGCTGGATGTGACGCTTTAGACGCACTCGGCGCAACAATCGTCGGAATCGTTTCCGGTATCTTAGTTGTTGTTGTAGTCGAAGTGTTGGATCTCAAGCTTCACATCGATGATCCCGTCGGTGCCGTAGGCGTACATATGGCAAACGGCGTATGGGGAACATTGGCTGTAGGACTTTTGGCGAACCCTAACGCTCCTGCGGGACTCTCGGGTCTCTTCTACACCGGTTCGTTCAAGCAGTTCGGAATCCAGCTCTTAGGTGTCGTCACTGTAGCTATCTATGCCGTTGTTATGATGGTAATAACTTTTGCACTGATTAAAAAGTTTAACGGCTTGAGAGCATCTGCCGAGGATGAAGTTGCCGGTCTCGACATCAGCGAGCATGGTCTTCCCAGCGCATATCCTGATTTCGCTCCTGCTGTCAGCAAGTATTCCTCATACGCTCCTGCCGACGGTGTTGTAGCTGTAGCAACTGATGTACCGGTTGCTGAAGCAATCCCCGTCAAGAAGGTTCCTGCTTTCGTAGAAGACGGCGAGCAGCCTAAGTTCACAAAGGTCGAGATTGTCTGCAAGGAGTCGAAGTTCGACGAGCTCAAGCATGCTATGATGAGCCTTGGCATCACCGGTATGACTGTTACCCACGTTCTGGGTTGCGGTCAGCAGGGTGGCAAGCCTGAATACTACAGAGGCGTTGCAGTTGAGACCAACCTCCTCCCGAAGGTTCAGGTTGACATCGTAGTATCCAAGATTCCTGTCAGACACGTCATCGAAACCGCTAAGAAGGTTCTCTACACTGGTCACATCGGCGACGGCAAGATCTTCGTCTATGACGTTGAGAATGTCGTCAAGGTAAGAACCGGCGAAGAAGGCTTCGATGCTCTTCAGGACGTTGAATAATAACTTATCCCTGATATAATATTTCCCTAAAAGCGTTTGAACTCGGATATGCCCTGCGGCAAACAGTTTCAAAGAGAAATGCATTGTTTGTCAAAACAGCTGAGAGTGCATAAATATGCGCCGCAGAGGTAACCCCGGGTGAGCTGCAATCTGAAAAGGTCTTTGACCTGAGTAGGTGCGCCGTAATCCCTGCGTTAAAAGAGAAGGGCTTTTGGTTGAAGCCCTGAGAAGATACAAGCCTGAATCTGGGTTTGTAGACTTAAAAGATAGGTGGCACCGCGAGTAACAGCACTTGCCCTATCGAATGCTGACTTAGTATAGGAGAGATGTACTTATGTGTTCGATTATGGGTTACTGCAAAAGCGGTGTCTCTTTTTCGGAGTTTAAAAAAGGTTTTGACATAACAATTTCCCGAGGACCGGACGATTCAAGAATCATAGATACCGGTTATGGATTATTAGGATTTCATCGCCTCGCCATCATGGGCTTGACGCCGGAAGGTATGCAGCCGTTTGAGCTTGACGGATCAAGCGTTGTCTGCAACGGCGAGCTTTATGGCTTCGAAAAGCTCAAGGACGAGCTGATAGAAAAAGGATACAAATTCAAAAGCGGCTCCGACTGCGAGATAATCCTTCCGCTTTATTTTGAGTATGGAACTGAAATGTTCAAAATGCTAGACGCCGAGTTTGCAATGATTTTGTTTGACGGCAGGACAAAAGAGTTCATCGCCGCAAGAGATCCGATTGGAATAAGACCGCTCTATTACGGCTATGACCGTGATGATAAGATAGTATTCGCAAGTGAACCGAAAAATCTCGTGCCCATATGCGATAGAGTCATGCCTTTCCCGCCGGGGTGCTACTACAAGGCGGGGGAGTTCATCAGCTACTGCGACATATCCAAGCCTCAATGTGTGATTAAGGCAAGCCTCGATGAGGTCTGCCGGAGCATCCACGACAAATTAACAAAGGGGATCAAGAAGAGGCTTGTAGCAGATGCGAAAGTTGGCTTCCTCCTGTCGGGAGGGCTTGACTCGTCACTAGTATGTGCCGTCGCACAGAGATACTCTGATAAGCCAATCAGAACTTTTGCCATTGGCATGAGCGAGGATGCAATAGATCTCAAGTATGCCAAGCAGGTCGCAGACTACATCCATAGCGACCACACAGAGGTCATCATCAATAAAGAGATAGTCTTGAGCTCGCTTGAGACGGTTATCGAGCTTCTGGGCACTTACGATATAACAACAATCCGTGCCAGCATGGGCATGTATCTCCTCTGCAAGTGGATTCACGAGAACACCGACATCCGTGTTCTTCTCACCGGTGAGATTTCGGACGAGCTCTTCGGCTATAAGTACACCGACTTCGCTCCCGACGCTGAAGCTTTCCAGAAGGAAGCCGAGAAGCGAGTATATGAACTCCACATGTACGACGTTCTGAGAGCTGACCGCTGCATTTCAGTAAACTCTCTTGAAGCGAGAGTTCCGTTTGGAGACCTCGACTTCGTCAAGTACGTCATGGCGGTTGACCCGGAAATGAAGCTCAACACCTATGGCAAGGGCAAGTATCTTCTCCGTCACGCTTTCGAGGGCGATTATCTCCCGCACGACATTCTCTACCGTGAAAAAGCCGCTTTCTCCGACGCCGTCGGTCACTCGATGGTCGACTACCTCAAGGAATATGCCGAGGAGACCTATTCGGATGAAGAATTTGAAGCTCTCAGTGCTAAATATACTTTCGCCAGACCTTTCACGAAAGAATCGCTTCTCTATCGTGAAATCTTCGAGAAGTACTACCCCGGCAACGCCGAAATGGTCGTAGACTTCTGGATGCCGAACAAGTCCTGGGAAGGCTGCAATGTGGGCGACCCCTCCGCCCGAGTTCTTTCGAACTATGGCGCAAGCGGCGAATAATAAGCAAAAAATACCGGCTCAGTGGAACCCCACCGAGCCGGTTTTTCTGTTATTTGTTGAAAGCCCTCATTAACTTTCCGGCTTCTTCAACGCTTATGTCATCGCCATCGTACTTTTCCTTTGTATAATCTCCGTGTCCCAAATCGAACTGCTTTATAAACAAAGTCGTGCCGACAGGACCCAAAGCCTCTTCCAAAGCAGAAAAGCCAACATTTCGGATTTCTATTGGATTATTCAAGTTCACTTGTTTCATGAGTTGCACCTCCGTACATGTAATCCATCATAAATTCCACGGGACTGATTACTCTTACACTCAGATCTAACTGTGACGCCATCTTCTCTAATTTAACATCAGTTGTTATCATCACATCTGCATTCGCTCTTTCTGCTAATGCTATATGGTAACTATCGTAAGTTCGTATATTTGATTGTGAGCGAATCTCATTTGCTCTTGACTCTATTTCATCATCGACATTTACATATGAAGTGATTGAAGAATAAAGCCTTATCACTTGGTCTCTTTTGTCTAAGTCGTTGATACGGCTGATTTCAAAGCTCAAGGCTGAACTTCCAACAAGTTCGTATATGCCCGATTGACAAGAGCGAAGAATTCCTTCGATTATCTGTGTCTCCAGATAAACCCGATCTTGTGTCTGGTCATCAAACGGTCTGTTGTAGCAACAACAATCCAAGTATATCTTCAACGCTCGTCATCTCCTCACATCTTCTCTATATGATATAATACCACAAATCACATAACTTATCAACCCTAAATTTAAAATCTCACCGAGCCGGTTTTGTTTTACTCTTCATAGTACACAATCATCCCGCCAAGCTCCTCAAACGCTTCTTTGAAGGTGTCCCAGCCCATAGCATGAGAGCTTCCGGTGTTTGGGTCTTTATAAAGGACGTTGTTGTAGTCGTCGAAGCCGTAGATGACGACGGCGTGTTCGTAGGCAGGCCAGCGGACGGTCTCGCCGGTTTCGTAGTCAACCCATTCTCTGCGGTACTGGATGCCGCCTTCGATGTTGGTCGTGTACCACGCCTCGACTGGGTTGCCGCTTGCAATAATCTCTTTGATGTCCTCAAGAGTTGCGCCTGTCTTGGCAATCGCACCCGACTTGAACTGCTCGGCAGTCTCTCGAATCGGTTCGTTGAAGACGCCGTAAGAGCTCGAATCCCTCGGGTCGCCGACAAACTCTCTTTCCGGGTTTGCTCCGTAAAGAACTCCGTCAACCTCATATGGTATCGGACCTTTAGGTAAAGCCTCGACTATCTCTTCCATAGTCACGTCAACGCCGTAGTATTGCAAAAGTATGTAAAGTGATGCGCTTTCACACCCGGTAGGGTAGTCGGGATTCTGATTGTAATCTATAACGTCGAGATATATCATATTCTGCGGCTTTGTATTTTCATAAATATACACTCCTACTGCAATTATCAGAATAAGTATAAGAAGTGTTCTCAGCGGATGCTTTTTCTTAGTTTTAGTTGCCATTGCTTCATCTCCATTAATATAATTTTAATGCAGATTAAGCCTCAAGTCAACAGGTCAATTCTTAAGATTTTATTAAGATTTAAAAACGCCCTGCTGGTTGGCAAGGCGTTCAGCTTTACTCATCTTCAATTATAATGTCGTCCGAAGCGCTTTCTTCTTCGCTTTCCGAGGTGATAAGATCAAACTCAACAAACGTAATCCGCATGTAGTTCTCATCATCGCTTTCTCCGAGCTCCAAGACCATAGGAATTCCTGTTTTGCTGAATGTCAGGGAATAGACGGTTCCGCTTTCCTCACCGGAGCAGTAGTCGGACTCTTCGCCCTCTGTGACGTCCAGCTCAAGCGGAACGAGCTTATCAAAAGACTTCGTCACGAGCGACACAACCGAGCCGACGGGAAACTTCGAGCTGTCAAAGGAGAAGTTGAGACCTTTGAAGGAAATTGTCGTCTCCTCGCCCTGGGTGTCAAAGATAAGCCCGCTGACGATGGCAGGGGAGGTGAGTTCGACATTCCACCAGCCGTCGCTCCAACGTGTGAGGAGCATCTCATAGATGGTGCCGTCAAAGTCAACCTCAGCAGTCGCTGTAAAGGTGGTCGGAAGCGACTTTTCCTTGGTCGCAACTGACGAAAGCGAGCAGCTGCTCAGCCATATCATCATGATTACTGATAACAGAATAGTAGTTATTTTTGTTAGTTTTAGCCTCAAACTCAATCAAGCCCTCTCAAAGTTCTTGAAAAGCTCAGGCAGATAGGAAATAATGTCACTTGCAAGCATTCCGGTTTTGGACAGCCTCTTTGAGACCTCCTCACAGGAAGCTCCCATAGCGTATGCTCCCATGATTCCGGCGGTTATGGACGGCTTCCCTTGAGCCGTGAACGAAGCTATCAGCCCTGCCAGCAGGTCTCCGCTTCCGCCTTTGGAAAGCCCGTTGTTGCCGAACATCGTGACATAGGATTCAAAAGAATTCACAATCAGTGTTGAGCAGGATTTTGAAACCACGGTTACTCCATACTCGGAGGCTAACTTTTTCGAAATCTCATACCGATCACTGATGGCGGTTTTTGTGTCAACGCTCGCAAGTCTTGAAAGCTCCGCTGGATGCGGCGTCAGAATGACATCTGTCTTTGCTTTTCTAAGCAATTCTATGCGCCTTGAGACAAGGTTTATGCCATCTGCGTCGATAATTATGGGACAATTTGCATTTTCGATTACAGCTTCGAGCACAGCCATAGCGCTGTCTGAAGTTCCAAGCCCGCAGCCTATGAGAACGGCGTCAGAAGCCTTCATCAGCTCAAGAATCCCCAAAAGCTCATGCTCGGTGGGCTTGATAAATCCGTCTTCATCCGAGCGGCAGGGGAACAGCGTGCATTCTTTTACATTGGAAGCAAGCGAAATCGCTGACCGTTCCGTCGTGCAGACACTCATAAGTCCGACGCCCGACCTGAGAGCCGAAAGAGTCGAAATAGCCGCAGCACCCGGGTATCTGTCGGAACCGACTATCGATAACAGTCTTCCGAAGGTTCCCTTGTGCGAGTTAACCGGTCTGCTTCCGATATTGTCACGCATAAGTCGCTCAGCGACGTATTTATCGACAACCTGAATATCTCCGCCGTCAGGCTCAGTGACAGTGGAGATATGCACGTTTTCTTTTGCAGCGGTAATTTCAGCCTTATATAAGGCTTCCCATGAAATACTAGTAGTGTTCATAGCTTCAGTAGGCGATAACAATCGCAGTCGCAACGGTGTCTGTGTGGGTGATGCTGACAGTGAATTGGGCGTTTCCCGCCATCTCAGCCGCATTTCCAGTAAGTTCGATGTAAGGCGCTCCCAGGTCATCCCTAAGAACGGAAATCTCTTTCAGCCTGAAGCCTCTGATTCCGGTTCCAAGCGACTTTGAGAAAGCCTCTTTTGCGGCAAAATTGGCAGCGATGGTCTGTGGATTCATCTTCTTTTTTGCAAACATCGCCATCTCGCTTTCTGAGAAAATCCTCTCAAGAAAAGTGGGAATTTCGATGCTTTTCTCAATGCGTGAGATGTCCACGCAGTCAATGCCTACTCTCATGACACCCTCGGAAGATAGATGGAAACCATCTGGAGCGTTTTTTCATCCGGAGTGAAGTAGAGATATACTTTTCCGCTCTGCGGGTCGTTGAACTCGATGGTGTACACATCGCCCTCATTGCCCTCGACGCTGTAGGCAACGGCGTCTCCCTGGTCTTTTCTCGAATGATAGAATCCGACGGCGTCCCTCAGCTCAAAGCTGCAAAGCGGCTTTCTCTTCTTTCTGTCGATTATTTTGTCGACGGAGATTGAGGTTCCCGCAACGCAGTATTCATATTCGACATTAAGCCTGCCGATTAGGTAATACCCGAGATATAAAATTCCGACAGCCAGCAGTATTCCAAGAGTAACACCTACAAGAAAATACACGTTGCTGAAAAGGTTGATCATCAGTAACAACACGCCTAACCCAAGTACAAACGAAAGTATTGTAATAGCATACTGTTTGGTTCTGTCCGACTTTGTAAACGGTCTCTGCACCAACTGCTCTCTGATTGTCTCCATACAAATTATCCTTTCATATAAATTAATTACGAATTATGAACTATGAATTACGAATTCTATATAATTCCGCCATTCACCGAGATAACCTGTCCCGTGATGAATGAGGCTTCATCGCTCGCCAAAAATGCTATCGTCTTCCCGACGTCTGAGGGTGTGCCGATCCGGAGCAGGGGTGTCTCCTCGCAAAGCTCGCTTATGGTTTCGTCGGTGAGTTCACTGTTCATGTCCGTGTCAATAACTCCCGGTGAAACGCAGTTGACCCTGATTCCGGATGGACCAAGCTCCTTCGAAAACGCCTTCGTGAACCCGATAATTCCCGCCTTGCAGGCTGAATATACCACTTCGCATGAGGCTCCGACCTCTCCCCACATCGAAGCAATGTTTATAATCACTCCGTCGTGACGCCTGAGCATATCGGGAACAGCACGCCTGGTAACGAGCATCGCTCCCATGAGGTTAACATCACTCAGGCTCTTTATTTCATTGTCGCTCATATCCTGCAAAAGCCCGATATAAGCAACTCCTGCATTGTTTACAAGAACGGAAATCTCGCCTAAGCCGGAATGAATTTCCGAAAACATTCTGTCAAGAGCCCGGGAATCGGAAATATCCGCCTGAAACGCTTCAGCAACGCCACCGAGACTTCTGATCTCGTTACAGACGCTTTCTGCAGCTTCACTGTTCGACTTATAATTCACAGCAACAGCATATCCGAGCCTTGCCAGCTCCACTGCTGCAGCCGCACCGATTCCACGTGAGCCACCTGTCACAAGAGCAACTTTCATCCGATCACCTCTGAAACTCTAAAATCTCTTTCTATTATAACCCATTCGCACGCAGTTTGCAAGTATGAAAAACGGCGCATATTGCGCCGCTCTTGCATTCTATTCAAAGTAGTAGATAATCACAGAGTATGTAGACAAATCTATTCGCCAGTAGGCGTAGATACTCATTCCAGTGGTGAAAGGAGTACTTACTTCATCATCAAGAGGAATCGCAACCTCAGCTCTCAATTCACCCTCAGAAGCGCTCGCCTGAAGAATTGTCTTGAGGTCGTCTGTGGTTTCGGCATATAAGCCATTCGTGAAGAAATAGATATAATCCTCTGAATCCGCAGTGGGTGTTGAATCCATGTCCCATACATGCTCAAGAGCCATCGTGTCGTCAGTCACCATAAAGTAGGTGTGAAACGCCATTCTTCCCTCATAGTCGGGAACATAGTCGTCCCAGGTGCAGTCGACGTGATACCATTTGTCATCAACACACACCATGTTCCAGGCATGCGCTTCGCCGTCAGACGAGCCGGCTACAACTATCGATTCCACTCCAAGCATGTCCATCATGAGCTGGAATGTAGTCGTATATCCCATGCAGATAGCTTCTCCGTAGATAAGCGCACCGAAAGGAGTGCTCGACTCAGATTTCGCCGAGCCAATGAGGTTGAATTCATCCATATCATAGGTGATGTGAGTTGTGATATAGTCGTGAGCCGCAAGAATGATTTCATAATCGCACATGCCCTCGGTGTAGAATTCCGATATTGCGTCACATGCCGCCTGGTAGACATATATGTCATCACCTGAAAGAGAGCCTGAATCGCCGGTCTTGTAAGCCTCGACTATAGCGGAATCGTTGTAGACGCTGGTTTCGGCATCTTCTTCATCTTCCAACTGATCTTCTTCGGGAATCTCTTCTTCAACGCTTGAGATTGTGTTCTCTGTCACATCGGTTGTGACATCTGCAAGGGCGTCTGTATCTCCACAGGCTGTGAAGATACTCAGTGATACTATTGCTGCAAGCAGCAGTGAAATAAGTCTTTTCATAATTTTATGCAATCGTTACGCCGGTATAGTAGTGGTGCAGAATCTGATCGAAGCTGTACCCTCCATATATAGCGTAAAGATTTGCTCCTTCCTGGGACATTCCGACTCCGTGACCGTAGCCATATGTGACGAACGTGAAGACGCCGTTTGAATAGCTGACGGTGAAGCATGTAGAGCGGATGTTTAAGATATAGGTTCTGAATACATAAGCTGTAAGCGTTCTCTCTGTTCCGGAGACTTTTGCGGTGGTGTTCCCATCAATAGCAATGTTTCCGACATAGCCGCCGTCGGTGTAGGAGAGAATCTGAATCCAGTTCTGATAGTTGTCCGAAAGGGTGATATTCGTTTTCGACTCAATCTTCTTTTTGAGCTCTTCGGCAGTGTATGTGGTGACTCTTCCGTAGTTGTCGGTGTCTAAGAAGTCATATTCGCTCACAACCGACTGGAGATAATCTCTGTCACCGCCCCAGACATTCTCGCTCGAGCAGGTGACTCCGGCAGTTGCAGCGCAGTAAACAGCCAGGATATATTCACCATCATAGTACATAGCTAGCCCGTCGACAGCCTCGACACATTCGATAATCTTATCCGGAACTCCTGATTTGAGGGAAACAGAAGCATATTCGCCTTTAGCTTCATAATACTTGATGTAGGTGTAAACTGCGACGGCCTGAGCCTTGATAGTCTCTTCCTCCATTGAGGTTCCTACTTCACTGTAGGTGACCTGGCAGACGATGTCGAAAGCGTTGTCGGTGACATATCTTCCGGAGCTTGAGTCGTAAACGGTCACAGTGTCGTCCTTATAGCTCTTACCGTTGTTTAAGTTGTCGGCAGCATTTGTATCAACAGTGCCGGATGAGCTTATAGAGTACCACAGACTTTCAAGAGTGCTGCTGTCTGAAGATTTATCTTCACTGGCATCTGCTGTTTCATCCTCATCATCAATGTCGACATCCTCGTCATCGTCGATTTCGACGTCCTCTTCGGTGGTCGCCTCTGTAGTGGTGGTGACTGTAGTGGTGGCAACGGTAGTAGCCTGAGTGGTAGTTCCTGCAGTGGTAGCCGATGTTTGCGGAGGAGTGGTTGTGGTGACGGCTTCAGTCGTTTCCGAAACGGTAGTCACCGCTGTCACCTCTGTTGTTATCGGCGCAAATATCTCATATGAGTCGATTCCCGCTTTCTCGATAGGGGATTCGTAATACATTGCAACCTCGGCAGCTTCCTCGCAGAGGCTCTCTGCCACAGCTGCATCTTCATCTTCTTTATCCGACAGAGCCGAAGCGGAATCGCTGTCGAATGTAATATCGCTCAGTACTGTGCTTTCTGCCAAAACTCTTATATAGTTGAGTGCGGCGGAGTACACAAGTACCAGACTCAAAAGAATTATAACCCGTTTTATGGTAAATCTTTTCTTCAAAGCGTCAACTCCTCGTATAATGTATTTACAGGTAATTTAAAGAGAACCCGTATGAAACC
>JAJQGJ010000006.1 GCA_021200565.1 Oscillospiraceae bacterium
TTTCATACGGGTTCTCTTTAAATTACCTGTAAATACATTATACGAGGAGTGATCATTTATGAATCACAAATATGAAAAAAAGTACATCTGGCTCGACCATCCGGCTCCAACAAAAGACGAAAAAGATTACAACGGCGAAGGCTGGAACGAGGCTTATCCGATAGGAAACAGCAACATCGGCGGCATGATCTATGGCGATCCGGAGTTTGATATAATCCAGCTCAACGAAGAAACAATCTGGAACCGAAAAGGCGTAATCGAACGTGTTAACCCGAAGTCGAAAGACTCATACAAAAAGGTGCGTGAGCTTTTATTAGAGGGCAAGATAGGAGAGGCAACAGAGCTTGAAATCTCCGACATGTACCCTCACCCTCAGGACGGAAGCCACTATGACACCGCCGGTTTCCTGATGATGGACTTCAGCCATAACGGCTATTCCGACTATAAGAGAGTTCTGAGCCTTGAAGATGCCGTCTGCACTGTGACATTCTCCTCAGAAAATCATGCTTTTGAGCGTGAATACTTTGTGAGCGCACCCGACAAAGTGCTTTGTATGCATGAGTCATCAAAAGACGGCGGCAAAACCTCCTTCAAGATCGATTTTTCCTGTCTGACTGCCGGAGATTTTATATACAGCTCTCTTGACGAAAACGGCGTTTATCTTCACTTTAGAGAAAAGGATGAAGGCTGCGACTATATCATCGCAATTTCATGCGAAAATGTCGGCGGAATGTCCAAGCTCACCGAAACCGGTCTCGAAGTCTATGATGCCGACGAAGTCACAATGTATCTGACGATACGAACCGACTTCCACGGCGAAGACATTCACGAATGGTGCTCATCAGTTCTTAAAAACGCTGTTAACCTAGGCTATCAGGCTGTGAAAGCACGTCATATCGCCGACTATAAGACATATTTTGATAGAGTCAGTCTCACAATCGATGACGAAGTCAATCATGATGAAACTCCAACCGACGTCCGCCTTAACGCCTGCTGGGGAGCACCAGACAATAATTTAGTCGGTCTCTACTTCGACTTCGGACGCTATCTGATGATTTCCTGCTCACGGCAGGGCACCAAGCCTGCAAATCTTCAGGGAATCTGGAATAAGGATTACCTCCCGGCATGGGGCTCAAGATACACGATAAATATCAATACCGAGATGAACTATTGGTGTGCCGAGCCGTGCAATCTTTCCGACTGCCACATGGCTCTCCTTGAGCATTTGAAGGTCATGCTCCCGAACGGCGAGAAGGTAGCCAAGGAGATGTATGGCATTGAGGGCTTTGTAGCTCATCACAACACCGATTTATTTGGCGACTGCGCTCCGCAGGACAACTGGATCTCAGCAACCATCTGGGCATCTGGTGCCGCATGGCTTTGCACCCACATCTGGACTCATTACGAGTTCACTCTTGATAAAGAATTCCTCAAGGAGTATCTTCCGATTATGAAGCGTGCGTGTGTCTTCATGAAAAACTACCTCTTTGAGCATGACGGCAAGCTTATGACCGGACCGTCTTTGTCTCCTGAAAACACCTATATCCACCAGTCCGGCGAGCAGGGACAGATTTGTGTCGGACCTACTATGGACACGATGATTGTAAGGGATCTCTTCACCGACTGTATCAAGGCTTCGGAAGTTCTTGACGATGAGGATGACTTAACAGATACACTCCGCACGCTTCTCCCGAAGCTTCCCGAAAATAAGATAGGTAAGCACGGACAGATAATGGAATGGACAGAGGATTATGACGAAACCGAAATAGGTCATCGCCACATCTCCCAGCTCTATGGTCTCTATCCGTCCTCCCAGCTGACCTACGAAAAGACACCCGAGCTGATGAAAGCTGCACAGGCAACTATTGAAAGACGTCTAAGTCATGGCGGCGGTCATACCGGCTGGAGCAGGGCATGGATAATAAACATGTGGGCTCGCCTCAGAAACGGCAACGAAGCTGGAAAGCATATTGACCATCTCTTCTTCGGCTCGACTTATCCTAACTGCTTCGACAAACACTCTCCATTCCAGATCGATGGCAATTTCGGAGGAATAGCCGGAATCGCTGAGATGCTCCTTCAGTCACAGGACGGCTTGATAAGACTTCTTCCTGCAATCCCAGACCATTGGAAGAGCGGCTCGGTCACCGGCTTGAAAGCAAGGGGAGACGTAACCGTAAACATGACCTGGAAAAACTGCATGGTTGATTCTGCTGAGCTGATTGTTAACCAGGGTGGAAAGGTAAATCTTCAGATTGGAAGCGAAATTGTCACATTTGAGCAGGAATCACCCTATCGAATTGTTCTTGAGAATAACAATATAGAACTCAAAAATCTCTAAAGAAACAGGTGCTTTATTATGACGACAACCAAGGATTACTCAAAGCTTCGTAACGAAAGCGACATAAGAGGAATTGCAATCGAAGGCGTACCCGGTCAGGATGTCAATCTGACAGAGCAGGCTTGCCGTGACATTGCAAGAGGCTTCGCACTCTGGCTTGTCAGGAGGACTCAGAAGACCAGCCTTCGTGTCGCAGTCGGCAGAGACTCCCGCCTTTCCGGCGAGAAGCTTTCAGGCTGGATGGCTGATGAGCTTGCCAAAGAGGGACTACAGGTCACCGATATGGGGCTTGCAAGCACTCCTGCAATGTTCATGACTACTAAAACCGAAGGCTACATGTTCGACGGCGCAGTGATGGTAACAGCAAGCCATCTGCCATATAACCGCAACGGCTACAAGTTCTTCACTCCCGACGGCGGCGTCGAAGCGAGCGACATCAAAGAGATGATCGAACTCGCTGAAACTGACCTCCATACCGGAATCAAGCCAGCAGATGTCAATCACGACGAGTTCATGGACGTCTACTCAAAGCGCCTTGCCGATATGATAAGACAAAGCACTGGCAGTGAGACTCCTCTTGAAGGGCTCAGGATAGTTGTAGATGCCGGAAACGGTGCAGGTGGCTTCTATGCTGAAAAGGTTTTAAAGCCTCTCGGAGCAGACACCACCGGTTCACGCTTCTTGGATCCTGATGGCAGCTTTCCGAATCACATCCCGAACCCTGAGAACAAGGAGGCGATGGCTTCCATTACCGAGGCTGTAAAGGAATCCAAGGCAGATCTCGGAATAATCTTTGACACCGACGTCGACAGAGCCGGAGCGGTTCTTTCTGATGGCAGCGAGCTCAACCGCAACCGACTTATCGCAATGCTTTCTGCAATGCTCTTAAGAGACCATCCGCACACAACTATTGTCACCGACAGCGTCACTTCCTCTGGTCTTGGTGAATTCATCCGCTCAAAGGGTGGAGTTCACCACAGATTCCGCAGAGGCTACCGCAATGTCATCAATGAATCAATCCGTCTCAATAAAGAGGGCATCGATAGCCAGCTTGCAATCGAAACCTCCGGTCACGGCGCATTCAAGGATAACTACTTCCTCGACGACGGCGCATATATCGTCACGAGGCTTATTATCGAGCTTTCGCGGGGCGTAAAAGAGGGCTATACTCTTCATTCGCTCATCGACGGCTTAAGAGAACCCGCAGAGAGCATGGAATTCAGAATGAATATCGACCTTGAGGACTTCAAGCCCTATGGCAACGACATCATTTCAGCCCTTAAGGAATATGCAAAGACTCAGCCCGGCTGGACGCCTGCCGACAGCAACTATGAGGGAATAAGAATCAACCTTGACGATGCTCATGGCAACGGTTGGTTCCTTCTCAGAATGTCACTGCACGAGCCGCTGATGCCTCTCAACATCGAATCTGACAGCGCTGGAGGAGTCAAGATAATAGCTTCTGAGCTTTGTGGATTCCTGGCAAAATATGAGCATCTCGACACTTCAAAACTCACAGATTACGCAAAATAACAGGAGTAACTATGAAATCATATTCATTAGTAAACAAGAACGCAACCGCTGAGGCTAAAAAGCTGTTCCAGTACCTATGCGAATGTCACTCTAATCACCTCATGCTCTCAGGTCAGCAGGAATACCCGAAAAGAACAACTACCGAGTGGGAAATGAATTATGTTCTCGAAAAGACCGGCAAGCTTCCGGCAATCAGAGGGCTTGACTTCATGCATGCCGATTTCAGAGGCGTTATAAACCGTGCTATCGACTGGCATATGCGTGGAGGAATCGTCACTGTCTGCTGGCACACTGGCGTCAATGGCGGCGCATATGAGGACTGCATAAGCGAAAAGCCTGACTTTGACAAGCTTCTGAGTGTTGGAACCCCGGAATACGAGCTGATGCTCAAAAATTGGGACTTGGGAGCTGAGTCTTTAAAGATACTTCAATACGAGCATGTCCCGGTAATCTGGAGACCATTCCACGAATTTGACGGTCAGTGGTTCTGGTGGGGCAGAGGAGGAGCAGAAAAGTTCATCACTCTTTGGAAGATGATGTATGACCGCTACACCAACTATCATGGCTTGAATAATCTCATCTGGGTCTTAGGCTACTCCGGAGAGGTTAAGCCTGGCTGGTATCCGGGAGATGAATATTGCGATATTGTCGGCTCGGACACCTATGACGGAACCACCAACAAATTTGGCTGGGACAGACTTCTCAAGGTCTGCGACAAGCCTCTTTGCTACCACGAAATCGGCAATCTTCCGCATTTTGATGATTTCATAAGAGACGACACCAACTGGCTATGGTTCATGAACTGGCACACAAGGTATCTGTCTGACAATGATTCCGATATTCTTAGAGAAATCTATAATAATCCTTCGGTTATAACTCTTGACAAGCTTCCGAAAGAGCTATATAATTAAAGTAATCTCTGAAATTGCAATCAAGCAGAATTACGGGATTATATTTTAATTATCAGGAGGTACTTATAATGAAAAAGTATATCGCCGAGTTTATCGGCACGTGCGTTTTGGTAGTCTTCGGCTGCGGAACTGCAATGCTCGTCGGCTGTGGCAGTGAGTATGGCTGCGGTTATATCCTGACAGCGCTTGCATTCGGTCTTGCAATCGTTGCAATGGCTTACAGCATCGGCAACATTTCCGGCTGCCACGTAAACCCTGCCGTTTCTCTCTCGATGCTGGTCACCGGAAAGATGACCGTCAAGGACTTTGTCGGCTACGTTGTAGCTCAGGTTCTGGGCGCAACCTTCGGCTCTGCAATCTTAGCTCTTATCTGGAATCTCGGCGACGTCACAGACATGACCAGCGCTTATGGCTCTAATAGCACAGCAGGCGTTGGAGGAAGCGTTATCGCCGCACTTCTCGTTGAAATTGTACTGACGTTTGTATTCGTTCTCGCCATCCATGGCGTAACCAGCAAGACCGAGAACACCGCTGTCACCGGCATCGTAATCGGACTTACTCTCACATTCGTCCACATCCTGGGCATCGGCTTAACCGGTACCTCCGTAAACCCTGCAAGAAGCTTCGGACCCGCTCTCATCGCTGCATTCTCCGGAAACACCGATCCTATAAAGGAGCTCTGGATCTTCATTGTAGGTCCTTTGGTAGGCGGAGCGCTGGCAGGAATCTGCTACAAGGCTCTGGCTTCGGCTAAAGAATCAAAATAATCCCGAATAGCTTAAGAAAGTCCCCGAAAAATCGGGGGCTTTTCATTTATCCCCAATGTTTCACACTCTTTTTAGGTTCATTTAAGCTTTGTGGGTTATCATATTCAAAGTAAAGCTTAGTAAGAAAGGAAAACTGGTCTTATGAACTCAAGTTTCAAAAGAATACTCTCAGTAATATTAGCACTCAGCATGCTCTTCATGCTCTCATCCTGTGCGGAATCCGTCAGCGACAGTGACAGTGACTCAGAAGAAGTTGCTGATTCAGCAGTAGGGGCTGCGTTCCTGGTTTCCTGTACTCTATCCGGAACAGTCACGGAAGTCTCTGGCTATGAGATAACTCTAACCGTAGCGCTTTCATCCGGCAATTCTGATATGATGAGCATGGGCGGAGATATGCAGATGGGCAATATGGGCGGCTCTGATATGCAGATGGGTGACATGGGCGACATGAACGCTGAAGGCGGAGATGTCCCGTCCGATATGCCTGACGATGTGCCATCTGACAATGGTCAGGGCGGCGGAAACGGCGACGGCGGCGATGTTCCCGATAAGCCCGACGGAGAAGGCAAGGGCGGAGACAATGGTGAGCCAGAACCCATGTCCTCAACAGGTGACTATGAAATCGAACAGCTTGCCGATCTATCCGAGGAGCCCACGGAGAGCTCCGACAACACATTCACAGTCGCTCTCATCGTTCCCGATGAATCGATTATCGCCGATACGGACGGCAACAGTCTGACTCTTTCGGATATAGAAGCAGGTGATACCCTCACTTTTACAGTTGATGATGGTGGAGAAATCACATCTATAGTAGTCGGCGGCGAATCCTCCGGAATGGGAAATCTCTCTGGCGGCGGCATGAGCGGCGGCTCATCCTCCGGCGTCGACAGCTATGACGCAGTCGTAACCTACACCGAAGATGGAACCTATTCGTCTATAGACTACACCTCAACCGGCTCTGATGAAAACGCTGTCCTGGTGACTTCAGGCGATGTAACCATCTCTGACAGCACTATTTCGAGAATCTCCTCCGACTCCACCGGCGGCGACAATTCAAGCTTCTATGGCGTCGGTGCAAGTGCGCTTGTAACTAACGGCACACTAAGAATTGTCAACACGACCATCACCTCCGATTCAGCAGGCGGTGCGGGAGTATTTGCTTATGGCGACGGCGTTGCCTATGTCAGCGACACAACCATTACCACCAACCAGGACACCTCGGGCGGCATCCATGTTGCCGGCGGCGGAACTCTCTACGCCTGGAATCTGACTGTCAGTACCTCCGGCGAATCTTCAGCTGCCATCAGAAGTGACCGTGGAAGCGGAACGATGGTAGTTGATGGCGGCACCTATGTCTCGAACGGCACCGGCTCACCGGCTGTCTACAGCACTGCAGACATCACTGTGGCAAATGCAACCCTCACAGCGAATTCCTCCGAAGCCATCTGCATTGAAGGTCTTAACACTATCAGGCTCTTCGACTGTGACCTCACCGGAAGCGTGCTCGACAGCTCCCAGAACGACTGCACCTGGAACGTAATAGTATACCAGAGCATGTCCGGCGACTCAGAAGTCGGCAACGGCAGCTTCATGATGATAGGCGGCACTCTCACTGCGAATAACGGCGGCATGTTCTACACCACCAACACCGAAAGTACATTCTTAATCAGCGCCGTTGACATAACTTATGCAGATGATTCCGAATTCTTCCTCAAATGCACCGGCAACTCGAACCAGCGTGGCTGGGGCTCGACTGGTTCGAACGGTGCCGACTGCAGCTTCACAGCCATCTCCCAGGAGATGAAGGGCGCAGTCATCTATGACAGCATCAGTAACCTCGACTTCTATATGCTCGAGGGAAGCACCCTTAGCGGCTACTTCGTTGATGACGAATCTAATGCCGGAAACGGCGGCAATGGAGAGTGCAACGTCTATATCGACGCCACTTCAACCTGGATCGTCACCGACTACAGCACAGTAACCAATCTCTATTGTGAAGGCACCATCGTTGACGAAGACGGCAACACCGTCACCATCCTGAGTTCCGACGGCACCGTCTACGTCACTGGCGACAGCACCTACACCATCACTGTAGAATCATATTCTGAGACTGTCGACACCACTGGCGCAAGCGAACTTATCAGCTTTGAAGACTACTCAGTTGAAAATCCCTTCTAATATATAATACCTTCCTGAAAGCGAGAAGAGCGGCATCAAAACCGCTCTTTTTGCATTTAATCTCTTGATACTCATACAAAAGTATGCTACAATAAGTAATAAACCGAATCATGGAGGAACAGCAATGACCGAATTTTTCAAAGCAGTAGTCGACGCCGATGACTCACCAATAGTTATCTGCGACGTGAACCACATAATTGTATACATGAATCCGACAGCCGTGAAACGTTATGCCAAGCGAGGTGGCGCAAACCTCATCGGCAATTCAATCTTCGACTGCCACAACGCCCATTCGAAAGAAATAATCCTTTCAGTCTTCGAGAAGTTCTTAAATGACCCCAGCCTCAATAAAGTCTACACCTACACAAAAAACTGGGATAACGAAGACTCCGACGTCTACATAGTCGCCCTCAGAAACGATACCGGCAACCTCATCGGCTACTATGAAAAGCATGAGAGCAGGGTGCATGAGCACCAAGAAGCTTAAACCTAAATCGAAAGAACGGCTTCAAAACCGTTCTTTTTTTGCATTAAAAGCTCTTTACAAAGCCAAAAAAGTATGCTACAATAATTGTGCCACTTAATCTAATATTTTATCACAAACAGTAAGCCTTTTATTTTGGTAAAAGGTGATCTTCTCTTACTCGGTTTTCTGTTTGTGAAATTGGGATTGTGTGGCAACAATGAGAGATCCACTTTTTCGTGCGTCTCTTATTGGGGCGCATTTTTTATTGCGTAGAACATGATTGAGGAGGACGCTACTGTGGAGCTAAATGATTTGAAAGAGTACTTGGGAATGGTTGTTGATTTGGAGAAAAATATCTATCTTCAGAATGAATTAATTTCTGAAATCGAGAAAAAAGCCGAAAGCTTAGGCGTTGAAAAAATATACACAAAGCCAGATCTTAAAGAATCATCAGCAGGAGTCTATGGCTTGTTTACTGTGATTGGAGTTGTATTTAGCTGTTTAACTATTTATGGCGGCATACTTGTTATGGATGTAAGTTTACTTGCCTTTCTTCCCGGTCTATTTCTTTTATGTTGTGGTGGTATGGGCTTATTTATATCCGTTTTTTTGGGAATTCCAAGTGTATTCAAAGCTAAAAAAGAATATAAAGAAGAAACTCGACGGTTTCCGCATAGATTGGAAGATTATGAGCGTAATATTGCAGAAGATAAAACCAGAGTAAATAAGGAGCTCCAAGAAAAAGCTGTCTTGTCTCATGAATTAGACATTCTTCGTAAAACTAACGATAAAAGTAAGCAGATACTAGATATGCTCTATTCATGCGGAAATATAGTCCCCAAGTATCGAAATTTCGCAATGATGTGTTCGATATACGGATACATAAACTCGGGACGTTGTACAATACTTGATGGATATGATGGCGCCTACAATATTCTTGAGACGGAAATCAGAATGGATTGTATTATTGTTCAGCTTGACAAGATTCGATACAATCTCACACAGATTCAGTCAAGCCAGTATATTATATATAATGCCATTCAGGAAAATTATTATGTTCGAGAACAGATACTAGAATCTATAGATCAAAGTATCACATACTTATGTAATGACAGTATTAAAAGCGATGACGAATTTAAAGCAGCATTAGGAAGCGTAGATGAGAATTCGGCACTATCAGCATATGCAGTCGAAAGGTTGCAAAAAGAGGCTAAATACATGTACGCCATGGATTACTTTGGAAAGAAGTACGGGACCTATTTCGATCCTCAACCACAGTAACAAAAAAAGAGCGGCACCACCGCTCTTTTTGTATTTCATTGAAAAATCGCTTTACAACCTCAAAATCTTGTGATACAATATTTTCAGAAGAAAGGGATGATAACCATGAGCGATAATAAATCTTCTGATAATCTTGAAGATTTGATGAAAGCAGTTACGGTTTTGGCTACTGGAATAGCTGGCATTGTTGTAGGCGTATATAAGCTGTCTAAGCCTGTAATTGATGATGTCAGTGATAAAGCTGGCGTAGTTATTGAACACAGAAGAAGTTTGATACAGATTCCTGATTTGTGTAATGCCGGTATGCTGTATAATGTAAATGAAGCTGTTGAGGTTTTGAATGCTTCTGGTCTTAGGTATCATCTCGTTGAAACTAAGATCCAAGAAGCAGACGTTAAATTTTGCGATTATTTTGATGGACAAGTAATTCTGACAATTCCTCATGCTAACAAAAAGGTTGAACCCGGTACGAGCGTGGAGGTTAAATACATAACCCAGGAAGTAATTGATGAGAGCAAGCGGATTTTGGCGGAGCAGGAACAGCGCAAAGAGCTACTTGCTCTCGAAAAATCCGAAAAGCGTGCAGAGCGGAGTGAAAAGGCAAAACAGATGGTTTCAAACGCTATTGAAACTACGAAAAGCGGAGTAGCAAAGATTCCAGTGGCTCTTCACAAAAATAAACGGGTTGAAGAACAGACGGATCAGCAAGCAGAACTTATAGAACAAACAGAGGATCAATCTGAAACAGAAGAATAAGAAAAAGCGAGGCACAACCTCGCTTTTTATTTATGCTAACAGTGTTTCGAGATATTCCGCCACTCCATCCTCTTCATTCGTCCCAATGACAATATCCGCCGCTTCCTTTGTCTCAGGAATCGCATTGCCCATGGCGACGCCGGTGCCGCAGAGCTTTAGCATTCCAATGTCGGTGAATTCGTCGCCGAATGCGGTTATGTCTTCTAAGCTAAAGAGTCCAGTTTCGCAGAGCTTTTCGACGCCGTAGGCTTTGGTGACTTCTTTTTTGCCGATCTCGTGCCAGAAGCCGTCGGAGTATCTGCCGCAGTAGTATTCAGGGATGGCGTTTATCATCCGCTGGGCGACCTCGGGGTCGGGGATTTCAGTGCAAATTTTGAGGGCTTCGACGTTGAAGTCACTGAAGTCGTCGATGACTATCTCGCCCCAGTCCCAGCCGAGGCGGTCACCGGTGTAGATAAAGTTTCGATATTCTCTGCCGTCGGTGTCAACCATGATGTTGTTGTCGCCGCAGATTTCTTTTATAAGCCCCAGAATTCGTCTTGTCTCGGAAACAGGGAAGGATGCTGCATAGACCTTCTCACCGTAGGCTCTTACCTGTGCGCCACTGTTTGAGATAACGACCTGTGGCTTAAAGGCGTCAATGAATTTTCCGATGCTGTATTCGCCTCTGGCGGTGGCGATTCCAAGTATGTAACCATGTTCACGGCAGCGTTCAAGAGTCTTTATAGTTCTTTCCGACAAGGTTTTGTCGTGGTGAAGTAATGTGCCGTCCAAATCAAATAAAAGTAACTTCATTTTTTGTCCTCCTTATAAAGTTATCAGAAGAGTATAGCACAATCCCGGCAAAAATGCAAATAAAATTTTCAGAAATTCTTGAAAAAGTGTGCGCTATGCTGTATACTTGATAGTACAGAACACTATGTGGAGGTATTATAGGTGAAATTCAAAAAAGTAATATGTATCCTGACAGCGGCAGTTCTGATGCTGACTGTGTTTGCCGGATGCTCGAGCGGTTCAACCAGCTCAACGCCTGAAGACATGAGCACAATGGATTTCGTTCTCAGTATGGGCTTGGGAATCAACTTAGGCAACACAATGGAGTGCTCCGGCTTCACAAAGACCACTGTCCGTGAATATGAGACAGCGTGGGGAAGCCCGGTTATAACTGAAAGAATCATCCAGGGCTATGCCGACATGGGCTTCGGTGTCATCCGTGTTCCCGTCGCCTGGTCGAATATGATGGCTGAGGATTACACAATCAATGAAGACTATCTTGCAAGAGTGCAGGAAATAATTGACTGGATTCTGGACTCCGGAATGAAATGCATCGTCAACATCCATTGGGACGGAGGCTGGTGGGATGGCTTCTCAACCGACAAGGATGAGTGCATGGAGAAGTATGAAAGCATCTGGACTCAGCTCTCAGAGGCGTTCAAAGACTACTCTTTAGACCTGATGTTTGAATCCCTCAACGAAGAGGGCTGCTGGGATGACATATGGGATCGTTATAGCTGGTCGGATGAAGGCAAAGAAGAAGCATTTGCGCTCCTTGGCGAAATCAATCAGAAGTTCGTCGACATAGTCCGTGCTTCCGGCGGCAATAATGAGCTCCGGCATCTCCTGATAGCAGGTTATGCCACCGACCCTGAGCTTACGTGCGACGAGCTGTTTGTTCTTCCCGATGACCCGTCCAACAGATATGCTATTTCGGTTCACTATTACGCACCATCGACCTTCGCCGTAATTGATGAAGACGCTTCGTGGGGCAAGGCTGAGACAACCTGGGGAACAGATGACGACTATGCTTATCTCGATTCGATAATGGATCTTCTTTATGACACCTATGTCGCAAACGGAATCCCAGTTATAATCGGTGAGTACGGATGCACGACTTCAAACAAGATGCCAGATCAGATAAGAAATTATATAACTTCTGTCTGCGAAGCTGCCTACATAAGAGGCATGTGCCCGGTTCTCTGGGACACCACCGGCACCCACTATGACCGCAGCAGCTGCGAGTTCTACGACATGGAAATCATAGAAGCATTTGATGAAATCAAGACCCTTGACCGCATGGTCGAGAGCACATACACAGATACGGAGGAAGCAGCATGAAGCATATCAAGCCCACAGGTGACAAATTCAACTATTCCGGCAGAATCGACTTTTCCGAGCCGGATTCAGCAGTCTTCTGCTGGACAGGAAGCTACTTGAGCTTCTCATTCAGGGGCACTGAAATCTCAGCAGTAATCGAGAACTTGAAATACTGGTACGGCAGATTCATTGGCTTCGTAATTGACGGGGAAGAGAAGTGCATTTCAATTCCCGACGGCGAAGCAGAAGTCTTGCTTGCTTCCGGGCTCGAAAACACACGCCATGACTGCGTTCTCTATAAGAGAATGGAAGGGCACTACTTCAAGCTTAAAGGCTTCGTGATCCCGGATGACGATGAAATCTTGGAGCCGATTCCCAAGCCCAGAAAGCGTATCGAGTTCTATGGCGACTCAGTAACTGCCGGTTCGGTTGTCGATGCTGTTGACTATGTCGGACAATGTGATCCCGAAAACCACGACGGCGTTTATGACAACTCCTGGCATAGCTACTCTCTTATGACCGCTCGTCTTCTCCCTGCAGAGGTTTATAACACCGCCCAGGGCGGCATAGCTATCTTCGACGGCACCGGCTATTTCGAAGATCCGGCGTTGGGGCTTGAATCCTGCTATGATAAGACGAGATATTGCTCGATGCCTCCGAGAACACAGTGGGACTTCTCAAAATTCGTCCCGCATGTTATAGTCTATGCTGTCGGTCAGAACGACGATCACCCGCATAATGGTTGCATTCACGATCCCGAATACCGTGAGAAGTGGATGAAGCGTTATATCGAGATAATCAAGGACACCCGCTCCCACACCAATCACGCAACTGTAATCTTAGCTCTTACCGTCCTGATGCACGATCCCGCATGGGACGAAGCCTTAGAGGAGATAAAGAACCGCCTCGGTGGCGAAGAAAATAGGGTATACCACTTCACCTACACTCGTTGTGGTCAAGCCACTCCCGGACACCCCCGTATCCCTGAGCAGGAAGAAATGGCTCATGAACTCACAGCGTTCTTAAAATCTCTTCCGGAAGATACTTGGGAAGACTAATCTATACAAAAGTAAAGCACCGTCACATCACGAGGCGGTGCTTCTTTATGCGCAAATTTATTGTTGACAAAGTCCACCAAGTATGCTATACTCATAAGTGGACAATGTCAACTAATTTATGGAGGCTTTATTCATGGATAATCGCAACGAGCTATGTCAGAAAATAAGGGAGTTTAATCGCTTTTATACTGTACAAATGGGCTTTTTGAATTCCGGGTATTTAGGCAGCTCCTATTCGATTACAGAAACGAGAATCTTATTTGAGCTGAAAACTCATGCCGAGTGTACCCAAAGCGATATTGTTAAAAAACTTCATATTGATAAGAGCTATCTTAGCAGAATTATAAAAAAATTTGCTCAGAAAGGACTAGTTGAAAAGTCAAAATTTGACGGAGACAAAAGGGCGGAGATTCTATCCCTGACTGCTCTCGGCAACTCTGAGACGGATCACCTTATTGAGCTTGCAAACGAGAGAATATCCTCTCAAATCTCCAGTCTCAATTCTGAGGATTGCGATATTCTTTTCTCGTCGCTTGAAACTATTTTGACGGTTTACGGAAGGAGCGGATGCTGATATGGAAATTATTCAGTTTGAAGAACGTTACAGACAAGCCTTTATTGACTTTAATACAGATTGGATTGTAACGAATTTCGGATTCTTGGAGGAACACGACAGAGAAACTTTTGACAGTATTGATGATGAGCTTAAATGTGGAGCAATGATACACTTTGCTGTGGAGAATGATATTCCTTTGGCGGCTTGCATGGCAATGCCGCTTGGCGACACATGGGAGATATGCAAGCTCTGCTCAAACAAGAATATCCCACATAAGGGTGCGGGAAGCGCTGTGTTTGAGGCTTCTATGAAGTGGGCAATAAACCACGGCGCAAAGCGGCTTTTCCTTATTTCCAACAGCAAACTAAAGCCTGCACTCCATATATATGAAAAGCTTGGATTTAAAGAAATAAAGCTTGACAATTACGAGTATGTCAGAGGCGATATTGCGTTTGAATATATTGTGGAATAGAATTAAAAGCACCGTCAGTTGGCGGTGCTTTTTGTGTGTGCAAATACTCAGTCTTCCTTGATAAACCTATCCATAATCGTATGCCCTATAGGAATAAATCTTCCTGTTTCCTCAGCTGATTTCTCGCAGAGGCAGTCAACGCCGGACTTGGGGGAGTTTTTGTGATAGATAAGATAGGGAATCGGGTCGTTGGTGTGGGTCTTGAGAGCAAGCGGCGTGGCATGGTCAGGCATGATGAGAATTTTGTAGTCATCATATCCCTCAAGAGCTTCAAGAACCGGACCTAAAATCTTCTTATCAATGAGCTCAATAGCTTTGACTTTATTCTCGATTTCGTGACGATGTCCGCACTCATCTGGGGCTTCAACGTGGATATATACAAAGTCCTGTCCTGCGGCGAATTCATCAATGCAAGCCTGAGCCTTGCCCTCGAAATTGGTGTCGATATATCCTGTTGCACCCTCAACGTGGACAACATTCATTCCACTGAATTTGCCGATGCCCTTGAGAAGGTCGACGGCTGAGATCATGGAGGCTTTGAGCCCGTACCTGTCCTTGAACTGAGCGAGGGGCTTTCTCACGCCTTCGCCCCAGAACCACATCGAGTTAGCCGGATTCTTGCCCTGCTTGACTCTTTCAAGGTTCAGAGGATGATTTTTAAGAAGCTCATAGCTCTTTTTCATCATACTTATAAGCTTCTCAGCATTCGGACTTGTTGACAAGTAGCTTCCGACAACTCTTCCCGAAATGTCATGCGGAGGAGTGAGAGTTCCGACGTCAAGTGTGCCGTTCTTCTGAATCAGGCAGTGGCGGTAGCTGACGCCAGCATAAAGTGTGAATTCATCATCGTCAAAATTCTCTTTTAAGAATTCAACCAGGATTTTTGCATCAGCTGTTGAAATATCACCAGAGCAGTAGTCAACCATGGTCTTGTCTTCATACTTTTCTTCATCAGAAAGGGTTACAAGGTTGCATCTGAACGAAACGTCGGTAGGTAACATGTCTATTCCGATAGAACCAGCTTCGAGAGGTGAACGCCCCGAATAGTAGATAGCCGGATCATATCCTAAAACAGAAAGATTCGCAACGTCAGATCCTGGCTTCAAGCCGTCGGCAACAGTCTTAACAAGTCCGATTTCGGAAGCTTTTGCGAGCTTGTCCATATTAGGCTTGTACGCTTTTGCCATAGGCGTAACGCCGCCGAGCTCCTCGACAGGGTAATCCGCCATGCCGTCGCAGAGTAAAACAAGATATTTCATATTATCGTCTCCTTGGAGTTGTGATTCAATAAAGCGAATTCAGTATACCACATTTCACTTCAAAATGCAATACCTGAGGTTGGGTATATTTTCCGAACAGCCGCAAATAATATCTCAAAATACTGTTTGAAAGGCGACGGATATGAATCATAGTGAACGTATGAGCTTTGGAAAGTATTTCGGCAATGTAAGAAGGATGAGAGGTGTTTTCAGGAGGCGATATAAAGCGCTCTGTCTTGATGGCTGCAACACTGACGACGAGATATTCTTTGCGGACAATTATCGGATAATAAGCGATGCCGCCCTGTATCTTCTGAGCTGCGAGCGAAGCTCAAAGATAACAGCGGGTCTGCCACTTGCAGAATTTCTCATATCTCATTTCGAAGGAAGAATCCCGTCAACTGATGAGATAATTTTCCTGATAAGAGACTACGCCACTGATAATGTAATCAATCCATGCGATATAGAGAACCTCAGATTTGAGCTCACATATGTATTGGTTAAAAGAATCTATGAATCCGATTCACAGTTCAGAGATTCAGTCGCTATGCTCTCCGGCATCAGCTCCATTGACGAATACCGGATAAATGAAACTATAAACCCTGTCGCAATAGAGCTATCGAAAGACGAATACTACCCTGAATGTGACCGCAAAACAAAGAAGCAGTACCGTGAGAGGGTATATTCATCAAAGCCTGCCAGGTTTCCTGACAGATGCTCTCGCTCAAGAATCATAACAGACCTGACAGTTGAGCTTCTCGAAGTAGTGATAGCTTTCATGTTCACATTGGCACTGACCATCCGGATAGGCGAGCCCTGGACAACACTGTTTTTGATCTGTCCTGCCTATGCCGCAGTGAAAGCTCTGATCAATGACATTCTCATGCGCCATGCGACAAGAATCCGCCTTCCTCGCCTCGACTCAAGTTCGGATATAGTCAGAACCACGCCGTGCGCAATAGTCATGTCTGCGGTAGTTACCAGCGTAAATGACAGCGACAGCCTTTTTGGAAAGCTCCTTAAGCTCCACGCTTCAAACCCTCAGCCGAATATCTCAGTATGCCTTTTAGCAGACTTTTCCTCATCCCACACACCCGTAACCGGTGATGACAAGGCTATTTCAGAAAGCCTTGAGGAGATGATTGACCGCCTCAACCGTGAAAACGGCGACATCTTCTCCTGCATCATAAGAAAGCGAACCTACTCTGAAACACAGGATGAATTCATGGGCTATGAAAGAAAGCGTGGAGCGATTTTAGACCTTGCAAGATTCATGAAAACCGGCGAGGAGGATTTCTATAAGTCGATAGGAAACGTGAACAGCTTAGCAGGAATCGAATATATCGTCTGTGTCGACAGCGACACCGAGCCATATATGGATTCAGTGACAGAGCTGTTGTCTATTGCTCTTCATCCGGCAAACAGCTGCTACGGCATAGTAGCTCCCCGGATGGTCACCCGTCTTGGAGATTCACTGTCAACCGGCTTTTCAAGAGCGATGGGCGGCGTAGGCTCAATTTCCGGCTATGACCTTGAGAGCATGGATTTCTGGCAGGATGTCTATGGCAGAGGAACATTCTGCGGCAAGGGTCTTATCAGCATAGCTTCGCTTCTTGAGCACACAAGCTTTCTCCCTCACGAACGTGTTCTGTCTCACGACATACTTGAGGGAGAGCTTATGAATACCGCATATGCTCACGACGTCATCTTCACTGAGGGCTTCCCGAAAAATCCCGTCAGCTATTTCAAACGCCTTGATCGCTGGATAAGGGGAGACATCCAGAATTTACGGTTTATCTTTTCAGGAAAATTTGACCTTCTTTCAAAGCTAAAGCTTTGGGAGAATTTAAGACGCTCGTTTCTACCTATAGACGTTTTTGCAACGCTACTTCTTGGACTTTTCCTCTATCCCGAAGCATTCGGAAAAATAGCATTGTCAGCAGTAGTGATGTATTTAGTTCCGAACCTCCTTGGGCTTGTCGGCACACTTCTGAACCAGGGCATCAGCTCCCGCCGTTTCTATTCCGCAATGGTAAGCGGAGCTGCGCTGAATATCTCATCCCTTGTATATTCGCTGATTCTTCTTCCGACCTTTGCCCTCAAATCTGCCCGCGCAATGCTGACAGCGATAATCCGGATGATAACCGGGCGTGGTCTTCTTGAATGGACAGTTTCATCAACATTTGATGGAGTAAGCGGCGACAGCTTTTCGTTCTTTTTCCCGTCCTGGATATTGGGAATGGTTCTCGTATTTTCGCAAAGCTACATTGTAAGATTCCTTGGAATCCTGTTCGCACTGCAGCCGGTGCTTTTAGCCTTCGGAGCACGCAGAACAGTAGCTTCGCAAAAGAGTCTTTCCGAAAGAAGCCAGCGTGAGCTTTCGTCGCAGATAGCCGACATGTGGGGCTTCTTTTCTGACTATGTTAACGAGTCGGAGAATTGTCTTCCTCCCGACAATGTCCAGTTTTCACCAGTATACCGGATCTGTCACAGAACGTCGCCGACAAATATCGGAATGTATCTTTTATCGGTATTGGCGGCATGTGACCGCCGCCTCATAAGCACTGAAACTATGTATAAGCGCATAAGCGGCACTCTTGACTCGCTTGAGCGAATGGAGAAATACAAAGGCAACCTCTATAACTGGTACGACACAAAGACCCTTAAGCTCTGTCCGAATCCCTACGTTTCTAGTGTAGACAGCGGCAACTTCATCTGCTCACTTGTCGCACTCAAAGAGGGTTTGAAGGAGTACACCTTCCGCTGCTTCGAGCTATCTGAAACAATATCACGAATAGAAACGATAATTGCTGATTGCGATCTGTCCGTTTTCTTTGATGAAGTCAGAGGTCTTATGGCGATAGGAATAAACCCTGAGACCGGCGAACCCGACAGCTCCCGTTATGACTTTCTCATGAGCGAAGCACGTCTGGGCTCATTTTACGCAATAGCCTCCCATCAGGTTTCGAAGAGTCACTGGTACAGCCTTTCGAGAATTTCTCTCAGCTGTGGCTTCTACGCCGGAACAGCCTCCTATAGCGGCACAATGTTCGAGTATTTCATGCCGGAGCTACTCCTTGAAAGCCCGGAGGGCTCTCTTCTGAATGAAAGCCTACGCTATTCGCTCTGGTGCCAGAAGAGATATGCTAGATCTCTTTCAAAACCATACGGCATTTCTGAAAGCGGCTACTATAGCTTTGACAGCAGCCTTTCCTACAGATATATGGCTCATGGAGTGCCGAAAACAGGTCTGAGACGTGGTTTGGAAAGTGACTATGTTGTCTCGCCGTATTCAACCTTTCTCTCACTTGGCTATTCGGGAGATTCCGGAATGGACAATCTTGGCGCACTCAAAAAGTACGGAATGTATTCACGCTACGGCTTCTATGAAGCGCTTGATTTCACTGTCACTGATGCTGATTATGGCATTGTAAAAAGCTATATGTCCCATCATGTTGGAATGAGTATTATTTCGGCGGTAAACGTACTCGAAAATGGCGTTTTTCAGAAAAGATTCATGCGTGACAAAAACGTTATGGGCGCAAGTGAACTCCTGGATGAAAAGGTTCAGCTCGAGCGAAATATCTATGAAGACACCGTTCTCAAGCCAAAGCATCAGAAGCAGGAGGAAGAGAGGATAGTGGTATCTGAGCACTTTTCCGACATTTCGCCTTTTTCTCCCAGAATCAAGCTTCTCAGAAATGGCGAATATACACTTGTTTTGACCGACAGCGGAATTTCAGTCCCGATATATCGTGGAAGAAACGTCTATTCAGCAACTCACGATGTGCTAAACCGTCCGAAAGGCTCATTTTTTGGGATAATTTCTGGCGAAGAAAAAACTTATTTCACCGGCGGCAGCTGTGAATTCGGCGATGGCTTCGCAGTCTATCGCAATTCAAGTGCCGAAATGAAAATAACGCTTCATAAGACATTCCCGTGTGAGCTGAGGACTTTTATACTGAAGAACACTTCCGACACCGAAAAAGAGGTCTATCTTTGCACTTATATCGAGCCATCTCTCATGTTTGATGAAGCTGAACGTGCTCATCCAGCCTATGCTAAGATGTTCTTAAGGCTTGATGTCGACCCGAATCTTAGGATCATTACCGTCACAAGAAGCGACTGCGACAGCTCCGAGAAGCCATATATGGCGGTAGGATTTATCGACAACTCATTGGGACTAATTTCTTTTGACAGGGAAGACGTGCTGACACGACCTGGAGGAGTCGAAGATTTCCTTGAAAGAGCCGGAAACGTTTCAAGCAGCCTTATCTCTGAACCGGACCCGTGTATATTCATAAAAACTCCCGTTAAGCTCCCTCCATCAGGAGAAGCAACACTCGAAATGTTCATCCTCGCTGCCAACAGCTATGACGAGCTCATCAACATGACAGCTGAACTCAGAGCAAGGCACTCTGAGACTTGCCATGGTGACAATTCACCGTCATCAAGGCTTCTTGAAATCCTTGCCGGAAATGTGCTGCTTTCTCCCTGCAATCTACCCGAAAGAAGGGAAGCTGTGGCGGCAAACATCCTCCCACTTAATTCCCTCTGGGAGCTATCGCTGTCAACTGAATTGCCGCTTATCTTATATAGCTTTGATGAAATTACGGATTCAGGCAAGCTTTCAGTCTATATTCACGCTTTCCGTGATCTGAGGCTTCTTGGAATCAAAGCTCAGATGGCAGTTCTCTTCGATGACGCCGGCAGATACGAAAGGGAACACTATACCGCACTTGTAAAAGTCGCAAGAGAGCTTTCCTGCGAAGGGCTTCTGTATTCAGAAATCTTCCCGATAGACCGCTCAGCAGTCAGGGAAGAGCTCATCACCCTTCTCAAAGCAAACGCCTGCCACATCTCTCACGGTGAGATAGAGACAGCCTCAGCCGGAACTCATCTCCCGAAAATCAGAATAAAGCAAGTCAAGCCAAAAAAGCAGCCTGTAAAGGAAGAAATCGCATGCGGAGGATTTCATCTTGGAAAGTATATCATAAACGAGAAGCCTCCACTTCCTTGGTGCCATGTTTTGTCATCGAGACAGTTCGGAACGCTTTTGTCTGAAGGATCTCTCGGCTTCACCTACGCTCACAATTCAAGAGAGCTCCGGCTTACGCCATGGGACAACGACACCAGCCGGGATAACATCGGCGAGCAACTGATTCTACACGTTGGGAATGAATATTTCGACCTCATAAGAGGTTCAGCTGCTGTCTTTGCGCCATATATCGCTGAGTACCACTTCGAGGAAAAGCATTTTTGTGGATGCGTTACAGTCGGAGTTTCCGAAAAAGGCATGTGCAAGCGAATACGTGTGAATATTTCTGTAGACCAGCCAGCCGAGCTTTCCTATTACACTGAGCCATGCATTGGACGTGACCGCTCCAAATCATATCTTCTGAAGCCGGAGAAAAAAGGCAACACTCTCCTCATCTCGAACTGTGCTTCGCCGGTTAGTGGCTTTATGGCAATTACGTCATCACTTGATTGCAGATTCCAGACAAGCAGGGAAGCCTTCTTAAACGGCGACTGGGCTGAGAGCGTCGTAGTGGGTGAGGACACAATAGCGGCTGCCACGGTAGACATCCAAGGCAAGACCGTTGTAGACTTTTATATGTCATATGCTCACGCAGAAAAAGCCGCAATACTAATGCCAAAGTACTACCACGTTCAGACTGACACCCGTGAGCACAAGCTGACGGTTAAATCGCATGAGAGTGGATTACAAATCCTTTCCGATGGCTGGCTCCGCTATCAGGCGCTTCATGCCAGAATGTGGGCCCGAACCGGCTTCTACCAGTCATCAGGAGCTTATGGATTCCGTGATCAGCTTCAGGACGCAGTCGGTATAATTCTCGAAAATCCTTACGCGTGCCGTGTTCATATCATCCGTGCAGCAGGAGCGCAGTTTATAGAGGGCGATGTGATGCACTGGTGGCATGAGCTGCCACTCAGAAAGAGGACGGGAATCCGCACAAGAATCTCCGATGACCCACTCTGGCTTGCCTACGCCGTATGCGAGTATATTGATAAGACTGGTGACAGCTCAATCTTAGATCTAAAAGTCGCATACTCTGCCGGCATAACGCTATCAGACAGCGAAAGAGATCACTGCGGCGAGGTCTACAGAACATCGCTTCGTGAAAGCATATATGACCACTGCATCCGTGCTATAGAATATGTCGGCTCAAAAATCGGCAAGCATGGGCTTCTTCTCATTGGCACAGGTGACTGGAACGATGGCTTCTCAAACCTAGGTGAAAAGGGAACAGGCGAATCGGTCTGGCTGAGCGAATTCTATTTACTCGTACTAAAGCGTTTTTCGAAGCACTGTAGAACTGAGAATAGCCTCTCAGAACAGGCGAAAAATATCGAATCTGCAATAATGAGCAGTGGAAAAGACGAGAAGTGGTTCTTAAGAGCCTTTTCCGATTCCGGAACAGTTCTTGGCTCCGAAAGCTCTGTTTCTTGCAAGCTCGATTCGCTTTCACAGTCGTTTGCGCAGTTCGCAGAATTGCCTGACAAGGATTTCACGAAATCTGCGCTCAAGGAAGCATATTCCAGGCTCAGTGACATCGAAAACGGTGTTATCAGGCTCTTTTATCCGCCATTCAGCGATGATGCAAGAGCTGAAGTCGGCTATATAGCGAGCTATCCTGAAGGTATACGTGAAAATGGCGGTCAGTACACTCATGCGGCAATCTGGCTTGGAATGGCATGCATAGAAGCAGGACTCAGTGAAGAAGGCTTTGAGATACTGAAAGCATTGAACCCGGTTCTACGCTCCCGAGACGACGGCTACACCCGATATAAAACCGAGCCCTACTATATCTGCGGCGATGTTTATTCCAACAAGAACTGCTACTCCCGTGGCGGCTGGTCAATCTACACCGGTTCCGCTGCATGGTATTACCGTGCAATTACAGAAGATATTCTGGGACTTAAGCTACAGGACGGCAAGCTAACAAGAGAAAAGTCTCTTATAGATGCCGAAGCATATCTTGATGGAGAAAAAGCATAAAAATAAACGGCTGAGCTTTTACTACTCAGCCGTACATATTACCATTTCTTTTTTGAGGACGTGCGCTTGGGAGTCGCATAAACCTTCACACGTTTTTTGTTTACCCTGTGTACGATTATCTTCAGTACTATAATCAGAACAGTATAGACAAGAAAAAATATCGCACTGTACATTGCCGCTTTGTAGAACTGGTCGGAGCCAATAAAGCTCTGCATGATGGCGAGCGTTTCTGCACTTTCAGAGCGAGCAAGGTCTGTAGCCGAAACGAGGTCAATAACAGCAAGTGTTTCGCCGCCATACTGTAGCTCAAGAGTTCCCAGAACGTCCCCGGCACTTACCGGGGCAACGACATCTGAGCTCAGTGTTATCACTTCATGGATTGAGCTTGTCGAGATGTTTGTATTCCATATCATCGAAAACGATTCAGCAGGAACAACAATGACATAGTCCTGACCGTCACCATACTCAACTGCAACCTCAGCCGTTTCCTCAGTTCCGTTGATTATATCCGTATAGGCGAGGTTTTTAAATGCCCATTCGTAGATATTTTTGTGGTCAATGAAGTTGTAGTAGACGGTGTTTCCAGCGTCATCATACATCGGCGCACCCAATGTGACCAGAAGGTAGCTGTATCCGTCCTTGTAGGCAAGAGAAACCAAGCATCGTCCGGCTTCATCAAGAGTACCTGTCTTGATTCCCTTGACATACTCATAGTAATAGTCTCCGCCGTTAGTCTTTGACATCATGTAATTTGTGTGGACGATGGTGCGCTCCTCGTGATATGCTGTAGCCTCCATAGTGTAGCTTTCGGCGCACGATATTTCAGTGAACATCGGCAGCGTCATCGCATACTGAGTGATGATAGCCATGTCGTGAGCGGTGGTGTAGTGGTTGTCGACAAAAAGCCCATGAGCGTTAGTGAAGTGGGTGTTTTCGCAGCCCAATTCTTTAGCCTTGTCGTTCATCATTTCTGCGAAATCCTCAAGGCTTCCGGCAACGTTATAGGCGATTATATTTGCCGCCTCGCATGCAGACCTGAGCATCAGAGCATATAGCAAGTCCTTATATGAAACCATTTCACCTATCTGAATATCGGCAGTAGAACAGCCAGTGAGATAGAGCTCGTCGAAGCAAGCTGACGTTCCGCAGACATATGTTGTCGAGAGAGCGGAGATGTCATCCTCAAACTGTTCAAGAAGTATAACAGCTGTCATAATCTTTGTGAGCGATGCCGGCACAAGCTGCTCGTCGGCGTTCTTTGAATATACGACGTCTCCGGTATCGAGGCTTACAAGATATGCCGCTTCCGAATACACCTCAAAGTCAGGCGTGAACGTGACAGCAGAAACGCTACATGTCAGCATTACAAACGTGAACACCAGACAGATCATTATTGAGAGCTTCTTTTTCATTTAAGTAAACACTCCTCTCGTAAGAATATTTTTGCTGATTTTTCTTATTTCCTGGCGTGGGTCTTGATTTCGCCCTTTTCGCAGCGGTTGCCCCAGGAATCTATGAGAGCACCGTCTCTTGAGACGCAGATAATCTCGCAGTGGTTCGAGCACTTTCCACAGGTGACTTCCTTCGTGACGAAATCCATCTCGCCGACATCAAACGTAAACGGTGCTTCCTTTCTCGATTCCATTGCAAGGATAGCTGAACCGAACGCACCCATAAGATGCCCGTTTTCATCGACAGCAACCGGAACTCCGAGCTCGTCCGAGAATGCCTTTACAACACCCTGGTTCTTGCTGACACCGCCCTGGAAAACAATAGGGGAGACAATTTTCTTGCCCTTAGCGACGTTATTGAGATAGTTCGAAGCAACAGCATGGCAAAGACCAGCGATTATATCTTCACGTGAATGACCCATCTGAATCTTATGTACAAGGTCCGATTCCGCAAATACTGTGCATCTTGCTGCAATCGGTGTCGGATGCTTTGATTTGAGAGCAATCTCTCCGAACTCCTCAACCTCTACTCCCAGTCTGTGTGCCTGACTCGAAAGGAAAGCTCCTGTTCCGGCAGCACAGAGTGTGTTCATTGCGTAGTCAACTGCAATTCCATTCTCAACAAGAATAATCTTTGAGTCCTGACCGCCGATTTCAAAAATGGTTCTTACGTCAGGATGGATTGTGGTGGTTCCTACTGCGTGAGCAGTGATCTCATTTTTGACGACTCCTGCTCCTATCATTGCGCCGATAAGACGCCTTGCACTTCCTGTGGTTCCGGAAGAAACTATAGTGTACTTCTCGTCATCAAACTGCTCCTTGAGAACTCCTAAGAGGTTTCTCACGGCTCCAACCGGGTTTCCCTCAGTCCATAAGTATGATGATGCGATGATATTTTTCGACTCGTCTATAATTACGCCTTTTGTAGATATAGATCCAATGTCAATTCCTATGTAAGCTTTAGCCTTATTCAATTTTTCAGTACCTTCTTCTTAAGTGAAATCATGTCATAAAATGCCTCGAGTCGGGTGTCAAGCCCGGTGTCAGAGGTCTGCGTGTCGTAGCTGAGATACAAAACGGGAATGTGATAATCAGCCGAGAGCTTCTGTAAAAGAGGCATGACATCAACCTCCGGAGTGCACCCGAAGCACTTGACGTGAACCAGTCCATCGAAGCCTTGCTTTGCATACTTTTCAGCTGCAGCGATGGTAGACGCACTGGTGGGACCCATCTGGAATCTCATATAGTTCTTGGCGGCAGGAAACAGCTTCTGTTCAATTCCGCTCAGGTTGTAATTAGAGAAATTCATCAGCCTGTGAGTTTCTATTCCCATCCGACAGAGCTTGTTCTCAACATCCAGATTCGAGAATTTGTCCATAATGGTGTAGTACTCGCCAACAATGCCAACTCTTAGAGGCATATCCGGCTTGTTTAGAGGCTCGTCATCCATAGCCACTTTAGCCTTGCGATATGCATTCTTTATGTCATTGCCGGAGGATGCCATCTTCATGTCGAAGAGAAAATCCCGATAAATCCTGTCATATGCGCCCTCGTTCGCTTCAAAGCCCATATTCGCATGGTAAAGCTCCTCTATCTCGTCGATGTACTTTATCATCTTCATGGTATTCGTCACCTCAAACAGAAGCTGAGGGACATTCACGTTTGGATTGACAGATTTTATTGCCTTGAGCCATTCGCTCTTCTTTGCATCTTTGTACCATTCAAGATCAATCATCGTGAACTCATAGCCCATGTCTTCGAGAATCTTCTTTTGAAGCTCCCCATAGAATCCGAGTCTGCACGGTCCACCACTCATAACAAGGGTATCCGCACCGAGCTCCAGAAGCTCAATCATACTTCCAAGAGTATGCTTGAAGGGCGTGCAAACGAAGTCAGGACTGTTAAGCTCGCCGAAGTGAACGGTCTTTTTTGTATGTGCGGCAGGAAGAATACATTCTGCTCCTATAGCCTGTTCAATAAAGTATTTGAACGGGAGGTTGTAGTTGCCGAATGTCGGGAACGCCACTTTTCTTGCACTGCCTTTAATAGCTGTTTTATTCTTTTTATTCTTATTTGCCATAGCCGCCGCTTTCCCTGAATTTAATAATGTCCACGAAGCTCTCAAGCCTTGTTTCAAGACCCGCCGTGCCGTCCTGAACATCCATTGTTACCTGCAAGATAGGAATATCCTTGACCATTCTGAGAATATACTCGTTAGCCATAGAGTCGGGGCAGCACGGGTATGCGCTCATGAGGATAATTCCGTCAAGCTTGTTTTTGTACAAATCGATTGTGCCTAAAATTTCACGGCTCTCAATCCATGGCAGTGTGTGGACGATGGTCTGGCTTCTCTTAACAGCCGCACGGGTATTGGCTCTGTCAACAAACAAAACCTTACAGCCGAGGTTATTAAGATAGCTCTCGACCTGACCACCTATATAAGGATCATGCGCTATATACGGGTGAGCCGCAATCAGAAGCTTGAAGCCGCCGTCCGATACTGCAAGCCGCCGCTGCTCTTTAGCCTCTGCCTGAGACGCCTGCTGTGAAGCCTTAACCGCCTGGGAGTAGGCTTTTTTCGCTTCTTTCTTTGACTTGCCCAGTTTGATGCCGAGTTCGATATAGTCCTCTTCAATGTCGTGCTCCGAACGCCAGTCGTGAGAAAGGGTGACAACCTTTATCCCCCTGTCGGCGAAGATGGTCGAAACAACGTCATATAAGGATTCAAATCTGGTGCAGAATTTCTCTCTCAGTTTGAATCCGGCTATTCTCGGGACGAAGATAGCGTCACACTTTCCTATAAGGCTGTCGACATGTCCAAGATAGACCTTGAGTGAATAGCAAGCCTCGTCGATTGAGCGGTTGATGCCGTTTGTCAGAATTTCTTTTGTTGTCGGTTCACTCACTACGCATTCGATTCCCAAGGCTTTGAAGAATTCGAGCCAGAGACGCCCGTACCTGTAATAGTGCAGAGCTCTTGGGATTCCTACCGTCTTCACGTTTGCGTATTCGTGAAATTCCTTCATAAAGTCAAGATTCATGTATAATTGCCTTCAATTCATTGTCGTAAATACTGTTCTGCTAATTGTATCTATTATAGTCGAAAGTACACTTCATGTCAAGTAAAAGCTTCCTACGCAAATATTCGCAAAATATGCAGATAGCCTCTTGACAAATGCGGCTTAATGTGGTAATATCATACCAATAAAACAGGGGAGCTTGCATGAGGCAGGCTGAGAGGGAGCACCTTTTGCTCCGACCCATAACCTGATTCGGATAATGCCGACGTAGGGCGAATAGCTTCTGAGCGAAGCGTGCACAAGTTGCCACCAGGCTCAGAGTAAATGCTTGTTTGCTCCGTCATGACGGAGCTTTTTTGTTGGAATCTTCTCAACCGGGCGATGTTTTAAATACATATTGAAAGGGATTATAAAAGATGAAATCCTCAAGTAAAACCAGAATTTTAGTCGAAGGAGCTCTCATGATAGCTCTTGCTACCATCCTCTCCTACATCAAGCTCTTTAACCTTCCATACGGTGGTTCAATTACATTTGAGATGATTCCTCTTATCCTTATGGGACTTCGTAACGGACCAAAGTGGGGCTGCTTCACCGGTCTTGTACACAGCTTACTTCAGATGATCATCGGATTCGAAAACGTTCTCTATTGCACCACTCTTCTCAGCCAGGTTGGCTGCATTCTCCTTGACTACCTCGTAGCGTTCACCGTCTTAGGTCTTGCACTTGTATTTGCGAAGCCTTTAAAGAACCAGCTCGTCGGCGTAGGAGTAGGAACCGTATTTGTTGGAGTGTTCAGGTTCGTCTGCAGCTTTCTTTCCGGAGTTCTCATCTGGGGCGGATATGCTCCCGACGGAATGGGCACAGCAGTTTACAGCTTCCTCTATAATGGTGCCTACATGCTTCCTGACATCATTATCTGCGTTGTAGTTCTGGTTCTTCTCAAGAAGTTCGCACCGAAGCTCTTCAAGGTAGAAAACGCATAATGTCACGTGCTTTCATCTTCGGCGCTGGTGAATCTGTCCCGATGAGGGCTGTTCCTGAGCCGGGCGACTTTGTAATCGCTGCTGACGGTGGGATGAGGTATTTAAACACCCTCGGCATCAAACCTGACCTGGTAATAGGGGATTTCGATTCTTCAGAAGAGCCTGATAGAGGCGAAATTATAAAGCTTCCCGTTGAAAAGGATGATACCGATTCCGTTTTTGCAGTCAGATATTGCCTCGAGCACGGTTTCGGTGAAATCCATATCTATGGCGGGACTGGCGGAAGATTTGATCACACCATTGCCAATATCCAGATTCTTTCCTATATCGCTGAGCACGGCTCATGCGGCTATCTCTATAGCCCTGAAATGGTCATGACCGTCATCAGGGGAGAACTGAGCATTAAACCAACTGGAATCTTCTCTGTGTTCTCTCTTGGCGGAACTTCTCACGGAGTCTCAATCACCGGCGGCTTCTATGAGATGCACGACGGTGAAATCTCTTCAAGCTTCCCGATAGGAGTCAGCAATCATTCTGTAGGAAAGCCTATCACAGTTTCAGCTGGCGACGGAACGCTTCTTGTAATGTGGGCTGACCACGGAAAAGCTGCTGAGACGTTCCGGGAATACTAATATTCGCATATCCGGCAAATCGATATAATAAGCCAAAGGGATTATCTACACTGATGGTAGAAATCCCTTTGTTGCTTATCTATATTTTGGATGGAGGAAAAAGAGTAACTGCGAAGTTTATAATATAGATCGGACCGTTTACGCTTCATCCAGGAAAATCTTCTTTCCCGGACCCGTTTTGAATCGTAACGTCCCGGAGGTTTTTGTATCTCGTTTCTATGCTTCTATTTTAGCACATTTTCTCGGAGATTCAAGAACAGGACGATTACAAATGGTGACAACTCGGTTACAAACTCCGCCTATCTGTTACAAATCAGTTCAGGCAAAATAAGTTTGTGTCCCAGGCGGGATAATAAGGATAGTGCCGGATATACAGCCTGTAGCCCGGATTCATTTCATGGACCATCAGCGGCAGTTTAAACAAATCTCCGACTCTGTGATATACCGCAATGTTCAGCTTCGGCGAAAACTTACTGATAGTCTCTTTGGCGCCAAGAAGTGCTGCCTTTTCTTCACCCTCAATATCCATTTTGATATAGCTGCACTCAGAACCGGAGAGAATGCTGTCGACACTTCTGACTTCTGTCTCGATGCCGCTGTCGCTTCTTCTTATCATTCTTCCGCCACCCTTGAGAACACGGGTAACGCCATCTTCACTTCCAATAGCAGCGTTAATGAGTGTGACATTCGAAAGGGAAGAGGTGTTCTCACTTAGCTTTCTGAAATTCCTGCCATTCGGCTCAACCGCATAAATTCTCTGATATTTCCCACCAGTAGCTCTTAAGAAATCCGCAACAGTGTCGCCAGTATATGCGCCCAAGTCAACATAGACTTCATCGCTTCCAAGATTAAGTATATTTTCACTCGGCGAACTCTCGCAGGCTCGCAACGGCTCAAGACATCCTGTAATCTTGTACTCGATAAGCTTCTCATAGCAAAGCTTTGAGTGCTCATCACACAGTAGCTCATACACTTCTGAAAGCTTGTCAAAGTTATCTTTCAGATAATCTTTTGTGAAAAGCCCGTCGCCGATAACCGGCATGTCTGGGACAAAGAGCCGATGCTTCTTTTCAATCATGTCAATTTTGTCTCTCAGCTCTTTGTAACCGGCTCCGAAAGCAAGTACTATTGTGAATTTTTCTACCTGGCTCTCAATTTCTGAGAGACTGCGGATTTTGTGCCCCTCAAAAATCTTGTCCCTGACAAATTCATCACTCGCAAATATGCCGGAACAGGGGATATGGTACTCATCAAATATCTTAAGAAGCTTCAGGCATCCGTCACCCATTCCATATATGAAGATGGGCTCATCGCTTCTTCTAAGGACATCAAGATAGGATTCAAGAGAAAGAAATTTGTTTATATCTAACATAATGCGCTCCAGACTCAGTTTTTATACACCAATTATACGATTTTTCTTCGCCGACTGCAACAGAAATTTTCACAACTCATAAACTGCACTTCGGCTTAAATATGTAACTGCACACAAAATTTAGCTCGGGCTATTGCATTTTGAATCAAAAACGAATAAAATATATCTATAAACTCACACGGGAGAATGATTATGGTTTTTACTGTTGATGCCGGAAATACAAATATAGTCCTCGGCGTATTTGACTCACACGGAAAGCTCATATTCACTTCAAGAGTGGCGACTGAAGCCTCTAAAACTGAGGATCAGTACGCTGTAGCTTTTGGTGACATTTTGCGTCTTTACGGAGTCGATAAGACGGAAATAACTGGTGCAGCTGTTTCAACAGTCGTTCCTCAGCTCACAACCACCCTCAAAAACGCTGTAAAAAGGCTTTTCCAGGTTGATGCAGTAGTAGTCGGCGCAGGTATCAAAACCGGTCTGAACATAAAAATCGGAAATCCCGCAAGCCTCGGCGCAGACCTTGTCTGTGGCGCAGTCGGAGCGCTCTTAAAGTATGCTCCGCCGCTTATAATCTTCGATTTCGGAACTGCAACTACTATTTCCGGAATTGACCGCAGCGGCAGCTTCCTTGGAGGCTCGATTATCCCCGGCGTAAACGTCTCGCTGAAAGCACTTTCTTCATCAGCAGCCCAGCTTCAGGATATAAATCCTGATTCAGGCAACATTGATGTCATCGGCGCAGACACAGCAGGCTCTATGCGTTCGGGAGTAATACTCGGCAACGCTTCTATGATGGACGGAATGATCGAAAGATACCGTTCAGTGTTAGGAAGTGACGCCAGGGTTATAGCAACCGGCGGCTTGGCATCAAGCATCGTTCCCTACTGCAAAACTGAGGGAATAACCCTTGATGGCGGACTCCTTCTGGATGGACTTTATGCCATCTATCAGAAAAACTGCTAAGAATAAGATCATCTGCTTCCGTGAGTTTAAATAACGGCGATTTACCGGTTGGTTCCGGAAATCAGTCAGGAGTAGATAATATGCAAAAAACAAATTCCGCAAAAATCCGTCAACTCACAATTCTTGGAATGCTGACAGCCATAGTTGTAGTTCTGCAGCTACTTGGCTCATTCATTCACTTCGGAGTGTTCTCAATCTCGCTGGTACTCGTCCCGATAGTAGTCGGTGCAGCACTTTGTGGACCTTGGGCGGGAGCATGGCTTGGATTCGTGTTCAGCGTTGTCGTTCTCATTTCGGGAGACGCTTCTGCGTTCTTATCTGTAGATGTCTTAGGAACGATAGTCACTGTTATACTCAAGGGTACATGCGCAGGACTTGTAGCAGGCTTGGTATTCAGCCTTGTCAACAAGCTTAATTTCAAGGGAAGTAAATACGTCGCAACTGTTGCTGCGGCAGTTGTCTGCCCGGTTGTCAACACAGGAATCTTCCTTATCGGTTGCTTCCTCTTCTTCTATGACACAGTGGCAGCATGGGCATCTGCATTCGGATATGCCGATGCGGTTACGTACATGTTCCTGGGACTTGCAGGAGGCAACTTCCTCTTCGAGCTTCTCTTCAACGTGATTCTGAGCCCCGTCATAGTGCGGATAGTAAATATAGGCAAAAAAACAGCGTGATTTTTCAAGGCTGGCAGGTTTTGACCCTGTCAGCCATTTTTTATGCTTGACAAACTTTCATAACTGTGCTATCATACGAAGAGTAATGGCTTTGACGAAGAGCGGTAAGGGTAAGTTTCTTCAAGAGAGACAGCGGTTGGTGCGAGCTGTCAAGAATAATCCTTAGCCGGTAGCTTCCGAGCCGACGGAAAGAAAGGGAAGACCCAAGTAGAATCCGTCCGTCTGGCGAACGTTATCCGCATTAAGAGGCAGAAAAGCTTTTTCTGCAATTTGAGTGGTACCGCGGGTTATCTCGTCTCAAGATCTTCTTGAGGCGATTTTTTATTCTGCGGAATTTATAAGGAAAGGTTCATCCAAAATGAAAAAGGAAATGTCCAAGCTCTATGAGCCGAAGGCTGTTGAAGACAAAATCTATCAGTATTGGATCGACAGCGACTGCTTCAAGGCTCATATTAATCCTGAAAAGCAGCATTATACCATCGTTATCCCTCCGCCGAACATAACCGGTCAGCTCCACATGGGACACGCTCTTGACAACACCCTCCAGGATATTCTTGTAAGGTATAAGAGAATGTCCGGCTATGCCACACTCTGGGTTCCCGGCACCGACCATGCTTCTATAGCTACAGAAGCAAAGATAGTTGAATCGATGCGCAAGGAAGGCTTGACAAAGGATGACCTCGGTAGAGATGGCTTCCTCAAGCGTGCATGGGCGTGGAAGGAAAAGTATGGCGGCAGAATCATAGAGCAGCTGAAGAAATTAGGCTCCTCCTGCGACTGGTCACGTGAAAGATTCACCCTTGATGAGGGCTGTTCAAAGGCTGTAAAAGAAGTTTTCGTCAAGTACTACGAAAAAGGGCTTATCTACAGAGGCGAGAGAATCATCAACTGGTGCCCTCACTGCATGACCTCCATTTCCAATGCAGAGGTTGAGTATGAAGACCAGGCTGGACGCTTCTGGCACTTAAGATACCCGCTGACCGACGGCTCAGGCTGGCTTGAATTAGCCACAACAAGACCTGAAACCCTCCTCGGCGATACTGCAGTGGCAGTAAACCCGAAGGATGAAAGATATAAAGACTATGTCGGAAAGACTGTAACGCTTCCTCTTGTCGGAAGAGTTATTCCAGTTGTTGCAGATTCATATGTCGACATGGAATTCGGAACCGGCGTTGTCAAGATCACTCCTGCTCACGACCCGAACGACTTCGAAGTCGGACAGCGTCACAATCTGCCGGTAATCAACGTCATGACCGACGATGCCAGGATAGTAGATGATTACCCGAAGTATGCCGGAATGGACAGATTCGAGGCAAGAAAGGCAATAGTCGAAGACCTCGAAGCCGGAGGCTATCTCGTCTCCGTCGAGGAGCATGAGCACAACGTCGGCACCTGCTACCGCTGCGGAACAACAATCGAGCCGAGAGTATCGCTGCAGTGGTTTGTAAAGATGGCGGATCTTGCAAAGCCTGCAATCGAAGTTGTCAGAAACGGCGGCATCAAGTTCGTTCCAGAAAGATTCGAGAAGAACTACTTCAACTGGATGGAAGACATCCGTGACTGGTGCATCTCCCGCCAGCTCTGGTGGGGACACAGAATCCCTGCATTCTACTGCGATGATTGCGGCGAGATGGTAGTAACGAAGGAAGATTCAGCAGTCTGCCCGCACTGTGGCAAGCCGATGCGTCAGGATCCCGACACGCTCGACACATGGTTCAGTTCGGCTTTATGGCCGTTCTCCACTCTTGGCTGGCCCGACGAAACTGAAGACCTCAAGTATTTTTATCCCACTTCGACAATGGTTACCGGCTATGACATCATAACCTTCTGGGTTTCAAGAATGATTGTTGCCGGAATGGAGCATATGCATGAAAAGCCGTTCGACACCGTCTTCATCCACGGTTTAGTCAGAGACTCCCAGGGCAGAAAGATGTCGAAGTCTTTAGGAAACGGTATCGATCCGCTCGAGATCATCGACCAGTATGGTGCCGATGCACTTAGATTTATGCTCGCCTCCGGAAACTCTCCCGGAAACGACATGAGATATTCCGACGAAAAGGTCAAAGCCTCACGTAACTTTGCGAATAAGCTCTGGAACGCTACAAGATATATCATGATGAACCTCCCTGAGGATATGGATATAACCGGCGAGCTTCCTGAAACCCTTACTCTTGAGGACAAGTGGGTGGTTTCAAAGCTCAACACCCTCGCAAAAGAAGTAGGCGAGAGTATCGACAAGTTCGAGCTCGGAGTTGCTGCTTCAAAGCTCTATGACTTCATCTGGGATGTATTCTGTGACTGGTATATCGAGCTCACCAAGCCGAGAATCTTAGCTGGCGGTGAAACCGCAGAGTCAGCGCAGAAGGTCTTGGTCTGGGCAATGATCAGAATCCTGAAGCTTCTTCACCCGTTCATGCCGTTTATCACAGAAGAAATCTGGCAGAACCTCAAGGGCGGAACTCCTCTGATGCTCGAGAGCTACCCCGTATATGAAGAGGCTCTCAGTTATCCTGAGGAAGAGTATGACTTCGAGAAAATTATCGGAGCTATCAAGGCTATAAGAAACCTGCGCAGCGGTATGAACGTCCCACCGTCGAAAAAAGCCGAGCTTTTCATCGAAACGTCACACGCTGAGATATTCGAAAAGGGTATAATGTTCTTTGAACGTTTAGCTTCCGCTTCATCCGTTGAGATAATGGAAAAGGTTGAAAAGGAAGGCTGTGTAACAGCTGTTACTGACCAGGCAAGACTCTTTATCCCACTTAGTGAGATAATCGACAGAGACAAGGAGCTTGCAAGGCTTAACCGTGAGAAAGCGTCTGCCGAAAAGGACATCTCGATAATTTCCGGCAAGCTGAACAATGAAGGCTTCCTGAAGAAGGCTCCACAGCAGCTCGTCGAAACCGAGAAGGAAAAGCTTGAGCGTGCCAAAGAGAAGCTTGCAAAGATTGAGCAGTCAATAAGTGACCTGTCGTGAGACTATTGCACCGAAAAAGGAGAAAAGAAATGAGAACAACCGCAAGTAAGCACCCTTTGCTATGTAGTGTTGTCACTGTAGTAGTGTTTATAGTAGCGCTCTGGCTGCCGGCAATCCTGCTTTCATATTTCGGACCGGGCTTCTTCCTTACTAACGGCGATTATGTCTATCAGGGAACTGTTGAGTGCTTCACTTCACTGATAGGAATCGGCTTCGCAGCTCTGATGGGCTACGGCTGGATCTGGAACGAGAACGGCAAAAGCCTTGGTAGCGGCTTCCTTTCTTCCGGGTACTTCATAGTAATCTCACTCTATTCGCTTGTGATATACATTGCAGAGATAGCAATGATGGATGAGGTGGAGTTCAATCCTGTGTGGCAGATGGTAGTATTCGTTCTGACGGTGCTTCTTATAGGTCTTGCTGAGGAAACGTTCTTCCGTGGAGTGGTTGCAAACCTGTTCTTAGACAAGTACGGCAACGACCCAGCCGGCGTCTGGTGCGCTACAATCTCTTCCGGAATGGTTTTCGGACTGATGCACCTTTCAAATCTCATGTCTTCCGACACAGTGGGAGTGCTGGTTCAGGTTGTTGCTGCGTGCGCCATGGGAATGACGCTGACAGCCATTTACTACCGTTGCCGGAATATCTGGGTTCTGATTCTTGTTCATGCGTTTGTCGACTTCTGCGGAGCGTTCTATTCCGGATTCATAGCCGGCGGTTCGCTCTCATCGACGATAAGCAGCTACGAGCCATACCAGGTTATATCCGCACTGCCATATATCATAGTGACAATAATCCTGCTAAGACCGTCTAAGATGCGTGAGATAATCGCACTTCACCGCCTTAGCGGGGTAGAGGACACCTCTGTCGGCGTCATAATGCCACCAGCTGAGCTGAAGTCCTCTGTGAAGTCAAAGAAAAGTTGCGCCATTGCAGTAGTATTTGCTGCTGTCATACTCTTACTACTTTTCGGAGCAAGCGTTTATGCCTACGGATTATACTGACTACACAACTTCAATATAGCTGGAAAAGTCCCATCCTGACGGGTGGGACTTTTTATATCAGAAGAGCTTTTCTCTTAAATAGAGAATAAGCTTCTTTTCTCTTCTTGAAACCTGCACTTGAGTCATACCGAGCCTTTCGGCAGTTGCCTGCTGAGTGAGGTCAAGCGTGAACCTGCAATAAATCAGAGCTTTGTCCTTGTCGCAAAGCTCGCTCAAAGCCTGCTTCAATGCAAGCGAATCGGTTATTTTAGCTTCCGGAGATTCAACCGGCAAATCAAGCTGAGGCTCGCCATCCTCAACAGGAGTCAGGCTCACAGTCGGCTGACTGACACATATAGCCTCAACTATATCTTCCTCGGAAAATCCGGTTATCCGGGAAAGCTCGCCTATCGTCGGCTCTCTGCCGTTACTGAGTTCGAATTTAGCGGACGCCCTCGAGACGGCAAGCGAGCACTCTTTTACCGACCTCGAAATCTTCAAGCTTCCGCCATCTCTGAACAGCCGCTTGATCTCTCCTAAGATAACCGGCACAGCATAGGTTGAGAATCTGACGCCTCTCGACTTATCGAAAGACTTGACAGCTTTAACCAGCCCGACGCAGCCTGCGCTGTAGAGCTCCTCATATTCGATTCCTTTTCCTTTGAATCTTCCTGCACAGAGTCTGACGAGCCCTAAGTTTCCCTCAACGGTTATCTCTTCCTCAGCTGTGTCCGGAAATGCCTCATTTTTAGTGAAGGTCTGAATACTCATAATAATCCTAAAGCTTGATTCCAAGCTTCTTCCGAAGTGTTACGATTGTGCCGGAGCCTGGTTTGCTTGTAACCTTGACATCATCGCAGAAGCTTTCCATCACAGAGAATCCAAGACCAGAGCGTTCTTCTTCCGGATGAGTGGTGTAAAGCGGCTCCATAGCTTTTTCTACATTTTCAATCCCACACCCGCGGTCTTTGATTTTTATGTACACCATCCTGTCCGAACAGACCTTCACACATAGCTCAATATCTCCGAAGCTATCCCTGTAAGCATGGACTATGCAGTTTGTGACAGCTTCGCTGACGGCAGTCTTGATGTCGATAAGCTCGTCCATTCTGGGATCCAGAAGCCCTATGAAACTGCCGACAGCAGTCCTTGCGAAGCTTTCATTCACAGACAGAGCAGGGAATATAAGCTTCATCTCGTTAGTTGCTTTAGCTTTACTTGCCATTTTCAGTCCCTCCCTTTTCAAAGCTTGTTCCAGTCAGCTTGTCCATTCCGGCAATAGCCATAACTTTCTCAATATATGGAGGCATATTGACAAGCTCCACTCTTCCTCCGATTTCCTTCATACCGAGGCTTCTTCCCATAACGAGCCCGACTCCCGAGCTGTCCATAAATGTAACTCCCGAAAAATCGAGCCTGAGGAGCTTTGGCTTCGAGCCGTTGATAGCGGTGTCGATGTCTGTTCTAAGCCACTTAGCGCTGTGGTGATCAATCTCACCAGTTATCTTGGCTGTCAGAGTGTATCCGCTATCTGATTCCATATAAACCGGCATAAGAAATCTCCTTCTTTGTTCTTTTTGCATAATTTTAAGCCAGCAAAAGTGCGAAAACTGTCATTCTCGGAAGATTTGAAAAATTTTTTTAAAAACCTCTTGACTTTCGCTGAAAAAGGGGTATACTATAATTAGCACTCGGAAAGAAAGAGTGCTAACACTTAAAAATTCAAATTGCCAATAGTCTAATTCAAAGGTGAGGAATATTGTGGACGACCGAAAAATGAGAATACTTGCCGCAGTAGTTGACGAATATATAGTCACAGGCGAGCCAGTAGGGTCAAAATCAATAATGCGTTATGTCAATGCTTCATCTGCCACTATCCGCAATGAAATGGCTGAGCTTGAGAAGCAGGGCTACCTTGAACAGCCTCATACTTCCTCAGGAAGAGTTCCGACCTACAGCGGTTATCGTCTCTATGTTGACCGTCTGATGGAAACCAATCCGATTTCAGCGGAGGAGCAGGAGAGGCTTGAAAGCATGCTCCCAAAGGATGATTATTCCGAAGAGAATCTCGTCAAGTCGGCATCAAATGCCCTGGCAGAGCTCACAAGCTGTGCGACGTTTGTAACAACTGAGAACCCGAAATTTTCAGTAATCTCAAAGGTTGAAGTAATCCCGACAGGAAAGCGTATGTATGTCCTTCTGATGATTTCTTCAACGGGAAGAATCCAGAACCGCACATGCAGGCTTCAGCTCGACCTTACCGATGATCAGCTCAGTTACTTCACCGATTTTGTCAAGGATAACCTTGAGGGCGTTCCGGTAAACGTTTTCAGCGATGAAATGCTTGAGAAGCTTGAAACTGCAATGGGAACCTACCTTCTGACACTGTCACCGCTCATGCAAGCGATATTTGACATGTCAAAGGATATGGCTCAGCGTGATATAAGCATCTCGGGAGCCAAAAATCTCATCCGCAGAACCGATGTTGACCGAAACGAGCTTATGACATTCATCGACACGAGCGAGGAATTAAGAGAGCTCATCGACGACAGCTTCAGCGGAATCCACGTTCTGTTCTCAGATGAGAGCGACAGCTTCGTAATCGGAAATTCAAGCCTTGTGAGCGGAGATTTCACGAAGAATGGCGAGATAGCCGGTCATCTCGGCATAATAGGTCCGATGAGAATTGACTATAAGAAAGTAATCCCTTACGTTGAATTCTTCACAAATAAGATTTCAGAGATTCTTTCAACTGCAGAGGGTGCGCAGAATGAACTGCGGGTAATTCCCAATGAAGATGTTGTTGAAGAACATAAAGATACAGAAGAAAATGAGGTGGATACATGAACAGTGAAGATATAAAAGAGGAAAAGGCAGAAGGAACCCCCGAAGAAGAAACCTCCACTGAAGAAGCTCCCGCTGAGGAGGCGGCTGAAGTGGCTGAGGAATCTGATGTCACAGAGGAGGCTCCCGAGGCTGCAGAAGAAGACGACGAGCTCACGCTTCTGAAAAAGGAGAATGACGATATAATAAAGGAGCTCGCAGACCTCAAGGATAGATACCAGAGACTCGCTGCCGAGTACGACAATTTCAGAAAGCGCACTCAGAAAGAGAAAGCGGATATTTATCCCGATGCAATGGTAGCCGCAATCAAAGAATTCCTGCCGATGGCGGACAACTTTGAAAGAGCAGCTTCAGCCGAGACAACCGATGAGAAGTACAAGTCGGGTGTCATGATGATCCAGAATCAGCTTGCTGACGCTTTTAAAAAGCTCGGAGTTGAGATAATCGACCCGAAGGGTGAAGAGTTCGATCCGAAATTTGAAGATGCAGTAACCCAGATAGTCGACGAAAACCTTGGTGACAATGTAGTTGCCGAAGTTTACCAGAAGGGCTACCGGCGTGGCGACAAGGTTATAAGACCGGCAATGGTCGCAGTCGCAAACTGTTAGTCCGGATAAAGTAAAAAGCAAAATCCAAATTTATCATACTTATTAAGGAGAGATTTAAAATGTCAAAAATCATAGGTATAGACCTTGGTACAACCAATTCATGCGTAGCTGTTGTTGAAGGCGGCGAAGCAGTAGTAATCCCCAACAGTGAAGGCGCAAGAACAACTCCTTCCGTTGTCGGAGTATCAAAGAATGGCGACAGACTTGTAGGTCAGGTCGCAAAGAGACAGGCAGTTGTCAACTATGACAACACAGTTATTTCAATCAAGCGTCACATGGGCTCCGATTATAAAGCTCAGATGGGCGGCAAGAGCTACACTCCTCAGGAGATTTCTGCAATGATTCTCCAGAAGCTGAAGCAGGATGCTGAAGCTTACCTCGGCGAAAAGGTTACCGATGCTGTTATCACTGTTCCTGCATACTTCACCGACTCTCAGCGTCAGGCAACTAAGGATGCAGGACAGATTGCAGGACTCAATGTAAGAAGAATTATCAATGAGCCTACAGCTGCTGCACTTTCCTACGGAATCGATAAGGAAGACAGCCAGAAGGTCATGGTTTATGACCTCGGCGGCGGCACGTTCGATGTTTCCATCATCGAGATGGGTGAGGGAGTAACCGAAGTTCTTGCTACAGCAGGTAACAACCACCTCGGCGGCGACGACTTCGACCAGAGAATCATCGATCTTCTTGTAAGCGAGTTCAAGAAGTCTGACGGTATCGACCTTTCTAGCGACAAGATGGCAATGCAGAGACTCAAGGAAGCCGCTGAAAAGGCTAAGATAGAGCTTTCTAATGTTGCTTCTTCCAACATCAACCTTCCGTTCATCACAGCCGATGCAACAGGACCTAAGCACCTCGACTACACTCTCACAAGAGCCAAGTTCAACGAAATCACCGCTGACCTCGTTGAGGCTACTGTAGGACCGGTTAAGCAGGCACTTTCCGACAGCGGACTTTCGACTAATGAAATCCACAAGGTTCTCATGGTCGGCGGTTCTTCAAGAATCCCTGCAGTTGTTGATACAGTAAGAAAGATCACCGGCAAGGAGCCTTTCAAGGGAATCAACCCGGATGAGTGCGTAGCTTTGGGTGCAGCTCTTCAGGGCGGTATCCTTAATGAGGACATCAAGGAAGGTCTTCTCCTTCTCGATGTAACTCCGCTTTCATTAGGTCTTGAGACAATGGGTGGTATCTGCACCAGAATCATTGAGAGAAATACCACTATCCCTGTTTCCAAGTCCCAGGTATTCTCTACTGCTGCTGATAATCAGTCTGCAGTTGATATAAACATCCTCCAGGGCGAAAGAGAATTCGCCAAGGACAACAAGCAGCTCGGCATGTTCCGCCTTGACGGCATCGCTCCTGCTCCGAGAGGAATCCCTCAGATCGAGGTAACCTTCGACATCGATGCCAACGGTATCGTAAACGTATCCGCAAAGGACTTAGGTACCGGCAAGCAGCAGAAGATCACCATCACTTCTTCTACCAATATGTCCAAGGATGATATTGACAAGGCTGTCAAGGAAGCTGAGCAGTTCGCAGCTGAGGACAAGAAGAAGCGTGAGGACGTCGACGCAAGAAACCAGGCTGACCAGATGGTATTCCAGTGCAAGAAGTCTCTTGAGGAATTCGGCGACAAGGTTGACGCTTCGGATAAATCCGACTGCGAAGCTAAGATTTCCGCACTTGAGGATGCTCTCAAGGGCACCGACATTGAGCTTATCAAGGCTAAGGAGAAGGAGCTCGAAAGCTCTATCCAGGCTATAGCCACCAAGGTTTATCAGCAGGCTGCAGCACAGGCTCAGCAGCAGAACCCCGGTGACAACAACGGCTCAAATGGCTCTGATGACGGTGTAGTCGATGCCGACTTCACTGATGCCGACTGATAACTGATTAGACATAAAAAAGCCAATCCGTCGGGTTTAAAGCACGGCGGATTGGCAAGCTTTCAATATGGGAGTAAATTATGGCGGATAAAAGAGATTATTACGAGGTATTGGGCGTACAGAAAGGCGCAACTGAAGATGAGCTCAAGCACGCCTACAGAACCCTCGCAAAGAAATATCATCCCGATCTTCATCCTGACGACAAGGAAGCAGAGGCTAAATTCAAAGAGGTCAACGAGGCGTATGAAGTCCTTTCCGATAAGGATAAGAGACAGAAGTATGACCAGTTCGGCTTTGCAGGAGTCGACCCAAACTATGGCGCAGGTCAGGCTGGCGCAGGCGGCTATGGCTCTTATGGAGGAGCTGGCGGATATGGCGGAGGCTTTGGCGGATTCGGAGCCGATATGGGCGACATCTTCGATGCGTTCTTCGGCGGAGGCTCAACCCGTTCGGGCGCTACAAATGCCAATGCCCCGAGAAAAGGTCAGGATATTCGTTCAGAAATGACAATAAGCTTCATGGAAGCCTGCAAGGGCACCAGGAAGAACGTAAGAGTTTCTCGTTATGATACATGTCCAGACTGCAAGGGCACCGGATGCAAGGGCGGCGTACAGCCGGAAACCTGTCCCGATTGCCACGGCACCGGAACAGTGAGAGTAAATCAGCGCACTGCGTTCGGTGTGTTCCAGTCGACCCAGACCTGTTCAAGATGCGGAGGCAGAGGCAAGATCATAAGAGAAGCCTGCACCACCTGTCGTGGGCAGGGAAGAGTCAGCTCTACTCTTTCACGTGAAGTCGAGGTTCCAGCCGGAATCGATGATGGTCAGACCCTTAGAGTTCCGGGTGCCGGCAACTGCGGAGTAAACGGCGGCGGCTTTGGCGACCTCAATATCAAAGTAAATGTGACCGAGGATGACCTCTTTGAGCGTGAGGGCAACGACATCTACACCGAGGTCCCGATTTCATATCTTCAGGCGGTTTTAGGTGATGAAATAACTGTACCTACTATCGACGGAAACGTAAAGTACACAGTTCCTGCGGGAACTCAGACCGGCACAGTTTTCAGACTTCGTGGCAAGGGCGTCAAGAAGCTCTACAAGAATGACCGTGGCGACCAGTATGTCACAGTAAAGGTTGAAGTGCCGAAGAACCTCAACAAGAAGCAGGCGGACCTGCTAAGAGCGTTCGACGATTCTCTGGAAGACAGAAACTCAGCATCACGCAAGAGCTTTTTCGATAAGCTTAAAGATAACTGGAACAGCTGAGCTTGATGGCTGTATTGTGTGGAAGTAACCAGTTTCGTGTCATATATTTATATTTACAATCATAGCGGTATGAGTTATAATCTTATCATAAGAGGCTGACAATGCGCTTTTCCGAATAATTCTACAGATATGTGCGCATAGCCTTATTGGATAATAAATTCATACTTGTAGCTGAAAGGAAGATATTATATGCCTAAGAATCTGGGACGCACTCCGCCAATGGGCTGGAACTCATGGAATACCTTCACATGGAATATCAATGAAGAGCTTGTCATGCAAGCAGCTGATGAAATGGTTGCTTCAGGACTCAGGGATCACGGCTATGAATACATAGTCATTGACGACTGCTGGTCAAAAAAAGAAAGAGACGAAAACGGCAGGCTTGTTGCTGACCCTGAAAAGTTTCCTCACGGAATGAAGTATGTTGCCGATTACGTTCATTCAAAGGGGCTCAAGTTCGGCATGTATTCCTGCTCAGGCACTCACACCTGCGCAGCTTATCCTGCATCCTTTGAGCATGAGTTTGTAGATGCAAACACTTTTGCTGAGTGGGGAGTCGACTTCCTCAAATACGATTATTGCTTCAAGCCAAAGGGAATTCCCGGCGAGCTTCTCTATAAGAGAATGGGAATGGCGCTCCGGAACTGCGGCAGAGATATTCTATTCTCAGCATGCAACTGGGGTCAGGATGATGTCTATTCCTGGATCAAGGAAACCGGTGCGCAGATGTTCCGTTCAACTGGCGACATTCAGGACAGCTGGAAATCCATCGTGAACCTCGCAAAATCCCAGTTTGGCAGACAGAGCCAGCAGGGCGTCTATTGCTGGAACGACATCGACATGCTTGTTGTCGGAATGCATGGCGGCTCAAATAACGACTTCATCGGCGACGGCGGCTTCGGCTGCACCGATACTGAATATAAGACCCATTTCTCACTCTGGGCGATGATGAATTCTCCCTTGATGATCGGCTGCGACATAAGAAACATGACCGATGCCACCAAGGAAATCCTCATGAATGATGACGTTATTGCAATAAATCAGGATCCCGAGGGAAGGGGAGCATATGTGCTCGACTCGTCCGGATGGGACGACGGTCAGGTAAAGATCCTCGTCAAGCCTCTTGAGAATGGCGATTATGCAATAGGACTCTTCAACTTCGGAGATAAGTTCGGAAGGGCTGCTTCATTCCCGTTCTGGGATATGGGGCTTCCGTCTTCAGCCGGCTATGGCTTCGAGATGTACGACTGCTGGAAGCATGAAACAATCGGCACTTTTGCTGAGAGATTCACTGCTGATGTCGAAGCTCACGACTGCTTGATTCTCAGAGCTAAGCTTGTCAAGCTCTGATGGCAAACTACGAAACCTGCCGTCATTGCGGATGTAAGCTCCAGGGCGACGATATAGCAATCTATCGGAAGCTAGTTTTGAGGTGTGCTGATGAGTTTCTCTGCATCGACTGCCTTGCGGAGTACCTCGGAGTGTCGAGAGCTGCGATAGAAGCAAAAATCAAGTATTATCGTGAAAGCGGCACATGTATGCTGTTCAGATAGCAAAATATTAAGCCGGCAGCTATGCCGGCTTTTTTAACGGATTTCAACATAAGTCATGTGAAGCATCGGTGAAAAGCTGTTGAAAGATAGCCACTGCTAATTGACTTTTACTACAAGTGATGATATTATAGACTTAAGGCTTAATCTAAAAATAAGACACTTTTAAAAAATCTGTCGGAAATGGTATTACATATGTGAAAGGAGCCCCACGCAAGTGGGTGATATATAATGCTAAAACTAACCAACATTAAAAAAGACTACTTTGTCGGTGACGAAACCATACAAGCTCTGAAGGGAATCAGCATTGAGTTCCGCAAAAGTGAATTTGTAGCAATCTTAGGACCTTCAGGCTGCGGCAAGACAACGCTTCTGAACATCATAGGCGGACTCGACCAGTATACATCCGGTGATTTATCTATCAATCGCCGCTCAACAAAGAAATTCAAGGATTCCGATTGGGACAGCTACCGCAACCACTCTGTAGGCTTCGTCTTCCAGTCGTACAATCTGATTCCTCACCAGACGGTTCTGGCAAACGTTGAGCTTGCTCTAACCCTTTCCGGCGTTGGCAAGGCTGAGCGCAAAAGAAGAGCCATAGAGGCTCTTAAGAAAGTCGGACTCGAAGACCAGATAAACAAAAAGCCAAACCAGATGTCTGGCGGTCAGATGCAGCGTGTTGCCATTGCAAGAGCTCTTGTCAACGATCCTGAAATCCTGATGGCGGACGAGCCGACAGGCGCTCTTGACTCAACCACAAGCGTTCAGATTATGGAGATTCTTAAAGAGGTCGCAAAAGACCGCCTTGTAATAATGGTAACTCATAATCCCGAGCTTGCCGAGCAGTATGCTACAAGAATAGTCAGATGCCTCGATGGCGTAATCCAGAGCGACTCTAATCCATATACCGAGGACGAATCCCAGGCTTCTCCCGACGAAATAAGAAAAGTCGGCAAGGAGAAAAAGCCGTCGATGTCGTTCGGAACGGCGATGTCGTTGTCGTTTAACAACCTCCTCACAAAGAAAGCGAGAACCATTCTGACCTGCTTTGCCGGAAGCATCGGCATCATAGGAATTGCATTGATTCTGTCCGTTTCAGCCGGCTTCCAGAATTATATCGATAAGGTTCAGGAGGACACACTTTCGTCCTACCCGATAACCATAAGCGCAAGCGAAGTCGACATGACCGAGCTCATGACATCCCTGATGGGAGCAAGCAGTTCGAGTGAGGAAGAGCACGAGCTCGACGCCGTCTATGAAAGCAGCATCATGTCGAGCATGATGGAGTCGATGACGAATATCGAGACAAGGGAAAATAATCTTGTCAAGTTCAAGGAATTCCTTGAAACCTCCGAGGAAATGCAAAGCTACGCCTCTGCATACAGCTATGAATACGACCTCGATATGAATATCTACGTCACCAATGCGGAAGGCGAAATAGTCAAGTCTGATATAACTGGTCTCATCACTGATCTTTATGCCGGTATGGGTGTTGACATCTCAAGCTCTACTCTGACAAGCTATATGTCCCTTGACGCATGGCAGCAGCTTCTTGGCGGCATGGACGGTGAACTCATTAACGAATCCATCACCGAACAGTATGACGTAATCGCTGGCAGGTGGGCTGAAAACTACGATGAAATTGTTATAGTAGTGGACGAAAATAACGAAATCAATGACATGATGCTTTATGCCTTGGGACTCATAACCAGCGACGAGCTCATATCTGAAATGAGCGGTGAATCAAAAACCGAGCTTGGCACATGGAGCTATGACGACATACTTGATCTTGATTTCAGAATAATCCTCGATTGCGATAAATATCAGCTCAGCGACGACGGCTTAACTTATATCGACGCAACAGAAACAGAAACCGGTCTTCAGCTTCTCTATGATTCCGACAACGCAATCAAGCTCAAGGTTGTCGGCATAATTCGCCCGAGTGAGGACGCAGTTTCATCATTCATGACAGGAGTCATCGGATACACGAGTGCGCTGACAGATTATATTATCGAAAAAACCGCAGAAAGCGACCTTGTAACCGAACAGATTGAGAATCCTGATGTCGATGTATTGACAGGTCTTAAATTCGCAACCGGTGACGATGAGCCGACTACTGATGAAATCAAAGCTGATGTTGACCAGTGGCTCGCTACTCTTTCCGACAGCGAAAAAGCTGAGGTCTACATTTCACTTATAAGCGTTCCGAGCGAAGAGTATATCAGCTCAGCCATTGAGCAATATCGTTCATCCATGACCGATGAAGAAATAGAGAGTCTTCTTCTGCAGGCGTTTGTATCACAGACCCAGATGGACGAGGAATCTATAAGCTCCTATATTTCGACACTTGATGCCACTACGAAAGAGACATATATCAATCAGATTCTCGCTGCTTTGACCGTTCAGCAGTATTCGGAAGCCGTTTCAACTCAGCTGTCGGCACTCAGTGAAACTGAGATAGCAGCAATGCTCGACTTATATGATATATCAGAAAGCGAGTATCAGACTCTTTATGATGAGAATATCCCGACTGGTCTGTCCGACTCAACCTATGAAGACAATCTAACACTCTTAGGCTATGTCGATGAGGGTTCACCGAGTGCAATCTACATCTACGCTTCATCGTTTGAGAATAAAGATGAGATTTCCGCTCTCATAGAAGACTATAACGCAAGTGTCGATGAGGACGACCAGATTTCTTACACCGACTATATTGCGCTTCTCATGTCTTCGATAACGACAATCATCAACGCTATTTCGTATGTCCTTATTGCGTTCGTTGCAATTTCACTTATAGTTTCCTCAATTATGATTGCGGTTATAACCTACATCTCAGTTCTTGAGAGAACCAAGGAAATCGGAATACTTCGTGCAATCGGTGCGTCAAAGGGCGACATTTCAAGAGTATTCAACGCAGAAACGCTGCTTGAAGGCTTCGTTTCCGGTGTGATGGGAATAGCGATTTCGCTGCTGCTGTTAGTTCCTATCAATGCAGTTCTTCGCCACTTCACCGGAATTGCTGCACTCTCGGCTTCACTTCCTTTGGTTGGTGCTATAGTCCTGATTGCAATCAGCACACTTCTGACCCTTATCTCAGGACTTGTCCCGTCAAGAATAGCGGCAAAGAAAGATCCTGTAGAAGCACTGAGAACAGAATAAATGCGTAATTTGTAATGCGCAATTCGTAATTAAAAAGTGTTGACTTCAAAATAATGAGAAGCCAACACTTTTTCTTTTGAATTATTCGCCCTGCATTGTTTCAACAACCGCCTTCATCATCTGAAGCGGCTTCTCGTTCTTCTTAAGAGTCAGCTGGATAAATCCGCCCTCTGAGCCGTTTACGAGAATTCTTCCGCTGAATTTCTTTGTCAGATTCATGATGGAATCAACCGAAGCGTTTTCGGTGACGTAGAAGATAAGATTGTTTCCACGCTGTGTAATTTCTTTGATGCCCATTCTTGCCGCACCGTTACGGACAAGCGCAACATCAATAAGCCCCATAACCGACTTCGGCGGCTCGCCATAGCGGTCTACAAACTCGTCGATAACGTCCTCCGAATCCTCAACAGTGATGATAGAAGCTATCCGCCTGTATGCCTCTAACCTCGCTTTAAGCGATTCGATATAGGTTTCCGGAATATAGGCATCGATTGTCACGTCAACAAGGCAGTCTTCCGAAGCTCTCGGTTTTGCTTCTCCCTTGCTGGCAGCGATTGCTTCCTCCAGAAGCTGCAGATACATGTCATACCCGACAGCTTCCATGTGTCCGTGCTGCTTAGCAGAGAGAATCGATCCGACGCCTCTTATCTCAAGATCTCTGAGGGCTATCTTGAATCCTGAGCCAAATTGCGTCAGCTCTCTTATCGCTTCAAGCCTTTTTGCAGCGACCTCCGACAGAACCTTTCCACGCCTGAACGTGAAATATGCGTATGCTCTTCTTGAGGAACGTCCGACACGTCCACGCAGCTGATAAAGCTGAGAGAGTCCGAACCTGTCTGCATCCTCAATGATAAGTGTATTCACATTCGGAACGTCGATGCCTGTCTCAATAATAGTTGTGCAAACAAGAATATCAATTTCTCGTTCAAGAAGCTGTCGCCATATTTCGGATAGCTCTTTCTCGTCCATCTGCCCGTGAGCCACGCCAATCTTTGCTCCGGGGAGATTCTGCTGCAGTCTGTAGGCACATGCCTGAAGCGTTTCAATCCGGTTGTGGATGTAATACACCTGACCGCCACGCCTGAGCTCCTTGTGAATCGCCTGCAGAATAACGCCTTGCTGGTATTCAATGACGTAGGTCTGAACCGGATACCTGTCAGCAGGAGGCTCTTCTATAACCGACATATCCCTTATCCCGCTCAGTGCCATATTGAGCGTACGGGGAATAGGAGTAGCTGAAAGCGTCAGTATGTCGACGGAAGGGTAGAGCTCCTTCATATGCTCCTTGTGAGCAACACCGAATCTCTGCTCCTCATCTATAATCAGAAGCCCCAAATCCTTGAACCTTATGTCGTTCTGGACGAGCCGATGGGTTCCGATAACGAGGTCGATTTCTCCCCGTTCAAGCTTTCTTGCTATAGCCTTCTGCTCTTTCTGGGAGCGGAATCTCGACATCAGTTCAATATTTATATCGAAATGTTCAAATCGCCTTAGTGCCGTCTGATAGTGCTGCCATGCAAGAACAGTGGTAGGAACCAAAATGGCGCACTGCTTTCCGTCAAGAATACACTTCATAGCTGCCCGAAGTGCAACCTCAGTCTTCCCGAAGCCGACATCGCCACATAGCAGTCTGTCCATAGGAACCGGCTTTTGCATATCGGCTTTGATTTCCTGAATAGAGCGGAGCTGGTCATCCGTTTCCTGATACTCAAATCTCTCTTCAAATTCCGTCTGCCAGACATTGTCTTCCGAGAAAGCATAACCCTTTGCAAGCTGTCTCTGAGCATATAGCTGAATAAGCTCGTCTGCCATGTCCTGGCATGCCTTTTTAACTCTGGCTCTTGTCTTCGTCCATTCTGTTCCGCCCAATTTGCTTAGCTTGACATTTTCGTCGTCAGAAGTGCCGACATACTTTGAAACCATGTCAAGCTGAGTAACAGGAACATACAAAATATCGGTCCCTGCATACCTGATAGTGATATAGTCTTTGGTAACTCCGTTCGTCTCAATATTCGAGATTCCCTCGAACTTTCCTATGCCGTGAAGACTGTGAACGACCAAGTCGCCTTTGGAAATATCAGAAATGCTGTGAATCCGCTCTGAATTGTCAGGACGCTTCTTGCTACGCTTTCTCTCCTTAAAGACCTTTTGCTGTGTGATGACTGCAAATTTGGCAGTGGGGTATTCAAACCCTCCCGAAAGGCAGCCAACTCCGACATAAACAAGCCCCTCGGAGCAGACCGATTTGTCGTTGAGCCTCTGCACTTTATATCCGTTTCTCTCGATGTCCTGCGAGACGATGCTTGCCGCCTTTGTGCTTCCGACGAGTACAATCATGCAGAAGCCACGTGAAATGTAGTTCTCTATCTCATCGTCCAGGGTTGCCGAATCTCCGCTCCATACAGACGACTGATAAGCTTCAGCCGAAATGAGCTTTTTAAGTCGGACATCAGATCCATGCATGAATGTGTCGAGATATACGCATCCTATCTTGATAGCTTTTTGGAATAGCTGCGCCGGTTCAATCATGAATCCCGACATCTCTTTAAACAGCAGCCCATCCTCATAGAGAAGCTTAATATCCTCCGACAGCTGTGCCGTCACGTCTTTCGCTTTCTCCAGAACGTCTGAATACTCGCATATAACGCAGACACCATCATCAAAGTAATCAAAAACGGTGCTCGTTTCACCGTAAATCTGTTTATAGTACTTATCAAGGCTCGCTGGCATAAGACCTGAATTAATAAGATCCAGATCCTGATTCAGGTGCTTTTTGATCTCAGCCGAACGCTTTCCGGAAGCTTTTTCAAGAAGCTCTTTGATCTCGAATGCAAGATTCTCGGCAGAAATCAGAAGCTCTTTTGCAGGAGAAATGGTAACACTCTTGATAGTGTCAAACCGCCTCTGCGATTCAATATCGAAGGTTGAAACGGTGTCAATCTCGTCTCCCCAGAGTTCAAGCCTTATCGGCATGCTCATCCCGACGGGGAAGATGTCGACGATAGAACCTCTTATCGAAAACTGCCCGACTCCTTCAGTCTGCGGATAGCGTGTATATCCCATTTCAGTCAGCTTTTCCGCAAGCTTCCCGGTATCAATCGTATCAGCAGGGGAGAGCGAAAAGCTCATGTCCCGTAGCACTTCCGGCGGAATAGTTCCCTCAAGGCATGCTTCGGCGCTTGCAACAAGAACCTTCGCTGAGCTATTCTGAAGCTTTTCAAGAGCATAGATTCTCTTCTGTTCATATTCCCTCGAAACAGCATCAACGTCAGCTAAAATCAGATCTCTTGCCGGGAACTGGCAGGCGATTTCGTTTCCAGCCATCTCGTTTATGTCCGAGACCATCCTGACAGCGCTCGAATCGTCCGGAGTGATGACCAGAACCGATTTGTCCTGCGAAAGCCCGAGAACAGCATGCGCCTTGTGAACGGACGAAAGCCCCGTCACCGAGGTTGGGAGCTGTCCAGATTTCACTGCCTGCTTAAGTTCACGCAAAAATGATAGCCTGTCAAAGGCATCATAAAATATACTCATATCTACCCTCAGTTCAATCTATTCATTGCTTCGTCAATCCTGCCGTCAACAATCAGTTCGACGCCGGTGATAGCCTTGTCAAAGGCTTCATTCATGGTGACAAACTCCTGGTCTGTAAACCTCGAAAGCACCCAGGCAGCAAGATCATACTCCGGATTTGGCTTAGCACCAATGCCGATTTTGACACGGGGGAAGGTGTCTTTGCCGCTAAGATATATGATGCTCCGAAGCCCTTTCTGACCGCCGTCAGAGCCCTTTCTCTTGACACGAATCTTTCCTAAATCCAAAGAAATATCGTCACAGATGACAAGCACATTCTCTATAGGAATCTTATAGAAGTTCATCGCCTCAACTACAGCCTCGCCACTTGAGTTCATCATAGTTGTTGGTTTCATTATAAGGCATTTCTTGCCGGAAATAACGGCTTCTCCGCAAAGCGACTTGAATTTGAGCTTCTTGAGCTTGACACCATACTTATCTGCGAGCTTATCAGCTGTCAGCCAGCCGCAGTTGTGGCGGGTTCTTTCGTACTGAGAGCCGGGATTTCCCAAGCCGACAATAAGCCATTCGACGCTTCCTGGTGTCTCTTTTTTTCTAGTGAATAGTCCCATTCTATATCCTCCGTTCATGACTTCAACCCGCACAGCCGAAACTGAGCGGGTATGACATTTTTCTTCAATATAATTTAATCCTTGAGCTTTTCCTCAAGCTTCTTGCCTTTTTCGATGTGCCTTGCAAGTTTTCGCTCTGAATAGCCTTCTTTGATCTCAAGTTTCGAACGCTCAATAGCCAAAGCGCCATCAGGAACGTTCTTATTTACAGTTGACCCTGCCGCAGTATAGGCACAGTCACCGATTTCAACAGGAGCAATCAGATTTGTGTTGCACCCAATAAACGCATTGTCTCCGATAGTGCACCGAGCCTTGTTGGTGCCGTCATAGTTTACGGTCACAACTCCGCAGCCGAAATTGACATTTCTTCCGACATCGCTATCGCCGACATATGTAAGATGAGCAACTGCCGTGCCCTCGCCGATAACGGAATTCTTGATTTCAACGAAATCCCCGACATGGGCATAGGCTTTTACGACAGTGCCAGCTCTCAGCTGCACAAACGGACCTATTGAAGCGTGTGACCCGACAGTGGCATCGTGTGAAACGACATTGTCAAGTGTCGAATCATCACCGACAATAGTATTTTCAAGCCTCGAATTCGGACCTATAACACAGTTTTTCCCGATAACTGTATTGCCTGCAAGGATGGTAGATTGCAAAATCTTCGTTCCTGCGCCTATCCTGACATCAGGAGAAATGGTGATCCCATCAGTAGTGATAAACTCAACGCCGTTCTCAAGATGCCGTTCAATTATTCTCTTTCTCGCAATGTCGTTAAGCTTCAGAAGCCCTTTTCTGTCGTTCGCTCCCAGAACGGCATCCGAATTATCCGTCTTGAAAGCAGTAACTTTCAGGCTCTTTGAGGACATCAGAGCGACCGTGTCAGTGAGATAATACTCTCCCTGAGCGTTTTCCCTTGTCAGCATCGGAAGAAATTCGAGAAGCTTTCCGGTGTCAAACCAGTAGCATCCGGAATTTATCTCACGAATCTTTCTTTCCTTCGGCGTGCAGTCTCTTTCCTCGATAATAGCACTGAGCTCTCCGCCTTTTCTTACAATTCTTCCATATCCATACGGATTAGGTGAGTCGGCAGTAATAACAGTAGCAGCACTCCCGCTCAGCTTGTGAAACTCTAGCGCTGCTCTTATCGTCTTGAAGTCGATGAAAGGCGAGTCACCACAGGCAATAAGTGTGTGGCTTTGAGGATTCTTTTTGAGGAAATCCGAAGCGCACATAACTGCGTGACCTGTTCCAAGCCTCTGCGATTGAAAAACGGTTTCATATTTTCCGTTAAGATAGCTGTCTATTTCGTCTGCACCATAGCCCTTGACTACGCAGATATTTTCAATTCCTGCATTTTCACACGCTTCGGTAACCCATGAGAGCATCGGCTTTCCCAAGACATCCATGAGAACCTTCGGCTTGTCTGAATGCATTCTTTTTCCCGCACCGGCTGCGAGTATAATTGCGTTCTCCATTGCTGCCTCCAAATTAAAAACTGAGTCTTTCTCATCACTCATTCTAACCCATTTTATTATAACTCAAACGAAAAATTCTTTCAAGAGCAATCCTACACTGCAAATTGTATAAAATTGCACAATTTTTGTGCATGTAATTTGTCATATTTTTTCTTCAAAGGGTATGGAAAAAATGAGAAGTATCTGATATAATTATTGTAACCGTTTTATGGGCAAAATCGAATGAAATCGGTCAAATAACTTGGAGGTAAAAAAGTATGAGTAAAAAGTATTGTTACCTTTTCACTGAAGGCAACGCTAACATGCGTGAGCTTCTCGGCGGAAAGGGCGCAAATCTCGCTGAGATGACCAATATCGGTCTTCCTGTTCCTCAGGGCTTCACAATTTCCACCGAAGCCTGCACACAGTACTACGAGGATGGTCGTGTAATCAATGATGGGATCATGGCTGAAATCATGGAGTACGTTGAGAAGATGGAACAGATCACCGGTAAGAAATTCGGCGACAAGGAAAATCCTCTTCTCGTTTCCGTCCGTTCCGGTGCAAGAGCTTCTATGCCCGGTATGATGGACACGATTCTTAATCTCGGTCTTAATGAAGATGTTGTAAACGTCATTGCCGAGAAGTCCGGTAACCCCAGATGGGCTTGGGACTGCTACAGAAGATTCATCCAGATGTTCTCCGACGTAGTTATGGAAGTCGGAAAGAAGCATTTTGAAAAGCTTATCGACAAGATGAAGCAGGAGAAGGGCGTTGTTTACGACGTTGAGCTCGATGCTGACGATCTTCACAACCTCGCTAACCAGTTCAAGGCTGAATACAAGGCGCAGCTCGGTAAGGACTTCCCTGATGATCCTAAGGAGCAGCTTTATGAAGCAATCAGAGCTGTATTCCGTTCTTGGGACAACCCCAGAGCCAACGTTTATCGTATGGACCACGACATCCCTTATTCTTGGGGTACTGCCGTCAATGTCCAGATGATGGCATTCGGCAACATGGGCGACGATTGCGGCACCGGTGTTGCATTCACCCGTGACCCGTCCACCGGTAACAAGGGTCTCTATGGCGAATTCCTCACCAATGCACAGGGTGAGGACGTTGTTGCAGGTGTAAGAACTCCTATGCACATCTCCGAGATGGAGCAGAAGTTCCCTGAAGCATTCAAGCAGTTCACCGAGGTTTGCAAGACCCTCGAAAATCACTACAGAGACATGCAGGATATGGAGTTCACCGTTGAGCACGGCAAGCTCTATATGCTCCAGACCAGAAACGGCAAGAGAACAGCTCAGGCTGCTATCAAGATTGCCTGCGACCTTATCGACGAGGGTATGATTACGGAAGAGGAAGCTCTCATGCAGATCGATGCAAAGAGCCTCGACATGCTTCTCCACCCGACATTCGATCCTGCCGCCCTCAAGAAGGCTCAGGCTGTTGGCAAGGGTATTGCTGCTTCTCCCGGAGCTGCTGCTGGTACCATCGTATTCACTGCAGAAGATGCTGTTGAGCACGGCAAGAACAAGGAAAAGGTTGTTCTCGTAAGACTCGAGACCTCTCCTGAGGACATTGAGGGTATGAAGTACTCCCAGGGTATCCTCACTGTAAGAGGCGGTCAGACTTCTCATGCAGCAGTTGTTGCAAGAGGAATGGGAACCTGCTGTGTTTCCGGCTGCGGCGACATCAAGATGGACGAAGAGAACAAGCAGTTCACTCTCGCTGGCAAGGTATACCACGAAGGCGATCCTATCTCCCTCGATGGCTCCACCGGTAACATCTATGATGAGATTATCCCGACTGTTCCTGCTGATCCTAACTCCGGCTACTTCGGAAGAATCATGGCTATGGCAGACAAGTATAAGAAGCTCGGTGTAAGAACTAACGCTGATACTCCTAAGGATGCAAAGCAGGCAGCTGCTTTCGGCGCACAGGGAATCGGTCTTTGCCGTACTGAACACATGTTCTTCGATCCTGACAGAATAGGCGCATTCAGAGAAATGATCTGCTCCGAGACCGTCGAGGAAAGAGAGAAGGCTCTCGCTAAGATTGAGCCTATGCAGCAGGCTGACTTTGAGGGACTCTTCGAGGCTCTCGGCGGCTATCCTGTAACCATCAGATTCCTCGACCCGCCGCTTCACGAATTCGTTCCTACTGAGGAAGCTGACATCGAAGCATTGGCTGAGTCCCAGGGCAAGAGCGTTGCTTATATCAAGCAGGTAATCAATGACCTCCATGAGTTCAACCCGATGATGGGTCACCGTGGATGCCGTCTTACAGTAACATATCCTGAAATCGCTGTTATGCAGACCAATGCTGTTATCAAGGCTGCTATAAATGTCCAGGCTAAGCATCCCGACTGGAACATCGTTCCTGAGATCATGATTCCTCTTGTAGGCGAGGTCAAGGAGCTCAAGTTTGTCAAGGATACAGTTGTCAAGACTGCTGATGAGGTTATCAAGGCTGCAGGCGTTGACCTCAAGTACGAGGTTGGCACCATGATCGAAATCCCGAGAGCTGCTCTTACAGCTGACGAGATTGCAACTGAGGCTGAGTTCTTCTGCTTCGGTACCAACGACCTCACTCAGATGACCTTCGGCTTCAGCCGTGATGATGCTGGCAAGTTCCTTCCTGCATACTATGAGCATAAGATCTATGAGTCCGATCCGTTCGCTCGTCTCGACACCATCGGTGTTGGCAAGCTTATGGATATGGCTGTAACCCTTGGCAAGAAGACAAGACCCGAGCTTCACTGCGGTATCTGTGGCGAGCACGGTGGCGATCCTTCTTCTATCGAGTTCTGCCACAACATCGGTCTCGACTATGTTTCCTGCTCACCGTTCAGAGTTCCGATTGCCCGTCTTGCTGCCGCTCAGGCTGCAATCAAGGACAAGAAGTAATTCTATCCTGAGTATAAATATTCGCCGTCCCAGATTCGGGGCGGCGATTTTTTATGCCTCTTGATAAAACTCCGTGAATATGATACAATAGAGATAAAGTGGTGAAACCTGAAACGAAACGGAGGCGGCAATTTGACAGAAAAATTCTTTCGCTCGCAGCTGAGCATCCTTAAGCCTAAGCTTGTAGGCAGCACCCTGGAGCAAGCAAGAAAGGCTCAGGATCTGTTGGGCGACCTTATGGCGTTCGTTGAGCATAAGTCTGTAAGAACAATTCAGCAGGACTTTCCTGATTTTTCAGCTGAATGGGTGATTCCTGACGAATGTAGTTCAGCGGGTGTGATTCTCTATCTCCATGGCGGCGGCTACACCTGCGGTGGTCTTGAATATGCAAGGGGCTTCGGTTCAAAGCTTGCGTCAGAATATGGGCTCAAGGTCTTTTGCTGTGCCTATAGATTGGCACCTGAAGACAAATTCCCAGCAGCGCTCGACGACGCACTCGCTTCATATAAATACCTTATAGACAGCGGTTTCCCGTCAGACAGAATAATCTTAGCCGGTGAATCCGCAGGCGGAGGGCTCTGCTATAGTCTTTGCCTTAAGCTAAGTGAACTCGGACTTTCTCAGCCTGCGGGAATAATTGCAATTTCGCCGTGGACAGATTTGACAGCATCCGGTGATTCCATCGAAACCAATAAAGAAGTTGACCCGACACTGACTATAGACCAGCTCAACTTTTATGCCGACAGCTATACTTCAGACAGAGCTGATCCCTTTGTCTCTCCAATTTTCTTTGAGGAGGGCATAAAGCTCCCGCCGTCGCTGATTTTTGTTGGCAGTGATGAGATTCTTCTTGACGATTCGACAAGACTTCATGAGAAGCTCCTGAGAAGCGGTAACCGTTCAAAGCTTGTTGTAGCTGACCGGATGTGGCACGCATACATCCTGTATGATGTGAAAGAACGTAAATCCGACTATGACACAATAAGGGATTTTATCGGCGAGCTGATACCACTGACAACCGCAAGATGGGTGCGCCTCGATAATGCAGCCAAGATTTTTCCGGCATCCCGCCGCAGAGGTTGGTACAACATGTTCCGCATTTCGGCTGAGCTCGACGAGAAAGTCGACCCGGTGATCCTGCAATCAGCACTAAATATAACTGTCGGCAGATTCCCGACTATAGCCGCAAGGCTAAAAACCGGCTTCTTCTGGTATTATCTTGAAGAGTTGAAGACTCCTCCTGACGTCATTCCGGAAAGCTATCAGCCTTTTATGAGTCGTCCCTTTGACGACATCCGCAAGTGTGCAATAAGGGTGCTCTACTATAATAACCGTATCGCCGTCGAATTCTTCCATGCGGTAACTGACGGCACCGGTGGCTTCATCTTCCTGAAAACGCTTCTTGCGGAGTATTTCACTCAGAAGTATGACCTGAGAATTCCGAACGAGAAGGGTGTTCTTAGTAGACAATCATATCCCGAGCCGGAGGAGCTTGAAGACAGCTTCCTGAAGAATAGGGGAAATGTCAGCGCACAGCGTGATTTCAGTAAATCCTATCGCCTCGAGGGCACCCCTGAGCCGGATGGCTTCATAAATATGACTATAGGAACACTTGACGCTTCAGAAATCCATAAAGCTGCAAAGAGCAGGGGAGTGACGATAACTGCATTTCTGGCTGCTGTTATGGTTATGTCCATAATTGAGATGCAGAAAAACCATCAGAAGAGCCGCAGCAAGCAGAAAATTGTCCGTGTTCAGATTCCTGTAAACCTCAGAAAGCTTTTCCCAAGCAAGACTATGCGCAATTTTTCACTCTTCATCAATGTCGGAGTTGATCCAAGAATGGGCGAATATCAGCTTGATGAGATAGTATCCATCGTCAGCCACCAGCTCGCACTCAAGCTCACGAAGAAAAACATGCAGGCTGAGTTTACCCCAAATGTCAATGCCGAGCTCGTGAAAGGGCTTAAGATTATACCTCTCTTCATAAAGAACTTCGGAATGCGAATCGCATTTTATCAGCTCGGCGAAGGTCAGTCATGCCTTTCAATTTCTAATCTGGGAGTCATAGACCTTCCTGACGGAATGAAAGAGCATATCAGACATTTCGACATCGTCCCGGGTGTGCGTTCTTCGTCGCCATATAACTGCGGTGTCTGCACGTATGGCAATGAGATGAGAATTAACTTTGTAAGAAGCTCGGTAGAACCGGAGCTCGAGAGAATTTTTTTCACAAACTTAGTCAAGCTCGGCTTCAAGGTAAATGTTATAAGCAACCGGCGTGATGCCGAATAACTGTGGAGGTGGAATATGTACTGTGTAAAATGTGGAGTTGAACTTGATGACAGCGAGCACGTCTGCCCGCTTTGCCTTACTCCAGTGTATCATCCAGATATTAAGCAGGAGGAGTCGGAAAGACTATATCCTGAATTCAAACGTGTCACCAGAAAAAGCGTCCGCACAGCAATAATGCTCATCGTGACGGTCTGCTTCATCCTCGTTTCGCTGATGGTCATGATGATTGATTTCAATATCACGTCTGGGATTACCTGGTCGGGCTATGTAGTAGGAGCGCTTGTGATTATGTATGTATCCTTTGCGCTTCCTGAATGGTTTCGCCATCCGAATCCGGTTATATTCACGCCGATAGCGTTCGCCTCAATAATACTGTATCTTCTGTATATAGACCTGGCGGTTCATGGCGGATGGTTTCTTAGCCTTGCTTTCCCGATAGCAGGAATCGCCGGAATAATCGTGACAACAGTTGTGACACTTCTTCGCTATGTAAGACGTGGACACCTTTTCATAATCGGTGGCGCACTGATAGCAACCGGCGGATATATAGCCCTCATCGAGATGTTCATCTCAATCACTTTTGAGAGCGTCAGCTTTGTCGGCTGGTCAGGCTTCCCGCTTGCAGCATTCTTTGTCTTAGGAATGATGCTGATAATCATAGGAATCTGCAAGCCTTTGAGACTGGCACTGTCGAAGATATTCTTTGTATGAGAAAAGCCTTCTCGCAATGGCTGTGGTATGAATTGCAGGGGACTATTACATTCCCTGCTTGGAGTTACCAGCCGAAAAGAACAGCCTACCGGCTTATTATGCAATGGATCGAAAAACGAAGTAGAGGGGTCGTTATGGAACGAACAATGCTCACTAAAGAGGAAATTCTGGAGCTTCTTAGTGCATATGGTATCCACAGCTTTGTAGAATTTCAGTTTGTAGATTCCTCGCACGGAGAAGATGACATCCGCAGAAACTACATTATTGACAAGAAATATGTATTACGCCTCAATTCTGCCCATGTGATGAATGACAAAAGAATCGCTGATTTAAATCGATTGATTCAGCGCTATCGTGATTTTGGGATCAAGGCGCCTTGTTTTATTCCAAACAGTAAAAGCAGCTATACGATTCAAAAGGATGGTTACATCTGTTACCTTTCTGAATACTTGGATTGCACTGTTGCAGATGATATACTGGACAACTGCCGCAAGGAAATGCTTAGCCAGAGGGTCATTATGGTAGCAAAGTTTGCTCAAAAGTACAAGGGTGTAGATTTAATTGATACTATGTCCATGTATTCTATCTTTGATTTATCGCCATATGATGTACTTTTGGGCGGAATTGATGATAAACAAGGTAACTGCAATACACTCATTCAGGATTTGAAAAACCTGGGAGAAATCGAATTGGCTAAAGATGTTTTTAATGTCAATGAAACCATACGCCGGGAACTCCTTTCTTTCTACAAAGAGCTTCCCAGATGTGTTTTTCAAGGCGATGAGAATTTTTCCAATATTTGTGTGGATGATAAGAACACCATTATTGGTCTGTTCGATTTCAATATGGCTGGTACAGATGTGAATGCTAACTATCTTGCCAATATTGCCTTCCAGGGAAATTACTATTACACTGACGAAATCTTTGATTCTCATACAGGCTCAGAGATTTTTGAGATGGTTTTGAATTCTTATCAGGCTAATACCGCCCTGCTCAGGCAGTATTACCATTTTACAGAACAAGAGTTTTACGCATATAAGCTGTACTCTAAATTAGTCATTCTCTTCGGCTATTGGAACCAATATGCCTACTCTGAGTACGCAAAAAGCGAGAAGTATCGGAAGAAATCTCTGGAATTGCTGCATTTGATATTGAAAACTAATTTTTGCTTTTAATAATTCTTGCTTCTTGCGGGCTATTATTCCTGAAAAATCGGTGAAAGTTATATTTTACGCTTGATTTCTTGACAGAAAGGGTGTATGATTGTAAATGAGGAGAGTTCGGATTTTGTTGAAAGAGTCTGGACTCCGGACCCGTAAATAATGCGTCAAGGCGTCAGAGCCTGAAGCGCAGAATGATAACAAAGGAGATAACTATTATGGCTACACTGACTAAAAACCCTAATGTCAACAAGTGGGTTGATGAGATGATAGCTTTGACCAAGCCTGACCAGGTTGTCTGGATCGACGGCAGCGAGGATCAGCTTAACGACCTCCGCCATGAGGCTTGCGAAACCGGCGAGATGATCGCTCTCAATCCTGAGAAGCTTCCCGGATGTCTCTATCACAGAACCAAGCCGAACGATGTTGCACGTGTCGAAGACAGAACCTTCATCTGCACCCGCAAGAAGGAAGATGCAGGACCGACCAACAACTGGATGGATCCCAAGGAAATGTATGCAATGCTCACTCCGCTCTATGATGGAGTTATGAAGGGCAGAACGATGTATGTAATTCCTTACTCCATGGGACCTATCGGCTCGCCTCTGGCTAAGGTAGGTGTTGAGGTTACCGACTCTATCTATGTTGTACTCAACATGGCTATCATGACAAGAATGGGTGCCGATGCTTTCAAAAATCTCGGCGACACATCTGACGACTTCGTAAGAGGTCTTCACTCAAAGGCTGATGTTGACCCTGAGAAGAGATACATAGTTCAGTTCCCTGAAGATAATACAATCTGGTCTATCAACTCAGCATATGGCGGAAACGTTCTCCTCGGCAAGAAGTGCTTCGCATTAAGAATCGCATCATACCAGGGCAAGAATGAGGGCTGGATGGCTGAGCATATGCTCATCCTCGGCATCGAGAAGCCGAACGGCGAAGTTGTTTATGTAACTGCTGCATTCCCGTCTGCTTGCGGCAAGACCAACCTTGCAATGCTTATCCCGCCAGAGGGATATAAGAAGAAGGGCTACAAGGTCTGGACAGTCGGCGACGACATCGCTTGGCTCAAGCCTGGCGAGGACGGAAGACTCTACGCTATCAACCCTGAGAACGGCTTCTTCGGCGTAGCTCCCGGCACCAACGAAAAGTCCAATTATAACGCTCTTGCTTCCACAAGAAAGAACACCATCTTCACCAACGTTGCTATCAATAATGACGACAACACTGTTTGGTGGGAGAAGCTCACCAAGGAGCCTCCGGTCAATGCAACCGAGTGGAAGGGCGAGAAGGTCAACGGTGTTGAGTACACCGCTGCCGGCAACAAGCTTGCTCATCCTAACTCAAGATTCACTGCTCCTGCAGAGAATTGCCCTTGCATTTCTCCTGAATTCAACAATCCTCAGGGCGTTCCTATAAGTGCAATGATCTTCGGCGGAAGACGTGCAAAGACTGCTCCTCTGGTATATCAGTCGTTCAACTGGCAGCATGGCACATTCGTCGGCTCCATCATGGCTTCTGAGACGACAGCAGCTGCAGCTGGTGCTGTAGGCGTTGTAAGACGTGATCCGATGGCAATGCTTCCGTTCTGCGGCTACAACATGGGCGACTACTGGGCACACTGGCTCGAAATGGGCAAGATTCTCGGTGACAAGGCTCCTAAGATCTTCCACGTCAACTGGTTCAGAACCGACGATGAGGGCAACTTCATCTGGCCTGGCTTTGGCGACAATATGAGAGTTCTTGACTGGATCATCAGCCGCTGCGAAGGCACTGTTGACGCAGTTGAAACGCCTATCGGTTATGAGCCCAAGCCTGAGGACATCAATGTCGAAGGTCTCGACGGAATCACCGTTGACACTATAGCTGACCTCCTTTCTGTTGACAAGGATCTCTGGCTCGAGGACACCAAGAGCATCGAGGAGTTCTACTCTCGTTTCGGCGACAAGCTGCCGCCTGAGATGGCTTATGAGCTCAACGCTCTCAAGGAAAGACTTTCGAAGTAATTCTGGTTCAGCATTTTCAGTCCCTCCGTCGCATTTGTGGCGGAGGGATAGTTATCGCCATTTTCCCACTCCGGGTGAGTATAGTCATAACCGTTTCAAAATTTAATATCTCAGTCTGAAAATCGTGCAATATTACATATGATACGGGCTCAAAAAAGCAAATATTCAGCGATTTTGACACTTTACTTTTTCGGAAATTTCGGTATAATATAATAATGTAAGGTGATGATATGAGTACTCTGAATGGGTTCTCTTTCAGTTGCCTGCCTGATTTTGACAGTTGTCTTCATAATATAATGTTCCAAGTAAATGGTGGAGTAAGAGAGTGACTTTGTCCTCTCTTATTTCACTTTTTGCGATAAATCCCTTTTCAAAGTGCAAAAATTATGATATAATGCAGGGTATAGAAAGGAAAATTACCATGCAGAAAATTTTAGGATATATGCGAAAAGCGATAACTGAATTTGATTTGATTCAGGACGGCGATAAAATAGCTGTCGGAGTCTCTGGTGGCAAGGACAGCCTGGTTCTTCTTATGGGTCTTATCCGCCTGAGACAGTTTATAGGAATAGATTATGATGTGATAGCACTGACGATTGACCCGCGGTTCGGAGGAGCAGAAACTGATTACTCACCGGTTGAAAAACTCTGCAATCAGTACGGCATCCCATACGTAATAGAGAAATCAGACATAGGAAGCATAGTCTTTGACATAAGAAAAGAGTCGAATCCATGTTCACTCTGCGCCAATATGCGCAGGGGAGCGCTCAACAATAAGGCAAAAGAGCTCGGCTGCAACAAGGTAGCTCTCGGTCACCACTATAACGACGTAGTCGAAACGTTCATGATGAATCTGTTTATAGAGGGCAGAATCGGCTGCTTCTCACCGAAAACATATCTTGACAGAAGCGACATCACGATTATAAGACCTCTTGTTTTCGCTCCTGAAAGGGAAATCAAAAACGCCGCACGGCGGAATAATTTAGAGATTGTGAAATCAAAATGTCCTGCCGACGGAGTTACCAAACGGCAGGAGATGAAGGATTTCTTAAGAGAGCGTGAACATGAGGACAAAGGCTTCACGGACCGTATTTTCGGAGCGCTAAGACGTTCCGGGGTCGACGGCTGGGGATTCAAGGAGGATTCGAAATGAGATTACTGATGATAGGCGATGTTGTCGCACAGACCGGTTGCGACTTTCTGGCATCGAAACTAAGAGACATCAAGCGCAGATACAATATAGATGTAACCATCATCAACGGCGAAAACTCCGCCTCCGGCAACGGCATAACCGTTCATTCTTGCGATTTTCTTACAAGAATCGGTGCAGATGTAATCACAACCGGCAACCACGCTTTCAAGCGGCGTGAATCCGTCCAGATTTTCGACAGCGTCCCTCATCTCTTAAGACCGGCAAACTATTCCGATGAGGTCTGCGGCAGGGGAGTTTTCACTCTCGATATGGGCAGATGCCAGATTGCCGTCGTAAATCTCATGGGCGTTATCTATATGGAGCCACTTGCAAACCCTTTTAAAACCATAGATGAGATTCTTCCTGAGATAGAAACCAAGAATATATTCGTCGACTTCCACGCCGAAGCAACAGCCGAAAAGAAAGCTCTCGGCTATTACCTTGACGGAAGAGTCACCGGAGTTTTCGGCACCCACACCCATGTCCAGACTGCTGACGAAGCGATTCTTCCCGGTGGAACGGCATATATAACTGACGTTGGAATGACCGGACCCGAAGAATCTGTCTTGGGAGTTAATAAAGAAATCGCAATCGAAAAGCAAAGACTCAACTATCCCGTAAGATTTATGGAGGCCGATACTCCTTGCTTTATAAACGCCGTAATAGTCGAGTTCGACGAGAAAACCGGAAAGGCTTCCCACATAGAGAGAATAGTTGAACGTTGAGCTATTCCCCGAGAAAAAGCCTCACAGCAAGTGCAGAAAGAATAAACGCCGTGAAATCGCCCACAAGTGCTGAGGGCAGTGCATGGCGTGTTTTCTTTATCTTGACTGCACCAAAGTATACCGCAACAGTGTACAGAGTTGTCTCTGTCGAGCCCATCAGAACGCTTGCAACTCTTCTGATAAAGCTGTCGGCACCATATTCTGAATAGATACTGTCGAGCATAGATAGAGCACCACTCCCCGAAACCGGTCTCATCAGCGCCAATGGAACGCATTCTGACGGTATCCCGATAATAGAAGTAATCGGCTTGATAAGCTCAGTCAATGCTGAGAGCGCACCCGAAGCCTTGAACATCTCTACGGCGAGCATCAGCGCCACCAGAGAAGGGAGTATTTCAAAACCAACAGCAATATTCTCCTTTGCACCGGTTATGAATGTGTCGAAAACGCCGATTTTCTTGTGGAGGCTGTAAAGAACAACACCGAGAACAAAAACCGGTACAACAAGGCTTGTAATTCTCACTTTTTCCTCCAGACGCCATCAAATGCGTATGCACATATAATTGCGGCAAGCAGTGACAGAACGGAAACCATCAGAACACATGGCAGAATATCCATAGGCGAGCTACTCCCATATGTAAGCCTGAGCGCTGCAACTGTGGATGGTATGAGCTCTATCGATGAAGTGTTGATAACGGTGAGGAGCACCATATTTCGTGAAGCTTTATCGTTAGAGCCTTCTTCTTTCTTAAGTTCCTTCATAGCTTCAATTCCGAGTGGAGTGGCTGCATTTCCAAGACCGAATAAATTTGCAGTTATGTTCATGGCAATAGCCTTGAAAGCCTTTGAATTTTTGTCAAGACCACGGAATATGAGGCTTATAACCGGACTTATGAGACGGGAAATCCTGTCTGTAAGCCCGCTTTTTTCTGCGAGCTTCATAACTCCTCCCCAGGTAGCCATAGCTCCAAGGATGCTTAAGGTCAGCGTAACTGCGGTTTGCCCGCTTGTCAGAACTGCATTTGAAACTGCATCGGCTCCTCCGTTAATAAAACCATAAATGCATGACACTGCGATTATTCCCGCAAGTATATAATCTATCATTTAGTCGCTCCTTTTGCTTTTTCGTAATCATTTCACATACAGGTGCAAAATTGTCTTTTCACACCAATTTCTGAAATTTTAACTCGATTGGCACTTGCAATGTGTCGAATTATGCTGTATAATAATTATATAAACGTCAAGGAGGTACGACACTATGAAATCAACCGGTATTGTAAGAAGAATCGATGAGCTTGGAAGAATTGTTATTCCTATGGAGCTCAGAAAGTCCTTGGATCTTAACATCAAGGATCCCATCGAAATTCTGACAGACGGCGGCAACATCATTTTAAGAAAGTATTCCAATTCCTGCGCTCTTTGCGGCGAAGGCGAAGACATCATTCCTTTCGGCAACAAGCACATCTGCCCTGCTTGCCTCAAGAAAATCAAGGAAATGGATGTCTGAACTCTGCAATAATGTCGTAATATATTCGGACGCATATTTCGGTGTGCGTTCGAATTTTTCTTATAAAGGCTATGCTTGTCAACGGTGCATTATGTCAGAGCTTCACGGAAAGATGAAATTAACGTGTAACTCTTGCAATAAGCCTCGCATTGTGATACAATAGCGGGAGTGGGTATAGATAACCGCACCAATTTTATACGAAAGGCACCTTCATATGACCTTAGCAATGACTTCTGACTTTGTCCGTGAGCTCTTAGACAGTGACGGCAATGTTATCTATTTTCCGAACAGTACGCTTTTCACAAAGCTCTTTCCAAACGGGCTTTCTATTGACAATGTAATGTTCACTATTCCTGGCATCAATCTCGACATCTACTGGTATGGATTCCTGATTGCTCTCGGAATGGTTTTAGCAATGATATACGCTTTTTCGAGATGTAAAAAATTCGGTCTCGACATTGACAGAGTTACCGATACGGTTCTGGCTGGTCTTATCGGCGGAATAATCGGAGCAAGACTCTACTATGTTATATTCAGTATCGAGAATTATATGACCGAAGAGGGAACTCTCGACTTCTCGCTTATATTCAACATCCGTGACGGCGGACTCGCTATCTATGGTGGCGTCATTGGCGGACTTCTTATCGGCGGAATTATGGCAAAGATTCGCAAAGTCAAGCTTGCACCAATGCTCGACCTTGCCGGAATGGGATTTCTCATCGGTCAGTGCTTAGGACGCTGGGGCAACTTCTTCAATCAGGAAGCATACGGATATTCTGAAAATGCCGGTTCTCTTCCTTGGGGAATGGTCTCAAAGAGCATTCTCAACGGAATCTACTACTTTGTTTACCCCGATAACACGTCGGTTGTAACGAATCGTGCTGTAGACATGCTTGCGCACCCGTGCTTTTTGTATGAATCGCTCTGGTGCCTGCTCGGCTTCATACTTCTTCATATCTACTCAAAGCACCGCAAATTTGACGGTCAGCTGTTTCTCATGTACATCGGCTGGTACGGCTTCGGCAGATTCTGGATCGAGGGACTCAGGACCGACAGTCTGTATCTTGTCAATAACGATGTCATTTCGCTCAAGGTTTCGCAGCTTCTGGCTGGTGCCTGCTTCATGTTCGCAGTGATCATGCTTGTATATATGTATATCCATGGAAAGAAGCTCGGCGGCTACGTTCTCTACTGTAACACAGATGAATCAAAGGCGCTTCTCAAAGAAGCCTACAAAAAGACCAAGAAAGGTCAGAATGAAAGCCTCGAAGAGGATGAGCATATTGTGGACGAGAATCAGCATATACTTGCCGATGAGTTCTTGAGTGGTGATGAAGAAGCTACTGAGGAGCCTGAAGAACCTGTTTCCAAAGGAACTGAGACGTCAGAATCAGAGGAGCCTGAAGAATCGGTTTCCGAAGAAGCTCCTTTGGTCGAGTCAGAGGAAGAAACAAAAACAGAAGAATAAAACTAAACTTACTACAAAGGGGAATTATATGGCAGAAATTATAGACGGAAAAGCCGTTGCAGCGGCTGTAAAGGAAAGAATCCGTAAGGACGCAATCAGATTCGGGAAGACTTCAAAGGTTGTTCCTGGTCTTGCGGTTGTTCTTGTTGGAAACGATCCGGCATCAAAAATATATGTAAGAAATAAGAAAAAGGCTTGTGAAGAGGTCGGCTTCAAGTCGTTCGAGCATGTTCTTCCGGCTGAAACTCCTGAGATTGTCCTTCTCGAGCTCATCGACACGCTGAACCGTGACCCTAACATCCATGGAATCCTGGTCCAGCTTCCGCTTCCGAAGCACATTGATGAGGATGAGATTATTGCTGCAATCAACCCCAAAAAGGACGTCGACTGCTTCCATCCCATTAACGTCGGCAAGCTTGTCACCGGCTGTGCTGACTTTTCACCCTGCACTCCTGCAGGAGTCATGGAGCTTATAAAGTCCACCGGGGTAGAAGTTGCAGGAAAACATTGTGTAGTTGTAGGAAGAAGCAACATTGTCGGCAAGCCGATGGGAATGCTTCTCTTGCAGGCAAACGGAACGGTCACAATCTGTCACTCCAAGACCGAAAACCTTGGTGACATCTGCCGTGAAGCGGATATACTTGTAGCAGCTGTCGGAAAGCCTAAGCTGATAACCGGCGACATGATCAAGCCAGGAGCTGTTGTCATTGATGTCGGCATGAACCGTGACGCAAACGGTAAGCTTTGTGGAGACGTTGATTTCAAGGCAGCTTCCAAGGTTGCAGGCTTCATCACTCCTGTTCCCGGTGGAGTCGGACCGATGACAATAGCCATGCTGATGGAAAACACCTATAGTGCTGCAAAGCTCTCGGTGGTAAAGTAATAACTGATAAGTCCTGTCCCATATAATAATTGAGACAGGGCTTTTTAAACCCTCACAAAAATACTCGTTTGTCCCAAAAACTGCATTTTCGAGCTGAACGACCGAAAAATCTTATCGAAAAAAGCTTGACAGCCTAAATCTCAAGTGATATAATTTTCACTAGTGAATATCCCGTGAGGGAGTAGCAAGCGTGGTTTTCTGCGTAGCAAGTCAACATCCTGATTGAATAAAAATCTCAATCTGGCTTGTTTTAAATTGCGAGACTCATGTATAACTGTAAAGCTGTACAAGTGTCGTATATACGATTTATACACCCAAGTTCGGCTCTGCAGTCGTACTTGGGTTTTTGCTACAGCTGATGAGAAATTGGCTGTTAATTAACTGGAGGTAGATATTGAATGGAGTGGAGCTTTCTGTTCTTCTTCAACAGCGCACTTCTGGGTGTCGGACTTGCAATGGACGCTTTTTCTGTGTCGATGGCAAATGGCTTGAACGAGCCCAGGATGCGCAAGAGTAAAATGTGTGGAATCGCTGGCGTATTCGCCGGATTCCAGGCTCTGATGCCGATGATAGGCTGGATTTGTATACATACAATAGTCCAGTATTTCTCAGCGTTTGAGAAGCTGACACCTTGGATCGCTTTAATACTTCTTGGCTTCATAGGAGGAAGAATGATAGCTGAAGGTATAAAGAACGGCGAATCTGAGGATGAAAACACCGGTCTTGGAATCGCTGCACTGCTGATTCAGGGAATTGCAACTTCTATAGATGCGCTTTCCGTCGGTTTCACGATTGCAGACTACGATTGGCAGATGGCACTTGTTGCATCGTTTATAATTGCAGCTGTGACGTTTGTAATCTGTATGGCAGGTCTCCTAATCGGTAAGAAATTCGGAACCAAGCTTTCAAATAAGGCACAGATATTGGGTGGAGTAATTCTTATAGCCATAGGTCTTGAGATTTTCATTACAGGACTTATCGGCTAAAAACTTAAAGGAGAATTGTTGTGAGATATTATTGTGAAGAAAGGGATACAGTTCTTAAGGAACTTGAATCCTCTGAAAATGGTCTTAGCTCAGAAGAAGCCGGCAAGCGGCTCGAACGTGACGGCAAAAACGTCTTAGCCGCTAAAAAAGGCAAGAGCCTTATAAGAAGATTCTTCGAAGAGCTCGCCGACCCGATGATTATAATCTTGCTGGTAGCGGCTTTGGTCAGCGGAGTTTTGGCTGTAGTTGAAAATGATAGCTTTGCTGACGTTATAATCATATTGTTTGTTGTAATTGTAAACGCAGTCTTGGGCGTCTATCAGGAAAGCAAGGCTGAGAAGGCGATTGAAGCCCTGCAGGAGATGTCCGCTGCCACTTCAAAGGTAATGCGTGATGGCAAGATTACGACTGTCAGGAGTGAAGACCTTGTTGTCGGCGACATCGTGATGCTTGAAGCCGGAGACGCAGTTCCTGCCGACCTTAGAATCCTTTCAAGCGCAAGCCTGAAGGCTGAGGAAGCGGCACTCACCGGTGAATCCGTTCCCGTCAACAAATTTATAGACATCATAAACCTCAGAGAAGGCGAGAAGGATGTTCTCCTTGGCGACAGAAAGAATATGCTCTATATGGGTTCTACTGTTGTCTATGGTAGAGGCACCGCTGTCGTAACCGCAACCGGCATGGACACCGAAATGGGCAAGATTGCCGACGCCCTTCAGAACGCCGAAGAGGGCGACACGCCGCTTCAGATAAAGCTCAATCAGCTTTCAAAGGTGCTTACCTGGCTGGTGCTCGGAATCTGCTTTATCGTATTTGCTGTTCAGCTCCTGAGAGCCGAAAGCCCGAACTTTGAAATAGTTCTCAACTCGTTCATGATAGCAGTTTCGCTAGCAGTTGCCGCTATTCCAGAAGGACTTGCAGCGGTAGTAACCGTTGTCCTTTCAATCGGCGTCACCAACATGTCGAAGCGCAATGCCATCATCCGTAAGCTTACAGCAGTTGAAACTCTCGGCTGTGCACAGATAATTTGCTCTGATAAAACAGGTACACTAACTCAGAACAAGATGACCGTTGTCGATTCCTACGGCGACGATGAAAAGATAATTGCAACTGCTATGGCTCTTTGTAGCGACGCAGAGCTTATGGAGGACGGCTCAGTAACTGGTGAGCCAACCGAAGCTGCACTTGTCGCTTGGGCAAACACCCTGGGTCTTGACAAGCCAGGCTTGAAATCGAAATTAGAGCGTAAGGGCGAAGCTCCGTTCGACTCTCAGAGAAAGATGATGTCGACTGTTCATTCGTCAGAAGGCTCCTATATTCAGTTCACCAAGGGTGCGCCCGACATAGTGGTGGATAAGTGCACATTCTATCTCAAGGATGGTAAGCCTGTTCCGATGACTGAAGAGCACAAGGCAGAGATACTTGTTGCCAATAAGTCGATGGCTGATAAGGCTTTAAGAGTTCTCGCATGTGCTCAGAGACTTTGGGAAAGTATGCCCGCCGATTGCGACGGCTCCAATCTTGAGCACGACCTCTGCTTCATTGGTCTCTGTGGAATGATAGACCCTGTTCGCCCTGAGGTCAAGGACGCTATTGAAGAGTGCCGTGAAGCCGGAATCAGACCTATAATGATAACCGGCGACCATATCGACACAGCTGTAGCTATAGCTCATGAACTCGGTATCATGACCGAGGGCTACAAGGCAGTGACCGGTGCACAGCTTAATGAAATGGACGATGAGACATTCGCACATGAATTCATGAACATCAGCGTCTACGCAAGAGTTCAGCCGGAGCATAAGACGAGAATAGTCAACGCCTGGAGAAATGCCGGCTATGTCACAGCTATGACCGGCGACGGCGTCAACGACGCTCCTTCAATCAAGGCAGCTGACATCGGAGTCGGAATGGGAATAACCGGCACCGATGTAACAAAGAACGTCGCCGACATGGTTCTGGCTGACGACAACTTTGCGACGATAGTAAACGCTGTAGAAGAGGGAAGACGAATCTACGACAACATAAGAAAGGCAATCCAGTTCCTCTTAGGCTCCAATATGAGCGAGGTTTTAAGCATCTTCTTCGCAACACTCATGGGCTTTACAATCCTGAAGCCTGTACACCTTCTCTGGATCAATCTTGTCACCGACTGCTTCCCGGCACTTGCTCTGGGAACCGAGAAAGCAGAGCCCAACATCATGAAGCGCAAGCCCCGTGACGCAAAGGCTGGAATATTTGCAGACGGCATGGGAATTGACATCGCTTATCAGGGTCTTCTTGTAACCGCTCTGGTTCTTGTATCCTACTTCATTGGTGACTTTATGGAAACCGGCTCCTTCATCATCGGCGACAGCCCTGACGGCACAACAATGGCATTCTTAACAATGTCAATGGCTGAGATATTCCACAGCATAAATATGCGTTCTCAGCGTGGCAGTATCTTCAAGCTTGGCTCTCAGAATAAGCTTCTTCTCCTTGCTGCTGTAGCATCCCTGGTCGCTACAACTTTGGTTTGCGAGATTGATTTCATCGCAGCTGCCTTCGAGTTTACAAGCGTTGAGCTTGATGAGTATATTATTGCGATAGTTCTGGGCGCACTCATCATCCCAATGGTCGAGATAGTGAAGTTCTTCCAGCGCAAATTTGCGAAGGATTGAATATAAAAACTTGGAGGATATGTTATGAAAGAATACCTAAATGGTGCTAACCCCTACATGCCGCTTTGGGAGCATGTTCCTGACGGCGAGCCGAGAGTTTTCGAATATAACGGTGAAAAGCGTGTCTATGTCTACGGCTCTCATGATATTGAGAAAACTCAGTATTGTGGAAGAAATCAGGTTGTGTGGAGCGCACCTGTAGATGATCTGACAGATTGGACATGTCACGGCGTCTGCTATACTGCAACCGACAACAGCGTTCTCTATGCTCCGGATGTCGTTCAGAAAGGCGATACCTTCTATCTCTACGCAGCTGAGGCTTGCGGCTCAAGAATAATGGTTGCAAGCTCCAAGAACCCTGCAGGACCGTTCGAGAATCCAGTCAAGACCGACCTCGGCTTCGATCCCGGCGTGCTTGTAGATGACGACGGCAGAGTTTACGCTTTTTGGGGCTTCTGCGGCTGCTACTGTGGCGAGCTTAACGATGATATGGCAACGATAAAAGAGGGGACATATCATGCTCATCCGATGGGGCATTCTCCTTGGCAGGATGTTGATGATGGTCACCTTGACCCGAATGATGCTTTCTTTGAGGCTTCTTCTCCGAGAAAGGTGATGGGCAAATACGTCTATATCTACTCAAAGAGATACTATACACCCGTTCACGAACTCGGTGTCTATACTCATAACAACGGTTTTCTGTCCTATAAGTACAGTGACAGTCCGCTCGAGGGCTATAAGCCAGGTGGAGACATCAGCTTCAACGGCGGCGAGATTCTCCGCAATTCTGACGGAACCGGAGAAATGACCTATCGCTGGGGAAATAACCACGGCAGTATTGCTGAGATAAACGGCAAGTGGTATATCTTCTATCACCGTCACACCGGCACAGATGAATTCGCCCGTCAGGCAATGCTTGAGCCGGTAGATGTCGCTATGGACAAGAACGGCAAAATCTATATAGGTGATATAACCTATGTAAACGGCGAGCCGGTATCTTCAAAGCCTGTTGAGATGACATCTCAGGGTGCGCACATAAACGGCATGGATGCTTATAAGCTTATTTCAGCCGGATATGCTTGCCACCTCCGTGGCGGAAACTCTCAAGCTTATATAAAGCCGGTTTACGAGCTTGACGACAATATCTCAGCACCTATTGTGAATATCACAGACGGTACAGTCGCAGGCTACAGATATATTCAGTTTGGTACCATTGCTCCGAAAACTGTAACAGCAGAGCTGACAGCTCTGCAGGATGTAACAGTAAGCGTCCGCTTAGACACTCACGACGGCAGAATAGTAGCAACTATGAACCTGAAAACAGGGGACATAGAAGCAACTGCAGATTTGACAACCGGAATCATTGGCAAGCATGCAGTTTATTTCGAATTCAAATCCGATAGTACTGAGCAGTTAGCTGAGTTTTCAAGATTCACATTTGACAGATAAAATAATCCCTCACAGTTAGTACTGTGAGGGAAATCTTTTAATCTCCGAAGTAAACCTTGTACCAGACCAAGAAAGTGTAAATAGTCCAAATCTTTCTTGAATTGTCGTATTTTCCGCTTCTGTGGTCGTCGAGGAGCTGGACAGCCTTCTCGGTATTGAAGAACTTTCTGCCGTTTTCACTCTCAAATTCGCTTCTGACCATGTTATAGTACTGATCCTCCTTGAGCCATACACGAATCGGAACAGGGAAGCCGAGCTTCTTTTTATCTGCTGTTCTCGGCGGGCAGGCACGGTGCGCCGCAAGCCTCATGGCATACTTGGTGTTCTCTTTAGTAACTCTGTACTTGGTTGGAATCTTTTCACCGAGGGCCATAACTTCTTTATCCAGGAAAGGAACTCTCAGTTCAAGCGAATTCGCCATACTCATCCTGTCAGCCTTCAAGAGAATGTCTCCCGCAAGCCACATGTTGAGGTCTAAGTATTGCATCTTGGTGACGCTGTCCTTATCAGAAACCTTGCTGTAGAACGGTCCAGTAATCTCCGTAGCGTTTGGAGCATCAGTTTTGATTTTAAGAAGCGCCTTTCTCTCTTTCTCTGAGAAGATGTATGCGTTTCCAATGAATCTCTCCTCAAGGTCCTTGCCACGTCTTATAAGGAAATTCAGACCTCTGTGCGCAGGAAGATGCTCGCAGATTTTGCCGATTCCTCGTCGTATGGGGCGGGGGATTTTGTTATAGATAGCGACATCATCCGGCTCCTTATAGATATTGTACCCGCCGAAAATCTCATCCGCACCTTCGCCGCTGAGAACTACTTTTACGCTCTCGGAAGCGAGCTTGCAGACAAAGTAGAGAGCAACTGCTGCTGGGTCGGCAAGAGGTTCATCCATGTGATACTGAATCTTAGGGAATTCACCCCAATATTCGTCGGCAGTGATGACTTTAGAGATGTTCTCTTTTCCGATGAATTTCGAGAAATCCTTGGCATAGCCGATTTCATTATATCTCTCGTCCTCGCCGAAACCGACGGTGAACGTTTTGTCTACATTAGCAACCGCCGCAACATAGCTCGAATCTACGCCACTTGAAAGGAAGCTTCCGACTTCAACATCGGCAATCTTGTGGGCCTCAACTGAATCCTTGAAGGTGTCCGAAATTTTATCTACCCATTCGTCAAGCGTCGGCTTTTCGTCGGCTTCAAATTCAACGCTCCAATATCTCTCAACAGATAATTTTCCGTTACTGTAGGTAAATGAGTGCGCTGGCGGCAGCCTGTAAACTCCCTTGAAGAAGGTCTCGACGCAGGGCGAATACTGGAATGTCAGATAGTTTTCGAGTGCCGTTTCGTTAAGCTCTTTTTTGAAGAGCGGATGAAGAATCAAGCTCTTGATTTCCGACCCAAAGATGAAGCTTCCGCCCGTTTCTGTATAGTAAAGCGGCTTGATTCCGAAATAGTCTCTTGCTCCGAAAAGCTCCTTTTTATTTTTATCCCAGATGACGAATGCAAACATTCCTCTGAGCTTATTGAGCATATCCTTGCCCCATTGCTCATAGCCGTGAACCAATACCTCTGTGTCGGTGTTCGTCTTGAAAGTGTGTCCTTTCATTATGAGCTCTTCACGAAGCTTCTGATAATTATAAATCTCACCGTTAAAGACGATAACCATCGAGCCGTCTTCATTGTAGATGGGCTGATCGCCGCCCGCAAGGTCTATAATCGAGAGACGCCTGAAGCCCATCGCAATATCCTTATCGATGTATTCTCCATCCGAATCAGGTCCACGATGCTTGATTGAGTCCATCTGACGCTCAAGAACGGTTTTAGCGTCCTGAATAGTATTTGTAAAGCCGACAAATCCGCACATGCTGTATCCTCCTTTGTTGAAAAGCCGTAAGCCGTTCTTACAGCTGAAACTATATAAAACATTATAGACGATTTCCACGCATTTTTCAAGCCCATAACAAGAAATATGGTTACAAGCGGGTTACAAATGATGAAAATTCGCAAAATTCCTTGAAAGTCAAGCTGTTTTGCTATATAATAATCATTAGAATTTGACCACAGCAGAGGAGCATCCCCATGGCTAATGTACAGAGAACCAAGAAGCCTATAAAGGTAAGATATAATTTCGGCATCGTCCTTCTTGGAGTAATAATTATTTTCGGTCTGGTCTTTTATAGATATATGAAGAACACAACTCTTGAAGAAGTGCTTTCTGAGGACAGAGAGATTTATGTCCCGTCATTTGCGTCGCTTCTAAACGGCGATGATGAGGAAATTGAAGAGAATAATGCGACAGCGGTCTCAGATTCAGACAGCGAATCAGAAAATTCTGACCCGAAGGAAATAGTTAATCCTGTTCCCGAAAGCGAAGCCCGAACAAGTGATTACCTTGACAGCTGTGTTTTCATCGGAGATTCGATAACCTATGGTCTTTCATCCTATGGCTTGGTTTCTTCTTCAAACGTATATGCAAGCGTCTCAATGAGCATTGCAAAGATAGAGACGGAGGAAATAGAAACCCAGTATGGCACGATGACGGTTCTTGACGCCCTCGAGGAAAGCGAGCCTGAGAATATTTATGTCATGCTCGGCACAAGCGGGGCAGCTTGGCTCTCAGTTGATGACATGTATGACTATTTCACATCATTTATGAAAAAGCTAATATCAAAATGCCCCGACTCGGAGATTTACATAATCTCTGTTCCTCCTGTAACCTCCGACAAGGAGACTTCAGTCGAAACGCCAATTTCAAACAGTGATCTCGACAGCTTCAACGAGCTTCTATTAGAGTATGCCAACTCGAAATTGGTTCACTATCTCGATATGAATTCGTATCTTAAGGGTGGTGGAAGTTCCTTGCCGTCGTCATACGCTGAAAACGACGGCGTTCACCTGAAATACTCAACCTATGAGCTCTTCATAGACTACATATTGACACACGTTGCTGAATAGGAGATATAGTATGAAAAGAATCGGAATTTGCTTTGTGCTCACAGCAGTTATGTTGGTGTTTTCATCCTGCGGAAGCAGTCTTCCGTCGCCTGATGCCACTGAACTGGTAACGGAGATTCTCGAAACGCTCGGCGAATCGGAGAATTTTGAGCATGCCGACAGTGAAACTGTTGATATTGTCTTCGGCTGTGACAGTTCAAGCTATGATGACTTCTGTGTAATGTACACAACAGTTGATGCATCGGCAGATATTGTTGCTGTTTTCAAATCGCCTGACAGCGAAACCAAGGCTGACACTCAGGAGATGCTTGAGGAATTCATTGAATCACGCCTCAACGATTTCAAGGGCTATGCGCCTCTTGAGGTTCAGAAAATTGAAAACACCAAGCTTATATCATACGGAAACTATGACATCTTAATTATCATTTCAGATTTTGACTCTGCAAAAAGCGTTGTGGACAGCGCATTTGCGACAGAATAAAGGAATAACACTTTACTGAGTGTCAGCGCATATTTTCTCAAATCAGCCCTTTGACTTTACAGTGATGCGTCGGAATATTTAAGCCGGCGCATTTGTTAAGCTTGAAGCCTTGCTTGACATAATACACAAATCCGGGTGAAAAAAACTTTGCATTTTTGTCTTGACAAAAGAGCTAAGATACAATATACTTGACTTACTGGCAAGTCAAGCCCAATATGTTGTGTTCGTTAGCTTTTAGGACAACAACATCTACCGGTTTAAAATATATCGCTTAAACCCGATTTGAGATGACCACTGATGCAGAATATTACCGTTCGGAGGAAGAAAAATGATTACCAAGATTCAAAAAAGAGATGGAAGAATAGTCACATTCAATGTCGAAAAGATTGCGAGTGCTATATACAAGGCGGCTGAGTCTGTCGGCGGCACCGATTACGATCAGGCTCTTGACATCGCAGGTAGAGTTTGCGATGCTGTTGAGGCAAGTGGGAAGAAGATTCCGACTGTTGAAGAGATTCAGGACGAGGTCGAAAGAACCCTCATCGAAGAAGGTCATGCATCAACTGCGAAGGCATATATTCTCTACAGAGCCAACCGAACCAGAGTCCGTGAGATGAACACAAAGATCATGAAGATCTATGAAGAGCTCACATTCAGCTCTGCCAAGGACAGTGACACCAAGCGTGAGAACGCCAATATCGATGGCGACACCGCTATGGGCACTATGCTCAAGTATGGCTCCTGCGGCGCAAAGGAATTCTACGAGATGTATGTCCTCGATCCGAAGTTTGCAAAAGCTCATTCTGAGGGCGACATCCACATCCACGACCTCGACTTTTACACTCTGACAACCACCTGCACCCAGATTGATCTCACAAAGCTTTTCAAGAACGGATTCTCAACCGGTCATGGACACTTGAGAACCCCGAACGAGATTTCAAGCTACGCAGCACTTGCCTGCATCGCAATCCAGTCCAATCAGAACGACCAGCACGGCGGTCAGTCAATTCCAAAGTTTGATTATGACATGGCTGAGGGCGTCAAGAAGACCTTCATGCACCGCTATCGTGACAATATAATCCGTTCCCTGGAGCTGCTTGACGATGTCGATTCAGTCGGAGCATCTGATTATGTAAAAGAATATCTCCACGAGCTCTCCCACAAGGACTTGGCTCCCACTCTTGACATGACCGATGAATATCGTGAAGCCGAGGCAGAGTGCCTCAAGAAATACTGTTCGGAGGAACAGATAGCTAAAATTCAGAAATTCTCTTATGAATCTTCCGCCAAGGAAACTGACAAGGCAACCTATCAGGCTATGGAAGCTCTTATTCATAATCTCAACACCATGAATTCCCGTGCCGGCGCACAGACTCCGTTCAGCTCCATCAACTACGGAACCGACACCTCAACTGAGGGCAGAATGGTCATAAGAAATATCCTTCTTGCCGAGGATGCAGGTCTTGGAAACGGCGAAACTCCTATATTCCCGATCCATATCTTCAAGGTCAAGGAAGGCATCAACTACAATCCAGGTGACCCGAACTATGACATGTTCAAGCTCGCATGCAGGGTTTCCGCAAAGCGTCTCTTCCCGAACTTCTCGTTCATCGATGCTCCGTTCAATCTCCAGTACTACAAGGAGGGCGATCCCGACACCGAAATCGCCTACATGGGCTGCCGCACAAGAGTTATCGGCAACGCCTATGATCCAACACGCCAGATAGTAACCGGAAGAGGAAATCTTTCGTTCACATCTATCAATCTTCCACGCCTTGCAATAGACTCAAAGGGTGATGTCGACCTCTTCTACCATAAACTCGACGATATGATGGAATTAGTCATTGAGCAGCTCATGGCAAGATTTAAGATTCAGTCGGAAAAGAAGGTCAAGAACTTCCCGTTCCTCATGGGTCAGGGCGTATGGCTCGACTCTGAGAAGCTTTCGGCTGACGACACAATCGGAGAGGTATTGAAGCATGGCACACTTTCTGTCGGCTTCATCGGTCTTGCAGAGTGCCTCAAGGCTCTTATCGGCAAGCATCACGGCGAAAGCGAAGAGGCAAGAAAGCTCGGCTATGAGATAATCTCAAGGATGAGAGCAAGACTTGACACTGAAATTGAGAAAACACATCTCAACTGGTCGCTCCTTGCAACACCTGCTGAAGGTCTTTCAGGCAGATTCGTTAAGATTGACCGTGAGAAGTACGGCTCCATCGAAGGCATAACCGACAGAGAATACTACACCAACTCCTTCCATGTTCCTGTCTACTATCCCATCAGCGCATTCGAGAAGATAAGAATAGAAGCTCCCTATCACGCACTCACCAACGCAGGTCATATCAGCTATGTTGAGCTCGATGGCGATCCTTTGCAGAATCTTGACGCATTCGAGAAGATTATCCGCTTCATGAAAGAATCTGGAATCGGCTACGGTTCAATCAACCATCCTGTCGACAGAGATCCCTGCTGCGGCTTCACCGGCATCATCGGCGACACCTGCCCCAAGTGCGGCAGAAAAGAGAACGAGGGAAGCTATGGCTTCGAGAGAATCCGCAGAATCACCGGCTACTTGGTAGGAACTCTTGACAGGTTCAACGACGCCAAGCGTGCCGAGGAAAGAGACAGAGTCAAGCATTCAGTCACAGACTAAGCTTTTGGAGGCTCACATGAAACTCAGAATGTCCGGAGTCGTCGGCGAATCAATCGTCGACGGTCCCGGAATCAGATACACCGTTTTCGTTCAGGGCTGTCCTCATCACTGCGAGGGCTGCCACAACCCCGGGACACACGATTTTTCCGGGGGCTACGATGACGATACGGATGCGCTTTTTGAAAAAATTATCCAGAATCCGCTGCTGGACGGCGTAACGTTCAGCGGCGGCGAGCCGTTTTGCCAGGCAAGGGCTTTGGCTTTACTGGGACAAAAGCTCAAGGAGCATGGCTTAGGCGTCATAGCCTATACCGGCTACACTGCCGAGTATCTCTTAAAGAATGCCAACGAAGAAAACGGATATATGGAGCTTTTAAAAACCACAGATTGGCTCGTTGACGGAAGGTTTGTGCTTTCGCTCAAAAGCTATGAATGCCGTTTCAGAGGAAGCACCAACCAGCGGATAATTGACGTCCCCAAAACGCTTGAAAATTTTACGGAAGGATTGCCTGAAGAAAATTGGGCTGTTACTGTTGACCTATAAAACCCCTAAAAAAATTTTACTGATTCTACTGATAAGCTGTCTTGTTTTCATGACGGCTTGTTCCCCTTTAGAGAGAGTCGTCGAATTCTTCAGCGACGACGGTACCGGCTATATCTTCAAAATTAGCCTGTCAGATGATCCCGAAATCCTGGACCCACAGATAGCAACCGATGAAAGCTCAATAGCAATTTTAAAGAACATGTTTGTTGGGCTCCTCAGGCAGGATTCTGACGGAACTATTTCCACAGCCGGAGCAAGTGACTACACGATTTCATCTGACGGTCTCACATACACCTTCTACCTTGATTCAAGGTACACCTGGAAGACTGTCGCCGATTGGGAGGGAAGTGTCACCGCCTACGATTATGAATTCGCATTCAGGCGCCTATTCAGTTCAGATACCGCTTCGCCATACGCCTCCGATTACTTCTCAATTCTTAATTCAGAAGCCGCCTATAACGGTGAAGTGGAGCTCAGCGAGATAGGCGTTCACGCTACAGACGACTATACCCTCGTTATAACTCTTGAATACCCGAATGCCGAGTTCCTGAGCTTGCTCACAAGGCTTCCGGCATCTCCATGTAACGAGGAATTCTTTGAATCCTGCAAGGGTAAATATGGTCTGGAAGCCGACTGCATCGCCTCGAATGGTGCGTTTTATGTCAGATACTGGCTTCACGAAGAGTACAGCACCGACAACTATGTCAGACTCAGGAAAAACGACTACTACAGTGAGTTCAGCGAAGTCTATCCCTACGGCGTAAACTATCTGATTGAATATGATGATGCTGTAAGGCTTTCAGACTTTACAGATGGCACAACCGATGTTTATATCTCCCAAAGCTTTGACAGTGCGCTGGAGGAATCCGAATATCAGAGCTATTCCGTCTGCTTCTGCGGACTGGTAATAAACCCTGATAATGAGATTCTCTCAAGAGCTGAAGTTGGCGAGATAATATCGCTTGCAATAGACAGGGAAGCTCTTGAGTCGGATACTCCCGAAATCTTAACCGCCGCCTATGGCATAATCCCGCCTGATGCCTATGTTGGAAGCACTAACTACCGAAAGAGCTCCGACAGCTCCCTTGAAGAAATCTTAGTCTATAACGAGCAGCTAGCTGAGTACAAGTGGAGCTTCACATTGACGGATTCAGAAAAGAGAACTCTTTATGGAATGAAAATAATGGTTCCGGACACCTTCGAGTACACCGACTACCTCTCTCTCGTGACAGGAATGTTGAATGATACTCTTGGAATAAGCCTGGGAATCGATATTGTAAACGAATCAGATTACTCCTCCAGGCTTGCAAGCGGAGACTATGACATCTGCCTTGTAGAGATAGAATCAAGCTCTGGCTCAGCTTTTGATTATATCGAAGCTTTTTCCGACGGCAGCTATGGCATCACAAGTGAAAGCTGTCTTGAAACGATAAAATTGAGTGGCAAGTATTCCACCTTGTCAGCTGCCGTTTATGCCATATCCGAGGCTGAGAAGGACGTCATCAGCTCTTATCAATGCATACCGCTCTGGTACGCTGAAAAATTCATTTTTACATCGGATGATGTCTCAGGGCTCGAATATGACATCTTTTCCGGCGCAGCCATTTTTGAACTGGTAAAAAAGCTGTAAGCTTATTTATATTATAAAACCATAAGATAGGAGAAAAAATTATGGACACTAAAGCAAAAATTGATATTCAGACAATACTCTCAATGTGCGATCACACACTTCTGTCGCAGTCTGCGACCTGGGAGGAGATCAAGGCTATCTGCGACGACGGAATGAAGTATCACACCGCTTCCGTCTGCATCCCTTGCTCTTATGTGAAGCAGGCTAAGGAATACGTCGGCGACAAGCTCCCAATCTGCACAGTTATCGGTTTCCCGAACGGCTATTCTACTACAGCCACTAAGCTTTTTGAAACAGAGGATGCCCTCAAAAATGGTGCAGACGAGATCGACATGGTCATCAATATCGGATGGCTTAAGGATAAGAGGTATGATGATATTGCCCTGGAAATCCGTGAGCTAAAGAAAGCTTGCGGTGATAAGATACTCAAGGTAATCATCGAAACCTGCCTTTTGACCGATGATGAGAAGATCAAAATGTGCGAAATCGTTTCAAATTCCGGAGCAGACTTCATCAAAACCTCAACCGGCTTCTCAACAGCCGGAGCCACAAAGGAAGACGTTGCGCTCTTCAAGGCTCACGTAACGGGTGGTCTTAAGATAAAGGCTGCCGGCGGAATCAAGTCGATAGAGGATGCTGAAGACTTCATCAGGCTTGGCGCAAACCGTCTCGGAACATCAAGAATAGTAAAAATAGTCAAAGAAAAGGAGCTACTGTAATGAGCGAAATGAAATCAACACCACACATCAAGCTTGAAGAGGGAGGATATTTTGCAAAAACCGTGCTTATGCCGGGCGATCCTCTCCGTTCCTCAAAAATAGCGCACGACTACCTTGAAGACCTGAAGCTTGTCAACAACGTAAGAGGCGTTCAGGGCTATACCGGTCTCTATAAGGGCGAACCAGTCTCTGTAATGGCAAGCGGAATGGGAATGCCGTCAATCGGAATCTATTCCTATGAGCTTTTCAACTTCTTTGGAGTTGAGAATATAATCCGAATCGGCTCTGCCGGTACAATTCAGGAGAATATCCACGTCCGTGACATAGTTTTCGGACAGGGTGCCTGCACCGACTCAAGATACGCTGAAACCTTCAAGCTTCAGGGCACATTTGCACCAATAGCAGATTTCGGAGTTCTCAGCGTAGCTGTTGAAGAGGCTAGTAAGCTCGGGGCGACATATCACGTCGGAAATCTTCTTTCATCTGATGTTTTCTATGGAGACAATACTACCGCAAATCCCGCTTGGCAGAAGATGGGCGTTATGGCTATCGAAATGGAAGCTGCAGCTCTTTATATGAACGCTGCCCGTGCAAAGAAGAAGGCTCTTGCAATGTGCACGATTTCCGACAGCCTCGTAACCGGCGAGGTAACCACAGCAGAGGAGAGACAGAATTCATTCACCCAGATGATGGAGATAGCTCTCAACACTGCAATCCGACTGTAAAGTAGGTGACTTTACAGATAATCACGGAGGTACACGCAAAATGAAAAGAGTATTTTTGATCGTCTTAGACAGCGTTGGCTGCGGCGCTCTTCCTGATGCCGCACTTTTCGGCGATGAGGGAACCAACACACTAAGAAGCTGCTACAACACAGGAATTCTGAATATTCCGAATTTAAAGAAGATGGGAATCGGCAATATTGAAGGTCTTTCCTTCCTGGGAGAGACCGATAAGCCAACTGCCGCAGTTGCAAGACTTCGTGAGAAGTCGATGGGCAAGGACACCACAACCGGTCACTGGGAAATGGCTGGCATTGTTTCAAACAAGCCTATGCCGACCTTCCCTAACGGCTTTTCCGAGGAAATACTTAATGAGTTTTCTGAGAAGACCGGCAGAGGAGTTCTTTGCAATCTGCCTTATTCCGGAACTGACGTAATCAGGGATTACGGCGACGAGCACATAAAGACCGGCAAGCTCATTGTCTACACCTCTGCTGACAGTGTCTTCCAGATTGCAGCTCATACTGATGTCGTTCCGCTCGAGGAGCTTTATGAGGATTGCAGAATCGCCCGTGAGATTCTCACTGGCGACAATGCAGTGGGACGTGTAATTGCAAGACCCTTTACAGGCGAAAGCGGCAATTTCACCCGCACTGCCGACAGAAAGGATTTCTCTTTAGAGCCGACATCCGAAACTATGCTTGACATTCTCAAGGCATCCGGAAAAGACGTCATTGCAATCGGCAAGATAACCGACATCTTCGCTGCAAAGGGCATAACAAAGTCGCTTCTGTCCCACGGCAATCCGGATTGCATGCGAGATACAATAGTAGCTCAGAACATGGACTTTGACGGTCTGGCGTTCACAAACCTCGTTGACTTCGACATGGTCTATGGTCACAGAAATAACGCTATCGGCTACGCAACAGCATTGAATGAATTCGATTCATGGCTTGGTGGTTTTATAGGCGACATGAAGCCTGATGATATTCTCATGATAACCGCAGACCATGGCTGTGATCCGGGCGACATTAGCACCGACCACTCAAGAGAGTACGTTCCACTTGTTGTCTACGGCGAAAAGGTAAATCCGGTCAATATGGGAACTCTCCAGTCGTTCACCGGAATTGCTTCAACCGTTTGCGACTATTTCAACCTGGAAAGCAGCTTCTATGCCGGAAGCTTTTTGGACGAGATCCTGAAAGAAGGCTGATTATGATCACAAAGGAAGAGCTTTCGAAGCTCGCTGTAGAAGCTATGGCAAGCGCATATTCTCCATATTCCGGCTATAAGGTCGGTGCAGCACTTCTTTGTGCCGATGGAACAGTCTATACAGGGGCGAATATCGAAAACGCAAGCTATGGCGTTTCAAACTGTGCTGAGAGAACAGCATTTTTCAAGGCTGTATTTGACGGTAAGCGTGAATTCACCGATATAGCCGTTTGCGGCGGTAAAGGCGGAGTGCTTGACGATGAAATCTTCTCTCCCTGCGGTGTCTGCAGACAGGTTATGAGAGAGTTCTGCGATGATGATTTCAGAATTCACATGGTCACAAAGTCCAGCATCAAAACAGTCACGCTTGCAGAGCTTCTCCCATACGGCTTCAAGCCCGAAAGACTTGAAAGATAGGAGCAACTACTATGACAATGTATGATATAATCCTCAAAAAACGCAGAGGATATGAGCTCACGGATGAAGAAATCAAGTATGCGGTTGAAGGCTTCACTGATGGCAGTATTCCCGATTACCAGATGTCCGCACTTTCAATGGCTATCTGCTTCAACTCGATGTCAGACCGTGAAACCGCAACCCTGACATTCGCAATGGCAGACTCAGGAGACCAGCTCGATCTTTCCGAATTTGGCAGCATGACCTGCGACAAGCATTCAACCGGCGGAGTTGGAGACAAGACCTCGCTAATCGTGGCACCATTGGTTGCATCATGCGGCGGAGTTTTCGCAAAAATGAGCGGCAGAGGGCTCGGACACACTGGAGGAACTATTGACAAGCTCGAATCCATCCGTGGCTACAGAACGGAACTTTCTGAGGAAGAATTCTTAGAGCAGACAAGAAAGATAGGTATCTGCGTCATCGGTCAGACCGGCAATATGACTCCTGCCGATAAGAAGCTCTACGCTCTTCGTGACGTAACTGCAACTGTCGACAGCATTCCACTTATTGCATCAAGCGTCATGTCGAAGAAACTCGCAGCCGGTGCAAAGTCGATTGTCCTTGATGTAAAAGCCGGGAGCGGAGCTTTCATGTCTGATGCTGAATCAGCGAAGGTTCTGGCAGAAAAGATGGTCGAAATCGGCAGAAGATGCGGGCGCAACGTCTCAGCGCTAATAACCAATATGGATGTTCCGCTCGGAAAGTGCGTCGGAAATTCTCTTGAAGTTCTGGAAGCGATTTCAGTCCTCAAAGGCGAAACCAAGGGAGAACTGAGAGAGCTATGCCTGGAGCTTGCTTCGACGCTTCTTTCAATGAGTCACGATATTTCTCACGAGGCAGCCCGGAAGATGGCGGAAAATTCTCTTGATAGCGGCTCGGCGTTCGAGAAGTTCAAACAGTGGATTTCTGCTCAGGGCGGTAATCCGGAATGGGCTGACAACACCGATCTCTTCCCGAAAGCAAAGTACAGCCTTGAGGTTCTGGCACCAACTGATGGCATTATCCAGCATATGGATACAGCACAGATTGGCAGGGCTTCATCATCGCTCGGAGCTGGAAGAATGAAGAAAGGCGATCCTATCGACCTTGAAGCAGGAATTATTATCGAGAAGAAGACCGGCGATGAAGTTACGAAGGGTGAGCTTCTTGCAACGCTTTATTCAAACAAGCAGGAAACGCTTTCTGATTCGTCAGCCCTCTATATCGACGCTCTGAGCATTTCAGACGCACCCGTCACAAAGCCAAAGCTGATTTTCGATAGAGTCTGATAGATGTAAATCTTTTTCACTTTACATCGACAAAATTCACCTTGAAATGTAGCCATAATGTGATATTATCTTCCCGAAAAAGCCTTCGGGGAGGTGAAAACGTGGTTACATACAAGGTTACTGAAAGCTTGGATGAGCGAAAAGGCATTTGCACTTACGGCATAGCAGCCGTAGATTCTGGCGAAATTCTCGCAGAAATCAGCGATATAAGCGCAAACAGAGCTGCGCTTTCAGAGCTTTCACAGCTCATGAACCGTGAGAAGCTTTCGCTTATCCATTTCAAAGATGTAGTCGAAGATTTTCTTTTCATGGAATACTGAATATCCGGAGGAAATAGTATGGAAACACTCTCAATAACGCTCAATGAGGAGCGAAATGTCAGTCTGACAGCTTACCTGCAGCCGGTGGGAGGCGAATTTTGGGGGATCGAAAAACGCCCTGCGATGATAGTTCTTCCTGGCGGCGGCTATGAATATTGTTCCGCAAGGGAAGCTGATCCGATAGCGTTCGTTTATCTTCAGGCTGGTTACCAGGTCTTTATTCTGAGATACTCATTAGGCAGTAATAGCACCTGGAGCAATCCTCTTGATGATTACGAGCAAGCCTATAAGCTGATCCAGGATAACAGTGACGATTGGCATGTAGATATGGATAAAGTAGCTGTTATCGGCTTTTCAGCCGGCGGACACCTCGCTGCTGCAGCTGCCACAATGTCCAAATATCGCCCTCAGGCATGCCTCTTAGGGTATCCTGTCATCGTCAAGGAGACTGCCGACGTTTACATTCCATCGGCACCTGACATCATAGCCGCTGTCGACGAAAAGACAAGCCCTTGCTTCATCTTTTCATCAAGAACTGATGGCACTGTTCCTCCCGAGAACACAATCCGGCTCCTTGATGCCCTTAATCGCAATAATGTTCCATTTGAAGCGCATATTTATGGCTATGCAAATCACGGCTTCTCCACCTGCGAGCCGTGCTTGCAGAATACCGACTGGATATGCTCAAGAACCCGTAACTGGGTCAAAGACAGCCTCGAATGGTTGGGGGACACCATAGGAGTTCTCAGAGTAGGCGACCCTGACTGGATGAAGAATTGATCTTTTCAAAATCCGCTGATGCATAACCGGCGAATTTTTTATGCGGCTCGAAAATCTTTTTGAAAAAAGGCTTGACAAATGCGCTGAGATTTAGTATAATCTATTCTGTTCTCAAATGAAGGTATAGCTCAGCTGGTAGAGCACCTGCTTGACGTGCAGGGGGTCATAGGTTCGAGTCCTATTATCTTCACCAAAACAGTAATATCCGAGCCTGCTTGCAAATTAAGAAAGGTTCGGATAATTTTTTATTTCGGTAATTGGAGGTATTGCTATGCTCGGTGCAATAATCGGCGACATCGTTGGCTCAATCTACGAGTTCAACAACATAAAAACAAAAGACTTTCCTCTGTTCCGCTCTGACTGCTTCTTCACTGACGACACAGTCATGACAATCGCAGTGGCGGAGGCTATCATGAACGGCGGAAGCAGTGACAACTTCATCGACTCCATGAAGGAATACGGAAGGATGTACCCGCACGAAAGCTATGGCGGAAACTTCCGGATGTGGCTTCTCACCAATACACGTAAGCCTTACAATAGCTTCGGCAACGGTTCTGCGATGCGGGTTGCGCCCTGCGGCTGGATGAAAGATTTTGAGGAGTGCAGGCGGCTTGCGAAGGCTTCAGCGGAGGTTACACACAATCATCCCGAAGGCGTTAAAGGCGCACTTGCAACATCTGATGCCATCTTTCTCTGCAGGGAGACTATCGCAAAAGGTGGAAGCCCAGCTGAGTGCCGGAGTCTCGTTAAGAATCACATTGAGAAAGAATACAGCTACAATCTGCACAGAACCTGCGATGAAATCCGTCCTACATACGAGTTCAACGAAACCTGCCAGGAAACGGTTCCTCAAGCGATTGTCGCTTTCTTAGACAGCAATGACTTTGAAGATGCCCTCCGCAATGCAATATCCCTTGGTGGCGACAGCGACACTCTTGCTGCTATTACCTGCAGTATCGCAGAAGCGGCATATGGCATCCCTGACTGGATCAGGGAGAAGGCGCTTTCTTATCTGGATGAAACGTTGCTTGATGTGCTTGAGAGATGGGAGAAGTTCAGAGAAAAATAGTTGTCAAACCTCTTGACATTTGCGAACAGGATGCTATAATTAGTTGCAAACGCAATCGTTGCGGTTGCAACTAATTTTTATGAAAGGGGAATCGTTTTGCCTAGAATACTGAGACAAACCGACGTAATAAGCCGCTGTGGCAATCTTTTCAGAGCAGACAGGCTTAAGAATAATGAACTTTGTAAAGGGCTCTGCTCCTGGCACTTGTCCTATATCATTCCGATAGCCCATCATCCAGGAATCTCCGCGGAAGAGCTCGGAAGGCACGTTTTTGTGAATAAGAGTAATATTGCCCGGAATTTATCCCATCTCGAAGAGGACGGTTTCATAACCCGTGAGCAGTCAAAAACCGACAAGAGAATTCTTTGCTGCTACCCGACAGAGAAGCTCAATGCCGTTCTACCAGCAGTTATGGAAGCCACGAACGAGTGGAATAACTACATCACTGAAGATCTGACTCCGGAGGAAAGGGAGACATTCGAATCTCTCTTGGCAAGAGTTGCCGACAGAGCAAGAGAATATTATGAGGGGAGAGAAAAGCCGTGAAACTGATTTTGCGTTATCTCAAGCCTCTGAAGGGATGGCTTGCTATCGTTCTGGTGCTTAAATCCCTCGGTACAATAGCTGAGCTCGCACTTCCGTATATTCTCAGTTACATACTTGGAAGCATAGTAGTCCGTGAATCAATTTCACAGATTCTTCTGTGGGGCGGTCTGATGGTTGTCTTCTCACTCGTTGCCTGGGGCTTGAATGTCACAGCCAACCGTCGCTCAGAGCTTTTGACACGAACGGCAGTAGAAAAGCTCCGTCAGGATCTGTTTGAGAAAACAATCCGCCTTTCTGCTGCTCAGACGGACAAGTTCACAATCGCATCATTGGAATCGAGAATCACAACCGACACATATAACATCCGTCACTTCCTAGGGACTATGCAGAGAATGGGAATCCGTCAGCCTATTATGCTTATTGGAGGCGTTATCATCACCCTTGCGATGGATGCCCATCTCGCAATAGTCATGATAGCAATGGTTCCGATTGTTTTCGCTGTCGTCTGCTTCATTTCAATGAGGGGCGTTCCACTCTACACAAGAGTCCAGCACTCGGTTGACGGAATGACAAGAGTTGTGCGTGAAGACGTTTCCGGAATCAGAGTTATCAAGGCTCTGTCAAAAGAAACCTATGAGCAGAACCGCTACGACGTTACAAATAAAGCCCTGGTAAAGGACGAAAAGAAAGCGAATATCACAATGGGTCTTGTAAATCCGATAATGACGCTTTCTATGAACTTAGGCATAGTGGTTGTAGTCGTTCTGGCGGCATACCGAATCCAGGGCGGCACCTCTGCTCCTGAAACTGTAATCGCCTTCATGCAGTACTTCACACTCATTTCAAATGCACTCATGGGCGTAACCCGCCTTTTCGTCATGTTCACAAAAGCCGAAGCCTCGTCAAAGAGAATTGACGAAGTCCTGTTCTGTGAAGAAGACCTCAAGGTTGCAGACAAATCCCAGTATCCTGGAATCAAGACTGACAAACATATCGTTTTCAGGAACGTTTCATTCTCATATGAGGGAAAGAAGAATAACCTTGAAAACATCAATCTTGAGATAGAACATGGCGGAACCTTAGGCGTAATCGGTGCCACTGGAAGCGGCAAGTCTACTCTCATCAAGCTTCTCATGCGCTTCTATGATGTAACAGATGGAGCAATCTATATTGACGGCAAAGACATAAGAACCATTCCGAAAGAAGAGCTCTATAATCTTTTCGGTAGTGCAATGCAGAACGACTTTCTCTATGCCGACACAATAGAAGAGAATATCCGCTTTGGAAGAAACCTCACACATGAAGAAATAGTCGAAGCAGCAAAAATAGCCCAGGCTGATAGCTTTATATCTGCTAAGAAAGACGGCTATGACAGCGTTCTGGCTGTCAAGGGCGCAAACCTTTCAGGAGGACAGAAGCAAAGAGTTCTCATCTCCCGTGCAGTTGCCGCCAAGCCGGATATTCTTATCCTTGATGACAGCTCCTCGGCTCTTGACTACAAGACCGATGCGAATCTTAGAAAAGCTTTGGCTGAAAATATCCACGATTCAACGGTGATAACTGTCGCTCAGAGAGTTTCGTCCGTCAAGAGCTGTGACAGAATTCTCGTCCTTGACGACGGAGAGATAATCGGCTACGGCACTCACGATGAGCTGATGGAAAGCTGCGCCGAGTACCGTGAAATAAGTGAATCACAGATGGGAGGCGGTTTCGTTGAATAGACTACAAAGCGACATTAAAGGTCAGTCCAAACGAGGCGAGACTCAGAAGCTTGACAAGAAGACAAGAAATGGAGTTCTTTTAAGGCTGTCGAAGTACATTCTCCAGCACAAATTCCTTTTTGCAATAGCAATAATTCTGACACTTGTCTCAAACCAGCTTGCGCTTATGGGACCGCAGTATTCCGGCGACGCAATAGACGCTATGGCTTCTCAGGGCAATGTCGACTTCCAGGCAGTATGGCAGAATGTTGTGCGTATGCTCGCATGCTATATTGCCTCAGCGGTACTTTCCTACATAATGGCAGTACTGATGATCCAGATAAGCCAGAAGATTGTTTATACAATGCGCCGTGAGCTTTTCGAAAAGCTTACAAGCCTGCCTATCGGCTACTTCGACACCCATCCTGCCGGCGACATGATAAGCAGAATATCTTATGACATAGATACCGTCAATACATCACTGTCTACCGACCTCGTTCAGGTTCTCACGAGTATCTACACTGTTGTGGGTTCACTTGTCTTCATGTGGCAGATTTCTAAGCCACTTATCATCGTGTTCGTTATAACAGTACCAATTTCGGTAATCATGACGCAGTACCGTTCAAAGAAAGTGAGACCTCTTTTCCACAAGCGTTCATCGGAGCTCGGAGAGCTCAACGGCTATGCCGAAGAAATGCTATCCGGGGGAAGAACCATCTCCGCATACGGAATGGAGGAGGAAATCTCATCACGCTTCGGCAAGAGAAACAAGCAAGCCATGGATGCTGATTACACAGCTGAATACTACGGGGCACTTCTGGGACCATCAGTCGGACTTGTCAATAACCTTTCGCTGTCTCTCATCATGATTTTAGGCGGAATAATGTACATGTTCTCAAGCTCAGGAGCAGTCAAGGAAGCCTCGCTCTTCTTCATCACTCTCGGCGGAGTTGCAAAATTCGTCCAGTATTCAAGAAAGTTTGCAGGACCCATAAACGAATTTGCTCAGATAATGAATGAATTCCAGTCTGCATTTTCTGCTGCTGAACGTGTATTCAGAATCTTAGATGAAAATTCCGAACCAGCTGATTCACCTGATGCTTTGCCTCTTAGCGAAGTCAACGGCGAAGTGGAGCTTAGTGACATCACATTCAGCTACACCAAGGGTAGAACGATTCTTAAGAATGTGGATATATCCGCTGAACCTGGAAAGACAATAGCAATAGTCGGACCCACAGGAGCAGGCAAGACAACTATAATAAATCTCCTTATGCGTTTTTATGAGCCGGACAGCGGCGAAATCACCGTTGATGGAACGGAGATACACTCGCTTAAGCGTTCCGACCTCAGGCGTGCATACACGATGGTTTTGCAGGACACATGGCTTTTCGGCGGAACAATTTACGAGAATATCGCCTACGGCAGAGAAGACGCCACGATGGAGGAGGTCAAAGAAGCCGCCCGTGCTGCGAAGATGGAATCGTATATTGAGCATCTTCCTAATGGCTATGACACAGTCATTTCAGATGACGGCGTGAATATCTCAAAAGGTCAGCGCCAGCTGATTACAATAGCCCGGGCGATGCTCATGAACGAGAAGACACATATGCTCATCCTTGATGAGGCGACATCTAACGTTGACTCAAGAACCGAAATTCTCATCCAGGAAGCAATGAAAAAGCTCATGAACGGTAAAACTTCCTTTGTCATAGCGCACAGACTCTCGACCATACGCAATGCGGACAAGATTTTAGTACTCCAGAACGGCGAGATAACTGAAAGCGGAACCCACGATGAGCTGATGCAAAGTGGTGGCTTCTATGCGACGCTCTATAACTCTCAATTCGTGTAAAACCGTTATCTACGAATTTTACAGAAATCTTAAGACAAATCTTTTTTAAAACGGTTGACAAGCGGCAAAAAAGCGAATATAATAGTCTTTGGTTAAAGGCGTTGAAGGGAATGACTGCGTAGGCTGCCACTAAGAGAGCGAACGGTTGGTGTGAGTTCGTGTGGAGGTGCAGGTGCTCCCCCTGAGCTTTGCGGAAAACCGCAACGGTTGGCACCGTTATTGCCGTATGAGATTATGCAGGAATCACTTGCATAATAAAATTGGGTGGTACAGCGATTGCCTCGCCCCATGTCTGTGGGTCGGGGCATATTTATTTGCCTATAAAAGAATATCGAAAGGAAGATGTTTATGAAATGGATGGGGCTCAATGAGCTTCGGGAGAGCTATCTTAAATTCTTTGAGTCGAAGGGTTGCCTTCGCCATAAAAGCTACTCTCTGGTGCCCCAGAACGACAAGAGCGTTCTTCTCATAATTGCGGGTATGGCTCCTTTGAAGCCATATTTCACCGGTCAGGAGGTTCCTCCGAGAACCAGAATGACAACCTGCCAGAAGTGCATCCGTACGAACGACATCGAGAATGTCGGAAAGACTGCACGTCACGGTACATTCTTTGAAATGCTCGGAAACTTCTCATTTGGCGATTACTTCAAGGAAGAAGCTATCACATGGGCTTGGGAATATGTAACGAAGGTCCTTGAAATCCCTGAAGATAAGCTCTATGTAACCGTCTACGAGGATGACGACGAGGCGGAGAAGATCTGGCACGAAAAAGCCGGAGTTCCGATGGACAGAATCTATCGCATGGGCAAGGAAGACAACTTCTGGGAAGCCGGAGTTGACGGACCCTGCGGACCATGCTCTGAAATCTACTTTGACCGTGGACCTGAATACGGCTGCGGCAAACCCGACTGCCACGTCGGCTGCAACTGCGACAGATATATGGAGTTCTGGAACCTCGTATTCACTCAGTTTGAGCGTCACGAGGACGGAACCTATACGCCTCTGGCTCAGAAGAATATCGACACAGGTATGGGTCTTGAAAGACTTGCAGCACTCATGCAGGGCGTCGATTCCATCTTTGATGTCGATACCATCAAGGCTGTAAGAGATCAGATTTGCGAAATCGCTGGTTGCGAGTATGGCGTTGAACACAAGAAGGATGTCTCTATCCGTGTTATCACCGATCATATAAGAGCTGTAACCTTCATGGCATCCGACGGAATCTTGCCTTCAAACGAGGGCAGAGGCTACGTTATGCGCAGACTCTTAAGACGTGCTGTAAGACACGGAAAGCTCTTAGGAATCAACGGACTGTTCTTAAAAGACCTCGTCAAAACCGTTGTTGACTCTTCAAAGTCTGAGTACAACGAGCTTGAGGACAAATATGACTATATTGAGAAGCTTCTTACAAACGAAGAGAAGAACTTCAATGCCACTATAGACAGAGGCATGGGTATCCTGAATGGCTATATCGAAGAGCTTGAAGCTAATGGCGAAACTGTTCTCGAGGGCAAGAAGTGCTTCACTCTTTCCGACACCTATGGTTTCCCGATTGACCTGACAAGGGAAATCCTTGAAGAGAAAGGTCTTGAGTGCGACGAAGAGGGCTATGAAGAAGCTCTCAAGCATCAGAAGGAAACCGCAAGAGCCGCAAGAGGCGACTCAAAGTACATGGGTGCCGATGAAACAATCTTCCATAAGATGCCGAAGGAGTACTCAACCGATTTTGTCGGCTACGAAACTCTCAGTGCACACTCAACTATTGACTATATTGCTAGCGATGAGGAGTTTCTTGAGTATGCTGGAATCGGCGATGAGGTCTATATTGTTTCCAAGGTTTCTCCATTCTATGCTGAAAGCGGTGGACAGGTAGGAGATAGGGGAGTCATCACAACCAAGACCGGTAAGTGCGAGGTCCTGGATACCACAAAGGCTGTTGGCGGGAAGATTGCTCACAAGGTTAAGGTAGTAGAAGGCGCAATAGAAGTCGGCGAGGAAGCTCAGTTCGAAGTCGACGCAGACTACAGAATGGCTGTCAGAAGAAATCACTCCTGTGCTCACCTTTTGCAGGCTGCATTGAGAAAGGTTCTTGGCGACCATGTCCACCAGGCAGGTCAGCTTGTCGACAGTGAAAGACTCAGATTCGACTTCTCCCACTTCTCTGCAATGACCAAGGAAGAGATAGCTGAGGTTGAAAAGCTCGTAAACACCTGGATTCTTTCGAGCATGAATGTCACAACCGAGGTTATGCCGATAGCAGAAGCTCAGAAGCTTGGTGCAATGGCACTCTTCGGAGAGAAGTATGGCGAAACTGTACGAGTAGTAAAGATGGGATCAGCTGATGAAACCGCATCCCTTGAATTCTGTGGAGGAACTCACTTGGACAACACCTCACAGGCTGGACTTTTCAGGATTGCCAGCGAATCTTCAGTGGCTGCAGGTGTAAGACGTATCGAGGCGGTAACTGGCTGGGGAGTTCTGGATCTCATGTCGAAGGAAACTTCCCAGATCAACGAAGCAGCCGCTTCACTCAAGCTCAGTAACCCAAGCGACCTCGTTATGAAGTGCAAGGGTATCTCAGAAGAGGTTCACACTCTTGAAAAAGAGAACGAAAAGCTTCATGCCGCTATGGCTGAGATAAGAGCAGAGAGCGTTATCTCGAACGGTGAAGAGCTTGATGGCTTGAAGATATATCACGCCAAGTTTGATGGCTTGAAGCCTGACGACATAAGACTCATAGCCGAAATGGTAAGAGACAAGGCGCCGAATAACGTCTGTGTTATCGCATGCGTAAATGGTTCTTCTGGCAACTTAGCCGTTTCCTGCGGTAAGGAAGCAATTTCAAAGGGCATTCTTGCCGGAAAGCTTGCCGGAAAGGTGGCAGCGCTGACAGGCGGCAAGGGCGGCGGAAGACCAGACAGCGCAATGGCAGGAATTGGTGACACCAGTAAAGTTGAAAGCGCATTGGCTCAGCTTTCTGAAGTAGTATCGGAATTCATAAAGTAATAGAAAGGATAGTGTGAAATGTCAGATTGTCTGTTCTGCAAAATCATCAATGGCGACGTTCCTTCAACGAAGGTATTCGAAAACGAATATGTCTATGCCTTCAAGGATATATCGCCAGCGGCACCTGTTCATGTTCTCTTCGTCCCGAAGGAGCATATTTCAGGTGTCAGCGGAATCACTCCCGAAAACAGTGCGGTAGTATCAAAGATTTTTGAAGCCATCTCGGAGTATGCCCATTCTATTGGGCTTGATGAGAGCGGCTACAGAGTCGTATCGAACTGCGGCGAATCTGCCGGTCAGACGGTCATGCATCTGCATTTCCATCTGTTAGGTGGTGCTAAATTAGGAGGAATGGTCTGAAGCTGTAAAGCCAAAGACCTTGTATTGAGAAATTTTTTCGAGAAAGGAAAATGTATCATGGAAACCAAGACTTATACGCTTAATGTTGCCGGACTGACAAGAGAGCTTCCCTTGTGCGAGGTAAACGAGCATCTTGACATTGCTGCATTCATAATGTTCTCCGATGTTGAGCTGACTGTAGCCTGTGCCAAGGAGCTCGTGAAGAAAATCCCCGAGTGCGACGTCATCATCACCGCTGAATCGAAGGGAATTCCGCTCGCCTACGAAATGGCTCGTGAAATAGGCGACAGTGTTACCTATATCGTAGCAAGAAAGATGGCAAAGCTCTATATGCGTAATCCTGTATCTGTAGATGTCAAATCCATCACCACCGCTTCATCCCAGAAGCTCTGGCTCGACCAGAACGAAGCCGACTTCATGAAGGGAAAGAGAGTTCTTATCGTTGATGATGTCATCTCTACTGGCGAATCTCTCGAGGCTGTTCATAAGCTCGTTGAGTATGCAGGTGGAAACATAGTCGGACAGTGTGCAGTTTTAGCCGAAGGCGATGCCGCCGACAGAACCGATATATTCTTCCTCGAAAAGCTTCCGCTGTTCCCTAAGTGATTTTTATCGTCCGGAAAGCTTCAATATTATCGGAGCTTTCCGGACAGGTGAAAAACTTCAGAGAAAAATCTCAAAAAAATTTGCAAAAAGGGCTTGCATTTTTCTTCGCACCCTGCTATAATATAAAAGCTGTGCAAAACGCTGTCAGTAATCGGTGGGATATAGCCAAGAGGTAAGGCAGCGGACTTTGACTCCGTCATTCCGGTGGTTCGAATCCACCTATCCCAGCCAAAGTTTTCGCATAGGTTTCTTTTGCGGCTTCGCCAAGTGGTAAGGCACTGGACTCTGACTCCAGCATTCCCTAGGTTCGAATCCTAGAGCCGCAGCCAAATTGCCGCAGATGAATAATCTGCGGTATTTCTTTATCCGGAGGTTTTATTTGATGCTTGTAGAACGTGAGCCGAGCAACTCTACTGAAACCATTTCTGGCGTACATTATGGCACTTTTGAGAAAGTAACAATTTATTCCGAAGTCTGCAACCGCAATAAAAGCTTCAATGTACTTCTGCCTGCTGGATATTCTATGGATAGGGAATATCCTGTGCTTTATATCCTGCATGGTTACTGGGGCAATGAGGATTCGCTTCTTGATGCTGGTAATCCGAATTACAAGCTTCGTGAAATCATAGGCAATTCAATAGCAGATGGCGAAGCCAAGGATATGATAGCGGTATTTCCCGACATCTATGCAAGCCCCACTCAGGATAAATGCGACGGTCTTAACCCGAAGAATAATGCATTTTACGATAACTTCATAAACATGCTTCTCGGGGAAATCATGCCCTACATGGAAAGTAACTATTCCATCAAAACAGGAAGGAATGATACAGCAATCACTGGTTTTTCAATGGGCGGCAGGGAATCGCTTTACATAGGCTTTACAAGACCGGATTTATTCGGCTATGTCGGAGCAATCTGTCCTGCACCCGGACTTACCGATGATCTTATATCCCCTGATAACATGGTATTCAAAGCTGAAACGCCGTATTTGCTCATAAGTGCGGGTTCGGATGACGATGTCGTAAATCCGTATCCTGAGGGCTATCATAATATTCTGGAGAATAACGGTGTGGAGCACATGTGGAATCTTGTTAATGGCGGAACCCACGGTGAAAACGTTATCAGACCTCATATTTACAATTTCATAAGATTTATATTCAGGTGAAATCAGACATTTCACCTGTTTTTTTGTTGTAGAATCTGTCTACTGCCGTCTCTACTTTTTAAAATCAACCGGTAGAGTCCTCTAACGCAAGCTGTAGGTTGATTTATTTCAGACATTTTGGTAAAATTAGCTGTAGACGAACTGTGAAAAGTATGCTATAATACAAGTTGGAAATTTTTCGGCAGGGAGTGAAAAGCATGGATACTGAGCCTAAAGAGATTCGTTACTATGAAGAATATACTGACGACTTCGTCGACAGCGGCAAGTCGGAAGCGCATATTCCCGAAAGCTATAAATGGTATCACACCAATAAAGTATATCGTTTCTTTTCATGGGTTGCTTATTCACTCGCATTTATCTTCGGCTTCTTCCATTCAAGGCTTGCGCTTCACACAAAAGTTGTCGGCAGGGAAAAGTTCAGAGAGTGCAAGGACACTGGCTTTGTTCTGTATGGTAATCACACTCAGACGCTCGGTGATGTCTTTTCTCCGACTCAGTACGTATTCCCAAAAAGAATCTTTTCGGTTGCCGGCGCCGACAATCTCGAGCTCCCGGTGATAGGGAAGATAATCCCGATAATAGGCGGAGTAGTGGTTCCCGACTCGATGGAGCATATGAAGCTTTTTCTGGATGCGATAAAACGGCATCTCGAAGACGGGCGGGCAGTTGTTGTGTATCCTGAGGCACATCTCTGGCAGAACTGTACTTTCGTAAGACCTTTTCCGATAACATCATTCAGATTTCCTGTAATGTTCGATGCTCCTGCATTTTGCATGACAACTACCTATCAGAAGCGTCGTTTTGTCAGAAAGCCTAAGACCACAGTCTACATAGATGGACCGTTCTATCCTGATAAGACTTTGAAGAATAAAGAAGCACAGCGCAAGCTCTGCGATGAGATTCACGAGACTATGGTAAAGAGAAGCGAGAACAGCACCTACGAATACATAAAATATGTGAGGAAAGAGTCACAATGAACGTACTTTACTGTGGTGACGGCAATATAGAGAGAGGCTTGATAATCTCAATCATGTCTCTCCTCGGAAATATCCATGAAGAGCTAAACGTTTGGGTGCTTACAGCTGAAATGGACTTCAACGGAAAGCATATATCACCCGTTAAATCTGATGTCATAGATGCGCTGAGTGAGTACATGAAAGGCCATAATGATTCGAACAGCATCACCCTTATTGACGTTTCGGAGCACTTCAAAAATGAAGTTCCTACTGTTAATATGGGCACCCGTTTCACGCCGTTTTGCATGCTCAGACTCTTCTCTGATGAGGTTCCGGAAATCCCCGACAAAATAATGTATCTTGACAACGACGTAATATGTCGGAGCGATCCGAGCGAATTCTATAATCAGGATATTATTGATTATGAACTCGCAGGTGTTCTTGACTACTATGGAAGCTGGTTTTTCAGAAAGAACCCGTTCAAGCGTGACTACCTGAATTCCGGGGTTCTTCTCATGAATATGGATAAGATAAGAGAAACCGGGCTTTTCAGAAATTGTCGGAAGCGTTGCTGTGAAAAAGAGATGTTTATGCCCGACCAATCGGCGATAAACAAGCTTGCTGTCTCAAAAAGAATCAGCCCACGCAGATTCAACGAACAAAGAAAGCTTAAGCCTGACACGGTAATGCAGCACTTCACAACAAGCTTCCGTTTCTTCCCATACATAAGAACAGTCACCGTAAAGCCGTGGGATATAGAACGGCTTCACGAAGTATTAAAACTACATGAATATGATGATTTGCTCTCGGGGTATACAGTATTCTATGAGTCAATCATCAAATCAAGGCAGGAAAACAACTGACACAAGAAAGGAAAAGTATCATGTCAATAGTTCCAATATTTTTCTCAGTCGACGAAGGCTATGCGCCCTACCTCGACTGTGCCGTTCGCTCATTGGTTGAAAATGCATCCAAGGACAAGGAATATAAGATTCATGTCCTGCATCAGGATCTCACGGATGATTCTATCGAGAAAATCAAAACCGGAGTAAAGCCGCCTTTTTCGATAGAATTTACTAAGCTGTCGGAAGAGTTCTATGGCATAACCGAAAGAGATGAAAACAAACTCAGGTGCGACTACTTCACAATGACTATTTATTTCAGACTCTTCATAGCGGACATGTTCCCGCAGTATGACAAGGGTGTTTATATAGATAGCGACATCATAGTTCCCGGTGATATTTCCGAGCTTTACAATACCGACCTTGAGGGCAAGATAATAGCAGCTTGTCAGGATCATTCTATTTCTTCAGTGCCAGACTTTGTTTACTACATAGAGAATTATGTTGGAGTGCCGTTCAATGAATACATCAACTCTGGTGTCCTCGTGATGGACCTTAAGCAGATGCGTGAAAAGCATTTCAGCGAGCAGTTTTTAGGACATCTCAACTCCTATCATTTTGATACAGTAGCTCCCGATCAGGATTACATAAACTGGATGTGCAACGGCAACATAAAGTATCTTGATGAGAGCTGGGACACAATGCCTCCCCAGGGTGGCGATGTAAAGCTTATCGAGAAGCCAAATCTTATACATTATAACCTTTTCCAGAAGCCTTGGTTTTACGACAATATTCCGTATGAAGAGTATTTCTGGAAGTACGCCGAACAGTCACCGTTCAAGGATGAAATTCTTAAGAGCAAAGCTTCAAGAACGGAAGCTCAGCGCAAAGAAGAGGATGCAGTCATCGGAACCATGATTTCAAAGGCTGCTGTCATGGATCAGAACGAATTCACATTCAGAAAAGTTTACGAAAGCGGAGTTAAAGTCAGAGTATGATTATAGGAAGCCACAAAGACGAGGTCATAAAGAACATCGAAGAGAAGGTAGCGGAGCAGGATTTCAACAGCAAGGTTGAGGTTGACGACGCTGTGCTCTCGAGAGATGAAAAGAATGCGCTTATTGACGAGTTTATCGCAAATAGCAAGACTCTCAAGAAATATGTCGATACTCTCTGTGCAAGGGCAATAACCGATACAGTTTCAAGAATGGTCAACCGCAGAACGAGAGTTGAAGGAGCAAAAAATATCATCGGGATAACTACCGGTGCTATCATAACGAGCAACCATTTCAATCCTCTTGACACAACGATTGTCCACACTGCCATGCGCAGAACCGGTCATAAGCATATGCGCATTGTCAGCCAGGAAACCAATTTTGCAATGGGCGGCTTTCTCGGATATATTATGAAAAATGCCGATACAATTCCGCTTCCCAGCCAGAAAGAGCGGCGTTCTGAGTTCTTCTCTGAAAGAATAAGGCAGGAGCTCAGGAGAAATTCAGTCATTCTTATTTACCCCGAACAGGAAATGTGGTTCAACTATCGCAAGCCGAGACCTCCTAAGCGTGGAGCATACTACTATGCTGCTGAAAACAACGTCCCGATTATATCATGCTTTGTTGAGATCCGTGATACCGACGAAATGGATAACGACGAGTTCTACAAAACTGAGTATGTCATCCATATTCTCAAGCCCATTTATCCTGACCCGGATAAGTCTGCACGTGAGAACAGCTTTATCATGATGGAAACAGACTATCAGCAGAAGATTGAGGCATACGAGAAAGCGTATTCAAAGAAGCTTGTCTATGACTTTGAGGACTCTGACATCGCCGGTTGGATAGGTCGCAATCCTTTCAAATCAAAATCAACAGCTCTTGCGCCTATGTCTGTCGTCGAGGATCATAAAAAGAAGAGCGCTGAGCGAAAAATCAGACGAAGCGAAAGACGGGAGTGCAAGCGTGTCAGGCGTAAAACGAATATTTCAAGAATATTCCGTAAGAAAGGATAAATTAAAGAGGACACCAAGCTCAGGTGTCCTCTTTTCAGTTGTATTAGTTATAGCTCTCGCCTCATATACTCGTTTCCATCAATATCTTTCCAGATAATAGTGTTATCCCCGAGAACTATGTAGCTATGTGGGCTGTATTCCTTCGGTATAGAAACCGACCCGGGGTTGATGTAAATATATCCGTCATAGTCCTGGCATTTCGGCACATGAGTATGTCCGCAAACCAAAATGGTGCCCTTAGCTAATGGTGGAGGATTTGTCTCGCCATATTTGTGTCCATGTGTGAGATAAAGTTCGCACCCGCAGGCATACACAATCGCACTGTCAGAGAGTATAGGAAACTTAAGCATCATCTGGTCTACTTCAGAGTCGCAGTTGCCTCTTATTGAGAATATGCTGTCTTTGATTCCATTCAGCATTTCTGCAACCTCAGCCGGATTATAATCCTTCGGCAAGGCGTTTCTCGGACCGTGATACAAAACATCGCCAAGCAATATGAGTTTATTTGGATTCTCGGATTCAAACCGCTCAATAAGCATTTTACAGTAAAATGCAGAGCCGTGTATATCAGAAGCAATCATCAATTTCATGTAAATTCACCTCTTGACTGAAATCAACATTGGTATTATAATATGTGCTTGGAGATAAGTCAATAGCTTTCTGAGCTTTTAAATAGATGGAGGAAGTTTATGAACAGAGATTTAACTACATCAGACCCAACGAAAGTGCTGCTGAAATTTTGCATCCCACTATTCGGAAGCATAATCTTTCAGCAGCTCTACAATATAGCCGACAGCCTTGTCGCCGGAAAGTTTATCGGAAATGACGCATTAGCGGCGGTAGGCAACAGCTATGAGATCACACTCATATTCATCGCATTTGCATTCGGATGCAACATTGGTTGCTCTGTAATTTCAGCCCAGCTTTTCGGTGCAAAGAAGTATAAGGATCTAAAAACTGCTGTATACTCTTCTCTGATTGTCAGCGCTGTTCTCTGTGTAGTCCTCATGATATTCGGACTTATCTTCTGCAGTGCTCTTCTCAAGCTTATAAACACGCCGGACGAGGTCTTCTCCGATTCAAAGCTCTATCTCGACATCTACATATGCGGACTGCCGTTCATGTTCTTCTATAACATAGCCACCGGCATCTTCTCCGCCCTTGGAGATTCAAAAACTCCGTTTTTCTTCCTGATGTGTTCATCAGTTGCAAATATCGGAGTTGACATTCTCTTTGTCGCCGTTTTCGATATGGGAGTAGCCGGAGTTGCACTTGCGACACTTATCTGCCAGGGAATCAGTTGTATCTTAGCAGTCGCAGTCGTCTTCATCAGGTTCTCAAAGATAAAAACCGAAGGCAAGGTTCAGATATTCTCTTGGGACTGCGTCAAGCAATTCGCAGTTATTGCAATTCCAAGTATCCTGCAGCAGAGCTTTATCTCAATAGGAAATATAGTAATCCAGAGCGTTATAAACAGCTTCGGAACAGCTGCAATGGCAGGCTATTCAGCCGCAGTAAAGCTTAATAATATGGTTGTGACTTCGCTCACAACTCTCGGCAACGGAATCTCAAGCTTCACAGCACAGAACTTAGGCGCAAAGAAGTATTCAAGAATCAGCCTCGGCTGGAAGGCTGGACTCAAGATTGTATTTGTTCTATGTGTTCCGATAGTCCTGGTGTACTGGATATTCTCAAGCGGAATCTTATATCTCTTCCTTGAAAGCCCGACAGGGGAGTCGGTTGACGTAGGTGTTTCGTTCCTCAGAATAATATCTCCATTCTACTTTGTAGTAGCTGCAAAGCTGGTTACCGATGGCGTTCTGAGAGGTGCAGGACTTATGAAGAAGTTCATGGCAGCAACTTTCACCGACTTGATCATAAGAGTAGTTCTTGCGCTTGTGCTTTCCCAGACATCTCTCGGCATAACCGGTATTTGGTGCGCTTGGCCTGTAGGCTGGTCGATAGCAACTGTTCTGTCTCTTACATTCTTCAAGACCACAAAATGGGGAGAGAAGGATAAGCAAGATGCAGAAGTCAGCGAATAATGAAAAATAAATATGAAAAAAGACTTGACTTTTGCCCCGACTGTCGCTATAATAATATAGTCGCCTGCCGAAATAGGCAGGAAACACAGTCACCTGGAGAAATACCCAAGTGGTGAAGGGGCTCCCCTGCTAAGGGAGTAGGTCGGGTTACCGGTGCGAGGGTTCAAATCCCTCTTTCTCCGCCAAGAAATCAGCACCCAATTCGGGTGCTTTTTTCATGCCAAAAAGAAGCATCCGAAGCGAAAACCTCGGATGCTATATTTTTATCAGTCAAGCTCTTTCTTTCCGGTATACAGCTCGTAATACCTGCCTTTGAGCTTCAAGAGATCGTCGTGGTTGCCACGTTCGATAATCTCGCCCGCCTCAAGAACCATGATGGCTTCTGCATTTCGTACTGTCGAAAGTCTGTGTGCAATAACGAAAGTCGTTCTGCCTTTCATGAGTCTGTCAAGACCGTGCTCGATATGTCGCTCAGTTCTCGTATCAACAGAGGATGTAGCTTCATCCAAAACAAGTATAGGAGCCTTCGAGAGAGCCGCTCTTGCAATGTTCAGAAGCTGTCTCTGACCTTGTGAGAGGTTAGCACCATCGCTTTCAAGAACAGTGTTGTAGCCGTCCTCGAGCCTCATTATGAATGAGTGTGCACTTGCAGTCTTTGCAGCGGCGATTACTTCGTCGTCAGTCGCATCAAGTCTGCCGTAGCGGATATTCTCCATAACCGTTCCGGTGAAGAGGTGAGTGTCCTGCAGAACCATAGCGATGTTCTTTCTCAGGTATTCACGGTTGTACTCCTTGACCTCGTGACCATCAATCAGGATTTCACCTTCGTTGATGTCATAGAATCGATTGAGAAGATTAGTAACAGTAGTCTTACCTGCGCCGGTGGAGCCGACAAACGCAATCTTCTGTCCCTGATGAGCCCAGAGACTGATGTGCTTCAGAACAATCTTGTCGGGAACATAGCCGAATGTAACATCTTTAAGAACAACTTCACCTTGGATAGGAGTTGTAAGTGCATTCTCTGCATCTGCAGCCTCAGGTTCAGAATCCATAACCTCGAATACTCTTTCGGCACCGGCAAGCGCCGCAAAGATGGTTGACATCTGCTGAGACATCTGGTTGATAGGACGTGAGAACTCCTTCGAGTAGTTAGAGAATACTGTCAGAGCACCTGTTGAAAGGTTGCCGGTTAGCATCAGAATACCGCCGACACCTATTGTGAAGCCATAAGCAATCTGAGAAGTGTTGCCCATGATAGGACCCATAACTGAGCCCCAGAACTGTGCTCTGAACTGCTTGTCACGCATATCGTCGTTAAGCTGGCTGAACTCCTCAACCGCAGTTTCCTCGTGGTTGAATACCTTCACAACCTTCTGACCGGTGATGGTCTCCTCAACATAACCGTTGACAGCTCCTAGAGCCGCCTGCTGACCGGTGTAGTACTTCGAGGAGCGCTTCGCAATAGCTGAACCGCCGAAAGTAAATATAGGTATAAACACGATTGTAACGAGTGTCAGAATCCAGTTGGTGGTTATCATGAAGATAAACGTACCGATAAGAGTAACCGTACTCGAAATGAGCGACGTAAGCGTGTTATTGATCATCGTATCGATATTATCAATGTCGTTTGTGAATCGTGACATGATTTCGCCAGTGGGATGAGAGTCAAAGTAACGGACAGGAAGCTTCTGAAGCTTTTCAAACAGGTCGTTTCTTATCTTTTCAATCGCATTGTGTGAAATAGTCACCATGATGCGGGATTGCAGGTAGTTTGTAACGATACCTACGAGATAGATGCAAAGAAGCACCAGAGCTACTCTGACTATGTATTCAAGCACCTCACAATCGCCTGTAATGCTCTTGAGGATGTTGTCCGCAAGCTTTTCCATCGTACTCATTTCCTGCTCTTTACCTGTTACGGCAACTGTCAGTTTGTTTATGATAGGTGCCAGAAGATATGAGCAGAAGAGGGAAGTGACGGTAGTCACGAGCATGCATGCGAGCACAAGAACCAATCTGAATTTGTACTGAGCAATATATCCAACTAGCCTTTTAATTACCTTACCGGTGTCCTTGGGTCTTCCACCGTCTCCGCGTCCACCTCTTGGACCGTGTCCCAGACCTCCGCCTGGTCCGCCTTTCTGGTCGGCGGCTTTTTTGTTATACTGCTTCTGAAGGGCTGTTAAGTCTCTTGCCATACTTACACCGCCTTCTTTTCAGAGTCATTCTGGGAGTAGTAAATCTCCTGATATGCCTCATTATTACTTAGAAGCTCTTCGTGCGTTCCGATTCCGGAAATCTTGCCCTCGTTCATGACAATTATCATGTCTGCATCTTTGACAGAGCTGATTCTTTGGGCGATGATAATCTTGGTTGAGTCTTTAAGCTCGTTTCGGAAAGCAAGTCTTATCTGAGCTTCAGTTGCAGTATCAACAGCACTTGTCGAGTCGTCGAGTATGAGAACTTTCGGATTCTTAAGTAGTGCTCTTGCAATACAAAGTCTTTGTTTCTGACCGCCAGAGACGTTGGTGCCGCCCTGGTCAATAGCAGTCTGGTATCCGTCCTTGAATGAAGATACAAATTTGTCAGCCTGAGCACTCTGTGCAGCTGATCTTATCTGTTCCTCAGTTGCATTCTCGTCACCCCAACTAAGGTTTTCTTCGATAGTTCCGGAGAACAGGGTATTGTTTTGCAAAACCATTCCTATTCCCTCACGGAGATTGTAGAGAGAATAATCCTTTACATTCACGCCGTCAACCAAAACTTCGCCATCGTCGACTTCGTAAAGTCTTGCAATCATGGAAACAAGAGTAGTCTTTCCACAGCCGGTGGAGCCGACTATTCCGACGGTAGAATGAGCGGGAATTTTGAGGTTGATGTTCGTAAGAACACTGTCTTCAGAATTCTTATAGTAACGGAATGTGACGTTTCTGAATTCAATTTCGCCGTTCTGAACGGTAAGCTCTCTGTGAGCAGCGTTGTCATCATTGATGTCCGGCTCTTCATCGAGAACCTGGGATATTCTTCTTGCGCTGACCAAAGCTCTTGAAGAGGTCATCAGAAGCATGGAAACCATCATGAGTGACGACAGAATCTGGCTCGCATATGTGATGAATGCGGTCAGGTCTCCGACCTCCATACCGTTGTCAAGAACAATCTGTCCGCCAAAGTAGATTATGCAGATTGTGGTGACATTCATAATGAGCGTCATGACAGGACCTATGAAAATCATAATCTTCATGGCGCTTAAAGAAGCCGACTTGTAGTCGCCGTTTGCTTTGCTGAACTTGTCGATTTCCTTATCTTCTCTTACAAAGCTCTTTACAACTCTTACGTTCGTGACATTTTCGCGGACGGTTGCGTTCAATCCGTCAAGCTTTTTCTGAACTGTCTGAAACTTTGAGAAGCCCTTGAAGATAATTAAGCCGACACCGCAAAGCAGTACGGGGATTGCCACAGCGAAAACCGCTGACAGGGAAGGACTTATGCTTATAGCCATAATAAGCGCCATAATCATCATTCCCGGTGCACGGAATGCCATTCTCAGAAGCTGATTGACAAAGTTCTGCATCTGAGTGATGTCGTTTGTGAGTCTTGTGACAAGAGAGCTTGTCGAGAAACGGTCAATATTTGCAAAAGAGAAGGTCTGCACCTTCTCAAATACATCCTGTCTTAGGTCGCAGGCAAAATTGACAGATGCCTTGGCTCCGAAGTAGGAGCCGCCGGCACCACCAGCCATCATGACGACAGCACAAACAACTATTCCGAGCATAACGAGTATACAGGTTGAAAGTGTGAGGGTTCCCGCATTCTGCTGATTGATGACGATAGCCATCAGCTTGGGAATTATTACTTCACCGAATACTTCAACGAGCATACATATAGGAGTGATGATGAAAAGAGGCAAATATGGCTTAATATATTTGTACCAGCGTTTCACCCTTTAGCTTCTCTCAGTTTTCAGCGTTGGCATAAGTCTTGAGATTTTCGATGAGTCTCTTCATGTATCCGCTGAAAGCAGCGATCTCTTCATCTGAGAAGCCCTCAAAAGCAGTCTCGTCGATAACGCTATAAAAATCGTTGGTCTTCTTGACGATGTTCTTGCCTTTGGAGGTGATTGCTATGTTGTTGACTCTGGAGTCATCAGAAGAAGGAGTTCTTTCGATGTAACCCTGAGTTTCAAGCTTCTTGAGAGTAACGGTAACTGCAGCTGGAGAAATCTCCATCTTCTCAGCCAGATCCTTCTGGCAAAGTCTTGAGTCGCGGCTTGCTTCGATAAGCATCGAGTGCTGGCTTCCTCTCAGACCCAAAGTATCAACATATTTGTCAATGAGCTGACGGCGAAGGCAATCAAATCTTGCAAACTGATTGATGCACTTCTCATATTGTTCTTTTCTGGTATTTGCCATAAATAACACTATCCTTTCAATGAAGTTTTGATAAAAACTATTTAACAGTAGAATTGTAGCATAGACGCATAAAATTGTCAAGCACTTAGTGTGAAAATGTGAAGAAATTTAATGCGTATTATTTTCATTGAAACACCTTTTCTGAAATATGAAATTTCGCAAAACTCTATTTCGGGAAAAAAAGTGGTTGTAATTATCGCAAAAATATGATACACTAAGTATTGATGAGCTCACGGATAATGCTGGAGCTGAATTTGAGGTGTTTATATGATCAAAACTCGTACTGAAATAAAGAATTTTAAAATCTGGATGATATGCCTGACGCTTTTTTTGTGGGCTCTTCTCATAGCCGCTCCTTTCTTGGGGCTGCTCGATGACTCCATGCTTTACAGTGCGTTTCCGTTTCTGAACTTTGGTCTCATAATCGAGGGAACAATAGCTGGCAACGAGCTTCCGCATTTCGTAACAGACAATTTCAGCTTTGCAGTAAGCCTTGCATGCATCATGGTGGTAATTGCGCTGGCTGTTCTTCTGGTTTACCTTATCGTAAAGTGCGTTCTCGCTTCACAGCGTTCAAAGGCAAAGAAAGTACTGAGAAAGACGGGATATTCGGCTGAGTACTTTTCACTTCTTGAAAAAAAGAAAAAGCACTTAAAGGGCAGCTATCTTGAAGCTGTCAATGACCTGTGCCTTGCCAAGGAATATGGCGACGGCAGACGCTATGATACTGCACTCGAAATCTTAAGAAATGTCGACATCGACAAATTCAAGGTCAGAGATGCCGCAACCTACTATGCTCTTTATGCATACATATTTATATTAACCGGTAATCTTGAAAACGCTGGCTTTGCTATTGACCTTGGAGTTCCTTTTGCCGAGAAGACAAAGGACAAGTCCCAGATGGCTTTCGTGAGCGCACTACTTCTGTATGCCCAGAAGGATTACGAAGGTGCTGAAAAAGGCTTCAAGCCTCTTGTCAAGTCTCATAATAACGAAATCAGAGTCTGGTCGGGAATGTATTTAGGTCTTATATTCCTCCGCCAACATAAGAACGATAATGCAAGAAAGACAGTTGTTGCTCTCAGCAAATTCAAGAAAACTCCTCGTCAAAGCGAAAACATCTTAAAGCTTCTCAAGAAGATCGAAACTGCCTATGCTCTTGAAGAGGAAGAGCGCCGTGAGGAACTTGCTGCATCAGAAGAAGCATCCGCCGAAGGTGAAACCTCGGACGAAGAATTATCTACCGAAGAGTTTTCTTCAGTAGAAGAAGCTTCTTCTGGCGAAGAGCCCTCTGAAGAAGACGCTAATCCAGAATAATATTGCATATTTGTCTGCTTGTCCTCATAGTATGGACAAGGAGGCGTTGTGAATGAGCAGAGACAAAAAGGATACTGTACTGATTTTTGCGCTTGTAGTTGGAATAGCAATAGGTGCGTTAGTCGGAATGAAGCTTTCAGAAAGCGAGATTTCAAGCCTTGTCAAGACAAGCTTTCTTACATACAGAGAAAACAGATTTGAATCGTTTTTCTCATTTTTCATAAGCTCTTCTTCGTTTGTGATTGTAGTATTTCTCATGGGCTTCTGTGCCGTTTTTCAGCCTTTTGAAGTGCTTTTAGTGGCGTTAAAAGGCTTAGGACTCGGACTGATTGCAAGATGTGTCTATGCAAGCGACAACCTTCTGCCAGACCTTCTTCTGTTTCTTCCGTTCTCGGTAATTTCGTCAGGAATTCTCATATTCCAGGCGAGAGACGCTGTTTCAATGTCGATGGGATACTTTTCAATCTCGATAACAACTGAAAATCGCCTCGGAATGGCCAATGAATTCAGAGAGTACATTTTCAGATTTTTCATATACCTTCTCTCCTGTGCTGTAATCAGCGCACTCGGTTGCCTGACTTTGAGCGTGATGAATACGCATGGACTGTTTCAGTGAACCGAAAGGATGTTTAATCATGGGTCTTTTTTCAAAATATGAGGAGCCCGGTAAGGGTGTACCAAAAAATCCTGACCAGAAGCTTCCGTTCTTCAGATTTTTTGAGCTTTACTTCGGGCATTTCACAAAGCTGATTCTCCTCAACTTCATCTACATCATCTGCTTTCTGCCAATGTTTGCGGGAGTAATAGTGATGCAGCTGTTCCTTGTGGACGAGGAATCAAGCTTCTACACCTTGGCTTTCTATCTGATAGTGATTGCAAGCGGCATTATCATCGGTCCTGCCACATGCGGAGTTGCAAAGCTATCAAGAAATATGTCTATAGAAAAGCCGATTTTCCTCTGGCATGATTTCTGGGATACATTCAAAACCAACTTCAAGCAGGGCGCAATCATGGGCGTAATTGACATGCTGTTTATTTCAGCAGTTTCTGTTTCGTTCCCGATGTATTACAATATGGCGGCTAGCAGCAATATCTTCTACGTACCGTTTGCAGTCTGCCTCATCTGCTCTGTTATCTTCCTTATGATGCACTTCTATATCTATTTCCTTATAGTCACAACCGACTTGGGACTATGGAAGATTTTGAAGAACTCATTCCTCCTGACCGCTATCGACATCAAGAGCTCCATTATAAACCTCGTGGTAACTGCAATAGTTCTGATACTCGTTGTAATCTTCTTCCCGTATACAGCTATACTGGTTATCATACTTCCGACGTTTATGGCGTTCTTATATGCATTCAACTGCTATCCGGTCATCAGGAAATATGTCATCCAGCCTTACTATGACGAAAGAGGCGAGCGCAATCCTGAGCTTGACTATATCGATGAGGATGGCGAGACAGTATTTGTAGACTCTCCCGAGCTTGAGGAAGCACCTCCTAAGGAAAAATCAGGCGGAATGAGAGCGAAGAGGGAATCAGGCAACAATCCTGCACCCAGGTCTTCCGGCTCCAGCAAAAAGAAAAAGACAATCAGATAAATATATAGACCAAAACCGTCGAAGCAAAATGCAACGACGGTTTTTGATGCGGTGGCGATTTGGTTAAGAGAACATACACCCGAGCCCTTCAAGCATCGAGCTGACGGAGCGCACTGCTTTCATGGCGTTCGACTTAACCATTCTCTTGTTTGATTTCGTGGCGTTCGTCACAGCATAAACCGCTGCGCCGGTCACCACTCCAACCGCTATTCCCTTGCAGAGTGAGGGAATGTTCATACTCATAAAAATCTCTCCTTTTCGGCTTAGTAATTGTAGTTTGCACGCTTTTTAAAAAAATACTCAGAAAAGATTGTTTTGCGCTCTGAAAAGTGATATAATCGGTACTGCAATGAATGTAAATTGAAGGGGATCAAAATGAACGAACAACACAGAGTAGCGGCAATCCACGACCTTTCCGGCGTTGGAAGATGCTCACTTTCAGTTATACTTCCGACTTTGTCGGTCATGGGAATACAGGTTTGTGCCGTTCCGACGGCTCTTATGAGCTCGCACACAAGTGGTTTCGGGGAGGTTGTCATGGAGGACATGACCAGCTATATCCCAAAGGCTCTTAAGCATTATCAGTCAGCGGGAGTTGGTTTCGACTGTATCTATTCCGGATTTCTGGCATCCGGAGGACAGGTTGACTGCTGCCTCGATTTCTTCAAGGCTTATCCTGATGCCCTGAAAGTCGTTGACCCGGTAATGGGCGACCAGGGAAAGAGATACCGCACCTACACAGAAGAGCTTTGCCGCAGAATGGCTGAGCTTGTTTCCGTAGCGGATGTTATAACTCCGAACCTCACTGAAGCATCAATACTCCTTGGAATTCCTTACCCGGTTTCACGCCTCACTATAAGTGAAATTAGAAGCATGCTCGTTCGCCTTTCCGGAAAGGGACCTGATACCGTTGTGATAACAAGTGTCCCGATGGCGGACGGCTCCGCCTGCAATGTCGGCTATGACAGAAAGAACAGCTCATTCTGGCGTGTACCATATGAAATCATCCCGAAGCACTATCCTGGAACTGGCGACCTGTTTGCAAGCGTCCTGACCGGCGGTCTCATCACAGGCGACAGCCTGCCAATAGCGATGAGCAGAGCAACATCCTTCCTTGAATACGCTATCAAGACCACCTACGGCTACGGCACCAATCCCAGAGAGGGCGTTATGCTCGAAAAGTGCTTGCCGGAGCTTATCAACCGTGTCAGCTTCACCGACTATTCAGCACTTTAAGGAGGCAGTATGAACTTAAATATCGTTTTGGTAGAGCCTCAGATTCCACAGAACACGGGTAATATTTCAAGAACATGCGCCGTAACCGGCGCCAAGCTTCACCTCGTCAAGCCTCTTGGCTTTGAAGTGGATGACAAGCATCTCAAGCGTGCCGGTCTTGACTATTGGGACAAGCTTGATATAACCTACTATGATAATCTTGAAGACTTCATCAAAAGAACCAAAGGCGGCAAGTATTATTACTTCACGACCAAAGGCAAACATGTCCACAGCGACGTCAGCTATGAAGACAACTGCTACATCCTTTTTGGCAGGGAAGACAAAGGTCTTCCCGAGGAGCTTCTGCACTCTAACCCCGACACCTGCGTCAGAATCCCTATGAGACCAGACCTGAGAAGTCTGAATCTCTCAAACAGCGTCGCCATCGCAACCTATGAAATCCTCCGCCAGTGGGACTATCCTGACCTGACAAGGGAAGGAAAGCTCACAAGATTTGAATGGTAATAACACTATATATTCCGCTGAAAGCTGTATTTGACCCCAAAAGTAGCTTCCGGCGGAATTTTTCTTGGAAAAATTCGGGGTTACCTATTGCTATTTTCGGAGAAATTTTATATAATAGCTATAGTCGCTAATTGCGACATTGAATAGTATTATTAAAAGCAAAGGAGATATATTCAATGGCAGGATTAAACAAGGTCAGTATTGACGACATCAGTGTAAAGGGCAAGAAGGTTCTCGTTAGAGTTGACTTCAACGTTCCGCTCAAGGACGGCGTTATCACCAACGACAACAGAATTACAGCCGCTCTTCCCACTATCAAGAAGTTAGTTGCAGACGGTGGCAAGGTTGTACTTTGCTCTCACTTGGGCAAGCCTAAGAACGGTCCTGAAGACAAGTTCTCTCTGGCTCCGGCAGCTGCAAGACTTGCAGAACTCATGGAGGGTACCAAGGTAACATTTGCAAAGGATGACGTAGTAGTCGGCGAGAACGCAAAGAAGGCAGTCGCTGAAATGAATGAGGGCGAAATCGTAGTCCTCGAGAACACCAGATTCCGTGGCAACGAAGAGACCAAGAACGGCGAAGGCTTCTCAAAGGAATTGGCGGATCTCGTTGACGACGAAGTATTCGTAATGGATGCTTTCGGCTCCGCTCACAGAGCTCACGCTTCAACTGCAGGAGTTACTAAGTTCGTTAAGGAAACTGCTGTTGGATACCTCATGCAGAAGGAAATCACTTATCTCGGCAACGCTGTTGAGAACCCCGTAAGACCTTTCGTTGCTATTTTGGGCGGTGCAAAGGTTGCTGATAAGCTCAACGTTATCTCAAACCTCCTCGAAAAGTGCGATACACTTATCATTGGTGGCGGTATGGCTTACACATTCCTCAAGGCTGAGGGCTATGAGATCGGCACATCTTTAGTCGATGACGAAAAGCTTTCCTACTGTGCAGAAATGCTCGAAAAAGCTAAGTCGATGGGCAAGAAGCTTCTTCTCCCTATCGATACTGTTGTTGCAAAGGCTTTCCCTGATCCTATCGATGGCGAGATTGAGACTTCAGTTGTAGATTCCCATAATATCCCTGCTGACTGCATGGGTCTTGACATTGGTCCTAAGACTGCTGAGCTCTTCGCTAACGAGGTCAAGTCCGCAAAGACTGTTGTCTGGAACGGACCTATGGGAGTTTTCGAGAACCCGACTCTTGCAAAGGGAACACTTTCTGTTGCCAAGGCTCTTGCTGAGACCGACGCTACAACCGTTATCGGCGGCGGCGATTCTGCTGCAGCTGTAATCAACTTGGGCTTTGCTGACAAGATGACCCACATCTCCACCGGTGGCGGAGCATCTCTTGAATACCTTGAGGGCAAGGTTCTCCCTGGAATCGACGTTATCGCCGACAAGTAATTGAAACTCTTTTTGGAGCGGAGCCATGTGTTCCGCTCCGTCTGTAATGCTTTTTGAAAGGATAGATTTCATGAAAAAAGATATTCGCCGTGCAGTTATCGCCGGCAACTGGAAGATGAATAAAACTCGTCCTGAGGCTGAATCTCTTATAACCGATCTGAAGCCTTTGGCTGAAAACGCAGGCTGCGAGGTCGTTATCTGTGTTCCGTTCACTAATCTTGAAACCGCAGTAAGACTTACCGCTGGCACCAATATCAAGGTCGGCGCACAGAATTGCCACTTTGCAAAGTCCGGCGCATACACCGGAGAAGTAAGCGCAGACATGCTCAAGGAAGTCGGAGTAGAGTATGTAGTGCTCGGTCATAGCGAGCGCAGACAGTACTTCGGCGAAACCGATGAAACCGTCAACAAGAGAACCAAAGCAGCTCTTGAAGCTGGTCTCAAGCCTATCGTTTGCGTTGGCGAGCTTCTCTGGGAGCGTGAAGCTAACATCACTGAGGAAGTAATCTCCCGTCAGATCAAGCTTGATTTCGCAGGAATTTCCGCTGAAGAGCTTATGAACTGCATAATCGCTTATGAGCCTGTCTGGGCAATCGGAACTGGTAAGACTGCAACTGCCGACCAAGCTGAGGAAGTATGCGCTTTCATTAGAAATGTTCTCGCGGGGCTCTACGGCACTGATGTTGCTGAAAAGATCACCATTCAGTACGGTGGCTCCATGAATGCAGGAAATGCAGCTGAGCTCCTATCAAAGACTAATGTTGACGGCGGACTTATCGGTGGCGCATCCCTTAAGGCTCCTGACTTTGCGACTATTATCAACGCCGCAACCAACGGTTGAAAGGAGTTCGCAATATGAAACCTGTTGTACTGATAGTTATGGACGGTGTCGGCTTCTCAAAGACCGGACTTGGAGATGCTGTAACACTTGCAAATACTCCGAATTTGGATAAGCTCCTCAGAGAGCGTCCCAACACCCGACTCAAGGCTCATGGAACAGCCGTAGGTCTTCCTTCTGACGATGACATGGGCAATTCCGAAGTAGGACACAACGCCCTCGGCTGCGGTCAGATTTACTCGCAGGGCGCAAAGCTCGTAAACGAGTCTATCGAATCTGGGAAGATGTTCACATCCAACACCTGGAATGAGCTTGTCGACAACTGCAAGACCCATCATTCGACACTTCATTTTTTAGGTCTTCTTTCAGATGGAAATGTTCACTCGAATATCTCCCACCTCAAGCAGATGATCGTCAAAGCTAAGGAATGCGGAGTTGAGCACGTCAGATGCCACATTCTCCTTGATGGAAGAGACGTTCCAGCAACCTCTGCACTTACTTATGTTGACGAACTTGAAGCTCTTCTTTCGTCTCTCAATGATTCCACTTTTGATGCCAAGATTGCATCCGGCGGTGGAAGAATGAAGATCACCATGGACAGATACGAAGCCAACTGGGGAATGGTTGAAGCCGGCTGGAACACACACGTTCACGGTCAGGGCAGACAGTTCGCTTCTGCCAAAGAAGCTATCGAAACTTATAGAAGCGAAATTGATGGTGTAATAGATCAGGATCTCCCCGCATTCGTAATCGCTGATAATGGCGAGCCTGTCGGAAAGATCAAGGATGGCGATTCAGTTGTCCTCTATAATTTCAGAGGCGACAGAGCCCTTGAAATCTCCAAGGCTTTTGATAATAAGGACTTCACAGCATTCGACAGGGGAGAGATCCCGGATGTAATCTATGCTGGAATGCTCCAGTATGATGGAGACCTCAAGCTCCCCGAGAAGTTCCTTGTAAATCCCCCTGAGATCAAGAATACACTCTCTGAGCTTCTGGTAGCTAACGGTCTGAGACAGTATGCTGTCTCTGAAACTCAGAAGTATGGTCATGTAACCTACTTCTGGAACGGCAACAAGTCTGAGAAGTTCTCAGAAGAGCTCGAAACATTCAAGGAAATTCCTTCCGATAATGTATCTTTTGACGAACGTCCTTGGATGAAGTCTGCTGAAATCACTGATGACCTTATCGCAGCTATGCGTAGTGGAAAGTATGATTTCATCCGCTGCAACTATCCTAACGGCGACATGGTCGGACACACTGGTAACCTCGACGCCACAATCACTGGTGTTGAATCTGTCGATCTTGGAATCGCAAGAGTTCTCAAGGTAGCTGATGAGCTCGGTACTATAGTTCTCATCACCGCTGACCACGGCAACGCCGATGAAATGCTCGAAAAGAACAAGAAGGGCGAGATCCAGGTCAGAACTGCCCACTCTCTCAATCCCGTTCCGTTCATCATCTATGATAACGACCACGATTGGAGAATCAAGGAAGGCAACTTCGGTCTTGCAAATGTAGCTCCGACAGTTGCAACTCTCTTCAATCTCACTCCTCCCGGTTGCTGGGAAGAGAGCATGATCTGAACATAAGTTCGATATAATAAAAATCCGGCTGTCAATCGGCAACCGGATTTATTATTTCTCCGTAAAGGCAGTTATCTTTACATGATATAATCTTTACATTCCTAATCTCTTTCCAGAGCGAATCCTGAACCTTTGGAACTTTAACCATAAGGTAATCTTTTGTATGCCCCTGATGAAAATCTTTATCCTTTTCATGCTCAAAAAGAACGCTGACAGTCTGTCCTAAATGTGCTTTCCTGAATGCTTCTTCACCAAACTCTGCGGCTTTAGACATAATCTCAGCCCGGCGGTATCTCTCAGCTTTCGGAATACTGTCAGTCATTTTAGCTGCAGCAGTTCCCTCACGCTCTGAGTAGGGAAAGACGTGAACTCCTGCAAAGCCGATTTCCTTTACAAATTCCACAGACTCCGAAAAGTCGCTCTCCGTTTCGCCAGGGAACCCAACCATCACATCAGTAGTGACAGCGCAGCCGGGAAAGTAATTTCTGAGCAGCTTAATGAGTCTTCTGTAATCATCCGTGTTATATCGTCTTTTCATCCGTTCAAGTGTCCTGTCGCAACCCGATTGCAGCGAAAGATGGAAGTGCGGGCAGAGCTTTTCTTCCTGTGAAAGCTTTTTGATTATATCTTCAGTCAGCATTTCCGGCTCAATAGAGCCAAGCCTCACTCTGTCAGCTCTTGATAGACAAGCTGCATGAACCGCATCAGAAAGATCATATTCTCCCAAATCCTCACCGTAGCAGGAAAGATTGATTCCAACCAAAATCAACTCTCTGTGACCCTGTAATGCTAATTTACTCGCTTCAGAACGGACATCTTCAATCGGCTTTGAACGTGAACGCCCACGGGCAAAAGGGATAATGCAATAGCTGCAAAACCTGTCGCAACCGTCCTGAATTTTGATGATAGCCCTTGTCTTATCCGCCCGCTTCGTTAGGCTCATACTTTCAATAGCTTCACCCTTTTTGTGCGGTTGAATTGAACGGACCTTCTCACGCTTCTCAAGAAATTCGGAAACCAATTCCGGAATAGCTGTCTTGTTTGCCTCTCCGACAATTATGTCTGCATCGCTTATAAGTTCCGTTATGCCGTGCGCCTGCGGATAGCATCCAGTGACAACTGTGACCACTTCCGGATTCTGTCTTTTGATGCGCCTCAGAAGCTGACCGAGCTTCACATCCGCAGACTTCGTGACAGTGCAAGAATTGATGACGACAACGTCTGCCGCCGATGGATCATCAACAGTTACAAACCCATTTCGCTCCATCAGCTCCTGTATGCAGTCGGTTTCATATTGGTTTACTTTGCATCCAAACGTGCAGTAAGCTGCGGTCATTTAATCATCTCCTTATGAAATTTCAGACAAAGACAATAATAACCCTAAAAATACAGCCTGTCAACCTTGTAATCATCACTTTTTCTCAAAAAACTCCTTGTTTACCCCCTTGACAAGCCAAAAATTTCTGTTATACTGAAAGTAACCCTTTGGGAAACTTAGCAAATATATAAGTAGATTATATTATGACTGATACCAAAGGAACTCAAGATTCGGAGGTAACGCAAAATGCAAACTGTAAAAATTAAGCTTGAGACAATCAACGACGTCAAGGAGTTTGTCGGAATCGTCACACTGTGTGACTATGACATCGATCTTGTTTCCGGCAGATATTCAATCGACGCAAAATCTATCATGGGCATTTTCAGCCTTGATCTGGAAAAGCCTGTTGAGCTTCAGGCTCACACCGAGAATTGTGACGACCTTCTGAAGCAGATTGGCAAGTTTATTGTAAAGTAAAAAAAGGACCGGCTTCAAGTCGGTCTTTTTTATGAATAGTTCCAGCGGCTCGTCTCATAGTATGGACTATAAAATTATGGGGAGTCTTGCTATGAAAAGGATATTTGCAGCCATTGTAGCTATTTCTTTATTGATTTTTGAAACCGTGCCCGCATATTCCGTGAGTGAAAGTGATTCTCAGGTCGCATATTCCTATGTTCTCATGGAGGGTAATACCGGAACTCTTCTCTATTCAGATAACGGAAACGCAGAATTTCCGGCTTTTCATTCCGCCAAGCTTATGACGCTTCTTTTGCTGATGGAAGCAATAGGCGAGGGAAGACTCAGATTCGATACTGTTGTCAAAGTTTCCGCCAATGCCAATGCTCAGCAGGGAGCACAGATATGGCTGAACACTGGTGAGGAGATTACCATTGACGAACTCGTAAAGGCGATAACCGTCGGCAACGCCAACGACGCTGCGGTAGCCATTGCTGAGGCTGTTTCCGGAACTGTTGAAGATTTCACTGCTCTCATGAACGAAAGAGCCGCTGAGCTTGGAATGCTATCAACAACTTACACTGACCCGACAGGCACTCTTGAAAGCAATGTCACAACTGCCTGCGACATAGCAACTCTCGCATCTGAGCTTTCCCACTATGACGAGCTTATTCCATACTTCACAACCTGGATGACCACAGTACGTGACGGCAAAACAGAGCTTGTGTCGACAAACCGCATGATACTGAGCTATAGCGGCATAACCGGAATGAAAGCATACTATAGCGAAGACTGCTTGAATTGTCTGATAGCTTCAGCCAGGCGAAATGATCTGACAATGATTTGCGTAATTTTAGGCGAGCCAGACGAGTACCAGCGCTTCACAACAGCCCGTGAAAAGATGAATATAGGCTTTGCTGCTTATACTCTTTACACTCCCAGGAAAACCGACATCTATGTGGAACCGGTTTCAATCAGCGGCGGAGTGAGCCTCACAGTTAGTGCAGATATTTCGGAGCCCGGAAGCTTCGTTATAAGAAACAGTGAGCTTGAATCTGTTGAGATGAATATAGAATATTTCGAAGATATTTCTGCGCCAGTCAGTATCGGTGACGAAGTAGGTCGGGTTGTATATCTTGTAGACGATGAAGAAAGGTATGCGATTCCGATAGTGGCGACAGAAAATGCGGAAAGAATAAATCTATTTTCTGCAGTATATAAGCTTCTTAGAAGCATGCTCGCAGGGCAGTGAAACATTTTGCCGAATTTGCACAATATTTTTCACTGAAATTCCTTGCATTATTGACCGTTTCGTGTTAGAATATAGACAAAGACAAATGAGAGGGATGACAGCTATGTCTATTAAATTAGTAACAAAGTACGCTGATAAGTTTGTGAATCCTCACGAACTCGAGGCAATTCGTCCTCAGATAACCGCCGCTCACAACACACTCGCTTCTCGCAGTGGCTTAGGCAATGACTTCTTGGGCTGGGTTGACCTTCCGGTTGACTACGACAAGGAAGAATTCGCCCGTATCAAGGCTGCAGCAGCAAGGATAAAGGAAAAGGCTGACGTTCTTATCGTAATCGGTATAGGCGGCTCCTACCTTGGTGCGAGAGCGGCTATTGAGCTTTTGACAAGCCCGTACTACAACAATCTTAAGAAAGATACGCCCGACATCTACTTCGTCGGCAACAACATCAGCTCCACTTACCTCAACGAGATTCTTTCCATCTGTGAGGGCAAGGATGTCTGCGTAAACGTAATTTCCAAGTCTGGAACCACAACCGAGCCTGCACTTGCTTTCAGAATCTTCAAGAAGCTTCTTGAGGACAAGTATGGCAAGGAAGAGGCAAAGACCAGAATCTTCGCCACCACTGACAAGGCAAGAGGAACCCTGAAGGAGCTTTCAGATTCTGAAGGCTATGAGACATTTGTAATCGCCGACGATGTCGGAGGAAGATATTCTGTTCTCACAGCCGTCGGACTTTTGCCTATTGCCGTTGCCGGATGCGACATCGACAAGATTATGGAAGGAGCAGCTGCAGCAAGAGAAGCATATCTCGAGGATGACCTCAACGATTGCGAAAAGTATGCAGCACTAAGAAATATTCTTTATCGCAAGGGCAAGTCTGTTGAAATGCTCGTATCCTATGAGCCTTGCTTTGCAATGATGAATGAGTGGTTCAAGCAACTCTTCGGCGAGAGCGAGGGCAAGGACAACAAGGGAATCTATCCTTCAAGTGCAATATTCTCAACCGACCTCCACTCGATGGGTCAGTTTGTTCAGGACGGTTCAAGAATCATGTTCGAGACTGTTGTCGATGTCAAGAATCCGAAGAAGGATCTCTTCCTTGAGGATGACGCCGAAAACCTCGACGGTCTGAACTTCCTGACAAATCAGAATATGTCCGTTGTAAACCGCAAAGCAATGGAGGGAACAGTTTTAGCTCACACAGAGGGCGGAGTTCCCAACCTCATTATCGAGGTAGACAGGCTTGACGAATACAACTTCGGCGAGATGGTTTACTTCTTTGAAAAGGCTTGCGCACTTTCAGGCTATATGCTCGGTGTAAACCCGTTCAACCAGCCAGGTGTTGAGAGCTACAAGAAGAACATGTTTGCACTTTTGGGCAAGCCTGGTTATGAGGATCGCAAGAGTGAGCTCGAAGAGAAGCTCAATGCTGAATAATTATTGTTTCTACCGGCTTTCAAAGCTGTGGAATGAAGCAAAACAGCCCGAAAGGGCGGAAACGGAGTGTTACTATGATTAAATTGATCACCGGCAAAAAGGGATCCGGCAAAACCAAAATACTGCTTGATCTTATCAAGGACGCAGTAGCTAACACAAAGGGAAATATAGTCTGCATCGAAAAGAGCATGCAGCTCACCTATGACATACCCTACAGTGTCAGACTCGTTGATGTCGATGGCTACAAGATTGACAGTTACGACAAGTTCTATGGCTTCATCACCGGAACTATTGCCGCAAACTATGATATATCTGAGATTTTCGTTGACGGAATTCTGAAGATCGGCGGAAGAAACTATGACGAGCTCGAGCTTCTCTTTGAGAGAATTGAAGCTGTTGCTCCCGACATTCTCATCGTTTTCACCGTCTCCGAGGACAAGGAAAATCTTCCCGAGAGCATCATCAAGCGTATTGAGAAATAAATCTCTTTTGTAAGTAAGCTTCTCCGCCGTGTAAACTGAGTTTTGCGGCGGAGTTGAAATGAATTTTCGGGCGAGCAAGCAAAATTTTTCAAAACTATTGACATTCTGCGCTCACTAAAGTATAATGTTTGTGATATTCTGAGGTGTAATGTGCTGCTGAAGCTAAAGCCGCTTTTTGACGGAGAGGACGGAGAACGTCCTGTTGAAACTGACATTCCGACAAGCGAAATGGACAGGTATAAAGGCGTTGGTGAGTTTATAACTCCCGTAGCCCTGAGAGGAAAAACAGTTTGTAGAGCCGGAGTTGTAACCATAAGCTACAATCTCGACTACACTGTTTCCCACATTTGCGACCGATGCTCGGCTGAATTCACCCGCCGGTACAATCAGGATTATTCTCATATCCTTGTCAGAGGGGATGAAGATAACGAAAATCTTCCCGATGACGATGAGTATATCTACTGTTCCGGCGAAACTCTTGATCTCAGCGAGTTAGCTATCTCAGATTTGCTGCTTTCAATGCCAACTAAAATTCTTTGCCGTGAAGATTGTTTGGGCATTTGCCCTGTTTGCGGCAAAAATCTTAACGATGGTGATTGCGGATGCGAAAGTGACCAATAATCATCATAGTGTTTAAAGCAGCTATGTCATAATTTGTTAAGGAGGAGGTGCTGAAAATGGCAGTACCGAAGAGAAAAGTCTCCAAAGCAAGAAGAGACAAAAGACGTTCAAGCGTTTGGAAGCTTGACGCTCCTGCACTTTCAAGGTGCTCCAACTGCGGTGCTTTAACCTCACCGCACAAGGTTTGCAGTAACTGCGGCTACTATAAGGGTACCATGGTTATCGAGAAGGAAGCATAGTCTTTAAACGAAGCTTTGTCTTCTTCAAAATCAGAGAAGGAGCATTTCCTTCTCTGATTTTTTAATAACTTCTACCATTATATTCTGAATTTAAGGAGGCGGAGCATGGCTTTGCCGATTGTCGCCGTTGTGGGGCGACCCAACGTTGGGAAATCCACATTATTCAATAAGCTTATAGGAAAAAGGCTTTCCATCGTCGACGATACGCCAGGTGTAACAAGAGACAGAATCTATTCAAAGTGTGAATGGCGTACCAAGGAATTTATGCTTGTCGACACCGGAGGAATTGAGCCAAAGACAAACGATACTATTCTCGTCCAGATGCGCAGGCAGGCGCAGATAGCAATAGACAAGGCTTCAGTTATTATCCTGGTGACCGATATTCGTTCAGGTGTGACTGCAAACGATTATGAAGTGGCTTCAATGCTCCAGAAGTCAGGCAAGCCCATAGTTCTCTGCGTCAATAAATGCGACAGATTGGGACCACCTGAGCCAGAATTCTATGAATTCTATAATCTCGGTCTTGGAGACCCCGTCGAGGTTTCATCCGTTCACGGTTATGGCACTGGAGATCTTTTGGACAGAGTTCTGGAAAATCTCCCCGAAAGCGACGTGGGCGAAGAGAATGACAGCATCCGTGTTGCAGTAATTGGAAAGCCCAATGTCGGCAAATCTTCCATCATCAATAGAATCGTCGGTGAGGAGAGAGCAATAGTTTCTAATATTGCAGGCACCACACGTGATGCCACTGATGCCGAAGTTGAGAACGAATGGGGAAAGTATACATTCGTCGACACTGCCGGCATAAGAAAGAAATCCAAGGTATACGAAAATATCGAGCATTACAGTGTTCTCAGAGCTTATATGGCTGTTGATGAGGCTGATGTTGCTGTTATCGTTATAGACGCTTCCGTTGGGTTCACCGAGCAGGATTCAAAGGTTGCCGGCTATGCCCATGAGCAGGGAAAGGCTTGTATAGTTGCCGTCAATAAGTGGGACGTTATCGACAAGGATACCAACACCATGAAGGAGTTCTCAGACAATCTGAGAGAAAAGCTCAGCTTTATGGATTATGTTCCGTTTATATTCATCTCAGCAAAAACCGGTCAGCGTGTCGAGAAGCTTTTCGAGCTTATCAACCGTGTGCATGCAAATAATTCAATGAGAATATCAACAGGCAAGCTCAATGATATTCTGGCTTATTCTGTCAACAGAGTTCAGCCTCCGTCTGACAAGGGCAAACGTCTGAAAATTTACTACATGACCCAACCCTCAACCAATCCGCCGACTTTTGTAATGTTCGTAAACTCAGCGGAGCTATTCCATTTCTCCTATCGCCGTTACCTTGAGAATCAGATAAGAGATACCTTCGGAGGACTTGAGGGAACGCCAATTCGCATTATTGTCCGTGAAAGAGACAATCAGGATACTAAATAACAGGAGCTGACAAATTGTACTATATAGCTTTACTCGCTGTTGCGGTTGCTTCTTATCTCATAGGAAGCCTCAATTCCGCAATAATTTCCGTTCGTCTTATCAAGAGGCAGGACATAAGAGATTTCGGCAGTCACAACGCCGGATTGACAAATGTATATCGTACTTTTGGCGGCGCTTCTGCGGCATTAACCTTTCTGATAGATATTCTGAAAGGTATTGTGGTTGTATTTGGTACAAAAGCGGCACTGTTCTGGTCTGGATTGTTTTCAACAGAAGTGCACAGTACGGTTACAGCTTGCATGATAGCATCGATGTTTGCGGTAATGGGTCATTGCTTTCCGTTATTTTACGGCTTTAAGGGCGGAAAGGGAATACTGATAGCAGCTGTCTGCACCATATGCATTAACCCCTTGGCATTTCTGTTTGCACTAACGGCTTTTGTAGTGATATTTGTAGCAACGAGATATGTGTCGTTAAGTTCAATCACGTGCTGTATTGTATACCCGATATGCTATGTTTTGGCTGACCTGATAATGTTCGGAGAGCTTGATTTGTATACGCTTGCTCACTTCTTCATAGCTCTTGCAATGGGAGTATTCTGCCTTGTAAGGCATTTGCCTAATATCCAGAGGCTCAGAACTCACACAGAAAGTAAATTCACCTTTAGAAAGCGAGGAGATAACAAGTGACAAGTATCACAATCTTAGGCTCAGGTGGTTGGGGACTTGCTCTTGCATGCACCTCCTCAAGGCTCGGTCACGACGTAACCGTCTGGAGCGCATTCAAGGACGAGCTCGACACGATAAGAAGAACCGGAGAGCTCAGAGCAAAGCTTCCAGGAGTACAGATTCCGAAGTCTGTCAACCTCTGCGAGGATATTTCCTGCGCATCTGGAAGAGATATAGTTGTTGTCGGAATTCCATCAAAGTTTGTCCGTTCCGTATGCGAGCAGGCTAAGCCATATATCGATAAAGAAGCAATAATCGTCAGTAGTGCCAAAGGTCTTGAGAATGGCTCCCTTAAGCGGATGAGCGAGGTCATAAGAGAAGTTTTCCCTGATAATAGGATTGCAGTTCTTTCAGGTCCGTCTCATGCAGAGGAGCTCGGCAGGGGAATGCCTACTGCTGTAGCAGTTGCTTCCGAGGATGAAGAATCCGCACGCCTCATCCAAGCGAGCTTTTCTGACGATGTTTTAAGGCTTTATGTCAATTCCGATGTCATAGGCTGCGAAGTTGGCGGTGCTGTAAAGAATGTAATTGCTCTATGCTCAGGAGTTGTTGGCGGTCTTGGCTATGGAGACAACACAAAAGCTGCACTGATGACAAGAGGTCTGAGCGAGATTACAAGGCTCGGCGTCGCAATGGGTGCAAGACAGGATACCTTCAGTGGACTCGCTGGTCTTGGCGACTTGGTTGTAACATGCACAAGCATGCATTCCCGCAACTATTGTGCCGGTCTTCTCATCGGTCAGGGAGTAGAGCCCGAGGAGGCAGTAAGGAGAATCGGAACAGTTGAAGGCTATGCATGTGCAAAAGCCACACTTGAGCTAGCCAGGAAGTATGGCGTAGACATGCCGATAACCACAGAAGTAAATAAGGTTCTCTTCGAGGGCAAGTCGCCGAAAGTTGCAATAAACGAACTGATGCTGAGACCTGTCAGAACCGAGTAAAAATTATTCATGAGATTTCGGTGAAAGCTATTTACTTTAGAGCGATTTTAGGTTAAAATTAGATAAGACTGATTTTTACTGTCGGATGTAAAATCAAATACTATAATGGAGAGTGCTGTTTATGGAGCCGAAGTATAAGCGTGTTCTTTTGAAGCTGAGCGGAGAAGCTCTTGCAGGTGAAAAAAAGACCGGACTTGATTTCGACACTATCGGGAACATTTGCCGTAGTGTTAAAAGGTGCTATGATGCCGGAGTTCAGATAGGAATCGTCGTCGGGGGCGGCAATTTCTGGCGTGGACGTTCGAGCGGCGCAATGGACAGAACAAGAGCCGACCATATCGGAATGCTCGCAACAGCGATGAATGCTTTGGCAGTTGCTGACAGCCTCGAAGCTTTAGGCGCAGAGGTGAGAGTACAGACAGCCATCGAAATGTGCCAGATTGCTGAGCCCTATATAAGAAACAAAGCGGTTCGTCATCTTGAAAAGGGCAGAATAGTAATTTTCGGTTGCGGAACCGGCAGCCCGTTCTTCTCTACTGATACCGCATCGTCACTAAGAGCTGCCGAAATCGAAGCTGATGTCATGCTCAAGGCAACGATGGTTGATGGGGTGTATGATAAAGACCCGCACAAATATCCCGATGCCGTCAAGTTTGATAGGCTTGACCTTGATGATGTTGTTTCAAAGCATTTGGGAGTAATGGATGCAACAGCCGCTTCAATGTGCAAAGAAAATGAGATACCTGTAATTGTATTTAATCTTGAGAATCCCGACAATATTTATGATGCCGTTATGGGCGGAAATGTCGGAACCGTGCTATACTGAACTATAATAGCTTAATAAGCTGACAACTGAAAGGAATGAATTCAAATGAAAGAAGTACTGAATAACGCTAAGGACAAAATGGAAAAGACATTGAAGGTTTTGGCTTCCGATTTTGCTGCAATAAGAGCCGGAAGAGCAAATCCTGCAGTTTTAGACCGTATAACCGTTGACTACTACGGAACACAGACACCCATCAACCAGATGGCTGCTATCTCTGTTCAGGATGCAAGAGTTCTTGTTATCCAGCCATGGGACAAGTCTTCGCTTAAGGCTATTGAAAAAGGCATTCTTGCAAGTGACTTAGGAATCAACCCCCAGAATGACGGCGCTGTTATCCGCCTCACTTTCCCTCAGCTCAGTGAGGAACGCCGTAAAGACCTCACCAAGGACATAAGAAAGCTCGGCGAGGATTCAAAGGTTGCAATCCGCTCGATAAGACGTGATGCCAACGATAAGATCAAGTCTATGAAGAAGAATGGCGACGTCACCGAGGACGATGTAAAGCAGTTCGATAAGGATGTTCAGAAGCTTACCGACAAGTATATCTCTCTTGTCGACGATCAGGTTGCAGTCAAGGAAAAGGAAATTCTTTCCGTTTGATTTTTTAACTGATATTTCAGACAGTTTCACCCTTCGGGGTGAGACTGTTTGATTGTTTACCTAAGACAGATTTTAAGGTGGGTTCAGTGTGGCTGATACGAATATAAATCTCAAAATACCTGTTCATGTTGCATTTATTATGGATGGCAACGGCAGATGGGCTAAAAAACGCCTGATGCCAAGAAACTATGGTCACCGTGAGGGAGCGAAAGCTCTCAAGACTGTTATAAGAGCATGTAAAGACCTCGGAATCAGATATGCGACCTTCTATGCTTTTTCCACCGAAAACTGGAGCCGTCCCAATGATGAAGTAAAAGGGTTGATGGATCTTTTTGATGAACAGCTCGATACCCTTAAACAGTATACGGACGAGAACGCAAGGCTGATATTCATCGGCGACAGAACCCGTCTTAGCGAGAACCTTCAGAAGAAGATGGCTGATAACGAGGAGGGCTCAAAGAATAACACCGGTCTCACAGTTATAATAGCCGTCAATTATGGCGGTCATGATGAGATAACAAGAGCGGTCAGAAAAATCTCTGCTCTTGCAAAAGAGGGCTATATCTCAGAGGATAATATAACGCCGGAGCTCGTAAATTCGTTTTTAGATACAAAGGATATTCCTCCTGTTGACCTACTTATAAGAACCGGTGGGGAAGAGAGAATATCAAACTTCCTGATATGGCAGTGTGCATATGCAGAGTTTTATTTCTCAGATACTTTATGGCCCGACTTTGGAAAATCCGAGCTCACCAAGGCTCTTGAAGACTATACCTCCCGTGACAGACGCTTCGGTGGCGTGATGAGTTAGAAAGGACGCAAGATGAAGACAAGAATTATAACAGCTGTAGTGTCACTTGCATTATTGGCGGTTGTTTTGTGTTTCCATAGTACGATAGTTTTGAATATAGCTGTCGCCGCACTCACAGCAGTAATGATGTTTGAGCTCTTCCGTGCAGCCAAGCTTTTAAAGAGCATTTTATTCGCAGGAAGTCTGTGTCTGTCTCTGTTTTTCCCATTTGCTGTCAGATTTCTTTCTATGAGCGGAATATATTTAGCCGTCATATTTGCATATATCGTATTGTACGCTCTCGACGTCTTCATAGGCTACGAAAAGACTGATGTCGGAATATATTCAACCGTAGCTCTCTATTCTCTTCTTATATCTTTGGCGATGTCCAGCCTTTGTGTGATCGAAGCATCCAGCGAGAAGTATGGGCTTCTCATACTGATTCTTACATTCTGTGGAGCATGGCTTGACGACACAGGAGCATACTTTGCCGGAACATTCTTAGGCAAGCATAAGCTCTGCCCGAAAATAAGTCCGAAGAAAACAGTAGAGGGCTTTATCGGAGGAATTCTTACCGATGTAATACTGTTTGTGATATTCGGACTTGTTGTTGATCTGGTAATGGTTGAGGCACAGGTTAATTACATACTGATGGCATTTCTTGGTGCCGGCTGTGCACTCCTCGGAGTTACGGGCGATCTTTTTGCATCTGTCATCAAGCGTCACTGTGACGTCAAGGACTACGGAAATCTCTTCCCAGGACATGGTGGAGCGCTTGACAGATTCGATAGCGTTGTGTTTGTAGCACCATTTATGGCACTTTGTTCGTGCAGCTTTGGAATATTCTGATTCGAGGTTGGTATTATGAAGAAGGTATCACTTTTAGGCTCAACAGGTTCAATAGGCGTTCAGTCTTTGGACGTTATAAAGAGTCATGGGCTTTCTGTCACTGCGCTTTCTGCAAAGTCAAACTGGAAGCTTCTTTCTGAGCAAGCCCTCGAATTCAAGCCAAAACTTGTCTGTATCTATGATGATGAATATAAGGATTTGCTGAAAGATGAGCTGAAAGACACCGGCATAACTGTCCTTTCCGGAATGGACGGACTTTGCGAAGTAGCCTGTGAGACTGATTCAGATATAGTTTTAAATTCTGTAGTCGGAATGGTCGGACTTGAGCCGACACTTGCTGCAATAAATGCAGGAAAAGATATAGCTCTTGCAAATAAAGAAACCTTGGTTGCTGGTGGAATGCTCGTCACCGAGGCTATCAAACAAAAAGGCGTCAGGCTTTATCCTGTTGACAGCGAACATTCTGCCATTTTCCAGTCATTAGAAGCTGGAAAACGAAGAGATTTACATAAAATAATACTCACAGCTTCAGGCGGACCTTTCTTTGGAAAAACCACTGAAGAGCTTGAAAGTATGACCGCCGCTGATGCTTTGAAGCATCCCAACTGGAACATGGGCGCAAAGATTACTATTGATTCGTCAACTCTTATGAACAAGGGCTTTGAGTTCCTGGAGGCAATGTGGCTCTTTGGAGTGAAGCCGTCACAGATAGAGGTTGTGGTTCACAGAGAAAGCGTTGTACACTCTGCAGTCGAGTTCAACGATGGCTCGATAATAGCTCAGCTCGGTGTTCCGGATATGAGAATCCCGATTCAGTATGCTCTTTTGTACCCTGATCGTCCACAATCTGACGTAAAGAGACTTTCACTTACCGATTATGGGACGCTTAGCTTCTTAAAGCCTGATATTGAGACCTTCAGGTGCCTCGGGTTATGCATAAAAGCCGCAGAAATCGCCGATACTACTGCACCGGCTATTGTAAATGCCGCTAACGAGATAGCTGTCGCAAGCTTCTTAAGAGGTGAAATCGGCTTCAACGACATAGCAAGGCTTGCAGAAGGTGCTTTTGAAAATATTGAGCATCATACTGCGAATAGCCTCAGTGATGTTTTATCAGCAGATAAGTCAGCAAGAGAATTCGTTTCAAAGTCATTAAGAAAGGATTAAAATCTTGACTATAGTTTATATCTTGGTAGCGATAATTATTTTCGGAGTTATAATCATAATCCATGAGCTCGGACACTTTGCGATAGCAAAGGCTATGGGCATAAGAGTAAATGAGTTTTCTATTGGAATGGGTCCGAAAATAGTTTCGTGGGGCAAGAAAGAGACAGCTTATTCTATAAGATGCCTCCCGATAGGCGGCTTTGTTTCAATGGAAGGCGAAGACGAGTCGAGCGAAGACCCAAGAGCCTTCCGCAACAGACCGGTATGGCGAAGACTGCTTGTGGTTCTTGCAGGACCAGTCATGAACCTGGTTCTCGGTTTTCTGATCCTCGTAATAGTAACAGCCTGTTCCGACGCCATTGTATCCACCACAGTAGCTCAGTTCTACACAGAAGATGCATCTTCACATGTGACAGGACTTGAAGTGGGCGATAAGATTGTCGAAGTAAATGGTCGCAAAATCTACACCGACACCGATATATCATATGAATTCCAGATTGACGAAGACGCAGTCTTTGATATGGTCGTTGTCCGTAATGGCGAAAAAGTATCGCTTAGCGGCGTCACATTTGAATCAACGGTTTCTGACGACGGCACTTCAACGCTTTATATTGATTTCATGGTTGTAGGTGAAAAAGTCACTTCGTCTTCTGTCATAAGCTATTCTGCAAGAAAAACGGTTTCAGTTGCAAGGATGATCTGGCTTTCACTTGCAGATCTTGTCAAGGGCAATTATTCAATCAATGACCTTTCAGGACCTGTTGGAATAGTCGGCGCAATAGGCGAGGTTGTCAGCACCACTTCCCAGGGCGTTTCTTTCACCGAAATGCTTGAAACGCTAATGACATTTGTCGTGTATATAACGATCAATGTCGGAATATTCAATCTTCTTCCTATTCCAGCTCTCGATGGTTCAAGAGCTATATTCTTAATTATTGAGGGAATTAGAAGAAAGCCTGTAAAGCCGGAGCATGAAGGAATGGTGCATTTTGTTGGAATGGCTGCACTGCTGTTGCTGATGCTGGTAGTGACTGTAAATGATATTATAAAGTTATTCTAAAGGACGTGAGCTTATATGTCTGTCAGAAAAGTTAAAATAGGAAATCTCACTCTCGGCGAAGGGAAAATCTATGTCCAGTCGATGCTCAATACCCGTGCTGACGGCATAGAAGGAAGTGTCAGGCAAGCAATAACCCTTGAAAAAGCCGGCTGCGAAATAATCAGAGCATCGATTCCAAATGAAGATGCACTTGCTCTTATTCCTGCAATCAAAAATAAGATTTCAGTCCCGCTTGTTGCTGACATTCATTTCAACTATCGCCTTGCAATCGCTGCTTGTGAGAGAGGCATCGACAAGATAAGAATAAATCCCGGAAACATCGGCGATATGGATAAGGTCAAAGCAGTTGCAGACTGCTGCAGAAGCCATAATGTTCCTATAAGAATCGGCGTCAATTCCGGCTCTCTTGAGAAAGAAATCCTTGCAAAATACGGCTCTCCCACACCGGAAGCACTTTGCGAAAGCGCAATGAAGCATATAGAGCTTCTTGAAAGATTTGATTTTACTGATATAGTTGTTTCAATAAAATCATCCGACGTAAAGCGCAACATAGCCGCCTATCGTCTCATGCGACAGATGACCGACTATCCTCTTCACCTGGGCGTAACAGAAGCCGGTACATACAATATGGGGCTCATAAAATCCTCAATCGGAATCGGTTCACTTCTGGCGGACGGAATAGGCGAGACCATAAGGGTTTCTCTCACGGATGATCCGGTAAAAGAAGTTGAAGCTGGCATCTCAATACTGAAAGCCCTTAATTTAAGAGGCGGAGTGAAGCTTGTTTCCTGCCCAACCTGCGGCAGAACCAAAATAGACCTTATTTCTCTTGCTAATAAAGTTGAAAAAGCACTTGCAAATGTCGATAAGGACATAACAGTAGCTGTCATGGGTTGCGTTGTCAATGGTCCTGGAGAAGCAAGAGAAGCAGACATTGGTCTTGCAGGGGGAGATGGCTCTGTCGTTATATTCAGGAAAGATGAAATTATTGGAAAGTATTCTGAGGAGGAAGCTTTTTCTGCTCTTCTCAGTGAAATAGATAAGCTCTGATCGGGCAAAGGAACGGTGTAGGATGGCATTCAGAACGGTAGGCGACTTTTTCAGCGCATACGGAAATATAATTCCTGAGTCTATAAAATCAGGTGAAATTCAAAGGCTCGGCTTTTCGAAAGACCACACAAAGGTTGCTGTTGTGGTCAAATTTTCATGCTTTGTCACATCTGCCGACCTTGAAGCGTTCGAATATGGTCTTAAGCGTGCTCTTGGTATAAGCGAGGTCTACATAAGCCCGAGATTTGAAAAAGAAATGTTCACCGTCGATATGATGCCAACTGTTATTTCCGAGCTTAAGAAGAGGCTTCCGGTAAACGGCTTCTTCGACGGCGCAGTCTATGAATTAGACGGAGATGTTCTTAAGATTCACCTCAGGAACTCAGGCGAAACCTTCATAAAGAATGTTGGAGTGACTGAAGCGCTTCCTAAAATTATAAACTCATGGTTCCAGAGAAACGTAACTGTCGAGATTTCGAGAGAGATGCAGCCAATGGGTGAAGCCGGTCCTGCTCCTGAGCAAGTCCCGCCGTCACGTGATGCCGAGCTTGACAAGATCGTCAGCGAGCGCATGGTTGCAGCGCCAAGCACGAATAAAGACAAGCCTCACGCAATACCAACAGATACATACAAGATTGAACCTCCATCCGATGATATTCTTCCGGAAGCGGAAGTCATCATGGGCAAGCGCATAACCGGCAAAATTGAACCAATGCCGATTCCTGAAGTTTATAACGCTCCTGTAAACACCAAGACAACCGTTTTGGGCGACATTTTCGACATTGACTCAAGAAACAGCAAGGACAACAAGCGGGTTATCATTACAATTAAGATGACCGATTACAAGAGCTCAATAGTTCTTAAGCTGATTGAGCAGACTTCCAGAGGCGAAGCTCTGCTTGAGATGCTGAAAAAGGGCATGACAGTAATTGTTAACGGTGAGGTTCAGTTTGATACCTACGACAATGAGCTCAATATCCGACCTAAGGATATAAGCTCTGTTAAGAGAGTCAAAAGAACGGATAACGCTCCTGTCAAGCGTGTCGAGCTCCACTGCCATTCAAATATGTCCATCATGGACGGAATTGCACCGTCAAACGAAATTGTAAGGCGCGCATATGGCTGGGGCATGCCTGCAATCGCTATCACTGATTATGGAGTTGCTCAGGGATTCCCGGATGCCATGTACGAAGTCGACAAGATAAGAAAAGAAGGCGGCAATTTCAAGGTCATCTATGGTGTCGAAGCCTATCAGGTAAATGATGAGACAAATATCTACTTCGGGCATGACCAGAGAAAGCTAACTGATGAATTTATCGTCTTCGACCTTGAAACAACCGGACTTTCAGCAGTTACAGAAAAGATAATAGAAATCGGCGCAGTCAGAGTAAAAGGCTTGCAGGTTGTTGAGAGGATGGACACATTCGTCAACCCCGGCAGACATATTCCGTCACGTATTACTGAACTCACCAGTATTAACGATTCAATGGTAGCGGATGCGCCTTATGAAGATGAAGCGCTTGATCAGTTTATCAGGTTCTGCGGTAGTAACCCAGTTCTGATTGCGCATAACGCTTCTTTTGATACTTCGTTTATCAAAACTGCTGTCAAGCGTTGCGGAAAGAAGTTTGATTTTTCGTATCTGGATACAGTTGCGATGTCAAGAGCAATGCTTCCGCACCTTGGCAAGTTCACTCTTGATTACGTTGCAAAGAACCTTAATTTAGGCGACTTTCATCATCATAGAGCATGTGACGATGCTGAGGTCAATGCCGGAATCTTCATGAAGCTTTCCGAACGTCTCATGGAAAATGATAAAGAGCTTACTATTGATGGTGTTAATGCTGCTGTAGCTAAGACTGACACCTCAAAGCTTCCGACATTCCATCAGATAATTATTGCCAAGGATAAAGTCGGCCTAAAGAACCTCTATAAGCTAATATCCGACTCAAATCTCAAATACTATCACAAGACACCGAGAATTCCGAAGTCTGAGCTTATCGCTCATCGTGAAGGACTGATTGTAGGCTCTGCATGCGAGGGCGGCGAGCTCTTCCGTGCAGTATTCCAGGGCAAGTCCTGGGACGACCTCTGCGAAATAGCACGGTTCTATGACTACCTTGAAATCCAGCCGATTGAGAATAATGCTTTTATGCTGAATGATGGTTCTGTCAGCAGTGAAGAGCAGCTTGAGGAATTCAATCGGACAATAGTCAAGCTAGGTGAGGAGCTCTCAATCCCAGTTGTAGCAACAGGCGATGTTCACTTTCTTGACGCCTCTGATGCTATCTTCCGTTCTATTCTCACAGGCGTAACTCATCCCGCTTCACCTGTTCCGTCGCCACTGTATCTGAAGACTACAGATGAAATGCTTAAGGATTTTGCATATCTGGGCGAAGAGAAGGCTTATGAGGTTGTAGTAACCAACTCGAATCTCATAGCTGACATGACCGATCCGGAATTAAGAGCCTTCCCGAAGGGCACGTTCACTCCTCATATCGATGGTGCAGACGAAGAGCTCGTTGAAATATGCCAGCGAAGAGCCCGTGAAATCTATGGCGACCCTCTGCCCGAAATAGTTTCAAAGCGTCTAGATAAAGAGCTTGATTCAATCATCAAGCACGGTTTTGCAGTGCTTTATGTTATTGCAAAGAGACTCGTTGCCAACTCAGTCGAGCATGGCTATCAGGTCGGTTCCCGTGGTTCTGTTGGTTCGTCATTCGTGGCCTCGATGGCAGGAATTTCCGAAGTAAATCCACTGGTTCCTCACTATGTCTGCCCGAACTGCAAGCATTCTGAATTCTTCACCCATGGCGAGATAGGTTCCGGATTTGACCTACCAGAGAAGAATTGTCCTGAATGTGGCACACTCATGCACCGTGACGGTCATGATATTCCATTCGAAACATTCTTAGGCTTCAACGGTGATAAATCGCCTGATATTGATCTGAACTTCTCCGGCGACTATCAGGCGAGTGCACACAAATACACAGAAGAGCTTTTCGGTTCCGATAAGGTATTCAAAGCAGGAACTATTTCGACAGTTGCAGACAAGACCGCTTATGGCTATGTCATGCGTTACATGGAAAACAAGGGCATAAAGCTTCCGAATGCCGAAATTGAACGTCTTGCCAAGGGTTGCACCGGTACAAAACGTACAACCGGTCAGCATCCTGGAGGAATGGTTGTAATCCCGAGTGAATACGACGTATACGACTTCACTCCTGTTCAGCATCCGGCTGAAAAGGTTGATTCTGATATAGTCACAACTCACTTTGACTTCAACTCCCTTCATGACACCATCTTAAAGCTTGATGAGCTCGGTCATGATGTTCCGACGCTCTATAAGTATCTTGAAGACATGACCGGAACAGTCATTACCGAAACACCGATGAGTGACCCTGCTGTTTATTCTCTCTTTACCTCCCCAGAAGCATTGGGAGTCACTGAGGATGAAATATTCTGCAACACCGGAACTCTCGGAATTCCTGAAATGGGAACCGGCTTTGTCCGTGGAATGCTTAAAGAATGTAAGCCGACAAGATTTTCCGACCTTCTGCAGATTTCCGGACTTTCTCATGGAACCGACGTATGGCTCGGCAACGCCTCTGAGCTCATCAAAAATGGCACCTGCACCATCGACCAGGTTATAGGAACCCGTGACAGTATCATGACATATCTTATCTATCACGGCATCGACCCGAGCCTTTCGTTCAAGATAATGGAGATTGTCAGAAAGGGCAACGCTCCGAAGCTCCTGACAGATGAGATGAAGCAGACAATGCGTGACCATGACGTTCCTGAATGGTACATCGACAGCTGCATGAAGATAAAGTATATGTTCCCGAAGGCTCACGCTGCGGCATATGTTACAGCTGCTATCCGCCTTAGCTGGTATAAAGTTCACTGTCCTATTGAATTCTATGCGGCAATCTTCACCGTCCGTGGTGAGGATTTTGATGCAGAGACAGCAGTAAGAGGCAAGCGAGCCGCCAAGAACAAGATTGAGGAGTACCGTCAGAAGGGTGACCGAACAGATAAGGAAGACGGAGTTCTTGATACTCTTATGATTATCAACGAGGCTCTATGCCGTGGAATCGAGTTCCTGCCAGTAGATATACACAAATCTCACTACAAAATCTATCAGATAGAAGATGGAAAGATCAGGCTGCCGTTTGTATCTGTTTCAGGAGTAGGAGAGAGTGCAGCACTTGCCATCTATGAGGCAGCACAAAATAAGAACTTTATCACAGTTGAGGAGTTCCGAAGCCAGTCTGGAGTCTCAAAGACCACCATCGATTCGCTCGTGGCACTCGGAGCATTCGGAGACATGCCATTGGAATCTCAGATGACCCTATTCTGATATAAATCGCCAGTCACTAAAACCAGTATACCCGAATAATATGTAGAGAAGTTTCATAACTTTAATACTTAATAGGAGGATATACAATGGCTGATTTCGGATCTAACCCCTATGGCTTCAAGGAAGCGGTAACCATTGAAGCTCAGCGGATATTCGACAGTTGCTCCGACAGAGATTGCCTTGAGGATCTTGAGGTTACATTTCAGGATTTCGAGTCGATTAAGCTCGTGAATGAGGCGAATTATGCAAAGGCAAGATGTGCTGAGGTGACAAGCGTATACTTCTCGGTTGAGCCGATACCGTTCAATAAAGGCTTCTACTCGGTTGACATTACTTACACATTCAATGTGGAAGTCGACCTTGCGGCTTCTGCTTCCTCGCCGGCTGAAACCGTCACGGGAACGGCAACATTCACAAAGAAGGTAATTCTCTATGGAAGTGACGGAGGCACCAAGTACTTTACCTCGAGCGACAACGGCGCAGTAACTGCTACCGGCTGCAGCTACAGCAATCCGCCGAAAGCGACTTTGGCAGTTGCCGACCCGATAGTTCTTGGCATTCGTCTTGTTGCTGTTCCGTCACCGGCGTGCATCATGGATACGGGTGTAGAAACTTCCGTGCTTTCGGCATCGAGAAAGGCAATCTATGTGACACTCGGTGTGTTCTCGATAGTTTCTCTTGCAAGAACTGTTCCGATAATGGTTCCGTCTTACGATTACTCTGTGCCGAGCAAGGAATGTGTCTCCAACACCGAAAGCCCATGCGAGCTGTTCGAGAAAATCAGCTTCCCGTCAAGCGAATTCTTCCCGAAGAGCCTTGAAGACGCCACCTGCGGCTGTCAGACCTGCGCATCTAACGACTGAAAAAGAATAATAAATCGCCCGCCTCAGTCATATTATTTGACTGAGGTGAGTTTTTATGAAATGCACATTGACTGAGCTTAAGCACAAGGAGATAATAGAGACCAAGACCGGCACGATGCTCGGAAAAATCAGCGATATAGAAATAGACACAGATAACGCATCTATCGTATCAGTAATAGTCTACGGCAGACCGAGGCTTTTTGGAATCTTGGGCAGAGACAGCGACATGATAATAAGATACAGTGATATTGACTTGGTTGGGCGGGATACAGTTTTGATTTCCTCCGATGAAAAGCTCTCCTGGCGGGAGCAGCAGCCAAGACTCAGCTTCATTAGCAGGCAGCCATCCGACAGCGAATCCCAGATAGCATTTGCATAATAATTAAGACCGGGTTCATAGCTCGGTCTTTTTTTACAATATCTATATTGACAATTTCAGACATGTTGTTTATAATTAGTTTATATTAGTCTGAAAGGAAAAACGCTGATGAATGAGCTAACGCAAAATATACACAACGACATTCTTCAATCTATGACATCTGGCGAGATAACGCCTATAGAGTATGACAGTGCCGCTCTGACCAGAACTTATTGCAAAATGCCTTTGTCACAGGTCAGTGCTCTTGGCGTCGGCTTTGAGCCGATGACTTCTGCCATTCAGCAGATTGCAAGTGGCGGAGAAGCAGTGAGTGGTCTTTATAAGGTTACCATTCCTGCGGGAACACATTTAGCGCAGTTCAGTGGCAGCGCTGACTATCTGGGGACTGCATTGTCTGATAGCACAAATACTATAGCAAATCAGGCACACTTGTCGCCCATAGCATTTAATCCAACAATGCTGTTTGCCGCTGCTACGCTTGCAAGCATCAACAAGAGGCTTGACTCTATTCAGGAAACGCAGCAGGAGATGATCGACTATATCGTCCAGAAAGAGAAATCAGCGCTGAAAGGCGATCTGGAGTTTCTGATCGATGTGTTCAACAATTACAAGCACAACTGGAACAGCGACAAATTCAAAACCGCCAACCACATCAAGGCTCTCGACATCCGTCAGGAAAGCGGCAAACGAATCGATTTTTACAGAGAGCAGATAAAGAAGCATATCGACAAAAAAGACCTGATCCATAGTGATCAGAATGTTAAAAAGCAGCTTTTGCAGGTTCAGGATGAATTCAAGGACTATCAGCTGTCGCTTTATCTTTATGGCTTTGCATATTATCTCGAGGTTCTCTTGCAGGAAAACTACGACAGTGAATACCTGAGCTCAATTTCTCAGAAAATCGGTAAGTTTGCGCTTGAATATCGTGAGCTTTACTCAATAGCGTATTCTTCGATTGAAGACCGTGCCAAGACGTCTGTACAGTCGAAGATGATAAAAGGCTTGTCCGGCGCAAGCAAGTTTGTGGGCAAGACAGTTGCTTCGATTCCTCATATCAGAGATTCGCAAATTGATGAGAATCTTATTGATGCCGGAGACAAGCTGACCGAATTCGGAAGCAGAAGGGAACAGGAAACTCTCGGACAGCTTGTCGACAGGCAAAGCAGCTGTGTCAGACCCTTTATCGAGCAAATAGATGCAATCAACATGATGTACAATAATGACATGACGGTGATTTTTGACAAGGATACTCTTTATCTCGGCACAACTGAGGAATAGAAAAGGCTGTGCCAAAAGCACAGCCTTTAATTTCTATTTCTTCCTTATGGTCCTGTTAATCCTCTCAAATTCAAATCCTCTGTCAGACTTAATGGGAGCTTCAAAGATTTCAAAGTACACAACCGCATTCGGGCTGAGATTAAGTTCAATATCAAGCTTGCCATTGGTCACAGTCGGTCTCTGTGACTTGACAAGCGGATAAGCCGCTGAGCGAAGCAAATCATTCTGTTCGGGAGTCGGATTTGCCGGTTCGCCGATGTCGTGCCAGACTTTTCTCGGGTTGCAAACGTCTTCATCGACGGTTTTCGTAATCATGCAGTATTCGCCGTCGTGGAGATCTATCGAAGCGGAGATTTTCATGTTCTCGAGCGGCTCGTCATTGATAACTGAATTCCAGGCGACACCGTGAATCCTGCCGTTATCTTCGGTGACAATGAGCTCTTTCGAGCGGTGAACGCATCTGCCGGTGAGCTTCTTGAAGAATTCGAAGGTGTGGAACGTCGGCTTCGGGATGCAGCCGTTGGCGACAAGACCGAATCCGCCGTGAAAGGGTGTGAACGGAACACCGTGCTCCTCAAAAACATCTCCGAACGTCCAATACGAGTATGAGGCATGAATATCGCCGAGCTGTGCCAGCATGCCAGCAAGACAAGCTGCGTTCATGTTGGTATCATGAAGTGGAGTGATGGGCGAGTAAGATGTATTGAATTCCGTGAGATGAATGTTGTAACCACGATACTTGTCAAAGCTGTCGACAATTTTTCTGGTATTCTTTATTGTAATATCTGCGCTGTCCCTGTCGATCATGTCGGGGTATTGATAGTGCCCGACAGTTTCAGGAGCATGAATCGTATAGTGATGTCTGGTGATGAAATCGAGTGGGATATTATTTTTGCTGGTGTATTTGAGGAATGAGTTCATCCATCTCTCATCGTCAACTCCACAGATAGCAGGACCGCCGACACGTAAATCTGGACTGACAGCCTTAATAGCCGAAACTGTGTACTTATAGAGCTCGCAATATTTATCCAAGTCAGCATCTTTCCAGAAGCCTCCGAGATTCGGCTCATTCCACACTTCAAAGTACCACGTCTTCACTTCTTCCAAGCCGTATCTGTCAGCAAGATGGCTTATGGTAGCTGTAACAAGCTCGCACCAGCGCTTATACGATTTCGGAGGAGTTACGTTGGCTCTCCACCAGAAGCCGACTTCTTCGCTGGAAGAAGCAAGCTTTTTAGGCATAAATCCAATTTCCAGAAATGGCTTGAGTCCAAGCTCTTTATACATGTCCATTACAACATCAAGATATGTGAAATTATACTCAACCTGAGTCTCGCCGTTCTCGTCAGTATATTCATTGTAGATAGCAAGATCCTCATAGAAAAGCCCATGTCCACGTATATATCTGAATCCGATTTTCTCCTGCACAAGCTTGAGCTGTTCGTAATATTGCCTTTGCAGAGCGAGCCCCATTCTTCCAGTACCGATGCAGAAGTCAACCTGATTGTTGAACGGCACAGCAGCATTCATATCGATTTTACAGTCGAAAGTTTTCATAATAACCTCCTATAAATTTTCCAAGTGAGATCAGTATATCATGAATATAGGCTTACTGTCAAATAATTTATTACAGACGTCTTTACAAGAAAGCTCACGAATGTTATAATTGGCATTGATTTATTCCGAACGGAGGACACTGATATGACAAAAGCAATGGAAATTCTGAATGGTCTCACTCTTGAAGAAAAAGCATCTCTGACATCCGGCAAAGACTGCTGGAGGACGGTTGATATTGAGGGAAAGCTCGCTTCCATCATGATGAGTGATGGACCTCATGGGTTAAGAAAAGAAGAAAACGGCAGCACTGTTCCTGCAACCTGTTTCCCGTCAAGCGCAACAATCGCCAACAGCTGGGATGAGGATTTGATCTACAGGATTGGCGAGGCGTTAGGTGAGGAATGCCTTGCAAACGATGTGCAGGTAATTCTGGGACCGGGTGTAAACATAAAGAGATCTCCACTTTGCGGTAGAAACTTTGAATATTTCTCGGAAGACCCGCTTCTTGCAACCAGAATGGCTTCCAGTCACATAAGAGGCGTGCAGTCGAAAGGCGTCGGAGCCTGCATCAAGCACTTTGCCGCCAACAATCAGGAAACAGACAGATTCTCCGTTAACGCAGTTATCGACGAGAGAACGCTCAGGGAGATATATCTTTCGAGCTTCGAGGAAGCGGTGAAAGTAGCTAAGCCGTGGATGATAATGTCCGCCTATAACAAGCTCAACGGCGACTATTGCTCCGAAAACAAGTATCTTCTGACTGATATTTTGCGTGATGAGTGGGGCTATGAGGGCGTTGTTGTATCCGACTGGGGAGCTGCAAACGAGCCTGTCGACGGTGTAAAAGCCGGTCTTGATATTCGTATGCCAGGACCTGTTCCTTCGGCTAATAATGCGATAGTAGAAGCTGTCAAGTCTGGCGAGCTATCAATGGAAGAGCTCGACAAAAACGTATTGAGAATAATTGAGATTGTTGAGAAGGGCATTGCCAGCAAAATAGCTGACTATAAAGCTGATATGTCAGCTCATAATGAACTTGCCATGAAAGCTGCCGAGGAAAGCGCAGTTCTCCTCAAGAATAATAAAAGTGTATTGCCCCTTGCCAAAACTGATAAGATAGCTTTAATAGGTGCATTCGCTGAAGAAATCCGCTATCAGGGTGGAGGCAGTAGCTGCGTCAATGCAACCGAGATCTCAGATCTTCTCAAGGCTTTTGATGATAAGAATATCGACTATACATATGCCAAGGGCTTCAGAACAGAAGATGATTCGATTAATGACGATCTTACAGCTGAAGCTTTGGCTGTCGCTGATAAAGCTGATAAAATTGTTATGTGCATTGGGCTTCCATTCAGAATGGAAAGTGAAGGCTTTGACAGATGGACGATGTCTTTGCCATCAAATCAGATAGAGCTTTTTAATAAGCTTTCTGCGCTTAAGAAGCCTATTGTAATCGTTCTCTTCCAGGGCTCGCCTGTTGAAATGGAGTGGAGCAAGAATGCCGATTCAATTTTAGCTATGTACACAGGTGGACAGGCAGTTGCAAAGGCTTGTGTAAATCTTCTGTTCGGCGATGCAAACCCCTCAGGAAAACTCTCTGAAACCTGGGCCCTCAAGCTCGAAAATAACCCGACTGCCCTCAGTTTTCCTGAAAAGGGAACAGCCACCTACTCAGAAGGCGTGTATGTCGGTTACAGATACTACGACAAGAAAAAGCTTAATGTTATGTATCCATTCGGTTATGGTCTGAGCTATACCACCTTCGAGTACAGTGACTTGAAGCTCTCTGCCATTGACATTTCCGAATCCGACACACTCGAAGTCAGCTTTGAAGTCAAAAATACCGGCAGTGTCGCCGGAAAAGAGGTATGTGAACTCTATGTCGAGCCGACATATCCGTCAGTTTCAAGACCTGTGAAAGAACTCAAGGGCTTCAAGAAGATTTATCTTGAGCCAGGTGAAGAGAAAACAGTAACGATAACTCTCAACAAGCGCAGTTTTGCTTATTACGATGTTGAATCCCACGATTGGCAGGTAGACACCACTGTATACAACATTCTTGTAGGTTCTTCTTCAAGAAACTTGCCACTCACAGCATCAGTCAAAGTCAATAGCTCACGTACAAGCAAAACATTCTTCACAACCGATTCAAGAGTCTATGAGCTCAATGCCAATCCTATTGCAAAAGAAGCTCTTAGTAAGCTTCTGACAGAGGATTTGAAGCTAGACATCACGGCACTTTCAATAGATTTGCCGTTATCGAAGCTCGTCGGTTTCAGCGGAGGAATCCTCAGCGTTGATATGCTCGATAGATTTGTAGCATCGCTTAACGAAAAGATTAAGTAACAAGTCAAAAACGAGGTGGGAGAGCCTACCTCGTTTTTCTTAGTTTTTATCGTCAACTGCTGTATCATTTCAAGGATATTTTGTCAAGCGCAATTCTTGACAATAAACTCTATATGCGCTATAATGTCTAAAGTCTATTTTTTTGATAGGTTTTGTGTTCAGGAGAAGTATATGGATTTTGTTTTCAGAAATGTAGAGCCAATGGAGCTTGACAAAAGTGGAGTTTTAATAGCCATGAGCGGCGGAGTTGACAGCTCTGTCGCAGCATTTCTTATGCAAGAAAAAGGCTACAACTGCCTCGGCACAACAATGCGCCTTTACCAGAACAACGATAACTTACCAGGTGAGCTTCACACTTGCTGTACTGAAAAGGATGTTGAAGATGCCGCTGACTGTGCCAGAAGACTTGGTATTCCGTTTGAAGTTGCAAACTACACAGCTGAATTCAAAGAGAAGATTATTGATAAGTTCATCCGAACTTATGAATCCGGTGGCACGCCGAATCCATGCATCGACTGCAATCGTTATATGAAGTTCGGCAAGCTGATTGATCTTGCCAAAAGAAGAGGACTCTTCTATATCTGCACCGGTCACTATGCCAGAATTGAAGAGCGTGACGGCAGATTTCTCCTGAAAAAGGCTATTGATCAGACAAAAGATCAGAGCTATGTTTTATATTCGCTCACGCAGGAGCAACTTGAACACATAAAGTTTCCGCTCGGAGAGATGACAAAATCAGAGGTCAGATCATTGGCAGAGAGTGAGGGCTTCCTCAACGCCCATAAGCACGACAGTCAGGACATCTGCTTCGTTCCTGACGGTGACTATGAAGCTTTCATGGAAAACTATACTGGAAAAAGTTATCAGGAAGGCGATTTCAAATTCCCTGACGGCACTGTAGCCGGAAGACACCATGGTGCTGTTGGCTATACGATAGGTCAGAGAAGAGGCTTGGGAATTTCCTATAGCGAGCCGGTCTATGTTTATGACAAGGACATGGATAATAACATTGTCTACGTTGGCACGGAAAATATGCTCTATAGTACCCGTCTCATAGCCAACGATGTTAACTGGATCGCATTCGATGAGCTTACTGACAACTTGAGGGTAACTGCAAAAACAAGATACCGCCAGAAAGAATTCCCGGCAACGGTTGAACCACTTAATAATGGCAGATTCAAGCTCGTCTTTGATGAACCTCAAAGAGCCGTTACAAAAGGACAGGCAGTGGTACTGTATCAGGATGATGTTGTTGTTGGTGGCGGAACCATAATAGAGGCAATAGGAGAGAACAGATAATGGCTAAAGATTTATTGCCTTATCAGGAAATAGAGCGGAGCATTCAGACCATTTTTTCAAGCGACATCTGGACTCCTTTTATGACAGCTGTGCGGGATTATAAGCTCATAGAGCAAGGTGACAGAATTGCTGCCTGTATTTCTGGCGGCAAGGATTCGATGCTGATGGCAAAGCTACTGCAGATACTCCAAAGGCATAGCGAGGTTCCGTTTGAGCTTATATTCCTTGTAATGGATCCGGGTTATAACGAGCTTAATCGCCGGAAGATTGTTGAAAATGCTGAGCTTCTGAATATCCCGATAACTATTTTTGAAACCAATATCTTCGCAGTTGCGAACAATACATATCGTAATCCCTGCTATCTCTGCGCAAGAATGCGCCGGGGGCATCTTTACAACAAGGCAAAAGAGCTTGGCTGCAACAAGATAGCCCTCGGTCATCACTTCAACGACGTGGTAGAAACTACTGTTATGAGCATGTTCTACAGCTCGCAGCTCCAGGCAATGCCGCCCAAGATTCACTCAAAGAATTTTGAGGGCATGCAGCTCATAAGACCGCTCTTTTGCGTCCATGAAGACGATATAATCGCCTGGAAGCAGTATAATAACCTTGAATTTATCCAGTGCGCATGTCGCTTCACAGAAAAGAGTGATGCCTGTGATAATAGCTCCAAGCGGCAGGAGGTCAAAAACCTCCTCAAAAGCCTCCAAAAAGATAATCCAAGAATTTATAAGAGCATTTTCAACAGTATCCACAACGTTTGTCTTGACACGATGGTTGGATATAAGACGAAGGGGATACACTACGATTTCAATGAGATATACGAAAATAAGGTTGACGGTTGACGAAATAAAAGGTATAATACTTAGTAACAGATCAAGGAATACAAAGGAGAGAATAGGATGTCAAAGAATAAATCTGGCAATAAATCTATTGCAGGAACCATAGTAATTATAGCAATAATATTAGTTGTGCTCATTGTAGCAGTTTTGTGGATTCTTGATCTCGGCGGAAGCGAATCCGAATCTGGAATTCTCGGAACCAACGATGTTTCAGAAGTTGGAGGAGAAACAGATGGCACTGGCACTTATAAACAGCTTCTGAACGAAAACACCCTTGCCGATGCAACCCAGGCAGTGCAAACTACCAATGAGAGTGGAGACACGGTGATCACTCTATCCGGTTCAACTGTAAGCGTCTCTGGCGACGATTCGGGAGTAACGCTCGAAGATAAAGACATCATCATCACCCGTGAGGGAACCTATGAATTCACGGGATCTCTTGACGACGGCAGAATCATTGTTAATGCAGTCAATCAGAATGTTGTTCTGATTCTGAATGGTGCTAATATCACATGTTCTAACGGCTCCGCAATCTATGTCTACAAGGCAGGAACCTGCACAATTCTTCTTAATGGCAATACAGAGAACACCATTTCTGATGGCTCAAGCTATGACTTTTCGCTTTCATTCTGTGATTCTTCTGCAGAAGAGCCTAATGCCGCAATATTTGCTAAAGACGATCTGATAATCAGAGGAACCGGAAAACTAATTGTCAACGGCAACTATGTTGCTGGCATTATCGGAAAGGATACCCTCAAGATTATCAATACTAACGTCACCGTGAATGCAGCTGGAAACGGCATCAACGGCAAGGATAGCCTGACAATTCAGAATTCAACCGTTAATGTCACTGCCGGAAAGGATGCACTCAGATCTACTAACGACACCGATGCAACTCTCGGCTACGCTGCGCTGACCGATTCAAATATTACCTTGGCTTCTGGAAATGACGGCGTTCAGGCTGAAACTGCAATCACGATTTCCAACTGCTCAATCAGCATTATCACCGCCGGTGGTGCTTATGAGACAACAGCAGACAGCGCTAAGGGCTTAAAATGCGTTCAGGGCTACATCACAATCAATGGTGGAAGCATAGTTATCGACAGCGCCGATGACTCAGTTCACGCTGCTGGAGATATAACGATTTCTGACGGCGTTCTGAATCTCTCATCAGGCGATGATGCAGTCCACAGCGATGGCTCATTAGCTGTTACCGGCGGAAATATCGTTATTTCAACTTCAAGCGAAGGCTTGGAGGGCGAGAACATCCTTATCAGCAATGGCACTGTATATATCAACTCGAAATCCAATGCCATCAACGCTTCGAATGAAGACGGCACCGACGGCAATGTAAATATCACTGGCGGCTATCTCTACATCAGCTCCAACGATGACACAATCGATTCCAAGGGCGACATCACAATCAGCGGAGGAACGGTTATAGTCAACGGAAACTCTGACGGTGGCTTGAAGTATGTCAATAACTTCTCCATTGACGGTGGAACTGTCCTGATGCTTGGCTACGCCTCAACCGCAAAAAATCCGAGCACAGCTTCCCAGAATACTATTTCAGTTTCGTTTGCCAGCGCAGTTTCTACCAGCTCTTATATAAAGATTTCATGTGGAAGCGAAGAATTCGTCTTCAGGACCACAAAGCCGGTTGAGAATGTTCTCTTCTCTTCTTCAATGCTTGAAACAGGCGAGACTGTAACCATAAGCTATGGCGGAAGCTATAAGAAGGGCGAAAGCATCGACAACATCTGCACCGGCGGCACCTATTCCGGAGGAAATGAACTCACACTCACTGTTTCCGACGGCTTGACCATCTACGGATAATACACAAAATATCATACATGGAGGAATCATCATGGCAGAATCTAACGAAGCAATCAGCGTTACTAAAAAAGTAATATTCAGTGGAATACAGCCGACAGGCGTGTTCACTCTCGGTAACTATTTGGGAGCAATCAAGAATTGGGGACCGCTTCAGGACGAGTATAACTGCATCTATTCGATAGTGGATGAGCATGCTCTCACAGTCAAGAGAGACCCTGCAACATTCCGTAAGCAAACTATTGAGTGCTATGCACTTCTTTTGGCGTGCGGACTCGATCCGGAAAAGTCAATAGTCTTCATCCAGAGCCACAATCCCAATCACGCACAGCTCAGCTGGATTCTTTCCTGCTGCACTCAGTTCGGCGAGCTCACCCGTATGACCCAGTTCAAAGACAAATCCCAGAAGCATCCTGATGACGTTAACGCCGGACTTTTCACTTATCCGGTTCTTATGGCTGCCGATATTTTGGTATATAATGCCGATCTGGTTCCGATAGGAGAGGACCAGAAGCAGCATCTTGAGCTCGCAAGAAACATCGCCGTCAGATTCAATCAGCGTTACGGCGACATGTTCACAGTTCCTGATGCCTATATTCCTAAAACCGGTGCCAGAATCAAGAGCCTTCAGGATCCGACAAAGAAGATGTCAAAGTCTGATGACAACCCGAATGCTTGCATACTTATCTTAGACGACAAGGACACAATAATCCGCAAATTCAAGCGCGCTGTAACCGACAGCGAAACCGAAGTGAGATATGCCGAAGGCAAGGACGGCATTAACAATCTGATGACCATCTATTCCTGCGTCACCGGCAAGAATATGGACGAAATCGAAAGCGAATTCTCAGGAAAGGGCTACGGCGATTTCAAGCTTGCAGTAGGCGAAGCTGTCGCCGACAGTCTTGAGCCGGTAAGAACTGAATACGCAAGACTCATTGCTGATAAGGCATACCTGAAGCAGTGCTACACCGATGGCGCACAGCGTGCTTTCAGGCTTTCCAACAAGATTCTCACCAAGGCCTCCCGTAAGGTCGGCTTCGTTGACTACAGATAATAAAGGCAGGTATATAATCCATGAAACTTGGAATGGTAGGACTACCAAACGTAGGAAAGAGTACACTTTTCAATGCGCTCACTAACGCCGGTGCAGAATCGGCTAACTATCCCTTTTGTACGATAGAGCCGAATGTCGGAGTTGTAAGCGTTCCCGACGAAAGACTTGACAAACTGGCGAAGATGTACAACCCGACAAAGTTCACTCCTGCAACGCTCGAATTCGTTGATATTGCAGGACTCGTTAAGGGCGCATCAAAGGGTGAGGGGCTTGGAAACAAGTTTTTAGCCAACATCCGTGAATGTGACGCTATAATTCATGTTGTCAGATGCTTTGAATCGGATGATATAATCCATGTTGAAGGTTCAGTCGACCCAAGGCGTGACATAGAAACGATAGATTTAGAGCTTATTTTTGCCGACATCGAAGTTCTTGAACGCCGCCTAGACAAAGCTAAGAAGATGGTCAAGGGCGACAAAAAGTATCAGGCTGATATTGAGCTCACAGAAGCTTTACTCGCTCACCTGACTGATGGTAAGCCTGCAAGAAGCTATCCGTTTACAGATGACGAAAGAGAAATGATCCGTTCAACTCCGCTTCTTTCCCAGAAGCCGGTTATCTATGCTGCCAATCTATCGGAAGATGATTTCCGTGCAGACATAAGCACCTCGAAGCACTATCTCGCAGTCAAAGAAATTGCTGAAGCTGAGAATTCCGCAGTTCTTCCCATTTGTGCTGAGATTGAAGCTGAGCTTTCCGATATGTCAGAGGAGGACAGACAGCTTTTCTTGGAAGACTTGGGGCTTGAGGTCTCCGGTCTTGACAGAGTCATCAAAGAGGGCTATTCTCTCTTGGGACTCATCTCGTTCCTTACTGCCGGAAAGGACGAGTGCAGAGCATGGACGATAAAGAAAGGCACTAAAGCTCCACAGGCTGCCGGCAAGATTCACACAGATTTCGAGCGTGGCTTCATCAGAGCTGAAGTAATTGCTTTTTCTGACCTTGAAGCTTGCGGAAGCATGGTCGCTGCTAAGGAAAAAGGTCTTGTACGTTCTGAGGGCAAGGAGTATGTCATGCAGGATGGCGACGTTGTGCTCTTCAGATTCAATGTCTGATATTTTGAATTGAAAAACAAAACCGCCGAGGCTAAAACTTCGGCGGTTTTTATTTGTGGCGTCCCCGGGCGGATTCGAACCGCCGACCTTTCGCTTAGGAGGCGAACGCTCTATCCTGCTGAGCTACGGAGACATAACTCAAGGCACCATGACATTATACATCATGAGCCTGAAAAAATCAATACTTCACGCCAAATTATTTCACACCCACACTTCGACAATATGCTCGTTCATATAGTGCTAATCTTATGTTATCAAGTCAGGAAAGGCTGATGGATGTGAAAAATGTACTCAGGGGACTGATATTTGTGACAATAGCGCTTATTGCATTTCCGGCGATAACTCTTCTTATCTCAGAGAGCACAGCGTATTTCTTTCAGGTTGAGGAAGATACTGTCCCGGCAATGTCTCAGAATAAGGAAGTATCTGCCTATCAAATGATAGATGAAGTTTATATCTATGATGTGACTACGGATACGATTACGACTTTATCAATAGATGACTTCCTGACCTATTCGGTCTTAGGAACACTTCAAATGGATGCGGAACCAGAGCTGATAAAAGCCCAGGCAGTCTTAATGTATACATACATATTAGGCAGGCGTCTTGAAGAGGAAGCTCAGCCAACAGAAGATCTCTGCGGCTGCGACATGAGTACTGACACAAATAAATATGTCAGACTTGTCTACGATTCAGATATTATAGAAAAAGTCTGTAAGGCGGCAGTTGAGGTAGCAGGGGAGTATGTCACATATAACGGAGCTCTGATTGCGCCAGCATACTGCGTTTCAAATGGCGGAGTGAGCGAAAGTGCGCTTACTGTCTTAGGTGAAGAGGTCCCATATCTTCAAAGCGTAATCAGCGAATACGACAGCGATTACACAACTGAACTGAGCTACACTTCAGATGAAATCTTTGCAAGAACAACAACTCAGAACGGAAGCATAACTTTATTGGGCGATCCGTCAGATTGGCTGAAGATAACCGCCTCAACAGATACCGGCTATGTAACTGAAGTCACCCTTGGAGGGGAAACTGCTGTCACCGGCAGACAGCTTGCATCCTGGCTCAATCTTCCGTCTGCAAGATTCACACTCTCATATTCAAGCGAGTTCGACAGATTTACTTTCTCAGTATCCGGAAGCGGACACCTGGTTGGACTTTCGCAGTATGGTGGCAACAAAATGGCTCTTGAAGGCTATAGCTATTCTGATATTATAAGCTTTTACTTCACCGGTGTCGAAATAACTTCCTCCGAATAAAAAAAGCCGCAGGATAACCTGCGACTTTAATTTTGGCGTAATCAGAGATTGCCGCTGACGATTTCACTTACCTGCAGTGAAGAAATAGTATAGCTGATCCCGGAACCCGTGACCGTGCAGGTCATTATCTTTTCCGGTGAGCTTTCCCTTGTAGTCCACTCGTTTATAGGCATGTAATAAGCAATCTGAATCGTATATCCGCCATCTGTTGCCTCAATATCTTGAATCACTCCATAATACGCCATCGAACGTGGGCTGACTGGAATTGAGTACATGCCGGTATTTTCATTGTATTCAAAGCTGAGCTCTTCGTCGCCGACGGTTCCGTGAGTGTAACTGAGTCCGGAGCCGAAAAGCTTTATGATCCTCGAATCAATTTCAAAGTAGGAAATCAAATAGTAGCCGTTCTCTGAAGTATAGGTCGCTGATGGATTCAGGATGACATCCCAGCATGCAGCAGTGATAATAACATCCTGGTTAAGAAGCGACGTACTCTCGAACGATGGAACATCCGCCGCAGTAAGAGGAAGTACAAGCCTCTCTAAAGAACTAATTAGCGCTGAGTTATCATTCTTCGACTCGACATATTCCTGATAATCGATAATAGCAGTGACTATGCCGAATATAGCAAACCCGAGAACAACCAAGCCGAAGACTGCTGTCAGAATCTGTGAAAGGCTGATGTTGACACTTGGAGCCTCATCCGAATCCTCCGATACACCGAGGCTTTCAGAATCTTCATCCAGGGCATCGTCGAGAATTTCCTTCACCTGTTCGTCGAGCTCTTTTCGCTCTTTCTCAGCAGTTTCGGAAATCTCTTTCAGCTTCTTCTTTCGCTTGGCTTTCTTGCTGTCAGACTGCCGGAATTCCTGAGAAGTCTTGGAAGGCATTTCGCTTTGAATATCCTCAATAATTCCAGCAGCATCTGCAAGACGGGTCAAATCATCAGAAGCAGCCTGACTATCGGTTCTTTCTATAGTATTTTCAATTTTGTTTTCAGTATCTGTACCCATAATCTAACCTCAGTGATCTATCTTATCTGTCCGTTTCCAGTTATGACGTACTTGTATGTTGTCATCTCACGAAGCCCCATAGGTCCTCTTGCGTGAAGCTTCTGGGTTGAGATTCCTATTTCCGCTCCGAGACCGAATTCATAGCCGTCTGTAAATCTTGTAGAAGCGTTGACATAGACAGCAGCGGCATCAATTCTCTTCTGGAATTCCTCTGCAGCAGCTATGCTTTCGGTTACAATACATTCAGAATGACCGGAGGAGTATTTCTGTATATGCTCGATAGCATCATAGATGTTGTCTACAACCTTGACGGCGAGAATATAATCTAAGAATTCCTTCTCATAATCCTCTTCAGTTGCAGTAACAACCGATTTTCCTAAAATCATCTTTGTAAGCTCGCAGCCTCTGAGCTCAACCTTAGATTTATCCAGTCTCTTCTTGAGCGCAGGAAGGAAATCCTCTGCAATGTCCTTGTGAACCAGCAGCGTTTCTGCAGCGTTGCAGACAGACGGACGAGACGTTTTGGCGTTGTCCACAATGTCAATCGCCATCGGAATGCTTGCCGAAGAATCGACGTAGATGTGGCAGTTTCCTGTGCCAGTCTGAATGACAGGAACAGTAGCATTCTGAACCACGGCGTTTATAAGCCCTGCGCCACCTCTTGGGATGAGCAAATCTATAACGCCGTTAGCTTTCATCATCTGCTCGGCAGAATGCCTGGTAACGTCCTCAACAAGCTGCACAGAGTCTATGGGAAGCCCAGCCTCCTTAACTGCATCACGCATAATCATCGTGAGAATAGTATTTGTATATATTGCTTCCTTGCCGCCTCTTAAGATAACTGTATTTCCGCTCTTGAGGCATAAAACTCCGGCATCAACAGTTACATTTGGTCTTGATTCATATATGATTCCGATAACGCCCATCGGAACGCTTATCTTTGTTATCTTAAGCCCGTTCGGTCTAATTTCTCCGCCTTCAACAATTCCGACAGGGTCTGGCAGAGCAGCAACCTTTCTGACGCCGTCCGCCATATCAAGAATACGCTTTTCGTTAAGATACAGCCGGTCGGTCATTGTATCGCTCATTCCGGCTTTTTCGGCGGTCTTTACGTCAATTCTGTTCTGCTCCAGGATGTCACGTTTGTGCTTTTCCAGTGAATCTGCGATAAGTATAAGAGCGGAATTTCTCAAGTCTACTGAAGAGCATGAAAGCTCTTTTTTAGCTTCTACAGCGTTCAAGCCAATGGTTTCAAAATCAGTCATTGATTTCACTCCTTATCCGTCGTGAACAGCGTACCGATTTTCTTTCCGTCAAATACATCGTAAAGGTTGGTCGGACGCTTGCCGTTTATAATCATCATATCTACATTTTCGCTGAGCGCAATCTTTGCTGCTCTTAATTTCGTTGCCATTCCGCCAGTACCGAGCCCGGAAGCTGAGCCTCCTGCTATTTCAAGAAGCTCATCAGAAATCTCAGTAATCTTGGAGATAAGCTTTGCGTTGTGATTAATTTTCGGGTCGCATTCATAGAGCCCGTCAATATCAGACATAATTATGAGAGTATCAGCATTTGTAATCACAGCGACGATGGCAGCAAGAGTATCATTCTCGCCAACCTCGAGCTCTAATTCGTCTATAGCCACAACGTCGTTTTCATTCACAATCGGGATAGCTCCGAATTCGATGAGCCTGCCAAGAGAGTTTATGACATTCTCTTTTCGTTCGTCAGTCAGAACAAATTTAGTGAGGAGAACCTGTGCAGCAATAATGCCATATTCATTGAATTGCTTTTCGTAAATATTCATTAGCTCACACTGACCGACAGCAGCACAAGCCTGCTTTGTCGGTGTGTCCTTTGGTCTTTCCTTCAAGCCAAGCCTTGCCGCTCCCAAACCTATGGCTCCCGATGTAACGAGAACTATGTCGACGCCGGAATTCTTAATATCCGAAATGACCTTTACAAGCTCTTCAACATGCCGGATGTTGAGCTGACCGGATGGATGGGTGAGTGTGGAGGTACCAACCTTTATAACAACTCTTTTGAGTTTATCTGACATTTTGAATCAAACCTTTACTTTAAATTATTCTGCGACGTTATTTATTGGACAACCGTTGAGATAAGCCTTTACATTGTCAGCAACAAGCCCGATAAGTCTTGTTCTTGTTTCAATCGGTGCCCATGCGACGTGTGGTGTAATCACACAGTTTGGAAGTCCCATAAGCGGACAGCCAGTAGACATAGGCTCCTCAGTCAGGACGTCTATGGCTGCTGCCGCAATTTTTCCACTCTGCAAAGCCTCGGCGAGGTCATTTTCATTGATTACGCCACCACGGGAGGTGTTGACAAGCATCGCAGTTGGCTTCATCAAAGATAGAGTTTCAGCATTTATCAGTTCCCTTGTTCCATCATTGAGAGGGCAGTGAAGCGTTACAATATCCGAATTTTTCAAAAGCTCCTTAAGGCTGCAAACAGTAATTTTACAGGGATTTTCAGGCGCAGTTCTAGTGTAAATGAGTACATTCATTCCAAAAGCTATAGCAATTCTAGCAACAGCTCTGCCTATAGAGCCATAGCCGATTATTCCGATAGTCTTGCCGGAAAGCTCATTCAACGGAATGTCGAAATGGGTGAAAAGCTTCGATTTACCCCAGCTGCCGCTTTGTACATAGCTGTTGTATTCATGAATTTTCGAGAAGTGATGTAAAATCAGCGCCATTGTGTGCTGTGCAACAGCATTTGACGAATATCCAGGGACGTTCGCAACGACGCACCCGTGTTTTTTGGCAGCGCCAATATCGATATTGTTGTAGCCAGTCGCAAACAGACCGATAAATCTTAGATTATGGCACTGAGAGAATACTTCCTCAGTGATTCTGCATTTGTTTGTGAGAACTATTTCGGCATTTCCGATGTTACAAGAAATCTCATCCGGAGAAGTATAGCCATAAATTTTGGTATCTATAAGAGAAGAGAGAGGCTCGAGCGATACATCACCGCTTGTAACGGTGTCGGCATCTAAGATAACAGCTCTTGGCACTTCAAAGCCTCCATTCGTCAGGGATTGTAGCCGTCAAATGCCTGAGAAATCACGTTGTCGTCGGCATCATTTCCAGCAAGCTTTGAGCGTTCGACCTTTACAGCTTGTTCTATATCCTTAAGGTCGTCTGCGTTACCACTGTCACCACCCGATTCAGGATCATCACTTGCCTGATTCTTAGCGGCTTTTCTATCCTGAAGATAGAAAACAAATATAGCAACAAGCAGTATGACTTCACAAACGCCAACAACAGTAGCCGTTCTTGAATCACCATAAAACTGTAGGATAAGAGGTAAATCGCAGACGAAAAGCCATAGAAGGTCTCCGATTTTTCGCTTTCTCAGATACAGAGCGAGAAAGACAACAGTCGCAATAATGCAAAAAATTATGTGCATATTTTTAGGAAGCGGTGCAAACCTTGATTGAAGTGCCGCAGTCAGAACTACATTCATGATAGAATCACCTTTCTATAGTAAAGAGTAATGCATATTTATTGTATTATAGCATGAATAGCACGAAATTGCAATACAAGATATGCGTTTGTGGTGATAATCAACAAATTGAAATCCTTAAAAGCCAGAAAATTCTATTTCAAAATATTCTTTAAAATCATCCCCAACCTGTTGACATTTCTATATTTTCCTTGAAAGATCGTCGGCAATAACCGGTGATTTTTCTTTCTCAGGATAAATCAATGATTATCTCAGTATTTGTAATTGACTTGGGTAGCTTTTGTATGATAAAATAACTGTAGAATAGAAATTCCGGAGGGGATATAATGCGAATAATATCGAAAGTAATTTCACTTTTACTGTCTATAGTATTGTCGTTGTCAGCATTCTGCATAGAAGTCTTTGCAGACACTACTGTCACGATAGACATGGATTCAACCTATCAGACGATTGACGGCTTCGGTGCATCCTATACATGGTATGGCGACTGGCTCACAACCAATGTGAACGCTGAAAAAGGCTATGACTGGATTTTCTGCGATGCAGAATTCAATATCCTAAGGTTCAGAGATCTGAATCACGTAGGCGACGAATACCAGAATGCTCTTGATGGCTATCAGGCGTATTATTCCTACTATTCTGCAGCGGTCAAGCGTGGAATTGAGCCGATAGTTCTTGTCACGAGCTGGGGACAGTATGACAGAGATCTCGACTTCGTAGCATTTACTGAGCTTGACGATAACGGCTACACTTACTATACTCTTGCCAAAGACGAAAATGGAGAGTATATGTATGACGAACTTGCACAGTTCTGTGTAGAATCGGTCCAGCTATTCTTTGATGCCGGAATCCCAGTTGATTACTTCTCGATCTCCAATGAAACTGAGCTTCAAGGCTTACAGATAGACGAAAATGGTAACGCAAGAGATGAAGCTGGCTTCTATTTTGGAGCAGAAGAAGATGAATATCATTGCGCCTACTGGAAAGCTCATCTTGCCGTGTATGAAGCGTTTCAGGAAGCGTTCGGAGAATACGCTCCGAGCATTACCGGTGCTGAAGTTATGGCGGATACAGCGTCAAGACTTGAAGCGTATATTACGCCTCTTATCGAAAATGGCGGAGCCGATACATTCGAAGTCATAGCTCATCATCTATACGGAAGTGAAAATACCAAGTCATCATATTCTGCTGTAGCTAATCTTTACTATGGCGACTATATTCTCTGGCAGACAGAATGGTACAGAAACGAATACATAGAGCATGCCGAAAAGATGGCAAATGAGTTTATCTATGAAGGCGTCAGCGCATATCTCTACTGGAACGGCGTATGGATTGCGGACACCGGGAACTGCCTCATCGAGATTGACAGCTCGAGCGAATCGGCAAACATTTCGAGAAACGGCAATCACTACATTATGATGCACTTCTCGAAGTACGTCAAAAACGGCTATAAGCGTGTCGACGTCGAAAATGATTCCGGCTATGCAATAGTTGCTTTCAAGGCTCCTGATGACTCAAGGCTTGTAATCATAGTTGTCAACAATACAGATGAAGACGATGAGATCGTATTCGACTTAGGCGATGTCACCATCAACAATTCTTTTGGCTACCAGACTGTGGGAAATGAAAACCGATTCAAGTATTCCTACTGGAACGAGGTTTCCTATTCAAAGATGAGAAACTACATTCCAGCGCTGAGTGTTACTACATTCGTTATTGATATGCCTGCAAATGAGGATTACGTTGAAATTGCCGAAGATAAGACGGTAAATCCGTTTGTAAAAACGCCGTCAGACTCAGACGTTGACGTTCTGTCTATAGCGCTGATTGTCTTGGCAGTGATTTTTGTAGTTGTAATAGCTATAGTTGTTATAGTTCCTACCAGAAAAAAGAAAACAGTCAGTGAAGAGAATAATACTGAGGTATAGCCTTCAATCAGCCGCTGTAAAATTGCGGCTGATTTTTTTGAAAAATTTTTTTGGAGTATGCAATAATCGGAGGGCTTAATGTGTATTAGTAGTTGAGATGTGAAAACAGCCGCCAAGCGGCATCCTTCAATTATTAAGATTTCATTAAGATTTCCTTGTGAATCTTGAAATGTATTGGAAATTAACCTATAATATAAGACAGTTCAGTAAGAAAGGGTGGCAGAATGGATGAATGAAGAAACCGTTATCCCAGGAGCGGGTAATATAGATCAGGTTACAAATAAGAATCCCGCAATCATTATAGACAACCTTTCAAAAGTCTTCGTAATCGGAAAAGAAAAAGTAAGAGCTTTATATAATGTGAATCTCACAATCTACGAAGATGAAATAGTTTGTCTTCTGGGAACGTCAGGTTCCGGAAAATCGACGCTTTTAAATCTTATGGCAGGGCTAGAGAAGCCGACAAAAGGCTCCGTTACGATTTTCGGCGAACGGGTTGACAAGATGAGCGAGCGCAAGCTTGCAGTTTTCCGGCAAAAGAACATGGGATTTGTGTTCCAGTCGTATAACCTTTTGCCGACTCAGAATGCCATCGACAATGTAAGCATGCCATTAGCGTTTGCAGGCGTCAAGCGAAAGGTCAGAACAAAGCAAGCAAAAGAAATCCTAAGGCTTGTAGGTCTCGGAAAGCGAATGAAGCACAAACCGACTCAGATGTCAGGCGGTCAGCAACAGCGAGTAGGAATTGCGAGGGCTTTTGTGGCAAAACCGAAGATAGTTTTTGCTGACGAGCCGACAGGAAACCTCGACACAAGAACCACCATTGAGGTAATGGAAATGATGGTCTCCATGTCAAGGGAGAATCACCAGACCTTAGTTATAGTAACCCACGACGTCGAGATTGCGGCATATGCCGATAAAATTTACCACATTACCGACGGAGTAATTTCCGCCGTTGAAGATAATCGTTCAAAGCAGATTGCAGTAGGTTCTACGGAAGCCTCTGATATAATCAAGGCCGCCGAGTCAATATAGTAAGCAAAGAAAGGACATCATATCATGAAAAAGATATTAAGCATCATGCTCAGCCTTTTACTCGTTATGAGTATTCTTCCTCTAGGAATTTTTGCAGATGAAGAGGGTGGGGAATCAAACACCACAACCAGCAACACTCCCACAATAACCACTTCCTATGGTGTGACTATCCAGAATCCAACGGTCAGCACCCAGACAATCAACGCTGGCGACACATTCACAATAGGATTCACTCTTTCGAGCAATTCCACTGTGAATTATGAGTATACATATGGCTCATACAACTACGCCACCTGGGATTCAACCGCCCAGACAACAGCATCAATCTCCGGCTCCGGCTTCAGCTTCTCCGGATACCTTGCCGAGCAGGAGCTTCACAGCGGCTATAACACAGTCACAGTTCTTTCAGACAGCTCACTCGAAACCGGAAGGTATCAGCTGACTCTGACAGTAACCTGCACTTCAACATCCGGTTCTGTCGTCTCCGATTCAAGAACCTTCAATATCGATGTTGAGTCTTCCGAGGTAACCCTTGATGAAGAGAATGACGCTCCGAGCTTCACTATGACAGGCGCATCCATCCCTGAGGGCAAAGGCAAGTCGAATCTATCGACGAAACTCACCTTGAGCTTTGAAAACGATACCGGCTACACAGCAAATAACGTCAAAGTCGTTCTTTCCAATCTTGGCGGTCTCGTTCTCAACACCTATACCGACACTGTCGATTGCGGAACAGTCGTTGGCGGCGAGTCTATAACTGCAACCTTCCCGGTAGTATTTCCTGAGTATCCAACAGCTCAGCACACGCTGCAGGCGACGGTAAACTACACAGATAACAGCGGTAACGAGCACACGGAAACGTTCAATATCTATCTGCGAGCCACTGAAAAGACCGATTCAACTGAAACTACAACTGAAAAATCCCTTGAGCCAAAGGTTATCGTCTCCGGTTACACTCTTGATGTTGACACAGTAGAATCCGGCGAGGAGTTCACACTCACATTCACACTCAGAAATACCAGCCACGACAAGGCTATCAAGAACATGACAGTCGACGTTGAAACTGCGAGCAGCAGCAATTCAACCACGAGCACCAATATCTTCTCAGCTATAGACGGCACCACTTCGTTCTACACAGAGGAAATTCCGACTGACGGTGAGATGGAATATTCAATCGCTCTTAAAACCAGTGCAACAGCCGGTGCGGGTACATATCCAATTACAATCAGATATGACTTCGAATATGACAACGGCTCAAGCTATTCTGCAAGCAGCAACTCAATAACGATTAACTTACAGGTCTCTCAGGCTATCAAGTTTGAACTTATGGAATGGGAGCCTCCGACGGAGTGCTATGGCTCTCAGGGCTGCAGCATCTACTTCCAATTCTTCAATAAGTCGAAAACCGCAATGAGTAGCCTCACAATCGGAGTCAGCGGAGATTTCTACATGGCAACCGAATATTACGGCACCCTCAGCGCATCGAGCTATGACTATTTCAGCGGAATGATTTACCCGAATGATCCGGATGCAGTAGGGGAGACAAAGACTGCAATCCTGACCTTCTCGTTTGAAGATGAATCGGGAGCCGAACACACTCTTGAATACGAATTTGACGTTCTCATCTGCGAGGAGCAGGAAACTACCTACTTTGATGATTCAAGCTATATGGATGATGACTACTACTTCGATGACGAATTCTCTGTAGATGCAAGTGGAGATAACATTTCAGATGGCACAGGATTGGGCTTACCTGTAAAGATTGCAATCGGCGTCGGAGCAGGTGTTATAGCGATAGTGATTATAGTTGTAGCAGTCGCAGTTATCAACCATAAGAAAAAGAAGGCTCTTCTTGATGGTCTTGATGACGATGATGACGACGATGACGAATAAATTCCGCTTTTCCCTATAAGGAGGGATGACTGATTATGAGAAAAACGGATATTATAAGATTTGCCTTTTCCAACTTCTTAAGACGAAAAGCAAGGAGTATGCTCACCGTACTCGGAGTTGTAATCGGCACAGCAGCAGTCGTAATAATGCTTTCGATAGGTATCGGTATGAACAAAGGCTTCGAAGACCAGATAAGCTCCTATTCAAACCTCAAGCAAATAACAATCTATTCTTATGGCGGTTCGTATCAGTATGACGAAGACAGCGGCACATATGTTTATACTGAATCTAATGTAGTTCTTGATAATATCGCAATCGAGGAGATAAGTGAGATAGAACACGTTCAGGTGGTTTCGCCGTATTACTACTATTGGGGATACCTGATAATGGACAACACCGAGAAATGTTCATCAATGTCGATTATAGGCATAGATGCAGCTTCCATGGCTGATATGGGTTTTGAAATACTCTATGGCAGACTTCTTGATGAAAGCGACATTGGAACGACAAACTTTGTTATGACCTATGCTATGCCGTTCTACTTCTATACCATGCGTGAAGAGGACGAAATCTGGTGGAAAACCATTACCGAGGACGACGAACTTCCATTCAATCCCGTAGGAAGTAACCATACTTATCAGTTCACCTGGTATTGGTCATATGGCGAAAGTGCTGTTGATACTTCGAGACCGAAAATTGAACTTGAAGATGGCAACTGCGTAGGCATACTTGCATATAACGAAAGCGGCAACTACGAGACTTATGCTTACATGGATGTAAACGGCGTTTTCTCCCTCGCTCTTGAGTTTGAGGAAAACCAAGCAAAGTATTATGGCTATGAATACACGCCAACAGACATAGAAAGCACCGAGGACAACCGTCAGAACATTTACGATCAGGCAATCGTCCTGGTTGAGGACTCAAAGTATGTTCAAGGTGTGGAAGCAAAGCTTAATGAAATGGGCTATGAGACATATTCTTCGATGGAGTATCTCACCCAGCTACAGGATCAGACGAAGTTCTTGAGAGCTATCTTAGGAGCCATAGGCGTTGTAGCGTTCATTGTAGCAGCTATCAGTATTGCCAACACTATGGTAATGTCTATCTATGAAAGAACACGTGAGATAGGCATTATGAAGGTTTTAGGCTGCAAGCTTTCCGACATCAGAGGCATGTTCCTTATCGAAGCTGGAATAATAGGAGCTGTCGGAGGCGTTTTTGGAGTTGTTTTCAGCTATGGAGCATCTGCAGCAGTAAATTATCTTGCAAGTGCAGGCGGAATGTCTATGCTCGGAATTGACGCTTCAACCTCTGCTCTTTCCGTAATCCCGCCGTGGCTTGATGGTGTTGCAATTCTTCTGGCAATCGCTGTAGGCGTGGTTTCGGGACTCTATCCCGCAATCAGAGCAACAAGGCTTTCGGCACTTGAAGCCATCAAGAATGAATAAACTAATTTGCTAGTCAGAGTCAGTACCTCTATCCATATATGTTTGCCGCACAGTAATCCACACCGTGCGGCAATCTATTTCATTGGAAATTTCAAATTTTAGATTGAAAACCTACTGAATATATGTTATTATTAGAGTATCGAAAATACAGGTGGTACTGACTATGAAAATATCGACAAAGGGAAGATATGCTCTTCGGATGCTGATTGATCTCGCTGAGAACCAGGGCGAGGGATATGTCTCGCTGAAAGACATTGCAGAAAGGCAGGATATATCAAAAAAATATCTCGAGCAGATAGTTCCAGCCTTCAATGGCTCGGACATACTCAGAACCAATCGTGGCTATCAGGGCGGCTACCGCCTTTCACGCCCGCCAGAAGAGTATACAGTCGGTGAAATACTAAGGCTTACCGAAGGAAATCTCGCACCGGTATCATGCCTTGAATGTAATCCTATAGAGTGCCGCCGCAAAGACATCTGTCCAACACTTCCGGTATGGCAGGGGCTATATCAAGCAATCACAGACTACCTTGATAACATAACTCTTCAGGATATAATGAATAGCGAAAACCGCCTGTCGTAATCGGCAGACGGTTTTGATTTATTCTGCAAACATTGGTGTAGACAAATATCTGTCTCCGGTGTCTGGCAGAAGAGCAACGATAATCTTGCCCACATTATCGGGACGTTTTGCTAAGATTGAAGCGGCATAAACTGCAGCTCCTGATGTGATTCCAACTAAGATTCCCTCAGACCTTGCAAGCCTTCTGCCAGTGGAATATGCTTCCTCTTCTGTGATGGTTATGATCTCGTCATAAATGCTTGTGTCAAGAGTATCCGGCACGAACCCAGCGCCGATTCCCTGAAGACCATGCTTTCCCGCTATGCCTTTCGAAAGAACAGGGGAGCCAGCTGGTTCAACTGCAACGATCTGAATATCCGGATTTCTGCTCTTGAGATACTTTCCGACTCCGCTTATAGTTCCACCAGTGCCAACACCTGCAACGAAAATATCGACCTTGCCGTCTGTGTCGTTCCAAATTTCGGGACCGGTTGTCTCAAAGTGAGCCGTCGGGTTAGCAGGATTCACAAACTGCCCGGGAATATAGCTATTTGGAATAGAGGCAGCCAATTCATCAGCCTTTTCAATAGCACCAGTCATACCCTTAGAGCCGTCAGTGAGAACGATTTCCGCACCGTAAGCCTTAAGTAGGCTTCTTCTCTCAACGCTCATCGTTTCTGGCATGGTGAGAATTATTCTGTAGCCTCTTGAAGCTGCAATCGCTGCAAGTCCGATGCCGGTATTGCCACTTGTGGGTTCGATAATCACAGAACCCTCTTTCAATTTGCCATCCGCTTCTGCATTATCAATCATCGCTTTTGCGACCCTGTCCTTAACGCTTCCGGCAGGATTCAGATATTCAAGCTTGGCTAAAATATCTGCACAATACTCATCCGCTTTCAAATAGTTATTCAGCCTCAGCAGGGGAGTTCCACCCACAAGATCGGTTATGCTGTTGTATATTGTCATCACGTTTTCCTCCTTGACAGTTTTACTGAGTTAAAACCTATCAGTATTGTAGGCATTATATCATATGATACTGTATCTGTCAATAGGAAATCAAAATATTTTATTTCGACAGTCTCCGAAAAAATGTATTAATTCTATTTAGCATTTCATTGACCTCACACAATACATTCATGAAAGGTAAATCAAACTACGCTATAATAGTGCTGACAGAATTATGAGGAGCGATTGAATGAACTCTTTTGTTGAATTTGACAAAGTAACAAAGGTTTATAAAACAGGTGACGTCGAAGTAAAGGCGTTATCAGAAGCAAGTTTTACGATTGAAAAAGGTGAAGTGTGCGTAATCGTCGGAGAGTCGGGAGCAGGGAAGACAACGCTTCTTAACATCTTAGGCGGAATGGACACTCTGACAAGCGGAAGGGTTATGATGGACGGTAACGATGTCGGAAGCCTCAAAAAAGACGCCCTTGTCAACTATCGCCGCCACGACATAGGTTTTGTGTTTCAGTTCTACAACCTGATTCCGAATCTGACGGCACTTGAAAACGTCGAGATTGCATCCCAGCTATGCAAGGATCCAATACCTGCAAAAGAAGCTTTGACAGCCGTCGGACTTTCCCACAGGCTCGATAATTTCCCGGCGCAGCTTTCAGGTGGTGAGCAGCAGCGTGTTTCGATAGCCCGTGCTCTTGCAAAAAGACCGAAGCTGCTTCTTTGCGATGAACCTACCGGTGCCCTTGATTATGAAACGGGAAAATCTATCCTTAAGCTCTTGCAGGACTGCTGTCGGAATGACGGCATGACAGTTGTCATCATCACGCACAATTCAGCGCTTTCCGCAATGGCGGACAGAATCATCCGTGTCAAGAGCGGAACCATTCATTCAGTCAGGATGAACGACCATATCGTTCCAGTCGAGAATATTGAGTGGTGATCAGGTTCTATGAGAAAAGCTTACAGTAAAAACATAAAACGAAGTATAACCGGAAGTATGGGCAGATTTATTGCAATACTTCTTATCATCATGCTCGGAGTTGCTTTCTTTGCAGGACTCAGACAAACACGTTCTGTTATGCTCGCTGTTGAGTTTGACTACCTGAGCGAAACTAATCTATACGATTTACGGCTTATCTCTACTATCGGCTTTGAGGACGATGATATTTCAAAGATTTTGGAGATCCAGGGAGTTGAAGCTGCTGTCGGCTCAATAAACGCCGATTTCATCACTGATAATAATGGCGAAGAGCTTGTCTATCACGCCATGATGCTGACAGAGGGCGTCAATGAACCCGAGCTTGTATCAGGGCGGATGCCGGAAAACCCAAATGAATGTCTTGCGGATAGTCATGTCTTTTCAGAAGAAGACATTGGAACTTCAATAGTTCTCTCCGACAGTAACGATGATGACACTTTAGACACATTCGCATACACTGAGTATACTATCGTCGGTATATGCCGCTCTCCGCTCTATCTTGACATCTCAAGAGGCACAACATCTTTGGGAAGCGGAAGCATAACCGGCTTTGTAATCATTCCTGAGGAAGGCTTTGACACTGAATATTATACGGAAGTATATGTCACGAGCACAGAAAAGTATGATCCGTACACCGACGAATATGACGATATGATCGATTCGTTTTCTGAGATTGTTGAAAGCGAAACAAACATAATCATCAACACAAGATTTTCAGATACAGTTTCTGACGCCGAAGCAGAAATCGCCGATGCAGAGACTGAGCTTGAAGAGAGCAGAGCAGAAGCTCAGCAGGAGCTTGATGCCGCCAAAGCGCAGCTTGATGAGGCTCTCGCACTTCTTGAACAGTATGAAGCTCTTGGCATTAATCTTGATGATTATTGGACTCAATATTATGATGGCCTTGCAGAATATGAAGAGGCAGTTTCAGAATTCGAAACAGAAATCGCCGATGCAGAAGCCGAAATTGCCGATGCAAGAGCTGAGCTTGATGGGCTGGAAGAACCTGAGCTTTATGTCTTCACAAGAAGCATTAATTCCGGCTATGTAACTTTTGAAAGCGACTCGCTCATTGTCAGCAATGTTGCAAAGTTCCTGCCGATATTCTTCTTCCTTATAGCTGCACTTGTCTGCTCAACCACCATGACCAGAATGATAGACGACGAGAGAACACAGATAGGCATTTTAAGCGCACTCGGCTACAGCAAAGGCGCAATACTTGCAAAATACGTCATCTACTCAGGAGCAGCAGCTGTAATAGGCTCAGTCGCTGGATATTTTATAGGAAGCTTCCTTTTCCCGCTTGTAATTCTGAAAGCTTATACAATGCTTTATAATATTGAAGGCTTTATCTACATATTCAGCCCTGCATACTTCCTGATTTCGCTTGCAATATCGCTTGTATGTTCAGTGGGAACCACGATTGTGGCATGTCGAAGTGCTCTTAAATGCCCGCCAGCTGACCTCATAAGACCGAAAGCACCAGCTGCCGGAAAGAGAATATGGTTAGAAAGGATAACTCCCATCTGGTCACGGCTCAAATTCATGCACAAGGTGACGCTTCGCAACATCTTCAGATTCAAAAAGCGCATGATTATGATGCTTATGGGTGTCGCCGGATGCACAGCACTGCTCCTCACCGGATTCGGGCTTTATGACTCTGTTGCAAATCTCGGCAACTATCAGTTTGACGACATATTGACTTACGATATTTCAGTAACATTCTCAGACAAGATTACCGAAGATGACATCTCCAATGTTTCAGAGGAGCTATCAGATGCAGTTGAAGCCCAGGCAATATCAATGTCATATTCAACCGATGTAAGCGCCAACGATGTCTACAAAACGGCTTACTACATCATTTCTGATGACGACTCATTCAGCGATGTGATAAGCCTTCACCTTGACGAAGAAGAGGTTTCACTTCCAACTGATGGGGGAGTACTTGTCTCCGAAAAGCTCGCATCGATGCTTGATGTCACTGTTGGCGACAGCATTACCGTGTATACAACCGACGGTGAAATGGCGGAAGCTACAGTCTCCGGACTCGTTGATAACTATGTACAACATTATATCTACATGACTGGCGAAGCCTACGAAGAAATATTCGGAACAGACTATGAGCCTGAAACATTGATGCTGAGTCTTACTGATGATACTGACCATTACGCTGTGTCGGCAACGCTTCTGAATATGGACGGAATCTCCTTGGTCACTGTCGTAAAAGATACAAGACAGATGATAGACAACATGATGAATAGCCTGAATTACGTCGTTCTTTTGATTCTCATCTGTGCTGCTGCGCTTGCATTTATCGTAATGTTCAACCTAGGAAATATCAATATTTCCGAGCGTGCAAGAGAAATAGCGACGATAAAGGTAATCGGATTCCGAAAGAGTGAAACTGACGATTACGTTTTCCGTGAAAATATAGTATTGACACTGATGGGAATTGTTATTGGTCTGCCGCTTGGAGTTCTTCTTCATGCGTTCGTAATGTCACAGATCAAGGTCGATATGGTGTCATTCAAGGTTGTAATAAACCCTCTCAGTTTCGTGCTCACTGTCGTTTTGGTAATCATATTTGCAATCATAACGGATTTAATCTTGCGAAAGAAGATTGCTTCAATAGATATGGCTGAGTCGCTGAAATCAGTGGAATAATAAAAACTTCAAAAAACACCGGAGCCGTAAAAATACGACTCCGGTGTTTTGCGGCTCGGGTTGCCGCCTAAGGAAAGAATATGATTGAAAGTGGTGCTGGCAAATATAAATACGTGTGAATCAGTTCTATGAGCTTGCTTCCGCCTTTTTCTTCTGGACCTCTTCCCACATCCTGTCAGCTGTCGGCGCCCAGTTCTCAGCGTAGCTTTCGCACTTGTCGCAGAGATGATCCGCAGTCTCAATGCTTTGATAATCGGTGTTTCTTGCCTTTGTTTCCTTGACAATGGCTCTCAACTTCTCAGGGTTTTCAAGCATCGGACAAGGTCTGAACATGTTATCATTAAACGGCTGGTTGTCGTGATATGCCTGGAATATAGGACTTCTCAAGGCGTCAAGAAGCGAGCAGTCGTGAATATTGACGTTAGAATAGTGAATGAATACACAAGGCTCAACATCGCCTTTTGCATTGATATGAAGATACTTTCTTCCTCCGGCAATGCATCCGCCAATGTATTGAGCGTCGTTCTGGAAGTCAATACTGAATATCGCCTTGGAGTTGCGGTACTCTCTGATTCTCCTACAAACCTTTTCACGCTGTTCAGGAGAGGGAAGAAGCTCGGTAACTGCATCATTTCCCACAGGCATATAGTGGAAGAACCAGATAAAGAGTGCTCCTGCGTCGATAATCATATCAAAGAATTCTTCGCTTGTGATGTCGTCGCAGTTATGTGAGGTGTAACAAGCGGAAATTCCGAATGGAAGACTGTTCTCTTTCAGCAATCTCATAGCGTTATGAACCTTGTCATAAATGCCTTCGCCTCTTCTTGAATCGTTGGCGTCCTCAAAGCCCTCAAGGCTGATAGCTGGAACGAAGTTCCTGACTCTCAGCATTTCCTTGCAGAAGTCTTCATCAATAAGTGTGCCATTTGTGAACGCCAGGAACTCACAATCAGGATTCATCTCGCAGATTTTGATCAGATCGTTCTTTCTTACCATTGGCTCGCCGCCGGTATAGATATACATGTAGCAGCCGAGCTCTTTGCCCTGCTTGACAATAGAATCAATGGTTTCAAGGCTGAGATTGAGCTTGTTTCCGTATTCTGCAGCCCAGCAGCCAGTGCAGTGCAGATTGCAGGCTGATGTAGGATCCAAAAGAATTGCCCATGGAATATTGCAGTTATACTTTTTCGCCATCTCCTGCTGATAAACGTAGCCATTTATACTGTCGTTTAGAAGTAGATTCTCAAAAACGGTTTTTCTGACACCCGGGTCGAGCTCGTAAATTTTCATCATGAGCTGATACCAGTTATTCTTCTCTTCAACTGCTTTCTTGACTGCGGCAATCTGTTTCTGGAATACCTTTCCGTTATAACACTTTTCAAGCATGCTGATAAGCTTTGGAATGTTTTCCTCAGGATTTTTCTCGAGATAGTTGAATGCCTGCCTGATGCCGAAATTCTTCAGAAGATTTTTCTTCATATGCAATCTGTCCTTTCGTTTATGCGGAAGTCTTTCTCCGCTCTCTTTACTGTATTTTAAATCAGCATCTAAAAAATGTCACTGGACACGAAACGCCAAAGTGTGGTAAAATCAGACCACACAAAAAAGTGTTACCTTTCGGGACAAAACAGGTTATTTGTCCGTGTTTAAAAAATCGACAACAGTTTATAATTAGTACGACTGAAGACTGAATTTTGTTTGAAAGAGGGTTTCTTATGGAACAGAAAACAACTCAAAGTAACGCAAAATCTATTATTGAAGCATACGTTGGTAAGAAATTAGAGGATATGCGTGACAATCCCGACAGAGAAACAAGGAATCTCGTTGATCTTGCACTCAGTCTTTCTGCAGGGCGTTTCCAGAAGCATTTTCTGAATCTGGCACATTCTCTGCTTGAAGACGAAAACAGCCCTTACTATGCGCTTATTCATGACGCAATCAAAAATGTGGGAACTACGAATATTCTGAAATTCGGAATGAACATCGGCTACAATAGCTTCACTGCAGGAGCAAAAACAATCAGAAATCTTGAAAAAGAGCGTGGCTACAATATCCCGTGGGTCATAACCTTCTATGTCGATGACAGGTCATTTTCGGAAAAGGCGTACTCAGAAGCAATCAGGCAGGGCAAGAAGCTTGGAATTTACACTTACATCTTCTTCTGCTCAATAATTCCGGATGGTCTGACAGAAATTTTTGATGAAGAATCGGAGTGTGCATTCATTCTGTTCTCAGATGCCGAAAATATCGAGAATAGCATTTCAGAGCAGGCAAGCGAAATAAAAAACCTGATGCTATGCGTTAAATATTCTGATTCGGCAGTCGAGGTCTGTGAAAACCTGAGAAACAGCAAAGCGCTCTATTCTGTGTGGTACGAATATAATGAAAATCCGATGTGTGAGGAGCTTCTTTGTTCAGCTGACGAGCTTCACCCGATACTGACATTCTTCGTTAAATCAGGCAACAACTACAAAGGCTATAACGAAGTGTATAATGAAGTATGTAAGCTGAGAGACACAAGGACAGTTGCAAGTGCCCCTATGGAGTTTACGGGAACATGCAGAATGGTCGATGAAATCATCTCCGACGATGCCTGCATCGCTGTTTTCGACGAGTCCGGTAGGCTGATTTCCATTGACTGTTCAGAGAATGACTGTAATTTCAAAAATCAGTCTCTTGCAGAAATTTTTGGAAAGTGCTATCCTAAAGTCGCCAAGTGAATTTGTTGAGTGAAGTTGAAAGAGGGAATTGATATGAAAACAGGAATTGTCGATGTCGGTGGCGGAATGAGAGGAATCTACGCCTGTGGTGTCATGGACTATTGTATGGAGCACGGCATAAGCTTTGACCTCGCAATCGGAGTTTCAGCCGGAGCTGCAAATGTCTGCACGTTTCTTGCCGGACAAAAAGGCAGAAACTATAAATTCTACACCGATTATAACCATCGTAAAGAATCCATGAGCCTTTCCAATCTGATCAGAAAAGGCTCGTACATAGATATGGACTACATTTATGGAGCTCTGAGTAATAGGGGTGGCGAATGCCCGTTTGACTTTGAAGCTCTCGGAAGAAATCCTACAGAGCTATTGGTTGTAGCTGAAAACGCCGTAACCGGTGAAGCAAAGTACTTTACCAAAGACTATATCAGCCAGGATAACCTTGACATCGTCAAAGCTTCCTGCTCAATTCCATATGTCAACAAACCATATTATGTTGATGGTGAGCCATATTTCGATGGAGCCCTTGGAGATCCTGTTCCGGTTGAAAAAGCAATCTCTATGGGCTGCGACAAGGTAGTTCTTATTCTCAGCAAGCCACGTGATGTCTTAAGACTTCCTAAGCGTGACGTTGCAATAGCAAAGCGAATCAGAAAGACCAGCTATAAAAAGTCAATAGCAAAATAGAAGAAAAATAAGAAGGA
>JAJQGJ010000005.1 GCA_021200565.1 Oscillospiraceae bacterium
GGCAGGCGGGTATATGTCGAGAAACGTGCTGTTGGATTACGGAGAGGCAAAACTCCTGAGTTTGAAAGACAATCCCGATGTGAATAAGAGCGAACTGAAGAAAGACCTAGATCTCATACAAACATCCAAAATTGGCGAGAATGAAGCGGACATCGAGAAGCTTAAGAACAGCATTCTTTCGATTCTCCGTGACATTAAGAAAGAGTTCCCGAACAAGAGGGACAGTGAAGTGGCGACTGCTAAAGCTGTTCAGATGATTTCAAGTGATTTATCCGGCATACCACCGAGGGAGGTTAATGAAGAAAAAGTGACTGATTCTGCGATGAAATACGTTGAAAGCGTTATACCAATGGACGCAAAAACCCGTTCACGGATAAGGAGATTTGTCCTGTTCGCAATGAAGATATTCGGGAAGAAGCGGCAGACGGAAGACTGATATACCTTTTCAATATGCCAAACAAACAAGGGAGCTGACGCTGGCTCCCTTTTGTAATACAATATTTCGTTTTCGTCCGACTGCTATTTTGCAAAGGTATAACACACTAGACTTTCCATATGGGAAAGTCGTGTGCCAAGAGGGAGTGACCCTTTGGATGAACCCTGGAGATGATAAAAAAGCCCTACAAAGACGGGATTGTCCTTGCAGGGTTTAAATACTATTTACATCATCTTCTCTTCGCCGAGACCGCCGCAAGTGCGGAAATCATCATCGGGAGAAGGGAGATTGCAATTCCGGTTGTCGGGTTGGTTTCCGGCTCGGAAGATTCAAACGATTCTTCATCATCTTCCGTGTCGGTATTGGTGTCCTCAATCGGCTCCTGAATCTCTACTTCCTCAGTAGTCGTTCCGACGGGAATGAGGTTTGCGATTGCAGTCTCAATCTTTTCTGCCATCTCGTTGACATACGACTGCATGAGTGCGTTATACGTCCAGTTGACGGCATTGATCGCATCGGTTACATCGGAGAAGTTCGTGTAGTCTCCCGAGTCGAGAGCGTTTGCCTTTGCGATAGCGTTGTTGACAGCTGAGTAATCAACCGGAGTTCTCAACCAAACTGTCACCATGTCAACTCCGGTTGCAGGAACCGTCACTGTCTCTCTTGAAATTTCTTCGCCGCATACGGTGCAGTATGTAACCAAGTCGTAAGAGCCTTCGGTTGTGCGTGTAGCTTCGACCACGTTCTCTCTGACAGCGGTACCGGCAGTATGAGCGGCAGGGACGACTACCGCCTCTCTTAAAAGCTCCTCATGGCAGATTGAGCAGTAAACCACGCTGTCGTATGAGCCGTCGGTGGTGCAGGTTGCCGCTACTTCGTTTTCAATGATTGCCTCGCCTTCGGTATGTCCGGTTGCGGGAATCTCAGCAGTGTAGCTATCGTCGCCTCTGGTGCAGGTGTAAGTCATAACACCCGCCTCCGTGCAGGTTGCTTCCTTTGTGACTTCGGATGTGTAATCATGTCCGAGTGCCGCTGTTTCATCAGCGACATAACTGTCCTTGCAAACGGAGCAAGTGTATGTTGTGTATCCGCCTTCGGTGCAAGTCGGCTCAGTTACCACTGCTTCGTAGTCGTGAGCAATTTTAGCTGTAACAGTGTCGGCAAGCGTAATCTCGTTCTCGGCGTTCTCGTCGCTGTAATACTTATCACAGTCGGAGCAATACCAGTATTCAGTGTTACCCTCAGCAGTACAAGTTGCATCTACAGCTTCAACGTGAGTGAGCGAATGGGTGTGTACATATTCTGTTGCGGTTATCGTTCCCGTTTCGGTCAATGTGTCCGATTCGTTACCGGCGGAAATCGCGAAGTTAATCGTGAAGCTTCCGTCAGTTCCGTCCGTGTCGGTTGCATCACCGGCAATCGCTTCGGTTATGTCGGTAATGGTGTAGGTAACCGTTACATTGCTGTCGATGCCCAATCCTGCGAGGATTGTATAAATCAAGGTTGAAATCTTGTCGGCGGTTGTTGAGCCGATTGCGGATTCGACATCACTCTGGGTGAGAGTCCAATCGGTGGAGGAGAGGGTGGTTTCGGTTTCAAGAATAAGTTTTGCATCTTCTTCCTCAGATAGTGAAACAAATACAGCTGTTAGTGCAATATCTTCTCTAGCAGTAAATTCGTAGGATGATGAAACAGATACATAAGCTCCGTTACTGTTTTTCCAACCAACAAATCTATAGCCACTTTCTGCGATTGCATAAACCGCTACTGCATCTCCTCTTACATAATCTCCATCACCATATATTAAACCGCCATCAATTTCTTTTGATAGTGTAATACTAACGGTGGCTTCAGAATATTGCTCAGAGGAAATGGACTCTGATGCTTCGAGAAGTTGTCCTTCTTCAATTACTATTGTATTTGTAGTTGTTATATCGCTATCAGCAACCTGCGCTGAGAGTTGCTTTCCATCGTACAAGGAAATATCGTAATAGTTGATTCTGCTTACGACCTGACCATTTGAATACTCCTCAAACGTACAATTAAGGGTTCCGTCATCGGTACCTGTTATCTTGAATGACAGTTCTTCACCATTGGAGTATATTGTCTTTGTTTCGCCATAACATACAATGTATATTACATCCTCATCGTACCAAAGATCATCGTCTCCAACATAGCCAACTTGAGTACCAGTGCTATCGTAAATTTCAACGCTAACTGGACACATAATGGTCGCTTTAACGCCAGACCATACTTCCTTTGCCCATTCTATTACGCTTTCCTTTACATCCACTTCACCAGTTGTCAGATATTCCTCGACAGCCTCATTCAAAGCATTTTTTGTGGTTTCCAAAGCCTTTACAGCAACCTTAACCGTTTTGCTAGTGACAACTGAATCATCGAAAGAAAACAGCTTCATTTGGGTTATATCCGAAGTAAAAATCGTCATCGGGTCAGAAGAGTAATTTATAAGCTTCTTAACGTACTTGTAGTAATCTATACAGTTGCATACCACTGTCGTAACCTGCCCTACGCCGGTATTTGCAAACGCCGTCGTATACTTTGAAAGGAGGTTAGTTACCTCGGTTGTGGTCAAGTCGTTAATGCTTGTGCCTATAACACTTTTCAGCATTTGCTTGTAAGCTTCCTTGACAAGATTCTCTTCTATTTCAAGAAGTTCCTCTATGTACGCAGTCATAACTTCCGTCATTTGGCTAACAGTGCTTGTCATAAATCCGACTCTTTCGCCATCTACTGAAATGGTTGCTAAGTACGCTCCATAGTATCCAGAGCCGGCAATAACTACTGTATGCTCACCAACTGTATATGACTTGCTAATGCTACGAATAGAGTTTGCAACAGCAGTAACAATGCTTGCCGCAATGGTTACAGAACTCGTGTCACTAATACTTACATCAATGCTACCAAGATCAAATTCATTCTCTGATTCGTCAGCTATAAGTTGTGCAACAGCTTGATATACAGCTAACTTCGTTTCTTTATCAGGACTACCCTCAAAATTAACAAGTTTGCTATCACTACTCTCATCTGCATTCATGAGAGCTTCAGCTTGTTGCTCGATAGTAGTTTCGCTGACTCCATCCATCATTTCCTTGAGCACTTTCAGTACTTCAGTTATATAGTTCTGCCATGCAGTGTACCAATCGTAAGCCAAGACTTCAATAGCCAAAGTGTTATCATCATATACAACAATTTCGTAAGTAGCGGTTGCGCCACTGGATAAACTACAAGTTATCACCGCACTACCGATGCTCAAGCCGTAAATGGTGACTGAATCATCCATCTGAGCGGAATCATCAAGTGTCAAAGTAGCACCATCCAGTGAGTGTGTGACACTTGCAGTTCCATCTTGGTCAAACGCTACTATACTGCTGTCGCTAGAAGTCCAGACAATCGAATCCGTGCTATAGATAGTGTTGAACGTGATTGTCGCGGTAAGCTCTGCAGTTTCGTCAATCATCAAGCACTCGTCTATTGCTAAACTGATTTCGTTTTCCTTTTCTTCAACATTAACATTGAATGAAGCCTTTGCTCCATCGGATGTCGATATTGTAATTACCGACGTTCCAGTTGAAAGAGCATTTCCGTATATAGCGAAGAAGAGAATTGTGGAGCTTCCGTCGTAAGTATAAGAGGTATCACTGGTAAGTTCTACAACTGATGAGTCGCTACTTGTTACGGTAAATGTCTTTCCAACGTCATCTTCATCCCAGTTAAGAGAGAAGCTCTTGATAAAAGCATCTTCTTCTCCGTAATAAATGACAACATCGGTGCTTGTAGTGCTAATGACCCCACCAAATGTTTCCGTGCTTCCGGCACCCGTGCTTTCGTAGTGAATAGTTCTCGTTGAGGTCGCCGTAAGATTATTGCAGATATTGATAGTAATCTCATTCCATTGCGACTCGGTACCGGCATAATATACATCGGTTAATGCGGAACCACTAAACGTTGCATATTTCCCAACCTCAGTAACTGATGCCGGAATAATAAGCTCAGTTATTGAGCGTCCCCTAAAAAGATATTCTGGGACAATTGTCATTCCGTCAGATATTGTTGCTACAGTTATACTTGAGCCACTAAATGCGCCATTCTCTCCGGAAGCCGTTAAGCCAGAAGGAATAGTAACTTCTGTGATACCAGTGCATCCGTTAAATACATAATTACCAAGGGTAGTCAGGCTACTCGGTAATTCGATTTCGCTCAAAGCGGTGCATCCAGAGAAAGCATAGTCACCTATTTCCGTAGTGTTTCCTGTGAAAGTTACAGTAGTAAGCGATGTGCACTTGTAAAGTGTATAATCTGGAACTATATTTGCTTCACATATAACGGATTTTAAGCCTGAATTGGTAAACAAGCCACCATTAACATCATAACTAACTGTTGTCAGATTAACAGGAAGGTTAATCTCAGTGAGACTATCGCACCCGTTAAACGCTCTAGCTCCGATTGTTGTCAAACTATCCGGTAGGGTTATTTCACTCAAAGATGTGCAACCATAGAAAGCGTAATTTCCTATTTCCGTAGTATTTCCAGTGAAAGTTACTCCCTCTATTGTTGTGATATTGTAGAATGTGTAAGCAGGTATAACAGTAGCTTCGCATACAACAGTTTTAATACTTGATCCAGTAAACGAGCCATAATACTTAGTTGCAGAAGAAGACAGATGAGTAACCGTAGTTAAATCTCTTGGAAGATTTATGCTCGTCAATACTGTACAACCGTTAAAAATGTACGAACCAAGAGTTGTTATGCTATCAGGTAAAGTAAGTTCACTTAGCGAAGTGCAACTTGCAAAAGCATAGTCTCCTACTGATATTACACCTTCTGGTAAATCAAGCCCACTTAATGCGGTACAACCTGAGAAAGCGTAATTACCTATCTCCACTACTGCGTTCGTAAAGATTACTTCGTTTAAAGTTGTGCAACCTTTAAACATATAATCCGGAATAACACTAGCCTCATATGTAACTTTTTCTATACTTGACTCACTAAATGGACCGTATGAGATGGAAGTAGTGGTAATTTGTTTACCAATACATTCTGAAAAGCCTGCAGGAATATTTATTTCAGTTAAACTAGTGCATCCATAGAACACTGCGTATCCGAGAGTTGTCAAACTATCGGGCAAAACTAAAGTACTCAAAGATGTGCAACCATTGAACGCAGATGAACCAATGGACAACAAACCTTCAGGAAGCGAAATATCTGTAAGAGAAGTGCAGCCCCTAAATGCATTGTCTTCAATACAAGTTGTATTTCCTGTGAATATAACCGTTTTTAGCGATGTGCATGAGCGAAGAATCGAAGCAGGGACAACAATAGACTCACAAATTACTGTTTCTAATGCTGAGCCTTGGAATGGACTGCTACTAGAATCATCTCCATTTTTCGAAAGGTTTAATGGCAAATTTATTTTCGTTAGACTTGTACAACCGTAGAATGCCGACTCATAAATAGTTGTCAAGCTATCCGGCAAGGTAATATCACTTAAAGATGTACAGTCATAAAAAGCACCATATCCAATTTCTTCGGTCTCTCCAGTGAAAATTACAGTCGTTAATGTCGTGCAGTCCTTAAATGTGTAATCAGGAATAATTGTCGCCTTGCAGTAAACTGTTATAATACTCGAATCACTAAACGAGCCATAATAGCCGCTTTTCGCTGCGTTAGCAGGTAAGTTAATCGCTGTCAAGCTTATACAATTTTTAAACACCCAAGAGCCAATAGATGTCACACTATCAGGCAAAACGATGCTACTCAATACTCCACAATCACAAAAAACATAGCTACCTATTGTGATTAACGATTCAGGAAGGTCGATTTCTTCCAATGACGTACAGCCATAGAAAGCACTGTCATCAATCACTTCCAAAGAGTCTGGCAACTCGACGATACACAAAGCTGTACAGTCTTTAAATGTGTTACTACTCAATGTACTCAAATTAGTTGACAAAGTAACATTTGTCAAGGAAGTGCATTCAGCAAAGGCTGAGGTGTCAATAGTCAAAACGGTATCAGGAATCACAATGTTACTCAAAGCGGTACATTGCTGAAAAGCTTGAGAACCGATTGATGTCAATCCATCTGGCAAATCGATTTCACCAAGTGAAGTACACCCATAAAAAGCCATCTCTCCTATTTCAAACAAACCATTTACAAATACAATTTTCTTTAGTGTTGTGCAAAATTCGAATGTCATATCTGGTACGACAGTTGATTCATAGTACACTGTTTCGATGCTTGAAGACTGAAACGGTCCATTACCACTGCACAATGCAAAGTTCGATGGTATCGTAATTTCAGTTAGCTCTGTGCAGCCAGAAAAGACCACCCATCCAAGAGTTGTCAAACTATTAGGGAGTGTAATACTACTCATAGAGGCACAATTTTCAAATGCCGCCGAGCCTATTGATAGCAATCCCTCTGGTAAAACAACATTCATAAGGGAGGTACAATTCCAAAAAGCTCCCTTTTCAATAGTGACCAATCCATCTGGCAGGACTATTTCCTGTAACGATGTACAATAGTAGAAAGAATATTCTCCTACTTCAGTTGTTTCTCCCGCAAAAACAACTTCTGTTAGAGTGGTACAGTGGCGCATAACATAGTCTGGTACATTGCCTTCAAACACCACTTTCTCTACGCTCGAACGATAAAAAGGTCCATCAGAACTACACGTTGTTATGTTTGCGGGAATACTAATTTCCTTTAAGCTATCACAACCACTAAAGATAGCAGCTCCCAATGTAGCTAACCCATCAGGCAACTTAATATACGAAAGTAAATCACAACCAGCAAAGGCATAGCTTTCGATTGTTTCGACACTATCGGGAAGAATAATGCTTTCCAAAGATTCACATTCCCAAAACGCATATCGACCAATAGATGTCAATGTATCCGGCAATGATATTTGCGTTAAGCTTCTGAAAGCATAGAAAGCATAATCTCCTATCCTCGTGACGCCATCTTCCACAATTACTGTAGTGACTGTTATTTGGTCATAATAGTACCACGGCTGATCGGAAACCGAACTAAAATCAGCCATTTCACCGGTGCCGCTAATTGTCAAAACTCCATCCGAAGTAAGCTCCCAAGTAAGATTATCACCGTCAACACCACAGGTGCCCGAAGTGCCAGTAGAAGAATCCATACTAGTCAGTGAAATGCCACTCTCATCCGAAGGCTCATCTACAGTCTCTTCATCAGAAATAGTTTCGTCTTCAACAGTGGCATCTTCAGAATCAGCTTCCGCTTCATCCGCAGTTGAGTCATCGTTTTCTTCGCTTATATCTTCGGCATTTTCTTCATCCGATGCAGGCTCGGATTCTTCGCTTGAAGATACCGCAGAAACAGAAGCTACTGCGAGAGATGCGGTTCTGGTGACTGACGATGAAATCATCAGGACGCCCTCAGCAGTGTTACCCAGAACAACATCAGATTCAGCACTGACGTCAGTTTCCTCAACGGTTTCTTCCGTCTCCGCTTCCTCCTCAACTTCTTCCGCCACGGTTTCAGCCGTAGCTTCCACATTTTCAGTAGCGTCTGCTATCTCCGTCGCAAGCGATGACAGAGGCAGAACCTCAAGCGTCATCACGAGAGCTACGAACAGAGACAAAACTTTTCTTAACTTCATGGTTTCCCATCCTTCCAAAAAATTTTTCAAAACAAAAATCTCTTTCAGTAAACCGAAAGAGATTTAAAAGGACACACATGATACACCGAACCCTCCGGACTACCTATAGGGAGCGGAGGTTTGATAATTGGGTGTGCGAAGCACTACCCCCCACAATTCAAAAACCTGAGAACATTATTCTCAGAACTATCACAAGTGTATCACATTATTTGGATGTTGTCAACAGGATTTTTAATCGTGTCGGGCGATAAAAAGCTGTTATTTTACAACTTCCCAATAGCCATTCTTTTTTGAACCATGGCGGATGAGGAGTCCGAGTTCTTTTAGCTTTTTGATGTTATTTTCAACGCTCCTTCTTGAGATGCCTATCTGTTCAGACATCTTATCAGCAGTCTGCGTTGAATCCGACGATAGAATTTCCATTATCTTGAGTTGCGTAGTGCTCAATTCAGCATTATCGAAAAGTTGACGTTCTTCCGAATTTATTCCGAAGTTATTCCGATGTTCTTCCGATGTTTCACCGATGTTCTGCGTTGGCAATGGACGGCGATATAGATTTACACGGAATGATTCCGGCATTTCGATGAATTCCGGCTCCGGCAGATTATATTCCTTGGCGGAATTGCGGATTCGGCGAAGACCGGTTCCCCATGCTTCAACAAATCCTATCTGGCTGAAAACATTTGCAATTACACGATTTCTCAGTCTGGAATGACCTTGCATAGCTTCGTCAAAGGTAAGTCCGTTGTAAAGTCCTCCCGGAGATGTTACCTCCAAACGGTCGTCGTAAATAGCCACCTGCACACATGATTCATCGGTCAGATTCCGATGACAATGTGCGTTTACAATCATCTCTCTGATTGCATCTACCGGCAGTTCGTAGGATTCCTTTCTTATCAACCCGTCGATTTTAGCCTCAATTCTGATGTTGCGAAGGACGAAATTAACGGCATCTTCAACCTGCGTATATATCGGACCGGAATATTCCCGCTTGTCCAAAAATACCGAGCGGTCGGTTCCCTTGAAAACAGCACATTGTGTCTTTGAAAAGGGAAAGTAATCGGATGTCAGTAAGACAAAGGCATTTGAAGCGAGGTACCCGTCATTCGTTTCCTTCAGTACCTTCCAATTCACAAGATTAGTTCTCGTTACGGCAGGCAGTTTCTCCGTGGTTTCTTTCTGTTCCTGCATTTCTCTGCGGCGAATATTCATATCATGGCAGAGCGTTTCGACAGCATCATCAGTGACTTCGTATCCTACACATATAAGCTCATCCCATGATACCTTGGCGCCTTCCATTTCCAGCTCCCTTATCTTCTCAGGAGAGGCAGGTCGGGTAGTTGCACCAACACGGATGTATGTGCCTTTCTCTTTGCCCTTGGATTTCAGATAATATGGTCTCATGGATTCAGGAGAAACCGTCACTATGATGATTGTTTTGCCGTCAATCGTATATGGTTCAATATCAGGGATGATCTGAGGCTCACAGGAGTCGGAGATGGCGTTTGCAATGCTGTCCATCGTCTGAAACAGGACATTTTCATCTATGCCGACGATTTCTCTTGTCTTATCCGCCACGCCAAAAATGAGTGTTCCACCCTGCGTATTGGCATAGGCAACTATCGTTTTTGTGTATTTCTCCGAGTTTTCCGGAAGCATCTCTTTGAACTCGACATTTTTAGATTCGCCCCGGACTACATCCTGAATTGTCGCTTGGTCAATTCTCCTTGCCATAATTCATAACTCCTTTAAATCCATAAATCTCAGAGAAGTCTTGCCTCCCCAGTTTTGTATATTCACTAAACGTTTCTGTATAATAGGTTTTCTGTAGATTCAGAACTGTTTACAAACATTATACAACAATGCTGAAAATAAAGCAAGACTTCAACCGTAAAAGCCGCTACTGTTGCCATTTACAGTCGCAATAAAGGTCGATTTTTGCAGTTTTCTGCCACTCAGAGCCACGAAACGAAATATTTCCGTATAGCTTGTCACGAAAATACTTCGTTCGAACTGGCGCAATTTTCGAGCAGTTTTTAAAAGGCGCAAATAACCTCAGTCGATAATCGGCTGAGGTCAAAACTTATTCGATCATTTCAAAGTATCTTCCAAAGTATCATCGTGATACTTTGGGACTTTAGAATCCGCCAATCCGCCACTTAATCCGCCATTCTGGCGGTTTAAAGCCTCTTAAAGCTTCATCCAAAGCTTCAAATGAGGCTTTGGGATTTTAAAAGGTCATTTAAAGTGTCATCGTGACCCTTTAAACCGACTTTCAAACCGACATCTAAACCGACACAATGTCGGTTTAGATGTTTGCGTTCAATCTCTCCACCGTCAGTCGCAGTAAATCATCTCTTGCTTGATGATTTCCTCAGCTCGGTTGCGGATTGAGTTCATGGACTGTACCCAAAGCATCTGATTCTTTGCTTTCACCTGTTCGGTCACGCCCTCGGCTTCCGCCATCTGATCCATGATGAGTGACAGGCGGTCGGAAGCCTGTTCGTTCAAATCCGCAAGGACGGTATTGAGCCGACCGGAGAAGACTAAATCGTTATAAGCCTTTGGGCGATACAACTGCAGATAAGCTTTGCGAAGACTGCCCCAATGTCCGATGGGTCTTTGACTGTCCTTCGGCAGGTTCAAATCCGGAATATAGTAATCTCCTACAAGGATATAATCTATTCCGTTTTCATGGATTCTGGGTTTTAATTGTTTCATGTTTTGGTAAAACTCCTCGTATAATGTATTTACAGGTAATTCAAAGAGAACCCGTATGAAACCTC
>JAJQGJ010000023.1 GCA_021200565.1 Oscillospiraceae bacterium
TTCCTTCTTATTTTTCTTCTATTTTGCTATTGACTTTTTATAGCTGGTCTTTTGGATTAGTTTGGGCAGAATGTTGGGATGGTATGCGGGAAAATTTTCCTTTACGCATACTGAAAAATTTCAGAGAAAAGATGTTGCTTTTTTCGCCAAGATAGCATATAATATATATGGAAGCAGAAATACTTCTCGTGCGGCGGCACGTTAAAGCTGTACTGCGCGTGGGGCAGGGTAAAGCCCACGGCTGATAGAGATACTCGCCAGGGTATCGAGCCCCGCACCTTGGATATAGGTGTAGTCCGCATGGGGGACTTAAATTTCCCATGGCTACAGATGCTAGCGCATCTTATAGGCTTTCGCCAGATTGCCGAGGCTGACAGCCAGCAGAAAACACGCAACTGTACAAGTATTGCGGGCGATCACTGTATCGTCCGCTTTTTCTGTATTAAGCGAAAAGAAGGACACAGGATGAGCAAAGCTGAGGATAAATCACAGATTATCAAGACCATCAAAGAGGTCGCATTGAAATATGATGCACAGTTGGTCGGGCGAACATTTCTGTACGTTTTTGACGGGAGAACAATAGAAGTTGTATTCCGTCGCAAGGACTTTATGCACCTCACAGGTGTAGATGCAAATATGTCAGGAGAACAGTTCTTCAAAAATGTGATTTCGGACAAATTGAAAGCAAACCAGATATATTTCAGTCAGAGACATCCTTATGACCTGTGTGCCAAGAAAATATCTCAGCTCCCTAAACTGATCTCTGTCACCAATTCCGAGATTTTTATTCTTGAGGACACTGAGACTATGACCTTCACTTATAAGTTCGGGCTGACGGATTTGGAGTGTACAGTTTGCCTGAGCAAGGATGTAGACAAAACCGGCAAAAAAGTGAGCAGATACTATATAGCAAGAAGCCTTCGTGTTGAAGATAGCTTTGACAAGGCGGCGAATGCGTTTGAGGTTCAATACATATTCTCAAAACCCGGCGGTAATTGGCTGTATGATACGGTGATGTACGCCGACAAAAGATACCCAATTAACTCCCTGCCGCAACAGGTTCTTGATATGTTGGATGATAAGCTTAAACCCACTTCTTGCAAAGAAGCCGAAGAAAGATAAACATGAAAGCCCCAACGGTTACCCAAACAGCGTGTAACTGTCGGGCTTATTTTTTATGTCAAGAAATCTCTTGCTGTTTCGTCCTTTTAACTTCCTTTTCCTGCTGAGGCTTCAAAATAGCATCCACATTAGCGCAAACCGTTTTCAATTCCTGCGTGTAATCGTACAGGTAATTGTATGTGTTTTGCTTTGCATCCCTGCGGATAGTCAGACTTTGCTTCTCCTCTTGCAGAGCCTTCATCGAAGGAATCTTGCCGTCGGAATAACGCCCCTTCAAGAATCTAACGGCGTTCTCGTAAACCGCAATCTCCGATGAATGCGCCTCACGAAACTTCTTCTTGTTCCTCGCATCCAACATCTCACCATAAACTTTCTTATTGGAAAGATACTGTCCCATGTAACGGATAACCTCGTTGATGTCTTTTAACTTATCTTCCGTTTCACGAAGCTCTTTTCGGGCTTCGGCTCTCTTCGTGAGCATCTCGTCGTAAGAGTTTTGGAGGGCGTCCCTCGTCTCATACCCGTGTTGCTGAACATAGACGATAGTCTGCGCCATCTGCTTCAGGTTCGTGAGCTTGACCTTCTGTGCATATGCTCGGCTTTGCTGAGCCTTCACGTTGTTTTGCAAGTCAACAACCAATCTTAAATCTGATTTCAAGAAGAAAACTTCGACGTAGTCGGGTGGCGAATCTCCAAAGACTGGATCTATCTGAACTTTGTTAGCATTTTCCTCGAACAATCTCGTCAAATGCTCTTTGCCGTAATTAGTCCCCAAAGCACGCTCGGTTATGTTCTTATTCCACTCAGGATGGAGATAAGAGTAGCGGCTTTTCCTGTCTGTGACCTGAATCGAATACTTTTCCGAAAGAGCTTTCTGAAATTCTTCAAAAGAGGTTGCCGTACTCGAAACATCCGCAATCGCGTCTCTAAGAAATTGCTTCTGTGTCTGGAAGACGGTCTTCGCAGGACTGAGACCAAATTCGATTACTTCTTCATTCTTCTTGTCAAGCTCAGCCTGTCCCCGTTGCTTTGCCCAGTATTCCCGCTCGGAGATTTTGTTTTCAGACGGCGAAAGCAAATCGACTTGGTGAAGTCCTTCTCGCTCGCAAATCTCCATCAGCGACTTTTGCATATGCGTTAGCAAGCTTCTTGTCTGGTGGTGCTTGAACCCCGCTTTGCAGTCGCAAGGTCGCTCCGTGAATTCCTGCGGCTCAATGTCGAACTTTCTCAAGCTATTGAAGATAATATGCACATGAATGTTGCCGCTTCCGCTGTGACCGTCCATGTGAGTACAAACTAAAGTTTGATGTCCCGGAAAGTTCTTTCGGGCAAACTCCATGCCGAGAGCTTGCGCTTTCTCGGCGGTCAGTCCACACTCACTTTGGTCAAGTGGGTCGAAGCTTATGATGTAGTGGTGTGCCTTGACTTCGCTTGGAGATTGATTCCTGCGAAACCGCTCGTTAAGCTCTCGGCATTCCTCGGCATAGGTGAACGGGTCGCAGTTGATGCCGTCGAGTATGTAGTCACGCCGTCGCACCATGTTTCCGTTCTCGTCAAGAACCGGCTTCATCGTGAACCCGTCATGTTCGAACAACAGATAAGTGAGCGCATCGCCATAGTTCGCGTTCTTACTTGTACCGTGCTTTAAGATTGCCATGAACTTCGTTCACCATCCCCGTCACGTCAAGCTGGATTTTGAGAACAGCATCGAGCGCGCTTTCCAACTCAGCGGTGACTCTTTGCGAGTGCAGTCCTCCCATGTTGAAATGCTTCGCAATCTGGTTGATGTTGTTCGCAATATTGCTGAGAAGCAGGCTGATTCGCTTCATCTCCTCCCGAATGTCCGGGAACGACGCAACAATCTCGTGAGTGATAGTGAGCCGCCCGCCGAGCAGAGCCTTTCGCATATACTCGGACATACTCACACCCGCGCCCTCGCATCGCTTCTTGATTATCTCGTACTCCACGTCCGTTAAACGGAACGTTATCCTGTGCAGACGAACCAGGTCCGCATCCTTCTTTGGCCTTGCCATAATCGTTTTCACCTCTTTCGTTTTGCCACCGCTTTGCCGCTGCAACCGGCTTCGCCGCTGTGACTATTTTTAATAGGAACCAAGTGTTGAGGGTATGGGAAACCGCAATTCCCATCAAGATGTCGGGGCGGCGGTAACTCAAAAATGAGTTACTGTCCGACCGGGCGTATCTTGCTTTTGCGCTTCTTTACCCCCTCACTAACACAGGCGAGGGAGGGGGTTCGACAAGTCGTTTTTGAAAATTTCAAAAAATTTTTTGGAGCTTGCGTTTTTGTCCCTTCACTAATACTGAAAAAACATGGGTCCTGACAAGCCTTTTTTCAAAAAAATTTTTGCCCCTCACTAATACAGATTTTAGATGCCTCTGGACAAGCTGGTTTGAAAAATTCTCTGAAAAAATTTTTGCGGATAATGAAAAAAGCAACCGGTGGTTGCTTTTTTGGTGGTGTTGAGTTTTGTGCTTGACGAGCAGGGTAAAAACATTGCATTTTTTTGTCAGAGGGTGTATAATATTTGTTGATTATTGTGCTTTCTTATTTTGAAAGAACTTGATGAGAGAAAATCAGTCTTGCCTTTCCGAATATGAGCTATACAAAGCGAAAGGATGTATCTATAATGTCGCATACAGATTTAAAATTTTTCACAAATGAACCCGAGCGTGACTTGTACAGCCGTTTTAATGCAATATTAAAAAGCAACACTCAGTTTTTTGATGTGTTAGTTGGCTATTTCAGAACGAGTGGTTTTTTCAAACTGTATCCGGCACTTGAGGATGTGGAGAAAATTCGCATACTGGTTGGGCTGAATGTTGACAGGTTTACTGTTCGCATTTTGGATCAGGCAGGTGAGGAAGTAAGGCTATCATCAATTTCCGCAAAGGAAGGCAAAGAAATTGTTGAGGAAGAAATAGAAAAAGAATTTGAGCAAGCATCGACAACTTATGATGTGGAAAAAGGCGTAAGAGTCTTTATTGATTGGCTTAAATCGGGTAAGCTTGAGATGAGAATGTACACAGAAGCACCTATACATGCAAAGGTGTACATCATGAGAAAAGATCCGATTAAGGTGCCGGATATGTACGGAAGTGTTATTACCGGTTCAAGCAATTTTTCTGAAGCAGGTCTTGTCAACAACTTGGAATTTAATGTTGAATTGAAAGATACCTCCGATGTCGAGTTCGCCCTGAATAGGTTTGAAGCATTGTGGAAAAAGAGTACAGATATTCGCGATGTTTACATAGATACTGTGGAAAAGAAAACATGGCTTCGTGATGATATTACGCCCTACGAATTGTATCTGAAAACCCTCTATGAGTATTTCAAAGAAGAAATCAACTCTGACAAAGAGAATTTTCAAATGCTTCTTCCCGACGGATATATGCGACTTCAATATCAGATAGACGCTGTCCTGCAAGCCAAGAAAAAACTGGATGCGTACAACGGGGTCTTTATATCCGACGTTGTTGGTTTAGGAAAGACATATATCTGTGCGATGCTTGCCAATACTTTTAATCGCAACGCATATAAACTGATTATTTGTCCTCCAGTTTTACAGGACTATTGGAGAGATGTTCTACAGGATTTTGATGTGTCACGTTGTGATGTAGTGTCACTCGGAAAATTGGATCATATAATCGAGAAGGGTGCAGACAAGTACAGCTACGTTTTTGTGGATGAAACTCATCGTTTCCGTAACAGCGGAACCGAAAGTTACACGAAGCTTCACCAGATTTGCCGTGGGAAAAAGGTAATTCTAATCTCAGCGACGCCTATCAATAACTATACAAGCGATATTGAAAATCAGATTTACCTGTTTCAGCCTAAGCAGAGCGGCAATATCAACGGAATCAAAAACATCGAAGGATTTTTCCGTGGCTTGAATTCGAAATTAACAAAGATTCCTAAAGGAACGGATGCCTACGCAAGGCAAGTTAGGGAAAATTCCGAAGTTATAAGAGATAAGCTACTTCGTGAAGTAATGATAAGACGTACAAGAGGCGAGATTCAGAAGTATTATGCGGATGATCTCAAGAAGCAGGGACTTAAATTTCCCAGTGTCGGTAGCCCTGAAAAAATCGTCTACGAATTTGACGAAGCAACAGATGAGATATTCACCGAGACTATCTCAATAATAAAAGATTTTCGTTATGCACGTTATACGCCGTTGCTTTACCTGAGGGATAAGGCTAAATATGCATCAATGCAAACTGCACAGCGTAACATGGGTGGCTTTATGAAGGGCATTCTTGTTAAGCGGTTGGAGAGTAGTTTTTATGCCTTCAAGATGACTTTGACACGGTTCATCGAATCGTATGAGAAGTTCATTGAGATGGCAAAGTCGGGAAAAGTGTATATAAGCAAAAAGGTTGATGTGTATGACCTTCTTGACAATGGCGATGACGATAAGCTTCTGTACTATATCGAACAGCAGGATGTAATGGAGTTTGAAACCACGGAGTTTGCGCCGGCATTCGTGAAAGACCTTGAGCGAGACCTATCGGATCTCAAGAGTCTCCGAGACATGTGGTCGTTCGTGAAAACAGACCCGAAGTTGGGCGAGCTCAAAAAGGCTTTGTCTGAAAATGAAGCAATGCGTGGTAAGAAGATGATCATATTCACGGAATCCAAGGAAACGGCTGAGTATCTTTGCGATAGCCTGAAAGAGATTTACGGAAAGCGTGTTATCAACTTCAGTGGGCAGAGCTCACAGGCATTGAAGGTGGATATTGAAGAAAGCTTCGATCCTAAATTCAGAAGCCTTGGGAATGACAAGTATGATGTTCTCATCACGACCGATGTTCTGGCGGAAGGAATCAACCTGCATCGTGCTAATGTTCTTATTAACTATGACCTTCCGTGGAACCCAACTCGGATAATGCAACGTGTTGGTCGTGTCAATCGTGTTGGAACAGAGCATGATCGAATCTATGTATTCAATTTCTTTCCGACAGCTCAAAGTGAAAAGCATATGCCTCTTGAAGAAAGAATTTTGCAGAAGCTACAAGCTTTCCATGACACATTGGGAGAGGACATCAAGTATCTTTCCGATGATGAGGAGATTTCATCTAAAAAGCTGTTCTCCGAATTGAATAAAGATATGGATGATGAAGAAAGTACGAATCCCGAACTGGCTTACCTTGGCGTTATTCGTCAGGTCAGAGACAGCAACCCCAATTTGTTCGGTGCAATTAAAGCTCTGCCGATAAAAGCTAAAAGCAGTAAGGACAGCGATTTAGTTGACGAGACATCTACCGTAAGTTTTATCAGAAAGGGAGCTTTGAAAACATTCTTTGTATCTGACGCTAACGAGACCAGGCAACTGACTTTTATGGAAGCAATCAAGTTTATTGAATCTGAGGAAAAAGCACAAAGAGCAGGTATTTCACACGACTACTACGATTGCCTGAAGAAAAACAGCATGGCTTTCGATGATTTCATTCTGGAAGAAGAAACGGCATCAACCGAGAAACCTATGCTGATTGGCAATGATGCTAAGGTAATCAGACTATTGAAAGCAATGCACAGTGAACAGAGACTGACAGAGGAGCAGGCTGAAAAGCTTGATATTCTGATTGAGCGTATAGAGTCCGGCGATATTCCGGCAAAGGTTACCAAGGATATAAGTAAGAAGAGTAAAACGGCTACGGACACCTTGGAGCTATACTATGACATCATGAATATCGTACCGCAAAGCTATTTGAATGACAGTGTTCAGAAGAAAGCAAAGGGAAACTATGAAAAGCAGGTTGTTTTGTCTGCTTATTTGAAAAACGGAGGTAGATAGAAATGGTAACGGATGCCGGAAGGATTCAGAATATTCTCGAAAGCGAGTTTTCTATGGAGAACTACGTGACTCTCATAAAAGAGGTACTGTATTCTGCTAAAATGGTTGCTCCCTACAAGCGACAGCCGGAGCGCACCAATTTCTCCTCACACATAGAAAACCATTCCTACGTTGCGGATTACTATACCCCGGACAATAAAAAGCTATTGATTCTTGCGGTTCAGCTTAAGAAGGATGCTTATGTCGAAACATCACGGAGCACTCAGAGAAGCTACGCCAAGAAGCTGATAGAAAACAATAACGCCGATGCAGCTTTGGTTGCATATTATTCTGGCTCCGATTCCAAGTGGAGGTTGTCTTTCGTTCGCCTTGATTACGAAATGAAGATTGATAACGGAAGATTAAAGGCAACGGAGAATATAACTCCTGCCAAAAGGTACTCTTTCCTTGTGGGCAAGGACGAGCCGTCGCATACAGCCAAAGAGAGGCTCATGGACCTAGTAGCTCACACCGATTCAAAGCCGACCCTTGACGATATTGAAGAGTCGTTCAGCGTTGAGAAGGTCACAAAGGAATTCTTTGAGCTATATTGCGAGAAATTCCATGATTTGAAAGACCACCTCAGTGGCAATGATGACTTTATAGCGGAATCGGAAAAATGCGGGTTTACAGCAGAGCAGTTTGCAAAAAAGCTTATGGGTCAGATTGTCTTTCTCTACTTCCTCCAGAAGAAGGGCTGGCTCGGCGTAAATGTATGGAATCAGACGAACAGGGTTCTTGACGAAAAGCAGTACAATAAAGTTTATTACAGCACATATGGTGTCAAGGGAAAACTGATCAAGGAGTATCTTCCGAGAATATATACTAAAATGGATGACAAGTATGTATGTGCGGATTTGTCCACTCTTGATAAGATTCCCGATGATGCGGAGGAAGCTATTGCCAACTGTCTTCCGAAGGATGAATCAAATAATTGGGGCAACGGCTCCAGAAAGTTTTTGAGGACACTTTTTGAATTTTCCAAGAAGAAGGGATGTAATTTCTACAACGATTATCTTGAGCCTCTTTTCTATGACACACTGAACAGGAACCGTGGAGAGTGGGAATATTCCACCCTCCTGCACTGCCGCGTTCCGTTTTTGTCCGGAGGGCTTTTTGAACCGATAAACGGTTACGACTGGAAAAACTCAAGGTTGAACATTCCTGATGAGATTTTCTCAAATAAGAAAGACGATAACGACAGAAATGCCGACGGCATTCTGGACATATTCGATCGTTACAACTTTACCATGAGTGAAGACGAGCCCATGGAGCGTGAGGTTGCCATTGACCCGGAAATGCTCGGAAAAGTATTTGAAAGTCTTCTGGAAGTGGATGACCGCAAGAGCAAAGGTGCTTTCTATACTCCCCGTGAAATTGTGCACTATATGTGTCAGGAAAGCCTTATCAGCTATCTTGTTGGTTCAACAGGGTTGCCTGAAGGCGATATTCGTGACCTCATTCTTTACGGAGATTTCATGAAGGATGAGGACAGCGTGAAGACGATACATGGTGTCGATGAGAACGGCAAGCCCTGCATGAAGTTTGATTACAACAAGGAAATGTATATTTCCGAGAATATACTTTCGTTTAAGAACGATGTCAACCGCCTGAAAGAGCTTGATGATGCTCTTAAGGATATTCGTGTTGCTGATCCGGCGGTAGGGTCGGGAGCATTTCCTCTCGGCATGATGAGCGAAATAGTGAGAGCAAGGCAAACTCTGACTGTATACATGGCTATTGTGGCTACAAGGAATGCAAAATCCGAAGCACAGGCAGGTTACTTAAGAAAGGATTTATACAGAAGTCGCTCTGCATATATGCTGAAACAGCACACCATCAAGAATTCTATCTTTGCGGTTGATATTGAGCCCTCCGCCGTTGACATAGCTCAGCTTCGCCTCTGGCTGTCACTGGTCATTGATGATGAAATAAATCCCAATGCAAGAAATGAGCTTGAAGGTCACAGAAACCCTCTGCCACTTCCGAATCTTGAATGCAACATCCTCTGCGGTAACAGTCTTGTGGATGAGTTTGAAGGCGTTAAGCTTATCAATCAAAGCACCATGCTGGGCAATGCAAACGGAGGCGAGCAGTTTGACTTCGCCCAGACACAATTTGAAGCCGCAATCCCTCCTCTGCTCAAAAAGCAGGACGAGCTGTTCTATTGTGATAGTCCTGACAAGAAAAAGCAGTTATTAGCTGAGATTTCCGAGCTTAAAACTGCTGCTATTGAGTCACAGTTGAATTGTATTTCTCCAGAGATGAGAGAACTTTACGAACAAGCCACCGAAAAGGCTTCCAAGCCGTTTATTCTGTGGCAACTTGAGTTTGCACGGGTCTTCAGAGACAAGGGCGGCTTCGACGTCGTCATCGGAAATCCGCCTTACATACAGCTTCAGAAGTCCTGCAATGACGAAACCGGAGAAAAGGTCGGTGACCAGTATCAGAATCTGGGCTTTGAGACCTATGCAAAGACAGGTGACATTTATTGCCTGTTTTACGAAAAAGGGCATTCTTTGCTTCACAAAAATGGCACTCTGTGCTTCATTACGAGCAACAAGTGGATGAGAGCAGGCTATGGAAAGGCTTTGAGGGGCTTCTTTGCCCAAAACACCAATCCGCTTATTCTGATTGATTTTGCTGGACAGAAAATCTTTGAATCGGCAACGGTTGACGTAAACATCCTCATGTTCACCAAGAGCGAAAACAAACACAACACCACTGCCTGTATTGCACAGGAAAAATGCAAAGACAATTTGAGCGTTTTTGTTAGGCAAAACAGCGCAAGCTGTTCTTTCAACAATGAAGAAAGCTGGGTTATCCTCAACCCCATTGAGCAAAGCATAAGGCGCAAAATAGAGGCAGTCGGCACGCCGCTAAGAGATTGGAATATCAGCATTAACTACGGCATAAAGACCGGCAAAAACGAAGCCTTCATCATTTCCGGTGCCAAGAAAGACGAGCTTATCGCCCAAGACCCAAAATCTGCTGAAATTATAAGACCCATTTTGCGTGGCAG
>JAJQGJ010000021.1 GCA_021200565.1 Oscillospiraceae bacterium
AGGTTTCATACGGGTTCTCTTTAAATTACCTGTAAATACATTATACGAGGAGTGAACTCTTTGCGGAAGCTCGCAAAATTTTTTCAGTCGAAGATAGTCGTTGCAGGTCTTTTGGTGCTTTTACAGCTTGCCGTTATTCTGTTCTTCGTAAACTATCTTGCAAATAAGTTTGTATGGTACTATGCGCTTTCCATCGCACTTGCGGTTATAGTCGCACTCGACATCACAAATGCGAACATGAACACATCATTCAAGCTGGCGTGGACGATTACCGTCCTCATCTTCCCTATCTTCGGAACTCCTTTGTATCTCATCTTCTCAAAATCAAAGCAGAACCGCAGAATCGGAAAGCGGTTCAAGAGCTACCGGGAAATGATGAGGCACGCAATGCCGTCTGATGAAGACAACATTTCGGAAATTGCCGAAGAGGACCCGGAAATTGCAAGAAACCTGAAATATATCGAGACTACGGCTTTTGCGCCTGTCTATAAGAATACACAGACGAAATACTTTTCCATCGGCGAGGAGTATTATGCCCAGCTTATAAGAGAGCTCAACAAAGCAGAGAAGTTCATATTTATAGAATACTTCATAATTGAGCCCGGAAAAATGCTGAATTCGGTCATAGATATTCTGAAAGAAAAAGTTTCCGAGGGCGTTGAAGTGAGATTCATGTATGACGACTTCGGCGCAGCTTCAAAGATTCCTAAAGACTATGAGAAGTATCTCCAGTCGCTTGGGTTCAGCGTGTCGGTTTTCAACCGTATCAGACCGTCGCCGGACACATTTCTCAACTACCGTGATCACAGAAAGATTGTCGTCATCGACGGAAATACTGCGTTCACCGGCGGCATAAACCTTGCAGACGAGTACATTAACGAAGTGCAACGGTTCGGGCATTGGAAGGACACCGGCATCATGATAAAGGGCGACGCTGTCACCAAGATGACCGAGACATTTTTGCAGCTCTGGCACTATTCCCGTGGCGAATCAGCTGTCGACTATGCAGACTACCAGAGTACTCTTAAATGCGAGTCAGACGGCTATGTTCAGCCGTTTGCAGACGGACCTTCGTCTGATGACCTGACGGTTGAACTCTGCTACATGGGCATGATAAACTGTGCCACGAAGAATCTCTATGTCATGACGCCTTATCTGATTCTTGACGGTGAAATGGCGACAGCTTTGTGCCATGCTGCCAGAAGCGGCGTCGATGTGAGAATCATAACGCCAAAGATTCCCGACAAGAAGCTTGTCTTCGCCGTAACCCGCTCAAACTACCGCACGCTTCTCGATTCTGGTGTCAGAATCTACGAATACACCCCCGGCTTCGTCCATGCAAAAACCGTCTGTGCTGACGGCAAGATGTGTGTAGTCGGAACCGCAAACTTCGACTTCAGAAGCTTCTATCTCCACTTTGAGAACTGCGTCCTGACCTATAAATCCAGCTGCGTCAAGGACGCCGAGGCGGACTTCATCGAGACGATGAATAAGAGCGAGGAGATCACTGTCGAGCAGCTCAATAAGCGTGGTGCACCGTATAGACTGCTGCAGGCGGTGCTGAAGGTGTTTTCGCCGCTGATGTGAGGTATATATGAACATTCTTTTCAGAAAAATGGAATATGGCGACAGGGATGAAGTGCTTTCGATGATGCGGGTGTTTTACCGCTCGGCGGCTGTATATACGAACGGTTCGGAGGAGATTTTCGCAAACGATTTCGATAATTGCGTCAGTGACTGCCCGTACCTCGAAGGTTACATCTTCTTGTTGAACGGAGAAGTCTGCGGATATTCAATGATTGCTAAGAGCTTTTCGACAGAATTCGGCAGGCCGTGCATTTGGGTGGAGGATTTGTACCTGAAAGAAGCTGAGAGAGGCTTGGGCATCGGAAGCCGGTTTTTTGACTATCTTGAAGAGCAGTATGCAGACCGGGATGTCATCTTCAGGCTGGAAGTGGAGAAAGAAAATGAGCCAGCGGTTCATTTGTATAGGAAAAAGGGATATGGCGAGCTACCTTACCTTGAGATGAAGAAATAATATGAGGGCGACCTTTTAACGGGTCGCTCTTTTTGTATCTATATGTAATCACTCTCTGACGTAATTCTCTGCCTGTTTGGTGAACATTTCGCAGTAGTGACCGCCCATATCCATCAGCTCGTCGTGGGTGCCGGATTCGACTATTTTGCCGTGGTCGAAGACGTATATCTTGTCGGCATCACGGATGGTCGAGAGGCGGTGGGCGATGATGATTGTGGTCGCTTTGTTGGCGGCACTGAGGATAGCTTCGCTCATCTTATACTCGGCAATCGGGTCAAGAGCGGAGGATGGCTCATCCAGAAGAAGCAGGCTGAAATCACGGCTCATAACTCTGGCAAGGGCGACTCTCTGGGCTTCGCCACCGGAAAGGAGGATTCCGTCCTCATAAAACTCACGGGTGAGCTCGGCGTTATAGTCGGTCTTGTTCTTATTTGTGACCTCGTCAAGCCCAAGCTTTTCGGCGGTATCAATCATCGACTTCTCGGAAATATTTCCGTAAAGAGAGATATTGTCGGCAAGGCTCATGGCATAGATATTGGTGTTCTGGAAAGCAACACCTATCTGCTGTCTCAAGGCGTGGATGTCGTAGTCCTTGATAGATTTGCCATTGATGAGGATTTCGCCATTCTTTACGTCATAGAGCCTCAGGAGAAGCTTGACAAATGTTGACTTCCCCGCTCCGTTTTCGCCGACTATGGCAATCTTCTCGCCGGGGTTAATCTTAAGACTCAAGCCGGAAAGCGCAAACTCCGAATTTTCATAGGAAAAGCCGACGTCTTTGAGCTCCAGGGAGAAATTGCCGGCTGTGGGCTTTGCTTTCGCTTCGTCCTGAACCTCAATTTCCGACTTCATGTTAAAGAAGTTGCGGATTTTCTCAACGTTCATCGACAGGACATTGGCGTCGCTTAAAACAAACGTGAGGTTGTGGATTCGGGTATCAAGGCGGTAGAACGAGAGCATCAGGGTCATATACATTCCGACCTCGGCGATTCTGCCGGAGATAATGCTTCTGACGATATACAGAACGACTATAAGCTCGGTGACGGAGAAAACCAACTCCTGACAGTTATAGAGCATCTCGATTTTCCAGGCATAGGAGCCGACGACTTTTACCTTCTTCTCACCTGTTCTGCGGTGTTCGGCAAGGACTTTTTCTCCGAGAGGTGTTGACTTGACATCGGCGGCATAGTCCTTCATATAGAAAAGCCTATGGAAATAGCCGAGTCTTCGCTCAACAGGGATAAGCTCGTCTTTCTCCCGAATCTGCATCTTGTTCGCAAGGACGTTGATTCTTGAGATAAGGAACATCTCTAAGATTTCAGCAAGGAGAATCCAAGGTCCCAGAGTTGCGATTATCGAAACAAGAACTACAAGACTGAGGACGCACTGGAAGAAGTCGATAAGAAGCTGACGTGCGGCTTCCATTTGGTTTGAATACTCATCGACCGCCCAAGCGTAATTGTCGTAGTACTCAGGTGAGTCGATATAGCGATAATCAAGCTTCATCGCCTTGCGATAGATTTCCTGATTTGCTTCGACCTCAACAGAGGCTTTTCTCTTGTTGAAGTAAGCCCTCGCAAGCTTTCTGACGGCATTGTTCAAAAACGACGCCCCGCAGATAAGAGCGGCAACAACCGCAATAGCCGAAAATGCTCGCCCGGCGTTCAGCATGTTGATGATTATCTCCGGGAACTTAACATAAATCAGGTCGTCAATCGGCGTATAGATGGCGGAAATGCAGACCGAAAGAATGATATAGAGCTTTCCATATTTCCAGAACGGCTTACAGATCCAGACGATGTTTCCGAGGGTGGATTTTAGGTTTTTCATTTTGATTCCTTCCTTGTATGGCTATACTCCCATAGAGATATTCGGACTACTCCATAGAAAACCATACCGTAAAATATTTACGCAGGAACCGACACAGAATTTTTTCGCTATATTTTGCCACAATATAACAAAAATCAGTATAACATAGAATTTAGTGGCTGTCAATCAATGTATAACGTCTTTTTACGGATAATTTCTTGCTTTTCTTGTTCTGAAATGATATACTGTCTCTTGAAAGGGCGTGAAGAGTTGCAATGGCTGAAATAAGGCAGGCACAGAAAAAAGATGTATCAAGAATTGCAGAAATCCTTGTTTATTCTAAAAGATTAAATTACCTCCCAATTTTTCAGGATGATAGCTACTCGTTTGGCGAATTGCAAGTGTTATCTGTTGCAAACGAATATCTTGAAAATAAAAATCCTCTTGAAGAAACGTGGGTGTATGAGGATGGCTTTGTTAAAGGGCTTATCCAAATCTGCGGTCAAGAGGTTAAAACACTATATGTAGACAGCTTCTTCACAAACGAGGGAATAGGCGGAAAGCTTTTAGATTTTGCAATAGAAAAATTTGATGTCCGATATTTGTGGGTCTTGGAGAAAAATATGCGAGCGATTGCTTTCTACAGTCGTCACGGCTTTGAACTTACAGACATCTGGCAGTTCGAGGAAGGAACAACGGAGCGTCTACTGAGAATGGAACGCCGAGCTTAACATAGTAATAATATCAGGGAGCGACCTTTTGCGGGTCGCTCTTTTCCCCTGCCCTGCTTTCATCCTTGAAGTTTCAACCCCTCCACTTTAGTCAAATCCTCTAAAAGATTCCTCAAAAATTGGGGTGATGATGATTTATTTTGAAATTTCTGAAATCTGGACTTGCAAAATCCGCATAATGTGGTATACTGTAAATTGTGCAAATCTTATTACCGTCAGGAGGCATATTTAATGACATTTAAAAGCGAATATTTAGCCCGTGTCTATGATGACGTTTGCAAGAGAAATCCCAATGAGAAGGAATTTTTGCAGGCTGTCGGCGAGGTTCTTGAGAGCCTTGAGCCCGTTGTAGAGCGCAGACCCGACCTCGTAGAAGCGGGAATCATCGACAGAATTGTTGAGCCTGAGAGACAGATTATCTTCCGTGTTCCGTGGGTTGACGATTCCGGAAAAGTAAGAGTTAACCGTGGCTTCAGAATCCAGTTCAACTCCGCTATCGGTCCTTACAAGGGAGGCTTGAGACTTCATCCGTCTGTAAACGCTTCCGTTATCAAGTTCTTAGGCTTCGAGCAGATTTTCAAGAACAGCCTTACCGGTCTTCCTATGGGCGGCGGCAAGGGCGGCTCCGACTTTGACCCCAAGGGCAAGTCTGATGCAGAGGTTATGCGTTTCTGCCAGAGCTTCATGACCGAGCTTTCCAAGCACATCGGTGCTGACACCGACGTTCCCGCAGGCGACATCGGAGTTGGCGCAAGAGAAATCGGCTTCATGTTCGGTCAGTACAAGAGACTCCGCAACGAGTTCACCGGCGTTCTCACCGGCAAGGGACTCAGCTATGGCGGATCACTTGCAAGAACCGAGGCTACTGGTTTCGGACTTTGCTACTTCACTCAGGAAATGCTTAAGTGCATGAAGGGCGAATCCTTCGAGGGCAAGACCGTTGTTATTTCCGGCTCCGGAAACGTTGCTATCTATGCTTGCAAGAAGGCAACTGAACTCGGCGGCAAGGTTGTTGCTATGAGCGACTCTAACGGATACATTGTTGATCCTGACGGTATCAAGCTTGATGTTGTCAAGCAGATCAAGGAAGTTGAGAGAGGCAGAATCAAGGAGTATGTTGAGAGAGTTCCAGGCTCTACTTATACAGATGGTTGCCACGGAATCTGGACTGTCAAGTGCGACATCGCTCTTCCCTGCGCTACTCAGAACGAGCTCGACGGCGAGAGCGCAGATGCTCTCATCGCAAATGGCGTAATCGCTGTTGCAGAGGGCGCTAACATGCCTTCTACTCCCGAGGCTATCGCTAAGCTCCAGGCGGCAGGCGTTATGTTCGGTCCCGCAAAGGCGGCTAATGCTGGTGGTGTTGCAGTTTCCGGTCTTGAGATGTCCCAGAACTCTGAGAGACTCAGCTGGACCTTCGAAGAGGTCGATGGCAAGCTCCACGACATCATGGTCAACATCTTCCACAACGCATACAACGCTTCCAAGGAATACGACCACGAAGGCAATCTCGTTGTCGGTGCGAACATCGCAGGCTTCCTCAAAGTCGCTGATGCTATGAAGTGGCAGGGCGTGGCTTACTGATTGAGCTGAAAAAGTGCAATAAAAGGCGGTTTTGATACAAAACCGCCTTTTTCTGTTGTTGACTTACATATTGCTTAATGCTATAATGATGGCGTTACGTTAGCTTTGGCTATCGAATAAAAGAAAGAGGTGTCTTTTATGAGCAATGTATATGTAATTACTGGCGGTGGCAGCGGAATGGGTCTGGAAGCCGCAAAGATTGTCGGCAAAAACGGAAAAGTAATTCTCGTTGGACGTACAGTCTCCAAGCTTGAGAATGCGATTCAGGAGCTGAAAGCATTAGGAATTGATGCCGAGGCATATCCGGCTGATGCGGGAAACCGTGAATCTGTAAAGGCATTGGCAGAATACGCAAAGACTTTGGGTACCGTCAAGGCTGTCATCCACTCTGCCGGCGTTTCTCCTCATATGGCTGACGGCAAGAAGATTTTTGAAATCAACGCTTGTGGTACCATCAACATCGACGAGGAAATGGCTGAGGTTATGGAGGCAGGAAGCTGCATTCTGAATGTATCTTCTATGTCTGGCTACATGCTTCCCGCCGACAGAGCTCCTTATCAGATTTATCAGCTGAGTCTCTCCAATGAGGACGCTTTCAAGGCTGCCGCAAATCAGATGATTGATTCTATCCCTACGGAACAGCAGACGGGAATGGGCTATACCGTTTCAAAGAACTTCGTACAGTGGTACACAAAGAAGATGGCTCTCCGCTACGGGAAGAAAGGAATTCGTGTTGTTTCCATCTCTCCCGGAACCTTCAAAACTCCCATGGGAGAAGTTGAGGGAGAAGAAGCCGCTTCATTCGCAAAAGCCGGTGCAATGGGAAGACTCGGTGAGCCGGAAGAAATTGCAAAGATGATGGCTTTCATGGTAAGCGACGAGTGCAGTTATCTTGATGGCGTTGACATCCTCTATGATGGAGGAGCAATCTGTGCTTTTGAAGAAATGATGGCACAGCGTGCTGCAGCAGGCAAATGATGACTGGCTTGTGCTGACAGATTGAGTGCTTAAAGGCGGTTCTGCTTGGATGGGACCGCCTTTTTTGCTATCTTGACTTCCCCTCCCTATTCATGCTATAATCATTTCAGAAAATCGGGCGGAGGAAGAGTTATGAAAGCGGTTATACAGAGAGTGAACCGGGCTTCGGTTACGGTGGATGGAAATATTGTCGGAAATATTGGTAGAGGCTTTCTTGTTCTTTTCGGTGCTGAGCCAACAGATACTGACGAGGATTGTGTTAAGCTCGCCGAAAAAATCTCGAAGCTTCGCATCTTTGAGGATGAGAACGGAAAAACGAATCTTTCGATAAAAGATGTCGGTGGAGATATTCTCTCGGTTTCGCAGTTTACGCTTCTTGCGGACTGCTCTCATGGGAACAGACCGAGCTTTATCGGAGCTGCAAAGCCGGATGAGGCGAACAGGCTTTACGAGAAGTTCAACGAAGAGCTGAGAGCTCGTGGCATAAAGGTTGAAACCGGAGTTTTCGGTGCACATATGACCGTGGATCTTGAAAACGACGGTCCGTTCACGATTGTGTTGTAGGAGGACGTGACGGCATGAACATTCAGATTTTTTATAAATCCAAATGCTTCGACTCGAAGAAAGCCGAGAGATGGTTCAAGGAGCGTGGAATCAAGGCGCAGATGATTGATCTCAACCAAAAGGGCATGAGCCGAGGTGAGTTCAACAACGTTCTCAGGGCTGTCGGGTCTTTGGATGCTCTTATTGATGACAAAAGCAAGTCGCAGGATGCAGTTTTGCTCAAATACTTAGCCAGAGATGAGGATAAGATTGAGAAACTGCTCGAAAATCCGTCGCTCATAAAGAGCCCTGTTGTCAGAAACGGAAAACAGGCTACAGTCGGTTATTGTCCCGATGTGTGGGCAAAATGGGAATAAAAAAATCAAAGCTTCCGGAGTTCGGAAGCTTTTTTATCGGTCATTTCATGTTGATTTCAACGTCCTTGACGTTCAGCTTGAGACCCTTTGATGCCGCAAGAGAGTTTAAAGCTGCCGGGATGGCTTCTTTATATTTTTCGAGCGCCATAATGACAAGCTTGTCCTTCACGCTGTCGGGGATGAGGTCAAGAAGAGCCTTTATTGTGCTTTCGTCCGGCTCATTCAGGTTTCTGACAATCATCGCCCATGCTGCCGTTTCCTTCTCAGCTTTGCTTTTGATAATTGGAAATGCCACTTTTATGATATTGGCATAATCAATATCGTCGATCTTCGCTTTAATTTCTACCATTTTTATCACCTACAAATTTATTTTTCTGCCGTCCGCAATGCGTACAGCTTTATACACAGTGCCACTCAACCGCTCTTGCCTCCGTTCTTGTGGGCAGTTCGAGATTTCTCATCATGTGCTCTATCTCGATTGTCGGGACTGCATCGGAACGGTTTTCGTTTCTAGAAAGATTTGTGTCCCAGGGCGTCTCTAAGAAGACGATTCGGGTTCTTGCGTGATACTGCTCAAAGAGCGAAAGCTGGTTGTGCCTTAGCATGGCTGAGAGATTCGTCGCATTCCAGACAAATGGCTGCTTACTGCGAAGATATGCTCTCGCACGTTCTCTTGCCTCCTGGACGACCTGTCCCTGCTTTTCGGTAGGAGAGATATTCATCTCTTTTCTTATATCGTCAAGCGAGATCATCGGCATGTCTGGATAATGCTCCTTGATCCAGGTGTCCTTGCCGGTTCCGGGGAGACCGGACATGAGTATCACCTCGCCCCAGGTGTCGTCATAGACATCCTGCCCTTTCCAGACATTTTTGCCGGAAAGATAGGCATATTCTGCTGCATCAGACACAAATACTCCCGGCTTATCGAAAATTCCCTCATCCTTCGACATCATGAAACAGAGCTCCATTGAATCGAGGGATTCTCCTATCGTGTCGCAGATCCTGCCCTTGAGGTCAGCTCTGACCAGAATTGACAGAAGCTGGAGCGAGAAACCGGGAACAAGCTCGCCTTGTGCGGCTATCTGATAGAGCCTCAGCTCCGGGTTCTTTTGCTCCGCTATGTGAACCGGTACCGAATGGTAGCGAATCAGGTTGCAGATGCACTCACGGGCTTCCTGCTCTTCTTTGGTTCCAGCGAGTGAAAAGTCCTTCCATAGGATTTCTCTCGCCATTTTCGAGCCGACTATCGTGTGGCTCGGGGATTTCCAGATGCCATCCTCCATAACCGTACAAGAAATCTTGCCAAAATCATGCATAAGCGCAGCTATGAACAGTATCTCTCGCTTTTCTTTCGGAAGCTCACGGAACTCAGAGTCCTCTGCAAGCTCCTCACAGACCATTTTTGTATGGATGAGGACATTTCCCTCGGCATGCCATTCGGGGTTCTGCTCGGTTTTTGAAAGCCTTTCTAAATAGGGTGCAATAGGAGTGCTGAAAAGAGCATCCCAGTTGATATTCCAGTCTGGCGGCTTGGGGACAACGCCACATAGTGTTTTCCAGTTGTCGTTCATGGGAATTCCTCTATTCAAACAAGCTCTCAAGCGGACAGGACAGAAGGTTCGGGACAATCGGTCTGTTTATCCACTGAGTGTCGGGAACTGCAAGGTTCTGCAAAAATGACCGACGGACATACTTGAGCCTGCTCGCAACCTGACCGCCTTCCTCAACCTTGATATAAAGTCCCTCCATAAGATCGCTCTGGTCAGTAGAGCGGCAGATTTCATCAGGGTCAAGCCCTTGCCGGAGAGCCTCAGCTTTCAGGTTTTCGATGTGATCGCTACTTATGTAGTTTGATTTGCCGAGGAGTTTCAGTAAATCATCTTTACTGCTGAATTCGCCAGTCTTCAGAACTGGAACCGACTTTATCGGGAGGTTTTCAGTTATCATGCGTCTTGAATCGGTGTCGAGATAGATTCCCTTTTCACGGTCAAAAATGTCGAACTCCATGAAATAGTGCGGAAGCATGTCATAAAAGATACTATGCTTGGCATACATCCACTCGCCGTACATTATATACCGGCTGCCAAGAACGCTTCGGAACTTATTTTCATGCACGCTTGCCCACTGCTTCATCAGATTATAGTGGCGTTCACGATAGCCGCCTGTCAGATAGTGACCACGGCTCTGCAGAAGCATCTCGCCATTATCGTCGAACGAGATTGCAGAATTTGCGCCGTCAATCTTCTCCTCGACAACAAGGTGTCTTCCCTCAATATCCGAATACGGAATCTGGGACAAATCCTCATCCCCCGGCTGCAAACGTGAGCCCTCAAGATGAGGGGTTCTGGGGTATTTTTTTATTTCAAATGGCATATTGGTTTTCTCCTTGTTTTATTTGTTATTTCAGGTCAACGCTTCGCAAAAGCATTTATAGACATACGGGTCTGCGCAGGTGAAGGCGACTTCGATGGCGTAATCTGGGTTCTCGTTCTTCCAGTTCACGACTGCCTTAGCTGCGATCCTTGTACCCTCTTCATTCGGGAAGCATTCCTTGGCGCAGCCGATTGCAGGGATAGCGATGCTGTGGATGCCCTTTTCTTTGGCTAGGTCGAGAATGTTCCTCAGGGTCAGCTCAAGAAGAAAGCTGTCTCCCGTCCCGCCATAATGCGGAGAAACTGTATGTATGACATATCTGGCGGCGAGATTATACCCATTAGTTATCTTTGCCTCAGTTATCCTGCAACCGCCAAGTGTCTGGCACTCCTTAATAAGCTCTTCTCCTGCTTCTCTATGGATAGCATCGAAAACACTCCAGCCGGCAAAAAGCGTTTCATCCGCTTCATTTACAACACATTCGAATTTGGTTCGGCTTATATCCTGCAATCTCACAGAAATGCCATTATCGAAAGACTTACAGCGGATTTCGTTCGTTTCCTCACCCTCGGGAACTCCGTTTTCCTGAAGCTCATTTCTGATCTTCATAAGGATTTTTCCGAGGTTGTTCTGCCCTTCACCTGTTGTGAGATCTACTCCCCAGATGACATCATTCCAGGTGTTGCCCTCAACGATTTCCGAATCACCTGTCTCGACCAGATGCTTTGCAAGATATGGGTTCTGTGTGAACTTTGCCCGCACAATTCTCTCCATCACGGAAAACTTCACCTTTTCCCAATCTGCTCTCAGAGGAATCTGACTCCCCTGCTTCTTGGCTTCACCCGCAGAAAGCTCTGAAAACCTCATACGCTCCGCAATATCCAGGCTCTTATAAGCCTGATACGCCGCTTCAGAGCTGAAATAAGTGCTCCCATCAAGCGTCACATATGCAGGATAAAAGTTGCTTAAAAACCTATACCGACCCTGGAATTCAGCTATCTTATCGACTTTATTCATTTTATTGCCCTTTCTTCTGATTTCACCTCAAGAAAGCCAAACCACAATTCTGGTCCTTGGCGGTCACTCTTACTTTTCTCGGGATCCGGTATCTGAAAATACTGATCCAGATAAGAGTACCTATAGTATTCCTCATATCCGAATCCATCCTCATCAGGTCCGTCGAAGCCAAGATACCTGCCAATTTCAATATAGCGACCTTTGCTGAGCCCGGCTATATTATACAATTCACCAGGTTCAAATGCAAAAAGCCCGATCTCATTCAAGTCTCTTCCGGAATATTTCCCTGTCCGCCAATTATCACGCTTCCCGGGAATAAAGTTCTCATAAGGGAATGTCATATCTTCCAGAAAATCAACGCCCTGCCACCTTCCCTCACTGAAAATCTCCATCACCCGCTCCTGAGCTTGCTTGTTCCCATAAATTGCAGCTCTCAGAAGCCACATATTTGCGCCTAAGCGATATATGTCGTGCTTTGCAGAAGTAGCGGATTTTCTGAGAAGCTCAGAAAGTTCAAGCATTGCATCGGCATCTCCCGCACCACATCTTTCCGCCAATATTTCTAATTCTGTTCTCATATTTTTCCTCCTTGCAATAGCAGATGCTAAAACAACCGCTTTCTGAATGTGATTTTCAAGCCTTTACGTCTCATAGATTCAAGAGGATAATTATTGCCCGACGCTTTGAGTATAGACATAAATCTCAGCCTTGACCCTCCAAACACTATTTCCTTCAGTGAATCTTGGGTTACTAAACCCCTGCCGATATGTTCAACGCTTTCCGGAATCACTATTCTTTCAAGGGAGTCACAGCCACTAAACGCTAAATCCCCAATCCAGGTTGCGCCTTCTTTGAGGGTTACAGTTTTCAGGGATTTGCAACCTGAAAATGCAAGGTTTTCAATACGCTTGACGCCTCCGAGGAAAACAACTTCTTTCAAAGACTCGCATCCACAAAACGCATCATTCCCAATTATTTCTACGCTTCTCGGAATAACAACTCTTTTCAGCGATTTACAATTCCAGAATGCGCCGTCACAAATTTCCTCAACTCCCATCGGAAAAGTTATGTTTTCTAATGATGAATAGTCAGAAAACGCATTTCTCCGTATCGACCTTGCTTTGCCCGTCATGACTACGTCTGTAATATGTGAGAGGAGTGGTCTGCCTGCCCAACCAGAATTTATCACATTCACCGAAGCTGTTATGCTCTTCAAAGAGCTACAACCATCAAACGTACGTAATCCAATTTCGTATATGCTATCTGGCAGCTTGACGCTTTCCATGTGCTCATTTTCAAATGCCAAATCATCGATTGACGTTATTCCCTCTTCAATCACAAGCCTTCGGTATTTGCCATCATATGGAACAGTTACAAAGTAGTATTCATCGAGATATTCGGAATAAAACTGTTTGATATGATACTCATTACCGTCGTCTTCCTCATCTTCATCGTCTTCATCAACATAAATATCTTCATATCTTCGACTCCATTCGACTTTTCCGCTTCCGCCGATTATTAGAGTGTCGCCGTCAACTCGCCAATAGCAGCCTTTGCCGCAGTAGTCGCTGTCGGAGGGATCCTTGCTGCCATACCAAATGGTGCCGTTTACGTCGTATTCCATTTTTATCTCCTTACTTTACTGTTGCTATCATGATAATGTGCCCATCGACGCCGTCGAAGCTGACTTTTTTGCAGCCGGCACCGATGAAATAGTCTGTTAAGCTCTCCTTTGTGAAGAGGTGGATGTGCTCGGGGTTGTCGTCAGGCTTGGATGGGACGGAGAGAACTATATACTTCTTCGCCATTTTTATGGCTGAACTGACCGCCGCTTCGGTATTGGGAATGTGCTCGAGGACTTCGAGCATTGTGACAATGTCGACGCTGTCTTCTTCTAACGGCTGCTCGCAGATGTTGGCTTCAATGGCATTCAGGTTTTCGATTCCTCCAAGGGAAATCTCATTAAGGAATTCAACCCGATGAGGCAGGATGTCGGCTGAGGTGACCTTGACCCACGGAAACTCGGTCATGAACGGCATCAGGAACACTCCCCTGCCGGAGCCGACGTCAAGAAGGCTTTCAAAGCTGACGCTTTTTAAGAATCCCATGACTTTTCTGATTCTTGGCATATCGCTGTGGGTGGTCTTGAAGCGGTATAGCTTGAGCTCTGCCTGTCGACCTGACTCTATAATCTCGGAAAATTCGGCATCGCTGAGGCTGTCAAGCGGCTCTGAAAGAAGTGGGTCCGGAAGCCCCGGAAAGCCTTTCTTCAAAGCATGTCCACGCACATAGGCTGCTGCCAGACGGTTGTAGTAACGATTATTGTCCATGGGATTCACCTTTCCGGATTTTGATAATGTGTCAGTGCCCCGGGCATCGGCTTATAGACTGACACCCGGGGCGAAAAGTGTTTGGCTTTATCAGCGTACGTTTGACTCTGCAGCCTTTACATCCTCTTCAGGATTGCCGTAGCCCATCATGTTCTTGACAAGACCGTCGCCGTAGCGCTGCATCATCAGAACAGGGATGTCAACAATCAGCTCGATGTCTCCAAGCGATGGATCGTCACGTGCCCAGAGAACGTCTCTGTATCTGATTTCGCCGTCGCTGTAGTCGAATTCGAAGCCGCCAGTGACCAGATTGTAGTTGGCACGGGTCAGATACTCAACGACATTTGCATATGTTTCCGGCTTTGCCTTGAGAGGCGCTACTGCGAAGCACTGAGCACGATTGTCCCTGATACTGATATATACAGTTACATTGCTCAGATTGCCTTTGACGTTCATTCTGTACTCGATGATGTCAACCTCTTCCTTCTCGGTGACACGGTACTTGAGTCCCTGCGAATCGAGATACTCTCTTACTCTTTGTGTGAAACGTGCTTTTGTTGCCATGATAATATCCTCCTAAATATTTTATTGAGATTGCTCCTGCGAAAGAAGGAGCAGTCTTCTTTTACGGTATTTGAGTTCTGCGTATCTCATGACCTTGTTGTAGTAAACAGGGTTCATGGAGCCGCCTATGATGCCGACAACCGGAAATCCTTGGATGAATTTGAGAAGCAGCATGTCGATTGCTATTGCATCGGATGCTTTTTCTATTTCAAGCTTGATGTCAGCTGGAGTTCGTGGAGTGCTGACTTTATCGGAAATCATTTCGTCGATTTCTTTGTTTCCTTTCGACCATTCCTCGCCTTTAAGCATCGAAACCTCCATCAGCTTTAAGATGAAGTAACGTTCCTCATCCGACTGATAGTCGAAGCCGTAGTTGAGGGCGGTTTCATAAACTCCACGGAGCAACACTCCGACAAACACCACGATGTCCGGTATTCCTACACCAAATGCGCCTAAGAGAACTCCCTCGGCAGTTGTGAATGCGACGCTTTTGAGATTGTCGCTTCCGGCACTGCCTAACAGCTCTTTCAGAGCCTTGCGATTGGCTTTTGTTCTGAATGCGTATTCCCTGACCAGGTAATCGTCTGATTTTCCTTCCTGGTTATAGGTTTTCTCGATAACTATCGATCCCTTGTCGAATATCAGCCCAAAAGCCTTTCCGAATGCCAGCTTTAGGCTTTTATACACCTTATCGGGAACCTTTGACTCGAGCTGGCTTCTGAGCCTCACGGGCTTGCTCTCAAGCTTTCTTTTCTCAAGAGCTTCCTCCCGCTTCCTTAACGTGTTCAGTTCTTTGTCGATAGCTTTCTGATAGTTTCTTCGTTTTAATTCTGCCACTTTAATCTCTCCAACCTGTCCGCTACAGCTCAGGCGCCACGGATCGGGTCATCCGTGATGACGGCATAGGAGCCTTGCACATCGCTGTAGCACTCGTCGAACTCTTCCAATGTGACGAACACCCTGCCGCCCTCGGGGCTCTGGGACGAGCTGTCGCAAAGATAGAAGCCCTTAAGCTCACCGGTTTCGACATCACGGACGGTGCCGGTCAGGCAGACTGCATGAGTTGCGGTTATCTCTCCTGCATCATTATAGATTTTCCATTCCCTGTCCTGCAAAAGACCGGAATTGAGCCCGAGAAGCACTCCGTGACCTCCCTCTATTGCCGCTGCAAGTCTTTCGCTTGAAGCGACCTCGGAGAACTCGCAGTGAGACGGGAATCCATAATGGTCTAAAAGCCTCAGCTGCTGACCGATTGTCGTTCCACCGCCGTGGAATTTCGGATCGTCCCTTGTACACAAGCCATTTTCCATAGCATATTCAACCACTTCAACCTCCGAGACATCCTTGCCGCCAATATGGCAGATGTTCGAAATTGCATTCAATCCACATGTTCCAAATGCGCCGTATGGGTTATCAAAACCCTGTTGGAAATCCAGCTCGTCACCAAGGCGAATCGGGTCTCCGCAAATAATTGCCTTTTCCATACCAGGAACCTCCGAGCTTACCTCCATCGGCAGGATTTTGTTGAAATCCTCAATCTCGTCGATGTCCTGAACATCCTCTGGGGTAAGTCCCTCGGTTTCCATGATCTCAGCAAGTTCCATTTCCATATTGTCAGCCTCCTTGGTTCAAGCTTTTTTACACTTCCTCAAGCCACTCAAAGAATGTATTTCCCAAAATATCATAGAATTCCTTGAGTTCAGGACGGAGCGCATCATTCATGCACTGCTTCAGTTCTTTCAGACTTGAGACTTGCTCTTCAGTCAACTCGCTCACGGGAGCAAAGAAGAAGTCACGGCAATTCACATATGCTTCCTTGAACTTCTTTCCTGCTTCCATTCTCTGCTGCAAAGGAGTTTTGACAGCCGGAATCTTCATATCAAGCGGATACTTCCCGGTGTCCATGAAGTCACAGTTTGAGCAGTACTCAAAGCGTACAACTGAACCGCTCTGGCTGTCAACGGTGAGCCAGGCAAAAGGTCTTGCCATTTTCCCGTCAAGGACATTGGAAGTCGTATAAAGAAATGCACTCTCCACCAGTCTGTCATTAAGCATTGACGGCATCCATGCACCAAGCATAGCGTTTTCGGTAAAAGGGAAAACTCCGGCTTTTCTGATTCTCTGGGACATAAGATCTAATTCCATATATTTGTTGCTCATTTTAAAAGCTCCTCTCTAAGCTATATTCAGGCATTTATCGGGTTACCATTGACGTGAATCGGATTATCTGTAACAACTACGCCGCTGTCGATTGCGTTTGTGTAGCAGTTCTCAAGGTTCTCAACAGAGATAAATCTGTCGCCATCGCCACGGCTGCCGTTGCAAACTCTGAGACCAAGCAGATTGCCATCGACGTCTCTGACAGTTCCGGTTACTGCAACTGCATTATCCATATATGGTGTACCATATTCGTCAACGGTTGCACTACTTTGCCATATGTCAAAGTCTACATTGGCAATAAAGCCTTCATTTGTCACGATTCCTGAAAGTTCCATTCCGACTCCGGTGTCCGGTAAAGTCATTTCGATGCTCTCTCCGTCCTGCAACGTAGAAGCATATTCTGCAATCTCATCGCCTCTGGGCATAGTTGCACTCACAGTTTCCCAATCCAGGAACATAGCGACAGACACATCAGGGTTGAAATCATCCGCCAAGTGGTCGCAGTAATTCATTATAACTCCATGACCGTCTTCAACCCATTCGGCAATCTGCTCGACATCGGCATCAGGGCTATAGTAGGTTGTCGACTCGATTCCCTGACGGTCGAGCAAATCCTCCTGCATTTCCATGTATGCTTTGCCACTGTTTTCAATATCGTTAATATCGAAAAGACAGTTGCCGGTAAGAAGTGCTTCCGTGCATACATCTGTTTCCGTTACGTCAGTCATGCCAGCCATTCTTTCGATATTGCATACCGAAAGCAAGCCATTGCATCCAATCATGCCATATTGGTTGTCGCCGGTCAAGGTGTCGAGCCTCTCAGCCCACAGCTCAGGAACGCCGCCAACTACAACAGGATTCTCAGGATCGTCAGTCTCCACGACATGGAATCTGTCGCCTGACAAATCCAGATCCTTTTCTGTGTCGAACTCTCTGGGATGTTCAACTTCCTCTACATTTTCTAACATCTCGAACTCTTCAAACATTGTTTTGTCCTCCTTAATAATTTAGTACTTTTTCAAGCCAAGTAATAAACTCCTTGGCGAGTGACTGATAGAATGGCAGCAGTTCTGAGGGGATGGCTTTGGTCATCGTCTCTCTCAGCTGTGAGATTGCTCTTACCTGCTCTTCGGTGAGCTCACTTGGTTCGGTGAATAAGAACGGGCGGACTGCTTCATAGGCGGCTCTGAAAGCCTTGCCATTTGCCATGCGTTCCTTGATAGGCTGGGGCTTGTACTCGATTTCCATGTCGATAGGATACTTTTCTGTGTCGATGAAGTCTTGAACGAAGCAGTATTCAAATCTGACGAGCGCCCCGGTCATACTGTCGACGGTGAGCCAGGCATAAGGTCTCTGAAGCGGATTATTGGGAGCGGGAGCATCATATAAAAATGCACTTTCAACGAGTCTCCCCTGAAGCATAGACGGTGCCAATGCACTCAACACTGTTCCGTCGGTGACGGGCAGCATATCCGACTCCATGATTGCAGTTAGTAATGTGTCGATTTCCATGTAACTATTTTTCATAATCTAACCTCCTGTCAAGCTGTCTGAAGTAAAGGCTTGCCGTTATCGTGAATCGGGTCTGATGTTACCAGAACGCTGGAGCCAAAAGCATCTTTGAAGCCTGCGTCCATCTGATCAAGTGAGATAAATCTCATACCATCACGAGCACCGCTGTCGCAGACCGTAAAGCCAAGAAGCTCACCGTCCGGATCACGAACTGTGCCCGTCATAGTTACTGCATGATTTGAGAGCGGCTTTCCGAAAAATGTGCGAGCTCGATCTTCCATTCCGTCTATGGTCATATACACGCTATGATTCAAGACTACGCCACGTCCGTTTTCAACCCAGCTTGCCATCTGCTCATAGTCTATTTCAGTAGGCAAGTAAATATCAGATTCTACACCGTGAACTTCAAGCAATTTTTGCTGATTGTAAACAGTAGATCCGCCGCTTTGAGACCAATGAAACGGGCGAACACGGCAAAGACGATGATCCAAGGCATACTCTACGATGTTGTCCTCAGTCTTGTCGATTCCCGCCATCTGTAATATATTGCTTACAGTAACCAGACCGCAGCACTGTTCAATTTCGAACTCGTTGTCTCCCTGCTCGCTGTCGAGCTTCTCTGCCCACAGCTCCGGGACGCCGCCGACCAGAACCTCTGGCATATCCGGGTTGTTGGTTGTTGCCAGATGAAAGCTTGGCTTCGGAGCGTCACTCTCATCAATTTCCTGTCTTTCTGGAACGTCAGTTGACTCTGTCTTGTCAAAGAATACATCGAATTCCTCAAACATGTTTTTTGCCTCCTTGTTATTTTGTATCTTCATTATAACATGAAATCCGCACGTTTTTCGCATCAGGCATTTTCTGCTTGAAATCAAGCATTTTTTGATTTCAGTAGATACTGTGCTGCCCCTTGTAGCCTGTCCATGCTGCCGAAAGGGCTCCGCTGGTCTTCGGAGAGTTGGTCAGAAGCATGTCAGAAAGCTTGACGCAGAGTTCTATTGGAAGGTCAAACTTCTCGCCCAAGGTTTCAAGAAGCCAATCAAAGCGGGCTGGCGTCTTTTCCATGCTGTTAAGCTCTTTTAAGATGCTGCTGCCGTCTGCGGCGGAATAGACTACTCTTGCAAGCTTGCCGGAAGAATAGGAATTCTTGCTGTCGATGAGGCAGTCGTTCAGGAAGTCCCAGACGACGTCGTCAAGCTTTGCGTGCATTCTTCTGTCGCTTGTTATGTCACGGCAGAGCTTAAGGTCGTCAGCCGTCAGAGGCTCTTCTGACAGAAGCATCCTTAAAACCTCGCTTTTAACCTTTTCAACGGGAATACTGAACCTGGGCTTCGGCTTTTTTGGAGTGTATTCAAGCGGCTTGAAATTATCGGGAGAGAAGAAGTCGGTCTTGCAGAGAACAGCTTCGTTCCAGCCGCCCTGATAGATGACTGCTTCGCCTATCTGGAGTCTTGCGATGTGGTCAAGCTGCGACTGGTTGAGTGCCATTGCGGCTCCGACGCTCTTGCGGTCTGCTTCATAGGGAAGCTTGAAGACAACCTTGGTATAGGTGTTTCTGATGGTAGCCTGATCCATCATAGCCGGCGCCTGGTCGGCGATTACGAAGCCTTCGCCATAGGTTCTTATCTCGGCGATGGCGTTTGTGATCATTTCGGTTGATGCTTCCTGGACGTTTGCTCCCTCGGAATAGCCGTGAGCGTCGGCACGCAGCAGGTGATGAGCCTCTTCGAGGAAGGTTACATGTCTTAAAGGGCTGTCCATCAGGTTCTCGCTTGAGCGGTATTCGCTGAGACGCATGACGAGAATTCCCATGATCAGAGCCTTCGATTCTGCTCCGCCTACACGGCTGAGGTCGATGATGACGTTTTCCCCGAAAAGCTCCTCGGAGGTCATTTCGTCGGCGGTGAAAATCTGCCTGAAAATGCCGTTTGTCAGAGACTTTACTCTTGTGATAAGTGAGCCGCTGTAGTCGCCCTTGGAACGGTCTGAATAGGCTGAGGATTCGATAATCTTCGGCAGCGCTCTTAGCAGGTCGTCGAAGGTCGGGAATCTTGAATCCTCCGCTCTTTCGCCTGTTTCGAGGTCGAAGCCACATTCCTCATAGCACATTTCGACGGCATCCTTGAGCATTGCAGGCATTGCGGCATAGAGAGGCCAGCATGCGCTGAATATTCCGATAAGGCGTTCGATATGCTCGGAGACGTGAACTTCATCCGGGAATGAGAAGGGATTGAGCCTCAGAACCTCGGAAAATCTCGGGTTTGTGCCGTAGCAGTGGAAGTCGTCTCTTCCGCCGAATACCTGGCTGTACTGTCCCTTTGCGGGCTCGATGACAAGAACCTTCTTGCCGTGTTTTACAAGTTCATCGACCAACAGGTAGCAGAAGTTCGATTTGCCCATGCCGGTCATGCCGCTTACAAACATGTGTCTCACCATGCTGTCGAGGGTGAATCTCACTTCGTTTGAACGGCACTTGCCCATATGCACGAGGCGTCCGACAGAGAAGCTTTCCTTCTTGCTGTCGCAGGAAAGGCTCGGAGCATAGGAGGCGTACTCGCCCATTTCCATGCCGTTTACCACTCTCTGAGGAAGCTTCAGAACTGCCGCCATATCCACTGTGCTTACAGGCTGGGCGCCGGTGACCATGGGATAGTTTTCCTGATCCTTGAATCTGAAAACAGGATGGTGCATTCTGCTAAGATACTGAGACAAAACCTCGGTGTCCTCTTTTCTGTCCCACACGTTCACAGGAAGAGCGGTATACTGAGCCTTGGTGCAGCTGAGCTCCGCTCTGAACTGATTTGCAGCGGAAAGAACAGTTTCACGGGTGCTTGCGATGAAGTATACACAGGTGTCATATGCTCCGGTTGCTTCAAGGCGTGTCAAGTTCTTGATTTTCGCATCTATTCTTGAGAGAAGATCAACGACGGTCTGGTTTATTACAGACATGCTTCTTGAGCTTGATGAGGTTCTGCCGACTGTGTTCGTCTCGGTCCAGGATGTCGCCTCAGAGATGGAGGTGCCCTTCTGCTTGCTCTCGCTCAATGTGTCGCTTTCCTGGTTTGTTGTGCGGTGCTCTTCGCCCTTGACCGGGAAGAAGCCGTTGATCATAGTGTTTAATGTGTTCCCGATTGTTGTGCCAACGTTTATATAGAACGGGTTCATAGAACCGCCATTTCCGCTTGCAGCCTGTGCCGCACCTGTGACTACACCGGCTACTGTGCTAGCTGCCTGGCTGACACCTGATGCTGCTATAGCTCCACCGGGTCCTGGAAAGGCAACCATCGTCGCAATACCTGCCGCCAGACCGATGGCTGACGTAATGGCAGCCTGCTTCTGTCTTGGAGGCTCGGGAGCGACGGTTTTTCCGTCGGTATGGCTGTTTGAGATTGAGATTGACTCATTTATCGATTCAGTTTTCGATGTGCCGTATGCCTGGGAGGTGCTGTCGTTGTCGCCCTCGCTTATGGAAAACTCCATCCGCTGATACTGGCTCAGCTGGGTATAGATTTCCTCATAGCCTCTTCTGATGGCGGCAATCTCCTGAGGCTGCATATATCTTGAAAGAACCATCGACGTGAAAGGCTTTCCATACATTCCGTCAAGAAGTCTCTCTATGCCAGCAGAGAATTGCTGGTCGCCTGAGTTTGAAGAGTCGAAATCCGCCAGAGAAACGCTTGCGACACAGATTCTGTCGTCATCTATAAGGTCTTTCAGGAGCTCCTCCTGCTGCGGGACTCTCATATTTCTGAAGGACAGACCAGGGACTGTTCCGCTCATTGTTCCGCCGAAGAAGCGCTTTGCCGAGCTTAGCTGCTGCTCATCATCCATGCTGACGCCGAGGTAGAAATCGGCTTTCTCACTCCGTGCATCAACTATGTAGCAAAGAGAGGAGCCAGACCAGCAAAGGGATGCATAGAGGTCTGAAATCTGTGCCTTGAGCTCGTCTCTGGATGTGTAAAACAGCTTGTCAAGCTTCATCAGTCTTAAGTTGGTGCCGGGTGCAATTTCCAATAGCTCTTTCCGGGGAGTCGCAACCTCAGCGGAGCTCAATGCGGATAGATAGCTTTGCTGCACAAAGGAATCCGCCATATTGAGCCCTTCCTCTTCAAGCTGCCAGGAGGTTGGCTGGGTTTCAATGGTGCTGGCTTGCTGCTGCGGATTGGTTTCACCGCTGTCGCCATGACCCTTTATTTCGTTTTCAGCATTTTCATTCTGCTGCCCGTTCATCATGTTCTCATTTTCATCCATCAGAATCATCACCCCACATCAGTTCTTTGACCTGCTTTTTGCATTTTCTGATTGTATTAGCATACATCTCGTTGTCTCCATACTTTTCTATCTGCATGTCTGACAGCTTGATGAAAAGCTTCGACGCCTCATAAAGCTCCTCGAAGGTTGCTGCTGCATTGAATTTTGCTTTATATGCATTTTCTATGGCAGCGTCCTCCTGATCAGCTATTTCCATGAATTTGTGAGCCTGCTCGTATAAATCCGAGAGAATACCTTTGCACTCATCCAGCTCCCGGGCTTTTTCGTGCCTGAGCCTGAATCCATCGTGACGGAAGCCCATGTCGTCGGTTTCGTCCTTCTGGGCGTTGAGAGCTTTCGAAATCTGTTCGAAGGTTGCGTCCGGGGATATGACGGTTATTTCGAGATCATCGTCGTCAACCTCGTCCATCATCTCCATCAGGAGCCCACGCCAGACCTGGTAGCCTTTGCGGTAAGGATACAGCCATTCGTCAATCTTGGTTGTCTTAAGCCTGTTTGCCAGGGAGTTTGTCTGGGTGTTCCCCGCTTTGGATTTTCCCGAGCTTCCCTCATAGTAGAGGTCAGCCGTCCCGACTACCGGGAAAAAGTCAATTTCGATCTTTTTCATTATATCTGTATCCTCCTTAAAAGGTTTTCAATTTCTGCTTTATTTTCTTCTAAGCTTGCAAAGACACAGTCGTCATTCTGACTTAAATACCGGTCCATTTCATCATAGTATTTCAGAAACAGTTTTCTGCATTCCGAACTGTCATTACCGGAAAGCACAAAAGATGTGACCGGGTTGCCTCTTTCCATTTTCACAAGCTCAAAGCCAGGGCAGCTGAGCTCTATTGATGCAACAGGCATCATCAGCCTGAATGCGCCGCTTTCTTTTTTCATGTTGCAGAAAGGGACAATTATCCGCCCGTCTGAATATCCGGGAAGCCACATCACATCGCTGTCATTGACCCATGCCATGACGAGAGGATCGGTTCTGAGATTTCTCAGCCTTTGGAGCAAAGTCATTACTTATATACCTCCACCAACCGGCATCCCATTTCCTTAAGCTCAAGATCGCCTGCAATTATCGGAACCTTCCACATGAGCTGCACCGAATCCTTTCCAGCGGCAGAGATTGGAAGAAGTCCGATTCCGCCCACGGCAACCGGCGTTTCAATGGTATCGGTCAGCTGCTCAAGAGTCGCATTATCGCCTAAGATCATTGCACAGCCGCCGTTTGAGATGCAGCCTGCCGCACGCCCCTGCTCTATCGGACGGTTGAGAACGGTGCAGGCTTCCTCCATCTGTCGGAAGCTGTCGTAAAACGACATTGAGCCGTCGAATGTGCGACCTGTCAGGAATTCCATCGCCGCACTCATCACATCAAGGTTTGTCGGCTCTTCAAGAGCATCAAGATTTTCGAAGGCTCTTGAGTATGCCCTGGTGTCTTCCTCAATCTCTTCGGCTTCGCTGAGCATCCACACTGTTACGCCGTCTTCAGTTGTTTCGAGAATTTCAGGGTCCTCGATTCTGTCTTCATTTATTTCCAAGGATTCGTCCAAACCCTCAAAATCAATCGTCATTTGTTACCTCCAGTTCCGGGTGACATTCCAAAAATTTCGGGAATGCTGCCCTGCTGCAATACGCTTCGTTGCCGGAATAGAACAGAAGCCTCCTGGTGTTTCTGAAAACCTTTGCAATGTGCTTCACGTTCACAAGATAGCTCTGGTGAACCCTTTCGAAATTTCCGGTGCAGTTCTCTTGTATATCATTCAGCTTGCCGATGAATGCTTCTGTTTCTCCATCGTAACGGTGGATGATCACCCGATGAAGGTCGCTCTCGAAGTAGTCGATGTTGGTGTAGCGCATCCTGATCATCTGCTTCTGGTTCTCGTGGATGAACACCCCGGAGCCGTCAAGATGCTCGTTCTCGATCCAGATTTCATCCTCAAGATATTTCTCCGCACTGGCAAGAGCGCGCCTGCATTCCTCGTTTTTCCACATGGTGAAATGCGCAATCGGACAGCTTGAAAAAGCGTCGTGAAAATCGGCGTCCTTATCAGGCATGTAGATCAGCACGCAGCGATGATTTATACTCCTTATGTGCCGTCCAAGAGAATAGCCCTGGCTGCCTGATGGCAGGAGCACTATATCCGGGCGAAAGCCCTCCGACTGCATTGCATGGATAAGAAGATTCACGCTCGCATATGCGAACATAGTCCAGGTCTGCCTTTCTGACGGGAGATTTCTTTTGATGAATGAAGCTATTTTCCTATTCTGTTCCTCGTCCGGAACGATGACCGCAATCTTTATGACCATTCAGCTAAACCTTTCTGAAAAGCCGGAAAGGGCTTCCCTTTTCGGGGCAGCCCATAGCCGGTCAGGCATTCATATATCTCGAGATAACTTCCTCGGCAGCTACGCCGAGCTTGTCAATCTCCCTGATAGTCTCTTCCATCTTCTTCTTTTCCGCCGTGCGCTGCTCGCTGGTCAAGAGGGCACTGTTCTTCTTGTCCTTAATCTCCCGCTCCACCACGTCGATGTCATCACTGAAGGCTTTTTCAAGAGACGCACTGAAGTCGGCAATCAGCTTTACAGTCTGAGTGACAATAGCATCTACAACCTCTTTGCTGTTTTCAGGCTTTTTGTAGAATTCCTTAACGCCTTCCAGAGTTTTCTTCTTGATATTTTTTGTCTGGCTATCGCCGCCAGTAATCAACGGAACGATTAAAGACGCAATTATAGCTCCCATAGCAACCGGCAAGGTTACCGGGAAAACTAATATTGCAAGGCTTGTAACGAGCTGTGAACATAACATCCTCTTTCCGGTGCCGCTCCCGTAGATTGGCGTCAGTATTGCTCCTAACCATCCGCTGGCAATGCCGGCAAGAATATCGGACACCGAGTTGCCAAAGACCTTCTTCTTTTCAATATCAGGCTCCTTGAGATCATCAGCTATGCCGCTCAGATCATTCTGGTAGCTTTCAAAGTCCTGCTGCATCTTGCTGGCTGCGCCCTTGACAAGTTCGTATACACCCGGCATGAGAACATCCTTACACCACTCGCCCAGTTTTGCTTCACATTCCTGAGACAGAAACTTTGTTGCCTCATCCGTTAAGGATTTCGCAGCTTTATGCACTTTCACGGGGTTGAGGTGAGCCATTCCAGTCGGAATAACCGTCTGAGGCTCGAAGCCATCCATGGTGAGGGTGTCGGGCATCTGCTTGATGAATTCTTCCGCTTTCCTGCGGACATAGGGCTCTATGGAGGTGAGCTCGCTCTTGAAGTCAGAAAGAATTCTGGCTTTGCGGATTCTCAGCTCTTCAAGCTTGGTTTCGGCAATTTCAACCCTAACCTTCAAGGTCTCGTTGTCCTTGTCGCTGTCGAAGATAATGCCCTCGGCTGCGCTGCGCATTTCCTGATTAAGCGTCTTTAATTTTCCGATGATGCTGTCAATGTGGGCAACGGCACGGTTTTCGATAAGGTAGGATTCAAGATAGCTCTCAAGGTCCTTGTAGCCGGACTCCTGGAGAAGCCTTTCATCGCCATCCATCTTAGCCTTGAGACCGTCGACGGATGAGAGGAAGAAGATGCCTTCTCTGCCGAGATTAGTGAATCTTGAATTGTTTGCGACGTTAACCTCTATGTATTCCTCTCTGTCTTCATATGATTTGAACGACTTGCAGGCTTCGTCAAAGTGGGTTATGCAGATAATCGGCTGGTAGCTGAGGCTGTTGAGTATAAGGAGCTCTCTTGTGTCAACGGCTCTCTGTCCGGTGGCGTTCTCGAGGTAAATAATTGCGCTTGCAGTCGGCATGTAGTCATGAACGATGCCGTCATGGCAATAGGGGTCATCAAGACCGGGAGAATCGATGAGCACAACTCCGCCCTCAAGAATCGGCAGAGGCCAGTAAATCTCAATTTTAGCGAAAGGAGACTCGAGCTTTTCAACTCCCTCTTCATTCTGCTTGCGGGTGTTGATGCCTTTTCTGTTGTTTATCGTGCCGTATTTGGCGATTTCTTCATCACTGGGCTCAATTTCAAAGGGCTCATCTCCGCCGTTCCAGCGACCCGGCTTCGGATAAACGATTACCTTCTTCTCGGCACCATATCTGACCTCGGTGATTACGCTTGTGGCAGGGAGCATCCTGGTGGGAAGAATTCCTTGTCCTAAAATAGCATTCAGGAAAGCGGATTTTCCTGCAGAGAAGACACCCATGACCAGAACCTTGAATTCGTTTGAGTCAAGCTTTTCGAGCTGGCTGTTCATCGTTTCCTGCCACTTTGAGTCTTCGGGTCTTATTGCGAGGGCAATCTTGCGCTGCTCCTCTATAAGCTTCTTTACGGTGTCTACAGACTCCTTAAACCCTTTGATTGTTGTAATCATTTCAAATCGCTCCTTTACAGACTTTGTTACTTTTCAATACTATATTCATCCAGCAGGTCACACAACTTCTTAATCGTATCGGACAGCTGATTTATTACACTCACGTTGACCTCTGTGCCGCTTAAAAACTCCTCTTCAAACAAGGCTACAGCATTTCGCTTGCAGGTCTGAAGATCCTTATGGAATGCGTTCTTCAGCTCTCCTGCTGTGCGGCTGTTCGATTCCTCAAGCTTTTTCGTTACGACCTTTTTGTCGTGATCTCTCTTTATCTTCAGAACCGGGAACGAAAGGAGAACTGTAAGTCCTGGTCCCAGGATCAGCGAGGAAACAAGTCCTACATCAATAAGTAATATTGTGCAGTACCATAGGCTTCTTGGCGCATCGACCGAGACCGCGGTAGTGCCGGTTGTTTTGCCGACAGAACCAGCAGTATTGCCGTCCGGCAGATTGTATCCAAGGCGAAGCTCGCTCATTTTTGCCATCAGGCTTGCTTCCATAAGCTTCACCTGATTCCCGGCGAATGTCTCCCATCTTGTCTTTGTGTTCTCGGCAAGAATGTCGATGGTGTTCTGGGTGATCGACTCGCCGGACGAAAGCGCCTTTTTATAGCTCTGACTTATTGAGCTCAGCAGCCCTGCAATCTCTTTGTCAAGAGACTTCTCGAAATCAGCGATCCAGCAGTCCATCTCAGACGCCACCTCCTGGCAACGTTCTGTAATCTGACGGTTAGCGTGGAGCTTCTGCCTCTCTGCGTTGAGCCTTTCACGATACTCATTTATCTTCGACCAGAGAGCGGCTTTCATTTCGGCTGAAACCCATCTCTTGCAGTCATCTTCGAATTTTTCCTTGCGGTAGTCTTTAAGGGCTTCGGGTGTCTCCTCGTCACTCTTCCACCTGGAAAGGATCTTTGACGAAATCTGCTCAATGGCCACATAGGAAACGCTGTTGTCCCAGAGAACCAGCTGCTCGCTGGTCATATTGAGGTTCTCTGTTCTCTTGAGGCATACCTTGATGAATTCGTCGTTTTCATCCTCGGGGATCTTCTCAAGCCCTTCGATGACGATCATCGAATCCCACGCTCTTGTTGAGGTGATGAGATCTATCATCGAGCGTCTGAAGGCAGTGGCTGCGTCCATTCCGAAAATCATGAAGTCCATGTCATCAAGAACCTTGCTCGGGTGCAGATCATCATAGAAGGCTTTGTCCCAGATGATGGCATAGAAGCGGATTGGTACACCCTCCCAGCGTTCGTTCTTTACGTGAATAGTTCTGTACTTCTCATCATCGGAGCCGTCAAATGTGATGCAAACAATTTCCTGGTTTGCGACTATCAGCTTGTCCGGCAGAATATCCTCTCCGGCAATCAGGTTTGCAAGCCGGTTGAGGCTTGAAATAATTGCGACCTTGAGATACGGAGCGTTCTCCGGCTCGGAAATATTCTTAAGCTTTTCCTGAAGCTCAGTGAGCTTATACTGTTCGGCAACCGACAATGTGCGCTCGATAAAATCATTCATTAATATATACCTCCTCAAAGATTTCGGGTTGATTTTTATCTTGTGTTAAGAGTATATCACGAAATCTCCGACTGTTTTGGAATATCGCATTTTCTGTCTGAAATCATGCATTTTCCGGAAACTGCTCCCAATGCTGCCACTCCTGCATCTCCATAAGGAAGTATTCAAGCTTTGAAATATCGCTTTCGCACTTTTCCCAGAGTTGTCTGTATCCACTGGCGACATTTTCATAGAGTGCATGATACTGAGGCACGGATTCTTTGAAAGCGTCGAGGCAGATGTCTCTTCTTTTTTGCGAATACTCTACAAGACAGCTTGTAGCATCGGTGAGAATCCACCTCTCTTCCTCGGCTAACGACTTGCTGAGCACGTCCATGACGGAAGCACGGGCTTCTTCGAGTCTTGCAAGGCTTGGAGTAAATTTAAGTTGTGGCTTCGGCATCCGCTTGGTTTTCGTGTGGATACCTCTTAACAGTTCATCGGAGTTAGTCTTGAGGTTTACCGCTGGTGCTTCTATAGACCCGCAGAGCGGTGAGCTCTCCAAGATCGCCTGGCTAATGTCCTGCATTCTTTTGCATGCCGAAGAATAGAGCTCAGTAAATATGTCGTTTATTTCTTCCATTTCCCGGATGAGTGCGTTTTCAAAAGAGGAAAAAGCTTCGTTTATCCGCCCTTCCATACTTTGCCCTGAGGCATAGGAGCGGATTTTCCTTACAGACTTAAGCTCCTGAAGATCAGAGGCAACTGAGTTTTTACAATTCTTTGAAGCTGTGTACCAGCTGTAGCTGAGCTCCTTTGAGTAGCACTTTTCTTCGATAGTCCGCTCCATATCCGCACGCAGAACGATTGCTATGCTCTCCAGCTTTTCGGGCTTGTTTTCTTCGAGAGCTTTCTTTTGAACTATCATCTCTTTGCGGCGGTCTGTAACGGTGGCACGTGTGCTCTTCATGACCTTATTGATACAGCTTAGAAGCATTTTGTTCATGAGGGCTTCGTGGGAATTCTTAAGGTGCTCGCTTAGTCCTGTCATCATGAGCTGAAACTTTTCCTGCCACTCTCCGCCATCGGAAATGCCGGTTGCGGAAACCATATAGACAGGTGCGTCGACAGAAAACCTTGACTCGATCATGTCGTGGACATAATCCTGAATCTCTTCACGCTCATACGGAGGTATCAGATCGGCTTTATTTATGACTATGAAGCTGTGCTCCATGAAGCCCTCGGCATTGGCTCTTAAAAATCTCTCGAGAGTTGACGTGTAGACGTCGTGGGGATCCAAAACCAGCATCAGTCCGTCGGCATCATCCATTAAGACGCTTTCGGTGACTGACATGTGGCGCTCGCCAGCTTCTCCGGTTGCGTCAATGCCCGGCGTGTCGATAAGTCTTGTTTTTTCTCCCAGAGTGTAATCAGGGATCATGACAAGCACCTTCGACAGAAACCGGGTGATATGCTCTTCTGCGGTTAATAATGCGATAACGTCCTGCGTGTTAAAGCAGAAATCAGGAGCTACAGTGTAGTCGCAGTCTGATTTTAAGTATTCAAACAGCTTGCGCACCGATTCTCCTTCAAGAAGAAGTGGGTTTCCGGGAAGACCCTGAAGCCAGAAGGTTTTTCCGTCCAAAGTCTCAACCGTCATAACGAGAACAGGCTGTTCCGAACAGTAGATATATGTGGGGACAGCCGTGCACGCAAGGAGGTTTGTTTTCAGTAGGTCGATGCCTAATATTCCGTTAATCAGGGTGCTCTTGCCGGCACTGAATTCTCCGATGACCGACAGATTGAGGTATGAAAGGTTCATCCTTCTGACTATCTCGTCATAAGAACGCCTGATTTCCTCAGACGCTTTATCGTCCAGCACCGACGAGCTGATGACTCCATCAACTATTCTGAGTCCCTGATTGACATGCTCTATTATGTTCATGACTGGTCAACTATGCCATCAAGAACCATTTCTTCTATATTTTCGGGAGCTTCATTTTCCCCCTCTGGATCTCCGAGTCGCTTGTCTTTATCCTTTTTGAGCTCCTCAACAATCTTCTTCATTTTCTCCATAGCAGCCTCGTTTTCGGAATCGTCCTTGGCGAGTCTTAAGATGTAGAACTTCGCAGTTTCGGGCTCATGCTTGAGCCAGTCGAGTGCGATGAGGGCGTTGACAGGCTGCATTTTGACCTCGTCTACAAGATACTTGGCAGTTACACCTTCGACTGTCGCTTTAGGAAGTCCCTTGCCGTTAATCCAGCTTATCACCCAGCCTCTGCTTTCGTCATCCATCTCTCTTACGGAGCGGAAGAGCGTGCGGATGTCTTCATCGGTATAACCGAAATCACTCATCTTGAGGGTGTTATAAAACTTCTTGTATCTCAGTTCAGCTCTTACTTTTCTTCCCATTGTCATACCATCCCTTCTAATGCCATTGCTGCGAAGCTCGCTGCGTCATTCTCAACCGGTTGTTTTGCATATGCCTTGATGTCTACCTTAGGATTGATGTAGTGCTGCATATTGTCAGCCCACGCTTTGCGGCGCTCGTCGCTTATATCCCAGAAGCCGGGAGTGTTGATAGCCTTGTCCTGCACTGCGTGGCGAAGCTCATGGACTATTGTGTCTAAGAATTCCTTGACAATATATTCGAACTTCTCGTGGCTCTTATCCACCATCAGGTATGCGACATTGAAGACAGCTTTCTTGGTTTCGAAGTTATAGGCTCCCCACATGCTGCCTTCCATTATCTCGACATCAACATCTATGTCGAGGTCATAGGCTTTCACCAGATCCTTGACAAAATCGGAGGTTGCCTGTACACGCTCCATGTTTGACATGTTGCCGATAGCTTCGGCTGGCTTGTCCGTGAAATGATTTCTGATGATTTCTCTGGTTTCGCCGATTTTTTCCTTGTCGGTTTCGCTCATTTCAGCCCTTGCTTGCTGGGGAAGCTCAGGCTGCTTCTTCTTGTCGCCAAACCATTTCTTGTATAAATCTCTAAGCCACGGAACCAGGTATGTTGCAGCAAGTATTGCTATCAATTCCGTCGTTATTTTTATCGTCCCGATTGTTAACAATTCCATAAAAATTATCTCCTTATCATTTGATTTCTTTCCTGCTGTTCGACCATTGGTGCGATTTCGTTTATGCGCTTTTTGAGCATATCATACACAGCCTGGTCATATGAGCTCTGGAATGTGCGGTTGCCTGTGAGAAGCGATTTCTCCTCCATGGATTTGTCCCACTCTTCCTTTTCGCTTTCACTCATCATGGCTGTATTCTTCTGACGGAGGCGTGTATATTCATCGAGGTGCTCCGGGTGATAGTCGGAGCTTTCGAACAGTACCATGTCTGCAGTTGGGGTAAAGCCCTTTCTCAGCATCCGGCAGTAGGACACAGCGATGCTATCGAGGTTTTCTGTGCCGTCGCCATAGAGGCTGCTCTCGTTTATTGCACGTGTGAGCTCCTCCTCCCAAAGCTTAGAAGTGATTCTTCCCCTGTCTTTCAGGCTCCTGAGGGCTACGTTGACAACCTTCTGAATGTCGGAGCCTATTGCAATTCGTGGGTGCTCCGGGTCTTTTGACATCGTCTTCTGGATGATACGCCCAAGAAGTCTTTCGTCCATACAGCCCGGCTCGAAAAGTGAAACCTCATCATCGTGAATCCTCTTAGCTCCAGCAATGGTGTGACATGCACGCTTCATCGAGCTCTGAAAAATCTTGACGCATTCGCCCTCTGTGGGAAGGTAGACGGCATAGAGTGCGTCGAATCTTCCGCTTCGGAAAAATTCCTTCGGCAGAGCGCCGATGTCGTTTGCGGTGGCGAAGAGGAAGCAGGGCTTCTTGTTGTCCTGCATCCAGCCGAGCATGTAGCCAAACATTCGCTTGAATGCCGGCGAGTCGTTGTCACCGCTGGAGCCGGCAAAGCCTTTTTCGAGCTCGTCTATGAAGAGAACGCATGGCGACATCGATTCGGCAAGCTTGAGAGCTTCTCTCATTCTCTGCTCAGATACGCCCTGGTACTTGTCCATAAGGCTTCCTATGTCCATCTTGAGAAGTGGGAGGTCGAGCTGGCGTGCTGCAAACTTTGCGGCTTCCGACTTTCCGCAGCCTGGTATTCCGCAGAGGAGAACACCTTTCGGAGGCGGTGTTCCGACTTCACGCTTATAGTCGTTTGAGTTCTTGAGAGCTGGCTTCTGGCTCATCAGCCAGGATTTGAAGCCCTCCATTCCTCCGATGTCGCCGTCCTTGCTGCACTCTTCGAGGATGCCGCCCTCCATCTTCTGGGCTTTACGTTCAGCGATCATCTTTTCAACGGTATCAGCTTCGTCAAGAGAAGAGGTTGCCTGAATCTTTCTGAGGGTCAGCACTATCTCCTCTTCAGAGAAGCCCATGAAGTTTGTGCAGAGTGCGGACAGGTAGGATTTGTTTTCGACGAGCTTCTGGTTTGCTCCGGTTTCCATGAGTATGATGCTCCGGATTTCCTCTTCATCGGGATAGCCAACATCGATGACTTCCGTGTAGTTTGCAAGCATCGGCGAAAGATAAACCTCGGAGCTGTAGAGAATCACGACACTGCTCTGGAGAAATTTAAAGTTTTCGTTGTTTTCATCCTCGTGCGCAAGAACGTATTTCTCTAATTCCTGATATATTCTTCTCTGTTCATCATCCTGCCGGTTCCACATCTTGTAGGTCCATATCTTCGGAACCTCCATGGTTCCCATTGTTAGAGATGTCGGGTAACTGTTCTTTGCGTAGTTGAGGCAGTCATCAGCAGGAAAAACGTTCGGAGTTCTGCGCTCCTTGATTGCAAGAAGCCTTTCTCCCTCACGACGTTCCGACAGAGGTCTTCTTACATACATTCCGCTTGAATCGCCGTTGAGAAGAACTACAAGCGGCATTTCCTCGTCTTCTACAATCTTTTCGATAAGTATGTCGGAATCTGTCTTGATATAGAGGATCGGAATTCCTCCCATCATGGCAGCCCGTGCTTTTTTCATGATTTGTTTTAAAACGCCATCAGCAGCCAAATTCTCAGCCTCCTCAGTTTTCGGTCTTGTCTTCGAAATAGGTCATCATGACAATGTCAAATGCTCTGTCGACAATCTCCTCGGAACGCTTTTCGAAGCCCTCGGTCAACTTGCTGACATTAACAGATAAGCTTTCTATTGTCTTGCTTTTAATTTTATCATCTTTCATGGTTTTCGGCAAGTCTCTTGCAACCTTCTGACGGGTGTTTTTGTCTCTCTTTTTGTCAAGATCTTCGTCTTTTATAAACAGGTCGGAAAATGCAGCCAAAATCAAACCAATCAGGAATCCCCAGCCGGGAATTATAGCGGCACTGGCAATAACGATAGCCGCTTTCACGATATATCCCATCGTCTTTCTCATCAGCGGCGACATATCGATATTCTTCACGAATGAAGCTGTATCGATAACGCCGTCCTTGAAGATGGCATCGGATGATGCTTCCTTGAGTATATCCTTAGGGAGCATCAGGGCTGCTGCGATCTCTTCGGAATAGAGGATCTTAATCTGCTTGTTGATAGCTTTCTCATAAACTCCGGAAAGCTCGTTTTTGAGTTCACTAATTTTTCTGTCGCAGATGTCAGAAAGCGTCTTCTGGAAAGCTTTGTCTTCAAGCTTAGCCTGAATGCCGGTCTGAAGAGTGCGGGCTGTTTCGGTGTCATTATTCTTGTTTGCCCACTCGATGGCGGATTCCTGAACCTTCTTTGTTATCTCTTCATAAATCGCATCGATGATTCCGGTTCTGAACTTTTTGACCGATTCGGTGAGCTGCGTTTTGACTTCGGCTTTTGCTGCCATGCGGCATGCAGGAACCTTCTCATCTGTCGCTGCAACCCAGGCAAGTCCCGTGGATACAGAGTGTGCGGGATTATTGTCACGCAATATCCTGACCCCCGGGAAAACTTCCTGGCAAAGCGGCTCAATGAAGTTCATCTTTGATGCGCCGCCGGTCAGAACTATCGTCTCAAGAGGTGCTTTGCGGCTGTCTATCGAGTTCTTTGCCTCCTGGAAGAAGCTGCGGCAGGAGCCTTCCCACGAATCTGTGATAAACTGCTTGTTCTTAAGGTTGCCGGTTGCTACTTCAATCTTGTCTTCTGAGACTACCTGTGTCATGAGCTCGCTGCCTACTCTGAGAATCGCATCAACGCTCTCACCGGATGAACGGTCTTCAAAGCTGCAGATCATCGCATGAGCCTTTGTTCCATATTCGCCGTTGTAGTAGGTTTCCTTTGCGTCACGGAGCTCGTCTTCAACCTTGACAATGGATTCTTCATCAGGCGTCAAGGACGTGTCCTCCGCCATCGCTTTTTTCAGAGCACGAATCATCATGTTGCGCTCGATGTTGTAGGCTCCGAGAGTCCAGCTGAACTCGATCATAGTCTTGCCGAGCTGCATGTATGTAAAGTCTGCTGTTGAGGAGCCGAAGTCAAACACTGCGACTCCGTTCACTGCGGAAACTCTTCCAGACTTATCTTCGCTTCCGAAATTAGAATACATAGCGGCTCTCGATTCGGGAACTATCTTGACCGACTGCACTCCGGTTGCATTCTTGACCAGATTGGCGTAGCGGTTTCTCATCTGCTCATCTGTCCAAGCTTCGGTTGTCGGACAGCCGATGAGAAGCTCGAGATTCGGTCTGTCCTGAGGAGTAAGCTCTCCGCTGTAGGTGAGGATATTTTCAAGCAATGCGTGGAAGTAGCATGCCATCGCCATACCGTGAGTGAAGCCGGTTTCTTCTACAAGAAGTGAGTCGCTGCAAAGCTCATCGAAGTGCTGAGGAGACACCTTGAAATACATGAACCGTTCGCCGTCCTCGACATAGTAAGGCAGATGGTTTCCTATATTTATGGTTCCGAGTTCCTTCAACTGGTTATAGCTTGGCTTATGGTTGTCCCGGAGCATACGCATCTGTCTGGACGAAAGCACCATCTGTGTCAGAACTATCTGCTCTCTGTCAGAGGATGCCGCAAGCCTGCGGATCTCATACTTCTCACTCGGCTTCTGACCGATATGCGGTGCGGCATTCGGATATGCCTGCTTGAGACGCTCCACGGTTGGAGTCTGAGCACTCTGCACGGTTGTGTGCAAAAGATAGCACGCCGCCGTTTCACAGTGTCCGAAATCAATTCCTACAATCTTACTCATATTATCCTCCTGTATTTTAAAAGTCCTTTTTTCAGATCATTCAAGCTTAACTACGCTTATAGGTAGCGAGAAGCTTTTCCCTTATTTCAGTCATTTCCCTTTGATAGAATTCCTTAATTTCTATGGAATTCATGCCGCTGAGTGGGCTGTTGTCCACATCGGGATCGAATTTTTCTGTCCACTCGGGCGTAATCAGCTCGCAAAGCGTTGCGTAGAGGCTGCTGCCGTTTTCGATGTCGCTTGAATAACGCTGGCTGCGCTCCTCGAGAGAGCCTTCAAGAAGCGAGAGGTTTTCCTTTGCCTGCTCCAATGATTTGCCGTCAAGAGAGGTTTTCCACTCGCTGCACTCGAGCATCAGCTTGCGGACAGAGCTAATGTCAGACGAGATGATTTTGTCCTCCGGCTGGTATTTCTCCGCATATTGCTCGAATCCACCCAGGATGCCAGGGATCATGCTTATGAGCCCGATGTCCTGGCACTCTTCAAGAAGAAATGCACATACAAGGTCCGTCACGGAAACGGGTGCGTCGCTTGCTGATTCATACTCTGAAAGTGCTTCCCACTCGGTTTTCAGCTTTTTTGTGAAGCTTCCGAGGAAGAATATATAGTTGTTATAGCCCTTTAAAGCTACTATTTCCTGGTCGTCTGTCGGATTGATTCCATTCACAAACTCGTCAAGCCGAAGTAAATAATCTAAGATTTTGTCCTTCTGATAGTACATTCTGAGGACGTACTCAGAACGCTCGAAGGCTTTTCTTTCGCCTCTGCAGGCGAGCCACTTCTCATAACAGGGAGTGAGCTCATCGGCGAATTTCATCCTTCTCTGGGTGTTGGGATTTTTAAAGCTTCTCCTTGAGCCTCCGATTTCTTCGATGAAAAAATTCATAATCCGCAGCTCTTTGGCACAGCTTTCCCATTTCAGGGTCGGAATGTTGCTTTCACTGGAGGTCCTTCCACTTACATAACTCATCAGGTCGCTTCTTTCTGCTCTTTTTGTCGGAAAACCGTCTGATTTCATAAAATATATCACCCTCCGAAATGAATACTGCATCTTTGTGCGCTTCCATAGTGCCGGATTTCGCTGTTGCCGGAAAGGCTTACAGCCACCTCGCATGAATCCTTGGTGACCTTACTATTCACTGGCGCGCTTCGTGGGCTCAGGGACACAATACGACTTTTAGCTGCCTTGGGATCCTTCTCGGTGACAACCGAGCCTTCCTCCGTGAGCAGCTCATAACCATTTTCTCCTATACGTACCTCGACAACCGGTATCATGACCATGTCGAGCTTAAGCTTTGACATATAATCCTTCAGTGCCCGATAGTAGGAAGCGTTGACTCTTCCATAGGACACTCCGATGAAGCCGTTTTCCCCGGAGCCTGCCGCAAAGCAGGAGAAGTCCTCATTGAGCGTCCACTTGTCGGCATCTGGCGAGAGTACGGAAATTTCGCTCTTTGCGTAATTCTCACGGATCAGGGCAAGGTCGTCGCTGATGCTGACGGATGGCAGGAACTTTATTATCCTTCCGGCTGTCACGTTGCAATAACGGTATTCCTTTTCGGAAAGATCGAAACACTGAACCAGGCTGCCGTCTGCATCGCTATAGAGCTCAAGCTTCACCGACTCATAGCGGTTGCCGCCTGAACGGGCTTCGATGCGCATTGTGGCGATTTTATCCTGCTCCATGAGAGTGTCGGACGAATAGTACCAGAAGCGATAGGGCTTTTCACGTGTCTTTAAGTAGAGAGTGCCGCCGCTTCCGGATATAAGCCGGATTTCCTCCTCTGTTTCTTCTTCACTTTGCTCCTGATGCTCAAATGAAACCTCAAGTGCGTCCATCTCGGATATTTCGCAGATTGCGAGAAGAGAAAGCATCGTCTTTATGTCGTTCTCTGAATCTGAGAAATGTCCTGATTCTTTTATGTGGGCGAGCTTTGAGCCAAGCTTTAAAGAGCTGTACTCGGCAGCTATCATTGCCGTATTCTTTTCAAATGCAAGCTCGCTGTCCTTGAACTTCTCCAACGCCGATGTGGCGTCGGAGAAGCCCGAAAGTTCATCAGCTGTGATGAGCAGGTCGAGCCAGAACTGCTTGTCGAGATATTTGAGAGTTACTTTCCCATCGACATCCTCAGCAGTCTGCTCATCCAAATCTTCCGGCTTATGATAAAGAGACGGAAGTGGCAAACAATGCACTTTTGCGAACTCTATAAATGTACTGCGTTCTTTGTATATCTCCCACACGGAAAAGCGTCTTCTCAGGTCGATGAAGTTAAGAACGCCTTCGCCGTTTAGCTTAAAAATCTTTACCATAAGCCTCTCCGATTCTAAGTATTAGTTGTTGCCTCAGGCAAGCACTGCTTCGCCAGGAGTCTCAACTGTGGCATCTTCGTCAACTTCTTCGCTGCCTACGATAATGACATCCTCGTCGGTCTCAGCGGTCTTCTGCTTCCTCGAATGCTTCTTTGCATACTCGATAGCCGGAAGGATAATGTGGTCACGTCCAAAGGTGACAATTACGCCAAGGGCTAAACCAACGTTCTTAAGACCAGCCTTTATGGCGTTAAATGCCTTGCCGTTGACCTTTTCCCAGCCGTTATACGCTACTGAAATCAGCTTCCACAAGCCGTAGAAGAAGACTGAACATACAACCCAATCAAAGAGCGGCGGGCACATTAATCCACAGATTCCTGCGAGCAATATGTAAACAGGGAATCCGACAGCGAAAGTCAGGAACGCCATAGCAGTTCCGATAACAACGATTCCAAGAGCACGGAAGAGCTCTGCAGCCAAACGCTCAGTTATGCTGCCCTTGCCGACTGCATCGAGGATGCGTGCTTCCTCAACCTGTGCGCAGACCATTGTCGCAACCTGCTCGGGAGTCATATCTGCGGCATCCTTGCCGTATTCGCCGCTCTTGAGCTTGGTGTAAACCAGCATCGACATGATTCCACGGAACTCGATTTCCTTGGAGCCAAGGCTGATAAGAAGCTCTGTTACTTCGTCTGTATCTTCTGCGCCGGCGACTTCGTCGGTGGAGTTCATCATTCCAACAAGAAGTATGTTGGAATTGAGCATGGCTTCCTTTGCCTCCGCCATAAGCTGGAGCTCATATTCCTGGGTTGCTTCTGCTTCGGAAACTGAAAGAGCCTCAACCTGGCTGACGATTTCGTTCTTCTTCTCTTCTGTGATTGTTCCCTCACCGAGTGCCAATGTGATAGCACTGAGAGTTGCGGTGAACCTGAGCCAGTAGGTGCAGCGTTCAGCAGGAGTCTTGTCGGTGTTGGCCTTCTTCTGGAAGCTCTCGATGAAGCCGTCAACATTGTTCTTTGCATGCTCATAGCTGCTGTCGAATTCCTTGATGCTTTCAAGAATTGCATCCGCCATAACTTCGCCCTGCTTGATGGTCTTATCTTCAAGATTCTTGACATAGATTTCTGCCATTACGTCTCTGGTGGACTTGCCCTCCGAAAGGCTGTCTAAGATTTCCTGAGTCTCGTTCATGATTTTCTTCTGCTGATCTTTTGTTAACTTTGTCATTTTTAATAACCTCCAAGTTCTATTGTCTGAAAAGTGTTTTGTGATTTGTGTTCTGTACATTTCCTTTGTACAATTCTATTTTACCTCGTATTTTTCAGAATTGTTCTGTCGGCGACAGAATTTTTGAAAAAATCTGAAAAATTATTTGAAGCGCTTCCCTATTCCTTCATGTCATAGATATTCTCAAATTGGCGTTTTCCGTTCTTGCCGTACTCTTCGAGAACCTCATACACGTCATAGATGTCATAACACTTGATGTCGATGAGAGCAAGGATTACAAGATCTCTCGGGTCGGAGGGATTAAGGCTGTTCGAGCCCATCATCATAAGACTATTGGCTTCGTTTTCCGACAGTCTCAGTGCAATCACGAGCTTCAATAGCGTTTCCTTCTTTGGAACGATGCTTCCGTAGCGAATGCTGGTCCAGGTTGATTTATCGATGAACGCATCTCTGCAAAAGGCTGCACCGTTGACCTCGCCGTTCTTTTTCATATACTTGTCGTTATGCAGTCTTCGGATAAATATAACGATAAGCGAGTAAAGAGGGCTGTCGTCGCCTTCTCCTGGCTGCGGCATCTGATTTATTCGGTTTTCAACTGCCAGCGCAACATCTGAGCTGACCTTCTGCAGGGTTGCATCTTCTATATGCTGCTTGCTGCGACAGATACGCCTGTTTATGCTTTCCTCTACTTCTACTAACAGCTTACTGTCTACCATGACAGATAATCCTCCTTACTTAGTATTAAAAAGCCTCCCCGGGTTTTGCACCAGGGAGGCGGGTTAATCAAAATTCTCCGCAGCACAAAGACAGTGACGGAGTTAAAATATAGTTCTGCCGGAGGCAGAACCCCCCACACAAAGCAGCAACAGACCAAAAGTCAAAATCCTTGCCACTTTAATGGATATGATACCATAAATTTTAAGGGGTGTCAAGCTTTTTTAAGACCATATACCCAGGTAAATCAAAATATTCTTCACTGCAAAGTTAATCAAAATAAGTGCGATTGAGATGTAGAAGTATATGGGTCGGAGCCTGAAATAGGCTATTCTGCCTTTTGAGATAATTGAGACGGTATAACTCACCATGAATATTGCTGCAATTATTGCAACGTATGGGACGAATGGATGGTAGATGAAACTTTGGATTATGTTGATGTGAAGAAGGCTTATCACCGCCCTTGTTCCTCCGCAGCCGGGGCAATAGTAGCCGGTGAGCTGATTGAAGAGGCAGGGATGAATGAAATCCAAGGGGCTGACTCCTGAAAAACCGCATATTAAACACACTGCCGCAGACAGCAACAAAGCTGCCAGCGACAGGATGTAAAAAATCTTCTGATACTTCGGGGCAAACGGTGTCATCATCAGTACCAGTAGCCATAGCCAAACATCGACATGAAGCCGTATGCGACAGTTACCAGGACAGCAGCAAATATTGCCACAGCAGAGCAGGTGATTCCGGCGATTGCCATGCCACGACCGCCCTTGTGCTTGATGAGGACATAGATGCCCAAAGCACAGCTGACAAGTGCCAATATGAACGAAAGAGTCGAGGCACAGCACGAGAGAACGAGCGAACAGATGCCGGTTACCATTGAAGCGATAGCCAAGCCATTATCAGAGCAGAGCATATCATTCATCTGTGGATTCTGACGATAGCCGCCATTATTCTGATTCTTGGGCTCTTCATCCTGGACGACATATTCATTATGGACCTTAGTCCCACAAGCTGAGCAGAAAGCTGAGCCGTCGGGGATTTCATTTCCGCAATTTGTACATTTCATATTACCAAATCTCCTTTATTGTGAAATTAAGATACAAAAATCGCTTATAGGATTATTATACACTTAAACCTCGGTTCTGTCAATACTCATAATCCGGGTTTTGTGATATGGTTCACCCTCCGGTGCTGGAAGGGCTTGCGAGCCGGAGGGTGAGTGCGTGGGTTCACGCATGTATAGATATTTCTCCTTTTTCTGTCTTTGATTACTGTGATTCCTTCTTAAAATAACATTTTCTGCTTATAAAACACATTGAGAATGCGAATTATTGCACTCCTCCAAAAAATTTCTGAGAAATTTTAAGCGTGGCATGAAACTGAAACAAGCTGAATATGATATAGCAAACGTACGAGTTACGCACTTTGCAATTTGCGGGTTCCGTTTACAACCAGTGCCCGCTCAGGAGGAGATTATGGATTACAAGGTTACAAAAGAAAACTTCACCGTGCCGGGGCGTTTAGGCGGAGGAGTCAGCCAGCAGTCGGTGGAGCTTGACTACATACTGCCAGATTATTATCCCGAGATTTTCAAGGTACTCAATGTCAGAATACTTCCCAGCATTCCGGCAAGAACGCTCAACGGCACAAGGCTTGAGTATGAGATGATGGCGAAGATAAGACTGAACTATGTTTCCGAGTCGGGAGAGATGTGCGCAGCGGAACAGGTGCTCACTTACAACCGCTCGGCGGAGCTGTCAGTGGCGGCAAAGTCGCCGAAAATAAGCATTACTCCCTATACCGAGAGCGCAAGCTGCCGGGTTTCGGGAAAGAGAAGAGCAGACATAAGAGGCATCATTTCCGTTTCGGTTGCAGCTACTGCTGATGAAGCAAGACAGGCAGTTTCGGAGGCTATTGGAGATGGACTGCAGCTTAAGAAGTCATTAGTTACCTATCCGTCAAAGAGAATTGCAGTTACTAAGAGAATCACAGTTGTCGACGACGTGGATCTGGGACAGTCGAAACCGGCAGTGAAGACGGTAATCCGTGCTGATGCCGCAGTTATCTCCGCCGACAAGAAAATACTTTCAGGAAAGCTCCTGACAAAGGGAGAGGCAGAGGTTTCGCTTCTCTATGTTCCGGAGAATAGCTCCAATAAGGCTGAAAGCATTCGCTTTGCGGTTCCATTCTCGCAGATTTCGGATGTTGAGGGCTTGGATGAGAGATATGATGTGATGATTTCGGCAAATGTCTCAGATTGCGAGATAAAGCCGTCCGGGAAGAGCGGCGCCAATTCGGTCAGCTGCGAGCTCAACATCGAGATAAACTGCCTTGCGATGAGGTTTGAAAGCGTTCTTATCGCCACCGATGCCTACTCGACGATGTATGAATCGAGCCTTGAAATGAGCGAAGAAGACATCGAGTGCGTACCGACTGAGATTTCGGAAAACTTAAGAACCAAGGCGTCTCTTACGTACTATGACGGCGAAATAGCTTCCGTAATGTGCGCCGGTGCGGAGGTTGGGAAGCTTGATGCGGTGACAGACTCTGACGGAAGCGTTTCCATACGAGGCAGGATAACATATTTTGCCTATGCCGAGAACGAATCCGGAAAGCCTATCTATCTCGAGGGAACGGATGAATTCGAGAAGAAACTCCCGGATGGGGCGACAAATTGCTCTATCGACGCCCATGCGACAGTTGCACAGTCGGCTTATAAGCTGACTTCATCGAACGCTATGGAGATTACAGCCGACATAAGGCTTAAAGGCTATCTCTTCGGGAGCCGCTCGCACAGATTCATAAGTGGCATTACCGTTGATGAGGCGAACCCGCTCGACAGGGATTGCGACATCGCAATGAAGCTCTACTACGCCGAAAAGGGCGAGGAGCCATGGGACATCGCAAAGAGAACCCACACTTCGCTTACGGCTATTACAGATGAAAACGATCTTACAGAAGAGACGCTGAGCGAACCGAAAATGATACTCATACCGATTGTAGATTAGGAGAATATGATGACTACCGATAAACTTTATCAAAGTATTTCTGAAAGAACCGGCGGCGACATCTACATCGGTGTCGTCGGTCCGGTGAGAAGCGGAAAATCAACATTCATACGGCGGTTTATGGAGAGTCTGGTTATCCCGAACATAAAAGAGGGATACCTTAAAGACAGAACTGTCGACGAGCTTCCGCAGGCTTCTGCTGGAAAGATGATCATGACAACCGAACCAAAATTCATTCCGGAGGAGGCTGTGCAGGTGACGCTTGGAGACGTAGCAAGCGTGAGTCTGAGAATGATTGACTGCGTCGGGTATGTGATTCCTAGCGCCTTAGGGTATATCGAGAACGACTCGCCGAGAATGGTCCGTACACCTTGGTTTGAGTCGGAGATTCCATTCAATATGGCGGCGGAGATCGGGACACAGAAAGTGATTACTGAGCACTCGACAGTCGGGATCGTCATCACCTCCGACGGCAGCGTATCTGATCTTCCGAGGGACGAATATGAGGAATGTGAAGAGAGGGTTATAGGCGAGCTGAGCGGTCTTGGAAAGCCGTTTGTAGTCCTTATGAACACTCAGAATGAGCAAAGCGCTGATGCAAGGGCTCTATGCTCTGAGATGAGTGAAAAATATGGCGTTCCAGTGATGCCTGTAAACGCTCTGACGATGACGAAAGACGACATTGAGAATATCCTCACCGAGCTTTTGTATGCGTTTCCGGTCAAGGAGATAGGTGTTGTGATGCCAAAGTGGGTCAGCTCCCTTGAAAAAGGGCACTGGCTCAAGACGGAGCTTTACGATTCGATAAGAAAAGCCGCTCCGGAGCTTCGGTATATCAGGGACATAAAGAAGCTTTCGGAAGCGGTTGGGTGCTGCGAGGATGTATTGAACTCTGAAATCACGAAAGTAGATCTTGGCAACGGAACCGCCAGGCTCAGCGTGACGCTTGACAATCGGCTTTTCTATAGGATTCTGAGTGAAGAGACCGGCTTGGAGCTCAGCTCTGAGGATGAACTGATGCCAAAAATCCTTGAGCTTGTGAACTTCAGACGCAGGCTTGAGAAGTTCTCGGAGGCACTTAACGAGGTGGAGAGGACCGGATACGGAATCGTGATGCCGACAGAAAGCGAACTCACTGCATTCGAGCCGGAGATTATCAGGCAGGGTGGGAAGTATGGCGTCCGGTTCACTGCAAGTGCGCCGTCGATTCACCTCATCAAGGCTGACATCGCAGCTGAAGTTGCGCCCATTGTCGGGACGGAGAAGCAGTCGGAGGAGCTGATACAGTACCTGATGAGCGACTATGAAACCGACCCACTTAAGATTTGGGAGACGAACATTTTCGGAAAGTCGGTATCGGAGCTTGTCGAGGAAGGGCTCGAGCAGAAGCTGGCGAGGCTTCCTGACGATGCAAGAGAAAAACTCCGGGAGGCTGTTGAGCGGATAGTCAACGAGGGCTGTTCGGGATTGATATGTCTTCTGGTCTGAGCATAAAAATACCCACCGAGTGAAATCGGTGGGATTTGCTTTATTCCTCTATCATTGCCATATCGTAGCCCATGAGTTCTATTGCTGACAGCAGATCGTCGGTTATCTCGCAGCCGGTTATCTTCGGGATTACTGTCACTCCGGTTCCCTCCAGGGATTCTTCTATAAGATTGAAAACCGTTCTGAAAAGGTAGGCAGTGTTGAGTCCCTCAAATGAGACCTCCGTGCCGTCGGCTCTTGATATTCTGGTGCCGATGCTACTGGGGTTGAAGTTTACGTAGATGATGCTCGTGCATAGGGAATCCGCATCTGTAAGAATCTCGGCGTCGCCGGAAATTATATCCTCGGCGTCAACCTCAATATAGAATTCCTTTGCTGAGCCGAAGCTGTTGTAGACCGTTTCGGCAAATGACATAAGTGTTTCATAGCGTGTTGAAGAAGCGACATCGGTGCCAGAGAAGTAGTTACGGATGTCGGAGTTTCTGAATGGCGGGAATTCTATCTCGCCTGCTACGAGCCCTATGAAGCCGGCATCGGAAATCTCCGAAACAAGGCTTTCGATATATTCCGTTGCAGTAGTGCTGTAGGGCGAAATCCAGGGCTTGCCGCCGTTTGCGGTGTTGTCGTCATACCAGCGGGTATCGGTGCCTGTTATCATATAGGCAAGAGTTTTATCGTAGGTTGAGGCGATGTTATCAGACAATGTCGAAATTCTTGCATAGGCAGAAAGCCCAAGGTCGTTGATGGTTGAGACTAATTCGCCTAAGTCAGATATTCCGCCTGTTATCACTGCGCCTGATTCGGTGGCGGTGGTGTTGGCTGATGAATAGGTTACCGCTCCGCCCTCGGCAACAAGCTCGATGCAGACGCCGCTGTAGCCATTCGATGCGGCATTGTCGACCTCGGAATAGACATAGCTTTCAAAATCGGCAATGTCGCCGCTGTAAGAGATGTAGTAGATGTTGGTGCTGATTGCTACTGTCGGCTCAGGCTCTGCGGTTGTGGCTTCGGTAGTGCCGGAAGTCGCAGCTGTGGTTGTGGCGTCGGTTTCAGCCTCTTTGGAAGCATCGGTTGAAGCTTCTGTTGAAGCCGTCGGGGAGTTTCTCTCTCCTGCAAAAAATTCGACAATCGGCTTTCCAACACTGTATCCTACAAAAACGAGTGCCGCAAGAAGTATTATCATGAAGATGATGCCTAAAACTGAATTGCCCTTTTTGCGCTTCTGCTTGAACATCGGCTTTTGCTTGTGTTTTACTTTGTATTGCTTTGCCATTGGATTCTCCTATCTTCCCAGTGCGTAGACCACCATGGAGACGATACCTATATACAGTACATATATCGGAAAGCCTGAGAACGAGGCGGGAACCTCATCCGAATTGAGCTTTTCGTAATTGACAGATAGAATGTATGCGGCGAGAGTGAAGCCTAAGCCCACTTCGAGCCCGAAAAGAACTCTTTCGCCCAATGTGCCGCCGTTCAGTGTGTTATTGAAGAGTACGCTTAAAACGGTGCAGTTGAATGCAGATAAATGGATATATTTTTTGAAGCGTTTGAACGCTTTTTTGGATGCGAACCAGATGATTAAGAGTGTCAGGATATAAACGAGCCCTAATGATATTATATACAGCGTCGGCATGAATCTTGCCGAAACAGTGTTTTTCAGCATCAAGCCTTCAAATGCATATGCTATGATGCCCGAAAGTACGGAAAATTCGGTTATAAACAGACCGCAGAAGAAAATCTGACCGTCACGCTTGGAAAGGCTTATAAGAGTGCTCGTTCCGAATGCAGTTGTGAATATTACGTTTTCGACGATAATGGCAAGCATTGCGGCTCCGATTGTCTCAAAGAAGACTACCATTTTCGAGCACTCCTCGTATAATGTATTTACAGGTAATTTAAAGAGAACCCGTATGAAACCTC
>JAJQGJ010000014.1 GCA_021200565.1 Oscillospiraceae bacterium
CCTTCTTATTTTTCTTCTATTTTGCTATTGACTTTTTATAGCTGGTCTTTCTGTCGATATATGAAATTGCACCAGAACGGCAGTTTTCTCTGCAGAAGGCGCACCGAAAGAGGACGTTTCCGCCCTCTTTCATGGAAAAATCAGATTTTTGAATAGCCGAAGCTGTTGACGATGGCATCAACCTTCTGACCAGCTTGGCACATCGGGCACTCACGCTGAACGAATGTCTGGTAGCCGGGGATGTCGTCAGGAGTGAAGACGCTGTGGACAGCGATTCCATTAGACTCGGTGATTGCCGAGAAGATGGAAGCTATGGCAACCAGCTCGCCAGAGTAGTAGTTCAGGCACTCAAGAGCCTTGTTGATGGTCTTGCCGGTTGAAACGGACGAGATGAGAAGAAGAACTCTCTTGCCCCAGATCATCTTCTGGATATTGTCACGGAAGATGAGCTGACCGTTCGAATTGAGCTCGGGGGTGATGACAGCGACGTCTTCGCCCTGGTTGATTCCGCCGGAAGCAAGGCTTTCAGCAAGAAATGCGCCAAGCATCTCAGTTCCCTCCATGCAGATGATGGTGTCGATTGGGGTTGAAGAATAGGTAGCCGCAATCTGAGAAGCTGCATCCTTCGCCATCATATGGCTGGTCTTTATCTTCGTCATGTCGATATAGTTGTTGATGTGCGAGTGGTTTGTGGCAAAATGCCCGGGAATTACGCTGATTTTGATCTTACGATTCTTTCTCGATTCAATAGTTTTTGCTCTGCCTTCCATAAATTTATCCTCCTTCAAAGATAATCTTAATTGTGGTAGCAATTATAACACATTTTTTGAACGAAATCAAGAGGGGATATGTGATTAGTTGACAATTACGCATTAAGCAGTCCTAAAATTTCTAATATCTCCCCCGGCTCATCAACAATATAATCTCCTTCCGCAGCTATCAGGGATTCCCGGCTTCTGAAGCCCCAGGTGCAAGCGATGCACTTAAGTCCTGCATTATGTGCGGTCTCGACGTCGGTTGCCGAGTCGCCGATGTGGATTACTTCTGACTTATCAGCGCCCGAAAGCTCAATCAGGTGATTCTCATAGCTCGGGTCGGGTTTTCTTGGGAAGCCCTGCCCGCTTCCGGCAACCAGCTCAAAAGTGCCAGCCGGAAAGCATTCATCTATTATCTTGCTTGCGAACTGATAGGGCTTGTTTGTCATGACATAGAGCTTAAGCCCGGCTGATTTCAAAGATTTCACAACCTCGGGAATACCGTCATAAACTCTCGATTTATCAAGATAGTGCCCGGCATAGTGGTTGCAGAAGAGATCGTGAGCTTTGTTTAAGAGCTCCTCATCCTCCCGGAGATTCTCAGGCAAAGAACGCTTCACGAGCATCAGAGTGCCGTTTCCGACGAATGAGATATATTCTTCTGTTGTGTGAACAGGAAGCCCAAGCTCCCGGAGCGCCGCACTGACGCTGTCGCCCAAATCTTCGGCAGTGTCGACTAACGTCCCGTCGAGGTCAAAAATCACTGTTTTCATATCAGTCCTCCAGCTTTGAAGCAAGCAAATCCGAATAGTGGTTTCTGAAAGCCTCATATTCCCCTGCTTCAATGGCGGCACGAATCTTTTCCATCAGGGTGTTGTAGAACCAGAGGTTGTGGGTGACCGCAAGGCGTCCGGCGAGCTGCTCTTTCGCCTTGAAGAGATGGCGGATGTAGGCTCGGGAGAAGTTGCGGCATGTGGGACAATCGCATTCGGGGTCAATAGGTCTTTCATCCAGCTCATAGCAAGCGTTTGTTAAGTGCATGATGCCGTTCCATGTAAATATCGTGGCGTGGCGGGCGTTACGTGATGGCATTACGCAATCGAAGAAGTCGATGCCTCTGTAGACCGCTTCGATGATGTTCTGCGGAGTTCCGACGCCCATCAGGTATCTCGGCTTGTCAGCCGGCATGTAGGGCTCGACTGCCTCGATGATTCTATACATTTCCTCAGCCGGTTCGCCTACTGCAAGACCGCCTATAGCGTAGCCGTCGAGGTCAAGATCGGCAATCTGCTTCATATGCTCGACTCTGATGTCGGCATAGGTGCAGCCCTGGTTGATTCCCCAGAGGAGCTGATGCGGGTTGATGGTGTCGTCCCTTGCATTGAGCCTCTGCATTTCGTCCTTGCAGCGTTTGCACCAGCGGACGGTTCTGTCGCAGGAGTTCTTTGAGTAGCTCCGTGGAGCAGGATTCTCGACACACTCGTCGAAAGCCATTGCAATGGTCGAGCCGAGGTGGGACTGAATCCGGATGCTCTCCTCAGGACCCATGAAGATTCGTCTGCCGTCGATATGGGAGTTGAAATAGACTCCCTCTTCCTTTATTTTTCTTAACTTTGCAAGCGAGAAGACCTGAAATCCTCCCGAGTCGGTCAGGATCGGCTTGTGCCAGTTCATGAACTTATGAAGCCCGCCCAATTTATATATAACCTCGTCCGAGGGTCTTAAGTGAAGATGATAGGTATTGCAGAGCTCAACCTGGCATTTGAGGCTTTCGAGATCTACTGAGGAGATTCCTCCCTTGATAGCCGCCGCAGTTCCGACGTTCATAAAAACCGGCGTCTGAATCACGCCGTGGACGGTTGTGAACTCGCCTCTTCTGGCATGTCCGTCCGAAGTAATAAGCCGATACACAATTATTCTCCCTTCGAGATAGTACTCTTATGATACATGATTTCCCCCGGAAATGCAAGAGGAAATGCGAAAAACCGCAACGTCAAGTCGACACGATACGGTTTTTATTGACAAGATTTTTTGGTTGTGATATAATGTCTGTGACATGAGGAGTGACGGTAAACCTCTTATCTACGGAGGGAGGTGATAACGTGTCAGTATTAGAAGTCATTGCGCTCCTTAATCTGCTCGCCGTTGTTATCTTCGGAGTAATTGGAGTTTTCCAAAACAACAATAAAAAGAAATAACCGCAACCTAGGTTAGTGGTTTACGGTCAATCTGCAAGTACTTAATTTCTGAGGTTGTGCCTAAACTGCTGCAACAGTTTCGTCTCCTCACGTCATTATTATACTCTTCTTTCTCCTCTTTGTCAAGAGGATTTTTTGACTTCCAAGAAATACAGGAGAATTACGCTATGACTGAAAACCGAAATCTTACCGCTGAGGAATGGGCTGAATTTGCACCGGTATTTGAGAAAGCAGGGATTTTCTCTTCTGGTTCTGTCCGGCGATTTGTTGATACTCGTCTTAACAAAAAATATGATGTCTTTCTTCTGAACGATAATCTTGTGCTGAAAAAGTCTGACCAGGACAAAGAGAAGTATGATCGGTATTTCGCCGGGCACAGCTTCTCAGTTCCTCAAGTAGTCTCTGCTGTTCAGCACGGCGGCGACTGCTGGGTGAGCATGCCGCTTATAGACGGAACTGACGCAAGAGACTGCTCGACTGATGATGCCATGAAAGTCGGCAGGGAGCTTGCAAGGATTCAGAGCTATTATCTTGAAGCCGGCACCAATCCTGACGGGTGCAGGAGCTATTTTGAAAGAAAGGTTCTTCGGTTCTGGGAGAAGTCCCGGAAGTATTTTCCCGGATATGAGGGTGTTTTTGAAGCGGTTGAAGAACGTTTCTTTTCCGCACCACGGACTCTCATCCACGATGATTTTCTGCCTATAAACGCTCTGCTTGACGGCAGGAATGCCTGGCTTATCGACTGGACGTATGCCGATATTCTTCCATATTTTCTGGATCTCGGACGTTTTGCGTTTGTCGGGTATGAAGAGGGCAAGCGGTATATTTCCCACGAATCCGCAACGGCGTTTTTGAACTCCTACTACAAAGAAATGAGCTGTAACCCTCAGTTTGTGGTTGCCAGACAGGAGTTTTCCCGCGACGTCGCAATATCCGCTTTCTGCCAGTACTCGATGTTTGTCTTCTACAAAGATGATGAAAAGGTGCAAAAGTCTGAGGACTACCGGACACTGAAGAAAATACTTGCATACCTTGAAGCAACATGATTATAAAACCCGCACCATTCTCTAGTGATGCGGGTTTTGTTGACATAAAAAGCAATGCTATTCAGTTCAGGCGATAGTAGCATGTGCTCTTGCCTTTTCCCTCACGTTTCAATTCGCCGAGGTCAACCAGCTTTCTTAAAGAGCTTTCAACAGAGCTGACGCTTAGGGTCGGGCACAATTCCCGGATGTCCTGCTTGGTGAATCTGCCGATTTTTTGCAATGTTGCTTTCCGCACCATTTCTATTGCAGGAAGCTTTTCCTCAACGATGGAGAATCTGTCTTCAAAATCCTTGTATGCTGCAAGAATCGTGCTGAGGAGGTACTTGATGAACGGCGTCTTGTCCTCAGTTGCTTCATGCCAACCGCTTTGTGACTGACCCAGGGCATCATAGTAAAGGTCTTTATGACTTGCAATTTTTGCCTCAAGAGAAATATATTTTCCGACATAAAAGCCATTTCGATAAAGAAGCAAGGTTGTGAGAAGCCGGCTCATTCTGCCGTTTCCATCATTGAAAGGATGGATACAGAGAAAATCGTGAATAAACGTTGGAATTGCAATCAGCGGTTCAACCTCAAAGTTTCCGATAACACGATTATATTCATCACAAATCCTGTCCAGTGCTTCCGGTGTTTCAAAAGGCTCAAGCGGTGTGAAAAGAATTTCCGAATGTCCATCGGGATAGGTCGCACTGATATAGTTCTGAACGTTTTTCGTCTGACCAGCCATGGGATTGAACATATGGCCATACATGATTTTGTGAAGCTGCAGAATATAGTTTCTTGTAATTGGAATAGCATCAAAGCTCTCGTGAATGACATTCAATACATCTCTATAGCCCGCAATCTCCTGCTCGTCACGGTTTCTCGGCGTTGTTTTATCTTGAACCAGTTGCTTGATACGTGTGTTGGTAGTGACAATGCCTTCGATAGCGTTGGATGCCTCGGTACTCTGGATTTTTGCAATCTCAACGAGCTTTTCAAGCTCATCAGGGCGCTGCCTGAGATACATTTCCTGCTTCCCTGCCTCTTTATAGATAGCAGCAATAAGCCCGAGCATCTCGGAATCCCACTTCTGGTTCTTAATTTCGGAATAATTGAACGGTCTCATTCCCTTAATCGCCTCCCTTTCCCTTAAATTATAGTGGATAATAAGGTAAAAGTCAACTGGTTACGGGAATATTTTTGGCTGAACTCAGCGAGAGACTTAAATGTAGAACATATACTTATTCACAAACCACCCGATTGCGGTGAAGAAATACTGTTGGATGCAGACGAAGAGTCCGAGGAAGAAGACCGGGATGGTGGGAAGGTAATAATATCTCATCTTCCAGCCAAGGTCCTTCCAGTATTCCCTTGAACGCCAGTAGATCACTATCCAGTAGATCGAAAGCGGTCCGGTTACTATTATGTAGACCTGCGCCGAAAAGCCCAAGAGCAGCACAAGCCACACCTGAAACCGGATATAGAGCTTTATCATTTCCTTTTTCGGACGGTATCTGGCATCATGCGGGTTGTCAGAAAATGTCTTTAAAATCTGCAAATCGGTTTTTAAGCCCATGACTTTACTTTTGCTCTACAGCAGGCGTTCTGTCGGTCAGTATGAAGAACACTCCGCCTACTATGAACATGACTGCCAGCGCTCCGACACCGATGCTCGAATTGTCGGTAAGCTGAGTGATGACGGCAACCAGGGTGGTTCCGAGGAAGGATGCTCCCTTGCCGCAGATGTCATAGATTCCGAAATACTCGCCAGACTTCTCTGGAGGGATAATCTTTGCAAAATATGAACGTGAAAGCGACTGGATTGCGCCCTGGAAGAGTCCGACTGCAACTGCTAAAATCCAGAACTGATAGAGCTGTCTCAGGAATATTGCATAGACGACGATGAAGAAATATGCGACTATGCAAACTATAAGAAGTCTTCCTGACTCTACTTTTCTTGAAAGTCTTCCAAAGGCGAGCGCTGCCGGGAATGCGACTATCTGGGTGACAAGAAGTGCCAGAACGAGTCCGATACTGCTGAGTCCCAGAGATTCTCCGTATGTAGTCGCCATGTCGATGATGGTGTAGACGCCATCGATATAGAAGAAGAACGCGATGAGGAAGAAGAGAGCCTTCCTGTTGTGTCCGAGTTCTCTGAAAACGCCGCCGAGGCGCTTTAAGCTCGACTCAACGGGCTTGTCGGTCTTTTCGACATAGTGAACCTGCTTGTAGTGGCAAAGCCATTGCAACCCACCACACGGCGGTGATCACAAAGTCGATAGCCATAGCAGCTGCAAGACTTATCGGCAGGATTCCCATTGTCTGCAGAGCATAGACGGCAATGCAGATGATGAACGGCACGCAGCTTCCTATGTAGCCCCAAGCGTATCCCTGAGCGGAGATTTCGTCCATACGCTCATCCGATGTGATGTCGGTCAGCATCGAGTCATAGACAACCAGGCTAAGCTGATAGGCAATCTTTGCGATTGCAAATAAGATCAAGAACCAGAGCCATGACTGGATGAATCCGAGAGCAATGCAGCCGATTGCGCCAATAAACATCGAAGCCATGAAGATTATCTTCTTGACGCCCTTGATGTCGGATGCAGTTCCCAATGTCGGTCCTAAAATTGCAACTATTATTGTTGCGGCGGATGTGGTGTAACCCCAGTATGCCAGATAATCGGTTTCCGAGATTCCTGCGTTTGCCGCAAGGACGTGGAAATATATCGGCAGCAAGGTTGCCACAAGCATCGTAAACGCCGAATTTCCGACGTCATAGAGAACCCACTTTTTCTCCTGCGGAGTCATTTTAAACTTCATAATGTCTTTCCTCCATAGCGGTTAGTATCGGAATAGATTGCCAGTCGTCGCCCTTTTCGAAGTTCTTCTCAAACCACGGGAGAAGCTCCTCTTCGCCAACAGCGAACTTAAGAAAATTGTCGCTGAGTTCAAGACAGAGCTCTTCCGACTTTTTCATAAGCTTCGAAAGCCTCAGGTTTGAGTCCTCACACTTCGGATTGGGCTTTTTATTGACGACCATTCCGTGCATACCCTTATAATTACCGGACGCCGCAAGAACGGAATATATCAGAAGTCGCTTCACGTCATTAGGTGCGACCAGTAAACCATTGTAGGTGACGAAAGAACGTATCGCCACTTTTGCTTCCTTCTCGGAAACACTATCATAGAACAAAGACATTATCCGGGCATTCTCATCCGTCGGGTGGATATGACCCGTGAGATGATGCGTGACGGGGTTCAGTCCGTCGTTTGTCATGAGATACCTGTCGAACTCGACCTCGATTTCCGAGTGAGTGACTCCGCTGACAGTGAGCTTCTTCTCAACATAGCCGTGACACATACTGTCGAGTGCAAAGTGCCCGACAAATCCCAAGGCATATGCAAGTCTGCGGTTTCGCTCTTCCTCATTTCCGGCGGAATTTGCAACCGAAGCTGCGTTAGTAAAGAACTCAGCTGCCGGTCTTTCGTGAATGTCCGAGCCAAGCTGTCTTATCGGGTTCTTTGTAAGAGGCTTATAATAAAAAAGAATATCAGGACCATGAAGCCCTATCTGATAGATTTTGAGATTATTCCGAAGGACGGATCTGGCATCCTCCGAGTACCGGCGGAGAAGATCTCTTCCGAGTACATAATGTGCATAAGTAGAAGGCATTTTTTATATCACCAACTTATAGCATACCAGAAAACAGCAGATGTTGCAAGTAAATTTTCATAAAATCCCGATTTATTTTGCGTTAAGCGGCGATAAAGAAAATTTCGTGCAAGTCTACCTGCACGAAATCTCTGCGAAATAATTATCGGAATTTGATATTGTCAGAACTGAATCTTCTTCTGAATTCTTCTCATCAGGAAGAAAGCGATTATGACTGTAACAAGCTCAGCTAACGGGAATGTGATCCAAACTACCCAGTTAAGCCCTGTAGCCTTGACTACCTGTGTCAGTCCCCATGCAACGGGAAGAACGAATATGAGCTGTCTGCAAAGGGAAACAACCAATGATTCCGTTCCTCCGTTAAGAGCCTGGAACACGCCCTGAAAAGCAACGTTTGCACCGGCTAAGATAAAGCTTATGCCGATTATGCGCATTGCCTCAATGCAGAGCTTCTGAGTTTCGCCGGAAAGTCCGAAGATACTCGAAAGCGGGTTCGCAAGGAGCTCGACAACAAGGGTTCCCACAATCATGATCATCGCCGTGTAAAGCATACCGTACTTGATGCCGTCCCTGATACGTTTCTTGTCGTTCATGCCATAGCTATATGATACAATAGGAGTTATGGCATCACGAAGACCGAACGCCGCAAAGAGAATGAACTGCTGAATCTTGTAGAAGAGACCATATGCCGTTACCATCTGCTCGCTTATCTGAACAAGTATTACGTTCAGCGCATAGGTCATAAGCGACATGAGAGCCTGTGCAATTATGGCAGGCAGTCCTATCGTATAGATTCCCTTGATTATCTGCCACGAAGGCTTCATGTAACGGATGCTCTTCGATATGTCTTTATTGACCTTAAGATGGAATATAAGTGCCAATGCGAATGAAACGAGCTGACCGATAACGGTTGCATATGCAGCACCCTGAACTCCAAATTCCGGGCAACCGAGAAGACCGTAAATCATGATGGGATCCATTATAATATTGGTCAAAGCTCCGGCAACCTGAGCGATTGTCGAATAGAGTGCATTACCTGTTGCCTGCAAAAGCTTCTCAAGAATTGAGTAAAATACGATACCCATTGAAATGGTACAGCAAATCTGCAGGTAGGAAACCGCCATTTCGTAAATTTCAGGATTGTCGGTCTGGGTTCCGATATAGAATTTGACGCCGAACAGTCCGAAAAGCAGGAACACAATATAGATCACACACCCTAAAAACAGTGCGTTTCCGGCAACCTCACTCGCCTTTTCTTTGTTGCCCTGCCCAAGGCACCTTGCCATAAGCGCATTTACACCGACACCTGTTCCGACGCCGATTGCAACCATGAGCATCTGCAGAGGAAATGCAAGAGTCAGGGCATTTAAAGCCTGCTCGCCGGTTTCTGCAATATTCGAGACAAAGGCACTGTCAACAATGTTATAGAGCGCCTGAAGCATCATCGACAGAATCATTGGTATGCCCATTGACAGCATAAGCTTCGGGACGGGCACAGTCGCCATCTTGTTTGTTTGAATTTTCTCTTCCATAGAGTCCTCCGTATAATATAAGTATATTTTTACAAACAAAAAAGAGCTGCAAACAGCCGGATTTACGCCGTTTGCAACTCACTGTGATTTTATTTTAGCATTTTCAAGTCAAACTGTCAAGAGGCATTTTGCCCAAGAAAAGCGAACTTATAGAGCCTCAGATTTGCCTGATTTTAATATTCAACCGTTTCGTTTGTGGTTACGTTTCCGTCTTCGTCGTATTCCTTGGTTGTGGTCTTCGAGAGAGTAAGAATGCCGTCATCCGAAACTGTGTATTCCTCCTGATAGCTGCGCTCGGTTGCGGCGCTCTCATAATAGGTTTCGCTGCCGGTGTAGTAGGTGGTGACGCCGGTTTCGGAGTTATAGACATAGTTTTCCCAGACAACCTCGGTTATATTTCCGTCGCTGTCGAGGCAGATGCAGGTGTAATATGTCGAATCGGTTGCGACCTGATAGCTGACCGTCTGGCGGATGGGGTTGATTCCGACATAAGCCTCATAACCGGTCATGACGCCATCTTCATAATAGATTGCGAGAACGCCGTCGGCATCGGTGTAGCTGTTTTCCTCATCGTAGTTGAGATACATGTCGAGCCCGAGCTCGGTCAGCACTCCATCCTCCGTCTCAATGCGATAAGATTCGAAGTAGTAATAGTCGCCGAGGAGGGTGTAGTCTTCTCTTGAGATGTAGGTGTCGCCATCGCCCAAACCGAGAGTTATGTCGCTTGCGCCGCTCTTCGTTCCGCTTTCAACCGTTTCTGAGCTGCCGGAAGAGCTTGTGGTGGTGTCGCTATTTGTTTTTGAACTATCTCCGCAGCCCGAAAATGCGAAGAGAACTCCGAGAGCCGTCAGAAGACAGAAAAGAGTTCTTATTTTCTTGTTTTTCAGCATAAAAGCCTCCGCCTCCCGCCAAAAAAAGCGGGATAATATTTTTATTTTTCCTTTTGTAAAGGTTAATATTCATTTTCTGCGACCAAGCCTGTAAGCCGAGTTCTGTCGTGTACGGCAATCTATCTAGACTTCCTGTCGCCAGGAAGTTCAAGCCACCTATTACAGAATACCCGCCGAGCAGGCGTTGGCATTCCGTTCCAAACGGTGTTGCATCAAACAGGGTTTACATGGCAGCGTGGTCTCCCACGCTCCGGTGAGCTCTTGCCTCGCCTTTCCATCCTTACCTGGTAACCCAGGCGGTTTATTTCTGTTGCACTTTCCCTAAGGTCGCCCTCGGCTGACGTTATCAGCTGTTTTGCTCTGTGATGCTCGGACTTTCCTCATCCGACGTGAAAACTCACGTCGTCCGCTACCGTATAGCTTACTCGCAGACTGATATATTTTACAATGTTAGTCGGAAAAAGTCAACCCTATTCACAATATTTTTCATGTATTCGCTTTCGTTTTTCAGCTTACTGTCACAATGGGCTTGAAAAATGTTGCGGAATGAGTTATAATATATAATGACTATATATCCAGGTTTTGCTTTCAGCGAAACTTGCACCCCTCAGTTGCCTTCGGCGACAGCTCCCCTTGGCAGGGGAGCCATAATTGTGCGAATCTAAGCCTCCCCTGTCAAGGGGAGGGGGACCGCCGCCGAAGGCGGTGGTGGAGGGGTTCTATTTTGGGCGAAGCCCAAACTTCACTACAACCACTGGGGGAATACGATGGATTCCAAAAAGGCAGAATATATTGATTCAAACTTCAGGTATGACGGGGTTTTAGGGGCGGAGGTTTCGGATTGTGAGACTGAATTCTCTGTCTGGGCTCCTGAGGCGGACGCTGTTGCGGTCTGCTTATATAAGCACAATGAGGACGAGCATCCCCATCTCTGCGCTGCTATGACAAAAAGCGATCTCGGTGTCTGGAGATACACCCACCCGGAATCGCTCTATGGCGTTTTCTACACCTATATGTACACCTACGGCGGCAAGACTAGCGAGGGCGTCGACCCATATGCAAGAGCTGCAGGCGTCAACGGCGACAAAGGCTGCATCATCGACCCGTCAACTCTCAATCCCGACGGCTGGGATGACTATGGCTATGTTCCTCTAAAAGCGAACACCGACGCCATTATCTATGAAGTCAGCGTGAGAGATTTTTCGGTTGACGAATCAAGCGGAATTGAGCCGGAGAAACGTGGCAAGTTCACGGCATTCACGGTTGAAGACAGCTGCACTCACGGAGGCGAGCCCACGTGCCTCGAGCATATCAAAGACCTTGGCGTCACCCACGTTCAGCTGATGCCTGTATTCGACTTTGACCGGCTGGACGAAGCGCATCCCGAAAGCTCCTACAACTGGGGCTACGATCCGGAGAACTACAATATTCCCGAGGGCTCCTATTCGACGGATCCTTTCGACCCGTCGGTGAGAATCAGGGAGTATAAGGAGCTGGTTCTCTCGCTCCACAAAAATGGCATCGGCGTTGTTATGGACGTGGTTTACAATCACACGTTCAAATCTATGGATTCCTACCTCAGCAAAGCCTATCCCGAATACTACTACAGATTCAAGAACCACAAGCTCTCTAACGGCTCCGGCTGCGGAAATGAAATCGCTTCTGAGAGGGCGATGGTGAGAAAATACATCGTCGATTCTGTTGTATACTGGGCGACGGAATATAAAGTCGATGGCTTCCGGTTTGACCTGATGGCTTGCCTTGACATTGATACTATCAACGAAATTTCAAGGCGGCTGACCGAAATAAATCCGAATGTGATTCTCTATGGCGAGGGCTGGACAGGCGGAGATTCGGCGCTTGAGGGCGAGAAGTCCGCAAACAAATTCAATTCCTACATGACTCCCTATGCCGCATATTTCAACGACAACTACCGTGACGCAATCAAGGGCGGAACCTTTGTCGACAAAGCCACCGGCTACATAAGTGGGAATTTCCACCTGAAGCAGTCGGTTGCGGATGGATTACTCGGCAAGCAAGACTGGAACTGCAATCCCTGCCAGATAGTCAACTATGTCGAAGCTCACGACAACCTGACCCTATGGGACAAGCTAGCCGTTTCGAGCAGCGCTCATGAGAGAGATCGCCGGAAGATGGCAAGGCTTGCAGCAGCTCTTGTGTTCCTGGCTCAGGGAATTCCGTTTATCCAGGCGGGGCAGGAGTTCCTGCGTTCAAAGCCGCTCGGCAACGGCGACTACGACAGAAACAGCTACCGTTCGCCGGACAGTGTCAATTCTCTTAAGTGGTGGTCTATCGCTGAAAACAAGCTGACAGTCGACTACTACAAGGGGCTCATCGCTTTCAGAAAGGCTCATCACCTGCTGAGGCTCAGCCTTAGAACTGAGATTCTTTCACACAGCGAGACTCTTCCCTCTCCCGACGGAACGATCATGGTTCATCTTTTTGACGAGAATGAAGAGCTGCTGATACTCGTGAACCCGATTCCGAGAGCCAAGATGATAGGGCTTCCCGACGGCGAATGGCAGCTCCATATCGCCGACATAAAAGCATCACTGACGCCGCTTGCGACATATTGCGAGGGAGTATTCGTCCCGCCTATCTCGTGCATGGTGATGAAGAAGTTGAAGTAAAGAAAGAAGCATAATTATGGACAACAATACTAAAGAAAAACTCTTTGCCTACATCGACTCACTTGAGGGCGAGATGATTGAGACTTTATCGGAACTGATTTCGTTCCCGAGCTATCAGCAGGAGGCAGCCGAGGGTGCGCCGTTTGGTGTGCCGGTAAGGGAGTGCCTTGACCATGCGCTGGCGATCTGCGAAAGCTTCGGGATGAAGACCAAGAATTTTGACGGCTATGCCGGAACGGTCACTTTCACTGACGGCGAGCCGGAGCTTGGAATTCTTGCTCACCTTGATGTCGTTCCGGAGGGAACCGGATGGACAAGCGATCCTTACACTGCAAGAATCTCAGGCGGCAAGCTCTATGGCAGAGGCGCTATCGACGACAAAGGTCCGGCGGTTTCGGTTATCTATGCTATGAAAGCCTTGAAAGACCTGAAAATCCCGCTCAAGAAGGGCGTCCGCCTTATCTTAGGCACCAACGAGGAGAACGGCTCAGGCTGCATGAGATACTACTTTTCGAAGGAGAAGCCGACCAAGTATTCATTCACTCCCGATGGCAACTACCCGGTCATAAACATCGAAAAGGGCATGATAAGAGGCGCATTTGAGTGCGAAATCCCCGCAGAGGATGGCAGAACTCTCGTGGAGTTCCATGGCGGAAAGATTGTCAATGCCGTTCCGGAGCTGGCTTCGGCAGTTGTGAAGAATGTCAGTGCAGACGAAATCTCGAAAGCTGCTACTGAACTCAATTCAGAAGTCGGCTTTGCGCTTTCTGAGAGCGGCGACTGCATCAGGATAGAAGCCCACGGCGTGAGTGCTCATGCATCGATGCCAAGCATGGGAAAGAATTCGGTCACGGCTCTTCTTGAACTTCTGAATAAGCTAAGTCTTGATGGCGAGATCGGCAAGAAGATTGCAGCACTCTGCGAGCTCTTCCCTTATGGCGAGACTAACGGCAAGAGCGTCGGAATCGACTTCAGTGATGAGCAGTCGGGCGAGCTGACATGCCTACTGAGCATTTTGGATTACGAAAACGGCAAATTAACCGGCTGTAACGACATCAGGCTTCCCGTAAGCTTTACTGTCAACGATATTCTGAGCGTATATAAGCCCGCACTCGAAGCAAAAGGCTTCGCAACCCACAGAAGCATGGGTATGGAGCCGCACTATGTCCCATCGGACAGCCCATTCGTAAAGACGCTTCTTGGCGTTTACGAAGAGGTAACCGGCGAAAAGGGCGAGTGCATTGCAATCGGCGGCGGCACCTACGTTCATGATATAGAAGGCGGAGTTGCATTCGGAGCGGAATTTATGGGTGAGGACAACCACATGCATTCAGCTGATGAGTCTATAAAGCTCGATCAGCTCGTCCTCAACGCAAAGATGTTTGCTCTTGCAATTCTACGAGTCTGCGGGGACTAGTCCCCCAAAAAAATTCATTTGAAAGGAGGTAAACTTTGAGTATCTTTAAGAAAAGAAAAACAGCAATAGCATTCGTTGATTACGAATATTGGTATTATACATATCAGAATTTTTACAGCATAGACACCGATCCGCTTGCATGGCGCAAGGAGCTTGAGAAAGAATATGATCTTAAGGATGTCATGGTGTTCGGCGACTTTTCGGAACCGAAAATAAGCGCAGAGCTCCCAAAGCTTCGTACAGTCACCAACACAATAGTTGAGACCGGCAACACCGACTCTCACCGCAAAAAGGACATGACCGACTTCATCATGCTCGACTATATTTACCAGACGGTAAACCACCGCAAAAACGTCGACGCAATCATTATTTTCACCGGTGACGGACATTTTCGGTCGGTTGTGAAGTACATAAATCAGACCTTGCGAAAGACGGTGGTCGTATATGGTATCAAGGGCTCATTCTCCCGTCAGCTCCAGCTCGCAGCCACGAAGGTTGTGACTCTTCCCACAGAAGACATCCTCCAGAAGAGCTACAGCATGATGATTATCTCGAATTTCGCCCGCATTGCGAATAAACCGAATGTTGTGCCGACATTCAGAACTGTTATTTCCGCAGTTTCAAAAAGAAACGGCGTCCCTGAGGAGAGCATCCGGGACGCACTTCAGAAGCTCATGGAAGACGGCTATGTCTGCCAGATAACCCAGCCGATGAAGTCCCGCCAAGGCATGAGAAATGTTAAGATTGTCGTGCCGGTTTGGGATAAGCTCATCAGGGACGGATACTGGAATGAATAAAAAAAGCCTCTCCACAAATTGTGGGGAGGCAATTTTTATGAGAAATCAATACTTCTCTTCAAGCTTGGTTATGAGATCAACCCTTCTCTGATGCCGTCCACCTTCAAAGTCTGTGGTGAGGAAGATGTCGACGAGTTCGTTTGCAAGACCTGGTCCTACTACCCTGCCGCCGAGGCAGAGGGCGTTGGCGTCGTTATGAAGACGGGTGTACTTTGCCGAGAAAGCGTCCGAGCAAGCGCAGGCACGGATGCCGTTTATCTTGTTCGCCGCTATCGAGATTCCGATGCCGGTGCCGCATATCAAAATCGCACGATCGACATTTCCGGCGACAACCTCACGGCAGACCATCTCCGCTGCGTCAGGATAATCAATCTTCTCGCCAGGCGCAACGCCATAATCGATATAATCGACTCCGATTTCATCAAGGTGCTTCCGGATTTCCATCTTCAGCTCCGCACCCGCATGATCATTTCCAATTCCGATTTTCATAGTTGTCTTCACCTTTCATAAAATGTTATATAGAATCACTCATGGCTCCCCTACGCTTAGGGGAGCTGGCGCGAAGCGCCTGAGGGGTTATCTTTTAAATCTTTCTCCGCCTTAGTAACCTGCAAATATCTTACCCTTAAATCTTCTGCAGTTCCAGCTTCATCCAAATGGGATAAAGCCGCAGAAATCACTCCGGTAGCTTGTTGAAGCCTGTTTTGAACCGGTGCCAAGCGGACTCGGTCTTCTTCTGCAAAAAGCTTCTGCTTTATTTCTTCGGCTGCGTCGCCGGTGAGGATGATGTCGCCCGCAGTCTCTTCCGCAAGAGCTTTCACGGCTTCATAGCCGGTGACATCGTCCGGCTTGACCACCGTCAGCTTCCCGCCGTCGGAGGAATACGCTCCGAAATAGACAACCTCCGGGCGGGCTTTCATCAGTGAGAAGATGGTGCCCTTTGCGGCAAGCGAATTTGCAGCGAGCGCCTCAAGAGTCGAAATTCCGACGCAGCTGCCACCCACAGCACAAAGACCTTTCACAAGCGCAACTCCTATCCTGAGCCCAGTGTATGAGCCGGGACCGTTCGAAACGGCTATGAGGTCAATGTCACCGATGGTGAGCTCTGTGTCAGAAAGAAGCCGCTCAACAAACGGCAGAATCACCTGGGAATGGGTGAGCTTTGTGTAAACCGTGGTCTGACCCAAGACTATTCCGTCACGATAAACGGCGCAGGATGCGGTTTTGCCGGAGGTATCAATTCCTAATATTATCAAATCTGTCATCTCCGATTATTGTTATCTTCCGGGAGCTCTCGCCCGTCACTTCGAAATCTATAATTATCGTATCTTGGGGGAGCTCAGCTGCTATATTTTCGCTCCACTCTATTGCCAGAACGGCGTCGGAGCCAAGATAGTCATAGAAGCCTATCGATTCAAGCTCATCCGGGTCTGCAATTCTGTACATATCGAAGTGATAAAGAGGAGTTTTGCGGGGCTCGGAATATTCGTTGACAATGGCGAATGTCGGGCTGCTGACGTCGTCACGAAGCCCCAGACCAACCGCCAGACCATGGGTGAATGTGGTCTTCCCGGCTCCAAGCCCTCCACGAAAAGCCACAACATCGCCGCCGTGAAGAAGCCTTCCCACAGCCTCTCCCAGAGCTATTGTCTCATCAGCCGAATTTGTTTCAAAAATCTCAGTCATTTAATATCCGAACTTTCCCTCAATCGAATCGTCATTCAGCACCCAATCGAAAACGTCGATAACACGATAGTTTTCATCGTCATCACGGATTATTACCCGTTCGATTCCGGCATTGATTATGACACGCTTGCACATCGAGCAGCAGGAGGAATTTTTTATGTACTCCCCGGTGTCCGCTTCCCGTCCGCAAAGATAGAGCGATGCGCCTATCATGCTCTCACGAGATGCGTTGATGATGGCGTTCATTTCGGCGTGGACAGAACGGCAGAGCTCATATCTCTCGCCTCTCGGAATATTCAGCTGAGTGCGGACACAATAGCCAAGATCCGAACAGTTTTTTCTGCCACGTGGCGCACCGACATAGCCGGTTGAAATAATCTGGTCGTTATTGACGATTACAGCACCATATCTCCGTCTTAAGCATGTTCCCCTTTCCGAAACCGCATCTGCGATGTCGAGGTAGTAGTTAATCTTGTCTCTGCGCATAGTATCTCTCCTCCCGAATTGAGTTGTTTGTTATAGTGTAGCACATTTTGGGGAGATATGCAAGAGGGAATACGCACCCTCTCTGTCAGCTTCGCTGACATCTCCCCCGGAGGGGGAGACAAGAAGTGCGCCCCTCCGTTTGTGAAATCACAGTGAAATACGAACGAAATCTGAAATTTCCTCTTGAAAATCAACGGCTATAAGATTATAATTTAAGTACAGATTTTTCGGAAAGGGAATATGATGCCGAGATTCTTTGTTTCAGAGCCGCCAAGCGGCGGGATTATAACTATCGACGGGTCCGATGCCGTTCACATCGGAAAATCGCTTCGGATGGCTGTCGGGGATGAGCTCACCGTCTGCCGGAATGGGATCGACTATCAGTGCGAGATTATCGGGATAACCCGGGAGGACGTTACACTTAAAGTCATCAGCGAGTCGCCGTCGAACGAACCGAATATTCAGCTGACCCTATTCATGGCGATGCCGAAGCTCGACAAGCTTGAACTCATCGTCCAGAAGTCGGTTGAGCTTGGTGTCGTAAGAATTTGCCCGGTGCTGACAAAAAGGTGCATTTCAAGACCGGATAATGAGCGGTTTAAATCGAAAAGAGAGCGGCTCCAGAAGATAGCTCTCGAAGCGGCGAAGCAGTCGGGGCGTGGAATTATCCCCGAGGTTTCGGACATAATGAGCTTTGATAGGTGCGTCAGCGAAATGGCAAGAATGGATCTGGGAATCGTCTGCTACGAAAAAGGCGGAGTCAGTCTCAGAGACATAGAGATCAGTAAAGCTCAGAAAATCGGGCTGTTTATCGGCTCGGAAGGCGGATTTGAGCCGGGCGAGATAGAAATTCTCGAAGAAAGCGGCATCAGGAAGGTCTGGCTCGGAGACAGGATTTTGCGGTGTGAGACTGCACCCTTGGCTGCGACCACCATAATCATGTTTTTGACCGGTAATATGTAAATGGGGTATTGCATTTTTCTCAAATGTGTGCTATATTTAACTTAAGAAAAACTGAAGGAGATGTTTTCAGATGGGTAATGTATTTAAAATAGCTCTTGGTATAGGTGCAGCTGCAGCTGCGGCAGCACTTGGATTCTCTCTTGCAAAGAAGCTCCGTGAGAGCGAGGAAGTCGACGACACCGAGGATTTCGAGGGTCTTGACGACATCGACGAGTGCGAGTGCGAGGATTGCGAAGCATGGGACGGCGAGGAGTGCACCTGCGACCACGAATGTGAAAAGGACGACGAGTGCGACGACGAGTGCGAATGCGACGAGGACGAGTGCGACGATGACGAATGCGACTGCTGCGACGAAGGTCACGGTCAGGATATTTCCGAAGCGGTCAACAGCATCGTTGACGGCGTCATGAGCGGCATTGTCATTGCTGCCGACAAGGCAAGCGAATGGGCTTCCATCATCGCTGACAAGGTTGCCGAAAAGCTCGAGGAGCGTCATGAAGCGGAGTACACTATCGAGTGGGACGATGAGGACGAAGAAGACGACGAGGACAAACCCGAGGTTCCAGATTCTGTCGACGAAACTCTCAAAGCAGCCGCTGAAGTAGCCGAGGACATCCAGGAAGCAGCCGAAGAGGCTATGGATGAAATCCATGTCAACGACGAGTCTCATACCGAAGGGTAATTTCTGAAAAGAATATCACTGAATCCAACCCCGACTCTTTTGAGTTGGGGCTGGTTTTTATTGAAAATCGTCCGAAACTATTGACGAAATCGTCCGATTGTGGTATACTATTATCAGAACCTGAAAGGAGGCATCACCATGTCTATTACAGCAACAGAACTTAAAGCTAATCTCGGCAAATATCTCGTGCTGGCAGCCACTGAGGATGTCTACATCACCCGCAACGGCAAAACCATTGCCAAACTCACTTCTCCGTATCAAGATAAGCTTAAAATTCTCGACGAACTGGCAGGCAGTATCCCTGATACTATTACTCTTGAAGAGGCAAGAGAAGAGAGGCTCAGCAAGATATGACCGCTTTGATTGATACTTGCGTCATAATGGATTTTCTTCAGAACAGGCAGCCGTTTTTTGACGATGCTTATGCTGTTCTTCGCCTGGCGATCATGGGTGAATTTGACGGGTGCATAACTGCAAAATCGGCAGCTGATATTCACTATCTCACTCGCCGATATATCCACAGCGAAGAAGAAAGCAGAGCGCATTTGAATAAGCTACTTTCAATTGTGATGCTTCTCGATACTACATCGGAAGATATATTTCATGCACTGACTTCCGATGTTTCAGACTTTGAAGATGCTATTATGATTGAAACAGGAATACGTTGTAAAATTGATTGCATCATAACCCGCAACACAAAAGACTTCAAAGGTTCATCCGTCCGGGTTCTCACTCCGGCGGAGTTCACTAAAACTATTGAAGCAGAAGATTTTAAAGATTAGTTTTTAATCCAGCCCCGACTCTTTTGAGTTGGGGTTGGTTTTTGTGTATTTTTTGAATCCACCCACAAAAATTCTGTGTCTATAAGTATGAAAACGTTTTCAAATCAATTCGGAAGAGGTGATGGTGATGATTGACGATAAGAGGCTGCTTCGTAAACTCGCTTCAAGCGACGAAGAGGCTTTCCGGGAGATTGTTTCCGGGTACAGTCGCTACGTTTCTACGGTGATTGCAAATCAGCTGCGGGACTTCGGAAGCACCACCGTCATCGAAGAGCTTTCAGCGGATGTGTTTTATGAGCTCTGGCGGAACAGAGGCACTCTTGAAACCTCCCACCTCCGGGGCTGGCTTTCAGCCGTTGCGAGAAACAAAGCGAAGAACTACATACGCTCCCAGAAAATCATATTTGAGAGCCTTGACGAAACTACCGCTGAGAACATCATTGACCTCTCGGACAATTTCTCCCGGCTTGAAAAAGAAGAACAGGCAAGAGAAATCAAATCGGCTCTTGATAAGCTCCGCAAGCCCGAGCGTGAGGTGCTTCTTCGGTACTACTATTATAACCAGACGGTTGCAATTATCGCCGAAGAGACCGGCATTAACGTCGCCACCGTCAAGACAAGGCTTCAAAGAGGACGGGCGAAGCTCAAAGAAATCTTAGAAAAAGGGGGTCTCACAAAGTGAGAAAACTTTACAGCGACCTTCTCGACAGCTACGGCGAGGAGAAAATCAGGCTCAAAAAAGCCCCCGCCGTCAGCAGTGACAGAATTTATGCTTTGGCTAACGCTAAAGCCGGAAAGGAAAACGTTTTTATGGAGAAAAAACATCATAGATTACCGATAGTGCTCGCTGTAGTGGTTGCGGCTGTGCTCCTTATGGGGGCGGGGTTTGCAGCCGCCAGCAACAGCCTGACAAGCTTCTTCCAGGGCAGATGGCAGGAGCTCACCGGCGAAGAAATGTCTCAGGGACAGCTTGAGGTTATCGACGGATTCAGCCAGGAGATAGACTCAAGCCAGATTTCAAACGAAATTACCGTCACCATCGACTCTGCAATGGCAAGCCAGAATGAAATGTACTTCCTCCTCAGAATGGAGGGCGAAAGCCTCCAGGACGTACTGGTTGAAGGCGAATACTGGTACTTCGAGCATTTCTACTTTGGCATAAAAAATGCCGAGGTCGCCGCTTACAGCAGCCATATTGACTGGCACTACGAAGAGGACGGCGTTTACTATTGGCTCTGGGAATGTAGCTATGACACCCTGCCCGAGGACGTCACTACACTTAACTGCTCCCTCAGCATGGGCGCACTTCATTCCAACTACGATGAAGAAGATAAAGACATAGTCATCAACGGCTCATGGAGCTTTGATTTCACGGTTGATGTGAGCGAGCTGACTACTATAGCTCTTGACACTGATATTGTCGGAATCTCAGAACTAGAAATCAACGAATTCGAGGTCAGCTACATAGCCGCTTCCGAAGCGAATCCGTGCGGTATAGTAATCGCTGTCATGAAAGACGGCACGGAGATCAGTACATTTACCGGCACCGGCTATTTAGAAGAAGACGGAAGCAGTAAGCACTGGTATAGTCAGTGGGAAACGCCTATTGACGTGAGTGAAGTTGATTACATCTACTTCTCAGATGGTGCTGGAAACTGCGTTGACGGCTCGGTCAGCTATGTTCAGTCTGATGCTGATGCCACACAGAACTCCATGCAGGAGATAGACGCCTCCGGCACTATTGAGTCTGACATCACCGTCACCGTTGACTCGGCTATGGCAAGTAAGAACGAGATGTACTTCCTCGTCAAGGTTGAGGGCGAGAGCTTTATGGAGATGGAGGGTTCTGGTGCAGAGTGGTACTTTGAGCGTGTTGTCTTCGACATTGATAACGCCAACATGGCAAGCTATGGGCATCGCCCTGGCTGGAATTATGTTCAGGACGGCGCATACTATTCGCTCTATGTCGCCCAATACAGCACCATTGGCGATGATGTCGAAACGCTTAACTGCTCATTCAACTACGGCAGGGCATACTATTACGACGAGGACGGCAACAAGGTCTTTATCGGCGGTCCTTGGACCATTGACTTCACGGTTGATGTTGCGGACGTCACCTACGTCACTATTGATACCGGCATCGAGGGAATCTCTGAATTTACGATTTCTGAGTTCGGCATCAGCTATCTTATTGACACCTCAGTGGTTGATTTCAGCAAAGGAGCACTCAACGTGATTGCCGTCATGAAAGACGGAAGCGAAGTTGCCACCGAAGGTGGCTGGCAGTACACTGGAATCGTAGACGGTCTTACGCCCTCAGACGGTGACGAAAAGCACTGGTACCGCCAGTGGGCAGTGATCATTGACCTTGACGAGGTGGATTATCTCTACTTTGTGGATGTGTTCGGAGAGATGATTGAGGGGACAATGATTGACTTTGGCTAATTATGTAGGGGCGGATATTATCCGCCCGCAAATCAACGACAGAGTAACGGGCGGATAATATCTGCCCCTACAGGCTTCCTTGACGGGAAGCCTTTTTTGCTTTAGAATAGCATTGGAAGTTTGGCTTTGCCAAACTTTCGACTTTCAGCTTTTGCTGAAAGTCTTTGCACCCAAAACACAAATTCCCGTGTCTATTATAGTGAAATCCAAAAGAAAGCGAGGGTGAGTTATGGACGATCAGCGGCTTGTGAAAAGGCTTCGGAGCGGCGATGAGGATGTTCTCGGGGAGATTATTTTCAAGTACAACCGGTATGTCTCGGCGGTGATTGCGAATCAGCTGAGGGATTTCAACAGCACCGCAGTCATCGAAGAGCTGGCATCGGATGTGTTCTTTGAGCTGTGGCAGAACCGGAATCGGCTCACTTCCTCTCACCTGAAAGGCTGGCTCGGCACTGTTTCCAGAAACAAGGCAAAAAACTACATACGGGCTCAGAGGCTGCAGACGGAAAGCCTGGACGAAAAGATTGAAGAAGATCTTGGCGACTTCATCGCAGTTCCGGAGGAGTTTCTGAATCTCGAAAAAGAAGAACAGGCTCGGGAGCTCAGGCTCGCTCTTAAGAAGCTCAAGCGGCATGAGCGGGAAACGGTTATCCGGTACTACTATTACAACCAGACGGTGGCGAAAATCTCGGAGGAAACCGGCACCAAAATTGAAACGGTCAAGTCGAGGCTCCGCCGTGGACGGAACAGCTTGAAAGAAATTCTTGAGAATGGAGGTCTCACAAAATGAATATGAATATCCGGGACATTTTTGACTGCTACAGCGATGAAAGCACAAGGCTTGAAGAGGCTCCGGCGGTGAGCGACGACAGGGTCTGTTCACTTACGAACACCAAGCTTGGAAGAGAAAATATAATTGTGAAGAAAGTATATCGGAAGCTTCCTATAGTGCTTGTGGCAGTAATGGCGGTGGTGCTCCTGATGGGTGCCGGCTTCGTCGCCGCCAGCGACAGCATCGACGGCTGGTTCAAGACCAGATGGGAAGAAGTCACCGGCGAAGAGATGAGCGACGAGCACTACGAGACGATTGCAAGCCTGAGCCAGTATATCGGACTGAGCGAAACCTCGGACGGGGTCACCGTGAGTGTAGACTCGGCAGCAGTTGGCGACGATGTTGTGTATGTTCTGATTACTGCGGAATGTGACAGCGGCAAGTTCACAACTGTTGGAACGAGCTCCTTCGGAATCTGGGAAGTCGATGTCAACTCAAATCGCAAGGGCGGTGGTATGGGCAGAATTGCCGTCGACGAGAGCGGGAAGGCATACTACCTTGACAAAATCAACATTATGAGCTTCGACAACGACGAACCGCTTGATGTGAGCATCCATCTCGGAAACCTCAACGCTCTGATATACTCAAACGAAGACGGCTCTCCTGTCTGGTACTCGGGCGACGGCGAATGGAGCTTTGAATTCACGCTCGAAAGAACCGAAACAAACAGCATCGACCTTACCGATAAATTGCCGTGGACAGGTGTGACGAAGCTGACCGTCACAGAGTTCGGAGTCATCGCCACCTATGACAACGCATCGGATGATGTCCCGAGAGTCATCCGCTACAACCACATGAAGGTCTACGCCGTGATGGAAGACGGGACCGAGTATCAAGTCAACTCCGCATCCAGCTCCGGCTCCACCGGCATTGTCGACTACTACTGCTTCTGGGAAGTGCCTGTTGATCTTGATGAGGTGGTGGCGATAAGGATTGGGGAGGAAATTATTGAGATCCAATAACGACTTGGCTGACGCCAAGTCGGTGCCTCCCGTTGGTCGGCACACCTCTCAGTCGCACTTCGTGCGCCAGCTCCCCTTGACAGGGGAGCCTTTTTGCGTCCTGGCAACTTTGTGCTATAGCAGAAGCTTTCGGGAGAAGACTACTGGCTCCCCTTTTTAAGGGGAGCTGTCGCCGGAGGCGACTGAGAGGTGCAAGTTCGGCAACGCCGAACTTGCCGACTTGCCTTCGGCAAGTCGTAGTGACACGAAGGGCAACAATTTCCCCACTATCCTCTATTCTGTATCTTGATTTTTTCTCCAATATCGGTTATTATTATAATAGCACTTACTGAAAGGAACTACTGCTATGAAGAAATATCTGACTGCTGCATTGTGCTTTATTATGGCATTTTCTCTGCTGACCGGATGCGGTTCTAGTGAGCTTGACATGGATACTGTTATGGGATCAGTTTCAGATGGGATTTATGTGAATGAGTATGCTGAGCTCACTTTCTCCCCTACTTCTGACTGGACTTTCTATGACGAATCGGATTTACTTGACATGATGGATATTTCGGAGGACTCGGTGGACACTGAATCGAAGCGGCAGAATGTCCTTTCACGGGTTCAGACCCTCTACACTGCAATGGCTATGGACGAAATCGGAGCGAATATCATCATCGGCTTTGAAAATCTCACCTTGTCAACTGATGGAACCAGCTATTCAGCCTCCGATTATACAAGCGAGATTGTTGCTCAGTGCACCGAGCTTGGCTACACCTTCGGCGACATCACGACTATTGAAATTGGCGGGAACACCTACTATGAAGCAATCGGAACGGTTGAAGAGAGCGGTTATGACATGACTCAGGCATTCCTTGCCAGAAGAATCGACGACTATATGTGCTTCATCATCATAACGACTATCGACGGCTACACCGTCTCGCCAGATGAAATTATTGCAATGCTGGGGTGATATGATGACCGATTATCATAGACTTGCTGCGCAGGTTAAGGCTCTCACCGACGGTGAAAATGATCTGATTGCGAATCTATCCAATGCGAGTGCGGCGATTTTCGGAAGCCTTGATGATGTAAACTGGGCTGGGTTCTATGCGCTCAAGGGAGACACTTTGGTGCTTCACCCGTTTCAGGGCAAGCCCGCCTGCATAAGAATTCCCGTCGGAAAAGGCGTCTGCGGGACGGCAGTTGCGGAGGATAAATCTCAGCTCATTCCGGATGTTCACAAATTCCCCGGGCATATTGCTTGCGACTCGGCTTCGAATTCGGAGATAGTGATTCCGTTGCACGCCGGCGGCAGGATAGTCGGGGTCTTAGACATAGACAGCCCGACTGTGGGAAGATTTACGGAAACTGATTTAAATGGGCTCAAGCTCTCTGCTGAGGTAATTGAACTTGCATGGGAACGCTCTTTGAATAAAAACTGAAAGATTGAGGGAAAAATATGACACGAAAAAGAGTTTTAATCGGCATAGGTATTGCGGCAATTCTCATAAGCATTGTGAGCTTCGTTATTCTTAACCGAAACACGACGGGCGAAAAGACATTCTCATTCCAGTCGACATATCAGGGCGACGAGGTTACTTTGAAAGCGACCATCTGGGAGGATGAAGAAGCTGAGTATGCAGTTCTCATCTGCCCCGGCTACTCCTGCGACAGGCAGAAGTGGCGTCCGATTGCCAATCTTTTCACATCAAATGGCATGACCGTCATGAGCTTCGACTATTCCGGTCAGGGCGGATCAGGCGGCACCATCGGCTTTGACAATGCAAAAACCGACGACATCGCAGTTGAAATTGCCGACGCTATCGAGGTTTTGCACGAGAGAACCGGAATAGATTATGACCATATAATCTTAGTCGGGCACTCGATGGGCGGGCGTTCTATCCTCCGGCTTTTGCAGGATTACAACAATCCAGATGCCGTCACGACTGTTACCAAGCGCAATATTGAGAACGTCATTCTGATTGCTCCCGAGGTCAACTACTTTGCGAACGCTCAGGCAAGCCTTTTTGCAGGAACTACCGACGCTGAGGAAGAGCCCTGGGCTTCCTTTGACTCAAGCTTCATCAAGGGCACGAACGTCTATATCTACGGCTCCACTGCCGATGATATTGTCTCAGATAAAGATATTTTAGCAATATATGAGCACCTTGGCGGCGTCGACGTTCCCGAAAGCGGCACCTGGGAAGCGACTCAGGTCAACAGCTACGGAAGTAAAATCACTGTCGGCGTGACTTCGGGAGTCTTACACTCATATCAGATGTACTCGGCGAAGTTTGCGGAGTTTGTGAACGAGGCTGTCGAGGGTATAACCGGGACTGAATCGAGCTTCAATGCCGGTCTTATGAGGCTTGTTTACGTTGGCTGGTTCAGCGCACTTGTAGGAATCTTTACTCTCCTGCTCGGTCTGAATATGGGCTCAAAGGTTACAACCGAGGGCGAAAGCCTGCCGGTGCTTGAAAGCCCGAAATCCTTCCTCACAAGAAAGCTTATCATGTGGATTCCGGGAATTCTGATGGCGTTCCTCATCTGCTGCATATGCGTCGTGATGCCGTTCGGAAGCCCGATTATGAATATTCCATACATGTGCTTCATCGCAGGCTATGGTCTTGTGATGCTCTTGGCATACAGAAAAGGCACTTTCAAGGGAACATCGGGAAAGCTCCCGAAGCCCACCTTCAAAACAAAATCCAACTGGAAAGAGAATCTTTGCTGCTTCGGAATCGTTGCGCTTTTGTGCATATTTGCATGGTATGTCCTGAGAGCTTCGATGTATCGGCTGATGCCGCTTAACTTCAGGCTCTTCTGGCTGATATTCAATGGCGCCCTGATGGCTGTCGGCTACTATGTTTCCGGCGCTGAGCAGGATATGCTTGAAAATGCAGGTGCAAGCCGTGGCACGAGGTTCTTATACAGCCTGATTCAGTATGTTCCGCTGTTTCTGTTCGTACTGTTCTATCTCGTCATAAAGAGCTATTCCGGGCTTATCGGGCAGATTGTCAATGTAGTGCTCATGTACATCCTCTGCATCCCGATTGGCACGTTTGTGAGACACCGCACCGGAAACCGCCTTATTGCCGCAATCCTGACGGCGGTTCTTTTCCAGCTTCTTATGATTAACAGCGCAGCGCTTATTTCGATGTTCTGAGCCATTGCGTAAGACAAATAACTTTAATACAAACGGAGGAAACAATCATGAAAGAAACATTACAGGATTTATTGACAAGGCGCAGCTGCCGCAAGTATCGCCCGGAGCAGATCAGCTCTGCCGAGCTTGATGCCATCTTGGAAGCTGGAACCTATGCGCCCACCGGCATGGGCAAGCAGAGCCCGGTTATTGTCGCCGTTCAGAACAAGGCTGACCGTGACGAGCTTTCAAGCCTCAATGCCAAGGTCATGGGAAGAGACGGAATTGATCCATTCTATGGAGCTCCGACGGTTGTCGTGGTTCTGGTTCCCGCAGGCTTCCCGACTGGTCGTGATGACGGAAACATGGTCATCGCAAACCTTCTTAACGCCGCTCATGCTGTCGGCGTCGACTCCTGCTACATCTACAGAGCCCGTGAAGTGTTCGAGATGGACGAGGGCAAGGCTCTTCTCAAAAAATGGGGCATCGAAGGCGACTATGTCGGAGTTGGAAATGTGATCTTAGGTTACGGAGACGAAGGCGGAGTAAGAGAAGCAGCGGAGAGGAAGGCTGGATATATCGTTAAGGTTTGATTGCCAATTTTGTAGGGGCGGATATCATCCGCCCGAGCCCACGGGCTTGCACTACAACGGGCGGATAATATCCGCCCCTACATGAAAACCATAGGGGGTCAATATGAATCTGCCATTGATTTTAGCGTATCTGTTCTTCATCGGGTCGGTGCTCGGCTGGTGGATGGAGCTCCTGTTCAGGAGATTTTTCTCTAAAGCGAACCCGGAGCACAAGTGGATCAATCCGGGCTTCTGCACCGGTCCTTATCTGCCGCTTTACGGGACAGGGCTTTGCGTGCTCTATCTTCTGGCGTCTCTGGAGGATTATCTGCCGTTTGAAAGCGTCACCCTGACACGAATCGTTTTATTCGTTCTGATGGCTCTTATGATGACGGTTATCGAATTCATCGCCGGATTTGTCTCTCTTAAAGTAAGCAAGGTTCGGCTCTGGGACTATTCCGAAGAATGGGGCAACATCATGGGCATCATCTGCCCGAGATTCTCGCTCTTCTGGGCAATCTTAGGCGGAGTTTACTACTTCCTCATCCACCCGTACATAAAGGAATCTCTGGCTTGGCTCAGCCGGAATCTTGCGTTCTCATTCTTCATCGGGCTATTCTTCGGTGTGTTCATAGTGGACTTTGCGAACTCGGCGCAGCTCCTCGTCAAACTCAAGCACTTTGCAGAGGAGAATGAGGTTGTACTGAGGTACGAGAACATCAAGGCGCAAATCAGAACCCGCAACGAGGAAATTCTCAAGCGTGCCAAGGGCAAGCAGCCCCGCAAGCGCCGCTACCAGTTCGTCCACCCCTTCGCCACCGACAAGCCGCTTAATGAAGTTCTGAAGGAATACATGGAGTCGCTCGAAGAACGGACAAACGAATTCAGAAAAAAGATCGATCCGAAAGAACGGAAGAAGCAGGATTGAATTTCAGAACCGCCTGAAAAAGGCGGTTTTCTTTTTTTGCAAATACCTATTGACAAATACCCCGCCGGGGTATATAATACTCATAGATAGAGAGATACCCTCTGGGGGTATTTTTATGAGGTGATATTATGAGTAAAGAATGTTGCTGCGGGAAGACTACCGAGCGATCAGATGATGAATACAAAAAGCTTATGAACCGACTTAACCGGATTGAAGGGCAGATTCGTGGCATCAAAAAGATGCTCGAACGCTCGGCATACTGTCCGGACATTCTGACCCAGTCGGCAGCGGTTTCCTCCGCCATCAACTCATTCAACAAAGAGCTTCTGTCGAGCCACATCAGGCATTGTGTGGCACGTGACATCCGAAATGGTGACGATGAGACGATTGAAGAGCTTGTCAAGACGATGCAGAAACTGATGAAATAGGGGGATTTATTATGGAACAATATAACGTTACCGGCATGAGCTGTGCGGCTTGCAGTGCTCGGGTGGAGAAAGCCGTGTCGAAGGTCGAGGGTGTCACCTCCTGCTCTGTGAGCCTCTTAACAAACTCCATGGGAGTTGAGGGCACAGCTTCGCCTTCCGACATCATTTCGGCAGTCGAGAACGCCGGGTATGGTGCATCCCTCAAGGGTGCCGAGAAGGCAGCTGTGGCGAGCGAAGGCGAGATCGATTCGCTCAAGGACACCGAAACGCCTAAGCTGAAAAGGCGTCTTATCGCCTCTCTCGGGTTTCTGATTATCCTCTTGTACTTCTCGATGGGGCACATGATGTTCGGATTCCCGCTGCCGGGATTCTTCTCGGATAATCATGTCGCAATGGGGCTTGTTCAGCTGCTGCTGACTGTAGCCGTCATGGTAATTAACCAGAAATTCTTCATAAGCGGCTTCAAAGGGCTCATCCACAAGGCTCCGAATATGGACACACTGGTCGCTCTCGGATCAAGTGCTGCTTTCATCTATTCGACATATGCTCTTTTCATGATGACCGACGCCCAGCTTAAAGGCGATATGGAAGCTGTCATGAAGTATATGAACGACTTCTACTTTGAGTCTGCGGCGATGATTCTCACGCTTATCACCATCGGAAAGATGCTCGAAGCACGCTCCAAAGGCAAGACAACCGACGCTCTCAAGGGGCTTATGAAACTTGCTCCGAAAACTGCAACTGTCCTCAAGAACGGCGTCGAGACTGAGGTCGAGATCCAGAAGGTCAATGTCGGCGATATATTTGTGGTTCGCCCGGGCGAAAGCATCCCGGTTGATGGGGTCATTATCGAGGGCTCGAGCGCCGTTAACGAATCGGCGTTGACCGGCGAAAGCATCCCTATAGACAAGGAAACCGGAGACGGGGTTTCTGCCGCCACTATCAACCAGTCCGGCTTCATAAAGTGCCGGGCGACAAGAGTCGGAGAGGACACAACCCTCTCACAGATAATAAAAATGGTCGGCGACGCCGCAGCGACTAAGGCTCCAATAGCAAAAATTGCAGATAAGGTTTCCGGAATCTTCGTCCCGACAGTCATCACGATTGCGGTTATCACCATTATAGTATGGCTTCTTGTCGGGCAGACGTTCAGCTACGCTCTGGCGAGGGGAATCTCGGTCTTAGTTATCAGCTGCCCTTGCGCTCTCGGGCTTGCAACGCCGGTTGCAATCATGGTCGGAAACGGCGTTGGTGCGAAGAACGGAATTCTCTTCAAGACCGCCGAATCCCTTGAGCAGACCGGAAAGACCGAGACTGTCGTCCTCGACAAAACTGGAACCATCACCCAAGGTACTCCCACGGTCACAGACATAATTCCGTGCAACGGCGTCAGCGAATCGGAACTGATTTCTCTTGCACTCTCCCTTGAAAAAGGCAGCGAGCACCCGCTTGCAAAAGCTATCATGACATATGGTGAGGAGAACAGAATTGAAAGCTCCGATGTCACTGGCTTCCGGGCTCTTCCCGGAAACGGATTGACTGCGAATCTTGGTGGCGAAACGCTCTATGGCGGAAGCTTCTCGTTTATCGGGACTGTGGCAAAGCTTCCGGACGGCACAGAAGCGACATTCAACCGGCTCGCAGGCGAAGGCAAGACTCCCCTCTTCTTCTCTAAATCCGGGAGATTAATAGGAATAATAGCTGTTGCGGATGTAATCAAGCCGGACAGTGCTCAAGCAATAAGCGAGCTCAAGGGCATGGGAATAAGGGTTGTCATGCTCACCGGCGACAACGAGCGGACTGCAAACGCCATCGGTTCTCAGGCAGGAGTTGACGAGGTTATTGCAGGAGTTCTCCCTGACGGAAAAGAGAGCGTCATCCGCAGGCTCAAGGAATCCGGAAAGGTCGCAATGGTCGGCGACGGAATCAACGACGCTCCGGCTCTCACTCGTGCGGACATTGGAATTGCCATCGGCGCAGGTGCCGACGTTGCAGTTGATGCTGCCGACGTCGTTCTCATGAAGAGCAGCCTTATGGACGTTCCGGCGGCAATCAGGCTCAGCCGGTCAACGCTCAGAAACATTCACGAAAACCTCTTCTGGGCGTTCTTCTACAATTCGATTGGCATTCCGCTTGCTGCGGGAGTGTATATAAACCTCTTCGGTTGGGAATTAAACCCGATGTTCGCAGCTGCAGCGATGAGCCTTTCGAGCTTCTGCGTCGTATCAAACGCCCTCCGGCTCAACTTCGCCGACATAAGATCAGGTAAGCACGACAAACCAAGACATAAAAAAGCAAGTAGAAAGAAGGTGAAAAGTATGACAGTTACAATGAAAATCGAAGGCATGATGTGTGGTCACTGCGAGGCAAGAGTCAAGAAAACCCTTGAGGCAATCCCGGGTGTTTCATCCGCTGAGGTCAGCCACACCGCAGGAACCGCAGTTGTAACCCTGAGCGCTCCTGTTGAGGACAGCGTTCTTAAGGAGGCTGTTGAGGCACAGGACTACAAGGTGGTCGGCATCAACAGGTAAGGCAAAGCGCTCGCCCTTCGGGTTCGCACCCTCTCAGTCAGCTTCGCTGACAGCTCTCCCAGAGGGAGAGCCAAGAAATTGTTCTCTCAGAAATCTTGGCTCCCCCTTTGGGGGAGCTGTCGCCGTAAGGCGACTGAGGGGGCATCCCGCAGGGACGTTTTTTTACAAACTTCTTGACATTTCACCTGAATAAAACTATACTATTATAAGCAACAAAAATCTCAAAGGGGAATTTGATATGGTTAAGGTTTGGGATATTACTATTCCTGAGCTTTCAGGAGACAAGACAAGGCGGGTTTACCTCTATCTTCCCGATTATTACGACGAGGATGACCGGAGGTATCCGGTTATGTACATGTTTGACGGTCACAATGTCTTCTTCGACAGTGATGCTACATATGGCAAGTCATGGGGCATGAACAGCTACATGAACTGGACCAAAACGCCGCTTATCATTGTGGCGGTTGAATGCAATCATGAAGGAAATTCTCGCTTGAGCGAGTACTCGCCTATCGACTTCGAGAATTCGACTCTCGGAAAGATTGAGGGCAAGGGAAAAATTTATATGGACTGGCTGGTCTGGACGCTTAAGCCTATGATTGACCGTGAGTACCGCACACTTTCCGACAGAGAGCACACCCTCATTTGCGGCTCCTCAATGGGCGGACTGATGTCGCTTTATGCTGCGGTATGCTACAACAAAGTCTTCCAGCGTGCGGCGTGTCTCTCTCCAAGCTTATGGATCGACCAGGAAAAGGTCATGGATATGATAGCCTCGTCACGAGTCCGCAACGACACCTGCATCTATATGGACTACGGAAGCAAAGAGATCTTCAACCACGATGACTCTCCCGAAGCGCTGATCTCCGTGTCACATGCGCTTCTGATGAAGAGGGTGAACCTGACGTTCAGAATTGTTCCGGGCGGTACACATAGTGAAGCGTCGTGGGAGCAGCAAATTCCGATATTTATGGAGTGCCTTGGGCTTTAATTTGCCGAAGGCAAATTAAAGAATTCGTAATTCGTAATGCGTAATGCGTAATTAAATTGAGAGGATACATCCTTATGAATATAGAATACCACAAACATTACAGCAGTTATTTAAACCGTGACATGGAATTTAAGGTCTATGGACATGCTGGGAAGCCGGTTATATTTATTCCTTGCCAGGGTGGAAGGTTCTTTGATTTTGAGAACTTCAAGATGGTCGATTACTGGGCGAAGTGGATCGACGAGGGTCGGGTTACTGTTTACTCAGTCGATGTCGTCGACAATGAGACCTATGCCGCAAACGGCGACCCACGAGGCAGAATTGAGTGGCACGAGCACTGGTACAACTACATGATAGAGGAGCTTGTCCCGACTGTTAAGCACTTAAGCGGCTTGAAGAACGGCTATGACCAGCCCATCATGACCTTCGGCTGCTCGATGGGAGCAATGCATGCGGCGAACCTCTTCTTCAGACGTCCCGACATCTTCGACACCGTTTTCGCAATATCCGGGCTTTACGACTCAAAGCTCTTCTTCGGCGACTATATGGACGACATTCTATACCGCAACTCGCCTGTCAATTATCTTTCTGATATGCCGGCTGATCATCCGTATATTCAGATGTATAACGAGAGAAAGATTCTCATCGTTGTAGGTCAGGGAGCATGGGAGGAGCCGCTTTTGGCGAGCACACGCTGGCTCGACGACGTCATGAGGCGCAAAGGCATCAACGGACGGGTTGAATACTGGGGCTATGACGTGGCGCACGACTGGTGCTGGTGGTATAAGATGGTGGAGACATACATTCCACAGCTACTTGGCTAAAGCCAAGTAGCTGCTGAAGTTCGCCGTTGGCGAACTTCAAACCCTCATTTATATAGAATCGAAAGGATATGACGACTTAAAATGCAAAACTTTATCTTTATTTCTCCGAACTTTCCGGTGACCTACTGGAAATTCTGCGCGGAGCTTAAGAACAATGGGCTGAGAGTCCTTGGAATCGGCGACTGCCCTTATGCAGAGCTCGATCAGCACCTTAGAGACAGCCTCGACGAGTACTACAAGGTCTCGACTCTTGAGAACTATGACGAGGTGTTCAAGGCAGTTGCCTTCTTCACCTACAAGTACGGCAAGATCGACTGGCTCGAATCGAATAACGAGTACTGGCTCGAAAGGGATGCTCACCTCCGAACCGAGTTCAATATCACTTCAGGATTTAAAGACGACGACATTTCACATGTCAAATATAAATCTCTGATGAAGGAATACTACAAGAAAGCCGGCGTTCCGACTGCCAGGTATCACGTTATCGACTCGATCGACGACGCAAGGGATTTCATCGCAACTGTCGGCTATCCGGTCATCGTCAAGCCGGACAACGGAGTTGGTGCAAGCCATACATACCGCCTCAGCAGTGACGACGACCTCGCTTTCTTCTTCGAGCACAAGGACGACGAAGTCTACATCATGGAGGAGTTTGTCAATGGCTATGTCAGAACCTATGACGCCATCATCGACCAGAACGGCGAGCCGATCTTCGAGTCTGGAAACGTCACTCCCGAATCGCTCATGGACGTCGTCAACGAGGCAAGAAACACCATCTACTATATCGTTCCCCAGCTTCCGGACGAGCTTATAGACATCGGAAGAAGAACTGTCAAGGCTTTCGGAGTTAAGGCAAGATTTATCCACCTTGAATACTTCGTCCTCAACGCCGACCAGGAGGGCTTGGGCAAGAAAGGCGACATCGTTGGCTTGGAGGTCAATATGCGTCCCTCAGGCGGCTACACTCCCGACATGTATGACTATGCCTATGAAACCGACGTCTACAAGCTCTGGGCGGATATGATCGCTTTCAACAAGCCGTCCTCCGACCCGTATAAGGTTCGCAAATTCTGCGCTTTCTGCGGCAGACGTGACGGCATGGAATTCAACCTGAATCACGAAGCCATCATGGCAAAGTACGGTCCGAACATGAGAATGTGGGGAAGAATCCCCGACGCTCTCGCCGACGCCATGTCCAACCAGATGTACACCGCTGTCTTCGACACCGAGGAAGAGATGAACCGCTTCTTCTCGGATTTGCTCCAGGTCAAGGAATAACAAGCCAAACAGTAAAGCCCGATTAATTTCGGGCTTTTTTTATTGTGCTGTTACCACCCGTAAAAACTGATAATTTTTGTCAAAATATCGGTTGACAAACAGATAAAAATATGATACACTGATATTAGCTTTTAATCGATTGCAGAGGAAAGGAGAAATAAAGATGTTCAAAACAATTCTCGGTCTCGCCTTTGAAGGCATCAAAAGAAGAAAGCGGCAATCCCTCCTGATTTTCTTCGTCCTGCTCGTGTCGTTCACGTTTGCGATAATACTTCTGAGCTACACCACCAGTATCGCCGAGACCAATTCACAGCTTCGGCTTGATACATACGGCTCGTGGTATGGTGCCATCACGGATGGCGTGGACAGCGATCTTGAGTATCTCGAAGGCGAAGATTGGGTTGAAGATGTTGGCATAAGTGTCAATTATGGTTCGGCTTCGGTCATGGTCATGCAGTATGTGATGGGCGATGTTGAAATCGGCACTGCTGATGACAGCCTTATCGACATGGGCATCAATCTTGAAAACGGAAGTATGCCTGATGCTACTAACGAGATAGCTATAGAATCGGCGACCCTTTCTGAAATCGACTATAACATCGGCGGCACAATCACGCTGCAGTTTGTCTTCTATTATGATGAGTATCAGGAAGAAGCGGTCACTGTTGAAAGGACGTTCAAGATTGTCGGTGCCATCAGTGAGTACACCGGTCTCTGGAGCGTTGACTGCACTTTGAACTCCGCAATCATAACCGAAGAGGCTATGGCGGAGATTGTCGCCGAGGCAGAAGCTCAGCTCGGCGAAAACATGTATTATACTCACGACACTACCTATTTCTTCACTGTAAAATCAGGCATGGAAAAAAGTGTTGAGAGCAATGTGAACAAGTATCTCTACAGTATTCGCGAGGGCTCGTCATTCAGAACAGTCACCATAAATCCCGTCACGGAAATGGAGTCCGAAGCGGCGCAGACCAATATGGTTTATCTCGCGTTGATTCTTGCGATAACTATCTTGGCAGTAGTCATGATTTACATCTTGCAGATGCAGGTGGAAGTAAAGCGCATTGTCCGATTCAGAAGCATTGGCGGCTCCAAGGGTCAGCTTCGGCTTCTTATCCTGATTGAAACCCTCATGCTTGCAATCCCGGCAATAATATTGGGAATACTACTCGGACTGTTGGGAATCAGAATCGTTCTGGGTCTCAGCGTCTACAGCGGCTCGGTTGACGTGGCGGTAAGTATTCCGTGGAACTATCTTATGATGGCTCTTGCCCTCTGGATAGTCGGTATTCTGGCAGTTAGGATGATTACTTTCCAAGTCGCCCTTGCAACTCCTCTTGTCGGCAGAATGGGCATGGAGAGAAGCAAGAACAAAGTCGTCGTCGGCTTCAGGCGAGTATTAATCATGCTCATGGCAACTCTCTTATGCGTCTCGGCGGTCTTCACCACGGTCAATATAGCCGAACCTGCAAGCGAATATAGCTACTGGTCCTCCCTTTGGTCCTACTACATCTGTCAGCAGGACGGAATCCCTGTCAGCAAGTTGGAAAACGTGTCCGACTACGAAGACCTGATTCTTTCCGCCCCTGGCATTTCCGACTTTATCGGCTTCAACAGCTTTGATGCTATTGTAACCTCGACGGATGACGGCAGTTTAATTAACATTGACAGCAGAGTAATTGCTATGGAATGGGAGGATATCGAAAAGTATGTCGACACAAAGGGAGTCGACAGAGAAGCATTCGAGAACGGCGAAAGTGTCATAGTTCAGGTTGTGTCTACAAGCTATATTGCAAACAACTCAATATTCGACTACTCGGATATAACGCTGTCTGTCGCCTATGAGTACGAAAGCGTTGAACGCTCTATGCTTAGCATGTATGACCCCGACTCCCTTTTGAACTCTGAATTGGCAACTGTCACTGTAGACATAGACTCATTGCAGATTGTTGACAGAGAGGATACCCTCGTTTCTCAGTTAGAAACCGACCGCTTGGGAGAATATAAGTTTACGCTCGAAACTCTCGATTACTATGTTATCTGCTCAAATTCAGTAATTCAAAACCTTGTCAATCAGATTCCCGAAAACACCAAATGGTGGACTGACGACTGGCGCTTCTTCAGAGGTCAGCAAGAAGTTGGCTATCAGGAGGCTTATATCTTTGCCAACATGAATGCCGGCGACCTTTCGGCAGACACGGCAATGACAAATATTATAAATCAGATTTACTTTACAAACGTAGTGGGAATTAACGAAAACTATTTCGAGCTGTCTAACCTCCGTGAAATCAATTACGCCAACGCTCAAGTTTATCAGCAATCAATGATTATGACCATGATTAGCGGCGTGTGCATAGCGATTGTTGTGCTTCTGATACTTGTGAGCACGTTGCGGCTTGAAACCGACAGTGAAAAACGGCGATATGGCATCTTGCAGGCAATCGGCATGTCGAAGCGGCAGCGGAATATTGAGCTCGGCAGAAGAGCAGCTATAAGGAGCGTCATTGCGATTGCGGTGGCGGTGGTGAGCTATCTTTGCTATTACCTTTTCATGAACATTCCGGTCATGATAGCAGGCTCAAGCCCGCTCAGCATTTTGGGGACGATGTTCACGACTCTTGCTGCATACAGCTTGACAGCTCCGGCATTAATTGGTATACTGATTATAGTGTTCCTGATTACATTCGCAATTTGCTTCGGCTCGAAGCTGAGTATAAATAAATACACAATAATGGAAATGTTAAGAGAAGACAGATAGAAATCTGACAGATAAGGAGAAAAAATTATGAGTACAGTATTAAAAGCAAAGGACATCTACAAGACCTACAAAGCCGAATCCGGCGAAACCCACGCACTTAACGGCGTCAGTGCTGAGTTCGAGGAAGGACTCTTCTACACCATCATCGGGCGAAGCGGTTCGGGAAAGTCGACGCTTCTGCACATCTTGGGCGGTCTTGACGAGCCGACATCAGGCAATATCTATCTCGGCGATGAGGATTTATATTCCTATCCCGACGCAAAGATGGCAGAGTTTCGCAGACGTCATATGGGATTCGTGTTCCAGCAGTTCAACCTCCTCGACGAGTATACCGTCTTAACCAACATCTGCATGCCGATGAAGCTCGACAACAAGAAACCCGACCCGGAATTCTTGCAGAATGTGACGGAGCTACTTGGAATTGCCGACAAGCTGAAGAAGTACCCGACAGAGCTTTCGGGTGGCGAACAGCAGAGGGTTGCGATTGCGAGATCAGTCTTGGCAAAGCCTCAGCTGATATTTGCAGACGAGCCTACGGGAAACTTAGACAAAAAGAATGGCGAGACAACTATTCAGCTCCTTCGGGACTGCGCCCAGCAGTTCGGGCAGACGCTCATCATGGTAACGCATGACCCCGAGATTGCGGCGAAGGCGGACGTTGTCATAAAGATTGAGGACGGACGGGTTGTGGCGTAATAAGGCATAATAAAACCGGCAAGGCGGGAGCTTTGCCGGTGGTTTTTATTCTATACAGATTCTGAGAGCATGCACAGCTTACATCCCATCAGACAGTCCATTACCATTGGTATTATCCCCATTCAGGGCATCTCTGCCTGCATCGGGGGATTCATCGCCGGATTGGACGCCGTTAACTTCATCCTCGCCATCAAGCCCTCCTGTCGGAGTTTCCGTGCCGGTGACATCCGAAATGTCGGTTGTGTCAGAGCCGGTCCAGTCGGCTACGCCGTCGGTAGTGGTTACGGGTGTGGTGACGCTGGCTTCTGAGGTCGACGCTGTTGTGTTGCGGGTTGTTACGTCGCCGTCGGTCACATCGCCTGTGCAGGCGGAAAGCATCGTGACTGCGAGCGCAAATGCCGTCAGAATTAGAAGAATTTTCTTTATCATAAAAAGCAAGCTTCCTTTCACAATATTGCGTATGAGATTCATACACGTCTATTATACTCAGAAAGCTTGATTCTATCCGTTTCAGATTGTCCGGTAGCTTATATCCATCTGATAATCGGCAACCAGAGCGACGTTGAAGTCGATTTCATATTTTGCCATGATGCTCCCCTTGTCCTCGGAGATGTCCGAGCGAAGCTCCCTGCCGTGGACACCGACTGTCATGTTTCCGAAAGGCATCCGGTACAGAGTCTGATTTCTCACACCAGGCTCAACCAAGAAATCTGCGCCATACATGCCAGTTCTTATGAAATTGAAGGTGTTGCCATCAAGAATCATGTCAGTGTGGCTCTCGGGATCCGGCTCGTCGTCGTCAACCGGGTCGAGGTCATAGCTCAGAACACACCCGGTGCCGGTCATTTCAAGGCTGCCCTCGGTTATAACCTCCGTCACATCCGGCTTGTCGCCGTCAACCATCATTGAGTTTTCTATTGTTATCATTACTTTTTTCATAATTATCCTTTCCGAGCTCTCTCCCTCAGGCTGACTGAGATGGCTCGAGTGAGCAGCCTTTGATCTCCGCATTATCAAGCTCGCCCAAAAAGTGCACTGCGTTCTCTCTAAAAAGCTCGACGCTGTCGGTGCAGTAGAGGGTCACTTTCCCCTCGGTTTCTCTGTCTGAGAGAAGACCGTTTTTCGCCAGAATCTCGCTCGCATACCTTCCAGCTTCTCCGCCTGATGAGATGAGCTTCACGCCGTCGCCCATTATGTCGCCAATCACGTCAGAAATTATCGGATAGTGTGTGCAGCCCATGATGAGGGTGTCAACGCCTGTCTTCCTGAGCGGCTCAAGATACTCCCGAGCTATCATCGTGCAGGGAAGGTTGTCACGTCCGACAAAGCCGTTTTCGACAAGCGGCACGAACATCGGGCAATCCTTTTCATAGACCTCAGCCTTGGGCATAATCTCATTTATAAGCCGCTTATAGCTACCGCTCCGGATGGTTGCCGAGGTGCCTATGACGGCTATTTTTCCGTTTTTCGTTGAATTTATTGCCGCCATGACTGCCGGTCTTATAACTCCGGTATAAAGCCCCTCATCGGCGAGCTTTTCCGGATCAACTACTGAAGAAACTGTTCCGCATGCAGCTATAGTGAGCTTTACTCCGAACTGCTTGAGAAACTCAAAGTCCTGCCTGGCATACTTCGTTATCGTCTCACGGCTTTTCGTGCCATAGGGAACCCTTGCTGTGTCGCCTAAGTAGATTATGTTTTCGTGCGGCATAAGACGTGTCAGTTCACGGACGGCGGTCAAGCCCCCAAGTCCCGAATCGAACACGCCTATTGCACTGTTTTTTGTTATATTTCGAGTTTCGGTTGTCATACTAATGTCAATCCCCGCTGGGCTTTTCGTCTATATTATTCTCGGCTTCCGCAGAATATTCTGAAGATTTTTCTGTCTTCTTGCCTTTTTTGCGTGACTTCTTCTCTTTGCCGGGCTTTTCTGTTTTATGGTAACTGACGGTTATGCCGTCGCCGATGATGCTTTCGGCGGGAGATGTGTTGAAGCGTCCCTTTTCGTCAAGAGATTTCGAGATGACTCTCGCCATATGAAGTGCAAAAAGAATCAGCGAAGCTATGAGAATCACAACCTCGAATATGTACCGGACAGTGTAGCTCTCTATCTTGTCAATAAGCTGCCCCGCCTGGATAAGATAGATTATGGAACCTATGACACAGAACGGGAACTGGACAATATACATCCGAAGATACATCAGAATCAGCGATATTAAAATCAGAATCGACGCCACCAAGAAGCCGGTTGCACGATAGGACTCACTGGTGTTGAAGGAATAGAAGTTTATGATAGTTACTCCCGACCAGAAAAATCCCGACCACAGGAAAGCCGCAGTCGCCGCAATCTTAAGTATTATCGTAAAAGCCCAATCGTCGTATCTAAGCTTGTTCATAGGTGATTGTCCTCCGTCCTACGCCGCCAAATATGATTTACAGAATTTTCTTAGGTTCGAACGAAAGAAATCTTGTTTCCTGATAGTAAAGCTCGCCCTCCACATCGAAGACAATGCTTTCATATTCTTTAGGAGAAACCGAAAGCTCAATATCCTTGCCTTCGTCAAGAGTGAACGTTACAAAATATAGATCGCCCTTTATTTTTGAGCCCTCAGGAGGCGTTTCCGTCCTCTTTGAAGTTGCCTTCGCCTGAGCATTTGCCGGCGGAACGGTGGAGCGGTGATAGGTCTCTGTACCGCTGCGAACCATCGTGACAATAAATATTACCAAAATCACGAAGAAAAGAATCATCGCCACAAAGCTGAAGAAACTACCCATTAAAAATGCCTCCCTTGAAGCTAAAACTTTATCAGCCTCTATTATAGCACAACATAGTATCTCTATGCAAGAGAAATTTTTCACACTTCGTGCGCCCTCTCAGATGGTGAGCCAAGTTTTCCTGTTTTGCGACTTTTGAAGAAAATAATGCTTGAGTATTTTTGCAGCTACTGCAAAAACTATCTTCGAAATCACGAGGAAAGGAACTTTTAAACTTATGAGAAGGCTGACAAAGAGCATTGCGGCGGTATTTTTAGCTGTTTCACTGACCATTATGGGAATGGTCGGCTATTATGACGCCGTTCTGCCTGACACCTACTATTTATCGGACGGAAGCAGAGCGACAGTAAACTGCCTGTTCGATATTACAATAGAATCAAGCGACGTTGCCGTTGCTGCCAGCACATGTGACTCCGTCACAGAAGAAATCGAAGCTGAAATAAAGCTTTTCGGGGTGATTCCCGTAAAGAATGCGAAGATAGTTCACGCTGACGCTAAGATGCTTATTCCGGGAGGCTCGCCGGTTGGAGTGAAGCTCTTAACAGAAGGCGTTATGGTCGTGAAGACCGCTGAAGTCACCGACGGCGTTTCTCCGGCTCTCGAAGCGGGAATATGCTCAGGCGACAACATCATCAGCGCAAACGGAGAGGAGCTCAACTCTTCGTCGAGGCTGTCTGAAATTATCGAGCAGTCGCAGGGCGAACCGATCACTTTTGTAATCATGCGTAATGGCAGGAGCTTTGAAACGACGGTCACACCGGTGTATTCCGAAAACGACGGCGCATATAAAGCCGGACTATGGATCCGTGACAGCACAGCGGGAGTCGGAACCTTAACATTTATCGACCCGGAAACGGGAATTTTCGGAGCACTTGGGCATCCTATCTCCGACAGCGACACCATGACTACCCTGCCGCTTGGCTCTGGCGAGATTGTCGACGTCGTTATAACGGGATACGACAAAGGCGAGCGTGGCTGCCCAGGTGAGCTTTATGGGACGTTCGTCTCGGGACTCGCCTCGGGAACTATAGAACTAAACTGCGAGCAAGGGATATTCGGGCAGGTGACATATCCCTCAAGGCAGCAAGCCATCCCGATTGCATTCAAATCGGAGGTGAAAGCCGGTCCGGCGACGATTCTTACAACCATCGACGGCTCCACTCCCGAGGAATTCGAGATTGAGATAGAACGGGTTACTCTCAGCTCGACATCGAAATCGAAAAATATCGTCATAAAGGTAACAGATCCTGAACTGCTTGAACTTACCGGAGGAATAATCCAGGGAATGAGCGGAAGCCCCATCATCCAGGACGGAAAGCTTGTCGGAGCTGTCACCCACGTTTTTGTGAGTGATCCGACGCACGGATATGGAATTTTTATCGAGAACATGCTCGAAGCCACAGATATAATCACGGACGAAAATCTCGCCGCTTAAAATTCTCAAAAGCCCTTGTAAAGTAAGCGCTTGAATGATATAATATAGTTAGCTTGGTGTGCTATGCGCACCGGGCTGACTATATTCTCTTAATGCTACCTATATTTTTAAGTACAGGAGGACACCAAAACCCATGAATTACGGACATTTTGACCTTGAAAAGAAGGAGTATGTCGTTGACAAGCCCGACACTCCCGCACCCTGGTGTAACTATCTCGGTTCGCCCGCATATGGTGCAATTATCTCAAACAACGCCGGTGGCTACAGCTTCGTTCAGAGCGGTGCAAACGGCAGAATCATCCGCTATCGCTTCAACACAAATATCGCTCTCCCCGGAAGATATGTCTACATAAGAGACAACGACTCAGGCGACTACTGGTCTGCCTCCTGGCAGCCGGTCGGAAAGCCTCTCGATCAGTACAAGAGCGAGTGCAGACACGGAACCGGCTACACTATCATCTCTGCTGACTACTCAGACGTTCATTCGGAAGTAACCTATTATGTCCCGATGGATGCTACATACGAAGTATGGCGCACCAAGGTTACCAATACCTCTGACAAGCCGAAGAACCTTTCTCTCTACGGCTATGTCGAATTCACAAACGACAACAACTATGAGCAGGATCAGGTCAACCTCCAGTACACTCTTTTCATAACGAGAACTTCGTTTGAGGGCAACAAGATCCTCCAGCATATCAATGAGAATTCCGGCAAGGATGCAACCGGCTCGAATCACCGTGAGCGTTTCTTCGGTCTTGTAGGCGAGAAGGTTACTGCCTATAACGGCTCTCCCGATGCATTTATCGGAAACTATCGCTCTTATTCAAATCCTATAGCTGTTGAGTCGGGCAAGTGCAATAACGAGCTCAACTACAACTCGAACGGCTGCGGAGCTTTGCAGTCGGACATCGTGCTTAATCCTGGCGAGACCAAGGAGCTTATCTATGTTCTCGGTCAGAGAGATAATTCCGCTGCCAATGAGATTATGGCAAGATATGAAACCCCCGGCTTAGTCGATAAAGAGGTCGAGGAGCTCATCAAGTACTGGCATGGTGAACTCGAGAACTTCTCTGTTGAGACTCCGAGCGAAGAGTTCAACAACATGATCAACGTCTGGAACTCCTACCAGTGCTTCATTACCTTCACCTGGTCGAGAGCCGCATCCCTTATCTACTGCGGCTTGAGAAACGGCTATGGCTACCGTGACACCGTTCAGGATATTCAGGGCATCATTCACCTCGATCCCGAAATGGCTCTTGACAAGATTCGTTTCATGATTTCGGCTCAGGTTGATAACGGTGGCGGACTTCCGCTCGTCAAATTCAACCACAACGCAGGTCACGAGGATACGCCTGACCAGGCTTCCTATGTTCAGGCAACGGGACATCCATCATACCGTGCAGACGACGCACTCTGGCTCTTCCCGACTGTTTACAAATACATCGGCGAGAGCGGCAACAAAGCTTTCCTTGACGAGGTTATCGTCTATGCCAACGGCGGCGAGGACACAGTTTACGACCACTTAAAGCGTGCCATCAACTTCTCGATGGAGCGCCTTGGTGCTCACAGCATGCCTGCCGGTCTTCATGCCGACTGGAACGACTGCTTGAGACTCGGCGCCAAGGGCGAATCCACCTTCGTTGCATTCCAGCTCTACTATGCTATGACAATGATGCACGACTGGGCTACTGAGCGTGGCGACAGCGAGTATGTCGAGTACATAAATAAGATTCAAGGCGAGCTTCATTCTGCACTCGAGAAGTGCTGGGATGAAGACAGATTCATAAGAGGCATCCGTGAAGACAACGTCGTTGTCGGAGCAAAGAGCGATCCGGAAGCCAGCATGTGGCTTAATCCTCAGAGCTGGGCGGTAATCTCCGGCTTTGCTTCAAAGGAGCAGGGCGAAACCGCTATGGAAAGCGTCCACGAGATCTTAAATACTCCTTACGGCGTCAAGCTCCTCGATCCCCCGTATATTGATCACATGTTTGACGGTGCACTCATGCACATCTTCAACCCAGACACCAAGGAGAACGGCGGCATCTTCTCGCAGTCTCAGGGCTGGGCAATCTTGGCAGAATCGCTCCTCGGTCACGGCAACCGTGCATTTGAATACTTCATGGAGAGCTCCCCTGCTTCGATGAACGACAAGGCTGAGATTCGTGTTATCGAGCCTTATGTTCACGGACAGTTCGTCGAATCTACCACATCACCATATGAGGGAAGAGCTCACGTTCACTGGCTCACCGGCACCGCTTCAACCGTCATGGTCGGCTGCGTCGAGGGCATCTGCGGCATGAGACCTAATGCTGAAGGCTTAGTTGTGAGCCCGGCAATTCCATCCGAGTGGGACGGCTTCAAGATTTCGAAGAACTTCAGGGGCACACACCTTGACATCTCGGTTGAGAATCCCTCTCACGTCGAAAGCGGCGTCAAGACGGTTATCCTGAACGGCGAAACGCTCAATAGCAATCTGATTCCCGCTGACAAACTCAAGAGTGAGAATAAAGTTACCGTTGTTTTAGGCTGACATTAAAACTGAATCCCCACCACTTTGCGTGGCGGGGATTTTTTAAAGAGGTGAAGTGGATGACAAAACTTGAGGTTCTTAAAAAATATTTCGGCTATGACAGCTTCCGTGAGGGTCAGGAGGAGCTTATTGACGCTATTCTTTCTGGGCGTGACGCACTCGGAATCATGCCGACTGGCGCCGGGAAGTCGATATGCTATCAGGTTCCGGCTATGATGCTTGATGGTGTCGCTGTTGTCATCTCGCCTCTTATTTCTCTTATGAAGGACCAGGTTGGAGCCTTGAATCAGGCTGGAATCCCAGCTTGCTACTTCAATAGTTCCCTTTCCCAGCACGAATATTTTGAAGCATTAGAGCTCGCTAAAGCCGGGCAGTACAAAATTATCTACGTCGCTCCAGAAAGGCTCGAGATTGACAGCTTTTCACGCATCGCAGAAGAATGCGAAATCTCCTTCGTTGCCGTTGATGAGGCGCACTGCGTCTCACAGTGGGGGCAGGATTTCCGCCCGAGCTACTTGAAGATTCACCGGTTTATTGGAGGTCTTCCCAAGCGTCCTGTCGTCGGAGCCTTCACTGCAACCGCCACAAAGCGTGTCAGGGATGACATCATCACCGACCTCAAGCTTACTAACCCCAAAACCCTGGTTACCGGCTTCGACAGACCGAATCTCTATTTTGAAACCCGCCAGAGCCTTCCGAGCAGAGCCGGTTTTATCCTGGATTATGTCAAGGCTCACCCGAACAGCAGCGGCATCATCTACTGCATTTCAAGAAGCAAGGTTGAAAAGCTCTGCTCAACGCTCTGCGACAACGGCATTTCCGCCACCCGCTACCACGCCGGGCTTTCCCAGGAGGAAAGGCGTCACAATCAGGACGCATTCATCTACGGCGACAAGCTCGTAATGGTTGCGACAAACGCTTTCGGAATGGGAATCGACAAGTCGGACGTCAGGTTTGTCATCCACAACGGCATGCCGAAGAGCCTTGAAGCCTATTATCAGGAGGTGGGGCGAGCCGGACGTGATGGGTTAAAATCCGACTGCATCCTCCTCTATGCCGCTTCGGATGTCAGAACCAACAGGTTCCTCATCAACCAGAACGACAACCCGGAGCTCTCGCAATCCGAGAAGGACAAAATAAAAGATAAAGAGCTCGAGCGGCTCAAGCTGATGACCTTCTACGCCACAACCACCGATTGCCTCCGGGACTATATCCTGAAATATTTCGGAGAACCGGGCTGCGGGAGGTGCTCAAACTGCTCGAACTGCCTTTCTGAGTATGAAGAGATAGACGTCACCGCTGTAGCAAGGAAGCTTGTTGCCTGCGTTGCCGTGACCGGTCAGAAATGTGGGCAGATGATTCTTCTCGATTTCGTCCGTGGAGTTCCCGGCGAGAAGCTCAAGATGCTCCACCTCAACGACAAAAAGGGCTTCGGCTGCCTCAAGGATGTAAAGCCGGAAAAGCTCAGGGAGATACTTGACCACCTTCTCCGCACCGGCTACCTCAAAACCGGCGAATTCTATAAGCTTGAACTGACCGAGCGCAGCCACGATATTCTTTCGGAGACGGTTATTCTCAAGGTCACAAAAGAGCAGGAGAAGAGGAAAGAACGCACACGCAGGCGTGACAGAAAAGCTGCCAGCGTCACCGCCACTGAGAATCCAGACCTGTTCGAGCTTCTCCGCCAGAAGCGCAGTGAACTCGCCAGAGCCGAAAAAATGCCGCCCTACATCATTTTCAGTGACAAAACCTTGCATGACATGGCGACAGAGCAGCCCTTGAACGAAAACGAGTTCATGCGCCTGTCCGGCGTTGGCTCACGCAAATGCGAGAAGTATTCAAGTGAGTTTCTGGCGGTTATAAGGAAATTTGTTCTCAGTAAATAGTGACGCCCGATAAAATTTCAATTCCCGGAAAATAGGGCTTGATTTCTTGCGGAAAGTATGGTAAAATATCAAAGTTGATTGGGAGACGTATCGAAGTGGTCATAACGGGAACGACTCGAAAACAAGTTTCTTTCTTGGAAGTCTCGTCCCTGAAGATTCAGATTTGATGCGGGTTTTCGGAGAGTCAACAACTTAATATTTTTCTTTCTTCTCTCCATCTTTTCTCTCCTTTTTCGAGAGGTCAGATGACGAGAAATTTTACGGAGAGTTGTCCGAGAGGTCGATGGTGCAGCACTCGAAATGCTGTAGACCGCAAGGTCTCTAGGGTTCGAATCCCTAACTCTCCGCCAAGTGCTAAAAGCTCGTAAAACCTTGCGTTTACGGGCTTTTTGCTTTTAATTAAGCGTTTAAGTGTTTCGTTTGGAGAATACGATTTTTTGTTGGTCTTAACAGTCAGACTCCATGCCCAAACCACTGAGCATTGCATCTGCTGAGTTGAGTTTGGAGCTGTAGTCGAGATGAGCGTAGATGTTTGCCGTCGTTGAGAAGTCACTGTGACCGAGCCACTCTTGGATCTGCTTCATCGGAACACCGTTTGCCAAGAGAAGCGAGGCACAACTATGTCTCAAGTCGTGGAATCGGATGTGCCTGAAGCCGTTGCTCTTAAGAAATCGTGAAAAGCCACTTGTGACAGCCTGTGGCGTTATAATATCGCCAAGCTCGTTGACGCAGACGTAATCAAGATATTCCTTGTTGTAACAACGCCCACAAAGACGACGATTTTCCTCCTGTTCTTCTCTTTTGATTAAGAGCCGTTCTTTAACGAAAGGCACGAGAGGAAGCGTCCTCATACTTGACTTCGTTTTCGTTGTGTCTGATGCTACGAGAGTGAGTTTTCCATCCAGATTGCATGATGTAACTGTGTGCTGGACGGTGATGGTATTCCGTTCAAAGTCAATGGCATCCCATTTCATCCCTATTGCTTCACTTCGCCTGAGTCCATAGAACGCGCCAAACATAATGGGCAATTCAAGATTAGTTCCTTTGGAAGCTTCAAAGAGTGCATTGATTTCATCGGCATCATAGAAGCTTCCAACGAAGCGCTCTTTCCTTGGACGTTCAACCTTGTCCGCCGGATTCACATCTATCAGGTCTGTCTTCACGGCATACTTCAATGACCTGTGAATATTTGCGTGATAGTGAATTACCGTCGAGGCACTGACACGTTCCAATTCGTGAAGATAAAACTCCTGAATGTCGGTAGCTCTCAAATCCTTGAGGGCTATTTCTTTTTCACGGAAGTACGGTGCAATAACACCCTTTACCATCATCGAGTAGGAAGAATATGTCGGAACCGCCACAGTGCTTTTTACAATCTCAAGCCACTGTTCTATGAAATCGGCGAACAAGATGTCGCCATTCATGGTTTTTGGCTCGTCTGGAACAAAGCTACGTCTGGCATCCGCAAGGAATGCTTCGGCTTTCTTCTTGTTTCCCTTTACGGGAAGACCGGTTTTGAGCCACTTGGTTTTCCTTTTTCCAAGAGAATCGGTATAACTTAATACGGCGTAGTAATAGCCGCTTTTTTCACTTAAATGTCCTGCTACCATAAATGTAACCTCCTTCTTTGTGTAGCAGATACACCTACTTATGCCGGGTTCTATTATACCAGAACCGGGTTCAAAATGGAGGACGTTCTGACACACTTTTTTGTAAATTTTTTGTGTCCAAAAAATTGGGTCATGCCGGTTTCGCACAACCGATGCAGAGATAAGTAAAAAGATGAGCCTTTGGAATGCGATAGGCTCTGCCAACCTTGAGGCAACAGATTTTGCCTTCACGCAAAATGCGATAGCCTGTTTTAGTGCTGATGCCGAGTATTTCACACATCTGCTCAATACTCATTACGTCGGGATAATCCTTAAGCATGAGTCTGTGTGCTTCTCTCTGAGATATTTTTGAAGCGGTATTCATCCGTCTCACCTCCTTAAAATTTCTTATCAGCATAAGGATAGGCAGCGACATTAAGCCACTGCCCATAGTTTATACTGATAACCCTTTCGGGAATATTACAGTGTTTTGTTTTCAACATATTTGCAGCTCGCACCCCTGCTGAAATGAGCTTTAAGCTCAGGGAATACTACGGACTATCGACGGTTTATCGGTATCATGGGACTCTCACCCCTCAGAGGATCTCTCCGAGCCGCCCCGGAAATCCGAGACGGAAGTATCATTGTACCAGCTTTTCCATCATCGCAAGCAGCCGCACCACACGGCTGTTCTGTCTCTCTGTTGATCGCTCGTTCATGTTGGAGGTCATGGCGGCAGAAGACAAGTCGCTTCGAGAAAAGAGGAAAGATCCGTAGCACTGAACTATTCAGTTTTCAAGTTGCAAATGAGAGAACTAAAATTTATCCCTCTACTTTACAACGGACATTTTTTCGGCGTTTGTTGAGTACCTCTCAAAAATTTTTTCAAATTTTTTCTGCACAGCTGCCTTTGCATCAAAAACGCTACGGATATTGATTTTGTTTTTCCGAGCATATTCGCGAAAAGACATACCTCCGAGAAGACATTCCTCATAGACATCAAGCTGGCGGTCTGTTAGCGACTTTCTGAACTCCACCTCAAGAAACTTCATTGCAACCTCATCCATGAGGTCTTGTGGGTCAACCAGCCATGCGGGAGATTTAACATCTTCGGGAAGTTCATCAAGTGAGAGGATAGTTTTACCGTTTTCAGTTGCATCACCTGCAAAAGAACGTCTCATTTTCTTTTCTTCCGCTCGAAGAAGCTTCATGACATCACGAGCTACCTCCGTCACCTCGCCGGTGAGCTTTATTCTCACCATGCACTTTCCATCCTCCGTAGTCCAAAGGTCGTAGTCAAATTCGATTGGGGTTTTCATTTTGTTTCCTTTCCGCTGGAACGGAACAGCGGAAGGGTGAACATAAAAAGAGCCGCACGACGGAGAGCTTTAATCCCAAACCGATAAAACAGATGCTTCTGTAACAGAAACTCTGTTCATGCGGCTCAGGAAGACTCACCGTTCAGCGGCTCCATAGCACAGCTATAAATATTTATTTTTTGTTATCTCCACATTCAGCCCTTATAGCTGGTAGGGAGTTGTAACCGTCTCATGTTGAGAACATCAAACACTGTCTCACGTCCGCAAGCCTTGCACTTGGCTTGGACATGACCCCGTGTGTCCTCAAATACTGCTATTGAATTGTGATGGCAATACGGGCATTTCACCATCCGCTTTTTTTGCGACGCAATAGCATTGCAAGCCCGTTGAATTTTCATCTGCATTTCAGCAGACGGTTCAGTTATACGAATTTCTCTCCTCATGCAATCGCCTCTATTGGGTCGTAAAACTCTGAGCGTGGGCGGTCATCGAGATAACCGAGATGTCTCAGTCGGATGATGACAGCAGTTCTTGAAACACCGAACGTGTCACAGAGCTGGTCAAGAGTTATCTGATCACGACAGCAGAACTTTTCTTCAAAGCTCGTGAGATTCTTGCCGTTTGAATAAAAGAGCATTGCAAGCTCAATTTCCCTCTGAGGCATAAGAATCGCTGCGCCTAATACGTTTGCTTGCCATTCATTCCAGTCTTCACGGGTTTTGAGATCCCGTGGAGAATAAGATTTGCGGGCGGCATATTGCTTCCGACAAGCAACCTTATTTTCCTCAGATTCAAGCTGATAGAGAATCTGATGGGCGCATTCATGTGCAAGCGTAAATTTCCGCTTTCCGCAGAGCTTTTCAACCTGTCCGGGGCGCATGAAGCTCTCGTCTAAAAGAACCTGATTCTGCTTGAGTGGGATTAACCATTTTCCTTCCTTGGTGTCAATCTCATACCATGTGTTGACATATGCCGTTAGACCACAGATGCTGCCGTCGGGAGAAAGTTTTGCGAATGAGACATCAAGTCCGAGGTAGTCAGTTGCAAACTTCTCAATCGGGGTACACCAAGGACGACGGACACCCTTGCCGGGTTTGCAGTCAAAGACTCTGTTGAAGTCTTTCATGACAGCGACTGCAATTTCTTCGAGATTGCCATAGGATAAAATCATTAGCAGCCCTCCTTTGCTTCTACAAACCACCTGTTACCTTCTTGAAACAGAAACGACTCCTGTCCCTTAATCACAACAGTATAACGAATGCCTCCACCACTGACTGCCATCGAAGCGGCACGGCACTTGTAGAGAACCTTTTCAATGTGATAGACAAGACCGTTTTTCCAAATGACAAAGCACGGCATAATGTTGCCCTGCTCGTCGATGTTGACGTTTACTGAAACATAAGCTTTTTTACGCTGAACGTTATTCATGAGCGTTCTCCAATCTTCAAAATTTACCGGCACTAACAAAAATTTTCATTTTGCTATTGACACACACCTTGTTCGTGTGGTATTATATTCACGAACAGCCCGTTCGTGTAACTGAAGTATAGCACGAACACAATATTCGTGTCAAGTGTTTTTGCGAAATTTCTGTTCGTGTCCACAAAAATAATTTGAAAGAGGTGCCTTATGGGATTTAAGGAACGATTAAAAGAAAAGCGACTTGAAGCCGGTTTGACACAGGTGCAACTTGCGGAAATGGTTTCTGTAACTGCGAGAACAATTCAGAATTATGAGTTAGGAGCGAGAAAGCCCACTAAGCTTGAGATTGTAGAAAAAATAGCTGCTGCTCTGAATACAACAACAGATTACTTGCTCAGCAGTTCCGAGATGTATGTACTCGAAGCTCAGGAGCAAGGTGGTACAAAAGCAGCCAAAGATATTGATGCCCTTGTGAGTGAAGTGACTGGACTCTTTGCCGGTGGCGAATTGAGTGAAGACGCTCTTGAAGGTGCGATGAAAGCACTGAATGATGCTTACTGGATTGCAAAGGAAAAGAATAAGAAGTACACACCCAAAAAGTATAAGGAGAGTGGAGAAAAGACAGAATGAAATTCTTCTACTACATGGTATTATTTTCTCAGAGACGGAGGTGGAACGATGGACGCTGAATATCTTTCAAAGGTTGCCGACAACATTGTAAAGCGTTGTGGCACACGGGATCCTTTTCGCATTGCCGAGGAGTTGGGCATAGAGGTTCTTTTCTGTGAAAACCTAAGTCCTCTCAAAGGAATGTACAGAGTAATCAAGCGCAATCGCTTTATTTTCATCAACAGCGATTTGAGTCCTGAGATGCAGAAGATTGTTTGCGCTCATGAAATCGGGCATGACCAGCTGCACAGGAATCTGGCAAAGGACGGTGTCATCCGTGAGTTTATGCTGTACTATTTGGCAACAAAGCCGGAATATGAGGCAAACATCGTTGCCGCCGAGATTCTTCTGGACACGGATACTATTCTGGAATACATCCGTGAATACAAATATACCTCAGTGCAAATCGCACAGGCAATGAATACAGATATAAGCCTGGTTGCTTTGAAGGTTTCTCATCTGGCAGAGTCGGGCTACGACTTCAGCCGTGTTGAATACCAAAGAGATTTCTTGAAGTAGTGAGGAGCTATCACGCAAAGGACCGCAACTCGCAGATTGGAGGGCATAAGTCGTGAAGAATATCGAACACCGCTGCTCATATGTGAACATGAAAAATCCGATCTACATCAGCTATCACGATACAGAGTGGGGCGTGCCGGAGCATTCCGACCAGAAGCTCTACGAATTTCTTGTTCTTGAGTTCTTTCAAGCCGGTCTGTCGTGGGAATGTATCCTGAACAAGCGGGAGAATTTCCGCATTGCCTTTGACGGTTTCGACATCGACAAAATCTGCACTTACGATGAGGCAAAGTGTGCAGAGCTGATGAACAATCCCGGCATCATACGCAACCGGCGGAAGATTATGGCGGCAATCAACAACAGCAAAATCTTTAAAGAAATTCAGCGTGAATTCGGCTCTTTCGATGCGTATATCTGGGGCTTCACCGACGGCAAAACCATTGTGGAGGATTACCACCTCCGCACCACTTCTCCGCTCTCCGACACTATCTCAGATGATCTGAAAAAGCGTGGCATGACGTTTGTCGGTTCCACCACCATTTATTCTTATCTGCAAGCCATTGGAATCCTGAATGCTCACGGTTCGGAATGTGATTTGTGTCCCGGCAAATTGGAGGTTAAGCAATGAAATATGATTACAGCGATTTCAGATGGATGAGATTATAGATATTGAGAGTGAACTCTTTACGGGGGATTTCTACGAGGGATACGATTTTGGAGAATAGCAAGCACAGCCGGTGTCCGTACACACGGCGATTTTCGATTAAGGAAACCCTCCCCTTAATCTTAAAATTTGCTTGTTGGGATTATCCCAAACCCTTTTTATTTTCGTGAAAGGATAGGATGCTTATGGCGAACAGAACGAGACCAATACGCATAGAGTTCTGCGTATCAGAAAACGAACATCGCCTTATCAAATCGAAGATGGAGCAACTCGGCACAAAGAATATGGGAGCATATCTTCGCAAGATGGCGATTGACGGCTACATCATAAAAGTGGATTACACCGAACAGAAAAAGCTTGCAGCAGCGGTCAGCAATGCCGCTTCAAACATCAATCAGGTTTGCAAGCGCATCAACTCGACCGGGCATTTTTACGAAGACGATGTTACGGAACTGAAAGAGAGACAAAAGGAAATATGGCAGTTACTAAAATCAAACCAATCCAAGGAACTGTAGACAAGGCGATTGCATACATAACTGACCCTGAGAAAACTGATGATACGGTTCTTGTATCTTCGTTCGGTTGTGCAGCTGCGGATAGTGCTGCCAATGAATTTGAATGGACAAGAAATCTTGCCGAGCAACGTGGAGCGATACCTCCAAAAGTAATTGCGAGGCATCTCATTCAGTCATTTGATGTGGGAGAGGTTTCGCCGGAGGTTGCACATGAAATCGGCAAGCAATTTGCGGATGAATTGCTGAAAGGAAAGCATGAATATGTAATTGCCACTCACATAGACAAAGGTCATTGCCATAATCATATTATCTTCAATGCCGTCAACTTTGTGGATTATCATTGCTACAGAAGCAACAAGCGAACATACCAAGAGTTGAGGCAACTGAGTGATGATATTTGCAAGGAGCATGGGCTGTCCGTTATTCCTCCGTCACAAAGCAAAGGCATGGAATACAAGGAATATTCCGAAGCAAAGAAAGGCACGAGCTGGAAGCAAAAGCTCAAGCAGACGATTGACCGGCTGGTCATCACTGCGAAAGATTATGATGAGTTTTTGAAGCTCATGCAGGAAGCAGGATATGAAGCTAAACCCGGCAAATACATTTCATTCCGAGCTGAGGGGCAAGAGCGTTTTACCCGTGCAAAAACCATCGGCGAGAATTACACCGAGGAGCGCATCAAGGAACGCATTCAAGGACGTAATCCCAAAAAGCAAAGACAACTCACGGAACGCAAAGGCATCTCTCTTATTATCGACATTGAGAACAGCATCAAGGCTCAGGAGAGCAAGGGCTATGAACACTGGGCGAAGATAAATAATCTCAAGGAGGCTGCCAAAACTCTCAACTATCTCGCAGAGAATAATCTTCTTCAGTATTCCGCCCTTGAAGCTAAGGCGGATGACATCCATGGTTCTTATGACCGCACTGGTGAGGAGTTGAAAAGAGTTGAAGCGAGGCTCCGTGAAGTTCAACCACTCATCAAGAATATCGGAAATTACAGGCAGCTTAAGCCGATCTATGATGACTATCAGAAAGCAAAAAACAAGCCCGACTTCCGGGTAAAGCATGAAGCCGAGCTTGTCATTTTTGAAGCGGCAAAAAGTTCGCTCCTCGCCACTCAAGGGAGCGAAAAGCTTCCAAGCCTGAAAGCTCTCCACGCTGAAAAGAAGCAGCTTCTTGAAGAACAGCAGAGGCTCTACGACGAAAGAGCCAAGCTTAAAATGCAGGTCAAGGAGATTGATACTATCAAGGCAAATGTTGATAGCTATCTAAATCCGAACGCTTCACAGGAGAGGGAGAGTGAGAGGAGCAGCGAGTTGGAATAATATTGCGATGGAAAGCACTGACCAAAAGAAATGGTCAGTGCTTTTTCAGAATATCAAAGGCTTGATTTGCTATGAGCATTATTGTATAATATTTGATGGGTACAAATTTGGTGGATAAAATCAATATGGTTCGACAATTAAGTCTACTATTTTATTTATTATAAGGCTTTTATGGGGCGTGCGGCGGAAATATGTCAAAGAAAGCCAACTGCAACCACTTCTTTTTGTCATTCTACTGTAGTATTTCTTCTCTTAACATCTTATATTCTTCTAAAATGTAATCCAACTTCTGTTCCATTTTTCCTTACTTCCTAACTCAAGACCACATTTCTACTTGTTTAAGTCTGCAGCCCATCTATGATTGTTCTGCACAATTTCAGATCTTTCACTTTTATATTTGTGATTAACTCTCTTATTCTTTGTGCGGTATTATTAGTTTGACACATACTATACTTTATCACCAGTGAAAGTAAGACATCGGTCATGCGCATCAATTCGGTACTCAAAACCAGTATATGTTCATCATCGTCAACGAGTAAACTACGTTCACATAGGAACTTAACCCTCTCATTCATTATCCTCTTGTGTTCTACTAAAAAATATGCCATTCGCACATCATGAAGAAAATACGCAAAGTTATTATCGCTTTCAGTAATGGTATCATACACAGAGATGCCAAAAGTACATGAGTCTCTCTTTACGCATATGCCGCGATAACGTTCTGAACTATCCGTACCACTGATATAGTCTTCTAAAAGGTTCTTAATCAATGAAACGTCAAGCTTAACAGGGAAGTATCCCATATCAAATTTCCTCAGAATAACATCTGATTTTATATTGTCATTAGCTTTTTGTATGTTCCCAATACTTTCACATGAAATATCCAGCTTGGAAAGATGGTTATAACCTATTAGATTTACTGTATTACTTTCATCGTTATAACCATATATCATGTTGTAATGATAAAAATCACGCTTGCTATATGCTGACCTATTATTTATAAATCTCTCGTTAAGTGATAAATCCATATAGAATCCTAAGTCAACACACTTATGAAGTAAATCTTCAAATCTTATGTCTAAAGAAGATAGTAAACTATTAGGGATACGGTGTTCTTCTATAAACGGATTATCTCTAGAAAAGCCTAACATATCTACTGGATAAAAATAATCTATAGGAACTACACTCCGAGAAAAGGAACTATTACAGTAGATTTGCAGATGGTTAGAATACAACCAGTTGCAATAGAAGAACTCATCAAAATCTAAATGTATTCCTACAATACAATTCTCCCCAATATCTACGTAACTACAGTCATTCAACTGCCAATGCTCTCCATCAAATGAGGAATATGAATAAACCTTAGATTTTCTCTTACTAAGCCTCAACCAATATTTTTCATCGTCTTGACTGACAATTTGAACAAGACTAAGATAATTGGAGCCATTGCGTTTAAAAAGCCCTGCTTTTTTGTGATTTCCAAATTTGTAAGGCGACAATTCCTTGTGTTTTGCTTCCGATGACATTTCACTTATGGAAGACGCCGCAAAAACAGAAACATATGCCCATGGCGAAGTATAGCGTTGCTCCTTAACACAAAATGAAATGTCAACATCACTATCAACATTAGTATATAAATTACCTTTGAGAATTGATGCTTCGTTCGATGCAATAAAACACAGCTCATTGTTGCTAAAGGAATAAGATAACCCTTTTCTCTCGCTATCAAAGCGAAATGCACTGTCGTCAGATATTATTCTTCCGTTTATTCTAACATCATCAATTCTTGCTACAGTTTTATTGACATATTTATCAGCAGTAGCGATTGAGCAATTGTAAGACTCGTATCCGTAGCAAGATAAAATGGGTTTCTTGTTAATCGGCAACTCTATATTTGACGTATATTTTTCCATGTCTCTCCTTGTCACTCAGTCTGAGATAGCATAAAGTACCGTTTCTGTTACCCAATATGAGTGATGAGCAATTTTGAACCTATATGAACTATTTATGCTGTGCAATAGTATGGGAATATTCCAAAGGTCAGCAAGATGGTGATACAGACACACGGCAAGTTTAGGCTTGTATTTGGATAGAGTATCTCTTAATCCCTCTACAGCCTGCACTTCAGCTCCCTCAATATCCATTTTAATGAATGTTGGGGCTATCTTCAAATCATCACCACGAAAGCAATAAACATCATAACATTCATCTACAACGTCATATGTATCCCAAGGAAGAACTCCGTAAACATGGGAAGATCCATACTCAGCAAATCGGAATGATATATTTCCAGTTTTATCAAAAAGGCCAGCATTAAAATACGTTATCTGCTCAGCATCGGAAGTATTTTTGACAAGCTTCCCAAAGCAACTTGTCTCAGGCTCAAACGCATATATATGCTTATAATTTTTGCAATGCTTCGTAAATTCACCTATTGTAGCTCCATCGTATGCACCAACGTCTAAGTATATCTCGTTTTCAAGATTACCGATCAACTTTTCGTTAAAATATTGTTCTTCGCAAAATACATCAAAATAGAAACTGCAATTCGTGATTTTCTTGGCAAGAAGTCGAAGGAAAATATACCTTTCCCTTTCATCGCTCATTAGCTCGTAGGCTGTTTGACACCTATCAATATTAGATTCTATAATTTTGCAATCATCGTCATTCCTGCGTACATTTCGGTTAATCACGTTTAGGTAGTACTCAATTTGGGGAAAGCAAATAATATTTTTACACGGAATCAAATTCCATTCTAAGCACCAGAAGTCGGATTGCCAGCCATCCTTATCCGACAATATGTAAACATAATTCTCCCTATCCTTAATCTTAAGTAAGTCCGCAAACGATTTTACGGGTACTCCACTGCAATTCGTATCATCACCGTAATCATCACAGTGCCTGTAAACAATATCCGACTTTATTCCAAGCTTCTCGTTAAGCTCACATAAAAATCGCTCAGTTTCTAGTTCTGAATATGGATAGATGCATACCTTTAAGCTGAGTAAACTTTTCATATACTCCACAATGTCACAGTGCATCCTTTCTATCTCGCTTTCAATCAGTTCAAGCATTTCTCATTCATTCCTTTACAATTGTTTATTTTTTATGCCAAGCGCAAAAGCTAAAGTCTTGCCTTTGCGCTTAGTATAGACAATACTCATAGTTCCGACCTTTACGATTCCTCATTCGCCTTGACATAGAACTCCGACTGCTTATCGAACATTTCAGTGTAAAGACCGCCCTGAGCGTAAAGCTCCTTATGTGTGCCATAGCCGACCATATGTCCATCTTGGAACACTGCAACCCTGTCGGCGAGCTGAACTGCAGAAAGGCGGTGGGTTATAAGGACGGCACACTTGTCCTGAATCATTGAGTTGAACTGTGAGTAGATTTCGTACTCGGCGTTTGGATCAAGTGCGGCAGTAGGTTCATCCAAGAGATAGATTTCGCCTCCGTGATACTGTGCTCTTGCGATTGCAATACGCTGTCCTTCCCCTCCCGATGGCTTGAAGCCTTCTTCGTCAACAAGTTTTCCGACATATGTGTCATAACCCTTCGGCAACTTCTCCACCAACTTTGAAAGACCACACCGCTTGCAGACCTCGTCAAGACGTTCACCGTCGCACGGCTCGCCGGTAAGTGTAATATTCTTCTCCAGTGGCAACTCATACTCAACGTAATCCTGAAATACAGGTGCGAACAGCCGCTGATACTTTTCGTAGTCATACTCGTTTATGTTTTTGCCGTTAAGCAAAATCTCTCCCTCGGTCGGCGTATAAAGCCTTGTGAGAAGCTTTATGAATGTTGATTTTCCAGCACCGTTTTCTCCGACAACGCAGAGATGCTCTGAGCCTTTGAGTGTGAGATTCAGATTTTTCAAAGCATATACTTCACTGCCGGGATATTTGAATGAAACATTCTTAAATTCGATTGTAGAGTCCTTGTCATAGACAGGTGTTTCAGTTCCGCAACCATATCCCTTTCTTGGAAGCGACATGAATTCGAGATACTCCTGAATATTGAGGCTTTTAGCCGAAAGCGACAGATATGTATTGAATACATTAGACAAAGCCGATGAGAACTGGCTGACAGCCGAAAGATATATTGTCATGCTGCCTATTGCAAGTGAATAGTATATGACTCTGATAATGAGATAAGCGTATAAAACTACTTGTTGTACAAGTGAGGTGATGGTAGAGACAATACCACCAATTGACCATGAACGCTTACCCTGGATGATGATATTGGCAAACTTATACTTGTTTTCTCTGAAAAGGCTTATGAGATATTCTCCTGCTGAGAAAAGCCTGTTTTCTTTGCCATATGCCTGCTCGTACATCATGTAGGTTAATCCCCAGTCACGGTTTGAATAAACTGCATTTTTCTTGTTCAGCTCAAATTGCTTCGCATTAAGCTTCTTCGTAACTGCCGAGTTGATAAGCACCATAGTCAATATCAAAATCACTATCAATGGGTGTAGTGTTGCAATGATAGATGAAATTGCAATGAGAGTGAACACAGCAGTAACTGCTTGGAATATGAGATCAGTGTAATTCATAATATCACTTAACGTGTCACTGGCACGATTTTTCATAACAATTATATTGGGATTCTCAAAATTCTCATAATCCATCGTCATCAGATGGCGATAAAAATCCGACTCAAAGCTGATGTCCAAGTCCCATCTGATTTTGTTGAGCCAATAATCGCCCCATGAATTTACAACATAAGCAATTAACGAATTTAAAACCAAGAGACCGACGTACAGAACCACCATACCGATGCTGTCACCATCGACAAGTGCATTGATAATCCATCCGGGGAGTACCGTGTACATAACTGTTATCAATGCCTGTAGCACTGATATTAAGCCTTTGAGGAAAAGATATAGCTTTCCTTTAGGCGTTCCCACAACGAAGGACAGCACAAACTTTGTACACTTCCATGTGTTCTTTACTTTTTGATTGTCGGGCTTTTTCATACTGCTCCTCCTTTTGGGACATAAAATGCATCATAAAATCCATTTGTTGTGGTAATGCCATAAAGCAAAAGTGATAGTTGCAAAATCACATTGTACTACAACATATCACGCTGGTGATGCATTGTTACAGGTAGAAGCGGTTGCACAACTACCACCATTGGTAAGCGCTGAACTATAAACTCCCTTTGAAATATCTGCGTTACTACAGTGTCCTGTGCAACTGCTTCCCATTAATTCGTATAGTTCACCGTTTGTACTCTTTTCAAAATTCATGTTATCACCTCCTACTACAATATAATTATAGGTTTAGAAGCCTTACAGCCAGTAAAACTCTTTTCCTGCTATGTGGTTATTTCAAAAATAAAATCTACTGAACCCACCTCATTTCTACTAACCGGTTGCAACTATCACTACGCATTATGTTCGATTCAATTACTGTATAACTTTAATATCTCTAGGGTATCCGATCGTCACGAAGCATTATTCTTTGAAAATTTGCTGTCAAATTGCTGTCAGCCTGTCACGACGATTCTCTGAAAGTACAATATACAGTGCCTTTAGCTTTCACATAGCCACTATATCTTGTATCTCACTTATCCAACGTCTTCATCGTCGGGAACAGCAGCACATCCCTGATCGCAGGCGAGCCGGTCATGAACTGGACCATTCTGTCGATGCCGAAGCCGATGCCGCCCGTCGGGGGCATGCCTATCTCGAGGGCATTCATGAAGTCCTCATCAATCGAGTTCGCTTCGTCGTCGCCGAGGCGGATGAGCTCCTCCTGAGCTTCGAAGCGCTGGCGCTGATCAACCGGGTCGTTGAGCTCACTATAAGCGTTGCACATTTCTGCACGGCAGATATACATCTCGAAACGCTCGACATAGTCAGGATTTTTCGGCTTGCGCTTCGTGAGAGGTGAAATCTCAACCGGGTGATCCATGATGAATGTCGGCTGGATGAGGTTCTCCTCGACATACTTCTCGAAAAGAAGGTTCAGAATGTCGCCCTTGTGGTGACGCTTTTCGTCGAACTCGAGATGGTGCTCACGGGCAATCTCAAAAGCCTCAGCGTCGGTCTTGACGCTGGCATAGTCGACGCCGGAATACTTCTTCACAGCTTCAATCATCGTTAGCCTCTCAAACGGCTTTCCGAGGTCGATTACTTCGCCATCGTACTCAATCTGTGTTGAGCCAACAACGGTTTCGGCGATATGCCTGTAAAGATTCTCGGCGAGGTCCATCATTCCATGATAGTCGGTGTAAGCCTGGTAGAGCTCCATCAAAGTAAACTCGGGATTATGATGAGTGTCGACGCCTTCGTTGCGGAAAACTCTTCCTATCTCATAAACCCTGTCGATTCCGCCGACGATGAGTCTCTTGAGGTAGAGCTCAAGAGAAATTCTCAGCTTGACGTCCTCACCAAGCGAGTTGTAATGTGTGACAAACGGTCTTGCATTCGCTCCGCCTGCGTTCTGGACGAGCATCGGGGTCTCAACCTCGACAAAGCCCTGTGAATCGAGCCATCTGCGGATTTCGCTGATAATCTTCGAGCGCAAGATGAACGTCTTCTTTACGTCCGGATTTACGATGAGATCTGTGTATCTCTGGCGGTATCTTGTGTCTCTGTCCTTTAAGCCGTGCCACTTTTCTGGGAGCGGAACGAGGGACTTCGACAGGAGTGTGATTTTCTTTGCGTGAAGCGAGATTTCGCCGCTGCGGGTTCTGAAAACGAAGCCTTCGACGCCGACAATGTCGCCGATGTCCCACTTCTTGAAGTCCTGGAACACTTCCTCGCCGACTTCGTTCATTCTCACATAGAACTGGATTCTGCCGGCGCTGTCCTGAATGTCGCAGAAGCTCGCCTTACCCATAATTCGGCGGCTCATCATTCTTCCGGCAATTCTCCAGGTTTCAGCGTGGACCTTCTCAAGCTCTTCTGCAAGCTTCTCTTCCGAATCTCCGGCAGCTTCCTTGGCTTTAGCTTCCTGCGCTTCATAGTGAGCCTTGAGCTCGGCTGAAGTGGTATTGAAATCGAACTTGGTTATCTCAAAGGGATTCTTTCCGGCAGACTTGAGAGCTTCAAGCTTGTCAAGGCGTATCTTGCGGAGCGAATTAACCTCCTCCGCAGTCATCTCCTCGCCGGAATTTTCCAAAATCTCTTCTGTCATTATATCTCTCCTAACGGGAATTTATCTGTCAATGCCCAAAATCTCGAACTTAAGCGTTCCCGATGGAACTTCAACCTCGAAGATGTCGCCAATCTTCTTCTTGAGGCAAGCTTTGCCAATCGGTGATTCGTCGGAAATCTTATCGTTGTCAGGGTCAGACTCAGTGGAGCCGACAATCTGATATGTCAGAATCTCGTCCAGGTCGAAATCCTTGAGCTTGACGAATGAACCAACGCCGACTTCGTCCAAAGAAAGGCTGTCGTCATCAACGATGATAGCGTTTGCGATGACGACTTCGAGGTCGGCAATCTGGGCTTCGAGCATACCCTGCTCGTTCTTCGCCTCGTCGTACTCAGCGTTTTCGGACAAGTCGCCATATGAACGGGCTTCCTTGAGCCTTTCAGCGACCTCTTTACGACGGACGGTTACCAGATACTCGAGCTCTTCCTGAAGCTTGTTGAAGCCATCCCTTGATATTGTAGTAGCTTTCGCCATTGTAATTACCTCCAAAACAGTTTTTCGCAGTCCTCCCGCAAACAAGCCATCTGCCGAGACTGCGCCATTCTTTTATATTATAAGACTATTTTGAGCAGTTGTCAAGATGTAAGAATGAAAGACGGCAGAGTCATGGGGCTCTGCCGCTGAAAACAAGTCATTTTACTGATTACCGATTGTTCGAGGCAAATTCAACGCAGTTGATTCGTCAAGTACAGCTAATTGTTGCAGACTCAAGCTTCTCAGCAGCGGCATTCTCTCGGACTGCGGTTTGCCACTTTGAATCAGCACTGCATTATAGCTTTCCATATTAGATAAAATCAGAAGTTGCTTTATCGTCGCATAATCACGAATGTTGCCTTTCTTTCCGGGATTGTTGTCTCTCCATTGTTTTGCGGTCTGTCCAAAAAGGACAACGTTCAGCAAATCAGCCTCGTTTGCATAGGTACATGAGATTTGCTCCGGAGTCAGTTCGGGGAGAATCAGATTATCTCTGATCGCATTGGTATGTATCTTGTAATTTATCTTGGATATTTCTCTGTTAAGATTCCAATTCAGAGATAGCCTGCTGTTTTCATCGTTCTTTAGCCTGCGGTAATCCTGCATTATGTAAAGCTGGAATTCAGGAGAAGTCCATGATGCAAATGACATTGCTATATCACTGTGTGCATAAGTTCCGCCATAACGACCAGCTTTTGAGACAATTCCCACAGCGTTAGTGAGTTCAATCCATTTTGACGGAGTCATTACGAATCTGTTCAATCCAGCTTCTGTTCTAACCGCCTCGAATTGCACACGGTTAAAACCGGGATTGTGCAGTTCTTCCCATACAGCCAGGAATTCTATTGTATTCCTGTTACGCATCCAGTTCTGGATCACAAATCTTGGGTCGTCTTCATTGCGATATTTGGCAATATCGGTAAGTGATATGAATTCGTTTTCAAAATCCATCGTATAAACGGCAATATCTATACCTTTAGCATGGATAGTTTCTTTAATATGCTTTTCCGCCACTCAAATTCCCCCCTGAAAGCAGGATTTTTCCAAATGTCTCCCATGTCATATTCAAATAACCGCTCTATTCGTCTAATCTGTCTCCATCAAAGTCTTCTCCCGATACTCTTATAATACCACAAATCTCCCCTCCATTCAAGAGTATTTTTTCAATTCACACTTGACAATTCTAAAATAATCCTGTATAATATTATTATCATTTAATGAAAGGGAGTGTTCGCATGCGACATGAGGCGGGATTGGCTGCCGGTGGCGCATTGACGGGGCTTCTCTTCTGTTTTTATGCAGATTTGCCGATGAGAATTGCGCTTATCGCCCTGGCGGCGGTGCTTCTTGTCGCTGGTTTGGCTATTCTGACAGGACAATTACGCAAAGCGGTTTCAACCGCTTTTTTATTTTTACTCATTTTCTCGGTCTACGGCACCGTCTGGTTCCACCTCCGTGCAGACAGGCTCACTGCGCTTTCCGGCGAAACTGTAACCGTCTCGGGAATTGTCACCGACTGCTCGGACAGTGACCGCTCAGAGGTTACAATAAGTGGCACCATCGGCGGAATAAGAGGCAAAGCTATAGTCTATCTCAGCGGCTATAGCATCTCTCCGGGCGACAGAATCACGTTTGAGGCAACCGTTTCCGAGCTCACCGACAGTGCAGGCTTCTCTGCGAGCTCCTACTACAACCCGAAAGGCATTTTCGTCAGATGCTATCAGACCGGCGATATTGCCATCACTCCTGCTTCCGGAATCTACGCCCTTTACGGCGAGCTCAGGAGTTATAAAGAGAGGCTTACAACAGCCCTTTGCTCCTACGTCGGGCTAAACGAGGGTCAGCTTCTTTCGAGCATGCTCTGCGGAACGAGCGAAAGCCTTGACACTTCAGTCAGAGCATCACTCAACCGGAGTGGAATTGGGCATCTTCTGGCGGTTTCCGGGCTTCACGTCAGCATCGTTGCGGCTCTGGTCGCCTTTTTTCTGAAGCTGCTGAGGGCTCCAAGACCCTTGACATTCATCGCTTCCGAATCAATCATGGCTCTCTTCGTCGTCTTTTCAGGGATGAGAATTTCGGCGGTGAGAGCTTTTATTATGATGACCGTCTATCTTCTCTCCTTCGTCATTAAACGTGAATACGACGTTACCGCAGCTCTCGGCGTCACGATACTCATTATGCTCGCATTTTCGCCCTACAGCGTCGCTGACGGCTCTTTTCTTCTTTCCGTTTCGGGAGTTTTCGGAGCAGCCGTCGTGGGCGAGGCGGTGTCGAAGGCGTTTTCGGTCAGAGGTCGGTTCAAGCGGGCTGCCGTCACTTATATCTGCGTCTATTTCTGCATTCTCCCCGTTTCGGTCTTTGTTTTTGACGAGATTTCACTCGTCTCGGTTATTACAAATCTGCTTCTCACGCCGTTTTGCACCGTGGCACTCGTTCTCACTCTCGTTTTTGCAGCATGCGGGACGCCTGCCGGGCTGTCTTTTCTCATAGAGATTGCTGGCTTTATCGCCAGATGGGTGATTAAGATATGCGGTTTTATCGCAAACCTCGGCTTCACCTATATTCCGATAAAATATGCCGCCGTGCGGATTCTGATTCTGTCCCTCACGGCGGCTGTTGTTATAATTCTGATTGTTTCAAAAAATGTCCGGCTTGCGACATTCTCAGCGGCTGCTGCTTTCCTCGTGACTGTCGCTGCAATGTTCGCTCTTATGGTTTCCGATTCCGGCACAACTCACCTGAAGATAATTTCCGACGGCGATGGCTATCTTTTGGTCGTTTATCAGGGCGGAGAGTGCATTGTGGTCGATTCGGACGGGTCGTATCCTGAGAATTTCGGCTATATTCTCTCGGAGGAGGGGCTAACCACTGTCGACGCCGTCGCAATCCTGAGTAACGGCATAGCCAACTATTCCGCATATCTGAACCTTTCTACCGCTCCCGACATTATCCTGTTTCAGCTGAGCCCGTCTGCACACGCAAGCTCTGAAACCGAGCTTTTAAACCTCACCGACGGCTCGAGCCTGAGCCTTGGCTCCGCAGAAGTGCTGATTTCCGGCGGCTGCACCATCGTCACCATGGGAGGCAGGACGATTGTCATCACCGAATCTGAAGTCCCGCAGGATGGGTATTATATCTATATCGCCGACGGCGTTTGCGTTACGAATGTTTATGGGGAGGTCATGGTGGCGAAAGAGGGAATGGAAATAGAGATTTCGGGCATCAGCCAAGTAGCCACTCTACCACATTGACCGATTTTATTCCGTCATAAGAGCTATCAAAGCCCGTATTGAGTGAAAGAACGGTTTTCTCGTAATTATCGCTGATTTTTCTGAGAGGTGCAAGCTCTCTTAAGCGAACGCTTTCGCTTGTCATAGATTCTGTTACCTGATAGTAAACCTTGTCGTCGGCTTTTGTTGCGATAAAGTCAATCTCCATATTGTCGATTTTTCCGATTGCAACATCGTAACCACGCCTGAGCAGTTCAAAATAGACAACATTTTCGAGCACATGCCCGCTGTCACGGTCTCTGAAGCCTAAAAGATAGTTTCTTAAACCCATATCAACAATATAATACTTTCCGAGCGTGCGAAGATATTCCTTGCCCTTAATATCAAACCGTTTGATTTCATAGAAAAAGTACGACTCGAGCAATGCGTTGACATAAAACGAAACAGTGTGTGCGCTCGGCGCTTCCCTCTTTCCGTCCTCAATCAGACGTTCATTGGCAAGAACATTGCCGATGGACGAAATAGAGACGCTGCTTCCGATATTATCAGCAAGAAACATGACTATTTTTTTGAGAAGAATCGGATCGGTTACACGTCTTCTCCCACTGCGGTTTTCACGCTCCAGAATATCACGCATGACGACTGTTGAGTATATTCCCTCAAGAAGCATCAGAGCCTTCTCCTGATCCAAGCCAACCTCGGCAATGCCAGGCATCCCACCAAAGCGCATGTATGCTTCGAATGCCTCATTCAGATCATAAACTGAACCGTTTTTATCCTTGACCTGTTTGCGGACTCCTCCTAATGCGCTTGCGGATTCCGTTACCTCAAAATCATGGAAGTAAAGAAACTCACTGAACGACAGTGGAAGCATCCTGATTTCAACGCATCTGCCGGACAGATATGTCGAATACTCGGACGAAAGCATATAGGCGTTTGAGCCGGTGACGTAGATGTCACAGTTGAAATCCACTCTGAATGAATTTACAGCATCTTCCCACATGTTCACTCTCTGAACCTCGTCAAAGAAAAAATACATTCTCCTGCCCGGAATAATACGCTCTTTGACATAACAGTAGAAGCTATCACTGGTCATATCCTTGAAATTATATGATTCGAAGTTCATTTCCACAATCTGATTATCGGGAATACCTGACTCCCTCAAATGCGCTGCCATAAGCTTCATGAGGCTCGACTTTCCACAACGGCGAATACCTGTCACAACCTTGACCTGCTCTGTGTCCTGAAATGCGATCAGCTTACTCAAATATAAATCTCTCTTTTTGAGATTGTTAGAATCTATCATAAAGCCACCTCCTATCTGCTAAGAGTGTAGCATAATTTCAATTATTTGTCAATACTTTTTGCACTCAAATGCAAAAACTTTTTTATTTCTGAGGTTTTTGCAATGAAATACAGAAACTTTCGAAAAAGAAAGCCGCAAGAGCTTATGACTCCTGCGGCAATAATTTTCAGACTGATAACTTTTTACTTCTTTTTCTTCTTCCCGCCGACAACTACAACTGCGATTACAACTGCTACAACCACAACAACTACTACAACTATTACCACTACAACCGCTGTCGGGAATGCGGAATAGTCGGGGTCAGCGGCGCCACAGTTGGTGCAGACGCCCTTTTCATAGTTATGACCGGTGGCGGTGCCCTCTTCGGTGATGGTGTCGGTCTTGCCGCAGCCGTTGTCGCACTCGGCGGTCATTGTGCCGTCGGAGGTGCAGGTGGCGTCGTTATTCGAAACATAGTTCGTGAAGCTGTGACCGAGAGCTGTTCCCTCATCGGTGACAGTTTCGTCCTCGCCGCAGACGGAGCAGACGCCGGTCTTGGTGCCGTCAGAGGTGCAGGTAGCGTCGTTATTCGAAACATATTCGGTGATGGTGTGACCGGTCAGGCTGCAATTTGCGCCGCCGGCAGCAACATACTCATCGGTAGTTCCGCCGAAGACCTCAAGAGTGGTGATTGTGAGATCAGGAATGTTGACGCCGTAGGATGAGCCCTTGAAGTTGAGCTGATTTGTCTCGGTGACGCCCTTCGACTCGTCGTCCGCAACGACCATCTCAAGCCACAGATCAAAATCGCCAGGGTTGATGACGGTGATTGCAGAAGCTCTTGACCATCCGTCAGAATTGACTAAGAAGAGTCTGACGCTGTCCTCAGCGGATCCGGCAACGTGAACGAGAACTGTGTCGCCCAGCTCGTAGGTGTCGGGAAGAACGTAGCAAACCTGCTCTATGTCGACATAGTTGACGCTTCCGTCAGTCGAATATGTACCATCAGGTGCGAATACTCCGACATAGGTTGAGTTGAGAGGAACAGTTATCATAACTCCGTCATCCGACATCGGATATTCAAGAATAACCTCTTCCTCTGCTTCGTCAGCAAATGCGACTACTCCGAGTGTCAGCACCATCATAAGTGCCAGAAGTAAAGCCGATAATTTTTTCATAGTGATTTTCTTTCCTTTCATAATAGATAATATAATGTTCTTTGGTGGCTTTTTTGCCGTCTCACTCCTCTCAGTTATTCAGGGTATAATATGTAAAGAAGTTATACATATTTAAGATTTCGTCGTCATACGTTTCCTCACGGTTATTCCACATGTTATACTCGTCGAAATAGCCCCAGGTGTTCATGGCGGATGCGATTTCAGAGGCATCCTCGATAAGCTGGTATTCCGCAGAAAGCGGAACTCCGGCATATTCAAGTGTGAGAAGGCTCAAGTAATTTGCACTGACGATGCCTAAGTTGTCGTCGCCGATGTCATAGTTTGCCCAGATGACGAACGGAGTTTCATAGCGGGTCAGGAAGCCGTTGACGGTTGTGTTGCGGTTCGGAGCGATTTCGTCGAGGAACTCAGTCTCGATATTCGGCTGGTGGTCGCCAAAGAAGACTATTATTGTCTTTTCATCGACTCCTTCAAAGTATGTGATAAGCTCCTCCAGAGCTTCGTCTGAAGCTTTTATCAGCGAGAGATACTGTTCCGTTCTCGGATAGTCGCCGTCGGTGCTTGTCAGATGAACCGTTGTCTCGAAATCGTCTCCGTCGTATTCATAGCCGGAATGGTTCTGAACGGTGACTCCGAAGATGAAAATGCGGTCGGTTGTCTTGTTTTCATACTGGTCTATTATCTGCTGATAGAAATAGCTGTCGCTGATGAGGGTGCGGATATATTCAACGTCGTCGCCGAAGCCCTTTTCCCAACGGGAAACGCTCACATATTTCGCCTGGTAGTCGGTCATGTCCTCGCCGCTGACGAAGTCGTCAAAGCCCATCCAGGCATAAACCAGGTTTCTTCTCCAGCATATTTCATAGAACGGGTGCATTGCGATGGCGCTGTAGCCGTACGCTTCAAGATATGTCGCCATCGACGGGATGTCGTGAGTAATGTGCTGCAGATAGACATAAGCTCCATTCGGCATATACATCATCGAAAGACCTGTTAAGAATTCAAACTCTGTGTTGCAGGTTCCTCCGCCCAGAACGGAAACCAAGACTCTTCCGTGCGGGTAGTCGTCGAGTAGCGAGCTGAAATAGGAATTATAGCTTTCATCAGTCCTGAATTTTCCGACATACGTGAGGTCAGAATAGCTTTCGTTCATGATGACGATGATGTTCGGAAGGTCGTCTAATGAACCTGTGAGCTCTTCATCGGTATACTGCGAGAGATACTGAAGCAGTGCTTCCTCAGAATATCCCTCCGGCTCGTCGAACTGCATTTTGCGGCAGTTTATGTAGAAGTTAAGAGCGATGCCGTTTACATTGTTTGTCGACTCGGTGTCGAAGGTGGAGGTCGAGAAGGATGTGTAGTCAATCCCCCAGATGAATAAGATTCCTGCCGCAGTCAAGGCAAGCGACATAAGACCTGCTCCTGCTCGAATCAGCTTCTTAGGATAACTTATCTTGCACTTCATAGCAATAGCAATCAGAAGAATGCTTGCCGCAGTGCCTATAAGCATATTCGAATCGAAATGCCAGTCGTCCGGCTTGGTGACGCTCATTGCGGTCTCGATAGCATAGAGGTCAGTGGGAACAAGCGGCGTTCCACGAATCTCCAGGATTATCTGGTTCGCAATGTGCAGAATGTAGCTCACGCCGACCATTGCTGCGACAGAAACCCTGACCGACTGGGTAAGTGCGAACACTGCCACCTGCAGAACGGCATAGAAGATGAGGTTGTCAAAGTAGATATAATCCTGATAAACGCCCGCTCCGACAATCACTCTGACAGTTTCGAAGCAGAGAACCGGTGCCAGGAGAAAGAATATAACCGCCATCACGTTTCTTGCCCGGTCACTGATGTTGAAATCAAAGATGAGCATGAAAAGCATCAGGATGTATACCGAGATGAATTTCAGTGCTGAGGAGATCTCAAATGACGAATAGTTTGCGAGTGCCAGTGCGAGTACGGCTAAAGCAACGACGATGCCGAAGATAAGCCGCTTTGTTTGCTTGAATTTAATCATTGAAATCTCCATTCAGAAAGGGTTTTGCGTTATTTAGTCATCGATTTTCTCGAAGTTTGCGGTGAAGCCGCAGGTAGAGTTAGGAGTTATCTTTATGCTCGAGGAGGTGCTCTTGTAGGAGCCTGTCCAGCCGGTGAATTCATAGCCATCATCGGCAACAGCGGTTATAACTATCGAATACCCCGGGATGAAATAGCCGTACCAGTCGCCATCTTCGTCTAAGTCGAGCTCCAATCCCTCGATATACACCGTTCCGCCCTCACCGTTCCAGACGGAAACACGAACCCTCTTGGTGGTGGTTTTGATGCCTAAGTTGCTCTTAAGAATTGTTAAGTAGTAGCTCTGGCGGTTTTCAAGCCAATTCTTCCAGCCTTTTAAGTTATTCTGGATTCCTCTCAGGCTCTGCCAGCCGATGTAGCGCTGGAAGTGCTGCTCGAGATAGGGCGAATATTCGTCATAGTATTCGTCAAGAGCCTCTCCGGCGGTTTCTGAGTCGAATGCAATGTTGGCGGTCTTCTCCATTGCCACTACAAACAGCTTTAAGAAGTCGTCGTTATCAAGAAGCGAGGTGAGCATCCCTGAGAAGTAGCCGTCGCCAGAAAGAAGGCTCGCAAGATTGTCGTGCTTATAATCAGAACCGGCGTTATAAAGATCCATCGAATACTCGGTGTCATAGAGCATGAACCGCCACTTGCCGTCCTGATATTCGGAATCGGTTTCGTCAGTTGTTCTTGAACGCCAGCAAGCCCAGTTGCCCCAGAGCCAGTCCTGGTTGCCGATATATATTTCGACTGCCATGTAGTCGGCGAAACTCGACATATCGAAGAGCTCGCAAGCTTCGGCATAATTCGAAGAAACGCTCAAATCGTGGCTTGTGATGTATTCAATAGCTTCTGAGAGGAGGCTTTCTTCGCCCTCCTCGCCCTCTTCAAGCTCGCCCGCCTTCATCATGATGACATCGTCAGACGGAACGCCATAGTGGGATTCAATATAGTTGTCATCGTAAATTTCGTTTAGTGTGTAGACGCCCCAGTATTCGCCGTTTAAGAAGCAGATAACCAGCTCGTCAGCCTGAGTTGCAAAGTTGAAGCCGGTGACTAAAGACTGCGTCCAGGCGTCCTTGAACTTGAGGCTGAAGCTGTCGTTGCCGCCGTTACGGATGACGAATTTGCGGTAGCTTAATATCTCCGAGCCGGAGTATTCGGCGGTGTTATTCTCAAAGAGGTCGTATTCGAGCTGAGAGTCGCCATATTCCGAGCGCATATAGAACTTAAGGCTCTTCTGCTGACTGTTTCGGCTCCAGCCGCCGTGGATTCTCACGCCGCAGTCGACTGAGAATGAAAGAGAGGTTTCCTCGAAATAGTCGATGTGGGCGTCTCTCTCCCAGTCGCTTCCACGCTGATTGAAGTTGGCGGGAGTGCTGCCGTCGAGGGTTCCGGTTGGGTTTGCCTTTCTCCATTTCGAGAAGACGTTTCCGGCGACATAGATTCCCGTTTCGTCATCAAAGAGGTCGTCCGGGTCGATGGTCACAGAAATTACCGAGACGTTTTCATACTTTTCCGAAATGTCAGAGCCGATGAAGTATGTCGCAGTCGCAACATCGCTTGTTTTTCCGTTAGAGTCGACGGCAATCGCACGGACCACCGTTCCCTGCTCGAACTTTGTCGACGGGTAGAATTCGCTTGAGGTGTCAACCGTCGTGCCGGTTTCGAACATGTAAACGGCTTTTTCGTTGGAACGATCCTTGATCGTGATACCGCTTGTGTATTTTGTCGAAGAGGTTGTCGGAACGCTTCCGTCGGTGGTATAATATATTGTAGTGCCGGAATCAGCGGTGATTGTCAGCTTGAAGCTACTATCATAGAATCCGCTTTCCTGTGAAAACGTCGGAACAGAAATAATCTTTTCGGCATTTGCATTAGACTTCCCAGGAGTGGCAGTCAGAATAGTGAAATCGCCGGTTCCGTTAGGGTATCTGCCATAGGTCAGATCTGTTTTTATATCCGGAAGCTCAATACTGTCGATAAGAGTGCTGTCGGGAGCCGTCAGGTAGACGGTTTCGCTTCCGCCGGAGAGCTTGAAATTCGTGTGGAGCTCGCCGCCGTCGGTTGTGTCCTTGCCGGAGCAATAGATGATCAAATATCCGCCTGCTTTGATTGTGACGTCAGGAAGCGTCCACTTAAAGGGCTTCTTCTTGCTGTCGGAGATGCCGACGCCATTGAGGCTTACGGCTTTGGTGGTCGGGTTATAAATCTCGATCCAGTCGGGATTGTCGCCGTCAGAGTCGGTCAGACTTTCATCATTATCGGCGCAGACCTCATTTATGACAAGAGCATAAACCCCACTCTTTGCTGCAAAACTTTCGAGTGTGAAAGTGTTGACAGAAAGCGAAAAAATGAGTATCATAGTAAGTAAGGTTTTTAAAAATCGTACAAGGTGCTTATTCATATGAGGTACCTCCCGGCGGTTTTTCTTAACACAAAATGAACCTACGCTTTACACTATTATAGCTTATAATGCGACACTTTGCAAGTGAAATTGCATAATTCGCTCAGGCGTAAAATAACAAGCGTATTGCGAAAAACGGGCGGATAATATCCGCCCCTACATTGGAAACCCCGGCAGAACACAGATTGTAGGGGCGGTTATCAACCGCCCGAAGTAACTGGCGGCGGAAATCAGCCCATTGGAAGAACAATCGGCGAATAAAATAGTACGTAATTCACTCAGAAAGGCAAATCCAAATGAATCAGAAGAAGAAAATCTCCACTTACATCTACCAATACGCCCTCATAGCGATAGGGTCTGTCATTTATGCCGTCTCGGTCAGCTTGTTTTTGGATCCTAATGACATTGTGCCGGGAGGATTCACCGGTATTGCGATGATTATCGGATATTTTATTCCATCCGTGCAGACGGGTACTGTTGTCCTGATCCTCAACATCCCGATATTGGCAATAGGCATCTGGAAGTTCGGAGTGAAGTTCTTGAGCTCGACGGTCTTTTCTGTCGTATTGTCCTCAGTTGCGATGAACATCCTTGAGCCTCTGGGACCGCTCACAGAAGATCCGCTTCTCTGCTGCGTTGCAGGCGGCTGCCTGATGGCGATAGGTTTGCAGCTCGTCATGATGCAGGGCGCAACCACCGGCGGCACAGACATCATCGTCAAGCTCTTAAGCAAAAAATTCACCGCCATCTCTGGCGGCTCGCTCTTCCTGATGGTCGACGGTGCGGTTGTGCTCCTGGCAATTCTCACCACCGGCAACATCGACAACGGTCTCTATGCAGCACTCTGCATCATCATCTCCTCAGTCGTCACGAATCTTATCTTGAACGGCACCAACGAAGCGAAGCTTCTCATAGTCATCAGCGACTTTTCGGATAAGATCACTTCCCGGCTGATGGAAGAGCTCGACGTCGGCGTCACACTGCTCGAGGGCAGCGGCGCATATTCGCAGAACCAGAAGCAAGTCATCATCTGCGTAGTCAAGAAGTCGGTAATCTCGAAAGCCCTCAAGATAGTCAAAGCCGAGGATGACAAATCGTTTACGATCGTCACTACGGCAAATGAAGTCTTCGGAGAAGGGTATAAGCTGCATGGCGGGGATAACTGGGCGAGCTAATTGTAGGGGCGGATATTATCCGCCCGATAACGTGTGCGAGAAATCGGCTAAACGACAAAAAGCGGGCATATGGCAAAAAAGCGGGCGGATGATATCCGCCCCTACTTTATTTCTGATTCTCAAACCAATTCTCAATATACGCCGCAATATGCGGGATTGCAGTTGCTACATCTATGCCTGTTGTATTGAGGCAGAGATTATAGCCTCTTCTGTCGCCCCAGGGGTATTTCGCCAGGACGCCGTGGCTGGAGGCACGGTCTTTATCTATCTTCTTTATCGAGCGCTCGAGCGCCTTGTCTGTCATGTTTTCGCCTGCATGGGCACGTGAACGGCACCTGGCAAGCTTCGATTCCATCTCGGCATAAACGAAAAGCTTGAACGGGTTCTTGTCTTCGAGTATAACATCCGCACCACGCCCTACGATGACGCAGTTGCCCTTTGCGGCTAACTCCTGAATCACTTCGTGCTGATGGGAGATAAGATTCGGAGTTACAGTGTTGATCGACGGAATATAGGAGAATGTATGCGAAATTGTCATGGGATAGTTGAACCTCATCCCACCCTCAACGGCTCTCTCGACATACTCCTCATCAAATGAGCTCTTTTCGGCAATCGCCGTAATAATCTCTCTGTCATAGTAGGCAAAGCCCAGCTCGTCAGCAAGACGCTTGCCGACCTCTCTTCCGCCGCTGCCGAATTCTCTGCTAACGGTTATTATCTTCATAATCGTCATCCTTTCAGTTTGGATTTTATGAAAACGGCGTTCCAACTTTTCGGTAAATTGTACCTCCGATTTTCCCTTATTATGTCGGGTTCGTAACCACTCCCATAAAGAGCGGCACACCCGTCTCACTGTCATATACGGCATAGAAGAAGCTACTATCAAACATGATGACCTCGGGATAGGTTTCCGCCGCACCGGCCATTATCTCCGCCGTGACAGCCGCCGCCTTGGTTCCCCAGACGTCCACTTCTATAACAGCCTTCTGGATAGTCTTGCTAAGTGAGATTCCCTCGCCGAAGTTGTCAAATCCGCCGGAATAAACCGCACTCAGTCCAAGAGCTGTCAAAGCTTCGTCGAGCTCCATTGCAGATTCAATCTTATATCTCGGGATGTGCATGTTGCACAAGCCATACTGCGAATTATCAAGAAGCTCGTTGAACCATTCGGCGGTCAGGCTGCTGACAAATCCGTCAATATCGCCGTCATCCGGCATCAGTGCTACAAACTTGAGCCTGCCGCCCTGATAATCCATGATAATTCCGGTCACGCCGTCGTACTTGATGTAGTCGTAGTTTCTCTCAGCGCCAAAGTATTCAGCCTGGACAATCTCGCCCGAAGAAGTTGTGAAATCAGTCGTCCAGTAGCTTCCGAAGAAGTCAAACTGTCTCTCCCACTCAGCATCCAAAAGAAGCGCATTGACAAGCACCATCATGATACTTTCGTCGAGATTTTCACTTAAGAAGCTCGGGATAAGCCCATCAGTGCTATCGGAAATCCAGCTGTTGATATATTCCCTCGCCGCATCGTTGCTTAAACGCATGGTCTTGCACTCGGCTTCATAGTATTTTTCGAGATTTGAGAACGCCACGTCACTGCCGTCGCTGAGCTCCATCCTGTCGTCGATGAAAACGCCGTTCGAAACGCTTAAGACTGTTGTGGAACTGTCCGAAAGTGCCTCATACTCCTGCATGATTTCGAAGCACCACGCCGCCGCTTCCTCGGCTGTCATTCCGAGTAAGCCCTGCAGCTCCTCAGCCGACTCGTCAGTTGCACCGAGCGACAACATTCCCAAAGCATAGTAAGCCGACAAAGGCGAGAATACGCTGTTTTCGCCGCTTTCCACCATCTTAGAGAAGATGTTGAAAGCGAATTTCTGCACGACTTCGTCGGCATCAAGACCGCTGTAGTCAATGTCGACGGGAACGGCGGTTGTGGATTCAGTAGTAGCTTCAGTGGTCGCTTCCGCAGTAGCTTCCGTGTCAACGGGTGCTGTGTCGGAAGTGGCTGCTGTTGTCGTTTCGGCTTCAGTGATCTCAGCTTCCAGCTCCGTAACCGGCGCAGAAGTCACCGCAGAATCATTGCTGACAACAGGGTCATCCGCAGTGTTCCCGCATCCACAGAGCATCGTTGCACCCAGAACCATTGCCATAAGTAAAGCTATTAATCTTTTCATGTTAATCTCTCCTTTTTGAGTATTTCTACTCATAATACAATTTTCGGGGAGAAATTATTGCGGATTCTCAAAATAATTTTAGAATACAGTTGACTTTTTTGCGAATTTGAATATAATTAGTAGTAACAGTACCCGACACGCCTCTCAACGATGCGTACCACGTCGGGTCGTTTTATAAGGAGACGCCGTTATGAACGAAACAATCCAAGCTAAAAAACAAGTCCAACCTGCATTGACTATTTCAGAACAAATCGAAAATCTCAAATCCTTAGGGCTGTCAATCAGCGACGAAAGTTCAGCTGCTGACTTTCTTAACGACGTTTCTTACTACAGATTTATCAAGGCTTATAGCCTTGGCTTGAAGTCTAAAAACGGGAATTACCATGAAGATATATCTTTTGAACAGCTCACTCAGCTATACTTGTTCAACGCAAATTTCAGACATCTATTATTTCCACAGATAGAAAAAATCGAAATAAATTTACGCTGTAGAATAGCCAATCAATTCTCTTTGGTGCACGGTGCTATGGGCTATCTAGATGCCCAAAACTTCAGCAATTATTCAGAAAAATTTGAGAATGAAATTCAAGATGAAATAAGAAGAAACTGGCGGTCTCCGTTTATTCAGAATTTTCAAAGGAATTATGAGGGTGGCTCTGTCCCGTTCTATGCAGTTGTTGAGATATTCTCATTCGGAACTCTGTCAAAATTCTTTAAAAATATGCTTCCAGCTGACAAAAAGGCGGTTGCCAGAACTTACGATGTCAACTACAAATATCTTGAGAGCTGGATAGAAAGTATCGCCTATGTCAGGAACGTATGCGCTCATTACGGTCGCCTCTACAATGCAAAGCTTCCGAAAAAGCCAGCTCTGTATCAGGAGGACAAATCAAACGGCGTTTCCGATGACCGCATTATGGGAACCTTAGCTTGCATGAAGCGCCTTCTCACACCAGATCGCCATTGGACAGAATTTATCGATACTATTGAGCTTCTGTTTGAAAAATATCCGGCAGTCAGAAAAGAAACAATGGGCTTTTCGGATAATTGGAAATACATCCTTACATAAAATCTCTTTCGATCTTTTCAGGCAATTCTGTTATCGCCCCTATCCTTTCCGTCCCCTCCGGGACATTGCCATATCCATAAGCACTATGGACAAAATGCGTTCCGGCGGCTTTAGCGGAGTTATAGTCGCCCATCGTGTCGCCTACATATATGCACTCTTCGGGCTTGAGCCCGTTTCTTTTTGCCACAAGGGCGATGTTATCGGCTTTCATGAGCCCAGTGTCGCCCCAGCATTCCTTATCATCGAAGAGGTCGCCGAGCTCGTGATATTTCATAAACGCCTCGATATAGCCCGACTGGCAGTTGGAGACGCAGGCGACAAGAAGTCCCATGCTCCTGAGATTCTCAAGAGTCTCTCTTAATCCATCATAGAGGTTGCCGCCGTGGGTTTCGATATATGAATTCTCATAAGCCGTGCAGTAGCGCATGATTCCCACAGCACGCTCCGGGTCTATGCAGTCAAAATAGACGTGCGCTATCTCCTCAAGGGTCTTCCCCATTTCGTGCATCATTTCGTCCTGGGTGATTCTTCTCGGCAAATCGAGTCTTGCAAGTGCTATATTGAAGCTTTCGGCGACGCTTGCAGAAGCGTCCCAAAGCGTTCCATCAAGATCAAAAAGAACAGCTTTTATCATTTTTATCAAGCCTTTCAGATTCTTATGAGCCCATTATACCACAAATTGCACAAAAATGCAACATAAAAAGGCGGACTCCCCGACTGACAAAACGACAAAAAAGATCGGGGAGTCCTAGAGAATTAAAATAAGTGAGGATACTGTCAAGATTTTTAAGCGCAGATTTCTAATCCACAAATCTATTTTACCATAAACTTTGCAACAAATCAAGAGGAAGTGCAAAATATTTTTGGCGGATTTGACAAACGTCCGATTCAGAGAGCCCGGGCAAAAATTTTCCGTATAAAACTCTTTACAAATCGGCTTGGTTGTGGTAAAATAGTTGAGCTGGATGACTCCCGGCATCGCCGAGGTGCTCATGAGCCGATGTCACCAGGAAGATATGCAGGTATGGCGGAATTGGCAGACGCGCATGGTTCAGGTCCATGTGAAAGCAATTTCATGCAGGTTCAAGTCCTGTTACCTGCACCACAGAAAGCAAATCAAAGATTTGCTTTCTGCTGAAGAAGCCCAGAACAAAGTTCTGGGCTTCTTCACATTCATTAATGCACCCGAAAGGGTGCTTCTTCATTTTGTAGAGACATAAATTATCCGAACCCGTTTCCGATTGGTGATGGGTTCGGATTTTTCTTGTTTGTGATTGACTTTTTAATATATATCTGCTACAATATGAGTTAGCCTAAGCTAACAACACATAAAGGAAGCGATTTATATGAACAGACACGAGGAAATCAAATCAGCATACCGAGCATTGGGCAAAGAAGCAACTGTTTATGATGGCATGATCACCTGTTCTACCCTGCTGGGCAAAACCGTATGCAAACTGGTGTGGGACATGGGGCAGGCAGAATGCGGTGAGTATCTTTATCGTGCGCTTTCCGGTGTTCCGGAGGATTTCTCCGGCTCGCTGTTGGAGGTGCCTGTGGGCACCGGAGTACTGACCATGCCGGTCTATCAAGGGCTGCCGAATGCAAGCGTCACTTGTCTGGATTATTCCGAGGACATGATGTCCCGTGCGCAAAGAAGGGCGAAACGGGACGGATTGACGAATGTCCATTTCCAACAGGGAGATGTAGGGAATTTGCCCTTCCCGGATAACAGCTTTGACATCGTGCTCTCCCTCAATGGATTTCATGCTTTTCCCGATAAAGAAGCGGCTTATCGGGAAGTGTTTCGGGTCTTAAAGCCCGGCGGCTGTTTCTGTGGCTGTTTTTACGTTGTCGGGGAAACTGCCCGGACAGATTGGTTCATCAAGCATCTCTATGAGCCGAAGGGGTACTTTACTTCACCATATGAGACAGCGGACAGTCTGAAACAGCGGCTGGAGCGGCAGTATGAGACAGTAGAGTTTAGCACTGTGAAATCAATAGCTTGTTTCTCTTGCCGAAAAGGCGTATAACTAATGTCAGACCATAAAAAGATAACTCTCGCACTATTCTGCGGGCTGTTGGGATGCCTGTGCTTCGGCGCAGGTGATTGGCTAATGCTCTACGGCAACGCGACCTATTCATGGTGCTGTGGTTTGGGGGCATATTGATATGGTTGTACTTACACCGAAACAGCGCATAGAAGGCTTTGCGAGGAGTAACCGCATGATTCGACTTGTAAATCTCACCGACGAAGAAATAAAAACAATCGGCAGGCAGATTGGCGAAGCGTTCTATGATGAGGGCGAGGGTGCATTTACCTGCCTTGATCGTGAGGATGCGATAACTGTTTTGAAAATCATGACCGAATGCTACTATCGTCTCGGTGTCCTCTATGCGACTTCCGAACGGCAGGAGGGCTATCTTGCTTATTGGCGAAAGGGTGAGGCGAAGGAACGGGGCATGAAGATGATGCGGGAATCACTTCATATGGCGTGGCGGTTCCTGCGGGAGCTTTCACTCAGGTCGCTGAAAAAGCTGATTCCGCTGATGAGCAATCCGTACGAGAAAATATATCAGAAAGAGCAGGACTATGTGGTTGTTTCAATGGTCGCCGTCCGACGGGAATTTCAGGGGCAGGGATTTTTGCGTGTACTGCTGGAAGAGCCGTTCCGCATCGCCCATGAGCGAAACATTCCCTGTATTTTGGACACAGACACCGAGCTGAAAGTGAAAAAGTATACCTCCTGTGGCATGAAGAAAACGGCGGAAACGTCAATCAAGGGTGGCGGAACGATTTATACGATGGAGGGATGACAGCTATGACCAAAAAAATCTGGGACATTTATGCTCCGATATATGAAAAAGCCATGCGGGCTGACCGCAGGCTTTACGAATTCATGTATGAGCAAATACCGAAAGTAATCGAGGGCAAGGATGTCCTCGAAATCGCCACAGGTCCGGGACTTCTGGCGAAGCATGTCGCCTATGCCGCAAAAAGCTTGATTGCGACTGACTATTCCGACGGGATGATCAAAGAGGCGAAAAAGGGCGACTATCCCGATAATCTCGTCTTCGAAATTGCAGACGCTCAGAATCTACAGTATCGGGACAATTCCTTTGACGCCGTCATCATCGCAAACGCCCTGCACATAGTCCCAGACCCAGTAAAAGCTCTCAATGAAATAGAACGGGTTCTCAAGCCGAACGGCATACTGATTGCCCCGAACTTTGTGAATCATAAGAAAGGTGCTATGAGCCGAGTCTTGTCAAAAATCCTCACTCTTGCCGGTATTAAATTTGAACACCAGTGGAGTACAGATGAATACAAAGCATTTCTCGAAGCAAATGGCTGGAAGGTCACGATGCTGAAAGAAATGCCGGCTAGCATTACGTTGGCGTATGTGGAGTGTATCAAGCTGAGCGGCTCGAATCAGAATCAGCCACTTATACCTTATTGATTTGTCATCAAGGCGGTTTTTGCTTTTAACCGGCATTTTGCAATAAAACACCCCCAGCAGAATATCCGCCGGGGGATTTTAGTTATCCGTGAATACTTTCTCAGACCAACGAAATTATCGCCATCTCTGCTGCGTCACCGCGGCGAGGTCCGGTCTTGATAATTCTTGTGTAGCCGCCGTTGCGGTCAGCATACTTCGGAGCTATCTCGTCGATAAGCTTCTTAGCAACATCCTCTTTCGTGATGTATGCATAGATCTGACGCTTCGAGTGAAGGTCTCCAGCCTTGCCGAGAGTAATCATCTTCTCAGCTACGCTCTGAACCTCCTTGGCTCTGGTTACTGTGGTCTCTATCTTACCGTTTTCAAGCAGAAATGTTACCATAGCTCTGAGCATTGCCCGTCTCTGGTCAGTGGTTCTGCCCAATTTTCTTGCCGGCATTGAATTTCACTCCTTACTTTGTTATTCCTCGTTGTTACTTGAGTTCATTTCGACGCCGAGGGATGCAAGCCTTGTCTTGACTTCCTCAAACGACTTCTTACCGAGGTTTCTGACCTTCATCATTTCTTCCTCAGTCTTCTCAGCCAGATCGCTGACAGTGTTGATTCCTGCTCTCTTCAGGCAGTTGAATGAACGTACCGACAAGTCAAGTTCCTCAATGGTCATCTCAAGAACCTTGTCCTTTGTCTTGTTTTCTTTCTCTGTCATTATCTCGTCGACTATAGTCTCTTCCGAGAGGTTGACGAACAGATTAAGATGCTCGTTGAGGAGTTTGGCTGCCATCGAAACGGCTTCCTTTGCGGAAATAACACCGTCGGTCCACACCTCTAATGTGAGCTTATCAAAGTCGGTTATCTGTCCTACACGAGTGTTCTCAACGCTGTAGTTGACCTTGAGAACAGGTGTGTAAATACTGTCTACTGCGATTACGCCGATGGGGGCGTTGACCATATAGGTCTTGTTCTTTTCGGCTGGAACGTAGCCTCTGCCTCTGTCGAGTGTTATCTCCATATACAGCTTGGCACCCTCGCCGAGCGTAGCGATATGCATGTCAGGAACGAGTATCTCGACCTCAGAATCGGTCTTGATGTCGCCCGCAGTCACTTCACGCTCGCCCTCAGCTTCCACATAAACGGTCTTCGGACCGTCGCAATAGAGCTTGGCTGTAAGTCCCTTCAGGTTGAGGATAATCTCTGCGACATCCTCCTTGACTCCGGGAACTGTGGAGAATTCGTGCTGTACACCGTCTATCTTTACAGATGTGACGGCGACGCCGGGAAGCGATGAAAGCAATACACGTCTAAGACTGTTGCCGATAGTCGTACCATAGCCACGCTCCAACGGCTCAAGGACAAATTTGCCATAGGTACCGTTGCTCTTGAGATCGACTATATTTATATCCGGCTTCTCGATTTTTTCTAGCATTATAGCCTCCATTTACTATCGGTGACCCACGCTCATGGATTCTCAGGCGGCACATCCCGCCGGGAACAGCCCACAGAGCGAAGTCTTTTGCCCTCCCGCTGATACTGCTCCCATGCGAATTGTCGCACTTGGCAACAAATCCGCACTGGCAGAACAGGGTATCCAATGTATAATCTCGAACCGATTATTTGGAGTACAACTCGACAATCATATGCTCCTCAACCTCATAGTCGAGATCGTCCTTTACGGGAACTCTGACTACAGTTGCTGAGAGGTTTTCCTTATCCTTGTCAAGCCATGAGGGAACGAGTCTCTTGTCGGTATCCTCGACGATTTCCTTGAACTTTTCGCTCTTCTTAGAGTTCTCTCTTAAGGAAATAACGTCGCCGACCTTGACTCTGTATGAAGGAATGTCGACTCTTGAGCCATTTACGTTGAAATGACCGTGGGAAACGAGCTGTCTTGCCTCACGTCTGGTGGTTGCAAGACCCATTCTGAAGACGACATTGTCAAGTCTCTCTTCAAGAAGAGTGATAAGGTTGGCACCAGCCTGACCTTCCATCTTCTCAGCTCTTTCATAGATGTGTCTGAACTGCTTTTCGAGAACGCCATAGATGAACTTGAGCTTCTGCTTTTCCTTGAGCTGCTTAGCGTATTCAGACTCTTTCTTTCTTACATTGGCCTTGGGGTTGCGCTTGGTTTCCTTGCCGACACCCATAACCATCGGGCTGATACCGAGACTGGCACACTTCTTGAGTATTGGCTCCTTATTTACTGCCATAATTATATCCTCCGTTTTTAAATAATATCGAGCTTAAAAACCCGACTCCGAGTCAACTTTGGTAAACTCGGCTCCCAACTTTTGCGATACGTGCAAGAAGCGCAAGCTTTCTCACAGGTTGTAGTACCCTGCAAGAAGTGAAGCTTCTTGCGAAGTTGTGAGGCTTTTGCGAAGCAAAAACCGAGCAACTTCTAAACTCTTCTGCGTTTGGGAGGACGGCATCCGTTGTGGGGAATGGGGGTAACGTCCTTGATGAGTCTTACTTCCAAATCCTCAGCCTGGAGTGCACGAATTGCTGCTTCTCTTCCCTGTCCGGGACCCTTTACATAAACCTCAACCGTCTTGAGTCCATGCTCCTTAGCAGCTCTTGCAGCTGTTTCAGCAGCGGTCTGAGCGGCGAACGGTGTTGACTTCTTGGAGCCTCTGAAGCCGAGTCCTCCGGCGGAAGCCCATGAAATCGCATTGCCCTGCATATCGGTGATGGTTACTATTGTGTTATTGAATGTGGACTGGATATGAACCTGTCCCTGTTCGATATTCTTTCTTTCTCTGCGGCGGCGAACAACCGTCTTCTTGGCGCTTGCCTGTTTCTGAGCCATGTTCTATCCCTCCTTACTTCTTCTTGTTAGCGACTGTCTTAACGGGACCCTTGCGGGTTCTTGCATTGGTCTTGGTTCTCTGACCTCTTACGGGAAGACCCTTGCGATGACGGGTTCCTCTGTAGCAGCCGACTTCGATAAGTCTCTTGATGTTCAGCTGAACCTCTCTGCGCTTGTCGCCCTCAACAATGAGATGATGGTCGATGTACTCACGGATTTTTCCGACATCGTCTTCACTCATATCCTTGACACGGACATCGGGATCTACACCGGTTTCCTTGCAGATTTTTGTCGCAGTGGGCTGACCGATTCCGTAGATATATGTGAGTGCAACCTCAATTCTCTTATCTCTCGGAAGGTCTATACTTGCTATACGAGCCATATTTTAGTGGCACCTCCATTAACTTTCTTCATCCCTGACGCTGCTTGTGCTTGGGGTTTTCGCAAATGACCATAACTTTGCCCTTGCGCTTTATAACCTTGCACTTTTCGCACATAGGCTTTACTGAAGGTCTGACTTTCATTGAAATACCTCCTCTTAAACTGTAAACTGCTGCGGTTTCATGGGGCTTTGCGCGCCCTCACCGCCACCTGTTTACTGGGTGATGCTTTTTTATTATTTAGTACGCCAGGTGATCCGACCCTTTGTCAGATCATAGGGCGACATCTCGACCTTCACACGGTCTCCCGGGACTATTCTTATGTGATTCAGTCCCAGCTTACCGGAGACATAGGCGAGAATCTTGTGTCCGTTTGCGAGCTCAACCTGGAATTTTGCTCCCGGCAGTGCCTCCAAAACGGTTCCGTCAAGTTCAATTACATCTTCCTTGGACAATAAAATCCCTCATTTCTTATTCTCGTCCGGTCGTAACGGCATCTCCACTCGCTTCGGGTTCAAGCTCACGAAGAAGCCTTTTAAGCTTTTTATCTGTCATGCCGGAAAGCTCGATCACATGGCTTGTCGGTGAAATGTGTCTTACGTTCTTTCGCTTTGGCTTCGAGAGCTTTCGCTCTTTGCCGTCAGCAATCGTAACGAAGCGGTCAGTGACGTCTACAGCAACGAAGTAGCCGCCCTGATCACGACCAGCCGTGGATCTAACCACCGAGCCTTTGACGACGTTCACGGGTTCCCTCCTATTCACGTGCCGTTAAGATTACGGCGCCGTCGGGAGTTATCGCTATTGTGTGCTCAAAGTGGGCTGCAGCCTTGCCGTCACGGGTTTTGACCGTCCAGCCATCGCCTAAGACCTTCACCGCCGGGCTTCCAAGAGTGATCATCGGCTCGATAGCAATGACCATGCCGCTCATAAGTCTCGGTCCGTGACCGGCACGCCCGAAATTCGGAACCTCCGGCTCCTCGTGAAGATTACTCCCCACTCCGTGACCGACGTATTCTCTGACTACTCCGTAGCCTCGTGACTCTGTATACTCCTGAATTGCAGCTGAAAGATCTCCGATTCTCACGCCCGGCTTTGCCATCGAGATGGCGAGCATCAGGCTCTCTTCAGTGGCTGTTAATAAGCCCTGAACTGCGGGATCAATTTCTCCTACCTTAAAAGTATACGCAGAGTCGCCGTGAAATCCGTCGATATATGCGCCCACATCAACGGAAACTATGTCTCCGTCGTGGATAACTTCCTTTGATGAGGGTATTCCGTGGATAACGGTATCATTGACCGATATACACGCCGAGGCGGGAAATCCGCCATACCCCAAAAACGAGGGCTTTGCGCCACGGGAGGTGATGTAGTGGTTAACTACCTTGTCGAGCTCTTTAGTGGTCATACCAGCATGAAGAGCCTTTCCAGCGGCAACGAGTGCTCCGCCTGTTATCTCTCCCGCTTTGCGCATTTTGAGTAAGTCTTTAGATGACTTTATGTTTATCACGTTCTCAAGCCTCTAAAGCTTTCAGTGTAAGCTTTGTTGTGTCGGCTACCTCTTCCTGACCTTCAACGGTTACGAGCTTGCCCTTAGCCGCATAGAAGTCCTTGAGAGGAGCCGTTTTCTCATGATAGACTTTAAGTCTGTCAAGAACGGTAGCAGGTTCATCATCTTTACGGATGACCACCTTGCCGCCGCAGGCATCGCATATGCCCTCCACCTTGGTCGGCTTATAGTCTACATGATAGGAGTTGCCGCATTTTTCGCAGACACGTCTTCCGGAAAGACGGGCAGCTATCTTTTCGTCGGGAACGTAAATCTCGATAACTTTGTCGATATTAACGCCCATTGTCTCAAGTGCCTCTGCCTGCGGAACAGTTCTCGGGAAGCCGTCAAGGATGAAGCCGTTCTTGCAGTCATCACTCTGGATTCTCTCCTTGAGGATTGCAATTATAGTCTCATCGGGAACCAGGTCTCCTCTGTCCATATAGCTCTTGGCAGAAAGTCCTGCCTCTGTGCCATTTGCAACTGCCTCACGGAGCATATTTCCCGTAGAGATAGCCGGGATGCCCTTGGTTTTGCAGATGACTTCCGCCTGTGTGCCCTTTCCGGCACCGGGTGCGCCGAGCAAAATGATATTCATGTGGTAGCTCCTTTCTGTGATGTCTGACTCATCACGTCTCGCCCGGACTGTGGAGCTATCCACAGTCGAGCCGCAACGTCTTTATTCCAAAAATCCCTTATGATGACGCATCATGAGCTGAGATTCGAGCTGACGAACTGTCTCAAGAGCAACGCTTACAACGATGAGGATCGAAGTGCCTCCGAGAGCAAGGTTCGAAATGCCTGTAATCTGAGCAAAGATAATCGGGAAGATTGCTACAACGCCGAGGAACAGAGCACCGACGAGAGTGAGCTTGTGAACTATTCTCGTGATGTAGTCGCTTGTAGGCTTGCCGGGACGGATACCCGGAATGCCGCCGTTGTTCTGGCGGAGATTGTTTGCAATCTCAACGGGATCATACTGCATCGAAATATAGAAGTAGCTGAATGCGATGATGAGGATGAAGTAGAGTGTTGCGTATACGGGATGAGTTGTGCTGAACGCATTGTAGATGGTGTACCAGACGGTGCCCTGAGTGGGCTCGCCGGTGAACATTGCGATAGTCTGCGGAATGGACATGAAGCTCATTGCGAAGATTATCGGCAGAACTCCAGCCATCGAAACCTTGATGGGAAGGTAGGTCGACTGACCGCCATAGATCTTTCTTCCGACAACACGCTTTGCATACTGAATCGGAACTCTTCTCTCGGCATTGTCCATGAATACGATGAACGCAATCATCAGAACGAAGATGATGATGATAATCGGGATGAGGATGATGTAACCTGCGCTTCCGGTTGCTGCCAGAGTAGCGAAGATGTTTCCGAACGACTGCGGAAGCTCAGCCACGATACCAGCAAAGATGAGCATTGACATGCCGTTGCCGATTCCGTTCTTGTCGATGAGCGAGCCGAGCCAGATAACGAGCATTGCACCAGCGGTGAAGCACGCTATGATGATGATCTCAGTGAGAACCTTGGAGAAGCCAGTGGTATAGGTTAAAGCACCGGCATTCTTAAGAGTCAGGTAGTAAGCCCATGACTGGAAGAGTGCGATAACGAGAGCCAGGATCTTGGTGATTGTACCGATCTTCTTTCTGCCCTCTTCGCCCTCCTTGGCGAGTCTTTCGAGTGCGGGAATTGCGAAGGTTAAAAGCTGCATAATGATCTGTGCGTTGATGTACGGTGAAACCGACAGGCACAGAAGTGTTGCTCTTGAGAAGGTACCGCCGGAGAGAGTGTTGAGGTAGCTGAACAGGTTGTTTGAGCCCTCAATCATTTCTGCAATAGCGGTTGAATCGAGAAACGGAACGGGAATATATCCGCCGAGTCTGTAGATGATGAAGATAAGGAAAGTATAGAGAAACTTCTTTCTTATCTCAGGCACCTTCCAAGCGTTCTTAAGAGTCTGAAGCACTTAGATCACCTCTGCCTCTCCGCCTGCCTTCTCAATCTTCTCCTTAGCTGAAGCGGAGTAAGCGGCTGCCTTGACAGTGAGCTTCTTGGTGAGCTCGCCGTTTCCGAGTACCTTGATTCCGTTGCCCTCATTCTTGACAATACCGGCAGCGATAAGAAGCTCTGTATCGACGACAGTTCCGTCGACAAACTTTTCGAGATCGGAGACGTTGATTGCCGTATACTTAGCTGCAAATATGTTGTTGAAGCCTCTCTTGGGGATTCTTCTTGCGAGTCTGGTCTGACCGCCTTCAAAGCCCGGTCTTACACCGCCGCCTGAACGTGCATTCTGACCCTTGTGTCCCTTTCCTGCTGTTTTTCCCTGTCCGGAGCCGTGTCCTCTTCCGATTCTCTTGACATCCTTGACAGAACCCTCAGCAGGTGCTAAATCGTGCAATTTCAATTTATTCGCACCTCCTTAATTCTTATGCTTCGGTAACTTTGATAAGGTGAACGATCTTATTTATTTTACCTTGCGTCTGTGCGTTATCCGGCTGAACGGTAACGTCACCGATTTTTCTAAGACCTAAGGAGTTTGCAGTTGCGATCTGATCCTTGAGTCTGCCGTTGAGACTTTTAACAAGCTCAATTTTTACTGACATGATCATTTCCTCCTCAGATTATTTCCTTTACGGTCTTACCTCTCTTGGCTGCCATTTCGTCGGCAGACTTAAGAGCTGCAAGTCCTGCAAATGTTGCTCTAACGACGTTGCAGGGGTTGTTTGACTTCAAAGACTTGGTTCTTATGTCCTTGATACCTGCAGCCTCGATTACGGAACGGACAGGACCTCCGGCGATAACTCCAGTACCCTGGGCAGCAGGTCTCATAAGGACTCTGCCTGCGCCGTAGACACCGACTACCTCGTGAGGAATTGTCGTTCCCTTAAGTGAAACTTTTATCAGATTCTTCTTCGCATCAGCGATTCCTTTTCTGATAGCGTCGGTAACTTCTCCCGACTTTCCGATACCGTAGCCGACTGTGCCGTTGCCGTCACCTACTACGATGAGTGCGGAGAACTTCACGATACGTCCGCCCTTGACCGTCTTGGATACACGGTTGATTGCTACAACCTTCTCGGTAAGCTCCATTTGAGAAGCGTCTATAATAGCCAAAATACGTTACCTCCTCTCAGAATTTGAGTCCGCCCTCACGGGCACCCTCTGCCAAAGCTGCGATACGTCCGTGATAGAGATAGCCGCCTCTGTCGAAAACAACTTCCTCTATACCATTAGCCTTGCATTTCTCAGCGATAGCCTCGCCGACCTTCTTTGCGCCCTCGACGTTTCCGCCGTTTGCGCCGAAGTCCTTATCCATGCTTGAAGCAGCGCAGAGAGTTGTTCCGGTGACGTCATCAATCACCTGAGCGTAAATGTGCTTCGCTGAGCGGAAGACATTGAGTCTCGGGCAGGCAGCGGTCCCGCTGACCTTGGCACGGACTCTTGCATGCCTTTTGGCTCTTGACTTAGCTCTGTCTATTGTCTTTACCATAGATTCTTACTCCCTTATTTACTTCTTTGCGCCCTTGCCGGCCTTGCCTTCCTTGCGGCGGATGACTTCACCGTCGTAGCGGATACCCTTGCCCTTGTAAGGCTCAGGAGGACGCTTGGCGCGCACTTCACAGGCAAACTGACCTACCTTCTGCTTGTCGATTCCCTTAACCACAATCTGGTTAGGCTGCGGAACATCCAGCTTGATGTCGTCAGTCTCGGAAATCGTAACCTGATGAGAATAACCAAGGTTAAGGATAACATCCTTGCCCTGCTTCTGGGCTCTGTAACCAACGCCCTCGATGATGAGAGTTTTCTGGTAGCCATTTACAACGCCCTCAACCATGTTGTGGACCAAGGTTCTTGTAAGACCGTGAAGAGCCTTCGACTCTGCCTCGTCGTCAGGACGGGAAACCTTCAAGGTTCCATCCTCAACAGAGATAGTGAGTGTGGGATTGAACTTCTGAGTAAGTGTTCCCTTGGGACCCTTTACAGTTACTACGTTGCCGTCAGCAACTGAAACTTCAACTCCGGCAGGAACGCTGATTGGCTTTAAGCCTATTCTTGACATAATTCAGCCCTCCTTACCAGACGAATGCGAGAATCTCGCCGCCTACGCCAAGCTCTCTTGCCTTCTTATCGGTAACGATTCCCTTTGAGGTGGAAACGATAGCGATACCCAAGCCCTTGAGTACCTTAGGCATATCCTCGCAGCTCGAATAGATTCTAAGACCTGGCTTAGAAACTCTTCTGATGCCGCTGATAACCGGTGTTCTGTTCTCGTCATATTTAAGTGTAACTCTGATGATTCCCTGTTTGCCGTCGTCGATTACCTGATAGGACTTGATGTAGCCCTCATCCTGCAAAATCTGGACGATAGACTTCTTCATATTAGAAGCGGGAATATCGACTGTAGCGTGCTTTGCTGAGCTTGCGTTACGAATTCTGGTCAGCAAATCAGCTATTGTATCAGTAATCTGCATACTTTTGCCTCCTTCGCTAATTACCAGCTCGACTTCTTGACGCCGGGAATCTGTCCCTCAAGCGCAAGCTTTCTGAAGCAGATACGGCAGATGCCATACTTTCTGAGATAACCATGAGGTCTTCCGCAAATCTTGCATCTGTTGTAAGCACGGGTCGAATACTTAGGCTTTGCCTGCTGCTTTAAAACCATTGCTTTTTTAGCCATAATCTACCTCCACTCTTACTTTGCAAACGGAGCGCCGAGCATGCTCAGAAGCTCCTTTGCCTCTTCGTCGGTCTTTGCGGTTGTGATGAAGTTGATGTCCATACCACGAACCTTGTCAACCTTGTCGAACTCGATTTCAGGGAAGATGAGCTGCTCCTTGATACCGGTGGAGTAGTTTCCTCTGCCGTCGAATGAATTCGGGTTGATTCCCTTGAAGTCACGGACTCTCGGGAATGCAACATTGAAAAGTCTGTCGATGAATTCATACATCTTGTCAGATCTCAAAGTGACCTTTACTCCGATAGGCATACCTTCACGGAGCTTGAAGTTTGCAACCGACTTCTTAGCCTTGCAGACTACCGGTCTCTGACCAGTGATGAGTGCCAAATCATTCATAACTGCGTCGACAACCTTGGAATTTTCCTTAGCCTCGCCGCAAGCTACGTTGATGACAACCTTGTCAAGCTTCGGAATCTGCATAACGTTCTTGTAGCCGAACTTCTTCATAAGTGCAGGGGCTATTTCTTTGACATACTGATCTTTTAATCTTGCCATAATCTAACCTCCTACTTGATTTCAGCGCCGCAACGCTTGCATACTCTGAGCTTTTCGCCGTCAGGACCAAACTTGACGCCGGTTCTTACGCCCTTGCCGCACTTCGGGCAAACGAGCTGAACCTTGCAGGCATACATAGGTGCTGCAACCTTGACGATACCGCCGGCATCACCCTGTCTGCGAGGCTTGACTGACTTTGTAGCCATGTTGATGCCGTCGACTATTACCTTACCCTCCTTGGGGGACACTTCAAGAATCTTTCCCTTCTTGCCCTTGTCCTTGCCAGAAAGAACTACTACCGAGTCGCCGGTTTTAACGTGAATCTTATTCATATTGCCAGCTCCTCCTTACAGTACCTCAGGTGCGAGGGACAGAATCTTGACATAGTCGTTGTCCCTGAGTTCACGGGCTACCGGCCCGAAAATTCTCGTACCTCTCGGTGTCTTATCTTCCTTGATTATAACAGCTGCGTTCTCGTCGAAACGGATATAGGTTCCGTCCTCACGACGAAGACCGGATGCTGAACGAACAATTACTGCTTTTACTACGTCGCCCTTCTTGACCATGCCGCCTGGCGCAGCCTTCTTGACTGACGCTACGACTACATCGCCGATGTTGGCGTATCTTCTGCGGGTGCCGCCCAAAACTCTGATGCACTGGAGTTCCTTGGCTCCGGTGTTGTCAGCGGCTTTGAGTCTTGTCTGCATCTGTATCACAGCAAGTTCCTCCTTTCAGTATTAAAGAAATCTGAGCGTCGGATCGCTATTCACCGACCCTCGTTTACTCTTCGGATTTCCCTGCGGGCGGTTAATCACCGTGCCGCACCAAAACCCTCATTACTTAGCCTGCTCAACAACCCTGACGAGTCTCCATCTCTTGTCCTTCGACAAAGGTCTGGTTTCCATTATTTCGACTCTGTCGCCGATGTGTGCGACATTTTCCTCGTCATGAGCCTTGAACTTGACCGTTCTCTTTATGATTTTGCCATACAAAGGGTGTCTTACGTTGTCCTCGATAGCTACGACTATTGTCTTGTCCATCTTGTTGGAAACAACCTTGCCGACCCTTGTCTTTCTAAGCTTTCTTTCGCTCACAGTAAATCCTCCTTTGCCGGTTACTTGGACTCTTGCTCACGAATAACAGTCTTGATACGAGCAATATCCTTCTTAACAGCCTTGATTCTCATGGGGTTATCGAGCTGATTTACAGCGTGCTGGAAGCGAAGGTTGAAAAGCTCTTTTCTTAAGTCGTCGAGCTTCTTGTTCATCTCGACGGGAGTCATTTCTCTTATCTCACTGACCTTCATTATTGCTCACCACCCGTTTCTGAAGCTTCTTCTTCACGTTTAACAAACTTGCACTTGATAGGCAGCTTGTGCATTGCAAGACGCATAGCTTCTCTTGCAACATCTTCGGACACGCCAGCTATTTCGAACATAACTCTTCCCGGCTTGACAACCGCTACCCAGTACTCAGGAGTACCTTTACCGGAACCCATTCGAAGTCCCAGAGCCTTGGTCGTTACAGGCTTGTCAGGGAAAATCTTGATCCAGACCTGTCCGCCACGCTTGATGTAACGTGTCATTGCGATACGAGCTGCTTCGATCTGAGCGGAAGTGATCCATGCGGGCTGAAGAGCCTGAAGTCCATACTCACCGTATGAAACCTTGTTGCCTCTTGTCGCCTGACCCTTCATGCGTCCTCTCTGCTGCTTACGATACTTAACTCTCTTTGGAAGTAACATTACTTATTACCTCCTTCTTTGTTTTGTGTATGTCTCTCGCCGCGATTTTCATAGTTACGGTTGCCACCGTCTCTATTCTGTCTCGGTCTTGAGTTACCGTTTCTGTCGCCACGGCGTCTGTCGTCGCCATTTCTCGGCTTGCGGTTTCTGCGGTTGTCGGGAGCCTTCTCTTCGGTCTTGGAGATTTCGCCTTTGAGGACCTCTCCCTTGTAGATCCAGACCTTGATGCCGATCTTGCCGTAGGTTGTTGCTGCCTCAGCGAAGCCATAGTCGATGTCTGCTCTGATGGTCTGCAGCGGGATGGTACCCTCGTGGTAGCTCTCACTTCTTGCGATTTCAGCACCGCCGAGTCTGCCGCCTGCCTTGACCTTGATGCCCTTTGCGCCGAGCTTCATTGCTCTGCTGATTGCGCCCTTCATGGCTCTTCTGAACGAGATTCTGTTCTCGAGATCGAGAGCAATCTTTTCAGCTACCAGCTGAGCGTTCAGGTCAGGAGACTTGATTTCGATGATGTTCAATGATACGGTCTTGCCGATCATCTTCTCGATGTCTGCTCTCAGCTTCTCAACAGCCTCGCCGCCTCTTCCGATAACGATACCAGGCTTAGCGCACCAGATATTAAGCTTCACCTTGTCGGCGAATCTTTCTATCTCTATTTTCGGAACACCGGCGGAATACAGAGTCTTCTTTACGTACTTACGGATGTTGTAGTCCTCTACAAGAGTGTCTCCGAAAGTGCTCTTATCTGCAAACCAGCGGGAATCCCAGTCCTTGATTATTCCAACACGCATGCCGTGTGGGTTTACTTTTTGTCCCATAGTTTACCTCCTGCCGCCTTATTCCTTTTCACCGAGAACTACGGTTACGTTCGAAGTTCTCTTGAGAATCTTATGTCCTCTGCCCTTTGATACAGGCTGCATTCTCTTCATGGTCGGTCCCGGACTTACGTAGCACTCTTTTACGTAAAGAGTCTTCTTGTCAAGTCCGAAGTTATTCTCTGCGTTAGCCGCAGCTGAGTTCAGGAGCTTCTCCAGATACTCACAGGCAGCCTTAGGAGTATGCTTTACAATAGCCAATGCTGTCTCGAGGTCCTTTCCTCTGATAAGATTGAGGACAATTTCGACCTTACGAGGAGCAATGCGTGCAGTCTTCAATACTGCTCTTGCTTCCATCTAAATCTCCTCCTTTACTTGCCGTTGTTGGAAGTCTTTGAACCGGCGTGACCCTTGAAGGTTCTTGTCGGTGCGAACTCACCAAGTCTGTGTCCGACCATGTCCTCGGTGACATATACCGGAACATGCTTGCGTCCGTCGTGGACGGCAAATGTGTGTCCCACGAATTCGGGGAAGATAACGGATGCTCTTGACCATGTCTTGATGGCTTTCTTTTCGCCGGTCTCGTTCATGGCAACTACTTTCTTATAGAGGGATTCCTGTACGAATGGTCCCTTCTTAATGCTTCTGCCCATTATTCATCTGCCTCCCTTCCATTACTTGGCGTTGCGACGCTTGACTATAAACTTATCGGTGCGGTTCTTCTTCTTACGAGTCTTGTAACCCATAGTAGGCTTGCCCCAGGGTGTTACAGGTGAAGGACGTCCAACAGGAGACTTGCCTTCGCCACCGCCGTGAGGGTGGTCATTTGGGTTCATAACAGAACCACGGACTGTGGGTCTTACGCCCATGTGACGCTTTCTTCCTGCCTTGCCGAGATGAACGTTTTCGTGATCGATGTTTCCGACCTGTCCTACAGTTGCCATGCAGTTTGCAGGAACATATCTCATCTCGCCGGAGGGAAGTCTTACGAGAACCTTTTCGTTCTCACGTCCCATAAGCTGAGCCATGTTGCCGGCGGAACGGACAAGCTGTGCGCCTTTGCCGGGATAAAGCTCGATATTGTGGATGAACGTACCAACGGGGATGTTCATAAGAGGAAGTGCGTTGCCAGGCTTGATGTCGGCGTCTGCGCCTGCTCTTACGGTGTCACCGACGTTGAGTCCGTTCGGTGCGATGATGTATCTCTTCTCGCCGTCCTCATACTGAACCAAAGCAATATGAGCGGAACGATTAGGATCGTACTCAAGAGTCATAACAGTGGCGTTCATGCCGGTCTTGTCTCTCTTGAAGTCGATTACACGATACTTTTTTCTTTCTCCGCCGCCATGATGACGGACGGTGATTCTGCCATAGCTGTTTCTGCCGGCGGTCTTCTTCTTGGGTTCGAGAAGACTTCTCTCCGGCTTAACCTTGGACAAGCCGCTGTAGTCGGTGACGGTCATACCTCTTCTACCGTTTGTTGTCGGCTTGTAGCTCTTTATAGCCATGTAATTTTTCACTCCTTATTAGTGTTTTGCGAGAGCCATATCAACTAGCTCCCATACTTACCACGCTTAGCGTATCACCTGAGCGTGTCAAGAACGCTCGCTTGCGGGCGTTCTATTTGCCGGAATGTGAGAGTCAGCTTCAGCCCTGTTGCCTCCGCCCTCTCAGGCTCCGTGCGCTCACGCCTTCATCAGATCATTCCGTCGAAGAAAGCGATGGTCTTTGAGCCCTCGGCAAGCGTAACGATTGCCTTTTTCCAGTCTGAGGTCTTGCCCTCAGTTCTGCCCATCCTGCGATGGCGTCCACGAACATTGATCGTGTGAACCTTGGCAACCTTGACACCGAAGATTTCCTCAACGGCGTCCTTAATTTCGATCTTGTTGGCGGTCTTTGCAACCTTGAAGGTGTACTTGCCAGCCTGAAGATCCTCCATAGAAGCTTCGGTGATAACCGGCTTCAGAATGATGTCCTGAGCAACCTTTTCCATCAGCAGTAAACCTCCTCGATCTTGGTGACGGCATCAGAAGCTACAACAAACTTGTTGCAGTTGAGGATGTCGTAAACATTCAGAGTGTTCACCAAAGTGGTCTTTACTCCGGGAATGTTTCTTGCGCTCTTGATGACCTTCTCGTTGGATGCGGGCATAACTATGAGAGTCTTGCCCTCTGCTCCGAGTGCTGAAAGCATCGAAACAACGTTCTTGGTCTTGATCTCGTCGAAATCAATCTTGTCAACTACAACTACCTCGTTCTCAGCGAGCTTTGAAGAGAGTGCAGACTTCATAGCGAGTCTTCTCATCTTCTTGTTGACAGTGAATCTGTAGCTGCGGGGCTTCGGTCCGAGAGCGATTCCGCCGTGTGTCCACTGAGGAGAACGGATTGAGCCCTGTCTTGCATGACCGGTGCCCTTCTGTCTCCAGGGCTTCTTACCGCCGCCGGATACCTCTGTTCTTGTGAGTGTGGACTGAGTTCCGAGTCTCTGATTAGCGAGATAATTGACAACCATTGTGTGCATTACAGCAGTGTTGGGTTCAATTCCCCAGATGCTGTCGTTAAGCTCAGTGTCGGCAACTACATTGCCTTTAATATCGTATACGGAAACCTTTGACATTGTACTTCCTCCTTCCACTAAGCCTTCTTGACGCTGTTGCAAACGGTTACGATGCCGTTCTTCGGTCCAGGGATTGCTCCCTTAACAGCTATAAGATTGTTCTCCGCATCAACCCTGATGACTTCGAGGTTCTGGATTGTAACTCTCTCAGCACCGAGGTGACCCGGCATTTTCTTTCCTTTGTAGATTCTCGAAGGGCTGGAGCAAGCGTTCATGGAGCCTGCCTCACGGTGAACAGGACCTGTACCGTGGGTTTCCTTGAGTCTGTGGGTGTTCCAGCGCTTGATGGTGCCGGAAAATCCTTTACCCTTGCTGGTGCCGCAAACGTCGACGATCTCGCCCTCAGCGAAGATGTCAGCCTTTACGATGTCGCCTACATTCATAGAAGAGATGTCCTCAAGTCTGAATTCCTTGAGAGTCTTCTTCAGGGCAACGTCAGCCTTCTTGAAATGACCTGTGAGAGGCTTCTTCAAGCTCTTTGCAGTGGTGTCGCCGAACCCGAGCTGCACGGCTTCATAGCCGTCGTTCTCGGCAGTCTTCTTCTGGACTACCACGCAGGGACCTGCCTCAATTACCGATACGGGAATTACTCTTCCCTTATCGTCGAAGACCTGGGTCATGCCGATCTTCTTTCCGATGATGCCTTTCTTCATTTTGTTTCCTCCTAATGGTTATTGGTCGGTTTCCCGACTTGACCTGTCGCGGGATCTCGCTGAGAAATCAAACTTGATTTCCTTGGGAGATTACTTGATCTCCATTACGATGTCCACACCGGCGGGAAGCTCAAGATTCTGCAGAGCTGCAGTTGTGTCGTTGGTGGGGTGAAGCACGTCGATGAGTCTCTTGTGGGTTCTCATTTCGAACTGCTCACGGCTGTCCTTGTTGACGAATACGGAGCGAAGGACGGTTACGATTTCTCTCTCAGTGGGAAGAGGGATCGGTCCCGAAACCTGTGCGCCAGAACGCTTTGCTGCTTCGACTATCTTAGCCGCTGCCGCATCGACGTTGGTGTGCTCGTAGCCCTTGATCTTGATTCTGATTTTTTCATTGACTGCCATTAAAAACGCCTCCTTAAAGCTAACGATTATTGGGGGCTGGGTTAAACCCATCTGTTTTTTAACACGAATCCGTGTGTTTCCTGTATCCCCATGAAAAAAGCCGAAAAATAACGTTTTCGGCGGGACACATAATTCGCATCGGATGCTTTGGTTCTGGCTTCGGGCGCAGATCCGCCCTCAAGTCGCTTCGCCACCTGCAGTTGCCCAGTCACAGACGCACGCACACTCTCATGCGCACCCATCTGCACCTCAGCACTCGCACCTGGCAAGCACTAAGTACCACAGTACCGTGTTGCTATTACAGTCGCCCGGTTTAAAATCGGACATACTCGGCTGAAATTACCCGGCATACCGCCGGCAACCTCCAGCTTCAACGCATATCTTTTGCAGTCACGCAGTGATTATAATAACACTTTTAAAGCCAGAGGTCAAGCACTTTTGCGAATTTGTGTGGATTTTTTGATGTAGAAAATTCGGGGAATTTTTAGGGGCGGATTTGTGCAATATGTACAGGCACCACTTCGTGGCGCCCTCTCAGTCAGCCACTACGTGGCTGCCAGCTCTCCCAGAGGGAGAGCCAAGTAGTTGCCCCTCTCAAAAATCTTGGCTCCCCCTTTGGGGGAGCTGTCGCCGAAGGCGACTGAGAGGGTGCGCCCACGCAGTGGGCGCATCGGCGTAGCCGACAAAGTGGGAGAGTCACACCTCTTCCCCAGTCTCTTCTTCCTCAACCCTCGAAATATCGATGAAGTTCGGCACAGTTGTGACTTCATTCTGCTCGGTTATATAGATAGAGTAGGAATATTCGGTGATGCTGCCGTCGTCGTTGGTTATTTCAGTTATCTCCCGTAGGAACAGGAGATTTCCTTCGCCGTCGAAGTAGTAGAGCACCTTGAAGCCGGTCATGCCATCGGCTGTGTCCACTCCCGACAGCTTTGAGATGTTGTAATAGTGGCAAACCTCGATTGCAAGCTCGTTTGTGGCAATGTAGGAGGTTTCGGTGTCGACAGCTTTCTTATAGAAAAGTATCAGACCCTCGTCTGCCAGCGGATAGGGAACGTCTCTCGTGTAAGAGGTGAAGCTAGTGTCGCCGGTGTCAAGGTAGGTTACCGTTCCGTATTGCTCTGTATACTGTTCATAGCCGTTATTAAACTGGGCTATCACCGTGTCGTCTGAGACAGCATAATATGAGTAGGTCATCATGCCCACTTCGTCATACTTATAGATGAATATCTGCTCCGACTCGCCGGTGTCATCGTTGATGATGTCGACCCGTGCCGAATCAAGCTCGATATAAGCCGCCCTTGCCGCCAATATATAATCCTCGCCAGCGACCACATAATCATCGCCGCAGGCTGTAAGAGAAAGCGCGACTGCTACCGCCATAAGTAAAGCCATCAACCTTTTCCCAAACGATTTAAACTTCATCTTTACCTCCACAAAAGAGAACCGTGCGCGAAACGGCACGGTTTCGATTCCTTAAAATGCTGTCACAGCAGCCTGACCTGCTCCTCAAACTCGTCTTCAGTATTGACAAACCGATACGGCTCATACTCGCCGTAAGCCGAAGGACGGCTGATGGTCACAAGCTGAATTTTGTCAACGTCGACTTCCTCAGATAGCTTTTCCTTGAAATCAACCAGATGCTGACCATGAGTCATCTCCATAACTATACTGCCGATTTTATCAACACTCTTTGCCACCAGATAGCACACGTTCCAGCACCTCCTTAAAATCCGTCTCCGTCCGGATATTGCCAGCTTCGTAATGCTCACGCATGGCGCAGCCAACGGTATCCGGATAATCTTTCTTATATAAGTATTTATGCAACCAGTTATTCAGCTGCCTGTCATAGTAGGTATTGTACTGAACTTCGATTGGATAGTGAATTCCGCTTTTCTGGTAATAGACATGAACTCCACGATACCCATCGTCATGAGCTTTGCCGTGGCTCATATCTGCGACACGGACTTTTTCTAACTCAGAAAGACTGAAAATCTGTCCATAATCATCACAAAGCAGACGGAATCCAAGTAAATCATCGAAAACCTTTCGGAGCTGATGATCAGGATAATATCTTCGATATTTCTGCCTTATCGATTGTAAGCTCTTGATTCTGTAGTCAATAGACATGCTGTGAAGCAGATCATTCTTATCATACCAATGATAAACTGATTTCAACTCAGCATACAGTGCCTCCCGGTCAAAGTAATGCAAATTCTTTTTCAGATTTATACCAAGCTGAGATTGATAGGAGAGGGCTTCGAGTCTTTCGACCGATAAGCCGTCCTTTCTCAGAATACTATCCAAAAGCTCAATTCGCCCCATCTCTAAACCCTGTTCTGATTAAATCAGCCTTCTTTTACCTTCTCCTCGTTCCACGCTTTTTGACATCCATTGAGCGTTTGAGGTCGGACATTTTGTCTTCGCTTGAAGATTTGAATTTCGAGAGCATATCTTCAAAGTTGGCGTCTGTCGTGGTGCTTCTCGGCTCATAGGCATACTCGGCGTTTTCGAGCGCCTCAGGGTTCGGCTCCTCCTTCTTCACAGGCTTCTTCTGCGAATAGTGCCTTACCGGCTGGGAATCCTTGTCCTTGTCGTACATGCCTTTGTCTCGGCTTCCGTTATAGCCGCCGTGATTGTCCCTGCCGCCAGGCTGACCGCCTTGCCCACCCGGGTGCCCGCCGGGGTGTGTGCCGGGATGACCGCCAGGCTGACCGTTTCTCGGACGATGCGGAGCCGGTTCCCTGGGAGGGAGAGCCCTCTTTATAGACAGTGCGACTTTGCCTCTCTCATCAATCGAAATGACCTTGACTTTGACCATCTGCCCGACCTTCAGAAAGTCGTTGATGTCGCTGACGTATGTAGGGGAAACCTCCGAAATGTGAACCATTCCGTTTCTTCCCCCGCCGATGTCGATGAATGCGCCGAATTTCTGAATACCGGTGACCTTGCCCTCGATAATGCTACCTTCTTCAAGCTGCATAAATTTACTTTTTCCTCTTTCATGACTTATTTGCTATGCCGGACTGCCGGCATAACGTCGTCACAACTATCCACATTTTTTGCCCCGGGTTATTATTCTACCGATTTTGCGTAATACCTGGTTTCTCTCGGATAGGCATATCCACGCTCGATGGCGGCTGAGAGCATATACTCATACTCATCGTTATCGCTGAGAAGTCTTGTGTATTCGTCATTTTCCTGCTGTGCCTCGACGATTTCGGCTTCGAGCTTTTCGATGGTAGCTTTCTGCTCTGCTATTTCCGCCTGGGTGTTGATGATTACCGATGCCGCATAGACAAGAAGGGTTGAGAAAAAGACGAGCTGAATAAAGCGTCCTGCTTTATGCGGCTGCTTTTGCCTGGCTCTTGGCGACGGTCTGTTGCTTTTTACATCCTGCGCTTTTGCAGACATTTTTCCACCCTCCGATCTTAGATAGTTATGCAAGGTATATTATACAACATTTAAGGCACATCTTGCAAGTCATTTATGAGGATTTTTTTATTTTTCCGGGAATTTTTTTGCGGGAAGCGTATTTTTGAGCCTTTTCCGAACGGATCCAGCTGCTTTTCTGAGAAAATTTACCGCCGCTCTGAATATCCACGAGATAATTCTCCCGAGAGTGGAAAGATAGATTCCGAATCCAAGAGCCATCCCAGCAAGAACATATAGCCGAAGCTGCCCCTCCAGCATCTCAACCGAGAACGAGAAGAAAACCAGTCCGAAGAAAAGCGTGAAGAAGAAATCTTCGATGAAAACAGCTATTTCATTGTGAGGAATCGTGATTCTGAGAATCCTCAGAATGTCAAAAGCAGCACCCAAAACCGCTCCGACAACCGCCGCCAGCCCAAGCATCCTGAACTCTCCTATGACACCAGTGAATGAACCGGGGTTGAAATCAATCATGTAATGCCTCCTCTCGATTACGGCGTCACTTGTAGGGGCGGATATTATCCGCCCGAAACAAGGCATCCGCAAACAGCGGGCGGATAATATCCGCCCCTACTTTTGCAATCTGTTACAAAATAAAAATCTGGCTCCCCAACGCCTTGGGGAGCTGGCTGCGCCGCAGGTGCAGACTGAGGGGCTACCTTGTTATCTTCTTCCACAAAGTCGGCTTCTTGGTTCTGTCCCTGTCGCCGTAAATAATCGACTTCACTTCTCCTGACATTTCTAAATCCCCTGTTTCAAGACTTATCTCGTCCACATGGAGACTCTTTCCCCTTATCACCAATTCTCCCTGCGACGTATAGAGCGAAACCTCGCTGTCATCAAAGCTCTCAACATCCGTAACCCCCGAAAGCGAAAGCTTATTCCTGTCCTCAAGTATCAGATTGTGCTTCCTGAGCGGTGCATCTGCATTCATACCAGTTCCTCCTGAAAAAATCGCTGGTATAGCATATGCAAAAGTCCGCCCTCTAATGAGAGCGGACTCCTGAAAAACTTATTTATTGGCTACCCGAAATACAATTATTCTACTTCAATCTCGCCGGTGAACATTGCGTTGAGCTCATCGACATAGTAGGCAATTCTCTCGGAGTAGGTCTCCTTGAGCTGTGCCCAGGTTGAAGGATTGTTGCCGAGGGTTCCGCCGGTCAGGTTGCCGACAGCGTCCTTAAGAGCGGTCTGGCATCCGGATGTGAAGTTGACGATCTGGTAGTTGTTGACGAGAGTATAGGTCTCATCGAGCATGTCGAGCATTTCGTCAGTCCACATGTAGATTTCCTTGAGCTGCTTGGTGTCGATGTCGATAACTGTCGGGTCGATAACCTTGAATCTCTCGCAGGCGGAGAGGAGATAAACTGCCTCAGGATTCTGAGCACCCTGGATGATGTGGTATCCTACAGGCTGAGCAGCCAAGTAGTAGTTGCCGTCGCCGTCATCGTCACGAGGCATCGGGCAGAACATGACTTCGCCCTCGGTGATGTCGCCCCAGACAGAGCTGATGTTCTCAACGGTGTCGGTGAAGCCCCACTTCTCTACAGGATAGAAGAGTGTCAGACCTTCCTTGACGCCGGCACCAACTGTGTTGGAGTTACGGCACTGATAGGAATTGTTCCATCTCGGATATACGCAGTCGTTCTTGTTGAGATCATAGATTAAGGACTCAGCCTCTTCAAGAAGCGGGTTGTCGATGTCGGAAACGAAGACGCCGTCTTCAAGAGCGATAACCGTTACACCGGTTGAGTCGATGATTGCCTGTTCCCAGTACCAGCCGTCAAGAGCATATCTGTCCTCGTCGGGATCTGTGAAGTCTACGCACATCTCATAGAAGACATCCCATGTCCACTCGTCGTTATAGTAGAGCTCGGCAGGATCGTCATAGCCCCATTCCTCGATGACTCTTCTGTTGTAGGCGATAACAGTGGTTGCCTTGATGTCGGTGACGATGGCATAGTTCTGTCCGCCGATTGAGAAGTAGTTAGCTGCGAAGTCTGCGGTTCCTGCCCAAAGGGGATCAGTGTAGTCAATGTAGTCATCAACAGGAACGAAGATGCCCTTGATGCAGTAGTAGGGGAATGTGGATACAGAGCAAGTGGTGAAGTCAGGTGAGTTGGAGGACAAAACGAGGTTAGCAAGATCGTCGAAACGATTTTCATATGTACACTCGATCCACTCAACCTCTCCGCCATACTTGTTGACGAAGGTCCAATAACCGGTATTGATGACTTCGTCCTCAGAATAGTTGTGGAAGTCGTCAGTCCACTTGTGGAACTTGATGGTTGTGTTGGTTCCCTCAACTGTTTCAGCGTCGGGAAGCGAGATGCCCGCCGCAGCGAGAATAGCTGTGGAATCCTCGGTCGAAAGGGTGAGCTGAACGATCTGACGCTTGGAGCTTCCGCATCCAACCAGAGCGACTATCATCAGCGCAACCATTAAGATCGCAATCAGTCTTTTAGCCATAGTAAATGTTTCCTTTCAATAGTGGTGTGGATTTGCCACGGGTTTTACCCATTCATTATAGCACATATCGTCTGAAAATGAAATGTGCAATTCGCCGAAATTCCATTGTGGATTTTGTGCAGTGTGCACAACTCGGCGAAATTTTTTGGACGTTATTATAATCCGGGCGGTCAGATATTGAGCGTCAATTTTTCTTAAGTCGATAAACTCTTACATATCCGGCTGAGATGGTCTGAACCGCCTCGCAGGTGTAGCGTGAGCTGATGCTGGAAAGGATGTCCGAATTGTAGCCGGACTTCTTGTAGGAGGCGGCAACGCTGTCGTAAACGCTTGAAGAGGAAAGCTTGATTCTTACGTATACATAGGTTGAGCCCTCGGACACTGCGCTCTTTGTCTCCGACTTGAGGATGCTTACAGCCTCGCTGAGGCTTGTTGCATAGCAGCCGTTGAGAATGAACCAGTCGTAGGTTGTGCTTGTGGCGGACGGAACTGAATAGAAGGTCATGTCATATACTTCAGCATGGGTCGCTTCCATGAACGAGTCGGTCACGCAGAGATATGAATAATCCATGTAGGTCGGGTCGATAGAGGTGTCGTTACTCGGATCGCACCATGTCGGGTCGATGTTGTACCAGGAGCTGCCTATCTTGACCTTTACCCAGAGGTGCTTAGCGCTCGTTCCGACGCCCTCGCAGAAGACTACGTCAAAGCCTGCTCTTGTGAGGAGATAGAAGAGTCCCTTTGCATAGCCCTGGCAGTTTGCTCCGCCCTCGACAACAGAGCCATAGGCGGTGTTGCAGGTGGAAGAAGTGCCGTTGTAAGCACAGTTGAGAACCAGCCATTCGGTGAGGTACTTGACCTTCTCATATTCGCTCATTGAGCTAGAAAGGTTAGAAATAACATTGTCGGCAACCTGTCTTATCTGGTTGACCATCTTGTTGCCTTCGGCTTCGGTGTCGACGTTGTAGTTGATGGTGACCTTGCTCAAGTACCCGCCGCCGACGGATGCGCCGATGGATTCTACATAGCAATATTCAACAGTCAGCATCGGGAGGATGAGGTTTGCAAAGTCAGAGGCTTCGTCCTCAGTGATGTAGCCGGTGACGTAGATGACCGATTCGTAATTCTGGATTCCCTCCATAATGAGGTCAAGAACGGTTACGAATCTGTCTTCCTTCATATAGCTGATGATCTTGTCCCAGCCGTTGTCGCTGACCCAGTCGCCGAAGGTGGTGGTTGTGCTGGTGCTGAGGTTCTTTCTCTCACTGCCGCTTGAGCTGGCGGAGCTTGAAGAGCCTGAGCTTGATGAGCTCGAACTTGAAGAAGAACCCGATGAGCTTGAAGAGCTTGAAGAGCTTACCTCAACAGGATCGGAGGAAAGATAGGAGCTCGATACATAGCCGGTCTGACCCTTGAAGTCGGCCTGATACCATCCGGTTGAAGCACGACCTGTGACGGTTACCTCTGCTCCCTGAGCATAGGCGCCAAGCTTGTCATAGTCAACCGACGGACCGCTTCTTACGTTGACGGAATATGTAGCGTACATTGTAGCGCTCATAGCCTCGACGGTGTATTCGCCTGAAGACGCTGCAGCGGTTGTCGCAGCAGTGGTTGCGGCGGTGGTGGTAGCCTCGGTTGTGGCTTCGGTGGTGGTTGTCGCCTCGGTGGTGGTGGCTTCTGTTGTAGTGGTAGCCTCGGTGGTTACTTCTGGGACCTCGGTAACCTCGGCGTCGCCGGAAACCAAGCCGTCAGAATTCGACTCGATGATTTCCTGACCGCAACCGGAAAGCATTGTCACTGCGAGAACCATAGCCACTATAAGCGACAGAAATCTCTTGAACTTGTTCATTTTCTTTCCTCCGTTAATGGGTTTTGTAGTTTTTGTATTCAGATAGGACGGTCAGCGTTATTTTGCTTCAAGACCGCCTTAACTTTCGCTGATGGTTTCCTTACTCCGGCTCTTTCAGAGTAATAGTCAGAATTCCGAGCTCGTCGTTGAAGGTTCTTGACCAGGAATCGGTGCGGTAGCTGGTTCCGGCAGCTGAATTGCCAGCCTCGATAATTTCAGCAATCTGTCCGGCATCTCTCAAGGTCTCGTAAATCTCTCTCATTGCGTCGGAGCTTTCAAACTTGATATAGAGGCATCTTCTCTCCGAGTCGATGGTGCTCTTAGCCTGCTCAAGGAGAATGTCATAAGCCTCGTCGGTGGTGGTTGCATAATAGCCCATGACGTTGAAGAAGTTCAAGTCCATAGAGTCGGCATATGGGGTTTCATAGTAGTTGCTCTCATGCTTTGCGACGTGATCCTTGAGAATCTCCTCATCGCTTATGAGGAAGTAGCAGTATCCAACGAAATACAGGTCGGATATATCAGACGGGTCGTCCCATGTCGGGTCGATGATATACCAGTGACCGTCCTCACACATGACGTAGTTCCACTTGTGGGTGACGCTCTCATCGCTTCCGATACCGGTTACAAACATCGTCTCAAAGCCGGCTCTTGCAAGCAAAAGATGCATGGCGTCAGCATAGCCCTGGCAGGTGGCGTAGCCCTCGACGAGCGCTCCGTAAGCGGAGAACGGGCTTGTTCCGGCGGTGTCGCTGTAGTCGCAGTTGAGAATGAGGTAGTCGTGAAGATACTTGAGGGTTTCAAACTCCGAGCTGCCCACAGGGATTGACGAAACAATCTCCTGAAGCCTGTTCTCAAGAGCGGTCATGATGGGCTCGATGTCCGACTCATAATCGATTCCTCTGTAGTTAATTGTGACTCCGACAACCGTTCCGTCCTCATTGACCGAAGCTGTGAACGATGTACCAATCCAAGTGTAGAACATGCAGCAGTTGGAGACGAGCGTCAGAAGATCCTGCTTCTCATCGTTCGAGAAGCCGACGGAAAGCGGGCAATAGACGCTTCCGGCTCTTATGGCGTTCATGATCTCGCCAAGACTGATCTTATAGTTCTCGTCAAGCCTTTCCCAGACATATTCGATTCCGTTCTCTTCGATGAAGGAATAGTCGAAGTCATAGCTCCAGTTTGCGATTATGGATGCCATTGCTGAATTGCTGGTGCTGGTGCCGGTGGTATCGGTGTTGTCGGTACTGTCGGCGTTGCTGTCTGAATCTGCGCCGGTGACTGCGGTGCCGCTATCATCGGTAGCGGATGTTGTGGCTGCCGGCTCTTCATCGATTGTCTGACCGCATCCTGCGAATACAGTCATCATCATCGTGAATGCCAACAGAAGGCATAAAATTTTTTTACTCATGTCTAATCTCCTTTTTCTTTGCAACAGCGAAAGTTGCTCCTATTATAATAACGTTTATTTTGCCCGATGTCAACCTAAATCGGAATCTTTACAATTTATTCACTTTTCGCAAGGCTTTCTGTGCAGACTGAAATCAGGCTCGAAAGCGATGCTGTCGGTCTCGAAAATTCACTCAGATCTAAATATATTACTTCTGCGTCAAGGTCTTCTAAATCCTCGTCCACAAGCGCTTCATCTGCGAAAATGACGTCTATTTCAAGCTCTTCAAGCTCTTCATAGCTGATTATCATGAGCTCTTCATCCTCAGTCTCAAGAAGATTCGTCCCGAAAACAGAAAGCATGTCGGAAGCTATGTCGTTTCCGGCGGAAGCGGTGTAGCCGCCGTCGAGACCATAATAGAGGATGACGAAGCTGACATTGATTCCAGCATCCTGAGCCGAAAGCATGGTGTCGTCAATTCCGCTGAGAGCCTCGAGTGCCACAGCCTCAGAATCGACAGAGCCATAGAAAATCATTGCAAGCTCGATATACTCCTCGCAAAGATATGAGAAGCTTGTCGGGAGCTCGAGATATAAAACTCTCACGCCCGCCTGGTCGAGCCTGACTTGGTCGGTTGAAGCTATCGGCGACTGGGTTATGAGAAGCTCCGGGCTCAGTTCGATTATAGCCTCAATGTCCGGATTAGCCGGGCTTCCGACAGTCGGGAGGCTGTTGTAGTTCTGACAATAGTCGCTGACGGCAATGAGCTTCTCCGAAAGCCCCAGCTCATACATAATCTCAGTCAGAGCAGGAGACAAAGAAATAACCGTCTCAGGAGCCGCATCAAACGTCTCGGTTCCAAAGCTGACCGGATAAGCCGCCTTGACCGGCGCCTCATCGATAACAGCATCCTCAGTCACAACCACTTCAGGAGTGATGTCGCTGCAGGCAGTGAGACTGAGCAGGAGGAGTATTGATAGAATTATTGATAGTGTGCGTTTTAGGTTCATAGTAATCCTCATTTTGTAGGGGCTGCGTTCTCCGAAATCATGGCTCCCCCTCTGGGGGAGCTGTCGCCGCAGGCGACTGAGAGGGTACATAATCAATCGGGAGTGTTGCCAATGCATTCAGATCCGCTCCTGCTGTCTTTCCTGCCTTGAAATCAAAGTATCCCTGCGAGCCGATCATTGCTCCATTATCGCCGCAGTATGTGAATTTCGGCATGTAGAGCTCATACCCACGCTTCTTGCATTCAAGGGCAATCTTATCCCTGACACCCGTGTTGGCGGAAACGCCTCCGGCGACGGCTATCTTTTTGTATCCAAGATTCTCAGCTGCAAGCATCAGCTTCTCGGCAAGTATATCAGAAACCGTCTTCTGGAACGAAGCCGCAAGGTCGTTTACATCTAAGCTTTCGCCACGCTGCTCAGCGTTGTGCCAGAGATTTATTACTGCAGTCTTCAGCCCTGAGAACGAGTAGTCATACTCGCAGCCCGAAAGCTTCGGGTGCGGGAGCCTGAAGGCGTTTTTGTTGCCAAGCTTCGCTGCATTATCAATCTCTTTTCCTCCGGAATAAGGGAAACCAAGGGTTCTTGCCACCTTATCAAAGCACTCACCTGCCGCATCGTCACGGGTTCTGCCAATGACGTGGAACTCGGTGTGGGTCTTGACCTCGATTATGTGCGAATGCCCGCCGCTGATTACAAGGCACAAATACGGCGGCTCGAGCTCGGGATGCGAGATGTAGTTCGCTGCTATGTGCCCGGCAAGGTGGTGAACAGGAACAAGCGGCTTTCCGGTTGCGAATGACAGCCCCTTGGCATAGCTCACGCCGACCAATAGCGCACCGATAAGCCCGGGAGCATAGGTTACGGCTACGGCGTCTATGTCATCCATTGTGACGTTTGCCGACTCAAGAGCCTCGCTCACAACTCCGCAGATGTTTTCAGCATGCCTGCGGGAGGCTATCTCCGGGACAACTCCGCCATAAAGCTTATGCTCGTCGATCTGTGAAGCGACGACGTTCGAAAGAACCGTCACACCGTTTTCGACAACCGCTGCGGCAGTCTCGTCGCAGGAGCTTTCTATTCCTAATATCTTCATTTCAGTCATTCCTCATTAATATTGCATTTTCGGTTGGATTTTCATAATAGCCGTTTCTCTCGGCATACCGGGTGAAGCCGAGCTTTTTATAAAGGCAGATTGCCGGAAGATTTGACTTTCTCACCTCAAGGTATACGGTTTTATCATCGTCAAAGGCTTCTTTCATGAGCGCAGTTGCAATGCCATTGCCACGCCAGTCAGCCCTGACAGCCAAACTGTCGAGATACTGCTCATCAAGAACCGTAGTCCCGGCAACATATCCGACAACCTCTGCTTCCTCCTCGGCGACAAGCGATATAAATCCCTCTCGCCCAAGGCGATATGAAAAGCTCTCCTCACTCCAGGCTTCGGCGGTGAAGCACTCCTTTTCAATCTCACAGACAGCCGGAATATCGCTTTCGGTCATCTCCCGGATAGTCACCTTCCATCCTCCCTTTCGCTAAGAAGCATGGTGTAGAGCTCAGCCTTCGAAAAAGGCGTTGTCTTGGCAATCTCACGGCAGGCGTCTGCTCCCCGCATGCCTTTTCTGACAAGCTCTTTCACTTTTTCCAAGGCATCCTCTTTGGTGATCGTTTCCGGAATCTCTTTTAGTCCCTCCACTATCAGCACATATTCGCCTCTTGGCTTTCTGTCATCGTCGTTATAGAGGTTCTGGGCTTCGGAAAGGGTTGTCCGGATAATTTCTTCATGGATTTTCGTCAGCTCACGGCAGAGGGTTATCTTGCGGTTGCCGAAAAACTTATATAAATCTCCGAGCGTTTCCCTGAGCTTGTGTGGAGCTTCATAGAATATAAGCGTCCTTGTTTCGAGAGCACAGGCTGAAAAGAGCTCGTTACGGGAGCGCTTCGCAACGCTCGGGAAGCCTTCAAAAGCAAATCTTGAGGTGTCGAGCCCGCTCACAGCGAGTGCCGAAATAAGGGCAGTCGGTCCGGGAATAACAGTCACAGGGACATTATTCTCAGCGCACAGCCTGACCAGGTCTTCTCCCGGGTCGGAGATGCAGGGCATTCCGGCATCGGTCACAACGGCGCAGCTTTCTCCGTCAAGAATGCGTTTTATGATGCTTTCGCCGGAATACTTGTGGTTGTGCTCGTGATAGCTCACCATCGGCTTTTTGATGTCAAGGTAGCTAAGAAGCTTTGCCGAAACTCTCGTATCCTCAGCAGCTACAAAATCGACACTCCTGAGCACCTCAACAGCCCGGTATGTTATGTCGCCTAAATTTCCAATAGGCGTTCCGACAACAAAAAGCTCTGACATTACTTTTCCTCCAAGTCCAAATCCTGCCGCTGAAATTCATAAAGCCGGTAGATTCTTTTCATCTCTTCCGAATAGCTTTCGCCGTTCTCGCCCTTGATGAATAACGGCTTTTCGATTCTCATAAACGGCGAGCCGCCGAATTTTCCCTCAACTAAGATCAGCCAAGGCTCGCTATTTTTATCTTTGTGAACGGTTCTTAAACGCTTCGGTTCTATCTTGTTCCTTCTCATCGCCTCTATCACGTCCGCAAGCCTTTCGGGGCGGTTGCAGCTGCAGAGCCTGCCGCCAAATTTCAGGGAGCGTGCAGCGCACTCGCAGACATCGTAAATGGTGCAGGCTATCTCATGCCGGGCAATAATAGCGGCTTCGGTGTCACTCCTGATTCCCGCACCATCGGCTTTATATGGCGGGTTACAGGTGATGAGATCCAATTTTTCTTCCGGCGTCCACTCTTTCAGATCTCCCAAAACCGGGATTATTTTCTTAGCCTCATCCGGTGAAGCCTCTATCGACTTCTCAAGCTGAGTGTAAGCCTCAGTCTGCAGCTCGACGGCGTAAATTCCCGCCGGCTGATAATCCCTCGACAATAAAAGCGCAATGATTCCGTTTCCCGAACACAAATCGCAGACTTTGTCCTTGTGCCGTGCACCAGCAAAGTCGGCTAAGAGAAATGCATCGGTGCCGAAACGATGGTCATCTGATATGCAGACTTTGTAGCCCGCGCCCAAATTCTCATAACTCAACATCATTCTTCACTCTTCGATATTTCTATAAATTCATCCGCCATCCTCTTAAGCTCATCAAACGATCTGAGCGAGCCTGCTCTCTGGCGGAAGGTTGATGCTCCCCTGAGCCCTTTGAAGTACCAGCCAACGTTCTTTCTGGCTTCCCTGATTCCGGTGTCTTCGCCTTTGAACTGGATTAAAAGCCCGACATGGCGGAGCATTATATTCATTCTTTCCTCAACCGACGGCTCGTAATAGATGGTGCCGTCTGCAAGATAATCTCTTATCTCCTTGAAAATCCACGGTCTGCCGTTGCTGGCTCTCGCTAAAGAAACCAGGTCGCAGCCAGTCTCCTGATACATTCTTTCGGCGTCGTAGCAGTCTAATATGTCTCCGTTGCCGATTACCGGAACGCTGACAGCATTTTTTACGTCACGGATAATTGACCAGTCGGAAAGACCGGTGTACATCTGCCGCCTGGTTCTCGGGTGGACTGCTATCGCCGCAGCTCCGGCTTCCTCCATCTTTACTGCGAATTCGACGGCGTTGATATGCTCATCATCCCATCCGGCACGGATTTTGACCGTCACCGGGCAATCGGCTTCATCGCACATGGCTTTTACTATGTCAGATGCTAATTCCGGAGTCTTCATAAGTGCGCTTCCCCCGCCCGGGTTGACAACCTTCGGAACGGGACAGCCCATGTTTATATCGATAATGTCTGGCTTATACTTTTTTATGATGCCGACGGCTTTCGCCATATAGTAGGGCTCCTCGCCGAAAAGCTGGATGGCATATGGTCTCTCTATATCCGTGATAGAGCAGAGCTCCTCGGTTTTCGTGGACGAGTAGCAAAGCCTCTTTGCGGAGACCATTTCACTTGTGAGTAGACTTGCGCCGTATTCCTTGCAGATGGTTCTATAAGCCCTGTCAGCAACCGACGCCATCGGCGACAGCGCACAGCTTCTCTCAATCTCCACATTCCCGATTTTTATAGTCTCCATCTCAATCTCCACACAAAAATAGTCGTACAGTGATAGTATAGCACAAATTGCAGGGTTTGGGAAGAGGGAATTTTTGAAGAGTCCAATAAGTCGGCTCTGCCGACCATTGTACATTGTACATTTTTTTGCCTTGCTCTTTTCCCTTTCAGGTGGTATACTATAAACAACAATTCTTTCGGAGGGAACTATGCTACTTCTTGCTGTTGACGGGAATTCGATTCTCAATAGGGCTTTTTACGGGATAAAGGTGCTGACCACCAAGGACGGGTTCTACACGAACGCCGTGACCGGGTTTATGAATACGCTTTTGCGTGAATATAACGAAGTGAAGCCGGATGCTGCCATGGTCGCTTTTGATCTGAAGGCTCCAACCTTCCGGCACGAGAAATGCGCTTTCTACAAGGCTAACCGTCACGGTATGCCGGAGGAGCTGGCGATGCAGCTGCCGAAGGTCAAGGAGCTTCTTAAAGACCTTGGCGTTCCGATTATCGAAATCCCCGGCTTTGAAGCCGACGACATCTTAGGCTCCGTTTCGAAGCTTGTCTCGGATAGCTCGGGCGAGTGCGTGATTCTTTCAGGAGACCGGGACACGCTTCAGCTTGTCAGTGAGAATGTCACTGTCCGTCTTGTGACGACACGGGAAACCACTCCTTACACTCCGGAAAAGTTCCAGGAAACCTATGGCTTTGAGCCTGTTCACCTGATAGATTTGAAGGCTCTCATGGGCGACAGCTCGGACAATATCCCCGGCGTTCCCGGAATCGGCGAGAAAACGGCTATGGCTCTCCTGGCGCAGTATCCGTCTATCGAAGAGATATATGAAAATATCGACACAATCACGGCAACGCCATCCGTAAAGCGCAAGCTTGCTGAGGGCAAAGAGTCCGCCGAAACCAGCAAGTGGCTCGCAACAATCGTCCGTGATGCTCCCGTACCTCAGAATCTTTCAGATTACAGCCGCAAGGAAACCGATCTTCCTGCCGCCGCAAAGCTTCTGAATCAGCTTGAGATGTTCAAAATGATCGACAAGCTGGGCTTAGGAAATATCGAAGTGAAGCAAGAGGCTGAAATCGTTTCGGACGACTACACCGAAGCTGAACTCACAGGCAACGAAGCTACAGGCAAGTATGCCTGGGAGAAGTCGGCTTTTATCCTCTCGGGCGGAAGCCTTGTCATAAAGCATGGCAGCGATATTTATGTCACCGACGACGAAAATCTCATCTTAAAATACTTCGAATCTGAGGGCGAGAAGATCACATTCGAGGCGAAATCCGCATATAAATACTGCTTTGAGCGTGGAAGCGAGCTTAAGAGCCTCATTTTCTCCGTGGATCTCGCCGGATACCTCCTGAATTCCCAGTCGGGCGACTATAGCGTCGAGAATCTCTGCGCCTCATATTCGGTTCCCTACAGCGATGACGAGAAGTTCGGCGACATTCTCTCGCTTGAAAGGCTTTCTTCGGTGCTCCTTGGTGAGCTTGAAAAGACGGACATGAAGAGCCTTTACTATGAGATTGAGCTGCCTTTGTGCGAAGTCTTAGCTTCGATGGAGGTTCTGGGAGTCCGGGTTGATGAAGAAGGAATAAAAGAGTTCGGCGATGAGCTCTCAGGACAGATTTCGGAGCTTGAATCCACCATCTACATGCTCTCGGGGCACGAATTCAATATCTCCTCTCCTAAGCAGCTGGGAGTGGTGCTCTTTGAAGAGCTCGGGCTTCCAACCGGCAAGAAAAACTCCGCATCGAAGAGCTACTCAACGAGTGCGGATGTGCTTGAGAGACTCAGGAATTACCACCCGATTGTAAATCTTATCTTAGAATACCGCACTCTTGCGAAGCTCAAGTCGACATATGTTGACGGGCTCCTGGGGGTCATCTATCCCGATGGTCGGGTCAGAAGCGAATTCAAGCAGACTGAAACCCGCACCGGGCGAATCTCTTCGGCAAACCCGAATATACAGAACATTCCTGTCCGGAAGGAAATCGGCAGGAATATGCGAAAGTTCTTTATTTCAAGTGACGGCTACACCCTTCTCGATGCCGACTATTCTCAGATCGAGCTGAGAGTTCTTGCCGCAATGTGCGGAGACAAAAACATGATCGACACGTTCCTTTCTGGCGTCGACATCCACACCCGAACAGCTTCACAGGTGTTCGGAATCCCTGAGGAGATGGTCGACGGCGACATGAGGCGAGCTGCAAAAGCGGTCAATTTCGGAATTATCTACGGAATCGGCGCATATTCCCTCTCACAGGACATCGGAGTTTCGGTTGCCGAGGCGAAGAGGTATATCGAATCGTATCTTAATAACTTCTCAGAGGTTGACCGGTTCATGAACGAGACGGTTGAGTTCGCAAAAAATAACGGCTATGCCGTCACAATGTTCAACCGCCGCAGATATATCCCTGAGCTCAGAAATGCCAACAAGAACGTCCAGGCTTTCGGCAAGCGTGCTGCGATGAACGCTCCGATTCAGGGAACCGCCGCAGACATAATAAAAATAGCGATGGTAAAAGTCTACCGTCGCCTTAAAGCTGAAAACCTCGATGCCCGGCTCATCCTGCAGGTTCACGATGAGCTTATAGTCGAAGCGAGTGAAGATTGTGCCGAAAAAGCCGCAGAGATTTTGCATGAGGAAATGGAATCCGCAGTCAAATTAGCAGTTCCACTGACAGCGGATGTGCATATGGGGAAGAGCTGGTTTGAGACGAAGGAATAGGGGCGATATGCTCGCCCTACGGGCTCGCAAACCTCTCAGTCAGCTTCGCTGACAGCTCCCCTTAATAAGGGGAGCCAATAGCAAACCCTCATAGAACGCAAAAGGCTCCCCTGTTAAGGGGAGCTGGCTGCGACGTAGTCGCAGACTGAGAGGTGCCGCCCGCAGGGCGGCGTCGCCGTCAGGCGACAATTACGCCTTAAGCATTATTTCCCCTGGCGACCCCACAATCTCGTCCGCTCCCGCCGATTCGAGTTCTTCCCTTGACCCATAGCCATAGGTGACTCCTATGCATGGGATGCCGTTCGAGTGTGCACCTTTGATGTCATAGTCACGGTCTCCTACCATGACCACTTGCGACTTGTCGGTGACACCGAGGCGGTTTAAGGATTCCGCAATGACCTGAGCCTTGGTCATCGATTCATCACCAAGCGGGATGCCGCATATATCTTTGAAATACCCGGAAAGCTCAAACTTTTCGAGTATTTTTTTTGCGTAGACCTCCGGCTTCGAGGTGGCAACCGCCTGGATGTATCCAGCCTGACGGAGCCTTTCCAGAGCTTCCGGAATTCCGTCATAGACGCTGTTCTCGAAAATGCCCTTGTCAGCGTAGTAGGTTCTGTAAATCTTTATTGCGTTGTCAACGCCTTCTTCATTCATCCCGAGGTAAACCCCGAACGATTCCCGGAGTGGTGGTCCGACAAACTTAAGAAGCGCCTCATCGTCCCAGCCGGTGATGCCGAGTTCACTAAGGCAGTATTTGAACGAATTGACAATCCCTCTCGCCGAGTCGGTCAGAGTGCCGTCAAGGTCGTAGAGGATGTATTTTATGGTGGATTTATCAAGTATTATCATTCAGCTGTTCTCCCCAATGTATATCGATGTCAAGGGTATCCATATTTCGTCTACCGTATACAACCCGGGAAATCTCGACGATTTCGGATTCGTTATCAATATGATAGAAGATGCAAAAGTTATCAACCGGAACCATCCTCAATCCGCTTCCTTGGAAAGCTTCTCCGTCGTAAAGGCGATACCTCTCGGGCATGAAATCAAGGCTATAGATGCGCTTTTCAATTCTGCATATCTGATTATAAGCTGCTTGAGGAGCATGCAAATCACAGATGTATGCCGCTATCTCTTTCAAATCTATTTTCGCAGGCTCTGATACTATTACTTCGTAAGTCACCAGCCGAACTCCTCTCGTATTTCTTTAAATACTTCTTCTGCGGATTGTGACCTTCCCTCTCGAATAGCTTGGAATCCCTTTTCAATCTCCTCAGCGAACTGCTCGTCTGTCCACTGAGTCATATCAAGATGTGACGGACCGGGGAGTTTTACTTCAAACGGCAGACCGCCGCAGAAGATAATCTGCTTATAGAACATGTTGATTGCAGTTGAAGAAGACACTCCGAGCGAAGAAAGAATCTGCTCCGCTTCCTCTTTTACTTCCGGTTCGATACGAACATATAAATTAGCCGACTTTCCTGCCATTAGAAATCATCCTTTCAGTATTTTATACTCCTATTATACTCGTTTGTCCACACAATAGCAATACAAAATCTAAATTTTACAGAATGGTCACAAAAGCCCTCAATCGAAACTCCGAACTGAGGGCTTTAGCTCATTCCGCCTTATCTCCCGCTGTCACGCTTTCAAGTGGGACTATGGCGAGGGTCTTGCCAAGCGGGACTAAGACTTTGAGAATGGTATCAATCTGAGGGCTTGTTGTGCCCTTTTCCATCCTCGCAATCACCGGTTGCCTGACGCCACTGAGTTCTTCAAGCTTTTTCTGACTGATGCCCTTTTCCTGGCGAGCCTTGACCAGTTCACCTATAAGCGCCACACGAAGGTCACTCTCGGCGATTTCTTCCGGGGTTAATAGTTCTTTTCTAAACTCGCTCCAACGAGTCCCAAGTGCAGGATTATTTTGAGTAATGTTCATAATTAATACCCCTTTCAATAATATCAGCAAATTCTCGTTTTGCCTTCTCAATCTCACGTGATGGTGTTTTTTGTGTCTTTTTGATAAATGAATGTAGAAGGACAAATCCGCCGTCGACCCACGCTGCAAATAGTACTCTGTTTCGGAGTGGTCTGAGTTCCCATATTTCGCCATCAAGATGCTTTACATAGGGCTCACCAATAACAGTCCCGTACTCGCTTAAAGCCTGAATATAGTCAAGAATTTTGTTATAATTAATTCGACTGTCCTTATCATGGCGGCTTTCAAGCTCTGTCAAAAGGTCTCTGATAGGCTCCTTGCCATTTCTTTCTCTGTAAAAATAAATCTCGTACATTTCAATCTTCCCTCTTCTTGCTTCTATTATACTTAAAAGTTATCGTTTTGTCAATACCTTTTAAGTTATTGAGTCCACAACCCCAGTTTGCCGTCAGGTGAACTGCTGCACGTACTTCATAGCTTCAACCAGCTCCTCAAACGTCCCGAAGGAGCTTCTGTAGAGCTCGAGCATTATTGAGCCGGAAAAGCCGACGTCTCGGAGGGCTTGGATGAAGCGGGGAGTGTCGATGTCGCCTTTGCCCGGGAGGGTGCAGGTGGACTCTGAATTATGGTCGGAATAGTGGATGTGCTTGATGTTGGGGGAAAGTTCTTTTATGAAATCGTACGGGTCGTAGCCCCGGCGGATGGCTTGCTTGGTGTCTAAAACAAAGCTGACCTCATCGCCAAGCGCTTTCTTCATAGCAATGAGCTGCTCAAGAGCTCCGGTTGTGCAGCGGAAGACGTTTTCCTGCAGAACCGTCTTGCCATACTCCTTGGCAACTGAATTGAGCCTCCGGTATCCTTCAATGACCACTTCATCAGGTCCTTTGTCCTGATTTCCGTGGAGAATGAGATATTCGGCTCCCAGGATGTCCATCGCTTCGAAGTATCTTCTGTGATAGTCTAAGAAATCCTGAATCCGTCGCTCATAGGGAGTGTAGAGCATGTATGTATCGATAGCTGCTGTGAACGGGTGAACCGACTTGCATGTGCAGCCGTAGTCGTCCATCATGCGCTTGAGTTCTCTGACATACTCCGGCTTGGTTTCGGAGTGGGTGTTGAGGAAGATTTCGACATGCCTGACTCCGAGATCCAGAAGCCGCTTGAGAGTTATCTCGGGATATTCGGGATAGCCGCACGCCACCGAAACTCCTACTTCTATTTTACTACTGGTGTTTGTGACTGGCACTACTATCCCTCCTGATAAAATTAGCGGTGCAAGAGTTTCCTGCACCGCATTTTGTGCCGGAAAACCGGCTTATTTCTTTTTCTTGGAAGTTTTCTTAGCCTTGGGAGCAGCTGTGCTGGTTCCCTCAGCCAGAGCCCTTTCAGCGTTCTTGCGGTCGATATGACCCTGCCACGTTGTCCAGAGCGTTGGAGCTATGCAGTTGGATGAATATACACCCGAAAGAAGTCCGACAAGGAGCGGGAACGCAAAGCTTACTATCGAATCGACATTTGCAAAGAGCGCAACGACGCAGATTGAAGCAACTGCTATAACAGTTGTTACGGTTGTGTGAACCGAACGACCAAACGACTGGCTGACGCTCATGTTTACGAGCTCGTCCAGGCTCTTCTCGGTTCCGTAGAGGTTTCTGTTCTCACGGATTCTGTCGTAGATGATGATCGTCGCATTTACTGAATAGCCGAGGATCGTGAGAAGAACGGCTATGAAGTTCGAGTCGATGTCAAACCTGAGAATAGTTGTGCAGGCAAATACGAAGAACATGTCGTGCATAAGTGCAACAACTGCGCACACGCCTGCTACCCAGCCGCCGATCTTTCTGAAGCGGAAGCCGATGTAGACGATCATGACGATCATCGAAACGAGCACTGCAACCATGCACTTTCCGAAGAAGCCGCTACCGGTTGACGGGTTAACGTCCTGCGAGCTGTAAAGAGTCAGTGAGCTCGAAGCATAGGTCTCTTCGAGAGTGTCTGTCAGCTCAGCCTGAATCTCAGTGTCCATACCGGTTGAATCTGCGAATGAAAGGGAAATGGTCTCGCTTCCGTCGGAAATGCTTTCGCCATAGGAAATCTCGCAGGAAAGACCGGTTATCTCCTGAGCGGTGGAAGCGATAGCATTGCCGTCGACCTCACCCGAATAGGAATAAGTAATGATCGTGCCGCCCTTGAACTCAATAGCGACGTTTACGCCAAGAATAACGGCAAGTAAGAGAGTTATAACGATAACTGCTACAGAGAAGATGTAAAAGTACTTCTTCTTCCCGACTACATCAAAGGTTTTCGTCATTCTTAACACCTCCGTACAGTTCAGGATTTCGAAGTCCCTTAAATCTTGAGAGCGAGCCAAGCATCAGTCTCGATGAAAGTACTCCGAATATGAAGTTCATGATAACGCCGACAAGGAGGGTGTAACCGAACGAGTAGATCGTTCCCTCGATTGTTGTCGGGAACATGAAGTATATCGGCTTCATGATGGTTGCGATGATGCTGTCGGACGGTCCGAAAGCACCCATAAGGATGATTGCAACGAAAACGATGGTGATATTTCCGTCGAATATTGCACGCCATGCCTTCTGATAGCCGTGATCAAGCGCTGTGTCGAGGGTTTTTCCCTGTCTCAGCTCTTCCTTGACTCTTTCAAAGGTTACAACGTTCGCATCGACGTCGATACCGACTGCCAGTATGATACCGGCAATACCGGGGATGGTGAGCGTTACACCGGAAATGTTTCCGAAGAAGCCGGTGACGCAAGCCACTGTTCCTACAACCTGTCCGAACAGAGCGATGCATGCAACAACACCGGGAAGCTTATAGGAAACTATCATGTAGATGCAGATGATGATGAATGCAACCAAACCTGCAATGAGCATCGTGTTCTTTGCGCCCTCGCCCATTGAAGCAGAAATTGAGCGGAAGTTGGATGCCTCAAGAGCAAACGGCAGTGAGCCTGCGCTGATCTTTTCGGCAAGCTCGCTCGCCTCTTCATAGGTGAAGTCACCTGTTATCTGGCACTGTCCGTCGGTGATGGCGGAGCTTACTGTCGGATAGGAAATGCAGGTGTTGTCCATCCAGATGGAGATGATGCCCTCTTCCTCAGCAAGTCTTGTGGTTGCCTCGGCGAAGGCTTCGGTTCCCTCTTCGTTGAGAACGAGTGAAACGCCATACTCATAGGTTCCGTCCTCATCCTCCCAGAAAACAGCCTGGGCTGATGTTACCATGTCACCGGTGAGGATAATGGTGTCGGCGGTGGTTCCGGATGGATTGCCATAGTCATCCGTCTCATAGCCCTCACGGAATGTGAGCTCAGCGGTTTCTCCGAGCTCCTGAACAGCTTCCTCAGGGTCGAAATCTTCCTCATCCGACTGCCACGGGAATCTTACAATAATGTCACTGTTTGAGTAGTCAACATAAACCTCATAGTCTGTGATACCGAGGTTTACAAGTCTCAGCTCCAGAGCGGTCTTTGCCGCATCGAGCTCGTCCTGGGTAGCGTCGACGTCCTCAGCGGGGGAGAATGTAACCTCAACACCACCGCTGATGTCAATTCCCCAGCGAATATCACTTACCGACTTGATGACAGTCGTAGTGATGTCGCCATAGTAGGTGCTGATACCAAAGACGTTAAGCAGCGTGAAAACCACCAACAGCGCAACAACAATAAAGAATACAGGCTTTTTAATGTGCCGCACTTCTGTTGCCTCCTTAGAATAATTTGTTAGTCAATGCTGTACTGAATATCCTGAAATCTAAGGCGGACAGCTCAGACGGCATAATTAGCACCGTACAATAAACACATCATACGATGCAACACTACATTAGTATAGCCAAAACCTGGCCAAAAGTCAATAGGTACTGCTCAAAAATTCACATAAGTCGGCGGATTGTTGCTAAGAAAAAGATTAAGATTTCTTTAATTTTTGCGCCAGCACCCCGAGATATGTTGACAACCTGCCTCAATAAATGCTATAATCAATACACTATTAAATGTAAGGGGGACTTTTCATGAGTTCTATCACGCAAAACTACAAAGCGGCTTTCGAGATTCTGAAGAAGAAGCCTGTGCTCCTCTGGGGACTGTCGCTTCTTAGTAACTTCATTATCATCATCGTAACACTTTTTGGAGGAATTCCAATTATCACTGTTCCGGTTGCACTCGTTCTTCAGGCGAGCCTCTCGGTTCTCTACTTAAAAGGCATCAGAGGCGAGGGAGTTGAGACCAAGAACATCTTCTCCGGCTTCACAAGCCTGAAGCAGGCAATTCACGTCGCAGGCGGAATGCTCTGGATGGAGCTCTGGATTCTCCTCTGGGGGCTTATCCCGGTTGTCGGATGCGTTTTCGCCGTCATCAAGACCTATGAGTACGCATTCACTCCCTACATCCTCATCACCCGTCCTGAGATAGGAGCTATGGACGCTCTTAAGGAGTCAAAGAAACTCTCCAAGGGCTTCAAGGGCAAGATGTTCGGCGCACAGGCTCTTATTATCGTTGCAATCTGGCTCTGCGCAATTATCCTTGGCGTCTTCGCCGCAATCCCGTTCATCGGTGGATTGTTTGGAATCCTCCTCTTCCTCCTCGTAGTTGCAGTTGTAATCTTCTGCCCTATCTTCTTTGGTCTTGTCAGTGCTAAGTTCTATGAAGATGCGCTTTATGCTGCCGCTCATCCCGTACCCGTTCAGCCGGCACCGCAGCCAGTTCAGTACAACTTCGACCCCTACACCGGTCAGCCGCTGAACCCTCAGCCTGCACCGGCACCTCAGCCAGAGCCTGCACCTCAGCCGGAAGCTCCAACTGCACCTGAAGAACCAGTTGCACCTGAAGCTCCTGCTGATGACGACCAGCCTGAAAGAATCTGACAGCTTCAAAGTCTGAATAATAAAAAGAGTCCCGGGTGGGGCTCTTTTTCTTGACACAAACCCTCAAACTATGCTACTATAATCAAAGAGGAGGGTATCATCATGAGCATTAATTTGGAGGCCAAGAACTACCGTGACCCTTGGCTGGCGGAAGGAATACTTCTTGACCGGGCTATCGGATTCTTCCCGAGGGAGTTTTACTGCCTCGACAACTACAGTGCCAACAAGATTGAGTACGACGGCTGGGTCTATGGAACGGTAGAGGAGGCTTATCAGGCGAGTGCTTTCAGGGGCGTTGCCGATGACGTCGTCGAGCTCATACGCAATGCCAAGTCGCCCTATGAAGCAAAGCAGATTTCCCTTGCTCATAAAGACCGCAAGCGTCCCGATTGGGATTCGGAAAAAGTCGTTGTGATGGAGGAGCTTCTGCGGGAAAAGGTGAGGCAGCATCCATATGTCAAGGAGATGCTTCTTAAGACCAAGGATTATACTATAGTTGAGGATTCACCCAAAGATTCGTACTGGGGTTGGGGACCGAACCGGGACGGCGAAAACAACATGGGCAAGCTATGGATGAAAATCCGGGACGAAATTCTCGAAGAAAACAGCTAAGTAGATAAGCACAAAGCCGAGGTCATGTGATCCCGGCTTTTTCGTATCATAATTTCGACATTACGAAGTAAATCACCCCATACACCACTCCTGCCGCTGTTCCATAGAGAATAACCGGTCCTGCAATGGTGAAAATCTTTGTGCCGACGCCTAATATCCAGCCCTCGGTCTTGAATTCGATTGCGGGAGAGGCAACGGCGTTTGCAAAACCCGTTATAGGAACGAGAGTGCCCGCACCGCCATGCTTGGCGACTTTCGGGTAGATCCCGAAGCCGGTGAGAATTATCGAGCAAAGCACCAGCGTTATCGAAGTAAACGCCGCTGTCTCGTCCTCACTCATTCCGAAATACCGGTACAGGTCGCCAATCCCCTGCCCGATGAGGCAGATTATCCCGCCGATAAGGAACGCTTTCGGCACATTAAACCAGGCTTTCGACGGCGCTTCTGCATCCTTGGCGAGTTCACTGTATTGTTTGTTTGAGAGGTTCATATTCACTACTCCTCGTATAATGTATTTACAGGTAATTTAAAGAGAACCCGTATGAAACC